>NZ_FTOP01000003.1 GCF_900156785.1 Belliella pelovolcani | reverse complement strand
TACCTCTGGGACACCCAAATTCAAAATCAAAAAATATAAAACATTATCTATCAAAGCCTTACGATTAAATGGGACTGACGACTGTCGAAGTCAGGAAAAAATTGACATTTATCAAGAATTCGTAATGATTCTGCTTAAAGTTTCAGGTCTTACCCCCAACAAAGAGGCTAAATATTTGTGAGGAACACGCTGTAATAGGTGTTTATTACCAGATTTAGCAAAGTAGTCGTATCGTTCTGCTGCTCCAGGGATTCTTGCGGTAAAAGCTCGCTCTTCTGCATGGATATAATACTGTTCTAATAAAACCCTATTGATTGTTGCAAATTCAGGAAAAGTCACTCTGCAATAAACTAAATCATCAAAAGAAATACTTTCAGTAATAGTTTCTTCGATGGCTTGCATATTTTCTCTACATGGCTGGTTTTGAAAAAAGCCTGATATGGAAGTCACCAATTCATTTTCACAGCTCACCCAGGTAGTGATTTCCTTTTTCTTACTTACAAAATAACCTCTTACCAAGCCTTTCTTCAAAACATAAAGTCTTTCACAAATATTCCCTGCCTCGCTTAAATGCACTCCTTTTTTGAAAACATCCAGCCTCATTCTATCCGACAGAAAAGTCTTTAATTCCTCAGATAAGGGCACTATTTGATCCAAGATGTTGATTGAAAAAGTAAAATTTCTAGTATTCATTGATTTTTCATTGTCATATGGCATTCAAAAATTGTGAAAAACTAAGACTTCCCAAAGCAGATCAAGAGAAAATAAATTACTGTTTTGGTTTATCGAAAGCTCAAGAAGTTCTTAGATGTTTGGCATCCAAGGTTTACCCCTTCATATTATTTGATTATCTTTGCACCTTCAAAAAATGACACTCCATGATTTCAGTAGATAACCTCTCCCTTAAGTTTGGGAAAAGAACACTCTTTGAAGACGTTAACTTAAAATTCACTCCAGGCAACTGTTACGGTGTAATCGGTGCCAATGGTGCTGGTAAATCCACTTTCTTAAAAATCCTTTCAGGAGAAATTGACAGTACTACTGGCCAAATCAACATCACTCCTGGTCAGAGAATGGCTGTATTGAAGCAGAATCACTTCGAGTTTGACGAAGTAGAAGTGCTCAAGACCGTCATCATGGGGCATAAGAAGTTATATGAAATCATGGCAGAGAAAGATGCCATCTACATGAAAGAGGATTTCTCCGAGGCTGATGGGATCAGAGCTTCAGAACTTGAAGCTGAGTTTGCCGAAATGGACGGATGGAACGCAGAATCTGACGCTGCATCAATGCTATCGGGGCTTGGTATTTCTGAGGATTTGCACTACATGCAAATGAAGGAGTTGGCAGGTAATCAAAAAGTAAGGGTATTGCTGGCTCAAGCACTTTTTGGCAATCCTGACATTCTTATTCTCGATGAACCTACCAATGACTTGGATTCCGAGACCATCAATTGGTTAGAAGATTTCTTGGTCAATTTCAAAAATCTTGTGATCGTAGTATCGCACGATAGACATTTCTTGGATGCAGTCTCTACGCATATTGTGGATATTGATTTCAGCAAGATCAAAATTTACTCAGGTAACTATACCTTCTGGTACGAATCTTCCCAACTAGCTGCAAAGCAGAAATCTGATCAAAATAAGAAAGCAGAAGAAAAGAGAAAGGAACTTCAAGATTTTATTGCCAGGTTCTCTGCCAATGTAGCCAAATCCAAGCAAGCTACTGCAAGGAAGAAAATGCTTGAGAAATTGAACATTGAAGATATTCAGCCTTCTACAAGAAAATATCCTGGTATCATCTTCAAGCCAGAAAGAGAAGCAGGAGATCAGGTATTCATGACTGAAAGTTTGGAATTGAAAGACGAGAATGCCATCTACTTCACTGATGTCAACCTGATGGTAGACAAGGGCGACAAAATTGCCTTCATCTCTAAAACCAAGCAGGCGGTAACGAAATTCTTCCAAACCATCATGGAGGAGATCCCAGTACAAAAGGGTTCTTTCAAGTGGGGAGTGACGATCAATAAAGCTTATTTGCCAAATGATAACTCCAAATATTTTCAGTCTGAACTGAGCCTGATCGATTGGCTGAGACAGTATTCTCAAAATCAGGAAGAAGCTCATGTAAGGACATTCTTAGGAAGAATGCTCTTTACTGGTGAGGAGTCTTTAAAGAAATGTTCTGTGTTATCGGGTGGTGAAAAAGTACGTTGTATGGTCTCCAAGATGATGCTTCAGAACCCTAACCTGTTGGTAATGGATGAACCTACCAATCACTTAGACTTGGAATCTATCACAGCATTCAACAATGCCATCATCGATTTCAATGGTACCGTATTGATGACTTCCTATGACCATGCTTTCGTACAGTCTTCTGCCAATAGAATCATAGAATTCACTCCTAAGGGAACCATCGATAGAAGGATGCCTTATGATGATTACCTCGAAAGCGAGGAGATCAAAGCATTGAGAGCGCAGATGTATTCTTGATAATTTTAGATCTTAGATTTAAGATTTAAAAATTGATGGTAATAGCTATTCCAGTTATCTTGGTACTTTGCACTTCTTACTTGGTACAATCAATCTTAATTCTACCTTCTAATATCTAAAATCCCTCTTGCTTCTCACAGCGATTATCATATATCTTATCATCACAGTAGCGGTGGGTGCTTGGTCCTCAAAACTGGTCAAAAATTCCAATGACTTTGTTTTGGCGGGCAGGCAGCTGCCGCTTTTTTTGTCTGCTTCTGCCTTATTTGCTACTTGGTTTGGTTCTGAGACAATCTTTGGAGCTTCATCAGAATACTTAGAGTCGGGTCTTCAAGGAGTTATCGAGGATCCATTTGGGGGAGCGCTTTGTTTGATCCTTTTCGGCGTTTTCTATTTACGTCCAATGTATAGGATGAATGTTTTGACGATTGGAGATGTGTACAAGCGTATCTTTGGTAAACGTGTTGAGTTTTTTGCTGCTGTATTTATGATTCCAGCTTACTTTGGCTATGTCGCAGCACAGTTGGTCGCATTGGCCTTAATATTCAATAGCATCTCAGATATTTCTATTTCAAATGCCATCATGGTCAGCGCTGGGATTGTGGTGTTTTATACCTTTCTCGGAGGGATGTGAGCTATTTCTATCACTGATTTCATACAGACTACATTGATTGTGGTGGGGTTGATTTGGGTGGCTGTTTTGGTAGCGCAAAAAGCTGGAGGTGTAATGCCCATTTTGGAATCCGCCCCAGAAGGAAGTTTTCAATTTTTCCCTGAATCAAAACCCATAGCATGGATCAATTACCTGGGCGCTTGGATGATTTTAGGACTTGGGAGCATACCGAGTCAGGACATCTATCAGCGGGTGATGGCCTCCAAATCTGAAACAGTAGCTATCCGCTCAACTTACCTTGCAGGAGGTTTCTATGTAAGCATTGGACTTTTACCTTTGTTTATTGCTTTGGGAGCAAAGTATCTTTATCCTGAGATCTATCTTGACAACAAGCAGTTACTATTGCCCGAAATGGTGCTTCGCCACAGTGGCTTACATGTGCAGATTCTTTTCTTTGGCGCTTTGATTTCAGCCATTATGAGCACCACAAGTTCTGGGCTTTTGGCACCTTCTGCTATTATTTCAGAGAATTTGATACGTCCTTATTTAGGCAAGAAAATTCAGGATAAATACTTCCTATGGATTCTACGATTCAATATTATTTTTGTGGCCATCATAGCTACTGTCATGGCACAGTGGAAAACGAACATTTATGAATTGGTGGCTGAAGCTTCTATCCTGATGTTGGTAAGTTTATTTGTACCTTTGACAGCAGGATTGTATTGGAAAAAGGCCTCAGAAATGGGTGCACTGATGTCAATGGTTTTTGGCATGATAGCTTACATCGCTTTACTGAATCTGGAATTACCGATCTATCCGCATGTGCCTGCCTTATTGGTCAGTATGGTGTCCATGTGGCTAGGAACAAATATCTTCCCGAAAAAACAAAAAATACATGCTTGATTATCCTAAAATCATATTAGCTAAAAACAAAGAAATCTCCATTCTTAGAAAGCACCATTGGATTTTTTCTGGTGCGATTGCCAAGAGAGACAAGGAACTTGAGAATGGTCAATTGGTACAGGTCTATAGTGCAAAGGATAATTTCCTAGGTATTGGACATTTTCAAAATGGATCTATTATGGTCAGGATGATCTCTTTTGAGGAGCTAGCCGTTGATCAGGCATTTTGGGAAAAGAAGGTGTGGTCGGCCTATGCAGTCAGAGAAAGCATAGGGCTTACAGATAATGATGAAACCAATGTCTATCGCTTGATCCATGGTGAAGGGGATGGTTTACCAGGACTGATCATTGACTTTTACAATGGTACGGCTGTAATTCAAGCGCATTCCATTGGCATGCATCAGCATATAAACGATATCTCTGAGGCATTGCAGACGGTGTATGGAAGCAAGCTACAGGCTATTTACGATAAGTCTGCCGAAACCCTACCAAAGAATTTAACGGGGATAGAAAATAAGTTAATCTTCGGTACACCACAGACGAATATGGTGAAAGAATATGGCTGTAGTTATGAAATTGATTGGGAAAAGGGTCAGAAAACAGGCTTTTTTGTAGATCAGAGGGAAAACAGACATTTATTAGGCAAGTATAGTAAAGGAAAGAAGGTATTGAATACCTTCTGCTATTCAGGAGGTTTTTCTGTTTCGGCACTGAAAGCTGGCGCAAAGGAGGTTCATTCTATAGACATTTCTGCCAAAGCGATTGAATTGACTGATAGGAATGTGGCACTCAATGCAGCTGCTTTCCATGGAAAGCATGAGTCTATTGTCGCTGATGTAGTCAAATACATCCGGGAAATCGAGCAGGACTATGATATTATTGTACTAGACCCACCAGCCTTTGCCAAGAACATGAAGGCACGACACAATGCCGTTCAAGCTTACAAAAGGCTGAATGCTGAGGCATTTAAACATATCAAAAGCGGTGGAATTTTATTTACATTTTCTTGTTCGCAGGTAGTTGATAAGCAGTTATTTGGCAACACCATCACTGCGGCGGCTATGGAAAGTGGTAGAAATATCAGAATCCTTCACTATCTTTCCCAACCAGCAGATCACCCGATCAATATCTTTCACCAAGAAACGGAGTATTTGAAAGGATTGGTTGTGTATGTGGAATAGAGGGGAAAGGATGAAGGAGGAATTGGGAAGGATGAAGGGTAGAGATTGATATATGCTTTGCGATATATAGTAGATATTTGCCTTCGGCGATATATGAAGAGTTGGTCAGAATTCAAAGTTCATGATTAAAAATCGAAATACGAATTGGGATGAAGGAGGAATTGGGAAGGATGAAGGGTTACATAACTGTTATAAAATCAAAAAATACCTTTGTGCCTTCGTGCCTTCGTGGCATCTGAAAACAAGGAAGAAGGATAAATTGAAAAGGATGAAGGATGAAGGGTTACATAACTGTTATAAAATCAAAACATCCCTTTGTGCCTTCGTGCCTTCGTGGCATCTGAAAGAAAGTGCAAGGAATCATCAAAATTTGAATACACAACTTTACAACAAGCTTGTAATTTTAAAATCTTAAATCTACAATCATAAATCTAAAATAAAATGTACACAGGACTATTACACGCACATTCTGGGTTGGCCTATTTGGTATTGGCAGCATTGGCTGTGATCATGGTGATCGCTTTGATAGGTGCTCTGAGTGGGAAGGAATTCACCGAAAAACACAGGAAAATAGCCTTGATTGGTTTTATCCTTTCGCATGTTCAACTCTTGGTTGGATTAATCCTTTACTTTGTCAGCCCGATAGGTTTCTCACTACTCACAGGTGGCGGTGCAATGGGAGATAAGGTCGCTAGGCTTACAGCCTTAGAGCATCCCGTAATCAATATCATCGCCATCGTGGTGATTACTATTGGTTATTCCAAAGCCAAGAAAATGACCGACAGCAAAGCTAGATTCAGAGCGATTTATATGGCTTATGGTATTGGCTTGGTCTTGATCCTTAGCAGAATCCCTTGGACAAGTTGGTTGGGATAATTCGCTATACAAAAATTAATTTAGGACACCCAAGCAGATCTGTTTGGGTGTTTTTTTGGGAGAAACCTAATACTGCTATTATTAATTTATTATGCTGAATCCTACTTAAAGAAATTCAACCCTTTTAGGGTTGTTGATTCTTTGATCAATTTTATTTCCCGGGTTGCGACCCAGGGCTAATCATAGTTTAACCACTTCGTGGTTTGTATTCAAAAAGCGAATCTAGCTCCCTTTTTTATTTAAATTTAAAGATAAACTTATCAAAGATCAGCTTATCTTCTTTTAAGTCAGGATTAAGATAATGTGTTTTAGGAATCAATAGGTCTCCTTCTTTATTAACAAAAGTGGATAAGGCATCATAGGTATTTTTAGGCAACTCTATTTCTTCAATAGTGTCGAAATCATCATCTAGAATCTGAATATATACTGATTTATCTGATCCTTTTCCAAACTCCTCATTTCCTAAATCATATTTGATTCCTGCAGTATGAATTCTATAATATAGATCATTTTTATTATCTGGGATTACATGATAGTAGTAGGGGTTTTCAATTCTAGCGATCATTCGATTTTGAATATCTATATAATCCTCCTTATTCAAAGTATATAAATCTATCTTATTCAAATCACTTTTTGCAGGATAACTTTCAACAATCTTAGTCTTCATATCATACACAAAAATATCCGGCACGATTGGAAATGAATAGATGATCTTTCCCTCATGAAAAACGATATTAGGATCAAATGCCTCTCCAAAGTTTCTGTCTTCAACTTTATATATCTCAGGATATTCTAAAAGAATCAATTCGATTTTTTCCTTATTGAGGTCCAAAAAAGCTAAAAATGGTTCATCAAAATATTCTAGATCAAAAGGTGGGAATTTCCATGAATAAGCACCAAAAAATATGATATTACTAGTTCTATCAAAGTGGATTTTTGCCAAAATTGGATGAGCTTTAAATCCAATAGTATTTGCCTCTCTGCCATTAGCTCCCGTCTCGTTCAGATTATAACTTTGAGAAACTTGACCCATTTTATTTATCAAACTTAATTTGGAGTCTTTACCCAAAAAATAGATTGAATCAAAACTAACAATATAAAAATCCCAAGGATCAATGACAGCGTTTGGACCTTCTTTCTCTAATGGAATATCAAATTCGAATTTTGATTGATCCAAATTAAAAATATCAAGCTTATGATATGATTCATTAAAACCGACTAAGTACAATTGACCATCTTCTGAAATATATCGAGAGGAATAAGGACAATCATTCATCAAACTGTCGTTCAGTTCTATCACCAATTCTTCGATTTGATGACTTAGATATGTTTTTTTGGAATTATTTTCATCTTCACTGACCTTACTTTGACAAGAAAAAATCAAGGCGAGAACAACAATACATACATTTCTTATTTTCATAATCATTTATAATTTAAAAAGTAAAGGTTAGTTTTTTTTTGCAAAATCAATTTTCATGAATAATAATTTGAAACCATCTGTACACCTAATAGCGAATCTAATTTCAATTTCAAAATCTGTGTAATCTGCGAAATCTGCGAGCACACCTACTTCCCCCAGTTCTTCTCTCCTGCTTCTATGGCTAGTTCAAGGATGTTTTGTCTGGGTGGTAATGGACAGGTAGCAAAGGGAGTGAAAACACATGGGGGATTAAAGGCTTTATTGAAGTCTAAAATCACGATGCCATTTTCATCAGCTTTTTGCGTGTAGAGATATCGGCCACCTCCATAGGTTTCTGCGCTACTTGTACCATCAGCAAAGATCAAAAAGAGCTGATCACCTTCTTCAAGTGCATCTAAGGAGTAAACTCTACCTTGATATCCAAAACTCACTTTACCAACAGCAAGCGCAGGGTAGGTTTGTCCTAGCACATTGGAAATTGGAATTTCTTTGGCGGGTTCATAAGGGATAAATCGTGCTTCAAATCTCCATTCCATATTCACTGGAAACCTATCAATTCCCTGAAAATCCTTAATAAGACCTGATTCCACATTTCTCAATCGCAAACCCACTAAATCTGACCTTTGCAATACAGACATTCTATACGTCCCAAATGTAATTGTTGGCGAGAAATTATTATCAGGATCAAAGACGAGTACTTTTTCAGTAATCTCTTCTGCTCCTATTTTTATGCCATTGATGTCAGGTTTGAAGTAAACTTGATTTCCAAGTACTTCAAAAGTCCCGAATGATTCAGGAAAAAAATCATCTTTCACTTCAAGTTCTACATTTTCACCTTTCCCCAATCTATTGCTTTCATTTTCAAACCAATATAAGCCAACAAGGTTGAGCCAACCATTTTCGGATTTGAGAGATGTGATACGATTGTTGTACCAGTTTTCTATATCTGTTTCGTGATTCTCCTTTGTGATCAAATAATTTTCTACTTCACCTTCTCTACAGGCACTTGTAACTAATAACAAACAGAAAATAAGCGTAAAATAAGTTAATCTCATAGAAACCAGAATTTGATACAAGCAAGATGAAGATAAGGACAAATATTAAATTTTCGCCACTGAATTTTGAACTATCATAAATTTTTAAAATTTTAGCAATATGAAGAAAACTATCATCAATCCTCTATTCAAAGATCAAGTAACTTTTACTAATACAAGTGAAGAAACCAATGGCGAATTGACAGAATTAGACTTGGTTTTGAGTCCTAAAGGGGGAAACCCTATGCATCATCATACCAGTTTTGAAGAAAAGTTTACAGCAGTAGCAGGTGAGCTTGGGCTTAAATTGAAAGGAAAAACATTGCTATTAAAACCAGGAGAAAGTTATACTGTCAAACCGCTTGAAGCGCATGGATTTTTTAATCCTAGTGAAGAGAATGAAATCAAATTCAATATCAAGATTACGCCTGGTCATACCGGTTTTGAAAACTCACTGAGGATCATGTATGGATTGGCACAAGATGGTTTGACTGACAAAAATGGAATTCCAAAAAACTTAGGTGTGGCATTTTGGCTAGGAGAACTTAACGATTCCAAAGTTCATGGGATTGTCTTTAAAATTCTTCAACCTCTTGGGAATATCTTAGCGAAAAAAGTGAAAAATAAGGGAATTGATAAGGAACTGATCCATAAATACTGTAGGTAGTAGATAGAACGCGGATGACGCGGATTGGACGGATAGTCGCTGATTTTAATGGAACGCGGATGAAGGGGATTTGACGGATGGGTTCGGATTGTAGGATGGAACGCGGATGACGCGGACTGGGCAGATAGTCGCTGATTTTTGATGGAACGCAGATGACGCTGGTTGGGCGGATAGTCGCTGATTTTTGATAGAACGCAGATGATGCGGGTTGGGCGGATTTGCGCGGATTCTTTATTGGTTTATTTTGTTTTTGATATACTCTTCAAACTTCCTTATTTCCAAAACATCTACTATATCCCTTGAGATTTTAATTTGCTTGTTTTCTGTCTTGATAATCAATTTGTTTTCAATTTTTTCAAATGATTTAATATCAGCTATTTTTACACTTTTATTTTTGAAGAGCGCCTGCTTGATAATTTCTCCATCTGCTATTTCAATATATGGAAATTTTTTAAAATACAACGCAGCCAAAATTCCTATTAAACTAAGAAAAATTAGAACATAGGAAAAAAGATTCGTGATGTCATTAACAAGCCCAAAGACACCCAGGATTATTTGAAGCCCAAAAATAAAGATAGATGTTTTATGAGATTGCCTGTCATATATTTTCATAGGTACTATTATTACATCATCGAAACAAGATTAAAACCCAGCTCTAATCTGGTCTGCTATTGCTTTTAGCTCTTCAGGAGTAAGCTTGAGTTTGGGGCGGGTGAAGTTGATGTCATCCATGGTGCGAAGTGGCACCAAGTGCACATGTACATGAGGAACCTCTAGGCCAATTACAGCCACCCCTACTCTGGTGCATTTGATGGTGTTGTCTATAGCCTTGGCCACTTTCTTGGCAAAGACATGAAGTCCTGCTAAGACATTATCTTCTAGGTTGAAAATGTAATCAACCTCCTGCTTGGGTACTACAAGGACATGCCCTTTGAATAAGGGCATGATATCTAGAAAAGCAATGTAATTTTCATCCTCAGCAATGATTTCTGCGGGGATTTCTCTATTGATGATTTTAGTAAATATTGAAGCCATAGTCCAAAAATAAAAAATCCCGAGGGATTACCATCGGGAGTAGAAATATTTAATAGGTGATTTCCAATACTTCGAATTCCAATACACCTGCTGGCGCATTGATTTGAGCGATCTCACCTACTGCTTTACCATTGAGTCCTTTACCAAATGGAGAAGCTAGGGAAATTTTACCAGCCTTGAGGTCTGCTTCTTCTTCGGAAACTAAGGTGTAAGAAACGGTCATGCCATTTTTCACATTTTTGATTTTCACAGTGGATAGGATTCCCACTTTGGAAGCATCCATTTTGGAGCTATCCATCACTCGGGCGTTTCCTACTACGGCTTCAAGTTTGGCGATTTTGAGTTCAAGTAAGCCTTGAGCGTCTTTGGCCGCGTCATATTCTGCATTTTCACTCAAATCTCCCTTGTCTCTTGCTTCTGCAATCTGCTTGGCAATGTCTTGTCTGCCTTTGGTTTTGAGGTCATGAAGCTCATCCTTCAACTTCTTCAATCCTTCTTCTGTGTAATACTGAATGTTTCCCATGTTTTTTAAATTTTACTATGGCTATGAAAAATAAAAGAACGGTCTCAGCAATGAAACCGTTTCTCCTATGCATTTGCGTTATGTTTGAGACAAAGATATGAAGATTGCTGAATGAAAGCAATATTATTGCATGGGATTATTTGTATTGTAAAGCTGTCGACAAACTACTGTGAACCGTATAGGGTAAGAGAATTCGTAAAAATGAATATTGATTAGATTAGTTAAGATCAGCTATGGTTTTTGATTTTGTGGACTAATACCTGGTTGATTTTTTCGTAGGACTGGAATGTCCAGCCAGCGATATGTGGACTAAAGAGCACATTTTCTCGATTTGCCAATTTTTGAAACTCCTGCTTTTGCACTTCTGTGAAGGACTTGAACTTTTCATTTTCCAGCACATCCAATACGGCCCCCTTTAAGATGCCTAAGTCCAAAGCTTGATTGAGCGTATCAAAACTTATGACTTCTCCCCTTGCTGTGTTGATCAAATAGATGGGTTTGCTGAATGATTTTAATAAGTCTAAGGAGAAAAAATCGCGTGTTTCTGGTGTCAGCGGGACGTGGACACTCAGGATATCAGCTTCCCGTTGGATTTGCTCAAACGAACACTCTTCTATGCTTGCTGAACCAAATCCCTCCTTGTATTTGTCGTAGGCCAAGATTCTGACATCAAATCCAGCCAATTTTTTAGCAAAAGCTTGCCCCATGTTACCATAACCGAACACCCCTACAGTTTTTCCTGCTAGTTCTTCACCTCTATTGCCTTCTCTATCCCATATACCTTTTCTTACTTCTAAGTCGGCTTTTTTGATATGATTAAAAAGCGATAGTAATGCGCCAATAGCGTGTTCACCAACAGCATCTCTGTTACCCTCAGGAGCATTGTGTAATTGGATACCACTCTCAGCCAAATAATCGAGGTCTATTTGATCCAGCCCCGCTCCAGCTCTACCGATGAATTGTAAGTTAGTCGCTCTTTCCAAAAGTGGCCTGTCCATGGGTGTCTTAGACCTGATGATCAACCCATGGTACTGAGAGATCAGCTCCATGATTGCTGCTCTTTGGATCTCTGGTCGGTAATCAACATGGTAACCCGCATCTTCTAACAATGGAATGATGGAAGGGTGCATTTCATCGATTATTAGGATTTGCTTTTTGGTGGACATGGGGAGAGTTAGGGATTAGTTGATTGGGTTATTGGTTATTGGGGATTAGTTGTTTGGGTTATAGGTTATTGGGAAGGATAGGCAGATTTTGGTTCCTTGGTTTACTTTGCTAGATATTTCCATTTGACCATTGTTTTTTTCTACATACCGCTTACACAGTGCAATACCTAAGCCTGTACCTTTTTCCTGATTGGTACCAAAGCTTGAAACTAGGTTATTTTCCTCCAACTTTGCAAGGTTGGCTGCGCTAATCCCTATTCCATTATCTTCTATGCAAATCTTTATCTTTTCACGATCTACTTTTGCTGTACAAACAATTAAACCTTCTTTTTTGGTAAACTTGATGGCATTGGATAGGATATTGCGTAATGCTATTTGAACCATTTGTTTGTCAGCATAGAGCTTTAGGCTACTATCAACCTCAATTTTAACCTGATGTTTTTTGTGATCTATAGCATACTGCAAGGAGTTGGTGATTTCTTCGAAGAGGAGTCTTAGATTGAAATGATCAGGATTGATGCTCTCCCCTTCTTTTTGACTGATTGCCCAATGGAGTAGGTTTTCCAATGTGATTCCCGCTCTTTTGATCTCTAAGCTTAGGTGTGGCATTATTTCACTTAGATCATCTGAATCGAGTTGCTTTTCATTGATCAGTTCCATCACCGCCTCGAGGGATTTGACAGGGCCGCTTAGGTCGTGTCCGATTATGCTGAATATCTGATTCTGGTGATCATTCATGCTCTTCAGATTCTTGACGAGCTCTTTGATTTCCTTGTTTTTAGCTTTCAAAAGTTGATATTGCTTTTTTGACTTGTTGAGATTTCTTTTCACCATGATAAAAAGAATGACTGTGGTGAGAAAAAGAACAAAAAGGAGCGCAATGATCAAAAGTTTTTGTTGATTGCTTTTTTCTTTTGTTTTCAATTCTAGGTCAAAAATAGCCTTTTCTCGTTCCAGTAATTTGTTACCTTCTATTCTGGCAATTTCCAAAGTTTGTTCTTTTTGCCTCAACGAATCCTTGTAGGTATAATGGTTTTTCAAGTTTTCAAGCGCTCCGTCGATATTTCCCAAACTTTCTTGAAGTTGGGACACTGTAATGTAAGCATCAGAAATATTCGAAATGACTCCAGACTTCAAAGCATTGGACAAGGATTTTTCAGCAAAGCCTAAAGCCTCCTTGGGGTTGTCGGTTGCGACAAAGTATTTGATTTGGCTTGAATAGGCATAAGATAAGGACTCAAAATCAGTGGTCATTTCAGCGAAGCGTAAACCCTTATCAAAGTACTTCTTTACTGAGTCCAATTTACCGTTTGCTCCAAATCGATTACCCAAATTTAAATAAGCATTGGAAAGGTAGCCATAGTCATTTGTTTGCTCGAGATCTCTAATTGCTTCATAGTAAATGGGAAGCGCTTGATCAAATGATTCTACAAAATTGACTGCTAAGGCTTTATTGAGTTTATAATTAGCCCGGTTCAAAAAATTATCTTCCTTTTCTGTCAGGTCGATTGCTTGTTGGTGATATTCTAGGGCTTTTTTATAGTCTTTTTCCCTAAAATAGATCAATCCAATATTATTGCTAGTGCTGGCAGACTTGGAAGTGAGTTGTAGCTGATCATAAATCTCCTTTGCTTTGAGGTAATAATCTATGGCGGTACCGTTGTTAGACTTTTGATAATGATAAACTCCGAAATTGGTATAACTCTGAGCGATACCTAATTGGTAATTGAGTTCTTGGCTAGCTTTCAATGTATTGGTAGCATAAATCAACAAGGAATCGGGATAGCTTCCTTTCAAATTGAAAGCATGATTATTCAATTCATCAATCGCCTCTTTGGAATTAAGGTTTCGAAAGTCTTGAATAAAGTAGGTCTTATCCAATGGATCACTTGGTGAGTTGAATAAGAGCAGTCCAAAAACTAAATTTACAAACAATGACATTCAGTTGGGAATTATTTTATTGAGTTTTGACCCTTAAAATTAGGTAATTGGATTGGATATCAATTAAAAAGGTTGTTGAAAGGTAATTAAACATTTGGAATGAGATAAAATGTAAATTTAGAGTCTGGAGATTAAACTTAATATCAAAAGATTTCTATACTTAACTTATCTGAAAAGGCTGTGGAGTGAAACAAAGGAAGAATATCAGCATGGCTATCCAAGCGATGACTTTCCTGTTATTGTCCAAAGGCTTAAGACCAGAAACTTCTGGATGCTGTAACCCCATAAACCTCCCCAGAAGGAGTGCAAATAAAAGCCAACCTGAATAACCTTGAAGTCCAGGGTATAATGCCACCAACAAATACTGAAAAGCCGCAATACTCAATACAATAGTCCATTTGCTTTGGGTTGTAATGGGCGCCCTTCTAAAGCAGATATATAGAAAACCAGTGTATAAAGGTATAGCCCACATCAAAGTATTGATATCTTCATATGGGCTGATCAGACCAAGGCCTGCATAGGTAATGAACGCCATATATGCTCCAATAGAGATATAAAGATGGTGTTTGGGAAATAAACCAAAAATAACATGCCCCCCATCCAACTGTCCAATAGGAAGCAAATTCAATGCAGTGAAAAAAAGCGCTAAGTAACCTGCAAAGAGATATGGGTAATGAATGATTTCAGACATAACAGGCATTTTCTCTGGGTCGGCTAAGGTCTTTTCCAAGGTATAAAAGAGTAAATTATACCCTATATCTATGCTCAAATACCCATCTTCGGCATTGTGTCCTTGAAAATTTGGATCAAGGTATTCGGGGTGAATTTCATAGATATAATCAGCGTCAGGTAGATTGGTAAAACCATAAACCAAAACTCCAAGAGCAATAATGAAACCAGCCAAGGGGCCTGCTACCCCTATATCAAAATATTTTTTTCTACTATTGATAAAGCTTTTCAGTCTGATTACCGCACCAAAAGTACCGATCGAGGGTGATCCCAAGAAGCCCAGCCAAGCAGGGATAAAATAGGGTAAAGATGACTTAACTTTATAATGAATAGAGGTAAGCAAATGACCCATTTCATGGACGAAGAGTATTCCAATAAATGGAATCGAGAAGTGTAGGGACTTGAGAAAGTACTCCCAATTGAGAAATTGTTCCTCTTTTCCAAGGATACTTCTACCAAATAGCCATTCTCCCCCAGCAAAAGTGGTGGCAACAAGTGTCAATAAAAGAAGTAAACTATGTCGGAGGTATTCTTTTTTACTGTACATCTTTGAAAAAGTGTATTAAAGCTTTTGGGTGATCAATATGATATGTCTGATAACCAACCTGCTCAGCGCCTAGAAGGTTCTCTTTCAGGTCATCAAAAAACAAAATCTTTTCAGGGCTCACACCAATCAGCTCAATCACTTTTTCATAGATAGCTGGATCAGGTTTTGCTAGATTTAGGTCATGGCTATAAAAAACATGATCGAACAATGGGTTCAATGAAGGGATCTGAAAATCCCTTTCAAGAATTTGATCAAGTGCTTGAATATGTAATTCATTGGTGTTACTCAATACACCCAACTGGAATCTTCCGCTCAAATTCCGAATCAAGTCAATCCGTTCAGTGGGGATATCCTTCAATAGACTGTTCCAAAGGAAATCAATTTCATCATTTGACCAGTCTACCTCAAAATGATTTTTAACTTCATTTCTAAATTGAGATGTGTCGATAAGCCCCTTTTCGTAATCTTTATGAAATTTTGCAGGGTAAAATGTTTCAGTTAGACCATGCTTATCTTCAGGAAGTCTGTTTTTTAATTCATTGATAGTAAAGGAGTAATCAATATTGATAATTACATTTCCCAAATCAAAGAGTAAAAAATCTATATTTGTAAGGTTTTTCATGTAGAACCAAGTTGTAAATTTAAGTTCAAATATGTAACATTGCACTCCGATTTGCAAGGTGATTCAAGTTTGAATTGATTGAAAAAAGGTTTTCCTTTTAAAAAGTAAAAGGCAAGAAAAAAATCTTCATAGCCAAAATATCAAATTGGTTAGAGCTTCTGACTCCCCCGAAGCATCGGGGCAGGAGGTCGAAGAAAAAAGATTAAAAAAGGGGGCCTATAGCTCAGTTGGTTAGAGCTTCTGACTCCCCCGAAGCATCGGGGCAGGAAGTCGAAGAAAAAAGATTAAAAAAAGGGGGCCTATAGCTCAGTTGGTTAGAGCTTCTGACTCATAATCAGGAGGTCGCTGGTTCGAGCCCAGCTGGGCCCACAAAGCCGAGGATTTTTCCTCGGCTTTTTTTATTTTTATTGACATGAAGACCTTTGTCTATATATTATATTCTGAGAAGCTAAATAGATTTTATATTGGTCTCACCACTTTGTCCGTGGAAGAAAGAATTGAAAATCATTTAAAAAAGAAATACGCTAAATTGAACTTTACTCAAAAAGCTGATGATTGGAAGCTTTATCTTTCTTTTGAAGTATTAAATTATAGCCAAGGAAGACAGCTAGAGCTATTTATTAAAAGAATGAAATCCTCTAAGTTTATTAAAAGTCTAAAAGAGGATAAAGTAAAATATGAAAGTATTCTAAACAAATTCAAGAGCTTCTGACTCCCCCGAAGCTTCGGGGCAGGAGGCCGCTGTCCCGAGGCTTCGGGAGAGCCCAGCTGGGCCCACAAAGCCGAGGATTTTTCCTCGGCTTTTTTTATTTTTATTGACATGAAGACCTTTGTCTATATATTATATTTTGAGAAGCTAAATAGATTTTATATTGGTCTCACCACTTTATCATTAGAGGAAAAAATTAACAACCATTTAAAAAAGAAATATTCTAAGAAAAACTTCACTCAAAAAGCTGATGATTGGAAGCTTTATCTTTCTTTTGAAGTATTAAATTATAGCCAAGGAAGACAGCTAGAGCTATTTATTAAAAGAATGAAATCCTCCAAGTTTATTAAAAGTCTAAAAGAGGATAAAGTAAAATATGAAAGTATTCTAAACAAATTCAAGAGCTTCTGACTCCCCCGAAGCTTCGGGGCAGGAGGCCGCTGTCCCGAGGCTTCGGGAGAGCCCAGCTGGGCCCACAAAGCTGAGGATTTTTCCTCGGCTTTCTTTATTTTTAGACCAATGAATACCATTGTTTACATTTTATATTCTGAAAAGCTTGAAAGAGATGAAAGCGTACCAGCAATCAAGAACTAGGATATAAGGCTGAATAAATGAATAGGTATAAAAAGCTTTGGATTGTAGTTTGGTGTCTGAAAGATGAAATCTGCTATTTTTAATTATATTTGATTTCTAGTAAATAGTTAGAAAATTTCATGAAGAGACCGGCATTCATATTTTTGATTTTCATATTGGCAAGCTCTTGTATCAGCAATAAGAGAATCACCTATCTTCAAAATCTACCAGGCAATGAAGAGATCAATTTAGATGAATTTATACCTTTTGCAGCAGTAGATTATAAATATGTTTTACAGCCTTTTGACATTGTAGACATAGACTTTGCGAGCTCTGACCCTGAACTCACTGAAGCTTTTGAGTTCCAAGGAGCTAGAAATATGCGTGGTGGGGGAATGATGGGAGGTGCTGGAGGAGGTGGTGGTGACTTGTTCTTTTTTACTGGTTATTCCATAGATGAAAAAGGCTATGTAGAAATCCCTAAACTTGGGAAAATCAAAATATCAGGATTGACGGAAGAGGAGGCTAAAGATGTTGTTCAAGAGGCGATAAATGTTTACTTTAAAGATGACGTTTTTGTAAGATTAAGAATGGCCGGGATTCGTTATACAACCCTAGGAGAGTTTGGGTCATCTGGAACGAAAGTTATCCTACGAAATAGGGCCACCATTTTTGATGCTTTGGCTGCATCTGGAGAATCTAATATTTTGGCAAAAAGAAATAAGTTATTTATCATTAGACATTATGATGGGGGAACTAAAATCCATCAAATCAATCTCAACGATCGTGCTTTACTAAACTCACCGTTTTACTTTATTCAAAATAACGATATTCTTTATCTTGAGCCTATGAAGATTCGACAATTTGGAAATGCCGATAATTTATCATCAGGCTTACAGTTATTTGGGACATTTTTGGCCTCCGCTCTTTTATTAATTGGTTTATTGACTAACTAAGAAGCGTATGGAAAAGCTAGATTTAAGTCAGTTAGACAATGAAGAAAAAGCATTAGAGATTAGGTATGTCATAGCAAGGTATATTAGATTTTGGCCTTGGTATGTATTGGTTATTTTCCTCTTTCTTGTTGGTACTTATGTATTTCACAGGTATACCGTGGATCAATATTCAGTATCTGGAACTATTGTAATTAGGGGGAATAATAAGCCAGAGACAAGAATCCTTGACCGATCTGCAATTTTTTCAGGCCAAAACAATCTAGACAATGACATTTTGATGATCTCTTCTAAGAATTTAGCCAGGGAAGCATTGGCTAAATTGCATTTTGATGTAGAGTACTTTGCTAAGACAAATATTAAATCTATTGAGCTATATAATAGTAGCCCAATAAGGATAGAAGTGGATTGGGATCATATGCAACTCACCAACACCCCCATGCAGCTGCAAATCCTGAGTGAAACATTTTTCAAAATCATGCCTGAGGCTCCTGGATTTCTTGATTTCACTCCGGCGATAGCTCAAGGTGATGATCAGTTATTTGACAAAATATTCAAGTTTGGTGAGGAAATAGAAACCGGTAGGTCCAAATTTAAAGTTCATCTTGTAAATCCATCTCGACTTGGTGAAATCATCATTTTCAATCTAAAAAGTCCGACTCAATTAGAGGAAAGAATGTCCAAGGCCATAAGTATTAGTTTAGTAAACTCCGCTGCGACTGTCTTAGAGATAAGGATGACTACCACTGTAGTGGAAAAAGGAAGGGATTATATTAATGCTTTGATGGAGTCATACCTTGATTATGAATTGAGGGAGAAAAACAGAAACACTGAAAATACTCTAAAGTTTATAGAGGAGCAACTTAGATTCTTGGAGGATTCTCTGAAAAAAAAAGAAAGGGAATTACAAGACTTCAAAGTGCAGAATAGGATGATCAATGTGACAGCAGAATTCTCTGATATCTTAGGTAGAATCAATCGATTGGATGATGATGCTCAAGCAATGGATTTTGAATTATCCTACTACGCCTCTATTAAGAAGTACATAGAGGATAAGACCAAGGATTACAGCCAAGTTATTGCTCCTTCTGTAGTTGGTATTCCAGATCCTTTGTTAAATGGATTGATTCAAAATTTGGTAGAACTTTCTCAAGAAAGGAGAAAATTACTTGCTTCAGTCAATGAAATTCATCCAGAGGTCAAGAAGATTGATGTTCAAATGGAAAAGGTACAGGATGCTCTTTTTGAAAATGTTGTCAACTTAATAGAAAATACAGAGAAAAAAAGGGCCTTACTTTCTAGAAATATCCAAAATTACGACAAGCAATTTGCCGAGCTTCCCGAATCTGAATCTAGGTATGCCAGCATATTTAGAGAATATAGGCTTAGAGAAAATTTATATACTTATTTGCTTGAAAAGCGAGCAGAAGCAGGTATTGCTAAGGCATCAAATGTTTCAGACAATGCAATTCTTGATTATGCCAAGCTGGGGTCTTTGGTTTTCCCTAAAAAACAGAATAACTATCTGATGGCAATAGCGCTAGGTTTTTTTCTTCCTTTTGGCTTTTTTGTTATGCGGGATATTTTTGATAACAGAATCAGGGATCAAAGAGATTTGAAGAAAAACTTCATGATTCCACAGTTAGCTATTATAGGTAATAGTCAAAAAGACACGAATATGGTTGTCTTGGAACATCCAAAATCTGCCGTTTCTGAGTCATTCCGCTCATTGAGGTCAGCAATCAATTATATTGCTGCGGGTAAAAAGTCTAAGAAAATCCTTGTTACCTCAAGTGTCTCAGGAGAAGGAAAGACATTTACTTCACTCAATCTAGCTTCCGTGATGGCCTTAGGTGGTAAGAAAACGGTTGTTGTAGGGGCTGATTTAAGAAGGCCTAAATTGGCATCTTATTTTAATTATTCTGATAAAAAAGGGCTCTCTACATTTTTGATAGGTAAGGCCAATGAAGAAGAAATCATAGTACCATCCAGTCATGAAAATCTCTTTTTTGTCCCTTCGGGAATTATTCCACCAAATCCAGCTGAGCTTTTGCAGACTCAGAAGTTGAAGGATTTTATTTCCTATTTAGAAGGTAATTTTGATATTGTTATTTTTGATACGCCTCCATTGGGTTTGGTGTCTGAGACTATAGATTTGATGCGTTTGTTTGATCTCAATCTGTATGTGGTCAGGCAGAATTATACACTCAAAGATCACTTGGTAATGATCAATGATCTTTTCAATAATAAACAAGTTAATAATGTCTATGGCGTATTCAATGGCATTACTGATTCTGGGTATTACTATGAAGGTTATAATTACGGCTATGGAAACACCTATCTCTATTCTCAAAACAATAAGTATATGTACAATTACTATGGTGAGGATTTGGAAGAGAAAAAACGAATTTTTAAGAAAAGAAAAACTGGTTTAAAAGCTTTCGTTATTAAAATCAAAAAGGCTTTTAGGTCATAATTTGTTAAATTCTTTATGGTGAAATTAAAAACAGCAGCATTAATTCCTGCTAGATATGCGTCCACAAGACTACCCGCCAAATTGATTCAGGACTTGGGGGGAAAATCTGTGATTCAGCAAACTTACTTAAGTGCAATTGATACAGGCTTATTTGACCGAGTGGTTGTTGCCACGGATCACGAGTTGATTGCAAATCAGATCAAAGCATTGGGCGGTGAGGTATTCCTCAGTCAAGGACTACACGAAAGTGGTTCGGATAGGATTGCCGAAGCAGCCCAAGATATAGATACCGCTATTGTCATCAATATTCAAGGAGATGAACCATTTTTAGATAGAGATACACTTGAAAGACTAATCAGAGCATTTGATGACCCAAATGTTAAAGTGGCCTCAGTCATGTATCAAATCTCCAAAGACGTAGCTCATAATCCGAATGCTGTCAAAGTCGTATTGGATGAAAATGATGATGCCTTATATTTCAGCAGGTCGCTGATTCCTTTCGATCGAGATGGTAAGCATGATCAATTTTATTGGAAACATATCGGCATATATGCCTATAGAAAAGAGATACTAATGGCGTTTACTACTTGGCCTAAGTCCAAATTGGAACAAATTGAAATGTTGGAGCAACTGAGGATTTTGGAAAGAGGAATTAAAATAAGAATGATAAGTACGAAACATCAAGCTATAGCTATAGATACTGCGGAGGATTTGGAACTAGCTAGGAAGCTGTGGAAATGATTTTCTGGGGGGATTGGGGGATTAAATTGTAGATTTTAGCCCCGAGGGATCGGGGAGATTGGGGATTTAGTTATTGGTTATTGGTTATTAGGGAATTAAGTTAGCTGAGGGTTTAGGAAGAGGATCGCCTCATGGGTAGAGGTTATGCGACATCAGCGAAGATCTTTTCCATTCGGCGTCCCGAAAACAATCTATTTTAATCACTTGATCGGGATCGCCTCATGGGTAGAGGCTATGCGACATCGGCGAAGATCTTTTCCATTCGGCGAAAATAGAGGGTTCCGAAGAGGAAGAAGATGATCGCTAATATAAAACCTGGCCAAATCCATTCCCAAGGCATGGGTCTATCTAGAAAAGCTGCTCGAAAGCCTTCTAACACTCCTACCATGGGGTTCAGGATATAGAATTTTTGATAAGGCTCTGGCACGGCTGTGGTGCTGTAAACAACTGGAGCAGCATATAATAGCAATTGCACTAAAAAAGTGAGCGCATGCTTGACATCCCTGTACTTCACGGCCAAAGCCGACAAAAACATCCCAATACCTAAGGAGGTCATTAATAGCTGAAGGATTAAAATTGGAAGAAATAATATCCCCCATCCTGGGCTGACTTTGAAATATATTAGCAAACCAATCACCACAACAAAGGCAATGATAAAATCCAACAACTTTGAAAGTATGGATGAAAGCGGCAATACCATTCTTGGAAAATAAACTTTGGTAATCATATTGGCATTTTGAATCAAGCTGTTGGCTGATTCGGTGAGTGTTCCAGAGAAATAATTCCAAGGCCATAATGCCAAATAGGAGAAAAGAATGTAAGGCATACCATCAGAATCTACCTTGGCTAAGCCTCCAAAAACTATTGTGAACACTATTGTTGTAAATAAGGGCTGAATGATTGCCCAAGACACGCCCATGATGGATTGTGCATACCTGGCCTTGATTCCTCTTAATGTCAAGAAGTAAAGTAGGTCTTTGTATCTCCACAATTCTTTGAGGTCCACTAATTGCCAACCTGAGGTAGGCTCAATAATTTTTACTTTGTTGGCTTCCAATATTTATACGTTAAAAAGGATGCAAATCTAGCTCGAAAGATATGAATAATATGATTACCTGCAATTGTGTTATTGGTTAAATTGGGGGTTAGAAGATTGGGGAGTCGCGCGGATTACGCGGATTACGCTGATTTATTGCTTTTGATGAATGGGGATTAGGGAATTGAGTTATTGGGTTAATAAGTGAATTGGGGGTTGGGGATTAAATTGTAGATATTAGATTTTAGCCTGAGGGATCGGGGAGATTAAGGGAGTCGCGCAGATTACGCGGATTTCTCAGATTTATTGCTTTTGATGAATGATAGGGTTTGGGGGATCCACTAGGGATTGCATGGAGTTGGATTGCATGCCGTATTTATCTCGCAAAGTTTTAAAATGTAGGATCAGAGATTCTAGTTCGGCAAGGGATGCTGCTGGGCTATTGGCAAAATTGTGAGGGTGCCACCATAAGTGATAGACTTCTTGCTTTTTTGCAGCCAAGGTCATTTCATTTTTTACTCTATTCAACCGCCAAATATTTACAAGTCTACTTTTAGCATAATAGGGTCTTAGCAGTCTAGATGCTGGAATTTCGACCGGATGGTTTTCAGACTCTTGGTATATGGCTTCTCTAGGGAAAGAAGACCTCCCCCCTAGCCCAATAAAGCAATCAGCGGTTCTATATATTTTTTTTAAAGTGTTCTCATATTGCGTTTCTTGCCAAAACCAATCATTGGGATTACTTCTTACTTGGGTGAACCCCTCCTCTTTACAAATTTTCAAGTATTGTAGGTTGATGTGATTTCTAGGAAATACCAATGACCTCAGTTGTATTTGAAACTTGTCCATGGCAATCAATTGTGCTGCTCTCAAATCCATTCGCCACTGCTCTGGTGTTTGTCCTCGCATCAACGTATAGTAATGCGCAAAGCTATGACTACCTAGTTCCTGACCTGGTGTATCAAGGATATTTTTGATCAGTTCGGGGGCGAAATGATGTGTTGGATTCAGTTCATGCTTCTTTACCCACTCATAAGCTGAATATGACTTTTCTCGGTAAGAGGGTTTAAGTTGGGGTGTATAAGTTTTCCATTCCTCTTCATTTTCTGCAAAAAGCATCCCAACAGTAGCCCATGTTACTTGGATCTCGTGTTTGGCAAATACTTCTAGCATTCGAGGGACAAGATCTCTAGTTTTCTGAAAGTAAGTTGTATTTACCTTATTGTCAGACTTATCAAAAATACCCCATAGGAGTTCGAAGTCTAATGAAATCACCCAGGAGCCGGATTGTTGTTGATTCATGGTTTGGGAGTTAGGGATTAATTATTAGGGATTAGAGATTGGAAAATTGAAAGATTGGGGGCTCGCGCAGATTCCGCTGATTTCATAGATTTATTTCTTTAGATGAATGGGTTTAGGGAATTTGTTATTAGGGATTAGTTATTGAGGGATTGGGTTCCCCGAGGGGTCGGGTGATAAGGGTTAATTGTTAAGTGTTAAACGTTAACAGATTGGTTTGTAGTTGGTTACACGATTGCACGATTTAGCTTTCTGTTGGAGGTTTTGTCTTGTTTCTTGTTTCTTGTGTCTTGTGTCTTATGTCTTATGTCCTGCATCTTATGTCTTGCATCTTGTGAGGTATTAGATTTTAGCCGAGGGGTCGGGGTGATAAGGGTTAATTGTTAAGCGTTAAACGTTAACAGATTGGTTTGCAGTTGGTTATACGATTCCACGATTTAGCTTTCTGTTGGAGGTTTTGTCTTTTGTCTTGTTTCTTGTGTCTTGTGTCTTATGTCTTATGTCTTGCATCTTGTGAGGTATTAGATTTTAGATTAGGGATGGGGACTAGGGAATTGTAGACTTGTTCTATTTCGGTGACCATATTTTTCATTGAGAAGTCTTTTTCTACTCTCAGTCTGGCATTGAAAGCTAGGGCTTGGTGAAGGCTTGGCACATGTATGATTTTAAGAGCAAGTTCGGATAATTTATGATACTCCTCTACCTCGCAGAGTAAGCCTTCCAAACCATGAGTAACTGCTTCACCAATACCACCCGCCCTTGTGGCAACCACTGGCACTTGACAAGACATGGCCTCTAGCATGGCAACTGGTAAGCCTTCAAACTCTGAGCTACTCATGTATAAATCCATTGCTGAAAGGTAGGGTGCCACTTCCTTTTGGACTCCTACCCAATGAAAATTTTGTTTAAAATTAGACTTTTGTATTAGGCTTAGTATTTGCTCCCTCCAATCTCCATCACCTACTAGCAGGAAGTGTGTTTCAGGAGCTTCCTTGAGGATTTCTAGAGCCTGCTCAATCCATATCCAGAGTCTCTTTTGTGTTCGAAACACAGCTACTTTCCCTATTACAAAGGCCTGATGCGGTATATTATATTCTTTTCTTATAGCCAATGCAGCTTGCTGATCTCTTTTGAAATAATCTGTATTGACTCCATTTAAGATGTTTTGAACCTTGAGTCTCCCCTGACGCTTGAGAGGAAATAACATCATGTTTAACTCCATAGACAAAGCTACTTCATTGGAGACAGCTATTGCTACATCTTGCTGTTTGAAGGTTAGCTTATTAAACCAATAGGAAACTTTATTATACCTATCCCAAGTATTGTGCTCGGTATAGACAATAGGAAGCTTTATTTCCCTACCTACAAGTCTACCTAAAATTCCAGCCCAAGGTAAATGTGCATGAATGATATTTATCCCTTCGGCCTTGATGAAGTTCTTTACCTTTTTGACCTGACGGAAAATGCCTAGGTTAGAAGAAGGAAAAAGGAAGACTCGAATTCCAGCGGCTTGCAGCTCATCTACAATATTGTTTTCTTGATGATAGAAATAAATACAATAAAACTCAAATTTCTGTTGATTGTGGAGTTTGGATGTCTCTGGAATCAATTTTTCTGCTCCGCCCCTTCCTAAGGATTTGATCAGGTGTAAGACTTTGATTCGGGTATTAGAATTCATACGGCAAGATAGCGAAATGTTGGAAAAGTTGGAGGATGGAGAAGTAATGAGGGGAAAAAGGAAAGGTAAAAGGTGTACTTTGTGGATGAAAAAATGGGTTAACTTTAGGCCATGATTCAACAAAAAGATTTTTCTTGGATTAGGAGCTCTCCTATGTGGCTAGGCATGCTTTATTTGGTTGCCTTTTGGAAGTGGGGTTATGATGGGATTACATTTAGTGATGATGTATTTTACTTGGTAACTGGTCAGGCTTTTTGGGAAGGAAATGAAGTGGTGAATGATTATCATTTTTCTAGCAGAATAGGTTCTTATGTTTTCTCTGGATTTCTCACTAACCTCTTTGGCTTTTCGGATCGAGTTGGCAGTATCGCTTCCCTCCTCGCCTATTTGGGGATTTTGATCTTGACTGTTCGCATTTTAGATCAAAAATCAAGGCTTTGGGCCATTCCCTTTTTATTGACACAGGTCTATTTCTTACACTTTCTGACAAAGGTCTATCCAGATAGTTTGTTGGCTTTTTGGGTCATATTGATCCCCATAGCTGCTATCAGCCGTCATTCCCATCCTTATACCTCTGCCCTGTTGCTGACGTTAAGTTTATTAGTGGGATTTATGACAAAGGAGACCATGGTCTTTCTATTTCCATTCCCATTTTTACTGTTTTACCTGGACGGCAAATCAAAGCAATTAGGTAGTTTTCATCTTGCATTTATCTCCTTTGCTATACTTTTTACAGGACTGTATTTGGGGTATTATTGGTGGACATTTGGTGATCCACTTTATAGGATTCAATCTGTTCACGAGGGACACTATATTTCGGAACATACTTTTTTTGATAAGGATTGGAAGGCTATGCTTTGGCGGGTTAGTTTTAGCCCATTGGTCACATATGTGGAGCGGGGCTATTGGTTATGGATGGTCTTGGCAATGCCAGCAGTGGTCAAGGGCTTGAAATCCTATCATCGAGTTACTTCTGAGTTTAGTCTTGCATTGGTCTGTATGTTGGTTGGTTTTTGGTGGATGAGTACGAGTTTGGAGTATTACAATCCACTTTATCTGAATCCTCGACATCTGATCATTATCGTTCCTATAAGCGCAGTGTTGATAGGGATGGGTGCTAAATTTTGGCTAGAGGATTCAAAGACACGTAACCTGATGGTGTTAGTCATTTTAATAGGCGCATTGATTGGCATTTTAATAGGTGATTGGAAGCAGGCTGCATTTCTTTCTCTTTTTGGGCTTATCCTATGGAGTTATGCGGTAGTCCGTCCGTTCCTAGTTAACATTGCTTTGGTAGTTATGCTTTTTTTACCAGCAATCTATAGTGCCTATTATCAGCAGCAACTGAAGGGTTATACTTCATTTACCAAATTACTTCAAAATGAAGTCAATCATGGAGAAGTAGTAGCGGTGAATAATTTTGTAGCATTTAGTAAGGAGGTGCTTCTACCCTACCAAGAAACTCAACAAGCCTTATTGTTCCCAATCGAGCGGCTAGATGCATTTGAGGAGCTGGCACCAGAAGAATTTTCCTTGCTGATCTATGCTTACCATACACATGCTTATCCCAAGGAAATTCCAGATGTGGAGGAGTTTTTGGAATTGATCGCGGAGATGGGGTATGTTATGATTAGTGAAAAGGAAGATAAGTGGGTGAAGGTGAGGAGGTATGGAAAAGATGAAGGGAATTAATTATTAAGTTGATTGAGTTAATTAGGAGAAAGGAGGACACAAAACTTGTCCCAATAATCAGGAGGAAGGATAAAGGGCGAAAGATGTAAAGGAGGAAATGAGAGCATAGGGAAAAGATTAAAGGTAAAAGGGGCTGGCTGAGGGTGTAGAGAATGGAAAGGTGGAAAGATAAAGGAGGGGTTAGAGGGTGGAGCGGAAGTGTTTCCAGGCTTGGGATTGAAATTCTGGAAGGTTTTGATAAGCATGGAGCAGGATGGCTTTGGATTGAGGTGTTTGCCATGTTTTTGCTGCAAGGGGATTGCCGAAATGAATGATCAGGACATTGGGATTCTGTGATAGCGCTTTGATTTTGTCTATGCTTGCTTGATCCATTCCAAATTGGTTGATGGGCTTGGCGGATGGTAGGAATATCCCCAGGATACATGCTTGCTCTTCTGTGATTAGATCTAGCTTTTGCTGATTTAAATCTTCTAGTTGAAGGGTTTCACGAAAATTTAAATTATTGAATTCAGGTGTTTTCAAATCCTCTAGGTTGTTGAAAGCTGCGATGAAGGTTATTTTATCTTTGGATTTTAATAGATGAGCTATTTGGGCTTTATCCCAATGGGTGTTGAATAGTTGCTGGGCGACAATTTGATTGAAAGTATTGGCCTTGTTGTCATTCAGTTTTGAAAAAGTTGGTTTGGAGGCTGTATTGAGTCCAAGCTTGTTTTTTAAATTGTAAATTCGTTGATAGCTGAGATCTATTTGTTCATCTGTAGCATTTTGATTGATGTAATGGATGCCTTCGGTGATGTTTTCAGAGAAACAAAGGATGTCATTTCCAGCTTCAAAGGCTTTCCATTCTAATTCCCCTTTGGTAGGATATAGCTCGGAGACTGCTTTCATGTTGAGGGCGTCTGATATGACTATCCCATTAAACCCGAGTTCCTCTCTCAAGAGGTCCTTGAGTACATGCTTACTGAGAGAGGCAGGAAGCCTCTCCCCTTTTGTCAATGCCGGAACTGCCAAGTGTCCTACCATGATCATGTCAACACCTTGTTTGATACCTGCAATAAATGGATAAAGCTCCTCTTGCAGTAGCTGTTCTTTAGTTTTGTCGATGATAGGTAATCCAAGGTGGCTGTCTACTGCGGTATCTCCATGACCAGGAAAATGCTTGTAACAAGCAGCTACCCCTCCAGCAATCATGCCTTTGTATTGGGCTAATGCAAAGCGGCTGACTTTTTCTTTGTCATCTCCGAAAGCTCGGTAACCGATGACAGGGTTATTGGGGTTGGTATTGCAGTCTGCTACAGGTGCTAGGTTGAGATGTATACCGATGGCCTTGAGGTCCTCTCCTATCAGTTTGCCTGACTCAAAGATCAGTGGCTCCATTTCAATAGGTAGTTGGCCAAGGGTGATGGCGTAGGGATATTGTGGGGTTTGTTCTATGCGCATGGCAAGACCAAATTCAGCGTCTATGCTGATCAGTAAGGGTGTTTTGCTGATGCTTTGGTAGCGTTTTATGAGGGATTTGAGTTTCTCCAAGGAATTGTCAAAGGTTAATTTTTCCTGTCTGCCTTCAAAGTTTGCGGCAGCACTGTGTCTGCTATGAAAAAAGGTGATCCCTCCTATTTGTTGTGATTTGATGAGTTGCTCCAGTTTTTGTATTTCCTCTTCTGAGTCATGGACAAAGGCTGCGGGAGAAAAGAGTTGGGCTATTTTTTGAAGGCGGTTCATGGGGTGTTGGTTAGTTGGTTCCCCGAGGGGTCGGGGGGGTAAGGGTTAAATGTTAAGTGTTAACCGTTAAGGGTTAAGCGTTAAAGGTTAAGCGAGGGGGTTGAAGGAGTAATTGTGTAATTGTGTAACTGGGTAGAGATCTAGTCGATTGCATGATTCGGCTTTTTTTGGGTTGTATTTTTGGAATCATCCCTAACGGGAGGAAATCACAAAGCGCTCTAAATTCCTCAAAGAGCTCTAAGATTAGTTCCCCGAGGGGTCGGGGGGTTAAGTGTTAAATGTTAAGTGTTAAGCGTTAAGGGTTAAACGTTAAGTGTTAAGCGTTAAGTGTTAAACGTTAAGCGAGGGGGTTGAAGGAGTAATGGTGTGATTGTGTAGTGGTTCTAATCGGTTACACGATTACTCAGTTCTGCTTTTTGTTGTTTTTTTTGTCTTGCATCTTGCATCTTGCATCTTATGTCTTGTGTCTTGCATCTTGTGTCTTATTGTTTTTTCCCGTAGTCTTTTGGGAAGGTAATGAATCTGGAGAGTAGAATGGCGGGGAGGGCAGCTAATACGACGATGATGAAGAAGCCTTCGTAGCCTAATGCTTCTTGAATAAAGCCAGATATCATTCCAGGAAGCATCATTCCTAGGGCCATAAAACCTGTCGCTATGGCATAATGGGAAGTCTTGGAAAGTCCTTCTGCAATATATATCAGGTAAACCATAAATGCCGCAAAGCCAAAACCATAACCCAACTGCTCAATGACTACCACAGCTCCTGCAAACCAAATGGATTCGGGTTGGAGGTTGGCTAAAAGGTAATAAAATAGGTTGGGAACATTCAAGGCCAAGATCATGGGCATCATCCATTTTCCTAGTCCATCCTTCGAGATCACTATACCTCCTACTATGCCTCCGATGGAAAGGGCTACGATTCCTAAGGTACCATAAATCCATCCCACTTCTGAGGTAGTCAAGGCTAAACCACCCTGGGATTGATCATCTAGCAAAAATGGAGAGGCCATTTTCAGCAATTGGGACTCCCCTAGCCTATAGGTCAGGATAAAAGCTAGTGCCAATCCGATTTCCTTTTTTTGGAAGAAACTTACGAAAACTTCCAAAAATGAAAGTGTTTTGGCTTTTTGATAATCTTTGGCTGATTCTACCTTTGGGGTGCTGAATAGATTTCCCAATGTAAGCAATAGCATCAAACCAGCAACTGATACCATGGTAAGTGACCAAGCTTGGGTATTGTCTCCAAATTTTTGTTCTAGGAAACCTGCAATGATGACAATCAATCCTTGTCCTGTCAGGAATGCTATTCTATAAAAGGTGCTACGAAGGCCTACAAAGAAGGCTTGTTGGTCTTCTTTAAGTGCGATCAAGTAAAACCCGTCAGAAGCAATGTCATTGGTCGCTGATGCAAATGCTGCGATCCAAAAACAAGCAAGACTGAGTATAAAAAAGGAGTTGGTCGGTAGCGCTAGTCCAACGCCCAGAAAGGCAAACACGAGCAGGAATTGCATGGCTAGGAACCATTTTCTCTTGGTTGCAAAAAGATCCACTAAAGGGCTCCAGAAGGGCTTGATCACCCAAGGTAAATAGAGGAAACTGGTATAAAGGCCTATGTCTGCGTTGTCTACGCCGAGGTTTTTATACATGATAACAGAGACTGTCATGATCATCACATAAGGTAGTCCTTCGGTGAGGTAAAGCATAGGAACCCAAATCCAGGGTTTATTGGTGGTGGTTGGTTGCATACTGGTAAATTACCTATTAAGGGCGTGCTTAAAAACGCCAAATAGAGCATAAATTCTTTAAGTTTTCAAGAATACCTCAATTAACAAGTATTATCTTTTTAAGTAGGTGCAAGCTTAATCAATGATCTAGCTTGATTTCCGAGCTCCTTAAAATTTCAAAATTCGAAATTTTAAGGCTAGCCTCAGGCATACCATCCCTTCCTGGCGACTTGACAGGTTCTTTATTGGGCTCATTCGAAGTATAAACATACATCTTCATTCGCCCGCTTTGAATCTGGCATACCTGAGACTTTTTCAGCAAGCCCTATTAAGGTTTCGCGAGAATTTCAAAGACCTGCGCCTTGCTCTCTTTCCCAAATCTATCCATGAAGGTCAAAACTAAGAATTGCTGATTTAAATCTTGTTGATCAAGGATAATTAGATTTTTGGTTCGGTCATTGAGGTAGATTTTTCTAAAAGAGATGCCTTCTGTTTTTTGGCTGACTTGATTTAGGTGATTTGTTGTATAGATGATGGCAAATCTAAATTGTGGATCGATGGCATAAGGGAGAAACAAGCGAGGAATTCCCTGATCCACTTGGAGTTCAGCTTTAGGGCTAGGAAGTGCGTTACTTGTACTTTTTGATACAAATTGAGGAGTTAGTTTTTTGTATTTGTAATTATTCTCTTTGATAAGGGAAGCAACATCTTTATTTTTTGAATAAAAGGAGCTGGCAGAAAAGAAGGCATTTCCAGCAATTTCCCTGAAGGTTCTGGCGAATTCAATTTGGGTTGAAATTTCGCGAGGGTTGTCCCAAGCTTTGTCTGCATTGTCTCGGATTTTGTATGGACTGTTGCCGATGTATATTTTGGTTTGATGTGAGTTTTTGGCCCACCAAGACACCAATTCTCGATGCGCAGCTAAGCTGTAATCCATGCTCCAATAGAGTTGTGGAATGAGGTAATCTATCCAGCCGTTTTTCATCCAAGTGATGGGATCTGCAAAGAGGTCATCATAGTTGGTTACCCCTGCTCGGGTATTGGAGCCATTAGGATCTTTGTCTTTGTTGCGCCATACTCCAAAAGGGCTGATACCAAATTGAACCCAAGGTTTGTGAGTCTTGATCGTCTGGTGCGTTTCTTTGATTAGAAGATTGACATTGTTTCTTCTCCAGTCTTCGAGTGATTGTCCTTGCGCAAATTTCTTGTATGTCTCTTGGTCTCTGAATATTTCTTTTTCGACTTTGTATGGATAGAAGTAATCATCAAAATGGATGGCGTCGATGTCATAGTTTTGTACCACTTCCTGAATGATGTTGGTCAGGTGCTTGCGTACCTCTGGAATGCCAGGATTGTAATAATACTTGTTGCCGTACTTGATCATCCAATCTGGGTGTTTGTGAAAATCATGCTGTGGGCTGAGTTGGTCAATGGCGAGGTCGAATGTTGCCCGGTAGGGATTGAGCCAAGCGTGAAATTCCATGCCACGTTGATGGGCTTGGAGGATCATCCAAGATAGTGGGTCTTCTGTGGTATTTGGTTTTTTCCCTTGTTGGCCTGTCAGGTATTTTGACCAAGGAGCAAATCGGGATGGATAAAAGGCATCACCTGCTGCTCGGATTTGGACGATGACCGCATTGAAATTTAGGTTTTGGTAGTAATCAAGCAAGGCGATGAAGTCTGCTTTTTGTTTATCCCAAGAATCCATGCCTGAGCGAGGCCAATCGATATTGGCAACCGTTGCGATCCATATCCCTCTGAATTCCCTTTTTCCTTCTTGCAGTGTGAGCTCGTAGGTGTTGTAAAAGGAAGTACTGCTTGTTTTTTCGGGCAAACCAATGCTTGTATTGGGTTTAGAGGTTGAGATTGGCGCTGTACTTGGTTTTTGGCTGGTGGTAGGTCTTGAAGAAGTACAGGCACTCAATAAGAGCATGCCAAAAAATAAGAAGCTAGGAAGATTGTTGATCTTAAGGCTTGTTAGTGCTTTGATAGCAAGATACTTAAAGTAAAAATGGCTTTTTGACATATTGAAGTTATGGATATGCATGAAATTGGAAGTAAAAATATAACAGTTCAAGTTGCGAATTGCACGATTGACCCTTTAAAATTCTAAAATTCAATCTGATAGCCAAATAATTTTTCAAACAAAATAAAATCTAATTGAGTTAATCGGTTATCAAATACAAATAACCTAATCTAAACTACACAAAAAATGAAACTAAAAACAAACCAATTGATTTGGTCGGCAGTATTGACCATTTTTGCACTAGGGTTTACTGCATGTTCAGACCTAGAGGAAGTATCCCCAACATTGGATGCTGAAGTAGCACTTTATGACATTCCTACCACTATTGATAGAATGCAAAATGGCATTCCAAGCAATGTAGGTGCAGCAAATGAAAGAAGAAATCCGGGACCTACATTTAGCACTTTCAATGCAGCATTGGGTTCTACGGGGTTGGCTTCTGTTTTCTCTAGAAATGATTTGACGGCTTTTGCTCCTACTGATGCTGCATTTGCTGAACTAGGTTTGAATCCCGGCAATGTTAGAAATCAACCTGGGCTAAGAGAAATCTTATTGTACCATGTGGTAGCTGGAACAGTGCTTTCTACTGATCTCACCAATACATTTGTACAAACCGTGAATGGACAGTTTATTGAGATTTCAGCTGATAATGGCACAATTAATGGTGCCGAAATTGTAGCGGCTGATATCAGAGCAAGAAATGGTGTGATTCATGCGATAGATGCGGTATTGCTTCCGCCTTCTCAAAACATTGTAGAGGTAGCTCTTGGAAATGAGAATTTCTCTATACTTGTTGAGGCCGTCGTCGCTGCTGGTTTTGTTGAACTTTTGGCAACCACAAATGATTTGACCGTGTTTGCTCCGACAAATGATGCTTTTGTAGATTTGTTGGGTGAACTAGGTTTCGGTTCCTTGGAGGAATTAATAGATGAAGAAGATGGAATTGGTCTTGCAGGATTGCAGGGTGTTTTGGCTTACCATGTTTTTGCTGGAAGGGTTTTCTCTACAGACCTATCTAATGGAACTATTACCATGTTCTCAGGTGATGAAGTTACTGTAGATGTATCTGGCCCAAGTTTGATAGACCAAAATGATAGGACTTCAGGTATTGTAGCGACAGATATCCAAGCCACTAATGGAGTGATTCATGTCATAGATAAAGTGATTCTTCCTTAATAGTTGAAAGTAGCATGTGAAATTGATTAAGCCCTAGGAGACTGGGGCTTATTTTGTTGGGTCGGATCTTTGGAACCTTCCCTAACGGGAGGAAATCACAAGGCGCTCTAAATTCCTCAAAGAGCTCTAAGAGGCTTCTTTTGAAATAAAGTTTCTCGCGACGATCGCAACGATGACGCAACGGACGCAACGGAGAGGGAATTGGGTTATTGAGAGATTGGTGTGCCGAGGGGTCGAGGTGTCCCGAGGAATTGGGGTTGCCTCGAGGAGTCGGGGGGTTAGGGTTAAACGTTAAGTGTTAAACGTTAATCGAGGGGGGGGGTGAAGGAGTAATTGTATGATTGTGTAACTGGGTAGGGATCTAATCGATTGCATGATTCGGGTGTTTTGGGTTATATTTTTGGAACCATCCCAAACTGGAGGAAATCACAAAGCGCTCTAAATTCCTCAAAGAGCTCTAAGAGGCTTTTTTTGAAATAAAGTTTCTCGCGACGATCGCAACGATGACGCAACGGACGCAACGGAGAGGGAATTGGGTTATTGAGTGATTGATTGCCCGAGGGGTCGAGGGGTTAGGGTTAAACGATAAGTGTTAAACGTTAATCGAGGGGGGGTGAAGGAGTTATTGTATGATTGTGTAACTGGGTAGGGATCTAATCGATTGCATGATTCGGGTGTTTTAGGGTTATATTTTTGGAACCATCCCTAACGGGAGGAAATCACAAAGCGCTCTAAATTCCTCAAAGAGCTCTAAAAGGCTTTTTTTGAAATAAAGTTTCTCGCGGCGATCGCAACGATGACGCAACGGACGCAACGGAGAGGGAATTGGGTTATTGAGTGATTGATTGCCCGAGGGTTCGGGGTGTCCTGAGGGATCGGGGGGTTAGGGTTAAACGTTAAGTGTTAAACGTTAATCGAGGGGGGTTGAAGGAGTAACTGAGAAATTGTGTAGGGGTTTTAATTTGTTATACGATTACTCAGTTCGGAAGGTATATTTCAACTTTATTTCACGCATGCATATTTCAATAAGGACACTTGGCTCTTGCTTCTTGGTTAGTTTGTGTCTCGAATCGTTTCTTGTATCTTGAGTCTTATGTCTTGCCTCTTGCATCTTGTATCTTGTATCTTGTGTCTTATGTCTAGTTTTTTATTGCAAATCCAAAAGCACCGTTTATAATAAATATCAGGGTGGCTGGGTTGAAGTTTTTAAATGATTTGTATCTTAGTGTATTCACCAAATATGACCATTTTTATGAGTAAGGAACAAGCGTATAGTTTATTTGACGATGTATGTGGTTTTGTGGATGATGCCGCCAAACACATGAATCTCAACCCAGGTTTGATAGAGCAAATCAAGCAATGTAACAGTATTTACAAGTTCAATTTCCCTTTGAGAAATGAGGACGGTACTTATGAAACCCTGACAGGTTATAGGGTTCAGCACTCGCATCATAAATTGCCAGTAAAGGGAGGTATCCGTTATTCAGAGCATGTCAATGAAGATGAGGTCAAGGGACTCGCAGCATTGATGACATACAAGTGTGCACTTGTCAATGTTCCTTTTGGCGGTGCCAAAGGTGGTGTTCGTATAGACCCTTTGAAATATAATGAAACTCAGCTTGAGAAAATTACGAGGAGGTACACTTCTGAACTCATCAAAAAGAAATTCATTGGACCGGCAATAGACGTACCAGCACCAGATTATGGTACAAGTGCAAGGGAAATGGCTTGGATTGTGGATACTTACGAGGCATTCAATCCTGAGTTGATCAATGCTAAGGGTTGTGTCACTGGTAAGCCACTTTCTCAGCACGGTATAGATGGGAGAACAGAAGCTACTGGACAAGGCGTATTTTTCGGGATCAGGGAAGCTGTAGAGGTAGAGGAAGATATGGCAGCTTTGGGACTTTCTACAGGTATGAAGGGAAAGACAGTCATTATCCAAGGTTTGGGTAATGTAGGTTACTACTCTGCTAAATATATCATGGAGGCTGGTGCAAAAATTGTTGCCGTAGCTGAGTGGAATGGAGGCATTTATGACCCTGAGGGTATTGATATCGAAGCACTGAAGTCCTATCAACTGAAAAACAAAGGCTTAAAGGGTTTTCCTAAGGGAGAGTTTATCAAGAATAGTCTTGAACTACTGACTTATGAATGTGATATTCTCGTTCCTGCTGCTCTAGAGAATCAGATCACTAAATCGAATGCTACCAAAATCAAAGCAAAGATCATTGGAGAAGCTGCAAATGGTCCTGTTACTCAAGAGGCAGAGAAGATTCTTTTGGAAAAGGGTATCTTGGTGATCCCTGATATGTACCTCAATGCGGGGGGTGTTACTGTTTCTTATTTTGAGTGGTTGAAAAATCTGTCACGTGTCTCTTTTGGTAAGCTTGAGAAGCGCTATGATATGGAGAAATACAGAAAGCTACTTGGCACCATAGAAAATGCCACAGGTGAGGAATTCACTGACCTAGAGAAGGATGCCTTGATCAAAGGAGCATCTGAGCGAGATTTGGTATTGTCAGGCTTAGAGGAAACCATGGTGGAAGCTTATCATGCGATGAACAAAACCCGGAAAGAAAAAAATATTCAAAGTCTAAGAACAGCGGCCTTTATTCTAGCCATTGAGCGGATCGCGGTGAGCTATATGGATTTGGGGATTTTTCCTTAATTTAGGATTGGGGGGATTTAGTGATTGAGTTATTGGGGATTAGTTATTAGGGTAGATAGACCACGGTCGACGGACGGCAGCAGGTGACAGTGAGCTGGAGGGTTAAGCGTTAAGCGTTAATTGTTAAGTGTTAAACGTTAAGTGAAGGGGGGTGTATGAGTTACTGGGGAAGGGTTCTAATCGGTTGCTCGATTGCACGATTCATCGGAATGTTGGGTAGGATCTTTGGTACCATCCCTCACGGGAGGAAATCACAAATTGCTCTAAAAGAAATTTTGGGAATGAAGTTTCTCGCGACGATCGCAACGGTGACACAACGAACGCAGCGGAGGGGGATTGGAGGGTTAAGTGTTTATTGTTAAGTGTTAAGCGTTAAGTGTTAAACGTTAAGCGAGGGGTTGTATGAGTAACTGTGTAATTGGGTAACTGTTTAGGGGTTCTAATCGGTTATACGATTACTCAGTTCAGCTTTTTGTTGGAGGTTTTGTCTTGTTTCTTGTGGAACTATTACTTGTTTGGCTGAGTGCAAGTAAGCGGATATACAAATCATCATTATAATGAGGGGGTAAAATTAAAGGGCTAAAAAATATAGCCCTTTGAAGTTTTGTTGTTTGGCGAATGCCAAAGAAAAATTGCTTAATCACCCTCCACAAATGTAGATATATATTTCTTATATCAAAATACCCACAACAGGGTATTTTTAATTTTTTTTCATTGAAATATTTTAATTTTTATTGTAATAAAACAAGATATAGAGCTTTATTACGAGTTTCATCACTAATGCAAGTGGTAAAAAAAGAGGCATTACATTTTGTTGATACGCGTCAATAGACAACAGTTTACAGTCAACCGAAATTAAAATTCCACATTCAAAAATCTATTGTTTGGCTACATACTAGAAAACGGATAGACATATTTTTTTGATGATTAAGTAAAAAAAAGCCCGATCTGATGGGTGATCGGGCTTTTGGGAGTTGTTATATGAAGTACTTATTCTCTTATACCGAGGATATCAAAGACAAAGGCGTATTCGCGAGCAACCTCCTTGAGTCTTTCGAATCTGCCACTCGCTCCTCCATGACCTGCATCCATATTTGTATAGAGGAATAGGTTGTTGTTGTCAGTTTTTAGGGTTCGGAGTTTAGCTACCCATTTGGCAGGTTCCCAGTATTGTACTTGGGAGTCATGCAAACCAGTAGTTGCTAAGATATGTGGGTAATTCTTAGCTTCCACATTGTCATAAGGAGAATAAGAAAGCATATACTCGTATTGCTCCTTGATATTGGGGTTCCCCCACTCTAACCATTCGAAGGTGGTCAATGGAATAGACTCATCCATCATGGTAGTGACCACATCCACAAAGGCTACTGCCGCAATAACTCCACGGTAAAGTTCGGGTGCCATATTGAGAATACCACCCATCAGTAAGCCACCTGCACTACCTCCTGAGGCGAAGAGTTTATCTTTGGCTACATAGCCATTGTCTTGAAGCCACTTAGAACAATCGATGAAATCATAGAAAGAATTTTTCTTGTTCATCATCTTGCCATCTTCGTACCAGTCCCCTCCCATTTCCTGACCTCCACGGATATGAGCGATGGCATAGACCATTCCTCTATCCAATAAACTCAACCTGCTTGAGCTGAAAGAAGCATCCATGGAGTATCCATAAGAACCGTAGGCATAAATCCAGCCGGGCATGGTTCCATCTTTTTTGAATTTATCCTTTCTGTAGACGATGGACATAGGGACTTTTTTGCCATCTCTAGCAGTGACCATGACCCTCTCGGTTTGGTAATTATTTTTGTTGAAATCCCCCAAAACAGGCTGCTCTTTCATCAATTCCTTAGTCCTGCTCTCCATATTATAATCATAGACAGAGTTAGGAGTAGTCATAGAAGTATAGGAATACCTCACAACATCAGTATCGAAAGCTGGGTTGTACCCTAGGCCTGCCGAATAAGCTGGTTCGTCGAATTGGATTTCATGTTCGGCATTGTCCGCATATTTGATGATTCTGATTTTGGCAAGGCCTTCTTTGGTTTCTTGCACAGCCATATAGTCTTTGAAATAATCTACACCTTCCAAAAATATATCTGAGCGATTTGGAATTACATCTTTCCAGTTAGCTTTTGTAGGGTTAGTGATCGGCGTCTTCACCAATCTATAGTTGACAGCATCTTGATTGGTGTAAATGAAAAACTCATCCCCCCCAGCGTGGTCTACATCATATTGTACATTGTCTTCAATCGGTGCTATGAGCAGTGGCTTGCCTGGCTTATCTGCATCTAGATAATAGGCATAAGAGGCATCTGTACGACCCGAGCCAATGATGATATATTTTTTGGATTTGGTGATGCCTACACCACAATTGAGCGTCTGGTCCTTTTCTTCAAAAACAACCTCATCTTGAGAGGCGTCCTGCCCGATGATATGTCTTTTGACTTGATAGTTCCTCAGTGTAACTGGATCAGGAATGGAGTAATAGAATGATTTATTGTCTGTGGTCCAGACAGCTGAGCTTCTGATATTCTCGATTTTGTCAGGCAGCATCTCTCCTGTTCGGAGGTCTTTGATCATGACGGTGTAGAAATTCCTTCCTTGCGTATCCATGATGATGGCAGCGAGGTTGTGGTCATGACTTACCGAAGTAAAAAAATTGAGAAAGGACTTATCCTTACCCAGTTCGTTGCCATCCATGATGATTTCTTCGGCTGCATCCAAGGATCCTTTTTTCCTAGCATATATAGGGTACTCTCCACCTTCGACATATCTGGAATAATAGTAGTAATCATCCAGTTTGTAAGGGACAGAAGCATCATCTTCCTTGATGCGACTTCTCATTTCATTGAAGAGGGAAGCTTGAAAATCCTTGGTATGTGCTAACATGGTGTCCATGTAGGCATTTTCTGCATTGAGGTAATTGATGACCTCTTGATTTTCTCGCTCATTGAGCCAGTAGTAATTATCCACTCTGACGTGTCCATGCTTGGCAGTAATTTCAAAGGGCTTGATCGTAGCTACAGGTGGCTGTACATCCGGATATTGAAATTCCGGTTCTTGTTGAGAACATGCGATACTCATTCCTAAAGAGAGGATTAGAAGTTTTTGAATTGATTTAGTCATGGTTTTAGTGGTTAGGAATGTAAAGATACACAAAAGAAAATCCCTTTGTGACTTATCAAATCATCATCTTTTCAATAAAATCATCCTTAGAAATATAACCTGACTTAACTTTACTGAGATAAGCGGAAACAATTTTCGATGTAGCTTCCCTGTAAGCTTCAAGCACCATAGGATGTAAACTCATATCTCCTAACACTTCGAGTTCTATCAGCAATCGCATCAAGAAAAAGGCAGCCCTAATTTGTCCTGTCATTGAATAGTAATAGATCCATGGAGAATAAAAGGCTAATAGCTCTGTCGTATGGAATTTTTTCCTTTTGGGATCTAAATCCTGAAGTTTATGCAAATTATTCATAGCATCAGGGATTTCATCTACTTTTTCTAATTCAATTAGGGTTTGGGCGTGACAAGTGAGTCCAAAAAGGTAATCCGGGAATTTCCTTTTCATCTCAAGAGCTATCTCAATGGTTTTTTCATCTGCTTGAATTCTATGAAAGTATTCCCATTTGTATTGCAGTAGGATTCTATTATTTGGCGATTGCTTTATTTCATTTTCGATTTTATTGATGATAGAGGGGTTTGGTTCAATGTCAATAGCGTCCCAATCTTGCAGTAATTCAAAGATTTCATGCATTTTTTCTCTCTCCCTTTTACTATAGTCTGATTTAGAAGTTGGTTTATCAGTTGACTGGATTTTGGTAAATGGAGCAAAGAGTTTTTCTTGCTTCATTTTCTCATAATCATAATCAGGCAATCTGGGGATAATGTGATAAACGATATCTATTGGCAAATCCTCCAAATCTATATTTTCATAATAATCCTCCCAATCTTCCTCTTCCCAAAATAGACAGGAGTTCATCAAGTAATCTTCAAATCCTTCATCGTCCTCGAAGTCATCGTCAAAAACACCCTCATGATCATGGTAAAATATTTCATAGGTACCTTCTTTGCCGTATTTGAGGATTTGATGCTCGAAATATTTAATTCTATCATCCCCTTCATTGAGGTGTAAATGAGCCTTGCCATTTTCACCCAATGGTACATCTATCCTTGGAAAGTCATCTGTATCTTCTTCCAGGATCATCTCCACAAATCTAAAATCTTCATGAGGTGCGATGCCATACTCCTCGGCAAAAGCAACTGATTCAAAAATGATATTATGAATCAATTCATAATTCACAGGAACGAACTCGACTAATAAGTTTTCCTCGTAAGTCTCCAAAATTTCATGATAGATAAAATCAGGTTCATTAACAAAAAACAATACATCTTTGGCACCTGTGCATAGTAAATCCACTAACACAGACACAAAAGTCAAGTTCCCATTGACATGTTTTCTTGAAAATAGGATCGGGAATTTCTTGTCTTCCTGCCAGCTTTTAGGAATCAGGCATTCATGCATAGGTAATTTACGTGCATTGCCAGACTTGAGATAGCTAATGGGGTTAAAAGTGGTCTTTTGAGGTTTGGATTTTCTAGCCATTAATTTTGAATGGTTGAATAATTGAATGGTTGAATAATTGAATGGTTGAATTGATGTAAATAGAGAAATTGCGATTTACAGCACTTAGCGAGCAAATCATATTAAAACCGATTTAACTTTGCATTGAAATTGATTGATGCCTGCCCGAGTCATGTCGGTTGAATCTAATTGATAATTTGTTCCGATTTTTTGGAATTTACTAATAGCAGCCAATTTTACCATTAAATCGATATAACTGGTAAAGAATAGTATATTCAATTTAGGAATTAAAATTACGAATAGAAATGTATAGATGGAAGGTAAAAGTAAAAAAAGGGTATATTAACTATTGATAGACCTTTACATAATCTATAACAAACTGCTGTGGCAGAACCTTATCATCTATTGGCCCGGGCCAATTGGCCCCCATGGCAAGGTTGATGATCAAAAAATGCGGTTTGCGAAAAGGGTTATCTGGTCCAATGCCAGCATGATCAATTATGAATGATACAGGTCATCATTGACATAAAAGTCGATTTTCTCCGCTGACCATTCAATCGCATACACATTAAACTTCCGTGCCAAACCCTTTTGGACATGAAGGCCTCCATTGGACAAGTATTCCTCTTCATTGCCGACAGGATAATGTACGGTTCCATGAATTTCCAAAGGTTTTTTGCCAACATGCTCCATGATGTCAATTTCTCCTGCAAAAGGCCAACCTACTTCATCAATATCAGTTCCAAGCATCCATATCGCAGGCCACAGGCCTTTTCCTTTTGGGAGCTTGGCACGTACCTCAATCCTGCCATAAGTCCAAGCATGCAATCCTTGAGTACTGATACTTGCTGAGGTATAGGACGCATAAGGTTCCGAGGTTCTCCAATTGGTCGAGCCGGGGTCGAAGGCAGCGTTCGGATATTTTCCCTTTCTTCCAGTTATGAATAATTTCCCTCTTTTGACTTGTGCATTGGTAAGCCTGTTTTGGGTGTAATACTGCTGCTCTTGATTTCTCACATGGCCAAGTTCATAAGACCACTTTTCAAGATCGGGTAAGCCTTTGTAATTGAATTCTTCAGACCAAATTAATGTCCACTGTTTCAATTGAGCTTGTGCATCGAAGAAAACCGTATTAAAACACCCCAAAAGCAAAACAAAAAAAGTTCGCTGTATCATGCAGCAAAGGTAATTAAAATTACATCCTAGTATTAATAAGAGACAAGGTTGGGAATAAAAAAACCACTCTCCTATTTAGGTGAGTGGTTTTTAGAGCTAAGCAAACTTTTTTAAAGCTATATGCTTTAAATTAATCCTCTGCTGGAACACCCTCAATATTTGAAATTTGATCCAAATATGGCCTAATTGGACTCCAATCCTCAACAGTAAGCTGTCTCAAATCCAAGGTAGCGCCACCATTTTCTGCTGCACCTGGAGTAGAATCTAGTAAGGCACCAGCAGCCATCATTTCTGCTAAGATTGTTACATTGGTAACTCCAGTGTTTCTCATGTTGATTCTATAGAGTGTGGTGAAATTTCTGATGGTATTCAGACCAGCATTTCCCATTGGTACTTCTCTAAGGATTATTTCTTTCAGTCCAGTGTTTTTAGAAAGTGGGCTAATATCAGTAATACCTCTAGCTGTATTCGCATTGAAATATGTAAGCGTAGTATATTCTGATACAGGGCTCAGATCAGTGACATCTGTATTGTTCATTCTGAGGTATTCCACCTTTTTTAAGTCCTTGATCGGTGTAAGGTCAGACACCTTGGTACTCCCAAAATGAAGATAAGTAAGGTTCTCAGCATATTCTAACCCTGTAAGGTCAGCTATTTCGGAGATTGTTCCTGAGAAATCAGAACCACCATCTATTGTCAATTCCTCTAGTCTCAACATATCCTCAGATGTGATCTGAGCACTTGCTTCAAGTTCTAGTGCTAGACGAATTTGAGTAGCGAGATTGGTATCTGGCACATTGACAATGGTAGGCATTTCTGGCTCGGGATCATCAGAACAGCTAATGACTCCAATAGATAAACTAAACAGTGCTAAAAGAGACCAAATTTTGAATGTAGTTTTCATGATTTTGCTATTAATTTGAAAGTAAATATTTATAAAGGTTTGGTGGTGTTGAACTATTCAACTCTTCACTTAAAGTGAAATAATTATTATTTGGATCTAGGCAGATCGCTTCCCCTTGTGGTTCCCCTATATAAGGAGCTCTAAGGGGTGTTCGGGCTAGCATCTCTACCATTGTTTCCCCCATTTGCCTTTCCCAAAAGAAGATTTCCTGTCTATTTTTGATCAAAACTTTATCCCCTTGAAGGTTAGTAGTGGCAGCCGATGAATCTCTAAAACCAAATTCACCAGCAAATACTGCTTCGTTTCTAACTCCATTTTCTTGAGGATATGGAAGTACATAAAGCTTTGAGAATGTACTCCTCTTGGTAGTCAAGAAAATATCTAAGGTCTCAGGATCTACCATTAAACCTTCTGCGTCATGACTGCCATCTGGGTAGTCAAAGTCAATCTGATCCAATTCAAGATTTGACAATGTAATTGTCTGTCCTCTGTGAGCTTCTTCGAAGACAGGCTCTTTGATTCTGTAAACTGTATATTGATTTCTTCTTAAGTTATTGTCACCAGTATCACTGATATACAGGTATGTGATGTTTTCCTCAGGCCCGAATGACACTTCGATATCTTCCCAATCAATATTGACTGTCCCTTCTATTCTATACTTGGCAACAATTTCTGCTGTCTCTGAATCAAGTAGGAAGAGTATATTTGTATTTCCAGAATCTTGATGCGTCCAAATTTTACCAGGGTTTTGGTAACTATATGCCAAACCAGAAGCCTCACTCAATGGTACAGCACCCAGATTTTCTGGTAAGGGAATCCATTTTTCCGTGACTGGCATAGAGAAGGTGTTGTAGCTGACCCTAAAAGGCACATGCGTGCTCCAATAATTGTCTTGCTGAGGATCAGCCTCTGTAAGGCATGAGCTGAAGCTGCAACATAAAGCAAAGAAAGTATACCAAGGTAATCTATTCATCAGCTGTAACAAATCAGGAGTAGGTGCTCCTACTCCTGAATGATAACTTAATTTCTTGTTCCGAATGCGCCGAAGAAAGCTCTTGGAGCTGGAGGAGTAAATGTCATGCTTCCATCCAATGTGGTGTAAGCAGTGTGAACAGGATCAAAATCTGTAATTCCTCCAGTCAATGCAGGTGAATCAGCTTTTAAGTGGAAATCAGCTCCTGCTGGGATTGGCGAAATATTTCTCGACAAAGGATCAGTGCTTACACTTGAGTTACCACCAAAAGTGAAAGTACTAGGGTCATAATTTTCAAACATTGGATCATTCTCTTGTGGAGCACCAGCCACATCAGTACTTGGGATTGGGGTCCTTGGGTCATTTCCAATCAAGCCAACTGATGAGGTAGCACTTGTAGGGTAAAATTCATCTGTGATGGTCTGCACTGCACCGTAGTTCCAGTTGTAACCATAATTGATAGACTCTACTCTTGGCTGAGATTCACCTGAAACTAGCCTTAGTCCAAACCTATTGTTTACCAAAAGATTGTTGTGAACATCTCCATAGGAATCTGATTCATAGTTTAGACCTGCTCCTCTACCTGGCTCAGCTCTTCTGTATCCTGAATTAAGGATAGTATTATTGTAAAAGTTTGTGTGACATCTACCTCTTTCTCCTGGTCCTGTATCTGCCGATTTGAGACCATTAGTTGCGAGATTATAAAATAAGTTGAAAGCAAAATCTCCAGAAGTAGCAGCTTTAATGTTTACAGCGTCTCCTCCAGTACCACCAGTAACTTCAAATGTATTGTATGTCATCAATGTTTTTCCACCATTGATTCTGATTGCATCATCTGGGCAGAAAGCGATTTTGGAATTATTCAACACAAATATTCCATCTTGTCTCATTTGGGCTTGTCTTATGTAATAGAGGGCATAACTTGCATCTCCTGCGTTTAATTCTCCACCTCCTCCAGTAGCTGGTTGAGCCATGGCGTTTTCTTCTCTTGCAGCTCCACCTGCATATAATATATCCGTATAGAGAATTACCAAATCTCCTGCAACATTGGTACCTATGACACCACCCCATAACTGACCGATACCATTATTTTTAGGCCCTTCAATCAATTCTTGAGATGCAGTCAAAGTGACTCTTGCACCCTCTTCTCCCTTGATATATAAGGAACCAAACACATCGATAAACCAAGCTTCTCCATTTGGTCCTTCTTGAAATTCAAGCGTGACTCCTGCTGGAATAGTCACAGAAGCATTTTGAGGAACAACTAAGTCACCGACTACTTTGTAAGTTTCTCCTCTTTCGAAGTCAATCTCTGTCATATCCCCTGAAATACCATCTAGTATTTCATCTGGGTTTTCATCTATTGGATTGATTTCTTCATCTTCCTTACAGGCAAATAAAGCCATTGCAAGCATTGCTAGTAACAATAATGATTTGAGTGTTTTCATAATTTTATTTGTATTGATGATGTTTAAAGTGTGTATCTCAGTCCTAGTCTAATTGCCTGACCAAACAAATCCCTTCTTACAAATCCAATATTAAATGGATCAGTTTGATATGGATAAGGATCCGTAGGCACTGCCAGTGGTTTTTTGACATAAAGTTGATAAGGTGTATTGAGTATGTTATTTACTTTCATGAAGACCACTAGTCCATTCTTGAAACCCTTATCTAAAGAGAAATCTAGCTGGGTCATTGGTTTCATGTAATGATCTGCCTCAAAAAATGGGGAGACGAAAGCAATTCTTTCACCTGCATAGTTTGCCACCAATTGAATATCGAGCATTCGGTCTTGATCTTTGTAAAGCAAGCTGAGATTGGCGATGTGATCCGATTGTCCTTGAAGAGGCCTTGTTTGATTCACAATAGAATTTGAACGATCTTCATTGACTACCACCTTGGTCGTGGTGATTTCCGACTTGGTATAAGTATAATTCATCCTTATTCCAATCTTGCTAAAATACCTGGTGTAATCTGCCTCTATTCCGAAATTTGTAGCGTCATCAAAATTTTGAGGTAAGATTCTGCTGGTATTCGGGGTAACATCACTTCCATCAGGTTGTGGAAATCCATATTCAATCGGATCAATGATCTTTTTGTAAAAAAATCCAACTAAAATTTGATCCGCCCCTGATGGGAAAAACTCGTATCTCAGATCTGCACTATGGCCAAAGGATGGACGCAAATTTTCATTTCCTCTTTCGCTGTAAAAAGAATCTCCTCCTCCTGCACTTCTAATGGTAGGTACAATTTCATAAAACCCAGGTCTACTGATACCTTTAAAATAAGTAGCTCGAAGATTGGTTCTATCATTGATACTATGCTTGATACTTGCAGAAGGGAAAAGACTCAAGTATTGTTGTTCTTTTTTCAGCTCTGTATCATTACTTGAAGCAGATACAGCATTGATTTCGTAGCCTTGAAAAGTCTGTTCTGCTCTCAATCCTGCCTGAAAATTTGTCTTATTGACTGTTACACTACCATTGATATAACCGGCATAAATATTTTCATAAGCGTCATATACCAAGTTGCTCCTATCTCCACTTCCTAATGGATTGGCCATGGCGCTGAAATTGACTTCTCCAAAATCATCCCAATCCACGCCTCTAAATTGTCCGAAGATTTGAGCGTAGTTATAAAAGTTAAAGAAATTATCCCTAACCTTATTCCTCACCAAGCCACCAAAAAGCACCTCTGTCTTTTCATTGATAAAGTAAGGCGTGTATTTGAAGTCTAGATAGAAGGAAATGTCTGTATCTCTATTTCTTTCCCATGCACGAGAATTTCTAGTACCTTGGAAGTATACGGATTCGTTTGTAATTCTATTCTCAGCAGTGATAAATTGACCAGCCCTAGAAAAAACGCCATCATCAGGTCTATCATTCAGTGCAGTTGAGTAAATAGCCATCCAATTCGCTTTCAAATTCCCAGCGAGTGAGTGATCCCCTCTTAAGTCAGCAGTAGTAATAGATTGGAAAATATTGCTAAATCTAGTGATTGGATATACGGCATAGTCTGTGGTAGAAACAAAGGACTCTCTCCTCACTTGATCCCTTACTCTAAATTCATTCAGAAGATATTGACCTAGGTAGAGACTGATGTTGTGTTTTGGGTTGATAGCATAATCTAATTTACCATGGAAAGCGGTTCTTTGAAGCTGAGAACTAGTTTCCCTTTCGATCAACTCACGCATCAAAAGTGGGTTACCTGGCAAAAAACTAACACCTGGATCATAAAAGTAGTTGGAAACAGGCCTATAGGAATTCTGGAAACTCCCCCCTAGCATCACGCCAAGCTTATTGTCTAGATATCTATTTCCAAAAGTTAAATTTGCAAAAATATCAGGAAGCGGTGTAATTCCTTCATTGATCATATTTTCAACAGGAAAGTCAGCTGGGGTCGCACGATAATTTTCTCCAAATCTCTCCTTAGGTGAGCGTCTATTGAGATTAGACCTATCGTAGGTTTGAAAAGGTCGCTCTAGGTTCAATTGATTATAACCTAACTGAATATCACCTTCTAACATCAATTGATTTGGAGCGCTCTTCATGATCATATTGACCGTTCCGCCTATTGCGTCAGCTTCCATGTTGGCTGTTAGTGATTTGTAAACCTCCAATCTCTCAAGTAATACAGCTGGAAAAATATCTAAGGGAACAAACCTGTTTTCGTTATCAGGAGAAGGGATTTTGATTCCGTTGACCAAGGTGTTGTTGTACCTTTTGTCCATACCTCTTACGATTGCATACTGAGGGTCTCCGCTGGCGTTTCTTTCAATCGACAAACCTGACACTCTCTGGATCACGTTGGCCACTGTGATATCAGGAGAAAGTTGAATTTGCCTTGCCGATATAATATTTAATACACTGGCGGAGTTTTTTTCTAGTTGTCTCGCTTGAATGTCTGTACCCTTTACACCAGCTGTCACTATCACTTCTGAAAGCAATGCATCATCAGATTCCAAATCAAAATCCATTGATAAAGTCGCATTATCAGTAGTAAATTCAATGATTTCGAGGAAACTAGCATATCCCATGTAAGAAACTTCAAGGGAATAAACACCAATAGGGATATTTGATAAATTATAGGTTCCGTCTAGTCCTGTGATGGTTCTATAAACCTCTTGGGTTGAATTATTGGTGATGCTGACGTTTGCTCCGATGAGCAGCTCCTTACTTGATGTATCTCTGATCTTTCCAATAATTTTGGCAGCAAACGAATCAGAAGAACTAAACAGTAAAAATGACAATAACAATAACTTGATCTTCATGCGACAAATGTAGTCGTCGAAGATTACCTCCTTATTTTCTTAATATTTTCTAATCATTATCTTATACTAATCCAATGTTAACCTAGTATAAACAAGACAGACGTTGTATTTGTAATATGTACTTGAAGATGGTAAAAAGCGACCTTACATATTCAGAATACCCTTTTCTTTCTTAACAATAAATCAATCTTTGATTTTGGTTAGCTCTCCTACCCTTCTCCCCAATCCTTCAGCCTTTTTTAAAAAAATCTCCTGCACTTCCCTATCGGCAAAGTCTCCTTCGCCTGTAATCGCAGAAGCACCAAAAGCAGCTTCCAATTCTTCACCACCTACTATAATCATCCCGTGAATCATCATGGATCGGATCATGGCAAACATGGTGGCTTCCTCCCCTATCGAAAAACCTCCTCCCGTCACGAATACTGCACCGATCTTATTTTTCAAAGGTCTTCCGTCAAATGGCCAAGAATTAATGAAAGCCTGTACTTCAGGCGTAATATTGCCATTGTAAACAGGAGAGCCTAGGATAATGGCTGAGGCCTGTAGGATTTCATCTTTGGTTACTTCAGCTATTGGCTTGAGAATAAAATCAACTTCCTTGACACTAGAAACACCTTTGGCTACTGCTTCTGCCATAGCTTTGGTTTTACCAGATTCGGAATGGTAGGTGATTAGCACCTTGGGTAGGGATTGGGCTGAGGTAACTTGGACTATTCCCAAGATGAATATTAAAAGTAAGGCTCCTGAAGTTTTCATAAGAGTTTCTTCCCTCGATTAAGTTGACTCAAATATAATGTTTCGAAGGCATCATTTTATGTTTTCGCTTATCAAGTATTCCACCAATTTAAATCGTGAACCAATTCAAAGCTTAAAGGTGCGAGACAATCTTCCCATCCTCCATCCAGATGGTCCTGTCAGTCTTGTCTGCTAACTCTGAATCATGGGTAACCATCAGCATTGTTTGGTGAAATTCTTGAACCAACTCTCGAAATATGCCAAAAACAATATCTGAATTCTTTTTATCCAAATTACCGGTAGGTTCATCGCTCATGATGATCAGCGGATTATTGATCAAAGCTCTAGCTATGGAAACACGCTGTTTTTGGCCACCAGATAATTGATTGGCTTTTTTGAAAGCATGCTCGTGCATATCAAAAATCCGGAGCTTTTCCATCGCTTGATGCTCCACTTCCTCTCTAGAGAGCTTATTGAGTTTGAGACCCGGAACCATCACATTTTCCAACACGGAAAACTCATGAATCAAATAGTGAAATTGAAAAACAAAGCCAATCTTTTCATTTCTGAGTTGAGAGAGAACCTGAGAAGGCTGGTCTGTAATCAAATGATCATCCAACAATAATTGGCCTTCATAATCCGTATCCATTGTCGAAAGTACATATAGCAGGGTTGATTTGCCACATCCCGACTTTCCCATCACAGATACAAATTCTCCTTTATTAACTGAAAATGTAACTTCTTTGAGTACCTGAACTTTCCCAGGACTATAGAAATACTTATTGATTTTCTTCGCTTCTATGACTGTAGATGTTTGCATCTTATTTTCCTCGGATTATTTCTACAGGATCGATTTTACTAGCTTTTCTCGATGGAAAAAAGCCAGCGAAATAGGTAGTAACTAAGCTAAAAACACCTCCAATCAAGTAGAATTTGGGATTAAAATTGACCGGAAAGGTTTTGATAGTAGGCAAAGCTTCAGTTTCAAAAGGAATCTGCTCAATACCTAAGCAAGCAAAATACCCAAAGATCAAACCTAAAACTCCTCCAACAAATCCAATTGATATTGCGATACTTGTAAAGATCTGTTGCACATCCGTTCCAGAAAATCCAATTGCTTTTAGAATAGCAATGGTGTCCATTTTTTCATAGATCATCATGTTCAGGATATTGTAAATACCGAATCCTGAGACTACTAAAAAAGTAATTCCTACGGCATAACTGATCATCGAACGTATATCAGAGCCTGTTTCAAATTGCGCATTAACAGTCTGTATGTCATCTGCTTGAATATCGAAAATTGTGCTATATTCTTTTGCCATGGCTGGTGCTAATGTAAAATCATGCAGCTTTACCTGAATATCTGTCACATAGGAAGCGCTTTCTCCAATCATTTTTTGAGCAGTAGCCAAAGAAACGTAGGATTGAATATTGTCCAGTTCTCCTAGTCCTGATTGATAATACCCAACAACTTTTAGCAATAATCGATTGCCTTGTGCCGTTGTGACCTGCACATAATCTCCGATCTCTGCCATTATTCTATCAGCAGCACCTTTTCCTAAAATAATGCTGGTAGCAGTATTTTGGAGATTCATAAAATCCCCGGCCACCACATAATCACTAAATGCGAAGAGTCTGTTTTCTTCGACTACTTGAATTCCATTCAAGGAACCAGGAATATCTACATTTCCAACATTGAAAAATACCTGTACAGTGATTTTGGGTGCTATTCCTGAAATCCTATCATCTTTTTCCAAGGTTTGAATGATTGCCTCATTGTTATATATATTGACACGTGCGCCAGAAGGTTTGACAGATCGAATTATATTGTAAAAGCCTGTCAACTCTTCAAATACATTGATGGGCTGATCCTCACTTGGTTTGATTTCATTGTAAAAGCGGATATGGGGAGTCCGATTCAAAATTAATCCATCCAACAAGTCATTGAGCCCGTTCATAAAACCAAGTAATGCAATAAACATGGTAATGCTAAAGGTTACTCCTACAGCAGCTACCATTGTTTGTTTGATGCGTGCCAGCATCAAGGCTTTTGCAATTTCTATAATCAGCCCAAATTTCATAGAAAGGGCTTTTTTAATTTGGTCTGCTCATTAATCCCCCCCAAGACTTCCACCAATTGATAATCCTTAAGACCTGTTTGAATCTCTAAAGTATCCCCATCTGCAGCTAATACGAATCGATCTTGGATTAGGTAATTCCTAGGGATTGTCAATACATTTTCTTTGGCTTGAATTAGAATATTCGCTTCAAAATTCAAGTTGGGATAGAGCACATCTGGTTTTTGGACAAATTCAGCTTCTACAGTAAAGCTCTTGGTCCGCTCATCCATAATCGGATTAATTTTCCTTAATACAGCTTCAAAAATTTCTCCTCTATAGCTATCAAGTTTGACGAGAATGCGTTGTCCCTCCTTTACTTTAGCGACATCGTATTCATCAACCTGCATTTCTAAGATAAATTCATCTGCACTACCAATGATGGCCAAAGGTGTTTGCGGATTGACCATTTCTCCTTTTTCAACTAGCAAAGCATATACCTTTCCAGCTATTTTACTTCGCAGCGAGAGGTCGCCTTCTACAGATTTGGAAATCGCCAAGTTTTTAGAGGCATTCCGTTCGTTAAACTCCAATTCCCGCTTAAAATCTCTGTACCGAAGTTGAGCTGAGAGGTACTGGGTTTTAGAGTTTTGAAAATTCAACCGTCGTTGTTCTAGATCATTGGCCGTGCCGATACCCTGTTTCCAAAGATTTTCTTGCCTGCTTAGAAGGAGTGAATCATTTTCAAATTTAATTCTGGCAAATTCAATAGAAACCTCCACCTCTTTGATTTTTAGTTCATTTTCTCGCCGATCAGCAAATTCCCGAGCTAATTCCGCGGTCTCTCTAGAGAGTTTAGTCGATTCGTTGGATATCTCTAAAAGAATTTGACCTTCTTCTACAAGTTCTCCTTCTTCCACGGATAATGAAGAAAGAATTCCATTTGTATTGGCAAAAGCACGATATTGATTTTTAGCTTTAATGAGCCCAGAAGCGAATACAGACTCAGAGATATTTTTCTTTATTGGAAAGGTAGTTTCTGGTGGTGTACTACACGCGAACAAAGTTCCACAAATAAAAATAAAATTGGGAAATATCCTTTTCATAGCTTATGCTTTGGGTTTGACTAAAGATACAAGCTAAAAAATAAAAAAAGAACAGTAGGTGAATTATTGATTTCAATTACAAGCTTTCCAAGTAAAGCCATTCATCGTGAAATGGCTTCTTCAGTTTCACCTTTTTTTACAAATGCTTTTGCCAAATGGAGATCTATTCCAGAAGAGCCTCCTGTGGTGCAGAGGACTTGATTTGATGTTTTCATAACATTTTTTTCAACGTTTTCAATCAATATATTATCAACGCAGGTATTACTCCATAGGTAAGTGTTCTCCACAACCATTCCAAGGAACCAAACCTATACTTGCTTAACCACTACTTAAATTTTTCCAAAGTTCAAAACTTTGGAAATTTGTTGAACTTAAGGCTTCAATGCTAGCAATCGCTTCTCAATTACAAGATTACAGGGATAGATATCCAGTGCCTTTTGGTAGTATTGGATGGCGTTGGCAGTATCCCCTTGCGTTAAAAAGCCTTCGGCATAACTATCCCATACATTTTCTTCCTGATTTTCATATCCCCCCACATTTCCCTTGCTCCTACTACACCATTGGCTACTAAGAGGTCATTGGTATCTTCATAGTTCCAGTTATTATGCACATGCATATCCCAAAGCCCTGGGATCAGGAATTTCCCTTTTCCATCTACCACTTAAGTGTTTTTTCCGGATTTAATGGTTCTAGTGTAGATGGCCGTTATTTCATCACCGTCAATGGCGACTGTTCGGTTAGGAAGTACTTCACCCGTGACTACGTCTATGACATTCACATTGGTGATCAAAAGATCATGGGAAGGGCTGGAGCAAGCAAAAATGATCCATCCTAGGAGTGTGAAAAGTGTGAGTTTTTTCATGTGTTTTTGGTTTTGGGGTTCACACGGAGCAACATATCACATCACAATGATTTAGAGATTTCTTTTATCTGCTTTGCCATCATAACCCTTGCTAAGCCAGGAAAGAAGCGACCCAAAAAAACAAAGACTTTTCCATGGCCTGTGATGACTGCTAGCTTCTTCCGTTTGTCAATGGCCCTAATCATATCTCTGACTGCTTTATCTGTTGGCCACATAAGGTTGGCAGGACGTGGGTCATTGGCATTGGGGTTAAAATGGCCTTTATTATCCACTCTTGTGATATTACTGTCAACAAATCCGGGATGAATTGTCGTGCAAGTCACTCCTGAACCTAAAAGTTCTACTTGAAGAGACTCACCGATATTATGTACTGCAGCTTTACTTGCGCCATAGGCGCTGAGGTATGGATTGGGAATATACGCAGCAATACTACCTATCAATACCAACCTTCCTTTAGTCTTCTTAAGCTCCGGCAATACATGCTTCACCGTCATTGCCAGGCCGATTACATTAATATCCAGTTGTCTGGTCCACTCCTCCCGACTGAGGTTTTCCAAAAACCCGATCACCCCGCCCCCTGCATTGGCCACAGCAATATCAATTTTGCCATATTGACTCACAATTTGACTGACTGCACGTTGAATGGAAGATTCGTCCGTCACATCACAGAAAACGGCAAATGCTTCCCCGCCTTGTTTTACTATTTCTTTGACGAGCGCATCTAGCAAATCCATACGCCGTGCGGCCACTGCTACAGCATAATTTTTAGCCCCATATTGCAGTGCCATCTCCCTTCCAATTCCGGAAGAAGCACCGGTAATCCAAACTACTTTTTTTGATGTTTTCATCTATCTTATATATAGGATTAACTAATGTGAAATACGCGCTTTTTAAAGAGTTTACACGCTGAAAATGCATGATAGTCAGGAATAAGCAGGAGTGAAATATTTCAAGGTTTTTCGTTATGGGGTTCTCGCAGCGTACGCCACGAAATACGCAAAGATGGTTATTGTCAGGTAAAAACGGGGGTGCTTATTTTTCATTTAAATTTTGTCGGGCAGAAAGCATTTCAAAAACCTGCACCCACTGATCGCCCATGTTCATTTCCCCGATCTCATGGATCTGTCCCTTTTCATTTACCTGCATGGAAAAACGTAAGTTCTTGTTCATAAAATAGATGAATGCCCCGTTTTCAAAAACTCCTGAATAATCCCCATCCGGTGTTAGCGTAGAGTACACACGAAGAGGAAAATTATTGGCTTTTTCATCATAAGTCCCTAGGATTAGGCTTTTGTGGTGAACTTCCCCTTTCACTGTTGTGGTATTTTCCAGCATTAGGAGCCTCCCATCCAGTTTGATTTGAATGTTATAGGCATGATGCCATTCTGTTTGTTGTCCATCCTCTGTCAACCTCCAGCCGATTCCTTTCCATTGCCCGATAAATGGCTCCCAATGGGACATTCCTGATGGATTATATGCCTGAAGCCTATCAGATTGTGCGAAATCATCGCTGATAAACAAGAAAATAAACAGGGGTATAAATAATGACTTCATATTAACAAGATCATTTGTATCACGCAGAGAACGCTAAGGAAATCGAAGCGAACACAGCGAATTTAAAACCCTCACGTGGCGCTCGTTGCGTTTTTTCCGCTGCGACCGTTGCGTGAAACCATTCCCCTAAATTTCTTTCAATTTCTAGTTGCCCACAATACCCTAATGATGTGATGGTTTGATAAAAAATCCCTAATTCTCAATTTACCTTAGGCACTTGCTTGGTGAAACAATGAATACCTCCACCACCCCAATTATATTCAATAGCATCTATCCAAACCAAAGTTTTATCAGGGTATAAACTTGAAAAGATATCTTTCACACGTTCTTCTTTTTCAGGCGAACTGCCTACATGTAAGTAGGTAGGCAATAAAACCTTGTCATTTGAAATCAAAAAATTCAAATAGGAAGAAGACGACAAATACTGAAGTGTATCTCCGACTTGCACGCCCTGATCAGGGGCAAAATACTCTTTCCCAATCGTGGAATCACTCATTGCCCATCTTTCTACAACCACATTGGGCCTATACCGGAGGTCAGGCAATGGGACTTTAATGATAGAAAAGGGCCTCCCATCTTGATCTTTTGCTTTTTTCAGAATTTCATAAGTCTCCTGCATCCTTTTGTGATTCTCGGCATGTATGGGATGTAGGTTTTTTTCTTCTTCATCCACCCATGCTAGAAGAATCGTATTGGCATTTGCGAATCGAATGTATTCATCCGTATGACCACCTGTACCTAATGCAATGTATCCAGGTATGATGAATTTCGACACATCACCATCTTCTACAAGGCCTTTTCCTACCCAAATAAAATGATGAACACCCAATGTTCTTGCAACTCTTGCTCCATGCTTTCCTTGGTTGAAGTCGGATTGACCATTAACATCCACTCTTCATTCAGCAATATGGTACCTTTACCATTGACTTCAATTGCTCCCCCATCTAGGTTCAATGAAGAAGTAATGACTTCGATACCATTTCTAGCTGCTATCAGGCTATCTGTTTTTTGATTTCGGTCAAAGAACGAAGCATAAATCTTTGCTGAGTCGGGTTCTTCTCCTTTCTCAATTAAAAAACGCTCAAAGTAGTCCTGGTATGACCACCTGAAATCTACTGCCTTTTTCTCTCCCAACCCATTGGTCAGATACACAGGACCAATATCTCTTAAGGCTAAAGCCTGCCGAATAGGGATGGTCAAAAAAGTAAATGAAGCCGTATCTAAACCATTTTCTACTAGATATTGCTTAAATATTTGAGGGTTTTCGCTGGTATCTGATACAAATATGACAGAAGTGGAACCTTCAAGCGCTCGTGCCACATCTGCAGCCAAGGGGAAAAACTCAGGCTGAATGGTTTTCCAACCAATCATAATAGCTTCCTGTGGTTCCCATTCAGCAGGATAATAAAAAATTGAAGGATCTCTTCGCTCTTGCTTGCAGGAGAAAATAATCACGATCAAAAAGACAAAGAAAATTAGATTTTTCATGGATTAAGGATTTTTGTTTCATGCGGCGAACGCAAAGAAAAGCGCGGCGAACGCGGTGATTTTTTAAATTAATTACGTTGCGCTCGTGGCGTATTTCTCGTTGCGCTCGTAGCGTGAAATCATTCCACTAAATTTCCCTCAATTTCAAGTCGCCCACAATACCCCAATGATGTGATGGGTAAAATTTTTAGAAATAAAAAAATTAATCAAATGCAGCCCTTATACCAGCTTGACCAAAGTAGCAGCGATAGCTTCTGAAAGCTTTGAATTCACCTTATATTTTCCTGCATAGTCCAGCCAATTGGAAACGACCTCCTGCACTTCTTTTATAATCCCTTGAGGATTTCGGATAGAATTTTGCTTGGCAATGGCCAAAAAATCGTCTAGTACAAAATCCTTCCTTTTGCCATTGATGCTCAGGCAATGCTGACTGACCCAAACACTGTCAGGCCTGTAAGCATGGCAAATATCATAGGCCGGAGAAAGCTTCCATTTTCCCTCCTTATCCATCAGAAAAGCAAAGTTTTTGGTATGATCGTCACAGTTGCGGGCCAAAACATTGAATACCATCCTGCGGAACATTTGCTCTGCCTCAGCATAGGTAAGCCGAAGTTGGCGCATGGTCTGAAACAGCTGTTCGTAGCTAAAGCTAGTAACATTGTTGAAATCAAAGTGCTGCAAAGCACAAAAAGTCTGCATGTGTAGCTTATCGGTTCCGTCCACTCTATCAAAACGCTTGGTCATAAAATGCGCCCTACCCTCTTCTTCAATCAGCCTGCTTTCAGCCATGTCAATTCCAGCATCTATCGCCATGGCATAATAAGCCATCTCCACCCGTCCATAACCAAAGGTCTCTCCAAACTGTGTGTCATTAACCCCATCAAACTTGATCAGCCAATGTTCAAATCCAGCATCTTGCAAAGTCTGCCCCGATCGGATCATTCCGGTGGCTTCATTATATGCGATGATGGCTTTGGGTCGTGCACCTCCCGCTGAAGTACCCATTTTTAACACATTCAGCATGACATCACGCATGGCTTGGTCAGTTTGTGTTTCAAACTGCTCCCTGCTTTCCAGCAACTTTTTAGTTGTCTCAATAAGGCTTGAGAGTTCCAATAATTGCCCTTGCTCTTGGACTGGCAGTGTAGAAGGCTCAAACTCCAAGGCACCCATGCCTCGATTTCCGATAAAACAAAGTAGTTCAACGGGATTCAAAGAGTTTTCGGGTCTACCATGACGGGCAAGCCAGCCATTGATCAATTCATTTCCATAACGATCAGGTAGAGAGTCTGCCAACAATCCGGGAAGCCCTTTGAATGTCGCATTGCCTCTCAGTTCAGGAAAGCCATAGACACGATTCCCAAGCGGCATCCGAATCGGTGAGATATCGAGTTTACCAGAGGTAAATTTTCTGTCATATTCGAAAAAAGCCAATTCTTGACGTTCATCCCATACCACCGCCCCTATCCGCTGCCCCCAGAGCTTGACAAATGCCGTCCTTACCATCCCAGATCATCTTTAGGGGAAGATTTTTTGCTTTTGGATGCCCTTTTCCATTTGGCCTCGTCTTCTTTGGCCAGCTGCATAGGACTGATAGGCTTTACTTCTTGAAAATGCTCCAACACATACAGGGCATCCAAAACACGAAGTATTTTTAATAGATTGGTCAGCGCAATATTCTCTCCCCTCTCCAATAAACTGAGGGTAGATCGACTGATCGCAGCCCGCTCCGCCACTTCATCTTGCGTAAGGTTCTGCTCAATCCTGCGGGACTTGATAAAGCCTCCTATTTTTTTGAGAAGCGCTCCATCACTTATATACGATATGTATGAAAAATCATTCATTATATGATAAATTGTGCTTTTATGACTTATTTTTCATACAAATGTATAAATATTTCAGTAAACAAAAAACATTTTATGAATGATTTTTCATTCGTTAATAGTCATTTTACATATTAACGAGTATTATTTCATTCAAAATTTTAATTCACAAGTGACACTTTTGGTTGATAAGGTAGTTTTTACAAAAAGCACTTTTAAAAAATGGTTTTTCAAGAAAGCATAATGAAAGCCCTGCTTTACTTCAACCCCCTCCTTTTAGGTTCCTGCTGTGTACTGCAATGTATACCTCCACCATGCCAATTCAGCGGCAAAGCATCTACTAAAACAATTTCACGGCCAGGAAATGCTTGTTTGAACAAACCTTCAACTTCCTTTTCCCGCTTGATAGAAGCTCATCCTTTACTTCCTTGGAATCTCCTGATGTTAGGGTACGGCATCACAAAAGAAACGCTGCGCTCGTTGCGTGAAAGTCGTTGCGCTCGTTGCGAGAAACTTTTAAACTATTTAACATCTTAATCAGATAAAATTTTAGCAATCCTTGGCTGCTCAACTTTCTGCAATTCTGCGGCTTTTTGTTCTACTGCTTCAAATACCCTCAAAAAATTCTCTTGGGTCACCTTTTTCAACTCGCTTTCTGTCCAACCTCTGCTAGCCAATTCCAAAAGGATATTCGGAAATGTACTGGCATCCTCCATCCCTTCAATCAAATAGAACATCCCATCAAAATCACTTTCAATACCTATATGATCTACACCAATCAGATTTTTTACATAATCAAAATGATCTGCAAAATCCCTGACGGTCACTTTGGGTTCCGGATTGGCTGCTTCCCAAGCATCCCATTCTGCTTCAGCTAATTCAATTTCTTCTTCAGACATCTGATCAGGATTGGGGTATTTTTCTTGAAATACCTTACTCATACTATCAAGCTTTACCAAAAAATAATCATGGGCTTCCTGCGTGGTAAAATAATTGACCGGAGTCAGCATGATCAATCCACCATTTTCTTTCAATTTCAAAAGAACCTGATCTGAGGCATTCCTTTCGGTGTCTGTAAGGGCCCTTGCATTGGCGTGGCTGAATATGACTGGGGCTCTTGTAATTTCAAGTACATCCAGCATCCCTTTCTCAGTAATATGTGAAAGGTCAACCATCATACCCAGGCGATTCATTTCCAACACCAATTCTTTCCCATAACCAGTCAAACCATCATTTATGGGTTCATCAAATGCTCCATCCGCAATATTGTTATTATTGTAAGCTAAAATCACCGAGCGCAAACCCAATCGGTACAATGTCCTCAATCGCCCCAAATCATCCACCAATTCATAGGTATGCTCCATGGAGGGGATAATGGCAATCTTCCCGTTTTTCATTAATTGCCTGACTTCTGAAGATGTAACTGCAACTTTGAAAACATCAGCATACTTCTCCTCTATTCTATAGATCAAATCCCAGCCTTGCAGGTATTCATTCATCTCTTTACCTCTACCAAAAATATTGGTCAGCAGCGCACCCACTCCTCCTTGGCGCAGTCGGGGAATATCGATATGCCCATCTGTGATGGTATCTAACCGGTAGGCATCCAATTCTCTCGGACAGGCTTGACACCAGATATAATGGATCAGCAGGTCATTATGACCATCAATCAGTGGGGCTTCTCTCAACACTTTGGCGACCATATCTTCTTGCGTCAGCTCTACTTTGCCAGTACAAGAAATCAAAACAATAAAGAACAAGCCATATGCTTTCATGGGCAAAAATTGATTATAATTAAAACATAGAATATCAACTTAAACAATAGACGCTAGGGATAAAAAGCCCTTTAAATAATCCGATAGCATCATAAATAGGAAAAGGATTGTACCAATCAAGGCAGCGCAGCCCCCTATCACACAGGTATGGGCCAGAATGTTTTCTGTATGAACTTTCATAGTGTTGACAGTTTGGTAAAACGTTGAAAATGAATACACTATAAATGTACGAAAATGAAACAGTGCGGAAAATACCCTAATTATGTGATATCGAGGCAAAACGTTTAAAAATAAAACAGTGTGTTGTGAAATTAAAAACAAGATACTAACTTTATACGTTAGTAACGCAAGGCAAGATTGATGATAAAAGATTTTGGTGATAAAGAAACTGAAAAAATTTGGAACGGTATCTTTTCAAGAAAACTACCAAATGAAATTCAGCATACTGCAAGAAGAAAATTAAGAATGCTTCATAATGCCCAAAGTCTTCAAGATTTGAGGATTCCACCAGCAAATAGACTTGAAAAACTCAAAGGAAATCTACCTTCATTTTACAGTCTCAGAATCAATGATCAGTGGAGGATCATATTTGTATGGGACAATAATGATGCTTACCAAGTTCAAATATTAGATTATCATTCATAAAATGGAAAAGCTTAAAAACATTCATCCAGGTGAAATTTTATTAGAGGAGTTTTTAATTCCTATGGAAATTTCTGCTTACAGATTGGCTAAGGAAACATTTATTCCTCAAACGAGAGTTTCTGAAATCATCAAGGGCAATAGAAGGATTACTGCTGATACTGCACTTCGACTAAGCAAATACTTCGGAACAAGTCCTAAATTTTGGTTAGGGTTACAAGATGACTATGACCTAGAAGAGGAAAAACATCAAAAATCTAATGAATTGGATAAAATCATTCCTGTTGAAGATTCGGGTGTTTGAGGTTTTTTTTTAAAAAAAATTTCACGCAGACCCTGTCCCGAGTATTGGGAGGACGCAAAGAGAAAACGCAACGACCGCAACGAAATATGGACATCTTATTAGTTGCGTTCGTTGCGTAAAACCGCTGCGCCCGCCGCGTGAAACCATCAATTTTTAAAATCAAAGATTATTGACAATTCAATGAATCCCATCTTTAAGATATTTGACATTAAAATTTATAAGTAGACCAAGCTTTTTCTCTGAAAGCTTCAAATAGGTCAAGGTTTGGGCAAAATGTACAGGTGCTAGGGCTTCGTTGGCTTTAATTTCTACGATCACCTTGTTTTCAACCAGCAAATCAAGTCTAAAGCCTGCTTCAAATTTTATTTCTTTGTAAATAAGAGGGACCGGCACTTGAGATACCACAAAAATACCAGCCTGAATCAATTCATACTCCAAAGCTTTTTCATAAACTGACTCCAGTAATCCCGGTCCCAAAGTCCTGTGGATTTCAAAAGCCTTATCAAGGATCATCTTTGCTATTTCATTTTCATTCATCCATTACAAAAAGTAAATAAATATCCAAAGCCAATGCTTTCACTTTTAGATAAACGTTTAAATAACCGATTAAAAAGTTCATGCAACGTGCGCAACGATTAACGCTAAGAGCGCTACGTAATATAGAGTTCTTTTCCGTGGCGACCGTTGCGTTTCCCCCGTTGCGGTCGTTGCGTGAAACCCTATGGTACAAATTCTAAAATTCCACAAATATTCTCACCTCATCAGAAAGAACCAAACTCTTCTCTCCTAGCCCGAAATCCAATCGGTCAATTATAAACTCACCCTTAAACTTCTGCTGCCTTCCTGTTTGGGACAAAGTAAATGGGATTTCCACTTCCATTTTTACATCCCGGATCTGCAATTCAAAAATCCCTACAAAAGCATTCTTACCCCTTGGCTGAAAAGACTTGGATTCCAAACTAATGAAAGGAAATTTTTGGATATGAAAGTACTCCCTTCCTTGAAGGTGCTTGTCCCTCAATTTGATTCCTGTTTGGATACTTTCTGGGTTTGCCTTACCTCGAATAATAGATTGAGATAATTTCTTAGGATCAAAATCCACCTCCACTTCCCAATCTGAAATTGTCCCATCCACAGTTATTCCCGCATTTTTTATTTTGAATTGGATAGGACTTTCAGGTTTAACCGATTGAGCTATAAGCAAAAACGGTACTAAGGCAAAAACCAAAAACAATCTATTTTTCTTATTAATTAAAGTGGGGTTCACGCAGCGGGCGCAAAGAATACGTAACGATCGCCACGGGGCAACAACAATATCTAAATATCCAATATCCATCAATATCAATGTTTAAATGTTTAAAGTGTCAACAAATACGCAACTAAAGCCTTCCTATCCCCTTCATTCAAATACATCCCAAATTCATGTCCTTTGATCGGTTTGGGTGACCATCCCTCTTGAAGCCTTTCATGATTAAAAAAGTCTTCCAACTGAGATATTGAACCATCATGAAGGTATGGCCCCCGATACCATAGGCCTTTTAATGAAGGTATTTTGTAATAGCCTGTGGCACGTCGGGTGTTGAATGTGTAATTGGGATCTGTACCCACGGAAACATCAAAAATGTCATATTTTTCATAGTGGTCCTCTGGAATTTCAAAGCCTTCAGCAGGAGTGAGTTTGTTATTGGTAAATAAAGGAGGAGTATGGCAAGTGACACATCCTTGTTCTGCAAAGATGATTTTTCCTTTTTCGCTCAAAGCTGATGGTTTATTGGGGTTTTCCGGTGGAGTTAAGGAGTAAACATATTTGGCGAGTGCATACAATTGCTCATCTGAGTAGCGATCATGTGTTCCTGCAAACATGATAGGTCTGTCAGGGATAAGCCTTTCTCGGGGAATACCTAAAGGGCTGAAATCCCCATAAAAGTTAAGCACATCCAAAGTTTGATTCATGGCAATGTATCGCATCATATCTTCAATGCCCCTATGTTGGCCTAATCCTCCATGATCCAAGTATTTTCGGTCTTTCACTCCAATTAGATCGGGAGCTTGAGGAGCGAATAAAATACTTGTTCCTTGCCTACCGAAAGTCCCAATAGGCACAGATTGAAAAGCATTGACTATTGCATCAAAGCCTTGAGAAACTAACTTTCCATGAGGATCTCCATCAGACCAAGGACTTCCAAACAAAGCATTCATTAAAAAACCCATAGACCGAATTAGATCACTATCAGGTTCAAAACCTTCCTCAGTAGCAAAAAATACGGATGCCTTATCCCCTGCCCAATTGCCTTGTGCACCTTTAATCAGAGAGCCATCGGGCATAACCCTCGTATGACACATACCGCATGACAAATTCCCTACACGAACCCTACCCTTTCCAGTAACCACCCACCTGCTAAATGGCATAATTCCCTCAGGAGTAAGAGGCATTTCGACATAGTCGTAAAAATCCGGGTTTCGCACCAAATCGTTAGTGAGAATGGCCCCTAAGGTATCAATGGGGTGATCAAACAGCATCTCGCCAGCTTTGATCCAATCTTCCTCTGTTATAAACTTGGATGGATCCCAAACTACTTCTGGTTCCAGCGATTGAAGCCATTCCCAGTAACCCTCTGGTTCATGATCAGGATGATAAACTGGGTAAGATCTGTAAATGGTTCTTTCAGCCATCGCATAGTAATATTCCTCTGAAACAGGCTGAGGAGAATATTCTGGTTTGGGATTAGGCAATTCCCAAGTTTTCATTGCTTCATCTGTCCACACCTTTGGGATTTCAATTTTGCTCAAAATATACCCTCCCTTTTCACTTAAACTCAAAGCCAAAAGCGGTAATATCAAGCTTAAAAGGAGCCAATTTGGTAATTTTGATAATTTCTTAACGATTTCTTTCATTTTCCTTTTGGATAAAATTACAACAACAAATTACAGCTGATGACGCTTGATTACAATACCCTAATCATGTGATAAACAAGTCAATACATCATACTATAAGGGTGCGTCACATGATTTTGAGCCACAGCTTAGTGAATTTCACCTCCTTATAAAGTCAATAGGTAAGCAACCAAAGCCTTCCTATCCCCTTCATTCAACTCCATCCCAAATTCATGTCCCTTAACTGCCTTGGTTTTGACATCATGTGGCTTGAATCCTGTAGGCACATAATCATCTCTCAGTCTCGCTGGATCAAATAGATCTTCGAGCTTAGCTAATGAAGCATCATGTAAAAAGGGGCCTCTATACCACAGCCCCAACAAAGAAGGAACTTTGTAATACCCTGTCCCCCTTCGGGTATTCAGGGTATAGCCTGGATCTGTTCCGACAGAAATATCAAAGATGTCATACTTATCAAAGTGTTCGTCAGGAACCTCAAACCCATCAGCAGGAGTCAGTTTATTATTGGTAAAAAGCGGCGGGGTATGACAAGTCACGCAACCTTGTTCCGCAAAAATGATCTTCCCCCGCTCGCTGACAGTTGATGGTTTATAAGGGTTTTCCGGTGGGGTCAATGAATAAACATATTTTGCAATCGCATATAATTGTGCTTCTGAGTGCCGATCGTAAGTTCCTGGGAAAATAATGGGATCTCCTATATTCAGTCTTTCTTTGGTCAAACCTATAGAATTGTATTCCCCATAAAAATTCAAAAAATCCAATGCCTGATTCATGGCAATGTAGCGCATCATATCTACTATTGAGCGATGTTGCCCCAATCCTCCATGATCAAAATACTTTCTATCCTTCACTCCTATCAGGTTTGGCGCTTGGGGTGGATACAGGATACTGGTACCCTGCCTACCAAAGGCTCCTTCCGGAACTGCTTTATAAGCTTCCAATATACTTTCTCTTCCACTGGCCAGCAATTTCCCATGGGGATTACCTTCCACAAAAGCACTTCCGAAAAGAATATTGGTAATACCCTGCACTCCCCTTTCAGAAACTCCATCGGATTCTAAAGCAAATGCAAAAGCCTTATCCCCGGGCCAGTTTCCTTGGGCTCCTTTCAACAAACTACCATCTTCCATAACCCGGGTATGGCACATCGCACAGGAAAGATTTCCCAAATACACCTTGCCTTTCCCCGCTACTACCCATTGAGCAAAAGGCATGATTCCTTCAGGTGTCAAAGGCATGCCTGTACTGGAGTAAAAATCCGGATTGCGCACATGTTGTGTATTGATTATAGCTCCAAGGGTATCAATTGGATAGTCAAAGAGCAATTCACCGGCTTTGATCCAATCTTCCTCAGTAATCAGCTTACTTTCATCAAATACAATTTCCGCTTCCAGGCCATGGAGCCATTCCCAATACCCCTCAGGCTCTTGGTCTGGATGGTACACTGGATACGTTTTATAGATGACCCTTTCTGGAAGATTGTAATAGAATTCCTCCGTAACAGGCTGTGCCGAATACGCTGGATTTGAATTAGGCAACTCCCAATCCTTCATAGCTTCATCCGTCCAGATCCGGGGAATATCCAAAACAGAAAAGTAAACCGCACTTTGCTTACTCAATCCAAAAGCCAGTAGCGGCAATAGCATACAGCCATAGAGCCACATGGGAAGATTAGAAAGCCATTTTTTGATTTTCATTTGGATGCTTGATAATAATTACTTAGACAAGTTACCGCTTTCAAAATTCCATCACAATACCCTAATCATGGGATAAGACCTGTCAGGTTTCAAAAACCTGACAGGTCTAAATCTTACCAAAATCTCAATTCTACATCTTGTCTAGCTTTCGTTCTAGAAATCACCTTGTATTCAAATCTCTGATTGGTGCCAGGTATCGTTCCTTCTGATTCTATTACCAACAAATAGTCTTCCTCAGACCTAGGCTTATTGTACTCTTCGTAGCGGGAAGCCACTCCTTTCCTTGGATTGAGGGCTTCCAATTCAGGAAGAGTTAAGACTCCATCCACCATAGCATTTGCCAATAAGTCACTATCCACAAACCAAACTGGCATATTAGACCCCTCTCCATAAGCAATGACAGGAAATGTACCCATTGGTGCATTTGGTTCGATCAAACCTCGTCCGGATAGTGTCAATGGGCAAAAAAATCCATTCGGAACATGATACAAATCCAACAAGTTAAATTCAGGATCAATGCACTCTACCTGGCGCATCATGGGAATCACAACCGTGCCATTCGATTCCATTAATAAAACATCTGGACCGAGGACTGCAATTCTTGCGTAAAAGGGAGGTCCTGGATCATCTTCGGGAAAGGACAGTTCGATAAATGCAGGATTGGCTTTCATTTGTTCGTATTCCAGTCGGGCTTTTTCAAGCTCGGAAACTAACGGCTGTTGATCTTCATTGTCGCAAGCCATTACCAAAATGACCCAAGCAATGGCTGCCTTGCTTAAATTGAGGTAAGTTGCTTTTTTCATGACCTTGATTTTAGGATTTCAAATAATTACCCTACAAACCTAGTCTCCAGGCAAAAAAATGGATAGTAAGAAAACGACATGTTTTTTGAGAAGCGAGAAGCAAGACACAAGAATCAAGACACCTGTGTCATGTCTCTTTTCTCTCGCTTCTAAAATCTAATTTCTTTCTGAAACCTCAATGGCTTCCTTTTCAATTCCTCTTCCATCATTGTAGGCGTGATTCCGGCAAATTCCTTAAAGTCTTTGATAAAGTGCATTTGATCGTAATAACCGGAGAGATAGGCTATCTCTGACCAATTAGGGGTTTCGGATCTCTCAAAAAGTCTGTATGCATTGGAGAACCTGATCAGTCGGGAATAAACCTTCGGGGATAGCCCCAACCTTTCTTTACATTTCCTTTCAAACTGCCGCAAACTCAAGCATGCCAAATCCGCCACCTGAGTAATTGGCAAATGGCCTTGATAATTGAGCATGTGAAACAAGGCTTTGTCTATTGGAAGCAGGTCCTTTATTTTAGTCAATTTCCCAAGCAAATAATGTGTTATGCGTTGGTGCATTTCCTCCAAGGATGCCATTTCCGCACACCTATCCACTAGTTCATTGATATCCGACCCCATCAACTCCAATCCGTCGAAGCCATCATCGAATATCTCTTCCATAGGAATACCCAGTAATCTAAAAAGACCTCCAGGTCGGAAGCCTATTACTGCAACTGTATAATCATGGCTAACCGTCAACTCCATTCGGGTTACTTGCGGCCCTACCACAACAGCCTTTGGCCTTAACCTAAATTCAGTATCATTGACTTTTTTGGCCTGGAACTTCTCTTTGATATACAAAAAAATACAATGCTGAGGTGTTGGGGGATATTGTCCGACAATTGACCCTTCACCTGGCTCAAGTACATGATCCACCAAGAAAATACTTTGGACAAAACTTGCCAAAAGCGGATGTGGGTCGAAAAATCTGAATTGGATCATATTCTTTTCTTAATATTCAATAGGAGTTATAAATAGATCAAGATATTGGTGGATACTGGATATTCATTGATATTATCTATAACATACCGCTAAAAAAATATCAATCTAATATCCATTAGTATCAATTTAATATATTCATGTTTAACTACCAGACTTATCACGGAGTACTGATAGATATTATTGTCTGGGAAAAGATATTCATGGATATTGGGATATTGATAGATATTGAACCTCACACACCCTCCAAGCATTATCAATCTAGTATCAATAAATATCGATTAATATCCATTTTTATAAGATCCAGACCTGCCAGGTTTTGAAAACCTGGCAGGTCTCCACCAATATCCTAATATCTAAAATATCCACTAATATCTTTCCTTTCACCCCAACCACATTCAATTCTTCAAAACCTTCGAGGTCAATAAAAGACATTAAAGTTTAGCAGAGCCTGACCTTTGGGGTTTCCAAAACCCCGAAGGTCTTAATTTATAAGAATCAATTTTTAGCATTTTATACTTCTCACTTAAAACCTTCGAGGTCTGAAAAAGACCTCAAAGGTTTTATACCAATCCTTCATTAATTGCCTTGGAAACAGCCTCTGTCTGGCAGTGCACTTGGAGCTTTTCGTATATATGTTTGATATGCGTTCTCACCGTATCGATACTGATTTTGCAATCTGCTGCTATCAATTTGAAGCTGTTGCCTTTACTTAAAGATACCAAAACATCTTTTTCCCGCTCTGTCAGCCCATAATTCACGGATTGCAGTGGCTTTTGCATAGACTGTATCACCAATTTGGCCACAGCAGGTGACATGGGTGCACCGCCTTCCAATATTTCTTCCACGGCAGAAAACAAACGGTTGGCTATGTACTTTTTGAGCAAATATCCAGAAGCTCCAGCTTTGATGGCATTGAGCACGTTTTCGGAATCATCAAAAACAGTTAGAATCAAAATGTTTGTCTCGGGTGATGTTTTTTTCACCAAAGCCGTAGCTTCAATCCCCGTCCTTCCCGGCATCTCAATATCCATCAAAATCAAATCAGGTCGAAAAGTCTTCACCTCCTCCTCTACATTATTGGCATCCGAAAAAGCCCCCAGCAATTCCATCCCATCATTCAAGGTCACCATACTACTGATGCTTTCGCGAAGGAGGTCGTTGTCTTCGTATAATAAAACCTTAATTGACATATTCTTGGTTTTCAAAGGGACTGTATTTATGGCTAGTAACTATTCTTGAAATAAATAGAAATATACCTGCGGTGAAATATTTTGAAATAAGCTTTCAGAGAAATCCCCCCTAGCCTTCCGCAGTCAAGTGCAATTAGTTACATATAAAGATGACTTTGGTGAAAATTATTTCAACCTTATTTCTATCGTATTTCAACCATATTTCAACTCACCTAAATATCCCAAAAAACAACGAGCTAGAAAATACCCCAATCATGTGATAGGTGCACTCAGTTGGATGGTTGTACCCATATTGGGAAAGCTTTCGATTACCATATTCCCTCCCATCATACTGGCCCTTTGCTGCATATTGAAAAGCCCATTTCCCTTTTTGGTCAACTCCTGGTCAAAGCCCTTTCCGTCATCTTTGATGAATAGATTCAGCCTGCCTCCCTCCATCTTGAGCTTGATATCCAAATGCTTACTCTCTGCGTATTTGGCGGCATTGTTGAGCGCTTCCTTAAAGATCAAAAACAGATTTCTTCTTTTTTCCAGGTCTAACTTGATCTGCTCGGCACCTTCTCCTACCTCGAAGTGGTAGGTGATCCCCTTCGGCTCTAGAATCTCTGCTGCAAATTCCTGCATCTTGCTGAGCAATTGTTCTAAGTTGTCATTATCGGGGTGAATAGACCAGACGATGTCACTGAGCTTATCCATCATGGAAGCTGTGTGGACATTGATTTTCGAAAAAAGGCCTATATCTGGGGACTCTTTCTTTTGCAGAGCCATTTGCGATAAAATATGAATACTGGACAATGTACTTCCCAAGTCGTCATGCAAATCTCTGGCTATGGAATTCCTGAGCTTCTCCACCTCCAAAAGGCGCTTGGTACGGCCTACGATACGGTATTTATTCACCAAAATTCCAGCAAGAATGATAAAAAAAGTGAATACTGCGATAATCAGGTTCTGATTGGCTTTCTTTTTGGCCAACTCAGCCCTGTCCAATTGCTGTTCTGTTTTCAATAAACTGATTTCATTTTCTTTCAGATCCAAAGCATATCTGGATTCCAGTTCTTTGAGCTGCGCCTGCAATGCTCCGATCCCTATAGAATCGCGATAGGCATACTCTTTGGATTGAGCTTCAAGTGCTTCCTGAAATTTGCCCTGAGTCAGATAGTATTCCTTTAAGTTTTTGAAAGCAGTGATCGCCTCACTGTATTGTTTTTGAAGCAAAGCAGTTTCTGTAGCCATCTTCAAACTTTGATAAGCCTCTTTTTCCTGTGATAACAAGCTTTGAGCTTTTCCCAAATCAGCTAAAATTTTAGAATCATAAGTACTGATACCTGCCTCTTTCAATACTTTTTGAGCTTTTTGGAAATGTGCCAAAGCAGACTCAGGTTCTTCCATCAGGAGATAATTTCTTCCGATATTATAAAGTTGAATCCCCACCATCTCTTTCAGGCCAAGCGATTCCTGCACCTCCATGGCCAATTCGAAATATTCCTTCGCTTTTTGATGTTGGGCTTTATCCATGTAGACATTGCCCAGATTTCCCAAAACCATGGATTCTCCCCGTTTATCTCCAAGAAGCTTTCTGTATTCCATGGATTTCAAGAAGTATTTTTCGGCATCTCCATAGTTTTTGATGTGATAATGGGCGGTACCTAAACTGTTGTACACAAATGCCAATCCTGTCTTATTTTGGGTTTTTTCAAAAATGTCCAAGGCTTTGTAAGTAGCTTCAAAATTGGATTTCTGATCATCCTTTTGCTTGTAGACATTAGAAAGGTTGATATAAATACCTGCCACGTTGTCCAAACCAATCACCTGATGGTCTAAGGAGATGGCTTCTTTATATGCTGAAAGTGCAGCTTCAAATTTCCCTATTCTGTTGAGGTGAATTCCCCTTCCATTGTAAAGTGTATAGGCCAACTTCTGGTCATTTGGGTTGGATCGAAGGAATGATTCGGCCTGATCAAAATAATAGTCTACCGAGTCCAAAACTCCCATAGCAGAGTAATTCCCCGCTAACCGCACCGCAGCATTTGTTTTGAATTTGTCAAAAGCCCGATTATCCGGCATCTTTAGAATTGCCCTATAATTTTCCGTGGAGCGTTTTAAGTCTGAACGCTCTAAGGTAATTCCCAAGTCCATCAAAGCTTTGGCATGGATAGTATCCTGTCTATTTTGGGAAATGATAGTCTGAAGGCTATCGATTTTAGATGATTGAGCAAGCACCTCAATAGAAACAAAAAAGAGCAAAAACACCAAAGATCTCATGGTCAAACAATTAATTACCAAAACAATTTAATGGTATTTTTTTATATCAAAAAATATCAATGAAAAAGAAAGAGATTTTGCAGTTAAAATCTCTTTCTAAAACTCAATGCACGAATTAATCCATTCGGAAAACTTTTCCTTCTTTCATCACAAATGTTACATCTTTCATGACCTTGATATCTTTCTCTGGGTCTCCTGAGACAGCTATGATATCAGCCAATTTACCTTTCTCAATAGTACCAATTCTGTCTTCCATACCCAATAATTCCGCTGAGCGAAGTGTTGCTGTTTGAATTGCTTCCAGATTTGGCATGCCGACCTCGGTCATATAGATAAACTCTCGATAATTTTCACCATGTGGAAAAACCCCAGCATCAGTTCCAAAGGCGATCTTAACGCCTCTTTTGTATGCTTTTCCGAAAGTACTTTGAATCAACGGACCGATGGTTTCAGCTTTGGCTTTGACTGGGGCAGGATAATACCCAGGAATACGCGCATAGTCAGCTACTGACTTACCCGCAGTAATGGTAGGAACGTACCACGTACCAGCCTCTATCATCATATCCATTGTTTCCTCTGACATATAAGTCCCATGTTCAATGGAGTGAATACCGCCGATGACTGCCCTTTTCATTCCTTCATCCCCATGAGCATGTGCTGCCACATGTATTCCAAAATCCGTCGCTGTTTCTATCACTGCATTGATTTCATCTTGTTGAAATTGGGGCGCATTACCATCTTTGGCCACGCTGAGCACACCACCTGTAGCGGTGATTTTGATGACATCAGAACCGTTCTTAACTTGCTGCCTGACAGCCTTTCTTGCATCAGCTACTCCATTGATGACACCAACCTCAGGTCCTGGATCACCCATTAGGTCTCTTCTCATGCCATTGGTGGGATCAGCATGTCCACCAGTCGGAGCTATAGACTTTCCAGAAGTGATAATTCTAGGCCCTTCTACCTTACCCGCATTGATTGCATTTCTAAGAGAAATATTTACTCCTGAACCTCCCAGATCTCGCACTGTCGTAAATCCTGCCATTAGTGTGGTTTTGGCAAAAATGATAGAATTAAAGGCTATATCAGCTTCATTATCCACGAATCTATCCAGATACCTTCTTGGGCTAGTTTCATTTTCCATATGGACATGCATATCCATCAAACCTGGCATGACTGTCTTTGACTTCAAATCTATCAATTTATCAGATCTACCAGGAGAAGCATAACCTTTTTGGACTTCAGTTATGACTTCTCCTTCTACGATAATTGTCATTTCTGATAGCATTTGATTATTTTTCACATCAATCAGTTTACCAGCATGGATAAATGTTTTTTGAGCAAAAGTCAACTGGGTGATCAGCAGCATTGCCAAACTAAGTATTAGTGTTCTCTTCATATTATTGGATTTATTTTGGTTGCCTAGCTAAGCTACAAAATTTCAGCAATAGGTTCTATTTGGACTTGTGTTGAAAAGAAAAAAATTATCCGATTTAGTCGTTTATAAACGGTTATAAACACTTAATAACCGACAATAAAATAAATAGCGTCTGAAATTTAAATTATTGATCAACCATCAATAGTTTTTCAATTCATCTTTAACCAAACAAATACAATTATGGGCGGAATCAAAAACAGAGTTCAGCTGATCGGGAGGTTAGCTGCAAAGCCAGAAATCAATCGCTTTGAAAGTGGTAAAGTGAAAGCTAGTTTCAGAATGGCTACAAATGAATACTATAAAAATGCAAAAGGTGAGCGTGTAGAAGAGACTACATGGCATAATGTATCTGCATGGGACAAAGCAGCCTCTATCATTGAAAAATACACAGACAAAGGCTCAGAAATTGGAATTGTGGGCAAGCTAAGCAGCAAATCCTATGATGATAAGGACGGCAATAAAAAGTATTACACTGAGGTCATTGCCGATGAGGTGCTCCTTTTAGGTGAAAAGTCAACCGTAGAGTCCTAAATTGAGCGGCCAGTTTCCTTCAAGGAAACTGGTTTTTTCGATTTTTAATTTGAGGTAGACTATATTTTTTTAATTAATCTAAATAGTTGGATTTCAAATTCTTGACCTCAATTTTTTTATTGGCGAAACGATTTATTTTTTCGTGTTAGGCATTATTACTTTAATCCATGACAATAGTTTTCAACGACAAAACTTTTCTCATTTTCTAAACAAAGACATTGAATTAATAGTATTTTTGAGGTTCAAAAACCTATTAAAACAATGAAAAAAATTGCAGTTTTTACATCTGGAGGAGATGCCCCAGGAATGAATGCCTGTATCAGGGCTGTAGTGCGAACAGCTATTTTTCATGGACTTGAAGTCTATGGCATCACTTACGGTTATGACGGTATGATTAACGGGAATATCAAAAGGATGCATTCCCATTCTGTAAGTAATATTATTCAAAGAGGTGGTACAATATTGAAATCTGCAAGAAGTGCGGAGTTCAGAACCAAAGAGGGAAGAGAAAAAGCTTATAAGCAGTTAAAAGCATTAGAAATAGATGGCATAGTAGCAATCGGAGGAGACGGGACTTTTACTGGGGCTAAGGTTTTCTTTGAAGAATTTGGTATTCCAACTATCGGCTGTCCTGGGACTATTGACAATGATATTTATGGCACAGACTATACCATTGGATTTGATACAGCTGTTAATACAGCTTTAGAAGCAATAGATAAAATTAGAGATACTGCGGCGGCACACGACAGGATTTTCTTCATAGAAGTGATGGGGAGAGATAGCGGATACATAGCTGTAGAGTGTGGGATTGGAGGAGGAGCTGAGTTTGTAATGGTACCCGAAACAGAAACTGATCTCAAGAAGGTGGTAAAGTCTCTGAAGAACCTTAGAAAATCTAAATCTTCGAGCATCATCGTAGTAGCAGAAGGTGATGAAGAAGGCAACGCAGATTTGATCATGGAAAAAGTGAAAGTCAAGATCAATGACGAGGATAAAGAATTCAAAGTAACAACTTTAGGCCATATACAAAGAGGAGGTAATCCGACAGCTAGGGATCGAGTATTGGCTTCTAGATGTGGGATGGCTGCAGTAGAAGGTTTGCTCAATGGAGAGGCCAACTGCATGGCGGGTGTTGTCAATGGAGATGTTGCTTATACCCCTTTTGCAGATTGTATTGGCAAGACCAAACCTCTAAAAGGAGACCATTTAAGGTTAATTGAAATATTAAGTATTTAAAAAATTTAATAATGGGTTTTATTCCAATATTCTTGACATTAGGTGGGGCTGTATTGCTCTTTATCATGGTTGTAAGACAGTCATTAGCTAACAAGAAGCTTCAATTTGATGAGCTACTGAATGTAGTAGCTGCTGGTTTGAGCAAGTTATCAAGTAATCAGTCAGTCCCAGCTAACCTAGGTGCCATAAAGTCTTTCGTCCAAGAAGTAAAACCAAAGTTAAAACCAGAGGAGTTGTCTACCTACGAAACTTTAGTTAAGACCCCTCTCAATCAGGCTAAATTGACTAGATTGCAATACAATCAATTAATCAGTAAAAAACCATATAGCTTCGTAGCCAAGATATTTGGTTACGAAGCTATTTGATCCGCTAAATACGCTATGATTTCATTTTCCTGATCGGGTCTAAACCATCTGATATTTTCATCTTTTCCAAACCAAGTCAATTGTCTTTTAGCGTAGCGACGAGAATTCCTTTTGAGCAACCTGACTGCCTCTTCCTTATCATATTTTCCATCTAGATATCCAAAAATCTCTGAATAGCCGACTGTTTGCAAGGCATTTAGATCTTTGTAAGGGTATAGCTCATTTGCTTCCTCAAAAAGCCCTGCCTCAATCATCATGTCCATGCGTTGTTCTATTCTATAGTAGAGTTCTTCTCTATCTCGTACCAATCCTATTTTGATGATATGAAATGGTCGCTCAACTTTCTTTTTATTTCTAAAGCTACTGAATGGCTTTCCTGTACCTTCAAATACCTCAACTGCTCGCATGAGTCTTTGTGGGTTCTGTCTATCTACAATTTCATAGTAACCTGGATCAATAGCCGAAACCCTATCTTGGAGATAAGTCAAGCCTTTTTCTTCAAATGCTTTTATTATGCCTGCTCGGATCGCGGGGTCTATATCAGGAATATCATCAAACCCATCACAAATAGCATCTACATAAAGTCCAGAACCACCTGTCATGATTGCTATATCTTTTGAGGAAAAAATTTGCTCTAATATAGCCAACGCGTCTTTTTCAAAGGCCTTGACATCGTAAGTATCAAAAATAGAATGTGAGTCGACCAAATGGTGTTTGACTATATTCAATTCAGCTTGGCTTGGTTTAGCAGTACCAAGTTTCATTTCTCTAAAAAACTGTCGACTATCTGAAGAAATAATCTCTGTCTTAAATTTTTTACCTAATTTTATGCAGAGATCAGTCTTTCCCACTGCGGTAGGTCCGACGATAACGATTAAATATTTCTTATCCTTCACAATTCCTCTGATTCAGTAGCACCAATAGAGCCACGAAATTACCAATAATTACAAATGAAAAGCAAAAATGTCTTAATTGTAGATGACAATGCCTTGAACCGAAGGGTATTTGAGCATATTATTGGTCAAGTTTATAATTTTGACATCGCTGAAAATGGGAAAATTGCATTGGAAAAATTGCAAACGGGGAATTTTGACTTAGTATTGATGGATATTCAAATGCCAGTCATGGATGGCATCACTGCCATGAAAAAGATAAAGTATGAAAACCTAACAAACGCACCTATCATTGCTATTTCAGCTTATGCAGAACAAAACGATAAGGATTATTTTCTATCTACAGGTTTCTGTGATTTTATTGCGAAACCCATCAAGCCAAAACTATTTTTAGAGACCTTATCTCTCCATTTAGAGCATGGTGTAAAAGTAGATAATGAAAAATCAAATTCAGAAAGAGAAAACTTTGATACTTTAGATGAAAAAGTTCTCTTACAATTGCAGAAGTACAATTCTAAAGAAAACATTCAAGTTGTTTATAATGATTTCGTAGAAGAAACTGAGTCACTTCTTACTGAAATGAAGCAACTTTTGATTGTCAAAGACTTCGAAGCAATTGGGGAGAAGTTACATATTATCAAGGGCAATTCGGGTACACTGGGTGCACAAAAAATCTATAATTGTTGTAAAGAGTTTGAAAAAAATATAAAAAATGGCATTTTTGACAATACTTTAAAAGATTATCTAATTTTGATGGAGTTATTTGACTCGTTTAAAACATATCTTAACCAATCTGAACATTTTAATCCATGACGGAAACAAAAAAAGTACTCGTTGCAGAAGACAGCTCTGTAATTATCAACTTGACAAAGAATGTATTGATGTTCGAGAAATACAGCATAACTGCTGTCAAAAATGGCAAGCAAGTGATGGAAAAACTTGAAAATGAGGACTTTGACCTTATTTTGATGGACATCAATATGCCTGTTATGGATGGAATAGAGTGTACCAAAGCAATTCGAGGACTAAGTGATAAAAAGAAATCTACAGTTCCAATCATTGCCATTACGGGTAATTATAAAAATTACACTTTGGATGATTTCAAAAAGGCTGGTCTCAATGATTATGTTCAAAAGCCATTGGATTATGACAAGTTGCTCGCTACTGTCAAAAAACATTTATCCTAATAAATTTGTAGCATAATAGAATCATGGCAGTTAAGTACACCAAAAGCTACCTCGATAAGCTCGAGAACTTATTTGCCTCTTCTGAGTATATATTGAGGTACGAAAAAGGTAACTTCAAATCAGGATATTGTATTCTAAAAGACAACAAGATCGTCATCATCAACAAATATTACACCTTGGAGGGGAAAGTCAACACCTTGGTTGACATCATTAAAGAGTTGGGGTTCAAGCCCAATGAATTTACAGATAAAAAAAATCAAGACTTCCTCGGTGAATTACAACAAACCGTATTGAAGCTTTGAGAGTTACATTTTTGGGCACAGGAACATCGCAGGGCGTACCAGTTATCGGTTGCAATTGCCCTGTTTGTGCTTCGCTCGACTTTAGAGACAAACGACTCAGATCTTCCATACATCTAGAAATTGCTGGAAAAAGCTTGGTTATTGATACTGGACCAGACTTCAGGGCTCAAATGCTAAGAGAGCAAATCAGCAAACTTGACGCGGTAATTTTCACACATGAGCACAAGGATCATACTGCAGGATTAGATGATATCAGGCCTTTTAATTTCATGCAAAAGAAAGATATGCCAGTCTTTGCAACTACGAAAGTCCTTAATCAAATCAAGAGAGAGTTTGCCTATATTTTTGAAGAAGTAAAATACCCAGGTGTTCCTCAGGTCAAGGCAGAAACAATATCAAAAGATGAAGTTTTCGAGATCGAGGGAATAAGCATTCATCCCATTGAAGTGATGCATTATCGGCTACCAGTTTTAGGGTTTAGAATTGGTGATTTCACCTATATCACGGATGCGAAAACAATTGCTCCTAGAGAGCTTGAAAAGATAAAAGGTAGCAAAGTTTTGGTACTAAATGCACTTCAATCCAGCCATCATATTTCACATTTTACCTTAGATGAGGCTATAGAAATGGTTCATTTAATACAACCTGAAAAAGCTTACTTTACACATATCAGCCACAAACTAGGTACACATGCTGATGTTGAAAGAAAGTTACCTGATCACATTAGGTTGGCATTTGATGGATTGAAATTTGACTTAGTCTGATGCATCTCAATTATTATTTTCTGAAGTTTCTTTGTCCAGAACTCCATGATACGTTTCAAGGGGCTCAGGTTATCTCATGCTTTTCTCAAAATAAGGATGAATTGGTCATCGGCTGCGTCAAAGAAGGATCAGAAATATTCATTCGTGCTAATTTACTCCCAACCATCTCTTGCCTCTCTTTCCCTGATGAATTTAAGCGAGGCAAACGAAATACCGTATCTTTATTTCCCGAGCTATTGAATCAAAAGTTTTCAAAAATCGAAGTTGTCAACTTTGAAAGGGCTTTTATCTGTGAATTCGAATCAGGAGATAGATTGCTTTTCAAAATGCACGGGACAAGAAGTAATATCCTCTTCTATAAGGATAATGATGATATCCCAGCACGCATTTTTAGAAATGAAATCAAAGACGACCACTCACTACAGATTAGAAATCTGCCAAAAAATTTGGACTTAAGCGAATCGAATTTCTTTTCGCTTGATGGAAATGCTGCAAAGTTTCTCCCAACACTTGGGAAGATACCAAGAGAATATTTGAAGGATCATGGATACATCGAAGCTAGCCTTGATCAGAAGTGGACTATGATGCAATCTATGATGGACATGCTGGACTCACCTTTATTTTCGATTATCAAAAACAAAACTGAATACAGCTTAACTTTACTACCCACTGATCAGTCTATTTACCAATCGGAAAACCCTATTGCCGCCTGCAATGAACTTTTTAAATATCTTGTTGTCATTCAAGCATTTGAAAAGGAAAAGCAATATTGGATCAGAAACTTCGAGGATCAAAAGAAAAAGTCTCAAGCCTATATTCTCAAAACAACAGAAAAGCTAAATTCCCTTGAAAAAGAGAGCCCGCCCTCACAGCTAGCTGATGTGATTATGGCCAACTTACATCAGATTCCAGCAGGAGCAGAAGAGATCATGCTTTTCAATTTCTACACTGGCAAGGAGGAGTTGCTCAGACTCAAAAGAGGTCTCAGTCCACAGAAATTCGCGGAAAATCTTTATAGAAAATCAAAAAATAGAAAGATTGAAATCGATCAACTTTACCAAAATTTAGCCGATAAAGAAGCTTTGTTGGCAAATATCCATGACCTGATGGATGAGCTTTCGAATATTACTCACTTCAAGGATTTGAAAAGTTTTGTCAAACAAAATCAGCTCCTAGCAAAAGAGAAAGAAAAACTTGAACAAGTTCCTTTCAAGCGGTTTGAAATTGAAGGATTTGAGATTTTAGTTGGTAAATCAGCAAAATCAAATGACGAGATGCTGAGATATTATGCATGGAAAGAGGATTTATGGCTACATGCCAAAGATGTCTCTGGATCGCATGTCATTATTAAATACAAATCAGGACTAAACTTCCCAAAAACAGTCCTAGAAAAAGCCGCAGAACTAGCCGCATACTATTCTAAAAACAAAAACGAAAGTATTGCTCCAATCATTTACACACCAGTGAAATTTGTCAGAAAGGTAAAAGGCTCTGCTCCTGGCGAAGTCATAGTCGACAAAGAAAAAGTACTAATGGTCGTACCTCGTGGTCCCCAAGAGCAATAATCACGGCTGTAAAACGTGATCAATAAACGATCCTTCTTCTAGGCGGGCCAAGGGATATCTTATTGAAGCCTCTGACGAGAGTGTAAGTACCACCTATGCCAATAGCTCCTCCGGTATAGAGTAAAGTTTTCCCCAAATCTGGATTCGAACCAAGAAGCTGTCCTCCAAGTATGGTAACAGAGTAGCCAATTGTTGCGATAAAAATACCTGTTTTAAGTTGTTTTTGAGACTGATGGAGATTCAATTGAACTTGATACAACTCCTGATCAAGTTTAACGATTTGATTAACTAGAGAATCTAAATTTACTTTTTCGGAGCTTTGAGCGAAAGTAGACAATGACAGTCCTAAAAGCATTAAAATTGTGAAATAGAACCTATGCATTTTTTATTGATTAATCCAATTTTTAAAATCATTTACCCGATCTCTTGCAACGATAATATCTGCCTCAGGTTGCGAATTTAACATCAACATCATCCGTCCATTTTGATATGGTCTCATTTCCACTAAATCATCCAACTGAATGATAACAGATCTACTAACTCTGAAAAATTTAGAAGGATCTAAAAGATGTGACTCAAGCTCACTGAGTGTAAATTCTACAATAGATTTCTTTTTGGTTTCTTTTTCATAAACATATGTGATTCCTTCATAAGAATAGAAATAGGCTATGTCATCGGCATTGACAAACCTTATCTTATTTCCTGATTTTGTAAGAAACCTTTTCTTATACTCTTTCGATTGATAACCCATCATCATATTTTTCAAAAAATCAGCATTAATTTGAGCTAGGTCTAGAGGTTGAGACTTTAAGGTTTTTACTTTATCAAATGCCTTGAGCAAGCGCTCTTCTTGAATAGGTTTGAGAATGTAGTCTATACAGTTATGTTCAAATGATTCTAATGCATATTTATCGTAAGCTGTTACAAAAATTATTGGAAAAGAAATAGCCTTGTCTTTGAGTACATTGAAACTCAGACCATCGGCTAAATGTATGTCACAAAGTAGTAGGTCGATTTGAATATCACTATTCAGAAGCTCTAAGAGTTCTCTATTGCTTTGCGCTGTGCCGACCACCTCAAGATCAGCATTTTGTGCATTGATAATGTTACGAATTCTATTCAGCGTAAGTGGCTCGTCTTCTACTATTGCTATCTTCATGGATCAGTGGTAGGCTTATTTGGAAATATTCTTTTTCATCAATAATGACAATCTTCTTATCTAAAAATGAATATCTCTCCGAAATGTTTTGAAGTCCTATACCAGAAGAGTACTCTACAACATCTTTTTTCTGCTTCTTATTGTGGATTTTGATCTGTTCACAATCAGAGGTAATGGTTACTGTCAAAGGCTCTTTTTCTGTGAAATAATTATGTTTGACCACATTTTCCACTAGAAGCTGTAGAACTGAAGGTGGCAAAAGTAAGTCCTTACATTCTGAAGAAATATTTTTAGAAAATTTTAAAGATTTTTGAAATCTGATGCTTAGAAGTGAAATATAATTATCCAAAAATGCCAATTCTTCTTTTAATGGAATCAATTCTTTATCTCTTGTCGAAAGAATATGTCTATAGATTGTGGATAGCTTTTGTAAATACTCATCTGCTAATTTCGGATCCTCGTGGATCAATGAGGAAAGCGTACTAAGGTTATTGAAGAAAAAATGAGGATTGATCTGAGAGTTTAAAGAAACCAGCTGTGCTTCTACATTGAGTGAATGAAGCTTCTCAGCTTCCACTGCTTTTTCTTTATATCTCTTGCTAAAATAAAGAATTGCATTGATACAATTGAGGAACAAATTAATCCTAAAAGCAAAACCACTTGTCAAAAGCAAATTCTGAAACGAATAACTGAAAGGCTCACCCAGAGCAGCTTCGGTAATTAAAATAGAAGATAAACTGATAAAAAATACTCCTATAATACTGAACCCAAATTGTAATAAAAGTGGCTGTATCTTGATTTTTATGCTGGTATTGTACTTTTCAATAAATGCATTAACAAACCAAACAGCATAACAAAGTATAAAAATGATATAAAATAGTTTATCAAGTGGCAAGTCAGCTTGATACAAGCGATCTCCATCCAAAACCTTTATATTGATAAAAGAATAGACGGCTAATAAGCCCGGAAAAAGAAATTTATATGGGCCGTTGAACATGATTTTAATTTAATAGGGTTAGTTACTCTTCGGGAATTTAAGGTAAAAAAATGACGATTAACAAAGTAAAGCAGAGAAGATTGATACTTCTCTGCTTTATCAAACAATAATATTAGTCAAGTGTAGGTAGTACCACACCATCTATTACGTGCACTACACCATTTGATATCACCACGTCAGCAGCTACCACATTATAAGTTGTTCCAGCAGCATCAGTTACAGTTACACTATTTCCTGATCTAGTTACTGTCAAGTTCTCACCTGCGAGTGTAGGAACTTGTTGTGCACCTTCTGCAAGATCAAAAGAAAATGCAGTAGCAGGAACAACATGGAATTGAAGTACTTTAATAACTGCCTCAGCACCCAATTCATCTATTAGTTCCTCCAGAGAAGACACTTCAAGTGCTGCTAATAGGTTACCAAAAGCTTCATTTGTCGGAGCAAAAACGGTGATTTCGTCAGCTTCAAGTAATGCGCTACCCAAACCAGCCGCTGTTACAGCCTCTAGTAGAATAGTCAATTCAGCAGCTGTTGCAGCTTCCACTACATTTGGAATGTTCAATTCTGGAAGAAGGACTCCATCGATCACGTGCACTACACCGTTTTCAATAGCTACATCTGCAGCCACTACATTTACTGTATTACCAGCGGCATCAGTCACAGTTACAGCTGAACCAGACACATTCACCGTCAATTCTTGACCCGCTACAGTAGTAAAGGTGTTAGATGCTTGAAGGTCTGAAGAGAACGCCACAGCAGGAACAACGTGAAAACCTAATACCGTTTCTAGATTATCGACACCACCAATTTTTGCAACTAATTGCTCAAGGTTTGCAGCATTGAATGCTTCCAGAGCAGCAGCAAATGCATCATTGGTAGGAGCAAAAACTGTGATTGCCTCTAGCCCGAGTAAAGTACCCGCCAAACCATCAACGGCTGTAACGGCAGCTAATAGTGTAGTCAAACCTGCACCTGTAGCAGCATCTACCAAGTTTGGTGCAGGCTCCTGAGGAAGATCGATTTCAGGTAGTAATACTCTGTCAATGACGTGTACGACACCGTTGGCAATAGCAACATCTGCAGCAACAACATTGGCTACATCTCCATTTGCATCAGTCACAGTAACAGCATTACCATTTCTAGCCACAGTCAAAGCCTGTCCAGAAACAGTGGTAAAGCTATTTGTAGCATTCAGGTCAGCTGCAAAAGCAACTGCTGGTACAACGTGAAAACCCAATACAGTCTCTAGGTTTTCAACACCTCCTAGTTTCTCAACTAATTCACCAAGATTAGAAGCTTCAAACGCAGTAAGCGCATTAGCAAATGCATCGTTGGTAGGAGCAAACACAGTGATTGCTTGCGCATTCAATAAAGTAGGTGCTAGGCCAGGTACTGCCTCAACTGCAGCTAGAAGTGTAGTCAAACCGGCTGCATTAGCAACTTGTACCAAATCAGGAGCTGGCTGTGGAGCTGGTTCGTCTTCTTGACAAGAAGCTGCAAACAAAAGGATTGCACCAGCAAGGAAAAGATTGAATATTTTTTTCATAGTTGATATAGTTTATGTTCCATTGTATAACCCCAAAAAATAAAAAATGGATGTATATACATAGATCAATGGGGTAAAATCGAGGTTGAATAGTTGATATTTACGATTAAAATGTGTGGAGTATATTAATTAAAAATGCCAAGAAACTTATTGTTCCTTGGCATCTAGCTTAAGAATTAAACTTTTTTTAATCTAAATTAGGTAGTAAAACACCATCTATAACGTGTACGACGCCATTTTGGATTTGTACATCAGCCACGACAACATTATAAGTATTATCAGCTGAATCTATCACAGTGACGGAATTACCTGTTCTGATCACTGTTAAATTCTCACCTGCCAAAGTTGGAACTGTTTGACTCCCTTCAGCCAAGTCTGTTGAAAAAGCAACAGCAGGTACGACGTGAAACTGCAATACTTTAACAACCGCATCTGCACCGAGGGCTTCAATCAACTCTTCTAAGGTTTCGACTTCTAGTGTTTCCAATAATGCCACGAAAGCATCATTTGTTGGAGCAAAAACAGTAATCTCGTCTGCTTCTAATAAGGCGTCTGCCAAACCTGCTGCCACCACAGCATCCAACAATATAGTCAATTCAGCAGCCGTGGCAGCCTCCACCAAGTTAGGAATTGGCTCTAATTCAGGCGTATCGTTGTTTACAATTGGCCAAACACCAGGGTTCGGAACACTTACTCCTTTTGTGTCTCCTCTATCTTCATCACTGCCAAAGAAATAAAGCGGATTTGCCCTGAAAGACAACTGATTGTTCTCTATTACATTTAGGTCATCAGTGGAAATCAAAGATGGAAGTTGATCTATTTCAGTAGTGTAAAGAGGCCAAACTGATGGATTACCTCCAAAATTACTTTGGTCTGCTTCGTCATTGATAAATCTATATAGCGTTCTCCCAGTTTGGAAATCAATGTAATATTGAGTATTTCCTTCACCATTCACATATTCTCCTGCTTCATTTATGATATAATTTTCGCCATTATTACCTACAAGTTGACCATTAGCAATCATGATACTATAATCAGGCTTTGCAGCAAACCAAACGCTTCCTACTCCGTCGCCATTAACTGATCCATTCTCGTCATTCGCGAAATAGTACAAAGGCCATCCATTGTAGGTTGTTTGATTTTCGCCGTCAACTTCTATAGTACCAATCAGCGATGCATCAAATGCAGGATTAGAAATATTGATTTCTTCCGCATAGAAAATTGGCCAGTTGTTGGCACATCCACCTGAACAGTTATTATCACCATTCACATCTCTGGAGAAATAATACAAAGAACGACCATTTGCATCAGCAAACATGAACCCAAGATTAGGGTCTTCCTTAATCGTCAATGTGCTTGGTTGAAGTGCATCAATCTCTGGTAACAGCACCCTATCAATAACATGGACAACTCCATTGGAGATCGTCACATCGGCAGCAACCACATTGGCTACAGCTCCAGTAGCATCAGTAATGGTAACACTATTACCTGATCTTTCCACAAGTAATTCTTGTCCTGATAAGGTAGTAAAATTATTACTTGCGTTTAGATCTGCGGCAAAAGCGATTGCTGGCACTACATGAAAACCTAAAACAGTTTCTAAACCATCAACTCCGCCCAATTTCTCTACTAATTCATCTAAATTAGCAGCTTCCAATGCTGTAAGCGCATTGGCAAATGCATCATTTGTTGGAGCAAAAACTGTAATTGCTTGTGAGTTTAGCAAAGCTGGAGCAAGCTCAGGTACAGCCTCCACGGCTGCCAACAGAGTAGTCAAGCCTGCCGCATTTGCAGCTTGAACCAAGTCAGGTGCTGGTTGCGGTGCAGGTTCATCCTCTTGACAAGAAAAAGCAAGTAACACAAACATACCTGCCATCAGGTTTTTGAATATATTTTTCATAGTTGTTTAGTTATGTTCAAATAACTAACAGAAGCAAACCAATTGTTGATTTACAAAAATCTATGAATAGGGAAATCTTTCGGTTGAATCGTTTGATACTATCCCTGACCTGCACAAAAAAAGATCAGTAAAACTACTGACCTTTAATGAAAAGAGTGAAATTTATTCTTAATTTAATCCACTACATGAACTTTCATCATGTTGGTTTTACCTTTTACTTTCAATGGCATGCTGGCAGTATTGATGATTACATCTCCTTCTTTCACATGACCATCTGTTTTGAGTTGATTTTGAATATCCATAAAGGTAGCATCAGTGGATACATTGCTTTCATAAAAGTAAGCTCTGACTCCCCATACCAAACTCAGCTGAGTTAATAAAGGCTTATTTCTAGTAAAAATAAAAGTATTGGCCTTTGGTCTATGTGAAGCTATTCTAAATGCTGTAAAGCCTGAAGATGTAATCCCAACTATAGCCTTGGCTCCAACATTTCTAGAAATTCTAGAAGCCATTAAGATCAAATTGTTTGAAAGAAAAGTCTTATCATCTTCTGGGATTTTATACAAGTTGTGGTAGACGTCTGCATTTGCTTCAATGTGAGAGATGATTGAGCTCATTGCCTTCACGGCGTTTACTGGAAAGTTTCCTGATGCTGTCTCAGCCGAAAGCATCACTGCATCTGCCCCATCCAATACTGCCGTCGCGACATCGTTGGTCTCTGCTCTGGTAGGTCTAGGATTCACGATCATACTTTCCAGCATTTGGGTAGCAATAATCACAGGCTTACAAGCCAGTTTACATTTCTCTACCATTTTCTTTTGCCATAGTGGTACCATTTGCATTGGAACTTCTACACCTAGATCACCACGTGCTACCATGATAGCATCGGTAGCTTCGATGATTGAATCAATGTTCTCAAGTGCTTCGGGTTTTTCAATTTTCGCTACAATCTTACAGTTTTTTCCTGCCTTTTCGATGCGCTGTCTTAGATCATAGATATCTTCAGCTGATCTCACAAAAGATAAAGCAATCCAATCCACTTCGTTTTCTAGACCAAAAGCCAAATCTTCTATATCCTTTTCTGTAAGAGAAGGTGCAGAAACTTTGGTATTTGGTAAGTTGATTCCCTTTCGAGATTTCAGAATACCACCATGTATTACAGTACAATTTACATTTTTCCCATCAGTATCATTCACTATCAACTCAAGGTTACCATCATCGATTAGAATTCTATCCCCTGTCACTACATCATTTGGTAGGTTTTGATACACGGTACTGACTAGCTTAGATGTTCCGATCACAGGATCATTGGTAATGGTAATTTGATCACCAGGTTTGATTTCTACGCCGTTGTTTTCTACCTCTCCTACTCTGATTTTTGGGCCTTGAAGATCTTGAAGAATTCCAAGCGATAGATTATGGTCTTTGTTGATTTTTCGGATCATACCAATCACATTGGCATGCCCCTCGTGATTTCCGTGCGAAAAATTCAATCTGAAAACATTAGCCCCAGCATTTGCTAGATTCAATAATGTTTCTTCATTGTTTGAGGCAGGGCCTACTGTAGCCAAAATCTTTGTTTTATTAAAGTTGGTGACACTCATGGGTAATTTTCGTTTTAATAGGTTAACAGGTTTTCTTTTGATTTAATCTTATTCACATCCAATTTCACTACATTTTGAATATAATGGCTTTTGGATAAGCGCTCAATATACGTATTAATATCCAATTCGAAGGTTAGATCCTGTAGCAAGAGGAAGTAATCCATCATCCTAAGTTCGGGTATAAGATACCTGATACTTCCATTTTCATTGAGAGATCTATTTTTAAGGAGTTGGAGGTATCCGTGGTCTTTTTCAATCATATATTGAGAAATAACCAAGGCGGTATCATCCATGAATTGAAGCTCAAAATCCTTGGATCTAATCAAATTGATATCCAGGCAATTGTTGATCACCCAAGCCATTTTATAGTCTTTGAGGGGAGCTACAAAGCCCAAAAGTTCAAAATCAAAGGGGTTGTCGACAAGTAATTTTGTTTTCTTCATTCAGGAAGAATTTAAAAAACAAAGTTAAAAATATTCCTTCAACTTCAAGGTGGTACGGGAATATCTTGAATTTACTTGTCTGTTTTTTTTGGCAATAAGGGGATAAATATATTTCTTTGCGAAGTGTTATAAAATAAACTGATAACAAAATGTCTGAAATTGCACAAAAAGTAAAAGCCATTATCGTAGATAAGTTAGGCGTAGAAGAATCTGAAGTTACTCCTGAGGCTAGCTTCACAAACGATCTAGGTGCTGACTCTCTAGATACGGTAGAACTTATTATGGAATTCGAAAAAGAATTCAACATTTCTATTCCAGATGACCAAGCTGAGCAAATCGGTACTGTAGGTCAAGCTATCAGCTACCTGGAAGCAAACGTAAAATAAAATAATCACTTAAAATTCATTTATGAATTTAAGAAGAGTTGTAGTAACGGGTATAGGCGCCCTCACACCAATAGGCAATACCGCCCCTGAATTTTGGGAGGGGCTCACTAATGGTGTGAGTGGTGCTGCACCTATTACTAGATTCGATGCCTCCCTTTTCAAGACACAATTCGCCTGCGAGGTCAAAAACCTCAACGTCGAAGATTTTATTGATAGAAAAGAGGCTAGGAAGATGGATCCGTTTACACAATATGCAATGATTGCTGTAGATGAGGCCATGAAAGATTCAGGTTTAGACTTAGAAAAGATCAACCTACACAAAGCAGGTGTTATTTGGGGTTCCGGAATCGGAGGTCTCAAAACCTTCCAAGATGAAGTTGTAGACTTTGCTAATGGAGACGGTACACCGAGATTCAACCCTTTCTTTATTCCCAAGATGATCGCTGACATCAGTGCGGGATTCCTTTCAATCAAGTATGGTTTTAAAGGTCCTAACTTTGTCACTGTGTCTGCTTGTGCCTCTGGTACCAATGCATTGATTGATGCATTCAATTATATCAGATTGGGCAAAGCGGATGTTTTCATCTCTGGAGGATCTGAAGCGGCTGTGACAGAGGCTGGCATTGGTGGATTCAATGCTATGAAAGCACTTTCTCAAAGAAATGATGATCCACAATCTGCTTCAAGACCTTTTGACAAAGACAGAGATGGATTTGTACTGGGAGAAGGAGCTGGCGCTATCATTCTTGAAGAGTACGAGCATGCCAAAGCACGTGGTGCCAAAATCTATGCTGAACTGGTAGGTGGTGGAATGACCGCAGATGCACATCATATCACAGCTCCACATCCTGAAGGTGAAGGTGCCGCCAATGTGATGAAATTTGCACTAGAAGACGCTGGTATGGCTCCCGAAGAGATTGATTATGTAAATGTACATGGTACTTCCACCCCATTAGGGGATGTGAGTGAAGTGAAAGCCATCCAAAAAGTTTTTGGAGCGCATGCTTACAAGCTTAATATAAGTAGTACCAAGTCCATGACAGGTCACCTTCTAGGAGCTGCAGGTGCGATTGAAGCGATTGCTTCTATTCTGTCTGTTCAGAATGACATCGTTCCGCCTACAATTAATCACTTTACTGATGACGAAAGTTTTGACAGTAATTTGAATTTGACTTTCAATAAAGCTCAAAAAAGAGAAGTTAGAGCTGCCTTGAGTAATACGTTTGGATTTGGTGGACACAATTGTTCTATCATTTTCAAAAAAATCACTGAGTAACCTTGAGACTGTCACGTTTACTCAGAATTCAAGCGCTGTTTTACAATAAAAATGAAAAAAGGCTTGCTGCCGCCATCAAACATATGGTCGGCAGCAAGCCTTTTAATTTGTCCTTATATAAACTTGCCATCAAACACGCTTCTATTGCTGAAGAAAGCATCAACGGACTAAAAATCTCAAATGAAAGATTAGAATTCTTAGGTGATGCTGTACTTGGTACAATCGTGGCCGAATTTTTATTTATCAAGTTCCCTTACAGGGATGAAGGCTTCTTGACTGAAACTCGCTCAAGAATGGTCAATAGGGAGGCACTCAATCTGATAGCTATTAAGATTGGTCTAGCCAAATTGATCAATGAAGAGCTGAAAGGAAGAAATATAGCAGGGCACAAGTCGATCAATGGTGATGCTTTGGAAGCATTGATAGGTGCTATCTATTTGGATCGAGGATATGCTTTCACCAAACATTTTATCCTCAAAAGGATCATCATCCACTTTGATGTTGACGACATTATTTCTACTACGAGCAATTTCAAAAGTAAGCTGATCGAATGGGCTCAAAAAGAATCTAAAGAAATTGACTTCAACTTACTTTCCATTACTGGATCACAACGTTTTAAGGAGTTTTTGATAGAGGTAAAAGTCAATGGAGAAGCAATTGCTGAGGGAAAAGGAGCTACCAAGAAAAAGGCTGAACAGGAAGCTTCCAAAAATGCCTGTGAAAATCTAAACATCCCTATTTAGAACACTATCTTTGAATTTCCTGTTTCTAGGTATCAAGTCATCATTATGTCAAGATTGAAAATTGCCTGTGCTACTGTCAACCAAACTCCGTTGGATTGGACAGGAAACTTAAAAAATATTACATCGGCTATAGCAGAAGCCAAAGAGAAAAAGATTGAATTACTCTGTTTCCCAGAGTTAGCCATCACGGGATACGGAAGTGAGGATTTATACCTTAGCTATTGGTATCCACAAAAGGCAGTAAAGCAACTACAGCAAGTTATCCCACTTTGTGAAAATATCACAGTAGCCATAGGCCTACCTGTACGTATACAACAACATGTCTATAATTGCATGGCCATTATAGAAAATGCTGAACTGAAAGCGTTTGTTGCCAAGCAGTTTATGGCCATCGATGGTGTTCATTACGAGTTCAGGTGGTTTACTCCTTGGGAAGCGCATCAAATAATTTCATTTGATTTTTTTGGCACCAGCATTCCACTAGGCGATTTGATTTTTGAAAAGAATGATGTCCGATACGGATTTGAGATTTGTGAGGATGCCTGGCGAGGAGATGTCAGACCTGGATTTAGATTGAAAGACCGCAAAATGGACGTCATTTTCAATCCTAGTGCCAGTCATTTTGCAATGGGTAAAAGTATCCAAAGAGAAGAGCTTGTCAAAAATTCATCCACTTTATTAAATGCAACCTATTTTTATATCAACCTACTTGGGAACGAAGCAGGTAAGATGATTTTTGATGGTGAAATGCTTGTGGCAAAAAGCGGTGAATTGCTATTGAAAAACAAACTACTCTCCTACCAAGATTACCAAATAGTTAGCTTTGATTTTGACAAAGGCAGAGAAAATTATCCAACTGTAAAAAGCATTCATAATAAGAATCAAGAATTTGTTCAAGCAGCTTCGCTTGGATTATTTGATTATTTGAGAAAAAGTAAAAGTAGAGGCTTTGTGCTTTCTCTGAGTGGTGGAGCAGATTCTGCGAGTATAGCCATATTGGTTGCTGAAATGGTCAAAAGAGGAATTGCCGAACTTGGAATAGAAGAGTTTTTGAAAAAAATCAATTTAAGCTTTGTACCCAAAACAGATAATCCTGCCAAGGAAATCGTACACGAGTTGCTCAGTACAGCTTACCAAGCTTCAGATAATTCTTCCTATGCTACTTTCCAGAGTGCTAAAGGCCTGGCTGATAGTATAGGCGCAAAGTTTTACAATTGGGAAATTGCTGACGAGGTAAAGTCATACACCGAAAAGATCGAAAATGCACTTGGTAGAAAACTAACCTGGGAAAAGGATGACCTAGCCCTTCAAAATATACAAGCCCGGTCTCGCTCACCCATCATCTGGATGCTAGCAAATATCAACAATGCACTCTTGCTAACCACATCCAATCGAAGCGAAGGTGATGTCGGCTATACAACTATGGACGGTGATACTTCTGGGAGTATTGCCCCTATTGCTGGCGTGGACAAAGCCTTTATTCTTCAATGGCTCCGATGGGCTGAAACAGAATTGGGGCAAACTGGCTTGAGACACGTCAATGCACTACAACCATCTGCAGAACTGAGACCTACTGATAATCACCAAACTGATGAAGATGATTTGATGCCATACAGTATCATTTTAGAGATCGAAAAACTAGCCATCCGCGATAGAAGATCTCCTATGGATGTCTTCCTTATCTTAAAGGAAGAACTTGATATAAAACAAAACCTTTTGAAAGAGTACATCAAAAAATTCTTTAGGCTATGGTCTAGAAATCAGTGGAAAAGAGAAAGAATCGCTCCATCTTTTCACTTGGACGAATTCAGTGTGGATCCAAAAACTTGGTATAGGTTCCCGATTTTATCCGGGGGATATGAAGAAGAATTGAAGGAATTAGATTCACTCTAAAAAGAAAAATTCGAAACGTTTTTTCGGGAAATGTCTGATTAATATACATCTTTGAAAAAGAATCAAACAAGAAAATGATAAATCATATTTTAAACTACGTGGTTTGGAGTCCAAACCCAGCTGTTTTTCCAGGTTTTGAAAGATTGAGATGGTACAGTTTGCTTTTTGCACTGGGTTTCATCATCTCGCAACAATTCATGGTCTACATTTTTAAAAAAGAAGGTCAAAACCCACAATTGGTTGATAAACTCACCATTTATATGGTTTTGGCGACCATAATAGGAGCACGATTAGGTCATGTATTATTCTATGAGCCAGAAAAATACCTAAGCAATCCTCTTGACATACTTAAGGTTTGGGAAGGTGGACTAGCAAGTCATGGAGCCGCTATTGCTATCCTGATTGCTCTCTTCATGTACGCAAAGAAGACTCCTGGTCAATCTTATCTTTGGGTTGTAGATAGGATTGTCATTGTGGTTGCAATGACAGGAGCGCTGATCAGAATGGGGAATTTGATGAATTCAGAAATCGGTGGTAAGCCAACTGATTCAGATTCCGGATTTGTATTTGCTCGAGATACAGAAGAAGCTTTAGAAACACTTAGGATACCTCTGATTGATGTCAATGCCTACAAGCCTACTGATAGACAAAGTGAATTGGTAGGGAACGGGATTGTCCCAGTAAATTTTGATATCAAAATTGCAAAGGGTGGCTTCGATGAAGATGTTTTGAGAAAAGCCATTGAAACTGATGTCAAGTATGTATTGACGAGATTTAGAAGTTCTCAGAAATACCTTTCAGAAGATCCAAGTGCTGATCTTAATTACGACTTGATAGATCGCGGAGACCATTATGTTGCTACCATCAAGACTTATGGAGTCTCTAGATACCCAACGCAGATCTATGAATCTATCTCCTATCTATTGATTTTCATCATCTTGTTCCTGATTTGGAACAAATACAAAGAAAGACTTCCTGATGGACTCTTCCTTGGACTTTTCCTGATATCAGTATTTGGAATGCGCTTCGTTTGGGAGTTTTTGAAAGAAAATCAGGTTGACTTCGAAGAAGGACTTCAATTTAATATGGGTCAGACCTTAAGTATTCCTCTTGTAATAGCTGGGATTGTGTTGATTTTCTTGGCTGCAAAAAAAGGCCTAAAGCCAAAAATTGAAAAATAATCATGGAACAGGATCATGACCATGACCTCCCCAAGGGTGGCAGCTGGCGATACGTTTGATCCCTAACCACCCTCCTTTGAAAACCCCATGTTTCATGATGGCTTGTTTCATGTAATTGCTACAAGTTGGCGTATATCTACATGATGCGGGGAAAAGTGGCGAGATCAAGTACTGGTAGATCAGTACTGGAAATATGGCGATTTTTCGAATGATAGTTTTCAAGGGCATCTGCTATTTGACAAATTTAAGGATTAACAACTGATAAGCTTCTTATAATTCCATCTTTTGGCAAACTTCTTCGAAAGAAATTGACGCTAGCTTCGTAAATGTCTTGATGAAGCCTTATCTTTCAAATTGCAAAAAAAGTAAACAATGCGAATCAGGTATTTATTGTTGATATTTTTCTCAGTGTCAGCTATGGGCTTAATTCAAAAGAGTTATGCACAAGGTGATACTTTTGAAGACAGCCTGAGAATAGCGATAGATATCCCAGAGCGAGTTACCATCAATAATATTTTTGTAGTAGGTAATCAAAGAACACGAAAAAACATCATCCTTAGGGAACTTGATATCAGTTCTGGAGTCACATATGACTGGGAAGATCTGATTTCAATGATTGAAGCTGATCAGAAAAAAGTTTTCAATCTCCTTCTTTTCAATACCGTCGAAATCACACCTTTGATCACAGGGGAAGAATTAATCGAAATTTTAGTGACTGTAGATGAAAGAAGGTATTTCATCCCTTCCCCTATTTTTGAGCTAGCAGACAGGAACTTTGCAGAGTGGTGGACCAATCAAAACAGAAGTCTAAAACGGGTGAATTATGGCGCAAGATTCTATCACAATAATGTGGGCGGAAGAAATGAAAAACTCAGACTGACTACTCAATTTGGATTTACTCAAGCTTTTGATTTACTCTATAGCTTTCCATTTATAGACAGAAAGCAAAAACATGGGTTGGCTTTCCAATTTTCTTATCTAACCAATAAGACCATCGCAGTCAGGTCAGCCAATAACCGACAGGTGTTTTACACCAATGAAAATGAAGATGTACTGAGAAGAAATTTTTCTTCCTTTATCCGATACAGCTACAGAGGTAGTTTCTATAATTTTCATTTTGTGACATTGGGTTATAATAATATCAGAGTCAATGAAGATGTATTTATCCAAAATGAAAATTACTTCCTACATGGTGATAATACCCTGAGTAACTTTGTAGCGTCTTATAACTTTAGACACGATAGAAGAAATTACAATGCCTATCCAACGCAAGGAGCATTGCTTAATTTGGGATTGACCAAATTTGGATTGTTTGGATTTGATGATTTCAAGGACTGGGAATTTACGGCTATAGCTAATCGCTATTGGACATTCAATGACAAATTCCACCTTGCGTCAGGACTTACTGTCAATAGTTTTTTCGGCAAAAGACAACCCTTTACTTCGGTTAGAGGGATAGGCTACATGCCCAATTTCATCAGAGGCTATGAATTTAATGTGATTGAAGGTCAGCAGTTGCTTGTGCATAAAAACAGCTTGAGGTTCAAACTCTTAGATTTAGAATATGCGATTGATGACTACGTGCCTTTTGAAGGATTCTCTACACTCCCGATAAAACTTTACCTTAGTGGAAACTTTGACCACGGTTATGTCAATGACCGCAATAGAATACCCGAAAACTTGAGGCTGACAAATAAATACTTGTTTGGTTATGGTCCAGGCTTAGATTTAGTGATTTTTTATGATATCGTATTTCGACTAGAGTACTCTATGAACAATGTGGGTGAGGGTAATTTCTTTTTTAATTTCAAGGCACCTTTTTAATAATCACTTTCATCTGCTAACCGATTTAAGTGTTTAAAATCGGCTATGGTCTTCCCTTTACTTTCTAAATGAAGTAAATTCATAGTTCTTGTTTCATCGCTATCACTTTTTGCAATGGCTAGGATATTGACTTTTCTTGGCTTGATACTTTTACCATTACACCTTCATGCTCAGGGTGGCTTGGATACCTATGCCAAAGGTGCGAGAAGCATGGGCATGGGCAATGCAAACCTCAGTTTGACGGATACTTGGTCTGTGTTCAATAACATAGGAGCATTAGGAAGAATAACAAAATCTTCAGTGGCAGTGGGCTATGATCATAGATTTCAGCTGAACGAACTCACGACCCTGTCATCTGGAGCTATTCTTGCTAATGATAAACTTAATCTAGGGCTTAGCATGTCTACATTTGGCGATGAGCATTTTAATCAAAGGCATATTGGAATCGGTATTTCAAACCAAATGGGAATTGCAAGTCTTGGCATCAAAGTCAATTATGTACAGACCAATATTGAAGGGTTTGGCAGAAGTGCCGTTCCAGTAGTGGAATTTGGAGGGCTTGCAGAATTGAGCCCAAACTTGTTTTTTGGCGCTCATATCTACAACCTAACCAATGCTAAGGTCAGCAAAATATCCAATGATCACATTCCTACCGTGGTCAAATCTGGACTATCATACCTACCAACCGATAAGCTGACTATCAATTTGGAAGCTGAAAAAGACATTTTGCTTGACCCAGTACTGAAGCTTGGTCTAGAATACAACTTGATGGATAAGCTATGGATGCGAACAGGTATCAACACCAATCCTAGTAATCTTTTCTTTGGAATAGGCTTTAGGCCAAAAGATTTTGTAATCGACTATGCCATGACTCAAAATCAATATTTAGGTGCCACGCACCATTTTTCATTTGGATATATTATCTCAAAACAATGAAGAAATGGATCTTGATAGGGATACTGCTTGTGCTTGTGAGCTTGAAACTTCCTGCTCAGACCTATCGCAAAGGTGAAATTAATATAGAAGCATTCATTGAAGAGCTTTTCGCCATGCAGCAAGGGGAAGAGGAGTTTGAAGACATGTATGAAAGTCTACTTCAACTCTTTCTTAACCCCATTCATCTCAACAAAACTACACCAGAGGAGCTCAAATCCATTTTTATTCTCAACCCCTACCAAATCAACTCCTTTTTCACTTACAAAGAGAGTTTTGGACAACTGATCTCCATATATGAGCTTCAAGCTATACCCGGGTTTGATATGGAGACTATCTATAAAATCCTCCCTTTTGTGACTTTATCGGAAAATGAAGGCTTGTCCAACCGACCATTAATAAAAAGGATCACAACTGAACGAGACGCCTATTTTATTTTTAGACAAAACAGAGTTTGGGAAACAAGACGTGGATTTACCCCACCTGATACGCTGAGCAATGGCCGACTAACAAGCCGATACTTGGGTGATCCAAATAACCTTTATGCAAGATTTAGGATTCAGCATAGCAAAGATTTCAGTCTAGGCTTTACGATTGACAAGGATCCAGGTGAAGAGTTTGTCTGGGATCCAGACACCAAGCGATATGGATTTAATTTCCTTTCCTACCATTTTGCGCTTTACAACCAGAAAAAGTGGAAAGCTATCATGCTTGGTGATTTTCAAGCACAATTTGGGCAAGGACTAGTTTATGGTGCTGGATTCTCTGTGGGCAAAGGAGCAGAGACAATTACGACTGTAAGAAGGAGTAGCATTGGTCTGAGGCCATATACAGGAGCTATGGAATTTGGCTTTTTTAGAGGGATAGGTGCCTCTTATCAGTCAGGAAACTGGACTACGACCATTATTGCTTCCCACGCTCCTAGGGATGGGAGAGTGACTGCAACCTTAGACACTCTTGAAAGGCAAGAGTTGATTATCAGTTCCCTTCAATTATCTGGACTGCACCGTACACCGACAGAAATCGCCTACAAAGACCAAATCAGAGAGAGTAACTTAGGTGGGAATTTGCAATTCAATTCAATCAATAAAACTTTTCAATTTGGATTAAACAGCTTATTGACCAGATTCAGTCAGCCATTCATCAGGAACCCTCAAGTCTATAATCAGTTTGAATTCTCAGGACAAGAGAATCATATCCATAGCCTGTACTTTTCTTACAATCTTCATAATTACTTCTTCTTCGGCGAGAGTGCCATTTCAAAAAGTGGCGGCATGGGTTCTACGCTCGGTATGATGAGCAGTCTGAGCAAGCAGCTAGACTTAGCTATTCTATGGCGGAAATTCGATAGAAACTTCCATACTTTCTATGGCAATGCCTTTTCAGAAAATACACGACCAATCAATGAAGAGGGAGTATATATTGGGTTGAATTTCAAACCCTCTATTCGCTACAATTGGTCATTCTATTACGATCAGTTCAAGTTCCCTTGGCTCAAGTTCAGAACCTACGCCCCATCTGAAGGGTATGAATGGCTCAGCAGGTTTACTTACAGACCTTCCAAAGCGGTTTTACTTTTCGCGCAGTTTAGAGAAGAATCCAAAGGCAGAAATATCAGCGAAATGCTAGGCCCACAAAGCACTTATCAATTAGCAGTAGGCAAAAAATGGAACTATGTCATCAACCTGGACTATAGAATCAATGCATCATGGAGTATCAAATCCCGTGTGATGGGAAGTAGATTTGATTTTAATAGACAGATCAGCAAAGGCTACGCAATCAGCCAAGACCTCAATGCTGATTTTCAAAAATGGCGGATTTCCTCCCGATTTGTACTATTTGATACTGATGATTTTGACAACAGACAGTACATCTACGAGCGTAATGTCCTTTGGGCATTTTCAATTCCGGCTCTGCATGGTCAAGGCATGCGCTACTATCTCCTAGGTCAGTACCGAGTCAATCCAAAACTCACACTCTGGGCTCGATTTGGACGAACGATCTACACAGATAGGGAGCAAATCGGATCCGGCTTACAGACAATTGATGGGAATACGCAAACTGAAACCACTTTTCAACTCAGGTATCAGTTTAATCGATAAAATTCCACCATCGGTAAGTGATGCAAGATTACGTTTCGTAATTTAAAGCATCTAAAATCAAATACCTATGAGAACATTTTACACCTTGATTTTTGCTTTGCTTATCAGCATACTATCAGCAAAAGCTCAAAACCTTGACATGTCAAAACTACAGAAAAAAGAAGGCTTTATTGACTTCTATTTGGATGACGAAAAGGGGAAAATCTTCCTTGAGATAGCAGAATTAGAAAAGGAATTTCTCTATGTCAATTCCTTACCAGCTGGCGTTGGCTCCAATGACATCGGATTAGACAGAGGACAATTGGGTAGAACAAGGGTTGTGGAGTTTAGGAAGGCTGGCAACAAGCTTTTCTTGGTTCATAAGAATTATGATTTCAGAGCATACAGCGATAATCCTGACGAAGTCAAATCTGTCAAAGATGCCTTTGCTGAATCCATCATTTGGGGATTTGAAATTAGTAAGACAGAAAATGGAAAGTACATTGTAGATGCCACCACCTTCTACCTACAAGATGCACATCAAGTTGCGGAAAAATTAGGCTCTGCAAGACAGGGAACCTATAGATTAGACAACTCTCGAAGTGCGATCTATGAACCCATGACAAAAAACTTCCCTCAAAATACCGAGGTCGAAGCTACCATCACAGTTACAGGCACGCCTGCAGGAAGCTATATTCGCTCTGTCACTCCATCTCCAGAAGCTGTGACAGTGAGACAACGCCACTCCTTTATCCAATTACCAGATGACCAATACCAGCCTAGAACATTTGATACAAGAGCCGGATACTTTCACATCAGCTACTTAGACTTCACCAGTCCGATTGGAGAACCCATGGAAAAGAAATTTATCTCCAGACATCGACTAGAGAAAAAAGACCCAAACGCAGCACTTTCTGAACCTATCAAGCCAATTGTATATTATTTGGACAGAGGTACGCCAGAACCTGTACGATCTGCATTGATCGAAGGGGGGAATTGGTGGAATGAAGCATTTGAAGCGGCTGGATTCAAAAATGCCTTCCGAGTAGAATTGATGCCAGAAGGAGCCGACCCAATGGATGTGAGGTACAATGTCATCCAATGGGTGCATCGATCCACACGAGGCTGGTCGTATGGATCCTCTGTAAGAGATCCAAGAACAGGTGAAATCCTCAAAGGACATGTTAGCCTTGGTTCTCTCAGGGTAAGACAGGACTACTTGATTGCTCAAGGGTTATTGCAGCCATTTGAAGAGGGTAAGCCAAAAGACCCTAAAATGCTTGAAATGGCTTTGGCTAGATTAAGACAGCTGTCAGCCCATGAAATCGGCCATACCATCGGCTTGGCTCATGCATATGCCTCCTCTCCTTCAAACAGAGCTTCTGTGATGGACTACCCCTATCCTTACATCACGATGAGCGGTAATGGAGACCTTGACTTTTCCAAAGCTTATGATGACAAAATCGGAGATTGGGACAAATGGGCAATCAAATATGGATATGAGATCATTCCTACTGGTCAAGATGAAAAAGCATATTTGAATAAAATTCTTGAGAACACCTATGCTGCAGGTCATACTTTTATTTCAGATTCAGATTCTAGAAATACAAGTGGTAGCCACCCACACGCTCACCTTTGGGACAATGGCGAGTCAGCATCTGCTGAGCTTGCAAGAATGATGGAAATTAGAGCTAAAAAATTACAAAGCTTTGGATTAAACGCACTAGAAAATGATCGCCCAGAGGCTTTGTTAGAAGAGGTACTAGTTCCCCTATACATGATGCATCGCTATCAGGTAGAGGCTACTGCCAAGCTTGTTGGCGGTGTGGACTATACTTACAAAGTTAAAGGAGATAACCAAAGAAAGCAAAATAGGTTGGAATCCAAAGCGCAAATGGATGCATTGAATGAATTGATTACAGTCATCAAGCCAGAGAACTTAGCAATGCCTAACCATATTGTAGATTTAATTCCCCCACGTCCGATGGGCTATGGAAGAAATAGAGAAACCTTCCCATCTCGCACAGGACCTAACTTTGACCCCATCGCTCCAGCAGAAAATGTAGTCGACATGACTTTCAGCTTCCTCTTCGATGCTGCAAGGGCTAATAGACTATCTCAACAAAACGCTTTTGACAACAAGCTCCCATCACTGGAAGCGGTATTTGGTAAAATTAGGACTGGTGTATTTAGTTCAGCTCCAAAAGATGATTACCAAAGTCAAATTCAGCTGATGACACAAAATAAAATGGTGGATCACTTGATCAAACTTGCCAAAGACCCTAGAGCAAGCTCTATGGTCAAAGCGGAAGCTAGAGCCATTCTTAAAGATATCAGTAGCAATGAACTCAATACCTATGGCGATAAAAATGCAAAAAAAGGAAAAGCGATAGAAGAAAGTCACCGCATGTACTTGGCAGATAAGATCTCAGCTTTCTTAAGATTACCTGAGGAACTCAGCACACCTGTGCAGATCAGCGTACCTGATGGCGCACCGATAGGCAGCGATGATATGAGTTGCGATTTTGACTATTGAACTAAAAACTCCTGATTGGTCTGACCCAAAATTCTAAATCCTTATTTTCAAAAGTCGTCCTTCCAGTTCCGAAATTATGAACGATCGCTTGTCTTCTGATTTCAAACTGGGAGGATGACCAATAAGGCTCCCAAGTACCATTGCGCATATTTCCAATAAACTCCTTGTTTTCATACATCAAAAGCAATTCATCTTTTGAGGGTAAGTACCAATCATCAAAACCATTGACTTCCAATGCTGCACACATACTCGCAGCAGTCACTTCACCGCACACTTCTACGATTCTATTGGTATTCCTTTCTCCAGCGCCTATAAAGGTGAAGTTGGCTCCTTGAATGATCCTTTCTGGACAGCCCCAAGGGAATCGACCAGGAAGATCCTCAGGAGCTGCGACCAGTCCATGCTTACCTGTTTTGTCCAAATAAAAAATCCTTCCTCCTTGATACTCCATCCCTAGAACCAAAAGTGGCTCCCTATCACAAGAAGTTAAAATAATTGCAAAAACTACGATTAATACCCTTAATACCATATTCATGACCAAATATAGGATAATCAGAAATTTTAACAATTAATGCTGGTTATCAAATTTGGTTTTTTTAATCCTGTGTAACAAATATCATATTTTCAGTAGCTAAAACTATTTAGGTTTAACTCCAATAATCTAAATTTCTTCAAAATTGTGAATTAGGTTTGTTTCTTCTCAAAAGTCTATTATGAAACTTAAAAATACAATCGCGATAATTGTCTTCCTAATCACTTCTGCTTCTTTGCAAGCCCAAAATGTGGTCGTGTCAGGTATGGTGAAAGATTTAAAAAACAAAGAACCCCTGCCCTATGTCAATATCTTAGTCAAAAATCTACATGATAACAGCTTTGTAGCTGGAACAGTAACGGATGAATCGGGTCTTTTCAAACTCTCTCCTATCAAATCTGGTCAATATTATGTCAATTATTCCTATGTAGGATATAAACCAAAAGTTGAAAAAATAGAAATAGGTCGTTTGAGCGCGTTCTTGGATTTAGGTACGATTTTTTTAGAGGAATTGGCAGAAGAGCTCGCAGAAGTAACTGTATCAGGCTCAAGAGAAGAAGTAGCCTCAGCTTTAGACAAAAAAACATTCTCTTTAGAAGACAATATTAGTCAATTAGGGGGCTCCGTACTGCAAGCTTTACAAAACCTACCCGGCATCACTATAGATCAAAATGGTACTGTCTTCCTAAGGGGTAGTGATCAGGTAGCCATTTTACTTGATGGTAAGCAGACTGCAATCACTGGTATTGGTGCACAATCTGGTCTAGAAAACTTTCCTGCATCATCCATTGAAAAAATAGAAATCATCAACAATCCTTCATCCAAATATGATGCTACTGGTAATGCTGGAATCATCAACATCATCTTCAAAAAGGAAAAAGAAGCAGGGTGGAATGGAAAAGCTGGAATGATCGCAGGTATAGGAAATCTCATCGAAAAGAGAGCAAGTATTCCTGGACTCAGAGATCAATATAGATTCACTCCTAAATTGAACCCTTCGCTTTCTTTGAACTACAAGCAGGATAAAATCAACTTTTTCTTCCAAGGGGACATCCTTTGGCATCAGCAAATGATGAAAAGTGAATTTACAGACCGGATATTTGAAGATGGCACAGCCATCAGGCAGCAGTATATTGAAAATAGAACGCAACCAATTTATAACCTAAGGACTGGACTCGACTGGAATCCAAACGAGAACAACTCCTTTACCTTCTCAGGATTATTCAACTATCGAGAATATACGGATCTGGGAGATATTCTTTACCAAAATGCACTCACCAACCAACAGCAGAGATTTTGGAGATACTTCGAAAATGAAGTAAACCAAACCCTATTTGCCACAATAACTCATACCTATAAATTCAGGCAACCTGGGCACCAATTGACCTCTTCGTTCAATTACTCTTTCAGAAGAAAGGATGAAGTCTTCTATTTCACCAATGAAGAACTAGATGTCACAGGTACCGACACTACTGCCTTGATTGCAGACGAGAACATCTTCGACTTGACAATGGACTACATCAAGCCTCTTCGATCTGGAAGAATGGAATTGGGGACCAAACAGAGAGCAAGGGTATTCCCAAATTTAATTACTTTCTCTCCCGGCGATAATTCAATTTTAGACCCCGGACTTGCAGGGAGCGCAGAATATCAAGAATGGCTTTCTGCAGTATATGGCAATTATATCTATGAAAAAAATAAATGGGAATTAGAAGCTGGACTAAGAGTGGAATTTGTCAAGGTAAATTACTTGGTAGATCCTAATCACGCAGTTTTTGAAAGTGCAGGTATTGATTATTTCGAACCATTTCCTAGTCTAAGAGCCTCCTACAATATCAATGGCTTGAGTAATTTCACCATCTTCTATAATCGAAGAGTAGACCGGCCTGAGGAAAAAAACTTGAGAGCATTTCCTAGCTATGCAGACCCAGAAATTCTCAGTATCGGAAACCCTACCTTGATCCCTCAATTCACGCAAAGTGTAGAAGCAGGCTATAAAAAATCAAATGAAGGCGGCTATTTTTATGGTGCATTTTATCACAGGGCATCCACCAATTTACTGACCAGAATCACTACCGAAATCCCGAATTCTACGAGACTAGTAACTATAGATCATAATGCAGGAAAAGGATGGAACACAGGTTTGGAACTCGTTATTTCTCAAAAATTAGGTGATTTATTCACCCTGAACACCAATGCTAATATCTACCAGAATAGGATTGGAGCTTTTGCACTTAACAATGCTTACCCTTCTGATATCAATTTCATTAGGGATGAGGAAAGTAATATTACAGGTAATATAAAAGTCAATGGGCTATTTAAACTACCCAAAAGTTTAAACATACAAATTTCAGCAATTTACCTAGCTCCAGATATTGTTCCTCAAGGAAGAATTCTATCAAGGTATCATTTAGATGGAGGAGTGAACAAAAAAATCCAAGATGGAAATGGAGAATTATTTCTCAACGCGACAGATATATTCAATACTCTCGTGATTAGATATAGGTTGGAAGGCAATGAATTCACTCTAAACTCCAATGATTACTTCGAAACTCAAGTATTTAGATTGGGGTATAGCTATAGATTCTAGCGTTTTTATTCTTTGAAAATTATTCCAGAAAATAATAATCCTCGATAAACAAACTCTATTGATTCGGAAAATCGATTAAGTAATTTTTATCACAAAGTCCAAGGCCTAAATTACTTAAAATTGTATTGTCAAAAGGGAATAGATCCTTAATTTCCCTTTTTGATTTAAATAGAAAATAACAGAAAAGAATAAAATTAGAGACTATGTTTTTCGAATTAGTTTATGACAAAAGTTTGGCGCAAGCCAGTTATGTTATCGGTTGTCAAGCAGGCGGTGTAGCAGCAGTGATCGACCCAAAAAGAGATGTGGATACCTATCTACAAATCGCTAAAGCTAACAACATGAAGATCACCCATATCTTCGAAACTCACATCCATGCAGATTTCTTGAGTGGTGCCAGAGAGTTGGCAGCATTGACAGGTGCAGAAATGTACCTGTCAGATGAAGGGGATGAAAACTGGAAATATGAATTCCCGCACAACAAGATTAAAGGTGGTGATGTCGTGAAATTGGGTAACCTCAATTTTGAAGTGATCCATACCCCAGGTCACACACCTGAAAGTGTGAGTTTCCTATTGACTGACAAACCTGCTTCAAGTGAGCCTGTAATGTTATTTACAGGAGACTTTGTGTTTGTGGGTGATGTCGGAAGACCAGATTTGCTTGAGCAGGCTGCTGGGCTCAAAGGTACACAGGATATCGGAGCAGCACAGATGTTTGATTCCTTGCATGATTTCGCCAAGTTGGGAGACTTCATCCAAGTTTGGCCGGGACACGGTGCAGGTTCTGCCTGTGGCAAAGCCCTTGGAGCCGTACCTAGTACCACAGTTGGCTATGAAAAAATCCGAAACTGGGCACTACAGCTACTCAATGATAAAACAGCATTCACCAAAGAACTCCTAGCAGATCAACCTGAACCGCCAAGATACTTTGCGATGATGAAGAAGCTCAACAAAGTGGAAAGAAAGCTTGTGACTGAAGTGCCTCAGATAAAGAATTTGAGCAAAGCAGATTTTGATCAAGTCAAAGCTTCAGGGGCTAAAGTAATCGATACCAGACCTTGGCAAGACTACGCCAAAGGATTCCTCAAAGGAACACTCAGCATTACCAATAATAACTCTTTCTCCACATGGATGGGTTGGTACATCAACTTTGACGAGAGCTTCTACCTGGTAGCAGAAGAAGCTCAGATCGAAGACCTTACACGCAAGTTGATGAGGATTGGGTTGGACAATCTAGCTGGCTATATCACCCCTGCTCAACTGGAAGCTTATGAAGCGGGCAACCTTGCTTCTTTTGAACCCATTGACAAAGCAGCAGTAGAAGCTGCTAGAGCAAAAGGTAACACCCAAATCGTAGACGTAAGAGGTGCAGCTGAATTCAAAAAAGGACATATCGAAGGTGCTGAGAATCATTTTGTAGGCAAACTCGATCAAAACTTAGGCAAAATTGCCAAAGATAAGCCTGTGATCATTCACTGTCAAAGTGGTGCCAGAGCAGCGATCGCATACTCTGTTTTAGTTGCCAATGGATTTGACAATATTCAGAACTATGCAGGTGGCTGGGCTGACTACAGTGCCTAAATTTTAGATTTTAGTATTGGTTAACTGATTTGATTAAACCCACCTTGGAAACGGGGTGGGTTTTTGTTTTCCACAGAAAACATATCTTCATTTTGTTTTTTACAGAAAACATTTTTTATATTTGTTTTTCATAGAGAACAAAATGGAAAGGTTAATTAAAACTTCTGAAAAAACAATTAAAGGCTTTAATCAAGGCTTCAAACGCTACTTAATTGATCAGGTAGATTGGGATCAGAGGTTGATTTTGATCCTAGGACATAGAGGTGTGGGCAAGACTACACTACTCCTCCAACAGATGCAAAAGCGCCAAGCTAAGGCAATTTATCTTACATTGGATGACTTTCATTTTGAAAGTAACAGGCTAGTCTTAGTAATTGAAGCACTCTATGATTTAGGTTACAGGTCATTTTATTTGGATGAAGTACACCGCTACATTCATTGGTCTGTAGACCTCAAAAACCTATATGATAATTTCCCTGATGTACATTTTATAGTCTCAGGTTCATCCATATTGGAAATTCAAAAAGGTAAAGGAGATTTATCAAGAAGGGCTGCTGTCTATCACTTGGCTGGGCTATCTTTTAGAGAATACTTGATGCTAGAAAATCAAATAGACCATCCACCCATTAGCCTAAATGAAATTTTAGCTAATCACCAAGCCTTGAGCGAATCGATCACAGATCAAGCTGATATTACAAAGCTTTTCAAAAAATATTTAGAATTTGGCTACTACCCCTTTTACCTTGAAAGTGAAAACTTATATAAGTCAAGATTGCTGGAAACCACACAGGTAGTCCTAGAAATGGACCTCAGCCCATGGGAAGATTTGACACACAAGACGATCCGAAACATGAAAAAGCTCATCTTCATCATCAGTGAATCAGTCCCATTTATCCCAAATATCAGCAAGCTTGCCGAAAAATTGGAAGTCTCAAGAAACACCATATTAAAAACACTCGATCTCCTCGAACAAGCTCAGATTCTCAACCTACTTAGACAGTCAACCCGAGGTGTTTCTTTCTTGCAAAAGCCTGAGAAAATCTATCTTCAAAACACCAATTTGGCCTTTGCCTTATCTACTTATGCCTCCAATCAGGGAAACCTAAGAGAGACATTCTTTCTCAATCAGGTTCGGCAATCCCATGAAGTCACTTTACCAAAGTATGGAGATTTTATAGTAGATGACTCCTATGTATTTGAAATCGGTGGCGCAGGCAAAACTGCCACTCAAATCCAAGGCGTCCCCAATGCCTACATCGTAGCAGACAACATCAAAATTGGATCAGGCAACAAAACCCCCTTGTGGATTTTTGGCTTCTTGTATTGATGGAGGGAAAAGGGAAAATGTAGAGATCGGAATATGTGAATTTGAAATCTTAAAAGTAGCGATAGAAAATATCGGATAAAGTTAGATTGAATATTGATAGATATTTAGATATTGATTTATATAGGCCATTAGCAACCGAACTAGCCAATGAACTGATATTACTGGCAAAGAAACCTTTTACCAAACTTATGAATAATAAGGGGCTATTTAGGAAGAATTATTGCTAATTTATTTGCTATTAGAGTTAAAGGCTCTGTAACTACGCTTGAGAATTTTAATGATGAATTCCAAAAGATCTTATCCTACGAGTCACTTTATTTTAAATCCAATCCCAATCATTCGATCAGCTATAGGCACTCCCTCACTTCAGGCTAAGCACCATTTACTTTTTCTCGTCGCTTGACGAACTTCCTTTGGAAATAAATAGTCACTGGTGTAAAGGCAACGGTAGGAAGTAGCCAGGCGATGAAGACTGGGTTGCTTTGCCAGTTCAATACCAGAAAAGCTGTAAAGGTAACTATAAATGCACCCATCATCCTGCTGATGTGCATGCTGAGAAACCATTGCTTGGTCATGGTCTCTAGCTTTCGAGATGCCCTGATATCCACCCAGACCATTGAAAGCAGAAAACTCCCAAACACTGGAAAAATACCTACAGCAAAAGTAACCCCAATAGACATCAACAAAGCACTCCACGACCAATTGATCCCCTCTATCCATATTGTGTAAAGAAAATTCCCCAATGAAATCAAAAGCAATACTCCGAGATTTTGAAGCATCTCTTTGCCAGTAGTCCATGCGGGGTCATCTTCAGTCAGAAAAATCAAATTGATCTCTATCCAACGAAATGCCAACATACAACAAAAAGTCACCAAACCATAACCAGAGATGATCACTAACTTGTCTTCATCGGGAATACGATTCAGACCAAAAGGCTGGAAAACTTATAAAAAAGTAGCCACAAAAAAACCAATCAGAAAGGCTAGCTTTATACTATCTCTCCAATTGGAAATTTCGCAAGGGTAAGGTTGCCTCAATAAAGCCAACATATTTTCTTTCTATTTCTTCTGATGCCTATCGATCAATACTTCCATCACTTCATCTAGCTCGTAGCCTTTTGCTTCCAAGAGAACTAAATAGTGGTAGAGTAAATCAGCTGCTTCCCCCATAAAGAGCTCCTTATTGTCATCTTTGGCTTCGATCACAATCTCTACGGCTTCTTCCCCTACTTTCTGCGCCACCTTATTGATGCCTTTGGCAAAGAGTGATGCAGTATAGGATTTGTCTGTAGGGTTGTTCTTTCTATCCTTGATGATGGCCCTAAGTTCATCGATAAAAAAGGTCTTGCTTTTATTTTCTTCTGCAAAGCAGGTATCATCACCAGTATGGCATACGGGTCCTACGGGTTTGGCTTTGATCAGGATAGTATCATTGTCACAGTCTACGGTGAGCGATGCAACATGGAGAAAGTTACCTGATGTCTCTCCTTTGGTCCAGAGCCTATTTTTGGTCCTGGAAAAAAAAGTCACCTTTTTGGTTTCGAGGGTAATATCAATCGCCTCTTGGTTCATGTAACCCAACATCAGCACCTTATTGGTGTCTGCGTCTTGGATGATCGCTGGCACTAGACCATCTACCTTTTCAAAATCTATATTCAGTTTGTTCATTGTTATTTATGATTGTACGCTTCTTTTCCAATAAATCAATTCATTGACTCATTCGGTGGCTAATGTTCAATATCCACAAATATCAAATATCAATTAATATCGGTATTTATGTAAATCGGATTTTCTCAATGTTACTGGCAAAGTTCCGTATATACATATTATTAATTTATGTGTGCCGTTGTTTAACACTATTCAGCACCTTTAAAGGTCGTATTTTTTCAAATTTTAGATGCTTCTCGCCTCTCTCTGTCTTGATTCTTGATTCTTATTTCTCATATCTCAATTTTCATTTCCTAATCGAGATATCTTCTCCGCTAAGGTACTGCTTCAATTCAGGAATTGGAATTTCTTTGAAGTGGAAAATACTTGCGGCTAAGGCAGCATCTGCTTTCCCAAAGGTAAACACATCTTTGAAATGTTCCATATTTCCGGCTCCTCCTGAAGCAATCACAGGGATAGAAAGCATGAATGAAATCTCCGCTGTGATTTCATTGGCAAAACCTGCTTTGGTTCCATCATGGTCCATGGAGGTGAGGAGAATTTCCCCAGCACCGCGTTCGCAGACTTCCTGCGCCCAGGCTTGAGTTTTCAATAGCGTTGGTTTTCTTCCACCATGTGTATGCACAAAATCTATCCCATCTACATTTCGCGTATCAATGGCTACTACGATACACTGACTACCAAACTCCAAAGCCATCTCATTGATGACATCAGGATTCTTGACTGCGGCTGAATTAATAGAAATCTTATCAGCACCTGCATTGAGTAATACTTTCACATCCTCAACAGTCGATATTCCTCCACCTACCGTAAATGGTATATTGATCGCTTTAGCTACTTTGGTTACCAATTCTGCCAGTGTCTTGCGCTTGTCCACTGTGGCGGTAATATCTAAAAAGACAAGCTCATCTGCTCCTTCATCTGAATAGATCTTGGCTAGCTCAACAGGGTCTCCAGCATCTCTAAGCTGGACAAAGTTGACACCTTTGACCGTACGACCATCTTTGATATCTAAGCAGGGGATGATTCTTTTAGTTAGCATTCGGGAATGGAAGATTGTTTGAAAGATGGAAAGATATTAGGTTTGAACGTTGGCTTACGCGAGATGTAACATTAGAAGATTGTTGATAGGTTTGAATGTATGGAAGATGTAAGGTTAAATGGATGAGCTGATAAAACACTTAGATGAAGGAGAAATAAATCGCCGAAGCCTTATATCTAAATATATCGCGAAACTTATATCACTAAAATAATCTATTCAACTCAAGAATACTTTATTTCAATTCTCAAAACGCTGCCAACTCCTCCAAAGTAATCCTGCCCTCATAATAGGCTTTACCTACGATGGCACCGTAGACACCTGTCTTTTGAAGTTCTTCTAGGTCTTTGACATTAGAGACGCCACCACTTGCGATCAATTTGATAGCGGGGATCTCCTGCATGATTTCTTTGTATAAATCAATGGATGGCCCTTGGAGCAATCCATCTTTGGCAACATCAGTACAGATTACATAGCTGATTCCCTTGGTATGATAATCCTTGATAAAATCAATCAAATCAACTTCAGTGGTCTCTTCCCAACCTGAAATGGCTATCTTCTTATCCTTGGCATCTGCTCCTAGGATAATTTTCTCACCACCGTAAGTACTGATCCATGATTCAAACATGCCAGGATTTTTCACTGCGATACTTCCACCTGTCAACTGATGTGCTCCTAAGTCAAAAGCCAATGCGATATCTTCGTCAGACTGTACGCCACCACCGAAATCCACTTGCAGGGATGTACCTGCTGTAATACGCTGCAATACTTGCTTGTTGATGATTTTCTTTGCCTTGGCGCCATCTAGATCCACCAGATGCAACCTCTTGATACCTGCATCTTCGAATCTCTTAGCCATTTCTAGTGGACTATCATGATATTCTTTTTTCTGACCATAGTCTCCTTGAGTAAGCCTAACACATTTTCCGTCGATGATGTCAATTGCAGGAATGATATACATTTTGATTTTAGATTGTAGATTTTAGATTGAAGATATTAGATTGATGATTTTAGCCGTGAGGGGTCTGAAAGATCTTAGATTTGTTTAATCTCTTAATTCTTGTTTCTTGACTCCCCATTTTTAATAAAGACAGACTTCGTTTCTTACCTCTTTGTACATTGTACATTGTACTTGGTACTTAGAACAGTTTATAAACTCAGAAAATTCTTCAAAATTCGTTCTCCTACCAAGCCGCTTTTCTCTGGGTGAGCTTGCATGGCGTAGAAATTATCCTTCTGCATCAAACCAGCGAAGTCTAGGACATAATTCGTAGACGCAATCGTAAATTCGCTCAACTCACAGTAGTAGCTATGTACATAATACACAAACGATTCATCACTCAGTCCTGCTAATAGCGGGGTTTTGAGGTCAAATAAGTTATTCCAGCCTACATGAGGAACTTTGAAATCAGCTGAATTAGCTGGTACAAACTTTTTTACTTTGACAGGAAAGACTCCTAAACAAGGCGTATCGTTTTCTTCTGAATGTTCACATAGTAATTGCTGACCAAGGCACACACCAAAAAAGTCTTGCTTGAGGTTAGGAATCAATTTATCAAGCTGTTTCTCTTTCAAGTAACGCATCGCAGTACTTGCCTCACCTTGACCTGGGAATATCACCTTATCAGCCTTTGCAATTTGCTCTAGGTCATCTGTCAGGACAGCATGTACACCAAGTCTTTCTAATGCATAAAGAACAGACTGTACATTGCCTGCATTGTATTTTATAACTGCTACTTGCATTGATACTTTTAAATTAATCTTCTAGCTAAAAGACCTTCGAGGTTTCATAAACCTCAAAGGTCTCGCTAGTTCCTATTGACTTGATTCTTGAAACTACTCTCTAGAATCTTTTTATTTAAATATAAACTAAACTCACTTCGCCTCTTCAGCCACCATTTCTTCCAATACTGCTTCTATCTCTGGCAGTGACTTGTAAAGTTGCTCGTAGCTTTCGATGATGAAGTATTTGTCTTGGAATTTATCTTTCCAGTATGGGGTATTCATGATACGTCTGACGTCATACTCATAGTGAGCTGGCTCGTCTGACAGGCTATATTTGGTCTCTCCAGCTGAACTCAAGATTCCAGCACCATAGATGCGAAGTTCTCCATTTTCTCTGATCAAGCCAAACTCTATGGTGAACCAATAGATTCTAGACAATACTTCAATAGCCCACTTATTTTCGATATGTTTTAATGCCAAGCCACTTAAGTTTTCCAAGAAGTCCACATAGGGCTGATTGGTCAACATAGGCATGTGAGCAAAAGCATCATGGAACATGTCTGGCTCTTCTAGGTAGTCCAATTGCTCCATTTTTCTCAACCAAGTCGATGAACAAAAACGCTTATTATTCATCAAACCGAAGAAAAGATCATCATCAATCAATCCTGGCACTACTTGAATAGCCCAACCTGTACTTGCAGCTAATCGTCTATTGACATCCTCAAAATCTGCTATCTTATCTGCGGTAAAGTTCACTTCTTTGATCCCTTCAAGGTAGGCAATAGAAGCAGCTTTTGGAAGATTGACTATTTGTCTTTCAAATAAGATTTTCCAGACTTTAAAGTCTTCCTCAGTATAAGCAGCATAATCCTGCTTCATCTCTCGTAATCGTGGGTCGGTGAAGACCCAGTCTTTTGGCTTATTTGTCATTTATATTTGGGTTATATTCGATTCAAACTTCAAGTAATCTCAATCTTACTTTCCTCAAATTTAATCAATCTCCTTAACTCTACCATTATTTTTATGCGAGAGGCGATTAGAGCAAAGCAAATGTTTTTCTCATGGCGAAAGTCTTTCTAATCTGATCTGCAAGCAAGGCACTTTGAGCAAAATCTAAGGTCTGCTGACCATCTGAATAAGCTTTTTCAGGAATCTCGTGTGTTTCGTAGATAATTCCGTCAGCTCCTGACATCACGCCCGATAATGCCATCTGTGGTACGTATGCACGAATACCAATACCATGAGATGGATCAACCACAACTGGCAGATGAGATTTGGCTTTCAAAATAGGTACGGCATTCAAATCAAGGGTGTTTCTGCTCGCCTTTTCGTAAGTCCTAATCCCACGCTCACAAAGGATCAATTTCTCGTTACCTCCAGAAAATACGTATTCAGCAGATTGCAGCAATTCCTCAATGGTTCCAGAAATCCCTCGCTTGATCATGACTGCCTTATCTACCTTACCCAATTCATCAAGCAAGTTGAAGTTTTGTGTATTTCTTGCACCTACTTGATAGATATCGACATAAGGGTACATTTCCTCGATTTGAGACACCTGCATCACTTCTGTGACGATCTTGATACCCGCCTCTTGAGCCAATTCATACCATAATTTCAAGCCATCCAATCCTAATCCCCTAAATGCATATGGACTAGATCTAGGTTTGAAAACTCCACCACGCATCATTTTGATATTGTTATCCTTGAGGTGTTGGATCACTTTTCTGATCTGTTCCTCTGACTCAATGGAGCAAGGGCCAGCCATGATAGCCATATCGCCATCTTTGATAAATACGCCATCACCCAGGTCAATTGATGTCGGCTTAGCTTTCCACTTTTTGGACACCAACTTGTACTCATCTGACACGATATGGATATCTTCGATACCTTCCTTTTGTCCGATTCGACGAATATCAAAATCACTTTTACCAATCCCCACAAGGTAATCGCCTAGTTGCGTTTTGACTTCTGTGATTTTGTAACCGATCTCATTGACCTCTTTGATCAATGATTCTTTTTGCCTTTCGGTAATATCTTGTTTTAACTGAATGATCATAACTTATTGGATTACAGACTTGATATACGCATGAATATCAGCTTTCAAGTCTTTGCTGTCTTTTACTTTTTTGATAAATGCACTGCCTATAATGGCTCCATTGCTGTATTGCGAGGCTGTTCCAAAGGTCTCTGCATCTGATATTCCAAAACCTATCAACCTAGGGTTTTTGAGATTCATTGCTTGCACACGTTTGAAATAGGCTATTTGGGCTTCTGTGATACCGGTCTTGGCTCCTGTAATACTATGTGAGGAAACCATGTAGATAAATCCATTTGAATGTTCATCGATCTCTCTGATACGCTGCTCACTAGTCTGCGGAGAAATCAAAAAGGTGTTGCTCAGTCCATATTGCTCAAAGAGCGTTTTGAATTCATCAAGGTATTGCTGCATGGGTAGGTCAGGCAAGATCAATCCATCTACACCCACTTCTTGGCATTTCTTCAGAAATGACTCCATACCATATTGAATGATTGGGTTCAAATATCCCATCAATACAACAGGAATGCTCACCGTCTGACGCATATCCTTAATTTGTTCAAAAAGCTTCTTCAAACTCATGCCATTTTCAAGGGCAATCATGTTACTATCTTGGATCGTCGGCCCATCAGCGATCGGATCTGAGTAAGGCACTCCTATCTCTATAATATCAGCACCAGCAGACTCTATGGCTTGCATCGTAGGCAGCGTATCTTCTAAAGCAGGAAATCCAGCTGTAAAATAGATCGATAGTACCCGCTCTTTTTTATTTTGAAATAATGTATGTATTCGGTTCATTGAAACTCTAAGATTTTAAAATTAGTTGGAAAGCTTTAATGGTTGAAAGTCTATTGGAAGATTTCAAAATTATAAGATTGGCAAAAGCGGAATAAAGATTATTGAGTTATTAATTGATAACCTCCTTCATCCTTCTTTCCAGTTGCCACGAGGGCACGAAGGGAATATTCTCGATTTCATGAATGTTGCGCGGTGCTTCATCCTTCTTATTTCATCCTTCTTTTTATTTGCCACAAAGACACGAAGGCGCAAAGGGAATATTTTCGGTTTCATGAGGAAGAGGCGGTTTCCATCTTTCCTCCTTCATCCTTCTACCTTCATCCTTCAATACCCTCCCCACTTGATATAGGTATCTAGGTCTTTGTCTCCTCTACCTGAGAGGTTGATTACAATGATATCGTCTTTCTTGAATTCTATCATATTCAGCGCATGAACGGCGTGAGCTGTTTCAATAGCTGGAATAATTCCTTCCATCCTACTCAGCTCTATGCCCGCTTTCATCGCATCTTCATCTTCAACAGCCACAAACTCTGCTCTTCCAATGTCGAACAAATGTGCATGAACAGGACCAATGCCTGGATAATCCAAACCAGCCGAAATAGAATGGGGCTCTACAACCTGTCCATCTTCTGTTTGCATCAGCAAGGTTTTGCTTCCGTGCAAAATCCCTGGTGTACCCAATGCCGTGGTAGCGGCGGACTTACCCGAACTTACTCCCAAACCCGCAGCTTCGGCAGCAACTAACCTCACTTGGGGCACATTGTAATAATGATAGAAAGTGCCAGCAGCATTACTACCACCCCCAACACATGCAATTAGAATATCAGGATTTTCTGTACCTTCTTTCTCTAGAAGTTGTTTTTTGATCTCCTCTGAAATCACAGCTTGGAACCTCGCAACCATCTCAGGATAAGGATGAGGCCCTACTACCGAACCGATGATATAATGCGTGTCCACAGGATTATTGATCCATTGACGCATGGCTTCATTGGTAGCATCCTTGAGTGTCTGACTTCCAGAAGTAGCAGGGACTACTTTTGCTCCTAGAATTCTCATACGCTCTACATTAGGGCGCTGTCGCTGTATATCTAATGCACCCATATAAATGGTACAGTCCATACCCATCAAAGCACAAACAGTAGCTGTAGCTACTCCATGTTGACCTGCTCCTGTCTCAGCGATGATTCTCTTTTTGCCAAGCTTCTTTGCTAGAATAATCTGACCAACAGTATTGTTTACTTTATGTGCTCCAGTATGGCAGAGATCTTCTCTTTTGAAATATATCTTGGCACCATACTTTTCAGACATACGCTTCGCAAAATATAAAGGTGTAGGTCTTCCCACAAAATCTCTCAAAAGCATCTGAAACTCTTCCTGAAACTCAGGTGAGGCAACAATTTGCTCATAATTTTCTCTTAATTCCTCAATATTGGGATGCAGCATCTCTGGGATATACGCCCCACCAAACTTCCCATAAAACCCTTTTTCGTCTACTTTTATCATCACTCAATCATTTAAGACTTTTTAATTAATCGTTACTTTTATTCAGTTATACACCAGTTTCTTGAACTCCCTAATTTTTTCTACATCCTTCAAGGCAGGTTCGATTTCAAATTTGGAATTGATATCCAGACCTGCTAATTGCGGTAGCCTATTTTGTAGCTTTTTGATTTCAGCTACTTGCTCAATAGATAAACCACCGCTCAGCAGAAATGGCTTATCAAAAGGATAATTTTCTAACAAATGCCAATCAAAAACCTGCCCGCTCCCCCCATAAGCCTTGGTGAAAGTATCAAATAGAAAATAATCAACAACTGGCAGATAAGGCTCTAATACTCCCCAATCAATTGACTCCTTGATAGCAAAAACTTTAAAGATTTCAAGCCCTGTTTGAGCCTTTAATTCTTTTGTAAATGCCACAGATTCATCACCATGAAGCTGAATAGTTGTCAATCCAAAATCCTTGATGCACTGCTTGATTTCCTCCAAGCTTGCATTGACAAATACCCCCACTTTATTTACTGGCAGTTCTGCTAAGGCTACTTTTGCTTCTTCTGGAACATACCTGACCGACTTGGAATAGAAGATCATGCCCATCCAATCCGGCTGCACTTTCTCTATCAATTCCTGCGCATTTTCTAGGGAGCGCATGCCACATACTTTTAATTTCATTTTTCTTGAATCATTCCCACTTGGAGCATGAGCTCCCTGAATTCTTTCATGAAATTATAAGCCGCTTGATGTGGTCTGCTTGATTTCATGAAATTCTCTCCTATCAGAAACCCTTCAAAACCAGCTTTCTTCAAATCGATCAGCGTTTGCGGTTGAGAAATTCCACTTTCTGACACTTTAACAAACTGAGTTGGAATTTGGTCTACCAAATCATAAGATGTTTGTAAAGAAACTTCGAAAGTTTTTAAACTGCGATTATTTACGCCCACTAGATCCAAGGAATCATTGAGTGATGCGTGCAATTCTTCTGAATCATGTACTTCCATCAAAATCTCCAAGCCAAGACCTTTGGCAAATTTTGCCAAAGCTTCCAGTCTAGCGGGCTCCAATGCTGCTGCAATCAAAAGAATACAATCAGCTCCAATCGATTTGGCTTCAATGATCTGATATTCGTCTATGATGAAGTCCTTCCTCAGAATCGGACAGAAATTGTATTTTCTAGCAGTGATCAAATCTTCATTTTTCCCTCCAAAGAACTCTTGATCAGTAAGTATAGAAAGTGCAGATGCGCCTGCTTGCATGTAGCCTATACTTGTGGCTTCCACTTGCGCATTGGCATTGATGATGCCTTTGGAAGGCGATTTCCTCTTGAACTCTGCAATGATTCCCGTCTTCTCTGGATCATTGATATAGTCTTTCATCGACACCACTTTGGATTCAAAGAAGATGCTCTTTTCCAAAAGTTTCACAGGAACTAGACTACTCTTCTCTGCAACTTCTTGTTTCTTATGGGCAATGATTTTATCTAAAATATTCATATTGAATTGTATTAAGCAAATGAAATGGAGGTCTTTGGATTGACCAATTTATTGAATTTCTCGAGTGCTTTGCCAGAAAGCAAAGAGACTCTAGCCTTGTCAACTGCCTCTACAAAGGAAAGTGAAGGGTCGGCCGTATGCAATGCAGCAGCTGCGTTGGCAATCACTACTGAATTTTGAGCTTCTGAACCTTTACCTTTGAGGATGCTATCAAATATTTGAGCAGATTCAGGGATAGACTCTCCACCTTTGATCAAATCCGCCGAAATCTTAGGCAGGTTGATTGCGGATGGACTGACCAGTTTCTCGCCATTTTGTGTAATCATCTTGAAATCACCTGTCAGGGAAATCTCATCATAGCCATCTAGGGCATGTAAAATACTGAATAATCCTTCTTGATTTTGGTAGAGATATGCATATAATCTTGCCAGCTCTAAGCTAAACACACCCACCAATTGCTTCTTTGGAAAACTAGGATTGACTATTGGGCCGAGCATGTTGAAAAAGGTCTTGACTCCTAGCTCTCTACGGATGGGACCTACATTTTTCATCGCTGGGTGAAATAGCGGTGCATGCAAGAAGCAAATCCCTGCTTCATCCAAGCTTTTCCTAATTTGATCTAAATCATTGGTAAACTCATAGCCGAAACTCTGCAATAAATTGGAGGAACCACAGATAGATGACACGCCAGTATTACCATGCTTGGCGACATGCTGACCAGCACCTGCTACGATAAAAGATGCCAGTGTAGAGATATTAAAAGTGTCCTTTCCATCTCCACCTGTTCCGCAAAGGTCCATGGCATCGTATTCAGCTATTTCTACTGGTATGCACTGCTCCAACATGGCTTCTCTAAAACCACCCAGCTCTTCTACTGTCACAGAACGCATCATATAGACAGTCAAAAAAGCTGCAATTTGACTCTGGTTGTATTCACCTGATGTGATCTTGAGTAGCACCTCCTTAGCCTGCTCCTTGCTCAGCGTCCGGTGTTCGATCAGGTGATTGAGTATTTCTTTCATTGTATATATGTTGTAGAGGTGTAAAGTTTCTTATTTAAATTGATGTTTAGTTAATGATGCAGTGCTTTTTTGTTGCCACGAAGACACGAAGGCGCAAAGGGAATATTTTCATTTTCATGACTACAAAATGGCTTTCATCCTTCATCCTTCCACATTCATCCTTCTTTTCAGTTGTGACTGTCTTGGTTCTTGTTTCTTGATTCTTTTCTCTCCAATCTCTTCCTAAACATCACTTGAGCCAATTTTTCATCATCTCTACGCCATGCTCTGTGAGGACTGACTCCGGGTGAAACTGAAGCCCTCTGACTTTGAACACTTTATGTCTAACGCCCATGATTTGACCATCTGGCGTTCTTGCGATCACTTCAAGGTCTGGGCTGAGTGTCTGTTCGTTGATGACCCAAGAATGGTATCTACCTATCTTAAATTTTGTAGGTAAACCTTCAAAGAGCAAATCCTTATCTACGCTAACCTCCGAAGCTAAACCATGCACAACTTCTGACAAATTGGTCAAGGAAGAGCCAAATGCCTCTCCAATTGCTTGATGACCTAGACATATTCCAAGAATGTCTTTGAAAGCAGCATATTTTTTGATCAGATCTGGCATGATACCAGCTTCAGAAGGAATTCCTGGACCTGGAGAAAGCAGAATCTTATCATAAACTTCGATTTGATCTAAATTGATTTTATCATTTCTATATATATCCATTTCATAACCCAACTGTCTGATGATATACACCAAGTTGTAGGTAAATGAATCGTAATTATCAAGGACAAGTATTTTCATTTTTCGGATTAAAAGATTGAAAGATTATAAAATTTTAATATTGCTACTATACTAATATTTACCTTTTGGATTTTTTTGATTCTCATAATCTTGACTATTTCATGAAGCCCTTTATTTCCTTCGATATGCTTTCAAGCTTAATGTACAAGCTTTGGTATTCAGATTCAGAAATCCTTCCAGCTCTTACCAAAACAAAAGCTTGACTTCTAACTTCTCCAGCTGATCCTTTAGCATATCTAAGGAAATTAATAAAAGATCTATTACTATTATACTCAAAGCCCTCAGCAATATTGTTTGATATGGAAATGGCAGCATCTATAAATTGCCCTCGTGATTTGAAATCTGTTGCTAGCAAACCCTTATCTGCTAAATGATAAACTTCAACAGCGATATCAATAGCTTTTTGCCAAATTTCTAAATCTTCAAATCGTTGAATATTCCCCATATACTTTGATCATAAATAATGCACTATAACACTAATTCAAGAATAATTTTTCAATCTTTAAATCTTCAATCTTCCAATTCTAGATAGACTCCGCGGCTTGGAGGGCGACTCGGAGGGCTTCGAGTTTGTTGGAGACTTCTTGGAGTTCGGACTGAATCGAAGACTTGGCTACTACGCCTGCACCAGCCTGGAATCTTAGCTGATTATTTTCTGAGACAAAAGAGCGGATCAAAATGGCATGGTTGAAGTCTCCATTGAAGCCAAGAAATCCAATGGCTCCTCCATAAAACTTCCTGGAGGTATTCTCTAACTCATCGATAAGCTCCATGGCTCTAAACTTTGGCGCTCCTGAAAGCGTCCCAGCAGGGAAAGTATCCGCCACAAGTTGCAATGGATTGGAATTTTCTGGCAATACACCTGTCACTTTGGATACCAAATGGATGACATGAGAATAATATTGAATCTCTTTAAAGACTTCTACTGCTACTTTTTCAGAAGATCTGCTCAGGTCATTTCTAGCCAAGTCCACTAGCATCACATGCTCGGAGTTTTCTTTGGGATCATCATAGAGCTTCATAGCTAGATTTGCATCTGCTTGATCATTGCCAGTACGCTTGAATGTACCTGCAATGGGATAGATCGTTGCTTTGTTATTTTTGACCACAATCTGCGCTTCTGGAGAACTACCAAACACCTTGTATGACCCATAATCAAAATAAAAAAGATAAGGTGAGGGATTGACCGATCGTAGCGCCCTGTAGACATTGAACTCATCTCCTTTGAACTTGGTGGTAAAGTTTCGAGAAAGCACGATTTGGAATACATCTCCTCTGAAGCAATGCTCTTGACCTTTTTTGAGTATATCCAGAAATTCTTCATCGGTATAATTTGACTCCTCCTCACCTATCAACTTGAAGCTATATGCAGGGATATTTTTATTATTCAAAAGTGTTTCAAGTTGAGGAAGCACAGCTGGCTTTTCATCACCTTCTACCTGATGCTCAAGTAAATGCATCTCATTTTTGAAATGATCCACCACAATGACATTCTGATATACCGCATAATGCATCATGGGTATTGGAGATTCCTCTGTGTTTGCGAGCTGAATATCTTCAAACCTAGCAACTGTATCATATTGCATGTAGCCAAATAGGCCATTGGTGATAAACTTCTGCTCCAAAGATGTCGCATCAAACTTGGCGGAAAAACCCCTAAGTTGGTCTATCAACTTCTTGCCTGAAGCTAATTCGTAAGTATGGATTTCATTACCTGGCAATTCTTCTTTTACAAATTTTCCATCAAATGAAAAAGAGGCCAAAGGATTGAAACAGATATAGGAATAACTATTTTCTTGACCGTGATAATCGGAACTTTCCAGCAAGATCGGGTTCGCAAACCTATCCCTGATCTGGAGGTAAATGCTCACAGGCGTAATGGTATCTGCTAGGAGCTTTTTATATTGAGTTTTCAGTTTGATTTGATTCATTGAACACTATTCGGTTATTTTTTGGAATAAAAAAAGGCTTACTGGGAAAAACCAGCAAGCCTAAATATATCTTTTCAAGTGTTGATATCAGACAATAGCATTAGGTTTTTCCCCGAGAAAAGAAGTCAAATGCCACCACCAATATTTTGCTTGAATGTTTTTCATAATTTTTAATGCTTCAAATATAGATAAGCATATTCGATTGACAAAAATGATTCTGAAAAAGTTTCAAAAATTTTCACTAAAGATGATTTTTGGATTTAAATGGCAATAAAGGCGCAGATTATTTTGTATACATCAATTCAACCCTTCCTAAAAAAAAGAAATGACTAAATCAATGGCCGATTCTAAACATACAATTATCTTTGATTCTAATTAAGATTCAAAACCATATGCCTACCCTATTCAAATATTTCAAGAGGACTTTTGATGATTACAAAGTTTTGGTCAGGGTCAATCCAGAAGATTTTACAGGAACAGAACTGATCGTCCATCCTGATGGGAAAATCGAAAAAACTGAGATGGAGTTTGACGAGGAAATCTTCGAGGATTTAGCTGTAGACGAATTTGAAGAATCTGGTGCGATGGAATACAATCTCTATCTGAGTGGGGCCAAATAAAAAAACCGGAGGAAAGACCTCCGGTTTTTTTATTACTCTTTGTTTTCTGAGGGCTGTGCTGGCATCCATGCTGGCGAGATTTCACGCTCCTCTATTTTAATAAGTTCTTTGTTTTCAAAAGTAGCCAAAATGTAGAACCGCTCGCCCCTGTTCACCCTATAGGTAATAAATGGCCCTTCCATATTACTCATGACAGCATCTCTATTCTGTCTCAAAAACTTCCTCTCTGACATCCCCTGTTGAAACTCTTGTCTCGGTGTAAATACCGCACAAGAACCAAGCAAAAACACTGTGAAAATAAAAACAATTGATTTTTTCATATGATTTATAGTTTGTTAATCTATTTATTTAATGACAATATTTCAGTTTAGAATTTTAGATTAGCCGCAATTGGAACAGCAGTTCAATTGAACACTTTAATTATTTCTGAAATGGTCAGCTGTCGACGGACCATAGCTAACAGAAGCTCTTAATCACAAATAAAGGTCAATTCTTTTTGACTATTGATGTAAAAGCGAATAATCTAATAGCACTTTTGATTGTAGAAAGTTTCAAAAACTCTGCCACACTTTTTAATACTGAATGTGAAACACTTAAGTTTCTATTTTATCAAATTCAAGTTACTGCTTTTGGAAACGATTAATTTTGACTTACCTTTGTGTCGGCGGTACGACCAGCTCCTGCTGAATCCCCCAGGTCCGGAAGGAAGCAAGGGTAGGCGGTCGTAGCGGTGCGATACCGCCTCTTTTTTTATCTCAGCACTACTTTGCTCAAATCATACATATTTTATAATAAAGCATCGCGAGGCTAAGCGGATGAATTTATCTAATGAATATTATCATCCTTTCTTATCTCTTACATAAATAAGCTTGAATCTACCTTTTTGATTTTCTCTTTGTTCTATTTCAAATCTATCTATGGAAGCAATCATTGGTGTTAATTTCTGAAATCCATAGTTTCTTGAATCGAAATTTGGTTGCTTTTTCTGAATCAAGTTTCCAACATCACCCATAAATGCCCAACCCTCTTCATCAGCCAAATCAGAAACTGTAGTAGCAATTAGGCGAATCAATTTTGGATTGATCTTATCTACCTGTGGTCTGTTTTTTGGCTTTCCTTTATCTTCCGCTTCTTCTTCATCCTTTTGTAAAATCTCAAGATAAATAAACTTATCACAAGCCACGATGAATGGTTCAGGTGTTTTCTTTTCACCCAAACCTATGACTGTCATTCCGGCTTCACGTAGCCGAGTAGCCAGTTTGGTAAAATCACTGTCACTTGAAACAATACAAAAGCCATCTACTTTGCTAGAATATAGAATATCCATAGCATCTATGATCATGGCAGAGTCGGTAGCATTCTTTCCTGTGGTATAGCCATATTGCTGAATGGGATTAATGGCATTTTCCAAAAGTACATTCTTCCATTTGGAGAGTTGAGGCTTGGTCCAATCTCCGTAAATTCTTTTGATCGTCGGATTACCATATTTGGTGATCTCTTCCATCATTTCTTTTACTTGACCCGAAGGCACATTGTCAGCGTCAATCAAAACTGCTAATTTTTTATCTGTTTGCATAGCATGAATATACCGAAATTTCACCGAAAGGTTTGTTAAATTACAACTTCAAATACTCCAGCCCGTGAGAAATTAACGTAATCTTTTAAAAAATAAATAATCATGATTGTATCAACTACACCAACCCTTGAGGGTTATGAAATCAAAGAATATCTAGGAATCGTTACAGGAGAAACCATTATCGGAGCCAACCTTTTTAAAGACTTCTTCGCGAGTATCACCGATATCGTAGGGGGCAGATCCAGTGCATACGAAAGGGTACTTCGAGAAGCAAAATCCACAGCCATGACAGAAATGCAAATGCAGGCCAATGCATTTGGTGGCAATGCAGTCGTGGGGATAGATTTAGATTATGAAACCATCAGAGATGGAATGCTGATGGTGACGGCAAGCGGTACTGCTGTCAGAGTAGTGAAGAAAGAGGCCTAATCACATCCCATTGTGTACCCACTGAAGCAGGTAGCCGCAGAGTAAAGCGCCATATGTCCCTACGGCATAACCCAATACAGCCATCAAAACTCCGACCGGAGCCAAGGCTGGATTGAAGGCTGATGCGACTATTGGCGCAGAAGCGGCTCCTCCTACATTGGCTTGAGAACCTACTGCTACAAAGAAGAAAGGTGCCTTGATCAAATATGCGACTAGCAACATGATCAATACATGGAAAAACATCCAAATAATCCCTATCAAGAAGAAAAGTGGATTATCGAAGATTGCCATCAAATCCATTTGCATACCAATCGTCGCCACCAATACATAGAGCATCACAGAACCCAACCTCGAGGCTCCTGCGCCTTCCATTTCCCTAGCCTTGGTAAAAGAAAGCACCAATCCTCCTGTGGTCGCTATCACCACTATCCAAAAGAATGTAGAATCCAAAGAATAATCACTCAGCTGGGGATAATTCGTTCCAATAAATGGGGCAACATTATCTGCTATCAAATGCGCTAAAGCAGTAATTCCAAAACCAACTCCAAGAATCTTCATGGTATCTGCCATACTTGGTATTTTCAGAATACTTTCCCTGTACTTTTCTACCTTATCTTGAAGCTCATGTATGGCAGAGCTATCAGCTTTGAACAATTTATCTATCCTACCTGGCTTAGCAGCCCAGTATAGCAATACCGCCATCCAGACGTTGGCCACCAATACATCTACGGCAATCATCTGAGAAAATAATGTAGGGCTTGCTCCAAAAATCTCCAACATGGCCGTCTGATTGGCACCGCCGCCTATCCAGCTCCCAGCTATAGTTGATAAGCCTCTCCATATTTCATCAGGACCTACACCACCCAAGATATCAGGGTAGACAATAGAGATCACAAAAAGTGCCATTGGTCCGCCCAATACGATTCCCAAAGTACCAGCTAGAAACATGATCAAAGCTTTGGGGCCTAGTTTTAAGATTCCCTTGAAGTCGATGCTTAAAGTCAACAACACCAAAGAAGTCGGCAGCAAATACCTAGAGGCCATGAAATACAAATTGGAAAACTCACCTGAAATCAAACCAAACGAATTGAGTACTGCTGGAATGAAATAGCACAACAAAATAGAAGGAACTACTCGATAGAATTTCTTCCAAAAGCTATTGCTACTTGAAGAAGTAGCAAATACCAATGCCAAAATTCCAACTAAAATTCCAAAAACTACAGCATCATTGGTCAGTAAGGGTGTATTTTCTTCCATCATATTCGGGTTAAATGAAGTACATAAATACATCAAAAGCCCGAAAAATCAAACTTAGGAGTTTTCCCAGAGGTACATGAATTCACCCAGCATCATTGCCGTAGCTCCCCAGACCATCTCATTTTCAATATCAAAATAAGGTGCCTTCAACTGATACTGTCCTCTAACAGTGATTTTTCCTTCCTTTCGGATACTCAAATCAGTCAGTTGATTTACAGGACAATTGATAATTCTATCTACTTCGTAAGGATCAGGTTTGAAGAATGGAGTTTCTTCCAAAAACCCTATGAATGGAGATACCAAAAAATTACTTGGAGGGATAAATAAATCCGAAAGCTTTCCGAGAAGCTTAACTTTCTTTTGATCAATTCCAATTTCTTCCTCAGCCTCTCTCAAAGCTGTCATACTTAAATCTTCATCTTGCTCTTCCCACTTTCCTCCTGGAAAAGCCACTTGCCCGCTATGCACGCCTTCGTAACTTGGACGTTTGATAAATGGAACCAGAGTCTGATCTTCATCAGGGTAAAAAAGCATCAAAACAGCCCCCCTTCGAGGGTTTTTCAAAGCCCCTTCCGCAAAGCGTGTTTCATCCACAGGCTGAGGTGACATCATCATTTGACCAACCCTACCCGGAAGTGGCTGAGTTAGCATTTTTTCTACTTTTTGGATAATATCTTGAAACTCCATTTTGATCTAGGGAACCTCCACTGTGAATCTTTTGGTCAAAAAACTCTCTCTGCCATAAGATTGTGAGTGAATTGGATTGTCATACTGAGAAATCAAACCAGCTTCTGGATATATCACCCATGCCTTAGGGGATACCCCCTGTTCATCCTCAAAATGTCCAACGACCAATAAAGCTTCATTGTTCAACCAAACTGCATCTTCAAATGCGCCTGATGGCCCTATGAATAAAAGTCGCTCCCTCATGCCATCAGCTCGAAAATAAGTAACTTCCGAGTCAGGGTTGAAATATGGTTTTCCCTGTTCTGGGTAGACAATCTTGTAGCTATAGATATCTACAGTCCCTTCACCTTCTGGATGTTCCAAAAGGTATGGAAAGAAGGGATTTCCTGCTGTGATGAAATTTTCTTCAGGACGCTCAATTCGATCTATGGAGTCAGTTCTGGAAAGTTGAAAATCCTTTAGATTAAAAGTAGGCTCAACTCCCTTCCAATGAGCTACCCATTGTTGGAGATGCTGAAATCCTATATCCAGAAGTTGTGCTTCTTCAATTGGAATTTGAACCTCAGAGTCTGCTATTTTTTCTCCTTCTTTATTAGCACCATCACATGCAAATAATATGATGGAGAAAATTATGAGAATGGAGAGGTGGAACCAAGAAGAAAGCCTCATATTGAAATTGTGTTAGCGGATACGAAAAAAGTGTAAAATCTCCAGAAATCAAAAAAGGTTCGAACATTGTCCGAACCTTTTTTATCTCTCAAACCTATTAAACCTATTGTAGATATTCAGTGTGTGAATAACATGGCTGAAAGGTAGAAAATGTTTTTTTATTGTACAAGCAATCGATTGCGAAAATTTTATTTTGTGTAAATAAATGGATTATTGTTTCATTATTTCTATTGGTAATCGCTTGAATAAAAAGTAAATCCCTCTAAGAATCAATTGTTATGAATAAGCATTTCAAACTTGTTAAATTTGAGTATATGAATACCAATTAGATTCGTTAATTTCATTTTCCTGTAATAGAAAAATCCACCAAATAGCGTGAAAAATACTATAGAATTTACTACAAAGAATATCCTTAATGATTTTGAACTTTACCTTGAGGAATTCAATAAACTAACTGCGCTTGCACCTGAGTTTTTCAAAAATCGTCAATGGACAGCGATGCAAGCAAATCATAAAAAGCGGCTGAGACTCTACAAAGATTTTATAGCGAACTGTAGAGGGAAAATCATCCAAGAGATTGGTGAGTTTAAAAATAATAGCACATTCTGGTTGGAAGTGAAACAACATTTTTCAATGATAATCAACAATAGAAAAAACAAGGAGCTTGCTGAGACTTTTTACAACTCTACCATCAGGAAAACTTTCGATAACTTAGCTGTAGACGATAGTCTTATGTATGTACATGAAGGATACAACACCTGCGACCTTCACCCTAATGACGACCTCTATTACACCTATCCATCTGCTTGGGGATTGCAAAAAATCATCAGACAGATTATGGATGATTTTGATTTTGGAGTCAAATACTACAATAAGGAAGAGGATATACAGCTCTTAGTGAGGGCAGTAAGGGAAGTCATCCTCACCCGATACAAGCCAACCAAAGACACCGTCACCCAAGTGCTTAAAAGTGTATTCTATAGAAACAAAGCTGCCTATCTGATAGGTAGAACGCGTGTAGGTGATAAATGGATGCCATTTATCATCCCATTTCTTCATAATGAAAATGGTGTATATGTAGACACCATGATTTTTGACCCAAGGATCATGGCGCATATGTTTAGCTTCAGCAGGTCTTACTTTATGGTCAAGACAACTATTCCATCACAGATGGTCTCCTTTCTCAATGCGGTGATTAGCCACAAGCAGATCCATGAACTTTATAATGCCATAGGCTTTAATAAACATGGCAAGACAGAATTCTACAGAGACTTCTTAATCCACCTAGAAAATAGTCAAGATCAATTTGAAATAGCAGAAGGTATCAAGGGAATGGTGATGACAGTATTTACTTTACCAAGCTACAACATTGTCTTCAAATTGATCAAGGATCATTTTGAACCACCTAAAGACATGACACGTCAGCAGGTCAAGGATAAATATAAGCTCGTATCTCTCCATGATAGAGTTGGGAGGATGGCCGATACGCACGAGTTCGAATACTTTTCTATCCCACTTGATCGGATTAGTCCTGCATTGATGCAGGAGTTGAAAAATACCGTCAATTCACTTTTAATATTCACCGAAAAAACCCTGATCATCAAACACCTATACACAGAGAGGAAAATGATTCCTTTAAACCTTTACTTAGAAAGCTGTGATTTAGAAGACGCTAAACTTGCAGTGGAAGAGTATGGTAATAGTATTCTACAACTTGCTCAAGCTAATATATTTCCAGGCGATATGATGACAAAAAACTTTGGTGTTACAAGACAAAAGCGGGTGATCTTCTATGACTATGATGAAATTGAATTTCTGACAGATATGAACTTTAGTTGGAAACCTAAAGCAGAAACTTACGAGCAAATCTATGCTCCTACTCCTTGGTATAATATTGCTAAGCATGATGTTTTCCCTGAGGATTTCAAAAGATTCATGATTGGAAGAGTAGACGTGAAGCCCCATTTTCTAAGTTATCACCAGGAGCTATTCAATCCCGATTATTGGTCACAGATTCAAGAAAGAATTAGGAAAGGAGAGCTCCTTCACGCCTTCCCTTACCCCAAAGAAATAAGATTCAGACCTGAGCAGCCTGCTTAGAATGGATAGCCAATTGCAAAATTGAAAATCAACCTTTCTCGTCTCCAGGTTCTACTTCTCACATCTAGGCTATTCCCCCAGCGCTGATCCTCTGGCAAGTATGGAATTCGCATCGGTGTAGCAAAATCAAAGCGAAGTACAAAGAATTCAATATCAAAGCGAAGTCCAACGCCCGCTCCGACAGCCAATTCATTCCACCAATCAGAAGTGAATTTTCCACCAGGTAAGGCTTCATTTTCATTCATTAGCCATACATTTCCAGCATCCATAAACACGGCTCCCTTGAGTATGGAAACCAAAGGAAATCGATATTCAATATTGCCTTCAAAACGAATATCACCAGCTTGATCAAAAAATGCTGCTACCCCAGAAGACTCAGGTCTATATGTACCTGGACCAACTGATCTGATACGAAACGCTCTGATACTATTGGGACCACCAGCAAAGAACTGCTTGACAAATGGAAGTGACTCAGAATTTCCATAAGGTAAACCTACCCCGCCAAACATCCTTGTCGCGATGGTGTGATTTTCATTGATTCTAAAATAATAACGCAAATCAAGATCTCCCCTGCCATATTGGGCATAATTAAGCCCCAAGAAAGTCCCTTCTGCTCCACCTGTAACTCTATTGGCCAAACTCAATCCATTGCCTGCAATATCCAATGTAGTCCCTACAAATAAACCATGTCTTCTAAACCTACCCGAAAGCTTATCATAATTGAAGGTATAATTGATACCTGCGATAAACTGCTGCTCAAAGCTCCTTCTCAAAAATGGATTATTATCCAAAATCTCCTCGAATTCGGGCGATGTCCTGGAGAGGTTTACCACATTCAAACTAATAGGATTGATCTCATGGAAGACAAAACGATTTGCATTCCAAAAATAACCATAGTTAGCAGAGAAGGTGTTTAACCTATACAGCCCTCCCCTGCTTTGGTATTCTGTACCGAGACTCATCTTGGTTTTTGGAACTGAGTAAGAAAAGCGCTCTTTTATTGGAATGAAGAAAACCACCCTTGGATATACAAGATCTGCCTTCAACCCAAGCTCAATTGAATTTAAGCCAGATAGTTCCCCTCCAGCAATTTGAGTTTCATAAGCAAACTTGCCTGTAAGGCTAAAAACTTCTCCCCCTTGATAAAGATTTCTATTTCTATAAACCAAATTCAATGCAGGGCCTGCAAAATTATTTGATTTAGACACGCCCTGAAGTTCCGCTCTAATAGAGCGCTTGGTCAAAGGGGAAAGAAAAATATTTGCATCCAAATTACCATGTGTTACACTATCATCCGCTTCTTCGTATCTCAAATTAACAAACCGGTAAGTCCCAATAGAGCTTAGCCTATTGCTTGTCAATCTGGATTTTTGAGGACTAAAGCGCTCATCTTTCTCTAGCAAAATATATTGCTCCAAAAGATCTGGTCTAAATACTTCTACACCCTGAATAAAATCCTTGCCACCTATACTTACTGTATCAAGTCTATCTTCGTCTTCCATGACAGAATAATTAGGGAAAACTCGAATATTCCTGACTTTATATGGAATGATGCCACTTTGAGGCACATTGGACCTAAATCTCAAAAAAAGATCAAATTCACGTTTATCAGACACATTGGTGTCAGCTTCGAAAATCAGGTAATTCGGGTTAAAATTATAGTAACCCAATGACTTTAGCGCTTCATCAATCCGCTCCTTTTCAGCCTGCATTTTTGAAAGGCTAAACCTAGTTCCTGATTTCAATGGGGAATCTTCTATCAATTTGATGATTTCTTTATCCACTTCTAAAGAATCACGATCAACTGAAAGTGAACGAAGTAAGTAAGGTTCAGAAAGCTTTACCTTATAAGATACTGAAGTGAATTTTTCACCTCTATTGACTTCTGAGGATGTTTCTGAGTAGAAAAACCCATTGTTCTCTAATCTATTGAACATCAACTCTTCGGTATTCTGAGGATTCACTTTACTGAAATAAACAGGTTCCTCTCCAAAACGCTTTTTGAGGAATTTATTGATGAAGCCAGGCCTCTCCTTACTCCCTTTGTAATGCGCCCAAAGTCCAAAGTACATACCCAAAACTTTCCCATTGGGCTCTGGCCTAATCAAACCTTCTAACTCTGACCTGATAGCTTTGATATCATCAATACGCTCCTCAGATTCAAGCTCTAGATTAGAACCAATATAAAGCGTCTCATTCTCAGGAATGAATTTCTTTACACTACAAGAATAACTGCAGATCAGAGAAAAGATAAATGCTGTAAAAATAAACTTAGTCTTCATTTTCCTCCTTTCTCAAAACATCAAGCTCTTTTTTATCTTGAGATTTTTCATTTTGATTCTCTTTTTTTGCTTCACCATTTTGAAGCTTGTCTATAGGGTTGGTGCCATTTTCGCTGAGATCTACACCTCTCCAAAGCTCGTAAAATCTATTAAACTCCCGATTGAAAATCAAGCCAAAACCAGTCACTATCAACTGACCATCAATGATACTTTCAAATTGATTTTTCCTAAAAGCTCGCACCCTATAGCGTCCATTTTCCGTCAATACATACTCCAAGCTGATATTCCCAAGCACAGCATTGGCCTGCTCAGGATTCTGAGAGCTACCTTCTACATCCATCTGACTGCCGACTTGTACAATCAGCCTATCATCAAAAAACCGCTTACGAGCATTTACATTGAGTTGGGTCCTGTCTTGGGCTGATCCACTTTGATAATCAGTAAAACTATCCAAATCAAAATCCAATTCTAAACCAGTATTTCCAAATACACTACTGGAAAGTGCGTTGAGTTGGCCTGAGAGTACCTGGCTCACACTGTTTCTAGCAATTGCGGCAGTTCCTCCACCCGAACCATCACTTCCTGTAGATGGGAAGAACCTATTCAATACGAGTAGAGAAAATACTTGCTTGTTCAACTCATCCTCTTGTTCGTTTATTTGAGAAACTCTACTGTACACATTCCCTCCCATGGCACCACGCTGATCTTCTGGCATATCCAAGCGGAAAGAAATCTCAGGCTTGAGGATTTCACCGCCAACATTCAAGTACACTTGAAAAGGCAATTCTTGCTGATATTGAAGTCTAGCATCTGCGCTGGTTCCGCTTAGCTGGGAAGCCATCAATTCAGCCGAAGGCGTCCTTACATTATAAATCGCCGATATATTCATGTTGGCATCCATCGGATCTCCATTCCATGCTATTGTACTACCTGGAGCAATCTCAAACCTCCTATTGACCAAATTATAGAGGGACATTTCATAATGCCCTTTACTTAATTCATAGGTACCGCTCAAAGTAATCCTTCCATTGGGATTGATTTCCAAATTGAGATTAGCCTCACCCGAAACAGATAAATTGTCTCCTGACCTTTCGTCTACAATGATTTTAAAAACCGCATTAGGATCCACTTTCAATACCGACCTGACATCATACCCAGTGAAAGTGTTGAGCATTTCGTCAGTTTGTCTAGTCAAAATATCATATGGGTCTTGCCTATTTACAAAAATGACCGTACCGTCTCTTTTTACGAGGTCAAGTTGCGTTTCAGGGATGATGACATTGAAGTTGGTACCATCTTTCACGCTAAGATCTGCTGTCACTCTAGGTAAATTTAGATCTCCTCGGATGGTCACATCTGCATCTAGTATGGCTGTTCCATAAAACAAATCATTGTCTTCTCTACTTGAATTTACTGCCCTAAACCCATTCGCTTTTAGCTTGAGGTCAAATTTAGGATTTGTAAAATCTTCGGTAAGTATCTTTCCATCAATGATGAATTTTTGCCCATTCTCATCTCGAATGGTGAATTGATTCAAGCTCAAGCCAGCATTATCCACTTTCAAAACCTCCTTAGGAAGCATATATCTAGCATTAAGCTGTGCGACTACAAATTCTGCTTCGTTAAAAACCAATTCCCCATTGTAATTTGGCTCATTGGTATTTCCACTTGCATTGACTTTGCCTGAGATATATCCATCAGCATTTCTAATCTCTCCCTTTGAAAGATCAGCTAGGAGTTTCATCTCCACTCGATTGATAGCGATGTCCAGATCAAATTCTCCTCCAGTTTCGTCTGCGACAAAATCCCCTGCCAGATCTAGATCTATCCCTCCATCTTTCAATGCAAGTTTGAGTTGATATTCTCCCAAATTAGCGGCTACAGCTTCCATGCTGAGATTTCCAAGACCAACATCTAAAGCCTTTAGATCTTGAACTTTTAGATTAGCCAATATACCTATGGCGCCAAAAGGATTTTCGACCACTAGCTTGCCATTCAAAAGGCCACCCGCAATCAATTCGTCTGGATTAAATAAACTGGTGAAGGTCTCCAGCCTAAAATCTCTAAATTCCAATGCAACATGCTCCTCCGCTACATCATCCAAATCATCCCGGATTAGTAGTTCTTGATTATTTCTAAAAAACCTTAAATTCTTAAAATGAAGGTAGTTTTCGGCTATCAAGACCTCATTATCCATAGGTATTCCCCATTCACGCTTATTCAATAGCAAATCTTCTGGATCTATATGAATACTCAAAGTATCCCCCATCAGGCCAATATCTGAAGCTACATGAACCATCCGTTGATCACCATCGAATGCATTGAAATCAAAAAACAACCTTGAGTCTTCCAACTCTCCAGTGAAATATGTCCTATCCATGGATAATGGACCAGATTCAAGTTTCAAAAATCCAAAAGCCAGATTTAAATCATCCCTGTCAGCATTGACTCGCATGCCCAAACTATCAATTTCAATTTCACCATATTTCATGTATGGAAAATCAAGATTTGCTAAGAGCTTAGCATTGGAAACATCAAAATCTACTACCAGCCTCGCAGTATCGAGCTTTTCTAATCCCGGAAGCAAAACCTGATTCAAAATAGGTGCTTGATTCAGCTTAAAATCAAGCTCCATGGTTACTTCTTGATCAGAAAGGTCCTCTATGGCCTCTTCTTTGTCGATATATGTTCTCAAATAGGAAGTCAAGGAAGCCACCAGTTTTTCTGGTGATGTATTCGCTGCCATTTTCCCATTCAAGAGCAAACTCCTTAATTCGAAATTAGTCTCTTCTTCTCTCACTTTGGCTTGAATATCCAAATTCCCGAGAGGGTAATTTCTTTGATTGAATACAACAATTGCATCTTTCAAACTTGTACTAAGATCAAAAGCCTCTGGATTGCCATCAAATAATGCATTGAACACCAACCTACCCCTAACCTGCTCCGGAGTAAGGCCTAGTGCAAAAAAATCTGCTCCCTTGAGGTCTAATAATAAGTCCACATGGTAATCCACAGTATCCAAAGTCAATTTGGTCAGTAATTCAAAATCCAAGTATTCAGACTCCAAGCCAAGCATCAACTCTCCTACTCCATCCTTCATTACCCCCTCAAGCTGTAGACCTGAATAATCATTCCCATCGAATTTCAAACGCTGAAAATCTGATTTCAAAGTCGCATTCAAGTTCTCAAGTGATGCGCCTATTCCTTGAGCTTCAACTGTAAAAGTCAGTGTATCTAATCTTGGATCCTTTAAAAGTGTACCTAGCTGAAAATCTTTTACCCCAAGCGCCACTTCAAATACTATTTCACTTAGGTCTCTGTATTTACCTTTAAAATCAATTTCACCTAGGTCTGAGACCAAATTCATCGAAGCTTGAAGATTATTCAGCTTCCCCTTCGCGTCTGCACTGACATTAAATTTTTCTGGCAGCTGATAGGCTGCAATCAAATCTTCCTCAATGAATTTTGTGATTGTTTTGGCATCGCTACTTAATTCTAGTTTCGGAAAATCAAAAATTAATTGATCGACATCAAGTACGTTTTTTACAGAACCTCGCGCAACGAATCTACTACTTCCCCAAGAGCCCTGAAGATTTGGGATTGCCAAACTAGTTAGATTCCCTATAATGCTGCCATTTGCTAATATTGGGAATAGTGCCAGATTTTGAATTACTTCATCTTTTGCTAAATCTGGCTGAAAAAAATAAGCATCTCTTACATCTGCTTTTAGGCTTTTCAATCTTAAATCTAGCTTTGCCGACTCTGGTTGAGTAATGAAATCTGCAAAAGATTGATAAGCAAGTTTAAGATTTGTTTGCAGCTTGCTGCTATTGGTTTCTACGACAATATCATTTATGATGAGCCTCTGATCATCCACATCAAGATTGACTTCGAGTCCTTTGAGTTCAAAACCGCTAGATTCTCTAAAATTAAAAGTTCTCAAAGCAAGCTTTGCTTCTTTGTGCTTCAAAAGAACATTAGAAACATTAAAATTTAATCCTTCAAACTGCATGTTCTCCGGATTGAAGAATCCTGGTATGGCATCTATATCCTGGGTTTTGTATGTAATCTGATTGTCCTCTAAGTCTATGTACCCAATCTCAATATCCCAATAAGGCCATTCAAATGGAGTAGACGTTTCTTGCTTGGCATCATCTGATGGTGCTTTTGTTCCAAAATCAGCAAAAGCTATTTTTGAATTTTTAAGATCAATTGATTTCAATAGAACTTTTTGATCTTGCAAATCCAGTTCTGGTAAACTCAGCTCAAAAAAGTCAATAGATAGGTTAGCAAACTGCTGATCCACTTGATTTTCATAATCCAGCATCACCTGATCTAGCGTCAGCTTTTCAACGGATAATAATAAAGGAATCAACCCATCATCAGACGCTTCTTCTTCACTTTCAATAGGTTTTAGCTGTTTATAAGAAATTTGACTCTGTTGGAGTTTTAGCGCTCTGACATCAAACTCAAAAGCTTCCAAGTCCAAATGTTGAACATCTACCATAAATTCTTTGAACCTCAAGATGGCCTCCGTGCCTCCTTCCGAATCTAAATAGCTCAAGTCAAAATCACGGAATCTAATCGGTGAGAGTTTGATTTGAATGGGATCAGGGCTTGACTCAGCACTTTCTACTTCCTCTTTACCTTGATCAGCTTCTTCAACATCTCCAGCGAAAGCATCTATCAAAAATTGATAATTGAAATCCTTTTGCCCTTCAGCTCTACTAATTTTGGCTTTCAAGCCTTCCCATTCAAATTTATTGATATGAATTGTACCTGCTTTGACAAACTCCATCAACCCAAAGCCTAATTCCAAATTGTCTGAATAGACCAATGTGTCACCCTGAAGATCTTCCACATAGAAATCATCCAGATACAAATTACCTTGAAAAGTCACAAATAATCTTCCGATGGATAGGGTTGTATTGGTTTTTCCTGCAAGATATTTAGTCGCCTTGTCTACGATTATACCCTGCCCCCAGGGACTTCGGACAAAAAGCAGTAACAGTATCGTCAATAGCATCAATACCAGCACACTGAGTCCCGTGATTTTGAAAAATCTATAGAAAAACCGTTTAATAATTTCTAACTGTTTTGGTGAAATTCAAATTCAAATATAAACTTTATCTACTGAAATGGGCAAAAATAACGCCACTACAGACTAAATCTGGATTCAATTTCATTAACATATCAAACCCGATTTTAGTATTTTAGTTTCTGTTTTTTTGGTTTGTGGGTAATTGATCCAATTAAGAAAATAAAGCAAGTCAAAAAACTGTCATTTTGTCGGTATTTTCTTAATTTCGCAACTTGAAATTGAAAGCTTACATGGAAAATATCATCAAAGACATCGATATCATCTCAGCGGAAGAGGCGCAGGCTTGTGATTACAAGACTACTGAAGATGAAAATACCGGCAAATCCAAAAAACTTTATATAGAATCTTATGGCTGTCAGATGAATTTTTCTGACTCGGAGATCGTCGCATCTATTATGAAAGAAAATGGATTTGACACCACCTCTGATTTTGAGCAAGCAGATGTGATTTTTCTAAACACCTGCTCGATCAGAGAAAAAGCCGAACTGACAGTAAGAAAACGACTTTCACAATTCAATGCCATCAAAAGAAACAAGCCTGAAATGACGATTGGTGTTTTGGGATGTATGGCTGAAAGACTGAAAGAGAAACTGCTAGAAGAAGAGCAGATTGTAGACGTAGTTGTAGGCCCAGATGCATACAGAGACCTCCCCAATTTGGTCGCTACTGCTGAAGATGGCAACAAAGGTGTAAACACTTTCTTGTCAAGAGAAGAGACCTATGCAGACATCTCTCCTGTAAGGTTGAATTCCAATGGAGTAAGTGCTTTTATTTCCATCATGCGTGGCTGTGATAATATGTGTTCTTTCTGCGTAGTACCATTTACCAGAGGAAGAGAGAGAAGTCGTGATCCACATTCTATCGTCAGAGAAGCACAAGATCTTTTTGACAAAGGATTTAAAGAGGTAACCTTGCTAGGTCAAAACGTAGACTCCTACAAGTGGTCTCCAGAGGAGAACAATAAAGCAAGACTAAATAAGAAAGAAGGTGAAGTAACTGAAGTGGTCAATTTTGCAAACCTCCTCGAGATGGTCGCATTGATTAGCCCGCAACTAAGAGTGAGATTCTCTACTTCTCATCCAAAAGACATCACAGATGAAGTGTTGTACACCATGAAAAAGTATGACAATATCTGTAAATACATCCACCTACCAGTTCAGAGTGGTAATTCTAGAATTTTGGAACTAATGAACAGAACCTATGATAGAGAGTGGTATTTGGAAAGAGTAGCTAAAATCAGAGAGATTCTCGGTGAGGAATGTGGTATTTCTTCTGATATGATTGCAGGCTTCTGTACCGAAACAGAGGAAGAACATCAAGAAACCTTGACCATGATGGACATTGTAAAATATGATTTCTCTTACATGTTCTATTATTCTGAACGACCAGGTACACTTGCTGCCAAAAAATACAAAGACGATATTCCATTGGATGTCAAAAAACGAAGACTTAACGAGATTATCGATAAGCAGAATAAGCTTTCCGAAGAAAGAAATAATCTTGATATTGGAAAGGTTCAAGAAATCCTCATCGAAGGAGAATCCAAAAGATCTACAGAGCAGCTGAAAGGTAGAAACTCTGCCAACAAAGTAGTCATCATCGATAAAGGTAATTTCAAAAAAGGTGATTATGTCACTGTGAAGATCACCGATTGTACTCCTGCCACATTATTTGGTGAAGTCGTATCCTGAATCTAGCATCATCTATGATCACATCAGCAGAAATACAAAGTGTCAAACAACGGTTTGGAATCATAGGAAATAGTCCTTTGCTTAACCATGCCATACAAGTGGCTATGCAGGCTTCTCCGACCGATATGACTGTATTGATCACTGGAGAAAGCGGAAGTGGTAAAGAATCCTTCTCGAAGATCATACATGCACTCAGTGTAAGAAAACACGGAAAGTTCATCGCAATCAACTGTGGTGCTATTCCTGAGGGGACCATTGATTCTGAGCTTTTTGGTCACGAGAAAGGTTCCTTTACAGGTGCCCATGAAGCTAGAAAAGGCTACTTTGAAGTGACTGATGGTGGATCAATATTCTTGGATGAAATTGGCGAAATGCCATTGGGCACGCAAGCAAGATTGCTAAGGGTGCTTGAAAATGGGGAGTTTATCAAAGTAGGCTCTTCCAAGGTTCTGAAAACCAACGTTCGTGTCATTGCTGCTACCAATGTGAATCTCATCAAGGCAGTAGAAAAAGGAAAATTCAGGGAAGATCTCTATTATAGATTGAACACAGTGCCAATTTTTGTCCCTCCATTGAGGGAGCGAGGTGAAGATATTGTTTTGCTTTTCAGGAAATTTACAACAGATTTTTCTGAAAAATATAAAGTCAAACCAGTTTCCTTGGATGCTGATGCGAAGACCTTGCTGATGAAGTTCCCTTTCCCTGGGAATATCAGGCAGCTTAAAAACTTGGCAGAGCAAATTTCGCTACTTGAACAAGAGAGGGAAATAGATGCAGCTACCTTAGGAAGGTATCTACCTACTGACCAAACCAGATTACCAGCAGCCTACACTGGCGCGAGTTCAAGCACAGATTCGAGCACAGATTTCTCCGAGAGAGACATTTTATATAAAGTGCTATTCGATATGAAGAAAGACATGCACGAACTTAAAAAACTCGTACTAGAGTCATATCAATCAGGAGGACTAAATGCCAATATCATCAACAAACATCAAAACTTGTTTGAAGATTTGGAAAGCCCTGTCTCATTTGATGAAAGCAATACTTCTTCGAATGTACCAGCTGTCAATATGCCCCTCGTCATAGATCCACATAAAAACAATGAAGATCTAGACGAATATGAAGACGAATCCATAGAAGACATCATTCACGAGGAAGACGACAATTCACTTTCTTTAGAAAAGAAAGAAAAGGAAATGATCATTAGGGCACTTCAAAAGCATAATAATAAAAGAAAATACGCAGCCAGTGACTTAGGAATCTCTGAGCGGACGTTATATAGAAAAATCAAGCAGTATGATATTGATTAAAAGATTCCGAAAGTTCTCTGTACTGTTTATTGGTCTAGCAATTTTGGTTCAAGCTTGTTCGGTGAGGTATAGCTTCACAGGTACTAATATCAATTATGACCTTACCAAGACCTTTTCAGTGGAAAACTTCTTCAATGATTCTGGTGGAGGACCTGCCAATATGGGTCAGCTTTTTACAGAATCACTCAAAGAATTCTATCAAAGAAATACACAACTAGAATTGGTGAGGAGCAATGGTGACTTACAATTTTCAGGAGCAATATCAAGATATACCATTTCGCCTCAGGCTACTGTAACGAGCACAGACCCTAATGCCCCAGATAGAGCTGGTCAAATGCGTCTTACGATAGTAGTAGAGGTAGAATATATCAATATGTCTAATGAAGAGGAAAACTTGAAGCGTAGCTTTTCATTCTTCCAAGATTATGACCCTAGAAACACCTCAATTCTACAAGTGGAAAGTGTCTTGATTGAAGAAATCTTCGAAAACATCATTCAGGATATTTTTACTGCAACGGTAGCCAATTGGTAAAAATGATTATATTCGAAATTCATTAACTGAAAGACAGTGAACGCAGAACAATTTTTGGAAATCATCAAACAAGGAAATCAACTCAGCAAAGAGCAAGTGAATCAACTTGTGAAACTGCATGAGAATTTCCCGTATTTTCAGATCCCAAATGTTCTGTTGGCAAAATACGAGTATCAAAAATCTAAAGGTAAAGCCAAAGATTTCCTTCCATGGGCAGCAATCAGCAGTCCCAACAGGGCTTGGTTAAAAGTATTGCTAGGAGAGAAATTAATCTTTCCGGTCTCAAGTCCAAACACCCCTTCTTCTGACAAAAAAATACAAGCAGAAAAAGAGGATGGAGAAGACGAGGCAGAATTGATACCCAAGCCAAGTCCAGAAGAAAACCCAACACAGAGAGCTGGCTTGTTGAAAAAACTTGGTGAGGAGCTGACTTCTAAACAGAAAGAAGTAAAGGAAGAGACTGAAAAATTAAAAAAACCAAAGCGTAAAAAAAGAGCAGGCGCTGCAGATGACCTGATAGAAACGATCAAAAGAAAAGAGAAAAAAGAGATCGTAGATGTCAAAAAGAAAGAACAAATAGATATCATCAAGGCATTTAGCAAAAAGGAAATCAAACTTGCAACTATCAAAGAAATTGAAAGTGTGCAAAAGCAAGAAGATCTATCAGAAAAAAGCACACAGCTGAATCCGAATATTCTCTCAGAATCTTTTGCTAAATTATTGATTAAGCAAGGTAAGAAAGGAAAAGCTAAAGAAATTTATCAAAAATTGATGGTGAAATTTCCAAATAAAAGCACTTACTTTGCGGACTTGATAAAAGAATTAGAAGATTAAAATTTAAAATATGTTTACCGTACTTATCAGCATTATAATTGTATTAGCAGTTTTATTGGTTTTGGTCATCCTTTCACAAAACTCAAAAGGTGGTGTAGGTGCTGCTTTTGGTGGAAGCGCTTCTCAAATCATGGGAGTTACCAAAACTGGAAATATCCTTGAAAAATCAACTTGGGTACTTGCTGTAGCCATCTTGGTTTTATCATTGGTTTCTTCTGCATTTTACACTTCATCTAGTGTGGATTCTTTTAGCTCACCAAACATTGAAAACGCGAGAAGACAAATCGTTACTCCACAGTTTGACAACAGTGAGAATGGTGAGTCTTTGCTACCTACTACTCCAACTGAAGTAGAAGGTGTACAAATACCATCAGAAGTTGAAGGTTCTGATGAAAATTAATAATTCGAAAAAAATTAAAAAAAAGCTCTCTAGCAATGGAGAGCTTTTTTTATTCTACATTTTTCAATAGCAGCCTTTTGCTAATGGGAATCATACTTTCTTGCAGAGGTATCTGATACTTGGAATGAATTCTATATGTAGCTGGGTTGGGGAGATCTTGGTATTCTTTGATCAAACTCAGCTTGATCTGCTCTACAGTATTGACCAAAGAAGTCCTAACACTCTTAATAAACTGTAACATCACTCCCTTAAACCTGTCTATGCTATTTTGAAAGAGGCTGATTTTATATTTATATATAGCTACATCTTTCACATCCTCTTGACTGAGCATCAGATAGCCTTCTTTTTGGTATAGGGGTGAAATCCCTACAGGTTCTAGTGACATTTCACTTTCTAAAAAATCATAGATACTCTTGCCTTCTTCTATATGATTTTGGAATTGAGGCAATGCATAAGCTACAATTTCCTCGAGTTGCTTCATAGTCTCATCATCAAAGAAAATGGGCTTGTAATTGAACTTCATCTCCTTGAGATTTGCACTTTCCAGAAGTTTTGGAAAAGCAGCCCTGAGTTGATCTTTATTTTCAGCGAATGATTTCAATTTACTGTAGTGATGGATAAGGTCTGCCAAGGGGGGATAAAGTTTTACTTGCTTGAAATTGACATCAACATCTTGCAAGTAAGCCAAGAGCAAGTACTTTTTATATTCAAAGTCAATCCAACCTTCCGTAATCCAGTTTTCAGATAGCGTTTTCATATAATTCAGATTTGGATAAAATTTAACAAAAATCTGACATTCAAAAAAGATTGGATTGAAAATTTGACAGTTTTAACAGTTCAATTTCTAAGACTGACATGCGAAAGACGCCCAATTTAAGACTTTATGTCATATTTATCTTGCCCTAATTGATTGGCATAAAAACTGAGTATTGGAGCACGTAAGAAATTTGAACTAACCTTAATTAAAACTAATAATTATGTCACAAGTCAACATCAAGCCTCTTGCAGATAGAGTTCTGGTAGAGCCTGCTGCAGCTGAAGAAAAAACCGCTTCAGGATTGTACATTCCGGATACAGCAAAAGAAAAGCCTCAAAAAGGAACAGTTGTGGCCGTAGGCAGTGGTAAAAAAGATGAACCATTGACTGTCAAAGTTGGTGATACTGTATTGTATGGCAAGTATGCTGGTACTGAACTTTCAGTAGAGGGCAAAGACTTCTTGATCATGAGAGAAGCTGACATCTTTGCTATTCTTTAATCATCTGTCAAAAACAATCAAAAACCTTAAAAGAATTTAAAAATGTCTAAAGAACTATTTTTCAATACCGACGCTAGAGACCAACTGAAAAAAGGGGTTGATGCATTAGCTAATGCAGTAAAAGTAACCTTAGGTCCTAAAGGAAGAAATGTAATCATCGACAAAAAATTTGGTGCACCTACTATTACTAAAGATGGTGTATCTGTAGCTAAAGAAATCGAATTGGCTGAGCCAATCGAAAATATGGGTGCTCAACTTGTGAAAGAAGTGGCTTCCAAAACTGCTGATAATGCGGGAGATGGTACTACTACTGCAACTGTATTGACTCAAGCAATCTTCAATGCTGGTATCAAAAACGTAGCCGCAGGTGCTAACCCGATGGATCTCAAGAGAGGTATCGATAAGGCTGTGCAGTCTGTCGTAGCATCTTTGAAAGCAAGCTCCAAAGTAATCTCTACTTCAAAAGAAATCCAGCAAGTAGCCACTATCTCTGCCAATAGCGACGATGAAATCGGTAAGATGATCGCTGATGCTATGGAAAAAGTAGGGAAAGATGGTGTAATTACTGTAGAAGAAGCCAAAGGTACTGAGACTGAAGTAAGAACTGTAGAAGGTATGCAGTTTGACAGAGGTTACCTTTCTCCATATTTCACTACCAATACGGAAAAAATGGAAGCTGAATTGGAGAGACCGTATATCTTGATCTATGACAAGAAAATCTCTTCAATGAAAGAATTGCTTCCAGTACTTGAGCCAGTAGCGCAAGCGGGTAGACCTTTGGTTATCATCGCTGAAGATGTAGATGGTGAAGCTTTGGCAACATTGGTGGTAAACAAAATCAGAGGAGCACTCAAAGTAGCTGCTGTAAAAGCTCCTGGATTCGGTGATAGAAGAAAAGCCATGCTTGAAGATATCGCTATCTTAACAGGTGGAACGGTAATCTCCGAAGAAAGAGGCTACAAACTAGAGAATGCAACAATCGACTATCTTGGTACTGCTGAGAAAGTTAATATTGATAAAGACAACACGACTATCGTCAATGGTTCTGGCGATCCTGATGCGATCAAAGCTAGAATCTCTGAGATCAAATCTCAAATCGAAAAAACTACTTCAGACTACGACAAAGAAAAACTACAAGAAAGACTTGCTAAGCTTTCTGGTGGTGTAGCTATCCTTTATATAGGAGCTGCTACAGAAGTAGAAATGAAGGAAAAGAAAGACAGGGTGGATGATGCATTGCATGCCACTAGAGCTGCCGTACAAGAGGGTATTGTAGTAGGTGGTGGTGTTGCATTGGTTAGAGCTGCTGCTTCATTGGATACCTTGAAAGGTGAAAATGAAGACCAAGATACAGGTATCAATATCATCAGAATGGCAATTGAAGCTCCTTTGAGAACAATTGTAGAAAATGCTGGTGGAGAGGGTTCTGTTGTTGTTAACAGAATCAAAGAAAACACTGGTCACTTTGGGTACAATGCAAGAACTGATGTCTACGAAGACCTATTCGAAGCAGGTGTAATCGACCCTACTAAAGTAACTAGGTTGGCATTAGAAAATGCTGCTTCTATCGCCGCATTGCTTTTGACTACTGAGTGTGTAGTGGCAGATGTGAAAGAAGAAGGTCCTGCAATGCCTCCAATGGGTGGCGGAGGAATGGGCGGAATGATGTAATCGCTCCCGTTCATGTAAATTTTAAAAAAGAGGAACCACAAGGTTCCTCTTTTTATTTTGATTTTCAAGTAGTTTACACCCAAAATTTAAATTAATAAAGGAAAAACACAAACAATCTATTTTTATCATAAGATTATAATTGTAATTTAGGACGCGTATACACAAAGAGTAAAAACTTTTATCAGCGAAGAAATTAATGCATCAATTTTATTCCATTATTTTAGTAGATGATGATCCAATTAATAATTTGATCAATAAGCGATTGATTTCAAAACTAGATGTCGCTAAGCAAGTAGAAGAATTTTTAGAAGCAGAGAAAGCACTCGAAAGAATTGATCAGTTAAATTCTGAGGAAAAAACATTGATATTGTTAGACATCAATATGCCTGTCATGAATGGCTGGGATTTTCTAAATCATTACAAGCAGAAATTCGAAAAGCGTGGAGATAGAATCATCATGCTCTCCAGTTCAATTGATTTTCAAGATAGACAGAAAGCCAAACAATATGATTGTGTGGAAGGTTTTATAGAAAAACCACTTACACCTGATAAGTTTAAAAATATACTTTAACAATCATGAGCTCCAATTCTTCCAACCCACATAGAAGTCTAGAGCTATATTCTTTCTCAGAACAACATTTTGAGAAACATCACCTCAGAAGTCTCACTGAGCTTGATGAAATTTTAGATACAGAAAAAAAATACTGGCTAAACATCCATAAAAGTAATCAAGAAGAAATTTTCAAAGAGGTTTGTACCTATTTCGACCTTCACCCTGTCGTCCTTGATGATATAGACAATACTGATCAAAGACCAAAATTAGAAGACTTTGATAACTTTATTCTAATAGTCTCCAAAATGCTCTACACCAAAAGTGATATTGAGCACCTTGAAATAGAACAAGTTAGCATTGCTTTTAATAAAAATATCATCATTACTTTTCAAGAAAATGAATATGATATTTTTGATCCTCTACGGACTAGGCTCGAAAACCCCAATGGTAAAATGCGGAAATATGGCACAGATTATTTTGTCTATACCATTCTTGATGCCATTCTTGATCAATATTACGTCATCCTTGAACTGATCAGTGACCAAACTGAGAAACTTGAAGATGACATCGTCAATGATATGAAGAAGGTCCGTTTAGCAGACATTTACAAGCAACGAAAGAGCCTTCAGGAAATCAAAAAAATCATCTGGCCAACCAGAGAGTTGATATCTGCATGGAGAAAATCAGACAGCCATTTCATCACAAAACGCTCAACTCCCTTCATCAATGATGTGTATGAAAGTGCTGTAGAAATCATCGAAAACCTAGAAATGCAAAGGGAGTCTATCACTACCCTGGTGGAAATCTTCATGACCAATATCAGTCTTAAGCAAAATGAAGTCATGAAGACATTGACAATCATTGCTACCATTTTCATCCCACTTACTTTTATAGCGGGTGTTTATGGCATGAACTTCGAAAATATGCCAGAACTCGGCTGGGAATACGGATACCTCAGCAGCTGGATATTCTTTTTGGTAGTTTCTTCGCTGATGATGTATTATTTCAAAAGAAAGCGCTGGTTCTAATCAGAAAATTAAGGAAAATACGCTCTCATTAAATAATTACTAATAGAATCATTAATATTGTATCATTTCGACAATATTAATGATGAAAGCACTCAACTTCTGCATTATAAAAATTGGATCAAACGTCCTGACCAATGTCGACGGCAATCCTGATTTTGATAGGATGAGTCACTTGGTGAGTGAAATCGCTCATCTGAAAAAATCAGGAGTTAAAATCATCTTGGTAAGTTCTGGCGCAGTAGCTTTTGGACGCAAAGAAATCACATTGGCAGAGCGAATCAATCCTGTTACCAAAAAGCAGATTTGGTCATCTACCGGACAAATTGAATTGATCAATACCTACAAGAACCTATTTGCAAATCATCAAACACAAGTAGCTCAAATCTTAGTAACCAAAGAAGATTTCAGAGATCGCAAGCACTTTCTCAATATGAAAAACTGCCTTCTAGGTCTCTTGGAACAAGGTATCCTGCCAATTGTCAATGAAAATGACACAGTCGCCATCACCGAACTGATGTTTACAGACAATGATGAACTTGCCAGTCTAACAGCTGCAATGGTAGATGCCGACTCTCTGGTATTACTCACCAATGTCAATGGTATCTACACTGGACATCCGGATAATGAAGATTCTGAATTACTTCAAGTCATTCAGCATCAAGACAAAAATCTTGGCAACTATATTACTGCTTCCAAGTCTTCATTCGGAAGAGGTGGCATGCTCACCAAGCTCAACATGGCATTGAAAGCGGCCAATCTAGGAATTCAGGTATTTATAGCGAATGGGAAAACAGAGAATATCATCAGTCAAATCCACTCTGGTACTGCTACCTGCACTTATTTCCAGCCACAGAAAGCCAAACAGAGTTCTAAAAAATGGTTGGCCCACGGCATGAATTACTATAAAGGCGCTGTCAAAATAAACAAAGGTGCCAGACTAGCATTGACACAACAAAAGATCAGCAGCTTACTTCCTATTGGCATCATTGAGATTACCGGAGATTTTGAAAAAGGGGACATCCTTAGGATTTCAGACGACACAGACAGCATCATTGGGCTTGGCCGTGCTGAATATTCTTCAAAAGTAGCGGTAGAAAAAGTAGGTCTTAAAAATCAGAAACCATTAATACATTACAATTACCTTTACATTTTTGGTCATGAATAATTTACAAACACATTTTGAAGAACTAAAGCAATCAGCTAAAAAGCTTCCGCTGTTAGACGTTAATTTAGTAAAGGGTGTACTAGAAAAACTGGCTAAAAATACACTAAAGGCTACGGGGGAAATTCTAGCTGCTAATCAAAAAGATTTACTAAAAATGGACCCTCTTGATCCAAAGTATGACAGATTACTATTGACTCAAGACCGGATATTTTCGATTACAAAGGAAATCATTCAAGTAGCTGCTCTCCCCTCCCCTTTAGGAAAGGTCATTGACGAGAAAATCCTTGAGAATGGGTTACAGCTAAAAAAAATCAGTGTGCCTCTAGGTGTACTTGGAGTAATCTACGAAGCACGTCCAAACGTGACTTTTGATGTGTTTTGTATTGCTCTGAAATCTGGGAATGGACTAGTTCTCAAAGGAAGCTCAGATGCTTCTGAGTCGAATAAAGCGATCATGAAGGTTATTCGAGAAACTCTAAGAGAGTTTAATTTACCAACTGAGGCATTTCTGCTACTACCCCCCGATAGGGACGCCACAAGAACTTTATTGGAAGCTTTAGGATACGTAGATATTATCATTCCCAGAGGAAGTCAAGGCTTGATAGACTATGTCAGAACACATTCAAAAGTGCCAGTGATTGAAACAGGAGCGGGTATAGTGCATACTTATTTTGATGAAACGGCAGACTTGCAAAAAGGAAAATCCATCATCACCAATGCTAAGATCAGAAGACCAAGTGTATGCAATAGTTTAGACTGCCTGATCATTCATTATAGTAGATTGGAAGAGCTGAGCGACTTATTGGCTGATCTTTTCGCTGCCAATGTTGAAATTTTCGCAGATGATGCGGCATTCAATATCATCGGAAATCACCCGCTTGTTTCAAAAGCTGAAGCCAATCATTTTGGAACTGAGTTTCTCTCTTTAAAGATGGCAATCAAGACCGTTTCAAATATAGATCAAGCAATAGCTCATATTGATCTATTCAGCTCCAAGCATAGTGAGGCCATCATTAGCGAATCTTCCGAAAACATTGATTATTTCCTGCAAATGGTAGATGCAGCGGCAGTTTATGCCAATGCATCCACGGCATTTACAGATGGGAATCAATTTGGTATGGGCGCTGAGATCGGAATCAGTACCCAAAAGCTGCATGCAAGAGGGCCAATGGCCTTAGCTGAACTCACCAGCTATAAATGGATCATAAGAGGAGAAGGCCAAATCAGGTAATCAGCCTTTTTGATTCCAATGTGGATCAAAGGACAACTTACCTACTCCATACAAGTAAAGTACTTTAGAGTATCGCTGCATGGCTGGTAGCAGAATAATATTGGATACCAAAACCGTGACAGCATAAACCCAGAGATCGGGGTCATCAAAGAAATAATTGAGGATAATCAAAACATTGACAACCAAAGCAACTGAAAACGCATAGCTGATGTACATGGCTCCATAAAAAAAATCAGGTTCAGGAGTAAGTACTGCTTTGCAGTTTGGACACTGCTGATGTACATCAGACAGCTTTCGGTAACTCAACATAGATGTTGGAAAAATATTCCCTTCTCTGCATCTTGGACAATTCCCTTGAAGCATTGCTGCTCCCAAACTCTTTTGACTCATAATCCTTGAAATTTGATCAAAGATACGGAATATTGAAGTAACAAAAGTGACATTCATCACGTATTGAATCCGAAAAAAACAGGTTAAATAGGTCTTCGGATATAATTCTTATATTTGCATCTATGTCGATGAGTAAGTTGAAAAATAGCAGTTGGGCCAGAGTAATTAACTTCCTCTTGATCCTAAATTTCATCAATCTTTCAGCTAATTTTTATATTTCTGACACAAAGAATAGGAGAGAAATCTTTGATCCTATTGATACAGTTGCAGAAATTTTTATCGAATATATTTTTGAAATGGAAAAAGAAATCATCCCTGATACCGAAATACCAAATGGGGAAAGAAAATTCAAAGATTTCAAGCTTTACTTCGAGAAAACAAACCTAATTAGAACTATTAAGAATAGTGCTACTTGCAGTAAATGGCCAATTGATTACGAAGAAAGACTATTGCAAAGCTATTTGAATAACCCTTCCCCCCCACCAAAATTGATTTTTTAAATACAATATAATTTGATTCATTCTGACGCGTGTCAAAAATCATAAATAAGTCATTTTGACTGAAAAAAAACATTTTCAAAAGCTTTCTAAAGGCATCAACCAGCTATGTTTAAATCCAATAGATTTAGGCTCATTTTGAGTCTATTCATAATATTTATAATACATTCAAATCATGCTAACGCTCAAGAAGTAGAAGTAGAAGTCGACAGCATCAAGCAGGAGAGAATTCAACTCGATAGTATATTCTTAGCAGAATTTGAGGAAGTCAAGCCCAGTCAAAAACCTAAGGTACTTCACGCTGAACCGCTGTATATAGATCTTATCCGTGACTTAGGAGCTCGAAAAGGAGAAAAAGAATGGAACCTCGGGTTCGGTATGACTGACAAAAGAGGGTTTGATGAATACGAAGCCTTGGTAGAATATGAATGGGCTCCCATAGACCGCTTAGGTTTTGAGATAGAAGTGCCCGTTACCATGTATTCAGCTAGAGGGGATCTATCAACTGATCTCGAAAGACCATCTAACCGGGTAGAATCACTGAAACTCGCTACGCAGTGGTCGTTCTTGGTTTCTGAAAAAGCTAAAACTACGCTTGCACTAGGATACATCCACGAATTTGAATTCGTAGATCTCAATAGAATTGGGAATGGGGATATTTTCAAAGGAAATATTTACAATCCATTTTTTATAGCTGCCAAAAGGTGGGGGAGCAATTACCATACGCTAGTCTACACAGGACCTAGGGTAGAAAAAGTGTTTAACCAAAAAGCTGAACTCACCTACGAAGTGCATACCAACTTCCACTACATGATCTCGGGAACTAGAAATTTCATAGGTGTGGAGTTTAACAAAGAATTTCACAATAATGAATTTATAGGAATCTTGAGACCACAGATGCGTGTAGGTTTGGCAGAAAATCTGATGGTAGGTATCGTCACAGGAATACCTGTGAGTGGTGCAGATAGAAGTATGAGCTCCTTTGTGAGGATCATCTACGAACCAGGATTCAAAACATTCCATTAAAAAAAAACAGCCCTTGGAAACTCAAGGGCTGTTTTTTTTTAAAAGCGCTTTGGAACAATTCCTCTTCCTGTTTCTATACACTCATCTAACTCATAGTCGGGTCCTTTCCCCCATCGTAGCAATTCTTCCATAGTATAGACTTCAGTGGTATCCAAATCTTTTACTTTGAAATTGACTCCAGATAGTCGGGCAATGATTTCCAACTTCCTTACCTCACCCATATTTCTAAATTCATACACCCTTCCTACACGAAGGTTATCTAGCGCAATTGCCATATACTTATTCCAATTTCAATAAATTAATCCTCTTCACTGGTCCAGGACAGTAGCTTGTGTGACAAGCCAAGCAAGTACTCACCACGGACTTATAATTATCTAATAGTGCATCTTCACTGCTTTCTTCCAAAGTCCGAAGATTAGCCAGATAGGCCATCCCCATGGTATTGAACTGCTCGGTTTTCACTTTGGCATCGGTAGGTTTTGCGGTCAACAACTCTTTATGCTTTTCTAGGTAAGATTTGATCTTCTTTCCTTCAACGATTCCCTCTTTCATTTCTTCCATATCCAAGAACATTTCGCGCATCAATAGTGCCAACGGGGCATCCTGATTTGGATATTGAATGGTCTCCTTCTTGTTTTCCTCCTTTTGACAAGATATCAATAAGCCAAGTGCAAAAAGAAATAAAAATTGGATCTTACGCATTTTCTTTGATAATCACTCCTACAGCTTCAAATGCATATTCTTCCTTAGGAGCTATGATCGCATCTATCTCTTCCTGAGATTTGCCAGCATCTTCTGCATAGTGCTTCAAAGTAGCCACATCAGTGACTGATCTTGTCGCTACACCTTCTATGATCACAGGGTAACCTTGAGAATTAAGAGGAACAAAAAAGCCATAATCTTTGAATGTTACTCGCATGGTCTCTCCATTTGGAAGGTCTAAAGTCATCCAGCAACCTTTTTTGGTACAAACCTCCTTGATCTCACCCACAACTTTTCCTTCAAATTCACCTTCCGACAATAGATTTTCATACATCTGAGCCAAAGTAAACACCTCTAATTCATCTACTGCTGCTCCATAGTTTCCAGCTACAGGAGTGACCGATTCCAAGTCCTCAGTTTCTTCACTAGATTCATTTCCAGAATTACAGGAAAACAAAAAAGGCATCAAGGCCAATACTAAAATTGATATTTTCTTCATGAGTTTAGGTTTTTATAATGCCTTAAAATTAAGCAGAATATATGGATCTCACGGATTCCGACGAAGGATATTTTCAATTACTTCTTGAGCTTATCCGCAAAGACTTGCTTGAACTTCTCCACTTTTGGCTTAATTACAAACTGACAATAAGGCTGCATGCCATTGTCATTGTAATAATTCTGATGGTAATCTTCTGCTACATAAAAGTTAGTAAACGGCGTGATTTCCGTCACTATAGGCTTTGGAAAAGCACCCGATTCATCTAATTTCTGCTTGTAATAAGTCGCGATCTCCTTTTGGGCTTCAGAATGATAAAATACTGCTGAGCGATATTGAGGCCCAACATCAGCCCCTTGTCTATTGAGCGTGGTGGGATCATGGGTAGCCCAGAAGATCTCTAAAATCTCTTCAAAAGATATGATTTTAGGATCATATGCAAACTGAATAACCTCTGCATGACCAGTCGTTCCTGACGTCACTTGTCTATAACTTGGCTTTTCAATATGCCCCCCGCTATAACCAGACTGTACTCCTTCTACCCCTTCAAGGTCCAAATAAATAGCTTCAATACACCAAAAGCACCCTGATCCTAATGTTGCTAATTCCATACCTTCTGGGGCTATGGCTTGAGTAGTGGGTAGACTTTTCATGGATTTTGAATTTTGCTGTTGTGCGAATGAGAAATTGAAAAAAGAGTAGATACTCCAAATACTTAATAATATAATACGATTCATAGTGATTTATTTTTGATAAGTAACCACAAATCGAGTCGCTAAGTTTGACTTTTTACTGTAATTCTAACAGGACCTTTGGGGTTTAGAAAAGGATCTACAGGAATTCCTTTTTGGGTGACGATAATTTTGCCTTCTTGGTATAGACGCATCATTTCTTGATATACTTCGTCCATAAAGTTTCTCCAAGCCTCTGGAAAAATCCATCTAACAACTTCTGAAGGACAAAAAGACTTTCCTTTTCTCATTCTTCCCATCTCCAATATAGCCAACTCCAAAATCGGTATGTCAATAGGATATTTCAAGGCTTCAATTGCAAATCATGATGAAAACAGGAGGGAAATTCTTTAGCGTAAAAGTTGTTTTGATATTGGGAAAATAATCAGCAAACTGATACTTCAGCAAATAAGAATAGCAGATCTGTATAAATTTACCTGACTCTGATACGGAGTTTTTACTTTTTTGATAAATCTGATTTCTAACAGGTTTTGGAATTAAGCTAAATGGCAAGGAAGATAAAATCAAGTCAGCTTTATCTCCATTGAGATACCTATCTATATGCTCTGCGGAGTCATTGATGATGATGACATTATCTTGAGGAAATAATTTCTTTAGGTTATCACAGAACTTTGAAGAAATCTCAAAAACCAAAAGTTTAGCATCTGAATCCATACGGTCTACGATACCTTGCGTAATGCTACCATCTCCTCCACCTAATTCTACAATAATCTTTGCACCTTTAAAATTTGCATATGAAAGCATTTTATCTACCAAAGGCTTAGAACTGAACGTGACTGCCCCAGTGGTGGAGATGTTTGTAAAAAGCTCTTTAAACAATTTTAAACTTGCCATTCTTTTATTTTCAAATCAAAAATCTCTTAATCCGCAATACTAATTCACTTGGATTGAATGGTTTAGAAATAAAGTCATCTGCTCCTAAGCTAAATGCCTTGTCGACTGCATTTTCCTCATCCCCAAGTGATGATAAAATCAAAATAGGGATGTTTGGAAATTCTTTTTTTGAAAGATGTGTCACTTCAAGTCCGGATTTGTAAGGAAGCATGATATCTGTTATTATCAGATCTGGAACATGCTGGCGTATTGCTTTGATCCCACTATCCCCATCTTTTGCTATGAATATTTTGAATCCTTCCTGCTTGAGTTTGTATTCTGTCATTTTTAGAATCAATTCATCATCTTCTATCAGGACAATCTTATATTTACTTAACTCCTCCATATTCATAATTAAAATCTGTATTGAAGATTCAATGTACCTTCAAATTCACTTTGTGTAACTCCAGGAGCAAATTCTTGATAATTATACATAAACTGTAGTCCAAATAAGACATTTTTCCCGAGTGTTTTATAATAACCTGCACCTGCGCGATAAGAATCTAAGGCAACTCTATTCTCAAACTGACCAAGTGTTGTACGCTCATCAGGTGAAGTACCATATCCGGCTATAAAGGTAAAGTAATCAAATCTTCCTCCAAAGAAATACCTAGAAGTAAGCGTGAATGCAGGATAGAAGCTACTTTCTTCATTCTGAATAAAGGTCCTCAAGTTGATCCAATAAGATCCTACATATTTACCAATACCTATGATTCCGGATCTAAATATTCTATCACCTTCAGGTGGCGTAACTTTAGTATATCTCAACCCTAACTCACCTTCCCATCCATTCATGAAGTTCTTATAATATGAATATCCTAATCTCCAATTTGGAAAGACGATAGCATCACTGTATGCGACTCCTACGTAAGAATAAGACATTTTTCCTGTGAAAAAATAAGATTCTAATTCATACTGTATACCATTGGTTATCGACTCACCACCACTAAGCCTATCAGCATAGTTAACTCGACCAATTAGACTACCCCATTCTCGCTCTCGGATATACTGTGCTCCCACCAAGTGCCAAGGGCCTACCCCATCTCTATCAAATCCAGTCAAACTGTAAGTCAGCCCAACTCTATCTGAATTGAAACGTGAATCGAGCAAGTTAAACCTTTGTCTGAAAGTAGATTGATCGGGGTATTGCTCCAATAGATTTTTCAGAAAATCGTACTCCACACGCTGATCACCCTGCTCAATTAGAATCTGATGTTCAAAACCGAGCAATGGGCCTAATGGTAGACCTGATGATTTGGCATCATCTATCCAAAACTTAGCCTTGTCAAAATCCTGTCTTGAAATTTCAATAGGAATGATGTACCCATATACCTCCTCATATGCCTTGTTGCGTTCCAACACATAATTGAAGTAAAAGCTCGCACTATCCAAGTCTGAAGCTCGCTGATGTATCCTACCCAAAAGCACATGAAAATCTAGATAATCTGGAGCAATGGCAATTGCCTGCCAAGCTAACTTCTTAGCCTGATTAGAATTGTTTTTTTCATTGAACTCCTTGTAAGCTTGAACTAATAAGCTATCAGTATCAATCTTTTGAGCGGTAGCTTCAAATGATGCCAAAATTAATAAGAGAGAAAAATATACCTTGATATTTGTTTTCATATTACTTCTTTTTCGTCTGGAATCCAGTTCTCTGCATATTGCCCCACTTTTGTTCTTTATTGGTAAAGAAATGCCAATAGCCTTTCAATGCTGCAAATACCACAAATGGATGATAAGTAAATGGCTCTATTACACCTTTTAACACCAATTTAAATAAATCCATTCTTGACCTATAGTACTTATTAAACCATTCATCAAGTAGCACAGAAATGATAGTTATTGTCAAATAAAACAAATAAACAGCCAAGATCAATTTTAAAATAGCTATTGTATTTACATTTAAGAATATGATACTTAATATAATGGTAATCAATCCCAAAATCTCTAAAATAGGAACAATAAACTCGAAGAAAAAGAAATAGGGCATAGCTATAAAGCCAGTTTTACCATATTTAGGGCTGAAAAACATTTTTCTATGAATTGTCAAAGTTTGGATCAATCCACGCGCCCACCGTACTCTTTGTCTCAATAATACTGCTCTGGTAGATGGCACTTCAGTCCAGCACAATGTTTCTGGTATGTATAGAATTTTAAACCTCTCTTTTTGCTCGTGCATATACTGCCTCATGCGAGATATCAAATCCATGTCCTCACCAAGAGACTTATGCCAATACCCACCTACTTTGATCACTATCTCCCGATCAAACATCCCCAAGCCTCCTGACACTAAGAGTAAGGAATTGATTTGACCCCAAGCCATTCTTCCAAAAAGAAAAGCTCTGATATATTCTAATTCTTGAAAGCTAGCCCACCAATTGTCTGGAAACTGCACATCTACTAAGAAACCATCTTTTACAGTGCAAGAATTTGATGGTCTCAAGGCTGCTCCAGTTGCAATGATTCTTTGGTCAGACTCCATAAAAGGTTTTGCAAGTTTCATGATGGTGTCATTTCTCAAAATACAATCTACATCCGTACAGATAAAAAGAGGATATTTTGCCGAGTTGATTCCTGCATTAGAAGCATCTGCCTTACTTTTCCCATTTTCCTTATCGACAACCAATAAATGAGAGTAAACAGGGTTAGTTGATTTATAATGACCTCTCACTGGTTTGGTTTCTATTTTTGCCTCGTAAAAAAAATCAACTTTCACCAATTCAAATTCATCAATGAGCTTTTGGAGCGTATCATCAGTACTTCCATCGTTGACTATGACCACTTCAAACTTGGGATAATTCAAATTCATCAGTGAGCGGACATTATGCACTATTGAAAGCGCTTCATTGAAAGCTGGAGCGACAATAGATACACCTACTACATGGTTTGATTTCACGAAAATATCATCCTTGAAGAAATACTTGTTATTGTTGTAATCCTTGATCGCTAAAAAGGCCAAGAAGGCTAATACGACATACAGGGAAAGATAAGTAGTGGAATAGAATAAAATAAAAGCTTCATAATACTCCATTAAAACTTTAAAATAATCAAGCATCATATTATATGTGGGGATCTAGTACATGTTTCTTTACAGCGGCCAAGGTAGATTGCTGAGCATATTCCTTTTGGAAGTATTCTGAATCGAGTCTTTTCAATCCTTCCATGGCTGCTAATAAAATTTCAGATCTATTCTGAGAATTGACCACTTCATACAAAAAGTTTTCTGCCTCAGTGGAGCCTATTTCAGAAAGCGTGTCTAAAATGAAAATCTTTGTTTCTTCACTTTCCTGCTGATACATTTTAATTAAATAACTTTCAGCATCTGAAATGTAGAGTTTTTTCACCACATTCAGGGCACTTTTACGAATATGCTCGTTTTCATTTTCCAAAAGTTCAAGGACTTTATCTTTATATTCTAATGCATTATAATGTGCTACCAATTTGAGAACAAATCCTACGTGAGTAGGAATATTAAAATCCAACCATTGACCAAGTTGAGCCGGTTTCTTGATTTTTTTGCGTTGAATAATATCTATTAATTTCAGTTCATCTATAGGACTGATAAAATCGGCATAATCTTCTAATATTTTCAAAGGATCTTCCTCGGATAAAGATATGTAAGCAAGGAGCGCTGCCGTCCTGATTTGCATATTTTTATGCTTCACAAAAGGATAAATTGCCTTAGAACTTGGTGCATAACCTAATTCTCTCCAATAATAAAGTGCCTTACTGATATAATACCATCTTCCTGTTTCCAAAAGGCTCTTCATATAAGTAAACAAACCAAATTGGAGATAGGCTTTGACCAAAATTTCCTTTTGATTACCCTTGAGGTTTTTGTCTAAATCTATGATATTTTCAATCAAAAGCTCTTTACACCATCTTTTCTTAAATGGAATTTTCTTTTTGAATTTTTCTACTTTCCGATTAAACTCCTGTTCTGACAAAGACTCCTCAAACAAAATCGAGGAGAAGAAGCCATAAATTTTATATTGAGCTACTTTTTCTTGGTCCTCTAGAGCAAGTCTCTTTCTCTTTAGTCGAAAAAGAAATAATAGTACAAAACTAAATAGACCAACAAAGAAGAGAAGGAATAAATCAATTGCTGAATCGAACCATATATAATCGTTCAATGCAAAAAGTGGTAGATTAAATCCGAATGTGAATTGAATTAGGTTGGGGTTCATAAGCCGAAATATAAACATAAAGTCTATGGTCAAGCAAAACCACAGACTTTATTTTTAAAATTTATATCTCAATTATAAGAATTTTTTAACCATTTCTTTACTCTAAATGAAAGTTCGTTTGGTTTGAAAGGCTTAGGAATAAAATCAGAAGCACCGTTTGAAAAAGCCTCCAATACTGTACTTTCCTCTTCACCCAATGAACTAAGAACAATTACAGGAATTCCGGGCTTTACTCTTTTGGCGTGATTGATAATTTCCATGCCATCTTTGAAGGGAATCATGACATCTGTAATAATCAAATCAGGGGACTGATTATCTATAGCCTCAATACCTGCTAATCCATCTTCTACGCTGGTCACAAGGTAGCCATCCTTCTTCAATCTAAATTGAACTAAGCCCGATATTAGCCTGTCGTCTTCAATAATCAATACATTTTTCATAGTATTTACCTTTAGGTGATACCGAAATATACGAGGTTTTCTGTATTAAAAGACCACTAAAACACCATCCAAATAATACAATTTTTCTTGGTAAAATTATACAGTTAAGAATATGATTTACGAGTTCAGATATTTGCCGTTCCTAACAGATTTATGCTGAAAAAAAAATAAAAATTTTTCTAAAAAAAATCTTTTGTTAGCTTACAAGATTGAAAAAATCAACTAATCATCAATCTATAGAATGAAAATCAGTACTAAAATCAAGTTACTGAGCAGTCTCATTGTAGCGGCATTTTTCATTGCGAATTCACAGGTGCAAGCCCAAAGTGATCCTAGTGGAAATAGGAGAGTCACTAGCTCCTATGCAATCAAAAATGCAACGATTACAACTGCTCCTGGCAACACCATAAAGGGTGCCACTATCTTATTCAAAGACGGGCTTATCCAAGCTGTCGGAACAAATGTCAACATTCCAGTAGGGACAGATGTCATCAATGGGGATTCTCTGTTCATCTATCCTGGATTTATCGATGGTGCGAGCAGTGCCGGTGTCAGTAGACCCGCAGACCCTGAGAGACCTGCCAATTTTGACTCCTCTAATCCTACCGACGAACAAGCTGGGATTACTCCATGGAGATCTGTGCTAGACAATCTCGACATGGGAAATAATGCTATCTCTGATTGGAGAAAAGCTGGGTTTACAATCGCTCAGGCTATTCCCGATGGTGGTATGATCGCTGGAAAATCAGCAATTGTAATCTATGGAAGTGGTGAATCAACCAATATTTTAGCTCAAAATACAGCATTGAGTGCAAGATTCAGAGGTTCAAGAGGCATGTACCCTGGAACTCCTCTTGGCGTGATGGCCAAATTCAGAGATGTTTATAAGAATGCCGAATTATCATCTACACACACCAGATTATTTGCTTCCAATAGTGGTTTGAATAGACCTGAAATCAACAAGACCTATCAGGCTATGTTCCCTGTATTGGATAAAAATATCCCTGTAATATTTGAAGTGTCCAATGACCTTGAAATAAGAAGAGCATTAAGACTACAAAAAGAACTTGGATTTAAAATTGTACTTTCAGGAGTTACAGAAGTTGAAAATGTCATCAGTGAAATCAAAGCTTCCAATGCAACTGTATTACTTGCACTTACGCTGCCTGAAGACAAAACAAAAGCAAAAGAGGATGCTACTGATGAATATGTAGCCAGAACAGCTAGAGTGAAAGAAGCTTATGAAAAAGCGCTAAAACAAGCCGCTCTTCTAGAAAAAGAAGGGATCAAATTTGGCTTTACTACCTCAGGTGCGAAAACTGGAGACATGATGAAAAACATCAAAATCATGATGGACAATGGCTTAAGCGAAAATGCCGCTTTAGCTTCTTTGACTGTAAATAACGCACAAAATTTAGGCATTCAGAAGTTTGCAGGTACTTTAGAAAAAGGCAAATTGGCAAATATGGTCGTGATGACGGCTCCAATTTTCACTGAAGATTCACAAGTGAAGCATGTGATTGCGGATGGTTATGTATATGATTATGAAGTAAAGCCAAAAAGAGCAGCAAATGGCAATGGAAACAAAAATGGTGGCAATCCATCCGGATCATCTGTATTGGCTGGCACTTGGGAGTATGTATCAGACACTCCAGCTGGAAGCTCTGGAGGCTTGATGAAGATAGAAGGAAGTGGATCAAATTTGAAAGGGACAATAACTTTTGATGACCCAGCTGGCAATGGCACTGCCCAAGCAGATATGAAAGATATCAAGCTTGTAGATGGTAATCTCAGCTTCACTTTTGATGTATCTGCTGGTGGAATGGATCTCAATGTAGATGTCAAAGGTGATATCACTGATGATAAATTCACTGGAAGAATGTCTCTAGGCAACTTTGGGAGCTTTCCACTCAATGCGACCAAAAAACCAAATAACTCAAACTTCTAAACCTATCTCAAAATGAAAAAGCTGAATAGTATTATAGCCGCATTTTTGGTCATAGTTTGGATGCCAACCATGGGCCAGACACAAAAAGGCTCTGTTTTAATCAAAAATGCAACAGTACTCACTGTCACTCAAGGAACCCTTGAAGACACAGATATCTTAGTAGAAAATGGTATCATCAAACGAATCGGTAAGGGACTTTCTGCCAATAATGTAACCACCATAGATGCCAAAGGTAAATATGTGATGCCTGGCATCATAGATGCTCACTCACACGTAGCCTTGGATGCTGTCAACGAAGCTACTGCTCCAATTACATCAGAAGTGCAAATGGCCGATGTAGTAGATCCTTACGACATTGGACTATACAGAGCCTTGGCTGGTGGAGTGACGATATCACATGCGATGCATGGATCAGCCAATGCTATTGGTGGACAAAACATCACACTCAAGCACAGATATGGAACATTCGACCCTGAGGATCTTTTCATGAAAGAGGCACCTCGGACAATCAAATTTGCGCTAGGTGAAAACCCAACAAGAGTTCATGGAAGAGGTAAGAATATCCAGCCTAGAACAAGGATGGGTGTGGAAGCAGTCATTAGAAATGGCTTCAATGAAGCACTTCAATACAAAAAAACTTGGGAGACTTACAACAGCGCACTCAAGCAAAAGGGTGCTACACCTATTCCTCCAAAATATGACGAGAGACTTCAAACCCTCGTAGACATTCTTGATGGGAAAGTCATCATTCACTGTCACTCCTATAGAGCTGATGAAATCTATGCGCTGATCAATACCTGTAGAGATTTTGGAATCACCAATATTGTATTCTCACACGTGAACGAAGGATTTAAAGTGGCTCCTGAATTAGCGGAATATACCATGGGCGCTTCTGTATTTGCGGATTGGTGGGCTTATAAGTTTGAAGTGTATTATTCTACTGCTTATAATGCTGCGATTTTGACTGAAAACAATGTGATCACTTCTATCAATTCTGATTCAGGTGAATTGATTCGCCACTTGTACCATGAAGCTGCCAAAACGCAACGTTATGGTCAGCTTAGTGATGATCAAGCATTGGCATTGATTACAATCAACCCTGCTAAGCAACTTGGTATATCCGACAAAGTAGGTTCTATCGAAGAAGGAAAGCAAGCAGACTTGGTGATTTTCGAAGGGCATCCACTTTCTGTCTATGCAATTCCTCAGATGACTTTTGTGGATGGCGTAAAGTATTTTGACATCAATGATGATCAGGATGATATGAGACTTCGTGTTAGTGCCAATGAAACTGTAGAACCTATTTTCCTCAAAGAACATGATCACAACTGTATGCATGGGGTGGATTTCTTCTTCAATAACTTTGGAAGAAGCCTTTTCCAGCACTCACATTAATCAGTAGAGGGACATTTCAAAATTTTAGAAATAGAAATCATGAAGAAATTCAAATCAATTATATACCTAATGGCCTTGCTACTTTTCCCTATGATTGCTCAAGCGCAATTTGACGGGGAGTTTATCAAGCCAAGAAATGGTAAATTCTTATTACAGAATGCGACCATCGTGACTGTGACCAAGGGGACAATCCAAAATGGTAGCGTCTTGATCGCAAATGGTAAAATCGAAGCTGTAGGTCAAAATATTCCTGCAGGAGATGCAGAGGTGATCGACTGTACTGGTCAATTTATCTACCCTGGTATGTTTGATGGTGGTAGTAGATTGGGTTTGGTGGAAGTAAATTCCTTGCCTGAAACACAAGATTTTGCTGAGATTGGGCAAGTCACACCAAACATGAGAGCTTTGGTAGCTGTAAACCCGAACTCCGTGGCTATTCCAGTAACAAGAGTGAGTGGCGTGACCACTACCCTTGCGACTCCTTCTGGTGGGCTTTTCCCAGGCACTGCCGCCCTAATCAATCTCAATGGCTACACAGCTGATCAAATGGCTGCCGGCTTTGAAGGTGTGATCCTCAATTTCCCCACTTCTGCTCGTAGAAGTACTTGGGATAGAAGAAGTGAAGAAGATGTAAAAAGAGATGCTGACAGAGCTCAAAAAAATCTCAATGATATCTGGGAAAGAGCGACTAAGTACCATGAAATGAAAACTGCAAAAGCGGAACTTCAATTCTACCCAGAAATGGAACAACTGGCAAAAGTAATTGCTGGAGAACTGCCGCTTTTAGTTGAAGTCAATGCTGCTGGAGATATCGAAGTTGCGATAAAGTGGATCAAAGAGAAGGGCGTAAAAGCCATCCTGACTGGTGTAGCAGAAGGCTGGAGGGTAGCTGATAAGATCGCTGAGTCTGGTCTTCCTGTGATCACAGGACCAATGTTGTCTATCCCAACGCGTCAATCAGATCGATTTGATGCTGCTTACACTAATCCAGGCAAGATGGCCAAGGCAGGTGTAAAGGTTGTCATCAGATCCAATGATGCAGAAAACACCAGAAACCTTCCTTTTAATGCTGGATTTGCTGCTGCATATGGTATGGGCAAAGAAGAAGCGCTAAAAGCTGTCACGATCAATGCCGCTGAGGTATTTGGTGTGGCAGATAGAATGGGCTCTATAGAGGCTGGCAAAGATGCTACGCTTTTCGTCTCTTCTGGCGATCCATTCGAAACAAAAACACAAATCGCACATGTATTCATCGATGGCTACAGAGTGCCTATGAGTAACAGACACATTAAATTATATCAGGAATTTTTACAAAGATCTCCTGGATTAGAAAAGTAAAAGTTATCCATTCATCGAAAAAATGCGGACTTGTTTGACAAGCCCGCATTTTTTTTTCTTCTTTTGTAAAAATAATTCCAGCTATGAAATACTACAGCTCTTTTACATTATTGATTTGCCTGAGCATTATTGTTTTATCTTCATGTCAAACCTCCTCCGAAGACAAAGTACAGGATGCAATCGAAACATTTCGAACAGGCTATGCCCCTGATAAGCGTGTAGCAATTTGGAATATCCATTGGGATGGAGAGACACTTAGCGGCGAAACCAATCTGGACCATGCGCTTGTTCCTTTCTTGGAACATCTTGACACCCTTGGAGTCACATATACCAACCAAATCACATTGCTACCTGATGCCTCTTTGGAAGGAAAAGAATTTGCTCTTGTGACTATCTCTGTAGCAAATATTAGAAGTGATGCCAAGCACTCGGCTGAATTGGCTACGCAAGCAGTCATGGGCACACCACTCAAAGTTTTAAAAAAGAATGACACCTGGTATCTGATTCAAACCCCAGAAGGATATATCTCTTGGGTAGATGCAGCGGGTATTGCATTGAAAACTGAAGAAGAGATGCTTGCATGGCAAAATGCTGAGAAAGTGATTTTTACAGAACTGACAGGGCATATTTTCTTGGATGAAAACGAATCCGTCTTTATCAGCGACTTGGTAGCAGGAAATATCTTGGCAATTGAAGGTGAAACAAGGAATCATGTTAGGGTCATTTTACCGGATGGTAGAGCTGGATTGATCAGAAAAAATCAAGTTATGGCATTTGAAGCTTGGCTCAACAGTAGAAGTACAAGTCCGGAGAATCTGATCAGCACTGCCAAATCCATGATGGGCTCGCCCTATCTTTGGGGAGGGACATCGATCAAAGGAGTGGATTGTAGTGGATTTACAAAGACCATCTTTTATCTCAATGGAGCAATCATTCCTAGAGATGCATCTCAACAAATTCACGAGGGGGAAGAAGTAGACTCAGCTAAAAACTGGGAAAACTTGCAAGTTGGTGACCTCTTATTTTTCGGAGAAAAAGCGACTGCTGATAAGAAAGAACGCGTGGTCCATGTCGGCATGTGGATTGGTGACAATTCTTTTATTCATTCTAGGGGGAGAGTACGCATTAGCAGCTTTGATCCAACAAGTCCTGACTATGACGAATATGAGCTCAACCGCTACTTGAGAACCAAACGCATCGTTGGTAAGGAGAGTAAGCATGTCAGAAATGTAGAAAGTATGTTTGAATCAATCCCTAACTAATGCAGATATCCAACACCCCTTCACCACCCTATTTCGCAGTTATCTTCACCAATCTACTGAATGAAGCACATCATGGCTACGATGAAATGGCTAAATTAATGGAGCAACTTGTGGTCAATCAGAATGGCTATTTGGGACATGAATCTGTCAGAAATGGATTGGGTATAACTGTCAGCTATTGGGAAAGTTTAGCAGCCATCAAAACATGGAAAGCTAATTCGGATCATCAAATCGCTCAGAAATTAGGAAGAAAAGACTGGTATAAACAATTTAAAGTGAGGATCTGCAAAGTCGAACATGACTACGATTTTTTCACATAAAAAATTGAACAACAATGACCTAATCATCTTAGAGATCAATATTATTTATCCTATTCTTCAAAGTCCAGCCAAAGTTGTTTGCCAAAGTAATCCTTTTCCTCTGTCAAGTTTAAATTAGATAAGCCAATCCCAAATAAGCGAACAGGTTGCGTCAAGGCTTCTTGATCCAAAAGCTCTTGGACCGTCTCCCAAATTTTGGGCAAATCCACATACTGTTCAAAGCTTTTGGAACGTGTATGGATAGAAAAATCCTTGTATTTAATTTTCAAAGTCACTGTTCTTCCTTTGATCCCAGTCCGATCGATCCTGCGGCATAATTCCTGATAAATCTCTTGCAAAGCCTTCTCCCACTCCATCAAAGTCGCTAAATCTTTGTCAAAGGTGTTTTCAGCACTCAAGGATTTCCTAGTGCGGTTTGGCTGAACCTCACTGAGATGGATCCCCCTCACAATATTATAAAAGTGCAAACCAGATTTACCAAACTTCTTTGTCAAAAACTGCAAGCTATATTCCTTCAAGTCTTTACCCTGATGTATACCAAACTGCTTCATCTTCTTGGCAGTGACTTTGCCAATTCCAAAGAATCGCTCGATGGGTAATTTATTCAGAAAGTCTTCTGCTTCCTCAGGTAAAATCACCGCTTGCCCATTGGGTTTATTGATATCAGAGGCAGTTTTGGCCAAGAACTTATTGTAGGAAATACCAGCAGAGGCATTGAGTCCTGTTTGTATTTTGATCTTGGCTCTAATTTCTTTGGCTAGCAAGGTGGCCGAAGGGTTGCCAACTTTATTCTCAGTCACATCAAGAAATGCCTCATCTAACGAGAGAGGCTCGACCAAATCAGTGTATTCATAAAAAATCTCACGGATTTGATTTGATATTTCTTTATATCGATCAAATCTGGGTTTCACAAAAATCAATTGAGGACATTTCAAAGCTGCCATCTTTCCTGACATGGCGGACCTCACCCCATACTTTCTCGCCTCATAGGATGCTGCTGCCACTACGCCTCGCTCCCTATTCCCTCCTACTGCGAGTGGCTTGCCTCTGAGTTCAGGATGATCCAACTGCTCCACAGATGCATAAAATGCATCCATGTCGACATGTATGATTTTCCTGATTTTATCCATTACTTCTTAAAACTGCTATCAGATTGGAGTGTTTCCAAAATGGCTGATGCCTTGAGAAAGCATTCATCATATTCATAAGTTGCATCTGCGTCATAAGTGATCGCACTGCCTACAGCGAAGTAACCTTGCTGATCGTTTTGGTCATAAATTATGCTTCGAATAATGACGTTCATGTCCAAATCTCCATTGGGTTGAATAATACCAATAGTACCAGAAAACCAACCTCTTTTAAAATTCTCGTAGCGATCTATTAATTCCATGCACTTGATCTTCGGTGCACCCGTCATGCTTCCCATAGGGAATGTAGCATGAATCAATGCTTTCAATTCCACCCTAGCATTCAATTCCGCCGAAACAGTTGAGATCATCTGGAAGACCTTGGGGAATGCATAAACACCAAATAACTCCTCCACTTGAATGGAACCTGTTTGTGCTATTTTGGAAAGATCATTACGCATCAAATCTACAATCATCAGGTTTTCAGCTCTTTCCTTTTCGCTATGCAGTAATTCTTTAGAAAGCGCCAAGTCTTCATTCTCGTCTTTACCTCTTCGAATAGTCCCTTTGATCGGCTGAGCGATGATCTTGGAATCCATAACCTTCAAAAACCGCTCAGGAGAGGCACAAATCAAATATTTTGATTCAGCTTTTAGCAAAGCAGAAAATGGCATAGCTGACCTTTGGGTCAAATCGAAAAATCCTTGAATAGGATTCCAGTCTGCTTTAAAATCAAAAGCCATACAATAATTCATCTCATAAATATCCCCTTCCAAAATATGGTTCTGAATGGCTTTGACAGCTTCTATATAAGCTTCTTTGGAGGTCAATTGTCGAACCTGGATTGATGGATTTATTTGAGCAGTACATTGGAAAGCCACTATTTGCCAAAAAATATTTTCTGGTTCGTTGGATTCAATATCAATACTATTTTCATGAAACAGCACTTTCACATCAGGAAGGAAAAACAAAGTATCTGGAAGATCCACTAAGGCTCGATTATCGCTGGAAAGTTTTTCAATTTGATTTTTGAAATCATAGGATAATATTCCAACCATCTCAGATTTTCTATAATATTCCGATGCTTGGTCTAAAGTAAAACAGGAAGAACCCGCAAAAAAGGACTTTTTAAATCCACCATAAGGATAATTGACTTGGTGATTTTCGAAAAAAACAAAATAGGGATAGTGGATTGAGGCCCAATGCAACAGTTTTCTAACCCAGTCTGCATGTTCAATGGCCGGCAAGTCAAAAGTTTGAATCATAGCGTAAAATTACAGCATATAAAACAAAAAAGGGAAACCTTTCGATTTCCCTTTTCCTTATTTTTTTCAATGGGCTTAGTTTGCTTTGATATCAAATTTCACACTTACTGTGTTGTAGATGAATTGATCCTTAGCTTTATCTACAGCTGTGCTTTCGTCACCGTACATCAATCCCCAGTTAGTTCTATCGATATTGAAACCTGCCTGAGCAGATACAGTACCGTCAGCTATAGAAACAATAGCAGGGAATTTGATATTTTTGGATGTTCCTCTCATGGTCAGGTTACCAGAGATCCAATGAGTGGGTGTACCTTCGATCAATTCGGAGTCTTTCTTAGGAGTGAAATCAGTCTTGAATTCTTCCTTGTCTTCGATTTCGTCTGAAGAACCATAAACTTCAATTGAAGTCACTTCGAACATTGCTTCTGGATGGTTCTCAGCATCGAAGAAATCTGCAGACTGTAGGTGCCCCCAAAGTTTACCATAGTTTTCGTTTGACTCTTCCATGTCTTCGATTTTCAAACCTGTGATGTCGAAAACGAACTTACCACCAGTGATAGTTTCGCCATCTACCATCAATTCACCAGTAGTAACTGGAATGAATCCCCAGTGCTGACCTGCTGGCTTGTAACCTCTCCAGTCTACCTTAGAGGTAGCAGCGTCGATAGTCAATGTTGTTCCAGAAGCTTCACCTACTTCTACAGCGTCAGTAGCTTCTACAGTGTCACCTGGTTTTCCACAAGATACCGCGATCAAAGCCGCAGCGATAAACAAACCTGTTTTTTGAACTAGTTTCATAATAATTGTTTAATTTGAGTCTGATTTTAAATGTATATACACGAAAACTGTATTCAGCTAAAAAAGTTCACAGCTTGCTGAAAAAATTTTAAACAAAAGATGGATTTTTGTAAATCAGTGGGCTAAGAATGTGATTCAATGAAAAATGCGTACGCTCCAAAATGTTAGATTTCAAAGTTTTGAGCGGTATTAAAGACGATATGGAAATAAATGAAATATGGATATACGGAACTTTGCCACTAACATTACAAAATTCAGATTTATATAACTTCCGATATTTAATTGATATTGGATCCGCCACGGCGGACGAGTTACTTATGGATATTGACCATTAGCAACCGAATAAGCCAATGGAAAGAAGTTACTGGCAAAGAAGCTTATAATCAGATTTAATATTTGAATAAATAACAATGATATGAATAGTGCAGAGGAAATCAGAAATAGCATAATAGACCAACTATTAACTATTTCAAACAATGAATATCTAAAAGCTATATTTGAAATCATAAACAGTAGCAAAAAGAAAGGTGAAAAAATTCAACCTTCAGACGCCCAAATTGCGATGCTAAATATGAGTGAGGAGGATATCAAAAAGAACCGACTAATTTCTCAAGAAGATTTGGATGAATCAGATTTAAAATGGCTAGAAAGTCAATAATTTGGACCAAAACTGCACGTTAAGAAAAAAGAGGCATTATATCATGCGGATACTCGTCTAAAGATGAAATTATACACTCTTTTATTAATTGTTTGCCCACGTTCAAGTAAGCGGATATACATATAAACTAATAATCAATATACTTAAAAATGCCCCTAATCAAATCTATCAAAGGAAAAAGTCCCCAAATGGGCGAAAACTGTTGGCTAGCAGATAATGCAACTGTCGTTGGTGATGTCATCATGGGCAAGAACTGTACGGTATGGTTCAATGCTGTGGTACGGGGAGATGTCCACGAGATCCGAATCGGTGACGACACCAATATACAGGATGGCGCAGTGATCCACTGTACTTATCAAAAAGCGGGGACTTACATCGGCAATAAAGTTTCCATTGCCCACAATGCTATCGTACATGGCTGTACTATTCATGACAATGTGCTGATAGGCATGGGTGCAATTGTAATGGATGATGCGGTGGTACATTCAGGAGCGGTGATAGCAGCTGGCGCTGTTGTTTTAGCTGGTACAGTTGTAGAAGCTAACAGTATCTATGCAGGCATGCCTGCCAAAAAAGTCAAGAATACAGGTCCTGAGATGATCGAAGTAATCCAAAGAACTGCAAAAAACTACCCGATGTATGCGGAGTGGTTTAAAGAATAAAATTTCAAAATCGATTATTGATTCACTTTTTTCATTCAAAAAATAAAGTTTTTTCAAACCATTCTAACAAAAATCACTTTTTTATCTTATTCTTTTTGATAGTTTTAAGAAATGAAAGTTTTCACTTTCATCCAATCACTTTAACGCTAATTACCAATATCAAATGAAGGTAGGTATTTTAAAAGAACCAAAGGATGAAGCCCGTGTGGCCATGCTTCCTGAGGCTGTAAAAACATTGATTTCCTGGGGTGCAGAAGTCTGTGTAGAAACCGGTGCAGGTCAAACAGCTTATGCAGATGATGACGCTTATAGATCCTCAGGAGCTGAAATCAAACAGAGAGCTGAGGTCCTGACTGAATCAGACATGATTTGTGGAATCCAAGCTCTCCCTTTAGAAGAAATCTCAAAAATGAAACCCGATGCGGTTCTTCTTGGTCAAATGGGAGCTCTATTCAATCCTGAGCTCACCAAATTTCTCATCGAACAAAAGCGAACTGCATTTAGCATGGAATTGGTACCGCGAACTACAAGAGCTCAAAGCATGGATGTCCTTTCTTCCATGGCTACTGTATTGGGATACAAAGCTACACTGCTGGCAGCAAATAGTCTTCCACGCTTTTTCCCAATGTTTATGACCGCTGCTGGCAGTATCACACCAGCTAGAGTTTTGGTGATAGGAGCTGGAGTAGCTGGCTTACAAGCTATCGCCACAGCAAAGCGTCTTGGAGCTACTGTTTTTGCCTTTGACGTCCGACAAGCAGCCAAAGAAGAAGTACTCTCCATTGGCGCCAAATTCATCGATGTAGCAGGAGCCACTGAGGATAAAGCTGCTGGAGGCTACGCAGTAGAACAGTCCGCAGAATTTATTCAAAGACAAAAAGATACCATACACGAGCACGCGCAAAAAGCTGATATCATCATCACAACTGCTCAAATCCCAGGGCGAAAAGCACCACTTTTGGTAGAGGAGCGCACAGTGCATGCCATGAAAGCTGGATCTGTGATTGTGGATTTGGCAGCTTCATCAGGTGGCAACTGCGCGCTGACGCAACCTGATCAAACCATAGACATCAATGGTGTACGCATCATTGGTGTTGGCAACCTTGCCGCTGAGCTTCCTCAAGATGCTAGCAAGATGTATGGCAAAAATTACCTCAATTTTCTCAAACTCATCATCAAGGATGGAGCGATCAATCTGAATTTTGAGGATGATATCGTTTTAGGTACCTGCGTTTGTCATGCAGGAGAAGCCAAGAATTCACGAATCGCTGAAATGATAAAACAATAAACATGGAACAATTACTCAACTATATAGGAGAGAATATGGAAATGATCTATTTCCTGATTCTCGCGATTTTACTGGGAGTGGAAGTGATTTCTAATGTCCCTGCCATACTACATACCCCATTGATGTCTGGTGCCAATGCCATTCATGGTGTAGTAGTGGTCGGTGCCATCATCGTGATGCTTCATGCTTCGCCTGACAATTATGCATCACTTATCGTAGGCTTTCTAGCAGTGGTCATGGGCACTTTGAATGTAGTCGGAGGCTTTGTAGTGACCGATAGGATGCTGGAAATGTTCAAGAAAAAACCTAAGAAATCATGAGTCTAAATATACTAGAAATCACCTATTTGATAGCCTCCTTGACTTTTGTGATTGGGCTAAAAATGCTCAGCCACCCAGAAAGTGCCAGAAAAGGAAATCTCATCGCTGCTGTTGGCATGCTCATCGCTGTGATTGCCACGATCACCATTTATCAGCCATTTGATAGTAGCAAGGCTATCAACTACGGTTTGATTGCGCTTGGTTTAGTTGTAGGAACAGTCATAGGAACCATGATGGCCAAAAAAGTCAAGATGACTGCCATGCCTCAGATGGTATCCTTCTTCAATGGAATGGGTGGGGCTTGTGCTGCCTTGATTGCAGTTATCGAATATCAAAATCATACCATTGGAGTAGGAAGCGGGTTTGATGGTGAATTATTGGTCATGCTGCTGGGATTGATCATCGGTTCAGTATCCTTCTCAGGATCTATGATCGCTTATGGTAAGCTAGAAGGAAAAATCAAAGATCGCGTACTACCTATGAATCAATTGATCAATATGCTTATGCTTGCGATCATACTTGGACTTACTGTATACAAAATGCTAGGATATGGAGATAGCATGGTTTTCTACGGTTTATTGGTGATCGCATTGATCTATGGAATCCTATTTGTGATGCCTATTGGAGGTGCTGATATGCCTGTTGTAATTTCACTTCTCAACTCCTTTACTGGTGTAGCTGCTGCTTTTGGTGGCTTTCTTTATGGCAATAAGGCCATGCTTACAGGAGGTATATTGGTGGGCTCTGCGGGGACTATCCTTACCATCTTGATGTGTAATGCCATGAACCGTTCTCTGACCAATGTACTATTGGGAGCTTTTGGAGGAAACAAAGCCGGGGGAGCAAAAGGGGAAGCAGGAGATCAGACCGTGAGAGAGATCAGCATATCAGATACGGCTGTTTTGCTATCCTATTCTCAAAATGTCGTGATCGTGCCAGGATATGGCTTAGCTGTAGCTCAAGCACAGCACATATGTCATGAATTGGAAAAATTATTGGAAGAAAAAGGCGTCAATGTAAACTACGCCATTCACCCAGTAGCAGGGAGAATGCCAGGGCACATGAATGTATTACTGGCGGAAGCAGACGTGCCTTACGAAAGGCTCCAAGAGATGGAAGAGATCAATCCCAAAATGGGCAATACTGACGTAGTAGTCGTCATTGGCGCAAATGACGTGGTCAACCCTGCCGCCAAAAATGATCCCACATCACCCATCCATGGCATGCCAATCTTAGAAGTAGATCAAGCCAAAAATGTAATCATTCTCAAAAGAGGCATGAGTGCAGGATACGCTGGAATTGAAAACGAATTATTCTTCTATCCAAAAACAAGGATGCTCTTCGGTGATGCCAAAGACTCACTCCAAAAACTCACCTCAGAGGTCAAAGAGGTCTAAAAACTACTCCTAAATTCAAAAAATCAAGGAAGGCTTTCACCAAGTCTTCCTTTTTTTACATACTTTTATAATTAGTATGGTGAATACACCTCTTAAAACTTAAACAATCTTTTATGAGAAAGCAGCTTTTAACAATCACTTTATTGGTAGGCTCCACAGCTTTAGTTTTGGCGCAGACTCCTTTCATAGGAATCCAAAATAGCTCCAGAAAAAGCATGATTTCAGCAACCATGAATCCTGCTGAAATCAACAACCTCAACAAAAAAGTAGAAGTCAATTTCTTCTCTATCAATGGCTCAGTGAGTAACAACATCATTTCATTTGGTGATATTTTTGAATTTGGAGGAGATGTGGTTGATGTTGCTTTTGAAAGGGCCAATGGGCCTGTCAATATGCGAACCGAAGCATCTATCTTAGGCCCATCATTTGGAATCAAAACAGGCAAATGGTCTTTCGGCTTGACAACACAAGCATTCGCCAAAGCTGACATCATAGACTTAGACCCGACACTCGGTCAGTCTATTTTAGATATTCAATTTGACAGTAGAAATAGCTCCACAGCCATTGCCAGCGAATACAATCAAAGGGTCAATGCTACTGGCTGGGCAGAATTGGGGTTCATTGTAGGACGTGAAATAATAGATACAGAAAAGCATAAATTTTCGGTAGGTGCTACAGGGAAAATAATGTTTCCAGGCACTTATGCTAACTTTGGCCTAGATAGATTGAGAGCTGTAATCGATCAAAATGACACAGAAATAAGCTTAACCAGGGCAACTGGTAGTTTAAATATTTCCTACTCTGAATCAGATTTTGATGGCAGTAGCTTTGGTATTGGTTCTGGTGGTTTCAATTTTGGATCTATCAATGGTTTCGGACTTGATCTAGGGGGAAGCTATCAAATGAAAGATGCCAATGGCAGAACGAAACTGAATGCAGGCTTAGCTGTCAGAAATCTAGGAAGTATGACCTTTGGAGCTGGCCAAGTCAATAATACTTACACGATGAATATTCCTGAGGGTCAAGCTTTTAGACTAGATCAATTAGAAGGTAATCTCAGTGATATTGAGGATCAATTGCTAGAGAGTGGTTATTTTACAAAAACCTCAGAAAATGGCGGGGTAAAAACCAGTCTACCTTCGATGATTTCAGCCTATGCTGAAATGAGAGTTATCGGAAAACTACAAGCCAGTGCATACATCCAGCAAAGGTTTGGTGACGACAATGCCAACGAACAGCTGACAGCTCAAAATATGATCGTCATCACCCCAAGATTGGTGTTGGGTAACTTTGAAATCTACTCCCCTTGGGCAAGTACAGAAATCGCTGGTATCACAGGTGGTCTTGGTTTGAGATATGGTGGTTTCTTTATTGGAAGCAACTCAATACTAACTGGTTTCACAGCTGATAGTAAACAAGCTGATTTCCACGTGGGTTTAAGTTGGGGCTTTGGAAGGCTATAAATTTCAACATTCAAAATAGCTAACCATAGCTTCTAAAAACGAAAAAATAAGCCTCGGTAACCTACCGGGGCTTATTTGTTATCAAACCTTGAAACCACTTTATTCCATAGAATTATTTTCTTTTAATTTTTGCCCTTCTATTGGATCAAATCCTGTATCCAATGATGACATCCACTTAACTAGCATAGGAATAATAGAACCTACTAACAATATTCCTCCAATCAAGAATACATGAGCTGGATTGGTAAAGTAAGAACCAGAGGAAAATACACCTAAAATCAAGAGCGTACTAAAAGGCATAGACAAAGCCAGTAGATTGATACCTAACTCCAAATTAAAAGTGGGATTAGACTTCAATTCAGCTTGACTTAATTCCATGGATCTGATAGCAGACATATGTGCAAATGGCCAGAAACTTACTGCGCTTTGTGGAAATACCACCGCAAGCAGCATCATCTCCGTAGACATGGGAACGAGTAAAATAAAAACCCCACAAATCAGAAAAATAATCCCTGCTCTAAACAAGAGTAAACCCGCCAGCATTCTCATTTGCTCCCATTTGAACACCACAGCAATACCAATAAAAAGTAATACCAATGGTGTCATCATATCCTTCATCATTAAAATGGATTGTGACAAAAACATAGGTAACCTTTCCATATTAATTCCTATAGACAACAATAAAATTGCCGTCAAAATTACTGCATTGATAGGCTCTTTGACCATAGCCAGTAGCAATTGCTTCACTCGCTGACTAGATGATACTGACTTGAGCTGATGGTGTTTGTAATACCAAGAGATAGCCAATAAATAGGCGAGAATTAACACAAACACCTTGTTACCAATATCAGACAGTGCAGCCAATGCTAACAAATCCTCTCCCAAATATTCCACCACAAAAGGGAAACACGTCAGGCCAGGAGCCAAGGATGGTAATAGCAATAGCAGCGTTCTCATTGACGAAGAGTTCCCCTCTACACCGAAAAAGGGTAATGCATATTTAGCGATCACCAAAAGCAGCACATTGAAAATCAAAGCAAAAACAGGCAACATCAACAGGTCAGGATTGATTTCGATTTTCAATAAAGCCACAAAAATCATCGCTGGTAGCGCCACATCCAATATGATCATTTTCAGGCCTTTATTTTGATCTGGGTTTGTGAACTTCCGCTTTAAGATCAGGCCTAAAACAATCAATAAAATCAAGGAGAGTGTTTTTTGTAAAGCTATACTCATAACCTAAGCAGTAACTTTTTTAAACACCTCTACGAAATACTCCATCTCCTCCATAGTACCTATACTGACTCTACAGTAGGGCTGGTCTTCTATGCTAAATACCCGAATACTTACACCTTCTTCGTACATCCCTTTCATGAAAGCTTGTCCATTCATGGCAATAGGAAATAGCACAAAGCTGGTATAGGAAGGTATCACTTCATAACCTAAGCTTGCGATCTCTTCTACCAGATATTTTCTACATGAACTATTGAGAGATTTGCATTCATGCAAAAAAGCTTCGTCCTTAAAGCTAGCTAGTGCACCTTTCAGTGAAGTTGAGCACAAGCCCATGGTACTTCTAACTTTGTCTGTGATAGAGGCAATTCGTTCTGGCTGAGCTACAATGTATCCTATTCTCAATCCCGCCATTCCATGAATTTTACTAAAAGTTCGTGCAACAATCACATCTAATCCATCAGCTACAAGGTTGACCATCGAATGGCTTTGACTATCATCTAAAAATTCCAAATAAGCTTCATCTACAAATACTGGAACTTTAGAGGATACATCAGCGCAAAATTGGCGCAATTGATCAGAATTGGTGATAGATCCAGTTGGATTGTTTGGATTGCATACATAGACCAGCTTGGTATCAGCATCTATAGCTTGTTTCATCCCACTCAAATCATGGGCGTAATCAGCAGTAAGTTTGACAGGCTTCCAAGAAGCGCCCAATGCTCTAGCAGTACTGATGATGGACATATAAGCAGGATCTGCCGAAACGATATTCCCTCCTGCTGGAAAAGACACAAAGGCAACTTTCTCCAACAAATCAGAAGATCCTGGCCCCAGCATTATATGCTTGCTACTTACCCCCTCTTTCTCCGCTATCAATTCGATCAATTCCGCAGCATCTCTGTGAGCATACCTGTTACCCAAAGAAATTGCATCTTTGATCGCCCTAGTGACTGCAGGAGAAGGGCCGTAAGGGTTTTCATTAGCGGACAACCTGGCCAACATCCTCGGTTCTTCCAAATTGAAAGTCGGTGTGATTTCAGAAAAATTTGAATGTACAAATGGCTGATCTGGATTTACATTGAAAGCTTTTGAAATTTGAGGTGCGGCAGCTAATGCACCTAAGCCCAATAGAGATTTTTTGATCCAACCTCTTCTATTTAGATTTCTATTCATGGTTATAAATAATTAGCGTTAATTAAAATGGATTAAAGCATCTGAAAAGACGCTTTCAAAAGTGATTATCTTGGGCAGGAAAATTGATTAATACGAAACCATATTTGATCAATTTTTTGTCAATTTAAAATATTTAAGTCAAAAAATAAACTACTATTTATATTTATTACACCAAATTTAAAATAATAGGTTAGAAAACAAACTTATTTCAAATACTTATACGAAAATTAATTTTTCATACTAACCTATATTCTAGAATTGAAAGCCTAATTTTACACTAGAATGGAACATAAATAGTACGATTTGAATTAATCAAACATGATTATACCAATTAGTATCACAGAAAAAGCTCAGATTGAAATCAAAAACATCATGACCAACAAAAACATCCCTGAAAACTACCATCTCAGAGTTGGGGTAAAAGGTGGTGGATGTGGTGGTATGTCTTATGCTTTAGGTTTTGACCAAGCAAAAGAAGGAGATCAGCAATTTGTTTTAGAAGGTATTCCTGTACTGATTGAAAAAAAGCATTACATGTTTTTGATGGGAATGCAGATAGATTTTTACGAAGGCAACGAAGCAAGAGGTTTCACTTTTATCAACCCTGATATTCCTAAGAGACATGATGCCGCTGGATAATTAGAGCCAACAAAACAAGGATGATTGATAAACTCAAACATCAAGTTAAACTTGCCCGGTTTTTGAAGATTTGTGATAATTCTTATTGATCTTGCATTTGGATTAACTATCCATTAAAATAAATTACTTGGAAAGATTGATGAATAGGCATATTTTCGATTTCTAATTTACATGCTATGTTGCGTTTCCTAACCGGATTAGTATTTTTGATTTCAATTTTCCTTTTTTTCAGTGTTTATATATCACCTGAATTTTTTCCTTATGCTGGATTATTAACACTCTTGATTCCTCCCCTATTGGTGATCAATGCAATCTTATTGGTATTATTGATCCTTGCAGGCAGAAAATTAGCCCTAGTCCCATTGATTGCGATCATCATTGGCTGGAAATTTATCGGAATTACGTTTCAATTAAACAGCATTCCAGAAAAAACAGAGGGACTCTCTGTATTGAGTTATAATGTACATTTACTCAATTACACCAAAGACGGGCAAGATCGAAAGACGGTCACCCAAAACATCACCAAATGGCTCCAAGACAACCCTTCTGACATCAAATGCTTTCAAGAATTCTACCAAGATTACACTACTCCTTCACGAAATGCCATCAAAGCACTAGCCACTGATCAGGGTTATGAGTACTCTTACCAAGTGATCGATGGTAATATCAAAAAGCGATCTTATGGAATGGCTATCTTCAGTCGATATCCTATCATCAACGAAGGAAGAGTGTTTGACACCAGAAAAAATAATGGGGTAATATTTGCTGACATCAAAGTGGACAAAGACACCATCCGTATATACAATGCACACCTAGAGTCCATGTCCATTCCCTCAGAGGGACTTTCTGACTTAGATGGTATCAAAGAGAATTACAGAGAAACGCTTAGAAAATTGAAAAATGGACAAGTGGTGCGAGCGTCCCAACTTGGCGTACTGATGGAGCACATGCGCAACAGCCCCTATGCAAATATTCTTGTCGGAGACTTCAATGATGTTCCTTATAGTTACACCTATTTTTCTTTGAGAAAAATCATGAATAATGCATTCGAAAAAGCTGGAAGAGGTTTTGGATTTACTTATAACAAAGTGCTTTTTTTCTTGAGGATTGACAATATATTCTATGACGACATTTTAGAAATCAAGTCTTTCAAAACTCACAGAGAAGTAGATTATTCTGACCATTACCCCATTTCAGCTACTTTTTCATGGGAAAAGCCATTAAGAAAAGTTCAAATTCAAGATGCTGATTAAACTATCTGAAAGCGATAATTTGACTTCATCTATAAAAAATGGTATAATAAAGGATGCGAATAAGTGAAACAAAATACATCCAAAACAGCATTCCGCAGGAGTTAAACGAAGTCATCATCAAAGCTTTGGATTTTTACCCTGACATGAAAGATGTCAAAATAGAGTTTGTTCTCAGTAAAAACATTCGAAAATCTGTCATGCAAGCTCAGCCAAAATTCATTACTATGCTGGGCCCCAGTAAGAATAGAAGTTATATTATCAAAATCAGTAGATTTTTTAAATTAAAAGGAAAAGTAAAACCCATTCAAGAACTTCCTGACGATGTTCTAGTAGGGTGGATTGGACACGAGCTAGGTCACATCATGGACTATCTGAATAGAAGCAACTGGTCTTTACTCTTATTCGGAGTTGGGTACTTGACTTCCAAGAGCTTTATCATGGCAGCTGAAAGGGTTGCTGATACATATGCTGTAGATCATGGATTGGGAGACTATATTCTTGCTACCAAAAACTTCATCCTCCACGAAGCGGGCATGACTGAAAAATACATTCAGAAAATCAACAAACTCTACCTACCTCCTGAAGAAATCATTTACATGATGGAAAACAGACCTATCCAAGATTAGTAACATATTCTTCCCAAGCCCTGAAATCTTTTTCCTTCATTACTCTTGGGAATTTGACTTGCCCACCTTTCTGTTTGGTTTCGGCTGTCCATTTTCTGAAAATTTTATCGCTAGTAAGCTTCACTTCCACACGCTTGAGCGCTTTATTTCTAGCTACTTTGTAGTTTTTATTATTTTCTTGAAGTATCTCATCTAATCGATCTGCTACCTGTTCTTCATCTTCTTGCACAACACCCTCTACGCCCAAATACCACCTGTGAAGGTATTCATCCGATTCCGAGATGGCCGCTACGGTAAATTCCTTGACATTAAAACCGAATTCATCACTCAATGATTTAATAGCTTTATTCATTTGAATGACCGAAAGTTGAGCACCCACTACATTGAGAAAATGCTTTGTTCTCCCTGTAATCTTGATCTCAGCTCTCCTGATGGATTGAAGCATGTCTTCTGTTACTGGTATATGTTTCTTTGTACTTGTCGTACCACTAGAGACAGCAAAAAAATCAACTTTTCCAGGCCAAGTAATATCTTCTCCCCCTTCTATAACTTTCTGCCACCAGCTCGCTCTGAGTTGATCATAATCAAAATAAGGCACCTCGGATTCAAATGCCTTCCGAATATCCTCAGCCTTGAGAATTCGGTCAAATTGATAATACTTCCCAAAAGCGGTATTCTTAGCCGTATTCAATAACTCTTCCAAAACTTTCAGCTGAGCCTCCATAGGATTATTGTTGGTGAAAATTTTATCAACTGTCTCAACGGATCTTTTGATGATCTCTCCGATTAGTGCCATTTCGATTATATTTTTAAAGTTTAAAAAAGTTGATTTAATCAACTTATAGTCTCTATTTGAAGCGCAGGCAGAAGCCTAACAACTAAAAAAAATCTACAATATTCCTGCCATGGAATCAAAAAAGCCTAGAATTTTCAGAATCTTGAAAACTCTAGGCTTTTATTAAATTAGTAAAACCGCTTTCTGATTTTACACTTCTTTGCCAGTAACTTCAATTCATTGACTCATTTCGTTGCTAACGGTCAATAGCCACAAATATCCAACCCGCCTGCGTCGGGCAGGTATCAATAAATATCGGAAGTTAGATAAATCGGGTTTTTTTAATGTTACTGGTAAAGTTCCGTATATCCATAAACCGCTTTTATCAAGTGGCAATGCTGTCTCTATTTTTTTACCAAAACACAATATAAAGTGCCGCAGTAATCAAAGTAATGATAAAAGCCCCAATTTTAAAACCAGTACTTGTCTTGAAGATATCTCCCGATATATCAATGCTTTTTGGATGGTCCTTTCCTTTACCTTCCAACAAACTGATAACAATCATCAAAGCGGCTAAAACCAAAAACACAATACCCATCCTATCCAAGAAAGGTAATTCTGGCCATAAGAATTTCAATACTACAGATAATGGGATACTAAGTGCCGCACCTACCAAAGCTGCATTAGAAGTGGTCTTTTTCCAAAACACCCCAAAGAAAAAGATCGCAAATACACCGGGACTGATAAACCCTGTATATTCTTGTATAAACTGAAACGCTTGATCCAATTGCCCAAGTGCAGGAGCAATGATCGCTGCAATGACAAAAGCCACTGCCGCAGTAATTCTACCAACTTTCACCTGCTTGGCTTCAGAAGCATCTTGCCCAAAATACTTTTTATAAATATCCATGGTAAAAATTGTGGATGTACTATTGGCCATCGAAGCCAAAGATGAAACAATTGCAGCAGTCAATGCCGCAAACGCTAGCCCTTTCAGCCCTACTGGCAATAATTGTAATAATGTAGGGTATGCTCTGTCTGACTTCACAATACCTGTGACTGGATCCTTCATAGATTCCACAAATGTCACATCCATCCCGTTGTTCACGATAACCAAAGCTGCAATTCCAGGGATCACTACAATCAAAGGCATCAAAAGCTTCAAGAAACCTGCAAAGATCATTCCTTTCTGAGCTTCATCCAGACTCTTGGCAGCCAAAGCTCTCTGTGTAATGTATTGGTTGAAGCCCCAATAAGACAAATTGGTAATCCACATCCCTCCTACCAATACACTCAATCCTGGTAGGTCAAGATATGCATCTTTTGTACCTCCTTTTCCATCAGGAATCATCATTTCACCTTTGGAAAGGATCATGGAGAAATGTCCAGGAACTTCTTTTCTCAAAAGTCCCAAACCTTCCCAAGCACTCCCATCTCCTACCATGGTCAAAGCAATATAAGTGGTAGCCAATCCGCCCGCTATCAAGAAGAAAACCTGCACGACATCAGTCCAAGCCACTGCCTTTAACCCCCCATAAATGGAGTAAATCATCGCAAAAAGCGCCAAACCTATGATTGCATAGCGCATTGGCACATCTAGGATCGTATTCAAGCTCAAAGCACCTAGATAGAGTACTGAGGTCAGGTTGACAAACACATACAAGGCAAGCCAAAAGATCGCCATCGTTGTACGCACTCTTGTATCATAGCGATCCAAAAGAAAGCCTGGCATGGTGTAAATACCTTTTTTGATATAAACAGGTAAAAAGAAAATTGCCACCACCAATAAGGTAATCGCCGCCATCCACTCATAAGTGGATATTGCTAATCCAAGTGCAAAGCCTGATCCAGACATCCCAATAAACTGCTCTGCAGATATATTGGAAGCGATCAAAGAGGCTCCTACCGCCCACCAAGGCAAGGCTTTGGATGCAAGAAAGTAGTCTTGGGAGTTTTTTACGTGGCCTTTTTTCTCTCTAGAGACAAAAAGCCCCATACCAATTATCAGGCAACAATACCCAATAAATACAATAAGGTCTAAAGGTTCTAATAACATAGGTTGAGGTTAATCAATAGGGTTTAAATTATTTTGAGTGCTTCAAATATAAGTTTTTCGTGTTAGTAAAGAATGTTTTTTAACAAATAGTGCTAATTCCCATAAATTCTTCATGAAATCATGAAAGCTTCCAATACCCTTGATGCAATCATCAGGGAAATCTCTGACAAGTCCCATCAATTAGATAAATTTCCGGAATAAGATTTTTGTCAGTTTTTAATCTGCTCTTTTTGGTTAATTTAGACCGAAGTAAAAAGGACAGAAATTATGAACTTGACAGACCAAGAAATAGCAAGGGCTTCCACCATGCGCCCTATCAATCAAATTGCACAAAAACTTCAAATTGACGAGGACGAGCTTCGCCCTTATGGTAAGTATGTAGCTAAGCTTCCTCTGAGATTGATCGACGAGTCAAAAATGATTGGTAAAAAACTGATCCTAGTGACTGCCATCACACCTACAGTAGCAGGAGAAGGAAAGACTACTGCGAGCATTGGACTCTGTGAAGGGCTAAATAAAATTGGTATCAAAACAGCTGTAGTCCTCAGAGAGCCATCATTAGGGCCTGTTTTCGGTATGAAAGGTGGAGCAGCAGGAGGTGGTTATTCTCAAGTTCTTCCAATGGAATCCATCAACTTGCATTTTACAGGAGATTTTGCAGCTATAGAGAAATCACACAATTTACTTGCAGCACTTTTAGACAACCATATCCATCAAGGTAACACACTAAATATTGATGCCCGCAAAATTGTCTGGAAACGTGTCATGGACATGAATGAAAGGGCACTTCGCGATATTGTTACAGGGTTGGGTGGAGCAGCCCAAGGAATTCCAAGAGAGTCTGGATTTGACATTACAGCAGCCTCTGAAGTGATGGCTGCACTTTGCCTTGCCAAAGACTTGGTAGACCTCAAAGAAAAACTCGGCAATATCATTGTCGCTTATACTTACGACAATCAGCCAGTCTATGCCCGAGAGCTGAAGGCACAAGGTGCCATGACAGCTTTGCTCAAGCATACCATCATGCCAAACTTGGTACAAACCATCGAGGGAAACCCTGCAATCATTCATGGTGGCCCTTTCGCCAATATTGCACAAGGTTCCAACTCCATCATAGCTACTCGAATGGGTTTATCTTTGGCTGATTATGTAGTCACAGAGGCCGGGTTTGCCTCTGACCTTGGAGGAGAAAAGTTCCTCGACCTCAAATGCCAATACGGTGGATTAAAACCAGACTTAGCGGTTATCGTCACTACTATCAGAGCTTTAAAAAGTCATGCAGGAGTAAAATTTGAAGCCCTAAAGGAACCGAATGCCGAAGCTGTCAAGGTCGGCTTAGAAAATCTGGAAAAACACATTGAAAACATCAAGCACTTCATGCTTTGCCCAGTAGTGGCTATCAATAAGTTTTACACAGACACTGACGAAGAAATCGACATAGTGCTAAAAAGATGTGAAGCATTAGGTGTAAAAGCAGCTATCTCCGAGGGATGGGAAAAAGGAGGAGAAGGCTGTATAGATTTGGCAAAAGTAGTCAAAGAAGTAGCTGAATCTGGTAAAAGTAATTTCACCCCCCTTTATAATTTTGATTGGCCAATTGAGCAGAAGATAGAAACTGTTGCTAGAAAAATCTACGGTGCAGCTGAAGTCGAATATAGCCTCAAAGCCAAACAGCAAATTAGGCTTTTCAATAAAATTGGACTTGATAAAGTCCCCATTTGCATTGCCAAAACACAGTACTCACTATCAGATGACCCAAAATTGATCAACAGACCAAAAGGATTCACGATCAAAATTAGAGAATTTGACATTGCCGCAGGTGCTGGCTTCATCATTCCAATAGCAGGTACCATTATGCGCATGCCTGGTCTACCATCCAAGCCCGCTGCAGAAAATATTGACATAGGTGCCGATGGAAATATCACCGGATTGTTTTAAAAGAGATTTTACTAATTGCAAAAAAGCCCTTCAAGAGATCCTGAAGGGCTTTAATTTTAATACTGGCAAGCTATCTTATTTATCTTCTTCCAATTCATATTTCAAGGTTCTGCCCTTTTCTACAGCAGGTAGACCTTCAGTCATCCACAATGGAGCAGGAGCTCCTTTGAGGTAGTGATCAAAGAATTGAGACAACCTGATAGATAAGTCTTTTCTATTTTTACGCTGAACAAGATTGTGATCTTCTCCATTATATTGCAGCAACCATGCAGGCTGATTCAGACGTTTTAAGGCCATAAACATTTCAATACCTTGATACCACGGAACTGCTCCATCTTCGTCATTGTGCATGATCAATACTGGAGTAGTTACCCTATCCATAAAGAAAAGCGGAGAGTTCTCGAGGTAGTAAAGTGGTTTTTCCCACAAGGTTCCTCCTATTCTACTCTGTGTCTGCTCATACTGGAACATACGGCTCATACCTGTTCCCCATCTGATACCTCCATAAGCCGAGGTCATGTTCACAACAGGTGCTCCAGCTCCAGCAGCTTTGAACATATTCGTCCTTGTTATCAAATAAGCTACTTGATAGCCACCCCAGCTTTGTCCTTGTATGGCCATATTATCGGCATCTACAAAGCCTTTCGCTACGATCGATTGGACACCAGGAATGATACAATTATAAGCACTTGGCCCTGGAAGACCCAGGTCATACTTGATATCTGGTACAAACACCAAATATTCATTACTTACAAAATACGGGATATTGATTGTAGAAGCACTCGGAGCAGGTGCTCTATAATTATGTAGTCCATCAGAATTTCTCTCGTAGAAATACACCATCATAGGATACTTTTTATTCGGATCAAAGTTCTCAGGCTTAAACAATAAGCCTTGAAGTGGAACACCATCATTAGCCAAATAATCTACCAGCTCAACTGTACCCCAATTCACCTCTTTCTGCTGTGGATTAGCGAATGACAACTGTGTCAATTTTGACATATTCATATCAGTCACATACACATCAGCATATTCTTGATAAGTAGATCTCCTTACAATCAAATCATTGGTATTTTCAGCTTTTCTCAAACCAAGATATCTGTTGTCTGTAAAGATGATTTGTTCAGGAGCTTTTTTACCATTGATATCTCCTTTTGAGAAACCATTTTTCTTATTGAACTCGTGGAAAGCCGTCAAAATTAACGGAGAGGCAGGATCAATTCCTTCATCTTCTTCTAGCTCTAATCTTTGTCTTCTGTATTCAATATTTTGAGCTCTACCTGCACCTAAAGTGATGTTTTGAGGTGCAACTTTACCAGTTGGATCTATCTTCCAGATATCATATTTATCATAAACCAAGAAGCCTTTGTCATCTTTCATCCAACCCGCAGCACCATAGCTACCAGGTAAGGAAGGAGAGTCATGCTGTTCATTATAGACATTTACATCAAGTGCATTGGTGATATTTTTGATTGCTTTAGTAGCTACATCATAGATAAACCATGCTCTTTCACTTCCATCATACCAGTACACATATTTGCCTGCAGGAGAAAGGGATGGTCTACCAGTCAGCGCTTTTTGGATTAGCGTTTTACTTCCAGTTTCAACATTCACCAAATAAACATCACTACCAATCTGTGTATTCCAACTGTATTCTCTTCTATATTCAGAATCATCCATTCCCAAAGCTAATTTATGCTTAGCCTTGTTGTCATACATCACTGTACTTACTTTTTCATCAGCTATTTGAGTTATTTTTCTGTCCTTTATATTATAAGCAGCCAAAAAGCTTCTATTGAGCTCTCTGTTTCTATTTCTCAATTGCATTGGCTGAATCTCAGCATCTTGCCAACCCCAAATATCCAATTTCACTCTTTCCTCATCAAGCATGGTGGTATCATCTTCATACTCGTAGCTCACATAATCATTGGTAGTACCGAAATACAACCTGCTATCATCAGCAGCAAAACTGATTCGACCTGACTTACTGATCATTCCGTCCTTTAAGATACCTGGAGTATCTTTAGAAGCTATTTTTTGATTAGTAGCCTTTGCTATATCATATAGATACAAGTCATAGTAAGGCTTCTTGGCTTTCAAAGAGTCTTCAGTAGTCAAATAAGCTAAGTACTTATTCGAATCAGAAATATTAACAGACATGTAATCCGTTTTACCCACATCGATAATCTGAGATACACCTGACTTCAAATCAAGGATAAAAACACCTGCATTTTTTAATGTATCTTCTGTAGCTTTCACATAATACATGTGCGTACCAGTCTCAGAAAAACCATAAGACTTGACTCTATCGTACTCATAAGTAGTCTTTCCATCAAATGACCTTACGATAAGCGTAGTGCCATCAGTTTTTTTAGGTTTTTCCACTGGAGCAACTTTAGTAGTATCCCCTTCTTCTCTTTTGGCTGGTTTCTGAGGAAGTTCTTTTTCAAAAAGTACAGCTAACCAACTAGCTTCTTTGCTAGGGGTAGAAAAAGACTTCACTCTTGCAAGTTTCTCAATATTGCCACTAGCCAAGTTGAGGATAAAAAGGCTATCCTTAGGCATGTCATCCGCTTTGGTTTTTTTCAATTTCAAAGCTTTGATTACATCTTTTTCTGCCGTGATTCTTCCTACGGCAAAATTATTATCATTGGAAAATGACCATCTATCCGCCCTATTAATTACGTAGCGCTTTTGAGCATCTCCATGGCTTACAATTTCAAGCCTACCATCCCCATCTTGAGGATTTACTTGAAAACCAACCCACTTTCCATTGGTGGAAATATTATCGGAAGACACACTCTCCCATCCATCATAATCTGCGTGAGTCAGTGCCCTCTTCTGCTGTGCCTGCAAGCCAAGCACCGCAAAGAAGCAGATTACTGCTAAGATTTGTTTTAATTTGAATATCATAGTTTGTGTATTTTGATTACAATATAAATAAAGATTGAGCCGCAAGACCTTATCTTTTATATCAAAGGAGAATTAGATAGATAAAAAAGACTGTTGCTCTTTAAACAGCAACAGTCTTTAAAACAACCTTATTCATTACTTACCTAGCTCAATTTCCTTTTCAATATAACCACCTCGGGTGGAAAGGATTTTGAGTTTAGCTTTTACAGTTTCACTCTGGTTGATTTTCACTTTGAATGTGGCAGTTTTGGTCTCACCTGCTTTGGTATAACCAGCATAGATGGTCTTATCATAAAGCTCAGGTGATACAATCTGCACCTTAGCATCCTCAAATCCTTTGGTTAGCTCTCTATCAAAATCGAGCATTAGTCTATCCTCTTGGACGATCTTCACCCTTTTTGCTTGCTCCAAAGCCACTGGAAGTCCACCTGAATTTTTCCAAGTAACTTTTACTTCATAGGTACTATCAGATGACTTCTTAATATCAGTAGCCAACAGATCTATTTGCGGCAGCTCTTTTGCCATGGCCAAATTGAATAAGGACTGTTTTCTAATCCATGATTCTAGCTGCCATGGCGGGCCATTTTGAGAGAAAAATTTAGGATGAAAACCTCCAATTTCGACCTCACCTAACTGTGGATGATCAAATTTTTCCCAAGGCTTAAAACCTCTAGAGCCATTTTCCTCATCATCACACATCAAAGCATCATAATCATCATAGATTCCATCTCCATCATAATCTTTCATGGCGCCATTGTTCCATAACTCATCTCCATACCAAATAGCACCATAATAGAAATATCCGAAATCCGGTCCATGACCAAAAAGGGGATTTGGCTTAAGCGGATCTCCCGTCAATCTATTTACTTTATAGCGAGTAGAATAAGTTTCATAAACATCACCTGCCCATGGATATCCAGTAATGTCCATACCCATTTGATCAAATTTCTTGTAGATAGCCAAATCCTCTGGAAACATACTTTCTTCGCTTCCAGAAGTGGAAGGTGGTCTCAAATGCATTGGTACCCTAGTATCAAGAGAGTTGACTACAGAGATATTTGGATGTGACAAAAGCCAAAGAACAGTAGACCTAGTCTCTATCTCACTCAATGGATATTCGCCAGCACCCCACTGGGTGTAACCTCTACCTGTCATATCTCCTCCAGAATCTGGTCTCCAATTTTCAGGGTAATTTCTGTGTAGGTCAAGTCCGCCAATACCATCTTCATTGTAGCGTCCATCCCCATCATTATCAATCCCCTCGGTAAACATTAAATATTCGCCTTGTCCATCAAATACCCATTTCATCAAGCGACCCGAAGGATCTCTTGGATCAAGTATATAATTGGCTTTGGCCTTGTCCTCTTCTGTGACAGCTTTCTTCCGCATCATGTGGATGACACCATCTCCATTGAGATCTTCTTCTGGATCCTCATCCATCAGTCCATCTCTGTCCACATCATAAGGTCTCACCGTGGATCGATTTCTCTGTTCGGTGAACAGATACATATTAGTACCGTCAGGATTGTTTTGAGGTCTCAGGTAGATGGTCTTGGTATCGATAAGTTTGGTAATCTCGGGATCCTTACCGTAGTTTTCCAATAGATGCTGGGTCAACCATAGTACAGATTCACTACTGGTCACTTCACCTCCATGTCGTCCTCCTTCAAAATAGGCGGCAGCCTTATCTGTGTGCTTTCCTGTTTTCTTATTGGTAATGGTCATTTGCAAAATGGGACGACCCTCAAAAGACCTAGCTACTTCATAAAGCTCAGTAATATCAGGATATTTCTCTGCCCATACTTTGTACCAATGGTACATTACATCAGGTGTATGATAAATATCGAAGGTAAGCTTTTCACCCGGTGTATATTCTACTTCGGGAAATTGATGTTTTTTGAAAAAAGACTGACCATGTCTCTCTCCTGCCACAGTGTAGAATTTTGATTTCTCATCTTGCTCAGGCCATCGCTTCTCTTTCCCCAAGCCATAATCTTGAGCCAAAAGCTCACCAAAACAAAATGCTAAGGGAATTAATAAACTGTATTTATGTTTCATAAAATAGGTGGTTGATTGAATGATTATAAAAGTATCAAACCAACCCTATCATTCAAAACCACTCAAAAAAAATCCCCACCAAATAATTGGAGGGGACTTGATAAATTAAACACTCTTATCATTTACCTTTTTATAATCAATTCAAAATCTGTTGCATCATAATTCGAATACCCAGGTACAGGCAGGCATTTTGGAAGTTTTCTCAAAACGTGAGCAATTCTTTGTTCCAATCCTCTATCTGCTTCTGTTATCATTTCATATCCTACTAATTTGCCTTGATTATTGACATTTAATATAACTCTTACCTCATCTAATTCTACACTTGACTTTGTCCTGAAAATGAATGGCATGTAACTATCTACCATTTCTAATGTAAATTCAGGCCAAGCCCAAGGAGATCCAAAATCCGCTAATGCATCTTCATCAGCCACTTCCGAAAGTGTGACAGCATGAACAGCTTCATCATTAACAATTTTTAAAGTAACGGTATTGAAGCTGATGGCATTAACTTTCAGCTTGACTTCACTGTCGCTGTTTGTTGTACGCGCCAAACCCTCTTGCCCCAGTGCAACTGTGATCAAGAAAATTAAAGAAAATATGGAAATAAGACCTTTCATTGGAACGCATTTTATTTTATGATTCAAAAATACATAATAAATATTTTCAAACCCAAATTTTTGCAGTTTAAATTTATAAAAAAGCAATAAAAAAGTCTTGCCATTAGCAAGACCCTTTTCAGAATATAAACCCAAATATAACTTTAGAGATTAAAAGTTCTTATTGTGAAACATCTAAATCTTAGACCTTTAAGTCTATATCAGATGATTATTTGACTTACAATGCGTAACACCAAATTTAATTTACTCTTAATTCCTGAATGCCAAAATAAATGGTTTTTAACCAATTTTACAAATTGAAAAATAAATTTTGCATTATTTTAAGTATTTCATAATTTGACCGCAGATTTATTACCATACAGCTAATATAAACTCAAAATAATGGACAAAATTTTAGATATTGACAATGTTGATCTCAAGATCATTTCCCTTCTCAACGAAGACGCAAAGACCCCCTACACAGAAATCGCCAAAAAAGTATTCGTTTCCTCTGGTACTGTACACGTAAGAATGCGTAAGCTTGAAGATATGGGGGTAGTTAAAAGTGCTACGCTAAATATCGACTTTTCAAAACTTGGATACGATATTTCGGCCTTTTTGGGAATTTATCTAGAGAAAAGCTCACTTTATGACACAGTCATAGAAAACTTAAAACAAATACCAGAAGTCATCAATGCATACTACACTACTGGAAACTATAGCATATTCGCCAAAATCATTTGCAAAGACACCAATCATCTAAGAACTGTTTTGGATAATATTCAAAAAGTAGATGGCATCGATAGAACTGAAACTTTAATTGTGTTGGAAGAAAGCATCAATAGACCCATTCAGTTTTTTGATAAGACAGGTAAATAGACAATAAAAAATCTTACTTTAGATTAAATCTAAATAAAATAATAATTGCATAATATCATGATTTTTTATAAACATTAAATATAGGTCGAGCTTTCTTAGCTTGACCTATATTTTTATCATAACAATTGTATTTCAATTACTTATAATTTATTTTAGCTATCAGCCATAGATTTTTGAAATGAAGACGAACAATATATTTTAGATAAATGTTGTATCTTCGCATGTCAAAATATAATTAGTCTAAATAACTCACAATATGAGCAAAGACAATCAAATTTTAGAAGAATTCACATCGAAAGATTACGAGCACGGCTGGTCTGTGGACATGGAAGTCGACGAAGCCCCACTTGGTCTGAATGAAGATATTATTAAATGGATCTCAGCCAAAAAAGAAGAACCACAATGGTTGCTTGATTGGAGGTTAAAAGCTTTCAAAACATGGGAAGCAATGACAGAGCCTGAGTGGGCAAATGTAACTTACCCAAAAATCGATTTGCAAGCACTGAGATATTATTCTGCTCCTAAAAAATCCAATAAGCCTAAAAGCTTAGACGAAATAGATCCTGAATTACTTCAGATATATGAAAGACTTGGTATCTCACTGAACGAGCAGAAAAAACTACAAGGAATAGCTGTTGATGCAGTACTGGATTCAGTTTCCGTAGGTACTACTTTCAAAGACACACTCTCCAAACTTGGGATCGTATTTTGTTCATTCAGCGAAGCTGTGAAAGAGCACCCTGAGTTGGTAAAGAAATATCTGGGATCTGTGGTTCCAACGACAGATAATTACTACGCGGCGTTAAATTCTGCCGTTTTCTCTGACGGATCATTTTGTTATATCCCATCAGGTGTCAGATGTCCAATGGAACTATCTACCTATTTCAGAATAAACGCGGCCAATACAGGCCAATTTGAAAGAACATTGATCGTAGCTGAAGAAGGTTCTTATGTATCTTATCTAGAAGGTTGTACTGCTCCTCAAAGAGATGAAAATCAGCTTCATGCAGCAGTCGTCGAAATCTATGCGGCAAAAGATGCTGAGGTAAAGTATTCCACAGTGCAAAACTGGTTCCCTGGAGATAAAAATGGCAAAGGTGGTATTTACAACTTTGTGACTAAAAGAGGTATTTGTGCAGGTGATAACTCCAAAATTTCTTGGACTCAAGTTGAAACCGGATCAGCTGTCACATGGAAATATCCATCTTGTATACTTAAAGGAGACAATTCGATTGGGGAGTTTTATTCAGTAGCAGTTACTAATAACTACCAACAGGCTGATACAGGAACTAAAATGATCCATATTGGTAAAAATACCAAATCGAGAATTGTATCTAAAGGTATTTCTGCTGGTAAATCTCAAAACTCTTACAGAGGTCAGGTTCAAGTAATGAAGCGTGCAACCAATGCGCGAAACTTCTCACAATGTGACTCATTATTAATGGGTGATAAGTGTGGTGCGCATACTTTCCCTTACATAGATATTCAAAATTCGACAGCCAAAGTAGAGCACGAGGCAACTACTTCTAAAATTGGTGAAGATCAAATTTTCTATTGTAATCAAAGAGGAATCTCTACAGAAGATGCTGTGGCATTGATTGTCAATGGATATGCGAAAGAAGTTCTCAATCAACTACCCATGGAGTTTGCAGTAGAAGCTCAGAAGCTATTGGCTTTGACACTAGAGGGATCTGTAGGATAATTACTTAAATCAATTCGAATTCATTCAAAATACAGCTTATCAAAAAGAGCTAATCTTATACTATTATGTTGTCAATTAAGAATTTGCATGCCTCTATCGAAGGCACACCAATACTAAGAGGAATCAATCTTGAAGTTAAGCCTGGAGAAGTTCATGCTATCATGGGCCCCAATGGTTCGGGGAAATCTACTTTAGCATCAGTTTTGGCAGGTAGAGAAGAGTATGAAGTAACAGATGGAGAAGTTACATTCCTTGGGAAAGACCTCCTAGATCTTGCTCCAGAAGATAGGGCTAGAGAAGGTGTCTTTTTAGCATTCCAATATCCTGTAGAAATCCCAGGCGTGAGTTCAACAAATTTTTTAAGAACAGCTGTAAACCAAGTACGCGAATACAGAGGTCTTGAATCACTTGATGCAGTGAAGTTTCTTACTATCATGAAGGAAAAGATGAAACTGGTCGAGATCGATCAGAAATTATTAAGTAGGTCTCTCAATGAAGGTTTTTCTGGAGGTGAAAAGAAAAGAAATGAAATCTTCCAAATGGCTATGTTGGAGCCAAAACTCGCCATCCTGGACGAGACTGATTCAGGTCTTGATATCGACGCCTTGAGAGTAGTATCTAATGGTGTTAATAAACTAAAGTCCCCTGACAATGCAACTATTGTGGTTACACACTATCAAAGGCTCCTTGATTATATTGTTCCAGATTATGTACACGTACTATACAAAGGACGAATCGTAAAGTCAGGCACAAAAGAGCTTGCATTAGAATTGGAAGAAAAAGGATACGATTGGATCAAAGAAGAGGTAGATGCTGCCGTTTAATTTCCTTTCATTTCTTAACTCAATTCAAAAATGACAACGATCACAAAAAATAAAGTAACAGATCTATTCCTTCTAAATAAACCTACAAATTCAAATTTTGTAGAATTGAGAAAAGCAGGATTGGATTATCTTGAAAGTAATGGATTGCCTGCTTTGAAGGAAGAAGAGTACAAATTCACTCAGATCAGCAAAAGATTAGAACAACAAATTACTAATTTCAAATCGGCTCAACCTGCATCTTTAAGCAAAGTGCTGGTTCAAAAAGCAATTTTCGAAGGATTCGATGGTGATATTATCGTATTCAATAATGGTGAATTTGTCCCGACACTTTCAATTATATCTCAACAAAATTATTCATTTTCCCTGCTTTCAGATGCTAAGCCAGAAATATTAGGAAGCATTGCTAAAGTTGAAAATGACCCATTTGTTGCTTTAAATAATCTAGCATTCAATGATGGGGTATTCATCTCTGTTCCAAAAGGTAAAAAAGTAGAGAAGCCGATTTATTTACTTCACTTCAATCAAGCGAATCAAGGGCAAGTAGTCAATCAGAGAGTCCTAATCGATGTAGCTGATAGTGCTGAAGTTACTTTTTTAGAAAACACCATATCGCTTGATGAGGAATCGTATTTCTCGAATACCGTTGTTGAAGTAAAGGTTGCCCAAAATTCACATGCACATTATTACCGACTTCAAAACGAAAACAGACAAGCTATCGTCGTCAATAATTTCGTAACGGATATCCATAGGGATGCTACATTCACTTCTGTTGCCACGCAACTACAAGGCGGAATGCTTAGGAATAATCTAACCATGAACCTGCTAGATTCTGGCTGTGAAGGCAATATGTATGGCTTATACCTACTCAATGGAAAAACACATGTAGATAACCATACTAATGTAGACCATACCAAACCACACGCAGATTCTAACGAGCTTTACAAAGGGATATTGGCAGATTCCTCAAGGGGCGTTTTTAATGGGAAGATTTTTGTTCGCCAAGACGCGCAAAAAACAAATGCATTTCAACAGAATAACAACATCTTATTATCTGAAGATGCTATCATCAATACCAAACCCCAATTGGAGATCTGGGCAGATGATGTGAAATGCTCTCACGGTTGTACCACAGGACAGCTTGATGAAGAAGCATTATTCTATCTTCAGGCAAGAGGAATTGGAAAAGAGCAAGCAAGAGGCTTGTTGTTGTATGCATTTGCAGGAGAGGTAATGGAACATATCTTATACCAGCCATTTCAGCAATATTGCACCAATCTTATCCAAGATAGATTAGGAAGCAAGTTTTAATATTTATTTATGTCTTTAAATATCCAAGAAATCAGAGCGTTGTTCCCTGTTCTTCATCAAGAAGTAAATGGGAAGCCTTTGATTTATTTTGACAATGCAGCCACCACTCAGAAGCCTATTTCAGTGATTGATGCCTTGTCAGCATACTATAAAAATGACAATTCCAATATTCATAGAGGGGCACATGCTTTAGCAGATCGTGCTACACGCTACTATGAAAATACAAGAACGCTGCTACAACAGTTTCTTAATGCTAGAGAAGAAGCAGAAATCATTTTCACCAAAGGAACTACAGAGGGTATAAATTTGGTGGCCTCTACTTTCGGAAGAAAATTCATCAATAAGGGTGATGAAATCATCATCTCTACACTCGAGCACCATTCTAATATCGTTCCATGGCAAATGCTTTGTGAAGAGAAAGGTGCTATTCTCAAAATCATTCCAATTAACGAAGCAGGTGAATTGGACATGCAGGCCTTCAGAGGTTTGATTAGTCCAAGTACCAAATTGGTAAGCATCGTTCATGTTTCCAATGCGTTAGGTACCATCAATCCTGTAGAGGAAATAATCGAGCTATCGCATCAAGTCGGTGCAAAAGTTCTTTTAGATGGAGCTCAATCCACTTCCCATCTAGAAGTCGATGTTCAAGCATTAGGCTGTGATTTCCTTGTATTCTCTGCTCATAAACTATATGGGCCTACTGGTCTTGGTGTGCTCTATGGAAAGAGAGATCTATTAGATTCGATGCCTCCTTATCAGGGTGGTGGAGAAATGATCAAGGAAGTGACTTTTGCCAAAACGACCTATAATGAACTCCCTTTCAAATTTGAAGCTGGCACACCAAATATAGGTGATGTGATAGCTTTTGGAAAGGCTTTGGAGTTCATCAACCATATAGGAAAAAAATATATCAAAGCACACGAAGACGAACTACTTGCTTACGCCAATGATTCATTATCTCAAATCAAAGGCTTTAACCCTGTTGGTACCGCTAAAGATAAAATATCTGTTATTTCATTTAATATCAACGGCATGCATCCTTTTGATGTAGGCATGATGCTTGATGCCAATGGTATTGCTGTCAGGACTGGGCACCATTGTACTCAACCACTTATGCAACGTTTCGGTATTGAGGGAACTGTAAGAGCTTCTTTTTCTGTTTACAATACCAAATCAGAAATCGATAGCTTGGTAGCATCAGTAAGCAAAATAGCAAAACTGAAGAACTAATGAGTGTAGAAGCAATTCAAAATGAAATCATAGAAGAGTTCAGTATTTTAGGTGATGACAAAGAATCGACCATTTTCTATATCATGGAAATCGGCGGAAGTTTACCTGAAATGCCTGAAAGCGATAAGATAGATCAAAACATTATCAAAGGGTGCCAATCTAAAGTATGGCTGACTGCAAGTGAAAAAGATGGTAAAATTCATTTTCAAGCAGATTCAAATACAGATATCACCAAAGGACTCATCAGCTTGTTGATAAGAGTATTGTCTAATAGAACTCCTGAGGAGATTATCCAAGCTGAGTTATATTTTATTGATAAAATTGGCATGGGTAGCATCATTGGTTCTCAAAGATCCAATGGATTGGCTTCCATGATCAAACAGATGAAAATGTACGCTTTGGCATACCAAGCCAAACTGAATGTATAAAAATTATTCAAAATGTCTGAGACAAATTCAAATCTTCAAGAAATTCCCGCTCAGGAGTTAAAAGAAAAGGTAATCACGGCCATCAAGCAGGTGTATGACCCAGAAATACCTGTAGATGTTTACGAATTGGGGTTGATCTATGAAATTAGCGTCTACCCTGTCAATAATGTTTATATATTAATGACATTGACTTCTCCAAACTGTCCATCAGCTGAATTTATCCCAAGTGAAATCAAGGATAAGATACAGCAAATTCAGGGAATCAATCATGTCGAACTTGAGTTGACATTCGACCCTCCATATACACAGGATATGATGTCTGAGGCAGCAAAACTAGAATTAGGATTTCTTTAAAAATTATAAATAACTAAAAATATGTATCCAGAGGATTTAATTGCACCAATGCGTGCAGAGTTGACCGATGTAGGTTTCCAAGAGTTCAGAACAGATGAAGATGTAATCAACCATCTGAAAGATCATAAAGGCACAACCTTAGTAGTGATAAACTCTGTTTGTGGCTGTGCGGCTGGTGCAGCAAGACCTGGTGTTAGATATGCTATTGAGAAAAGTAGCGTGAAGCCAACCTATCTTGCAACAGCATTTGCAGGAAATGATGTATCAGCTGTTAACAAAATCAGAGAAGTAGTACTTCCATACCCTCCATCCTCCCCTGCTATGGCATTTTTCAAAGATGGCGAACTCGTACACTTCATTGAAAGACACCACATCGAAGGCAGAAATGCACAAATGATCGGTGATCACTTGATAGAGGTCTTTGAACACTTCTGCAAAGATTAAATGATTAGCCCTTCGGGGCTTTTTTTCTGCTAAAAAAATATAGCACTTTTTACAAGAGTATTCAGAATAAAATTTTGATTTTAATACTGTTTACTCAAATTCTATAGTCAGAAATTTAAAGCAGGCCTTATTTCAAATACCAAAAAGCTATTCTATGAAGGAAAATGGCTTTGAGCAATTTACCAGTGAATATACCATTGATACGAATTATCATGTAAATAACACTCGTTTTTGCTAACTTAAGGCGCTGAAACAAGTTAATATCTACAAGAATCAATAAACTAATAATAATAATCAATTTATGTCCGAAATAGCTAAGTTATCATACGGCGGGAAGGAATACGAACTCCCAGTAATTGAAGGTACAGAAAACGAAAAAGCGATTGATATCGCCAAACTCAGAGCTCAGTCTGGCTTGATCACCATCGACCCAGGATACAAAAATACTGGCTCTACTACTTCTGCAATCACTTACTTGGATGGAGAAAACGGTATATTGAAATACAGAGGTTACAAAATTGAAGATTTGGCTGAAAAATCTTCTTTTCTTGAAGTAGCCTATCTTTTGATTTACGGTGAACTTCCTACTCAAAAAGAGTACGAAAAATTCACCAGAGAGATCACTACCCATACTTTGGTACATGAAGACATCAAAAAAATTCTTGATGGCTTCCCTTCCAACTCCCATCCAATGGGCGTACTTTCTTCTTTGATTTGTTCTTTGACCGCTTTCTATCCAGAGTCGCTTGATCCTACAAGAAACGAAGAAGCTGTCAACTTGAGCATCATCAGACTTTTAGCTAAAATGCCAACTTTCGCAGCTTGGGCATTCAAAAATAAAGTAGGTCACCCAGTAAATTACCCAGATAACAGCTTAGATTATTGCTCAAACTTCCTCAAAATGATGTTTGCACTACCAGCTGAGCGTTATGATGCAGATCCGGTTGTTGCAAAAGCGCTTGATCAATTATTAATCCTTCATGCAGATCACGAGCAAAACTGTTCTACTTCTACAGTAAGAATTGTAGGTTCTTCTCAAGCATCAATTTACGCCTCAATTTCTGCCGGCATCAATGCGCTGTGGGGTCCCCTTCATGGAGGTGCCAACCAAGCTGTAATTGAAATGCTTGAAGCGATCAAAGCTGACGGTGGTGACACCAAGAAATTCTTGGACAAAGCAAAGGACAAAAATGATCCGTTCAGATTGATGGGCTTTGGACACAGAGTTTACAAAAACTTTGACCCAAGAGCTAAAATCATCAAAAAAGCAGCTGATGATGTGTTGGCTAAGCTAGGTGTAAATGACCCTGTCTTGGACATTGCAAAAGAACTAGAAGCTGCAGCCCTTAGTGATCAATATTTCGTAGACAGAAACCTTTATCCTAATGTAGATTTCTACTCTGGTATCATATACAGAGCATTAGGCATCCCAACTGACATGTTTACAGTGATGTTTGCCATCGGTAGACTTCCTGGATGGATCGCACAATGGAAAGAAATGAGAGAAAACGGTGAGCCTATCGGTAGACCACGTCAGATCTACACAGGAGCAGTGGAAAGAGATTATGTATCAATGAACAAAAGAGGATAATTCAATCTAGTTGTAAAATTATCAGACTCGAGGCCATTTGGTCTCGAGTCTTTTTTATTAAAAATACCCATTTTTTATTCTTGCTAATGGAGATTATTTTATATTTGGAAACTAAATAACCTAAATTGAGTTTTCTATGAGCATTAACACCCTAGAAGAAGCTGTAGCTTTGACAAAAAAATTCACATCTAAGCCATGCAATGAAGAATTATTGAAAATCTATGCATTATACAAACAAGCCACAGAAGGAGACAATGAAGGAGAAAGACCTGGAGGCTTTGACTTTGTGGCAGCAGCCAAATACAATGCATGGCTCAATCAAGCAGGAAAAAGCAAGGAAGAAGCTACAAAACAATATATTGCTTTTGTAAATGAAATTTCTTCAAAATATTTATAAAGCAATTACCCCAAAAATTATTGGGGTAATTTGATTTTTTGACCTGTATTACCAAATTTATTTCAAATATCAGGATGTATTTCTTAAGATTATTTTAATTTCTTTTGCAAGACAGATTGGAATTCAAAATATTTCACCTTACCTTTGTACCCGAATTAAAATTTAACATTTTTCTAGCCGTGGGTTTCCTTACTGTCGCTTACAATAGGAGGTTCTTAGGAAATCATGGTTGAGAAAAGTAAGGAAACATTTCATGGAACAAGAATTATTATTCTCAGACCTTGGGATTTCTGAAGAAATCCTGAAGGCAGTGGAAGACATGGGCTATACCCAACCTTCTACTATTCAATCACAATCTATCCCATTGCTTCTTGAAGGCAAAGATGTCATCGGTCAGGCTCAAACTGGAACCGGAAAGACCGCTTCTTTTGGTATTCCTATCATTGATTTGGTAGATCCGAACATCAAAAGACCTCAAGCTTTGATCCTTTGCCCAACTAGAGAACTAGCTGTGCAAGTAGAAGGAGAGATTGTAAAACTTTCAAAATACAAAAGAGGAATCAGCAGTACCTGTATCTACGGTGGTGAATCTATCGACCGTCAGATCAAAAGTTTGAAAAGAGGTGTACAAATCGTAGTAGGAACACCGGGTAGGATTATGGATCACATGGACAGAAGAACATTAAACCTTTCTGAGGTAAGAATGATCGTCCTTGATGAGGCTGATGAAATGCTCGATATGGGATTCAGAGATGATATCGAAACTATCTTAAGCTCAATGCCAGAAGAAAGACAGACTGTATTTTTCTCTGCTACAATGCCTAAGCCAATCCTTGACTTGACTAGAAAATATCAGGATAATCCTGAGATTGTAAAAGTGCTAAGGAAAGAATTGACAGTAGAAAATATTTCTCAAGCATATTACGAAGTAAGACCAAGCTTAAGAATTGAATTGATGGCTAGATTGATGGACATCAACCAATTCAAATTAAGTGTAGTATTCTGTAATACCAAAAGAGCTACAGATGAAGTTACAGAAGCTTTAATTTCTAAAGGAATCATGGCTGAAGCTCTTCACGGAGACCTTTCTCAAGCTCAGCGTACAAAAGTAATGAACAAGTTTAGAAAAGGTACTTGCTCAGTATTGGTCGCTACAGACGTAGCCGCTAGAGGTATTGATGTGGATGATGTAGAAGCAGTATTCAACTACGATCTTCCATTAGACGAGGAGAACTATGTACACAGAATCGGTAGAACAGGTAGAGCTGGCAAGTCAGGAATGGCTCTAAGCTTTGTAACTGGCAGAAAGGATACTTACAGACTGAGAGACCTTGAGAAGTTTATCAAGACTACCATCAGCAAAATGGATCCACCTTCTGTATCAGACTTGGTGGATTTGAAAAAGGCTTCTTTGGTGAAAGCTGTCAATACAGCTATCAGCAAAGAGGAAAACAACCAACTTTTCGAAGAAACTATCGGAATGATGCTTGCTGAAGGATTGAATATCGAACAAGTTGCACTTGGCTTGATCAAGCTGCAAATGGGAGATACTGTAAAAGAAATGGAAGATCAAAACTTCGGACTCGAATTAGGCGGTGGACGAGAAAGATCTGACCGTGGTGCTAGAAGAGGTGAGAGAGACTTCGGAAGCAGAGGTAGAAGTGAGCGAGGAGAAAGATTCTCGGGAAGAGAAAGAGGTGAAAGGTCAGATAGAGGCGATAGAGGCCCTAGAAGAGAAAGAACATCTTCAAGAGAAAAAGGGGTAAGAGAACCAGGAATGGCTCGACTATTCATCAATGTAGGAAAAAAAGATAGAATACGTCCAAATGATATTGTAGGTGCAATCGCTGGAGAAACGGGCGTACCTGGTAGAAGCATTGGCGGCATTGATATCTTTGACAACTTCTCTTTCGTAGATGTGCCACAGAAAGATGCACAGCATGTCATCAGCGTCATGAGAGACAATACCATCAAAGGTAAAATTGTCAATATCGAGATTTCAAAAGGTTAATTTATAAAGGTTTGTAAATTGAAAGCGTATCCTCTGAGAGGATGCGCTTTTTTTGTTTTATGTGACCACAGACACCCTTTCCTTTCATGAAGATTTAGTACTTTTACCTAAAGAAACTTAAAGCCCATGCAACTATTTTTCACTGAACACACCAACGAAAACCAATTTACTTTGGATGCTGAAGAGTCAAAGCATCTAATCAAAGTATTAAGAAAAACACAAGGGGATAGAGTGCATTTCACCAATGGTAAAGGCTGCCTTTACCATTGTATCATCATAGATGCCAATCCCAAAAAGGCTATCATAAAAATTGAAGAGCGAGAGTTTCAGCCAGAAGATGACTATTACATCCATCTGGCCATCTCTCCAACCAAAAATTCGGATAGAATGGAATGGATGGTAGAAAAACTTACAGAAATAGGTGTACATGAAATTACTTTCATGGAATCAGAATTTTCTGAAAGGAGTCACCTCAAGCTAGAAAGGTTAGAAAAAAAAATCATAGCCGCTAGCAAACAAAGCCTCAAAACTTGGCTCCCAAAGCTCAACCCTGTAAGACCTATGAATGAATTGGTACAAGATAGTGAGTTCAATAGTTATCAAAGATTTATAGCCTATGTGGACAAGGAAAATGATAGGCACCTCTTTGACAAAGCCAAGCCTGACAATGCCTACTTGATACTAATCGGGCCAGAAGGTGATTTTTCAAATCAAGAAATCCAATTGGCTTTTGACAATCATTTCTTACCTTGCTCCCTAGGAAAAAGTAGATTACGGTCAGAAACAGCTGCCGTAGCTGCTGTCCATACTTTACAATTGATCAACAACCTTAAAGAATTATGAAATTAAGTATGAAAAAACTTATTCTTTATCTATTTGCAATAGCGTCTCTTTTTGCTTGTCAAACCAATATCCAACAAGAAGAAAAAAGCACAGCCGTAGGACACGAAGGCTGGCTAGAAGGCACTTCTGAAGAGAAATTTGAAGAAATCGCCCATCAGATAGGTGGGTTCAGTAAAACCATGGTAGAAGTTTCTTACAGATACTCAGAACTTTATTGGGCTGGAATGGATGAAAATTGGGGCTATGCTGACCACCAAGTAGAACATATCATTGAAGCATTGGAAGATGGTCTCAAAAGAAGACCAGAAAGAGCAGCATCTGCGGAAAGCTTTATGAAAGATGCACTACCTGCCATTGAAGAAGTAATCAAAAAAGAAAACAAAGAAGAATTCCTCAAGGGATTCAGAGCATTTACTTCAGCTTGTAATGCTTGCCATGCCATGGAAGGTGAATCCTACATCATGATCAAAGAACCAGAAGTGAGAACTTCACCTGTAAGATTTTAATAAAAGAGAGGCTTTTTAGCCTCTCTTTTAATTTTTAGACACAACAAATACTTCTTGCTGAATAACTCTCTCTTCTGACTTGATCCCTTGAGCTTTTAATTCATTCAGAATAGTTTCAAGGCTTCCATTTAGTGAAACCTCAACAGCTAAGTACCCTTCATTATTTGCCTCAGCAACGAAAGTCCATTTTTCAAAATCTTCATTTAAACTCTCAGCCAATTTATCTAATGAATAACCAAGGTATCTCCTTTTCCTCTTGCTGGTGTCAGAATACGAGGCTGCGCCAACAGGTAAATCTTCTATGCCAGACTGCGCAAGACTTTCATTTTCAAGGGTTAAATAATTCACTGCTTTCTCTTTAGCAATAGTCTTAGCAGTCAAACCCAATCCATTTACAATTTCAAATGCTACATCTTCCCTGATGTCATCGACTGGAACAGTTGACTTAAGATCTAATTTGTAGCCTCTTTTGTCTTCAAAATTCAATTCAACGGGCTTTCCATTTAAAATAACGGAAATCACTTCATCAAATGAACCTGATTTTTGCAGGAGCTTTGGACCAAAAGCGTAGCCTTTGAGCTTGATCCCTGAGATGAATGTCTCACGGTATAAGTTCAACGCTACACTTTCATTTTCAATTGAAAGGACAAGCTCCTGCCTTGGTGCTTCTTTAATCAATGCATCATATTTGATCACAAAAGATGTAATAGCTAGGGCTAAAAAGAGCCCAATTGATATAATTTTTAACTTTTTCATAAAATCTTTGTCTTAAATAAGTTCAATCATTTTCTTCTAATTCAAAAATGCTTTCCACAGCAACGTCAAAGCACCTTGCTATCTTCAATGCAAGTACTGTAGAAGGCACATACTTTCCAGCTTCAATAGAATTAATCGTTTGTCGACTTACTCCTATCTGCTTAGCTAGATCCTGTTGCGTCATATCTTTTTTGGCTCTTTCTACTTTTAGACTATTCTTCATCTTGCTTGAAATAAAGTTGATAATAGAATACCGCCAAATAAACCGCTATAAATAGAATACCAACTAGAACAGCTGGAATCGGTAAATTCACAAACCCCTCTCCTCTCCAATTATCAATTAATGTAAATCCAAGGATAAATACCACCTGTAAAAAGACAGCTGTCTGCAAAGATTTCAAGCGAATATCCTGAATCATTTCATCCTCGATTTTTTCTCTCGATGATGCAATTAGAAATAGACCGAAGAATGCTACCGCAGTAAATAAAAGAAAGTAGAAGTATCCATAAATCAAATGGCCAATTAGTGAAAGTAAGAATAATATTAACCCTATTGATTTGAAATAGCTGGGCAATAAATATTTGGGAATCATAGCTTTGAATTTATTTTGAGTTATGTCCTTCTATCCGTTAGACTTCCAATTCTGATACTTTAACACAGTTAAAACACTCCACTTCTTTTGTAATAAAGAAACATGTATTAGTTTATTTTTTTCCATAGGTCAAATATTATTTACTAAATGTAAAACAAACTTTACTTTTAATCAAATTTATTTTACATATTTTTTTTCTTCTGCGTGAGATCCTAATATGCACTCGAAATTACTTAATTTTCAAATCAGCAAGATAAACCATGTAAAATTTCGAAATTCACACATTACAAGCTACTTTTCTTCAACTTTTCAATCTCAAAACCTAAAATCATTAACTTTACCTCAAACACTGTTTGAAATGAACACTTCACAAAAAATAGCCATCATTGGATGTGGCAATCTTGGTACTTCAATAGCCAACGGCCTGCTAGACCAAAAAAGCTTTCATCCGCAACACCTACATGTCACCAAAAGAAATCCTGCTAACCTGCTTTATCTTCAGGACAAAGGCGTGCGTGTACATAATGATAACCTGATCGCAGCTCAAGAATCTGATATCATCATATTAGGTGTAAAGCCTTATAATGTCACCGCTATTCTGAAACAAATCAAGCCAGTACTTGACCCAAAAAGGCAAATAATCATCTCTCTAGCTACTGGAATCACACTTGAGCAAATGTATGCTGAACTTGACCTTACCACTATACTATACAGGGCCATGCCAAATATAGCCGCTGATATCAACGAGTCTATCACCTGCATTTGTGGAAGAAATAATGAGCTAAAAAGTGATGAATTGGTCAAAAGCTTATTCAACAGCATAGGATTTTCCATCACAATAGATGAAAATCTGATGGAAGCTGCAACTGTTCTTGGAGCTTGTGGGATTGCCTACGTATTGAGGTTTATGCGGGCAATGATTCAAGGGGGTATACAGATTGGTTTCGATGCAAAGACAGCCTCTCAGATTGTCAACCAGACTGTAAAAGGTGCAGCAGAATTGATGATTCAAAAAAACATGCATCCAGAAGAAGCCATTGATAAAGTCACTACGCCAAAGGGATGTACAATTGTAGGGTTAAACGAAATGGAACATCAAGGCTTCTCATCAGCCATGGTCAGAGGGGTATTGGCTTCTTACGAAAAGATCGCCAAGGATTAAGGGTAAATCCATATAATAAAGTTAACGCTAGTTAAACACTAATGTGGCGGTGAAAGCTAATTTTTACACCATCCATAGTCAAATTCATCCACCTCCATTTCTTAGGGCTTTTGATTTCGGATCAAATCATTATTTTAGCCTTTGGTCTTAATCAGAATCAATAACCCAAACATCAATTTAGAGCAATAACCCCGATACCATGTTCAAGAAATCACTTCTGTTATTAGTTTGGCTTGCATTTATCACCCAAGCCCATGCACAATCAGAACTTCAAAAATGGGAACAATATGCCCAAAATACTGAAATCATCCGTGATCAATGGGGCATCCCGCACATCTATGGAAAAACAGATGCTGATGCTGTATTTGGGATGATTTATGCCCAATGTGAAGATGACTTTAATCGGGTAGAAACCAATTACATCAATGCAATGGGTAGAATGGCTGAGGTAGAAGGAATCAGTCAACTCTATGTAGATTTGAGAATGAAACTCTACATCGATCCAGAAGTGGTGAAAAAAGAATATGAAAATAGCCCAAAATGGCTCAGAGATTTAATGGATGCTTGGGCAGCCGGAATCAATTACTACCTTCATACACATCCAGAAGTTAAGCCAAGGCTACTCAGCAAATTTGAACCATGGATGGCCTTGACATTTAGTGAAGGTAGTATTGGTGGTGATATTGAGACAATTTCTCCTAATGGACTGAAAGCTTTTTATGACAACAAGGCCCATGCATATTTAACTTATACCGAGAGAGACTGGGAGGAAGAGCCAAAAGGTTCTAACGGCTTTGCTATCGCACCAAAGCTAACTCAATCAGGCAATGCCATGCTGATGATCAATCCACATACTTCATTCTACTTTAGACCAGAAGTGCATATGGTCAGCGAAGCAGGACTCAATGCTTATGGCGCTGTGACATGGGGGCAATTTTTTATTTACCAAGGTTTTAACGAATACAATGGCTGGATGCATACCTCAGCCAAGGCTGATGCCATTGATCATTTCGCCTTGACTGTAGAAAAGAAAAATGGCAAATATCATTACAAATTTGGCGATGATTGGAGACCATTCACAGAAAAGAAAATCACTATCAAGTATAAAGATGGAAATGACTTGGCTCATGAGGAATTTACCGCATACTACTCCCACCACGGCCCTGTCATTCGAGAAGAAGATGGGAAATGGATAGCGATTGCCTTGATGGTAGAAAGAGAAAAAGCGTTGACACAATCATACAAAAGAACAAAGACAAAAAATCACGAGGAGTTCAAAGCAAACATGAATTTGAAAACAAACTCCTCTAATAGCACGGTGTATGCCGATAGAGATGGTAATATTGCATACTACCATGGCAATTTTATACCGAAAAGAGATCCACAGTTTGATTGGAGAAATGTAGTAGACGGAAGTAATCCAGCTACTGATTGGCAAGGGCTACACGAAATTGAGGAAATGATTTTTATCCATAATCCAGAAAATGGTTGGATTCAACATTGTAATTCGGATCCTTTCAATGCACTAGGTGTAGATAGCCCAAAAAGAACTGACTACCCACCTTATATCGCTTGGGACACTGAAAATGCTCGTGGTCTCAATGCAGTGAGAATTTTATCAGAAATCAATGACCTAACTTTGGATAGATTGATTACAGATGTGGCTTACGAACCTACCTTGTTGGCATTCAAGCCAATGATTCCAGCGCTTGCACAGGCATTTCGTAAGCTTCCTAACTCTGATCCAAGAAAGGAAAAATTGCAAGAGCCAATTGGGGTTTTAGCAGACTGGGATTTGAAGACGGGCATTCATTCTGTAGGGACTTCTTTGGCTGTATTTTGGGGGAATCAATTGATGGCAGAAGGGCGAAGAATGGATAGAGCATGGGATACATATATCTTTGATTTCTTAGCGACAGAAACGAGTGACGAACAAAAGTTAACCGCATTTGAAAAAGCTGTAGAAAAATTGACAGAAGACTTCGGTACTTGGAATACCCCTTGGGGAGAAATCAACAGGTTCCAGCGTGTCACCAATGACATTCAAGGTAAATTCTACGATGAATTGCCAAGTTTACCCGTAGGCTACAACTCCTCGCTTTGGGGTTCTCTGGCAGCTTATGGCAGTAGGGCTTATCCTAATACAAAAAAATGGTATGGAAATGTAGGGAATAGCTTTGTGGCAGCCGTAGAGTTTGGCGAAAAAGTAAAAGCAAAATCCCTACTCGCAGGTGGTCAAAGTGGCAATCCATTTTCTCCACACTTCGTAGATCAAGCCGAAATGTATAGCAAAGGCGTATTTAAAGAAGTCAGTTACTATAGAGAAGATGTCTTGAATAATGCAAGGGCTATTTATAAGCCAGGGTTTTGAGGGATAATAGGTGATTGAGTTATTAGTTGATTGGGTGATTGAGTTACTAGGTGATTGGGTGATTAGGTGATTAAGTTATTAGGTAACTGGGTGGTTTGGTTGCTTATTCAATAATTGTTAAGGTTTTCCATTGATACGGTAACCTTATATTCCAATTCTAAATCAATTAATTGATATGCTCGATCTGGAAATATTGATTAACTTTATCACATTCTTTATCAGCCATATACCATTATGAATCAATCAAATACACTCGTTATAGACAGTTCTATTGAGTTGTCAGAGAGCAAAGCAAGGGCAATCCCTACCTATATTTATGCTTCAGTATTTGCTTCATTTTGCATAGCTACTGGATTACTTTGGGATATTTCATGGCACATGACTGTGGGAAGAGATGGCTTACTATCTCCTCCACATATCTTGATTTACCTTGGTGCGGTGATATCAGGGGTGTTTTCTGGTGTCAAAGTTCTAAAAAATAGCTTTTGGGGATCAAAAGATGAAAAGGCTGAGAATATTAAATTTTGGGGTATTTTCCATGGCTCATTAGGGTCGATGTTTTGTATTTGGGGAGCTTTTGCAATGTTGACATCTGCACCTTTTGACGATTGGTGGCACAATACCTACGGACTAGATGTAAAAATCCTCTCTCCTCCCCATGCTTTGCTAGGCTTAGGAATGATCATGATTCAGTTTGGGGCAATGATATCGGTGATTTCAACTCAAAATCGCATGAAAGCCAATATGGATGAAAAAACAAAAACCCATCTTCAGTGGCTATTTGCATTAAGTTCAGGATTTCTTTTAGTCATGGTCTATACCTTGACTTCGGAATACTTCTACCCGAATGCCATGCATCAAGTATTTCCTTACCAAGTAGCAGCGATTGTATTTCCACTTTTTATAGTTTCAGTTGCTTATGCATCTCCATTCAAGTTTGCAGCTACAAAGATGTCAGCCATCTATATGATAACTATGGCTGCTATGGTATGGATCCTACCACTTTTCAAAGCAGAACCATTGCTAAGCCCAGTTTTAAATCATATAGATAGGTTCCAACCTTATCATTTCCCAATGATTTTGATCTTACCAGCACTCGCAATCGACATTGTAACTATGAAATACAAGGCACAAAATAAATGGATACTTGCAATTATCTTATCTATTGCTTTCCTGCTTGTATTTATTCCTACACAATGGTATTTCTCAGAGTTTCTCTTGACGGAGTATGCTAGAGGTTGGTTTTTTGGAAGATTTTCTCTTCCCTATTTTGTCAATCCTGACGGAAACTACCGCTACATGTTTTATCCTGGTTCAGTCAGTTCCATATTCAGTTTGGGAATTGGCTTATTGTATGCTTTGATAATTGGTATCTTGAGCTCGAGGATTGCCTTGGCTTGGGGCAATTGGATGTCACAGGTCAAAAGATAAAATCATGAAAAAATCCCTCCACCTAGTTATACTGCTATTTTGCTATTTGGTAAATAGTAGCCATGTTGGAAGCCCTGGAGTCACCTATGAAGGCATGTTAGGCAACTACAGGGTTCTTGCAAATATCAACCCACCTGATGTCATTCCAGGAACAGCTACCTTGACTATCATCCTTCCTGAATCTCCCAATCAAGTCAAAATAGAAGCAAGGCCTATTTATTGGTCTGCTGGACTTAAAGGAACCCCAAAAGCAGACCCTATGCTTCCTGTGGCAGGTGAGATGGGTAGATTCGAAGGTGAGCTGTGGTTTATGGAACCTGGCACCTCAAGTGTTCAAATCATACTTGAACAAAACGGTGAGGTTTTTGAAACCATCATCCCAGTGATGGCCATGCCCACTGCACAACGGGATATGCCTCAGGAATTGGGATTAATATTGGCTGGGTTGGGGATATTTCTAGTCATCTTGATGGTAACGATCATCAGTTCGGCCATGAGTGAAAGTATCAGAGAGCCCGGAGAAATAAGAAATAAATCAACAGTAAGAAGAAACCAAGTAGGTATTGCCTTAGGATCTATTTGCATGTTCTTGATTTTATGGGCTGGTAAAAACTGGTGGGATGCTGAAGCAGAGACTTATTCTCGATACCTCTTTCAGCCGATTTCGGCCAGTGTCCAGATAGAAACCAATTCAGGCGGGCATTTGCTTAAGCTATCCATAGACCCCAAAGATCTGAATCAAGGTAGAATCACCCGCAAGCTTAGCTATATGGTGCCAGACCATGGCAAGCTTATGCACATGTTTTTGATTAGAAAAGGAGATTTAGATGTTTTTGCTCACTTACACCCGCAAAGAATTGACACCCTGAATTACAGTGTCAGCATACCTGATCTCCCCGCAGGAGATTATCATGTATTCGCTGATATTACAAGATATACGGGCTTTTCTGAAACCATCGTGGCAGATCTCCAAATTCCTGATCAAGGCACTTTTTCCTTTGCTAGCCAAAAGGAATTTATTTTGGGGAGAGATGACACCTATACATTTTCCACTCCTGTTTCAGATCCTAAGCCACTTCGGTTAGACGAGGCCATTATGATTTGTGGAAAACCTGGGATCAAAACTGATTTGCCAGGTGGTTATTCGGCTATTTGGGAAACAGAGACAGGTAAATTTGATGCTGGTAAGTTGTATACCTTAGACTTTACACTTTTTGATTCAAGCGGAGAACCGGCTGTCCTTGAACCATATTTGGGAATGATGGGGCATGCGGTGGTATTGAAGCATGATGGCTCAGTTTACATTCATCTCCATCCTACAGGAAATTATTCCATGGGATCACAGCAAATGCTCAAAGAGCGTTTTGCCTCAGGAAAAGTTGGATTCAATAATCTTCCTTCTGGATTGAGCTTTCCAGATAGTATTGATAATGTGATTCGAATTCTCGATCAGCTTTCAGATGAAGAAAGAGACGAACTCTTGATGGCGGACATGGATCATCAGAGACTTTATGGTGAAGAACATGAAGAACATAGCATGGTCAGCTTTCCCTATGCATTTCCTGAGTCAGGCAAATACAGAGTTTGGATCCAAGTCAAAATCAATGGTAAGATTGTCAATGGGGCTTTTGATGTGGAAGTAGGGTGATTAAAAACCCCCTGAAAAAAGCCCCATTGAATCATTTATTTTTGGTTTAAGAAAATCAGCTGAAGGCTTATAAAATGCACCGGAACGAGTTGACACCATCACCAAACTATCTTTATGATAAGAGCTTATTCCTGTAATTTTATTCCCAACTAACCCACTATTATCCAATTCGTTTACGATCAATTGATTTGGTGAAATAGATATTTGAAATATTTGGGAATTATAGGTGCCATATAAATTACCTTTAAAATTATAGAAGTTTAGAATATCTAATGTTACGAAATCTACATTCGAGACAAAGTTTCTCAAAATGTCCCAAGTTTCACCGTTATCTGTTGAGTAATATGAATCTAAAAATGTACTTGTTTCAGCACATAAAATAACATTGGTATTTGGATCATTTATAAGAAAACTTGTTGTATATCTCTCAAAACCATCCCTATCAATTGGGTCACGTTCAAATTCTTTAATTGTTCCATCAAATCTCCACTTAAATAAACTAAAAAATGTAGTAACTATAAAACCGTCATTCACAGATATGACCGAAAGAAATTGGTTCCCCACCAAATCTTCACGTTGTGGTGCATCGATGGTTTGAATCGAAACAACTTCTACCCCTACACCTATTCCTTCTGTATTTTCTTTGAGCTCAATTAGAGCAAATTTTAGGGGTCTTGCATTATTGTTTTTGACCTCATAAGCCAAGAAGAGATAATCTTCATTTAAACTAATAGTATTTCCTCTTGAAGAACCTAGAGTAGAGAATTGTCTAAATTCAGGATCAATATCTTCACCTTTTATTTCCAACCCACCCATTGCTGTTACAGGATTCATTGGTTTAGTTAGAGAATAAACAAATATAGTGTTTGGTAATTCTACAAAACTAACTGGTAAATATTTTTCATTTATTGGAAAAGATCTATCAGAATGCTTATGAAGTTTTCCAGGATAATGAGCTACATTTAAATTTAAGAAAACTGCTTCTACACTATCTTCAAGTTTATGATAAGTCTTAGCACCATATCCAAAATCATGTAATGTCAAAATATGATTATCTAACTCAAAGACTCCACGCATAGCCTTAAAATCATGTTGATAAAAAGGATGCTTGATCCAGCCGGTTTCATCTTCGACAATTGGTTTCGTCTCTGTCTCATCTCCAAGACAAGAAAAAAGCATTAAACTAATAAAAACAATAAGTAATATTGAAAATTTCATACTCAAAAATAATCAAACTTTATTTAAGATAGGTCAAAAAGAAAATATCAATGACTAACTTTTATTTTAATGGACTTATTAAATTATTAATGGCAAGCATCAATACTCAAGGCCAACGGTCAGGCACTGTATGCACATGCAGCACTCTGTTGGCATCTTCGATGACAGCAGGGTGTTTCTGGGCAGTCCTTATCTGTTCTTAACTTTAACTTTTTATATACCTCCTAGAAGGATGAAATTTAGCGGATCTATCACTTCAATTTTTGAAGAAAAGAAATCTTTTGAATTGGTAGTTATGATTACTTCTGCATCACAGCTAAGCGCCGAAGCATATTGCAAACCATCTTCATAATCAGGCCAATAATCATAATTAACCCCTTCTAATTTTTTAGGATCAAATTTGCCAATCTCTAATAATTCCAAATAGGCATAAGCCCTATTTGAAGCTATTTTGGCACTTGCATACTTCTTTTCCAGAAAATAAAGTAACTGATAGAAAGATATAATACTGATAATTCCTTTAAACTTATCATCTTGAATCTCTTGAAAAATAAAATCAATCGCTTTCTGCTGAATGGGTTCCGCATCACAAAAATGAAAGGAAAGAAGTACATTGGTATCTAAAAAAATTTTCTTCATTTAATTCAGATTTGACGTTTTCTCCTTTTTATCAAATGCTTTTCAATCTCTTTATCATTAGGTCTTAAACCTGCATCCTTAAGTGATTTTATCTTATCAGATATAATCACCTCACTTTCATTAAACTTTTTCAATGAAATCAAATAGTTTTCCACCAAGGAGCTTACACTAGTATTGTTTTTTTTCGCAAAAGATTTAGACCATTCGATGATTTCTTGATTATCGATGCTTAATGTTAACTTGGACATACGTGCCATTTTTTAAATTATTAAGCTCAATATACGTATGATTCTTTTAAAATAAAAACTCAAGGCCAGCGATTTGGGACTGTATGAAAATTCAAAACTCTGTTGGCTTCTTGGATGACGGCAGGGTGTTTCTGAGCAGTCCATATCTGCTCTCGAGCATACTTTCCCGAATGACCTAAGTCAACTATTGGAAAAGGATAATGCTCTCCAAGCCTGAAGCCCATCATTTCTTGCTCAATTGCAGTGATTTTCCAAGGCTCGTGAATCAAAGCTATTGGTACCTTCGTTAATTCTGGCACCCATTTTTTGATAAACACCCCATCTGCATCATGATCCTCAGATTGTTTCACAGGATTATAAATTCTCACCGTATTGATTCCCGTCACCCCCGCTTGCATCTGCAACTGAGGATAGTGGATTCCTGGCTCAAAATCCAGAAACTGTCTTGCCAAAAAATCCTTCCCTACTCTCCAATCTTGAAATAAATGATGGGTCAAAAAAGAAACTACCATAGCTCGCATTCTAAAATTCAAATAACCTGTCTCTTTCAAACAGCGCATGCAGGCATCTACAAGCGGGTAACCTGTCCTCCCTTCCTCCCATGCCTTTACTTTTGCTGAGTCAAGTTGCTTCTCCATAAGTTCAAAGCCTCGATTGACGTGCTCCTTTTCCATCCTACACTCCATCTCAAACTTCTGAATGAAATGGCAGTGCCAGCGTAACCTTGATTGGAAATTAGTCAGGTTTCTTTTTTGGAATCCATCTTTCTTCCTTTTTTCCGCAGCTTGGAAAACCTGACGGATTGATAGGTTTCCCCATGCGATGTAGGGTGATAAGCGACTACAGCCCTTTCTACTCAGCTCTGGCTTAGAAATGTGCTTGTTATAATTCTTTGCTCGGTCAGCGAAAAAGGATTCGAAATATTTATAAGCTGTTGTTTCTCCACCTTTTTGCATAGCAGGATGAATGATCTTCCATTGCTCAGGAATCGGATCAATCATAAGCTCCTTTTCAAATGCTTTGGAAAGCGTATAAAACCTACCCCTTTTCAAATCTGGGTTTTGCAATGGTTGACTCATTTGTGCATACCATTCTTGTGACCAATTTTTACGGTTACGTCTACCACGTCTCACTCCTTGCTGCAGGGATTCTATCCAAGTGATCTGATGTTGTTCAAAGAATTTCTTTAGTCTTTTATCCCGCTCAAAAGTCACTGCTATACCTGTCTCTTGGTGAGAAAAAACAGTATTGATATGATATTGAGAGGCAACACTTTCAAAAAAAAGGGTAGGATCAGTATGATAAAAATGTATACAGGCATCAAGAGGCTGAAGCCGCTGATTCATATCCAGCAAGCTTTGATAGACAAATCTCCAATGTCGCTCATCACTCTGTGGGGCGGCAATCAAATCTGGCTCAAAAAAATAGACCATGATGATAGGCAACCCCCTTTCTATAGCCAATTTGAGAGGCTCGTGATCTCTCAGCCTCAAATCTCTTTTGAACCAGACTATATTTACTTCTTGCATGATTTGAAAACATTTGGATTCATTCAAGGTTTTTAAAATATGAATAAAATTACGACACTAAAAGACGAAGAAATCGATAGGATCATAGAAATGGCTTGGGAAGATAGGACTTCCTTCGATGCAATCGAGCGTCAGTTTGGCATTCCAGAAAAGGATGTTATCAAAATCATGAGAAAAGAAATGAAAGCTTCTTCATTTAGGATGTGGCGAGCCCGTGTACAAGGCAGAAAAACAAAGCATGCTGGAAGGGCAACTGAAGATGTCAGTCACTTCAAATGCAGTCGTCAAAAAGTCATTACTTTGAATAAAATCAGCAAAAGAAAAGCCCGATAGATACTACCGGGCTTTGTCAATCAATCTACTCTCAATCAATAAATATCTTAAACTATATCATAAGGCCAACCCATGATTCCATCTCCTAAGTTGTAGATGTTTTCAAAACCTTGATTGGCCATAATAGAACAAGCTTGTCCGCTTCTATTACCACTTCTACAATAGAGGTAATATTTCTTGTCCTTGGGTAGATTTTGAATCTGATTCATAAAATTCCCGCTCGTGATATCAATATTTCTTGCTCCTTTGATTTTCCCGGACTGAAATTCTCCTGCACTCCTGACATCGATCAATACTGCGTCCGCAGCGGTCATCCCTTTTTTGAAATCTTCTGAATTAAGATCTGTATAGTTTTTTGGTTGTGTTCTAAAGAAATTAAACATAGCTATTTGTTATATTTTACTATGTAAAAGTACAGTGCTAAACCAATCGCTACAGTAACCTTTATCACTTAGCTCCAACAGTTTGTTTACTCGAGAAATATTTCTTTTTCAGATGAATAAATATCAATCTTAAAAGCAAAAAGAAAGGAATACCATGAAAGAGGAAGTCAAACCAGTCCATGGGTTCCATACCAACAGCGCCTCCTAAAATCCACCTTACCTTACCAAAAATATGTGGCTCAGGAACAAAAGGGGCAAGTCCTAGAGTAAGACAAAGTATGGTGACAAATCTCCAGTTATTGATAGTAGTTTTCATTTCTTTTTTTGAATAAAAGGGTAAGTAACCTGAGACCAAAATGATTTTGGGAAAGTTTCCATGCCATCAAAACCTAGTGGTTCATCCTTGCCTTCATTTGGAATGTAAGCAGTTCCAAATAAGTAATCCCAAACACTCAAGGTCAATCCATAATTGACACCGTTGACACCTTCGGGAAGCTTTTTGGCATGATGCCAAATATGCATGATGGGATTATTGACGATGTATTTTAATGGCCCATAAGTAATTCTCAAATTCGCGTGATTGAGATGACCTATGGCGGTGGTAAAAATGTGAACTATAAAGAAATCAACCAAACCAAAGCCAATCATCGCTAAAGGTATGTACTGAACCGTCTTATAAATGATCGTCTCCATCCAGTGAAACCTCAAGTGGGCTGCAAACCCCATCTCTTCTACAGAATGGTGCACCTTATGAAACTCCCAAAGTGCAGGATATCTATGCAAGGCTCTGTGTACATTCCACTGTATGAAGTCCGCCAAAACAAAAAGCAATAAAAACTGCGCCCAAACTGGCCAAGTCTCCACATGCAAAGCAACGATGTTTTCTAATCCAAATACTCCTAGAAAATCATTGAATGCCTCTACAGCTATATTTGAAATGGCATTGTAAGCAATCAAAGAAAATAAAAAGAAATTGAAAAACATGTAAAAACCATCAAGCCAAAAGTCTTTCCTGAAAATTGCCTGTTTCTCTCTCCACGGAAATACTACTTCCAATAGCCAAACAGCTGCCGATAGCCCTAATAACCACCAGAAGTAATTAGTCCAAGAAGGATAGAGTATTTCATTTTTTAAATAATCAAAATACCCATAATAAGCATCTAGAACTACATTAATATATTTATCCATCATTGAATTTCTATTTTGAAAAGAGGACTACCCAGAAGATAGCCCTCAGTCACAATCCATAAACCACAAACTAATAACTATTTGTTGTAATCTAAAATTGCCGAACCCATATCTATGACTTTAACGCCTTTTAGTATTTGATGTACGATACTTGATCCAGCCGCAGACCTATATCCAGTACCACAATGTACTATGATGGGCTTATCTGTTGGCAACTCTTTAGCCCGCTCCATCAGTTCTGGAAGTGGAATATTGATCGCTCCATCAAATACTTGATTTTGAAATACTTCTCCAGAATTTCTGATATCCAAAATGGTATATGATTCGGGATTCGCATCAAAAGCATTCCTATCAAACATTGGCATTGATGATCCATCAGTCCGAGAATAGACAAACGCTCCCTTAATAAATGGTTCATAACCAATCTTGGTAGTTTTGGAAATCATCTCTTCAAGCTCTGCTTCCGAACCTGCTAAGAGATAGTATTCAGCAGTGGGAGGTACAATACTTCCCAGCCAAGTCTCAAATTTGGCTCCATTCATGATATTAATCGCATCTGGAAGATGACTTGATTTGAAAGCAGCTTGGTTTCTACCATCGATGATATAAGCTTCCTCTAAAGAAACAGTATTTTCCCTCAGTAAAGTCACTTCCGACTTGGCTAATTGATATGCTTTGGCACCTTTCCTATTTACCTCTACACTGAAAGGAAAATACTTGGGAATGAAGGGTTGATCTTCTAGCAAGACAGCTACAAACTCTTCTTCCGTCATAGGCTGCAAAGCATAATTAGTAAGTTTTTCTTGACCAATGGTACTTACTTTTTCTTTGCTCAATGATTTACCGCAAAGCGATCCAGCACCGTGAGCAGGATATACCAATACTTCATCGTCTAATTTCATCAATTTCTCCCTTGTACTGTGATACATCATCTTAGCTAACTCCGTACGCTGTGCTTGGATACTTCCTGCCGCTTCTCGCAAATCAGGCCTGCCTACATCTCCAATAAACATAGTATCACCAGTAAATACAGCAATATCCACCCCGTCCTCTTCCAAGATTACTGATATACCATCAGGCGAGTGTCCTGGTGTAAACAAGGCTTTGAGTTTCACACCATCGGCTAATGCTATCACATCCCCTTCGTCAAATGGCGTAAAATCATAATGTACATTGACCAATTCACTGATATAAATAGGTACATTAAGTGTTTGCTGGATTTCCAAATGGGAACTCACAAAATCCGCATGAGGGTGGGTTTCGATAACTCCTACGATTGTTGCTTTTTTCTCCTTGGCATAATCATAATATTGCTGAGGATTTCTCCCTGGATCGATCAAAACAACCTTACCTTCAGTGTAAATGGCATAGCTAAAATGCGCTAAACCATCATCCTCAAATTGCTTTATTTCTGACTTTTGAGGTTCTCTGCCCTTTACAAGCTCATTAAACTGCGCTTGAGAAGTAATAGCAAAAATTGACAACCAAAGTAATATCAAATATTTTTTCATGTTCAAGGTTTATTATAATTTGAATAGCAAGACTATTCCTAATTTGAAATTCAAAAATACTGAAACAATTAAGCGCAAATTGTGATCTAAGTTACATTCCTTAGTGTTTTTGATCAGGTAACTTGCAATAAAAAATGAAAGATTTTTGGAATCAAAAAAATAGAATAATAGATACTCAGTATCATGGTTCTTGCCCTTAAACTTTCTTATCTTAGAAGTCTAACTTCTGACAGACATGAAAATCCTCGTACCTACTGATTTTTCAGATAATGCCAACAATGCTTTGACTTTTGCCAAACACATGGCTAAATCTCATGGAAATGTGCAAATCACCCTATTATTTGCTTTCTATGCAGTCTATGACTTCGCAGCCAATGCCAGTCAGATTGTCGATAGCATAGAGTCAGATGCAAAAAAAGCAATGAAAAAAGCAGTAGACTTGGCTCTATCTGAAGGTTTGAAAATCGATTATCAGATCGTACAGGGGACAGTAGCAACTGCTGTTACTTCTAAAGCATACAAGGAGGATTATGATTTGATTGTCATGGGAACCCAAGGTGCTAGCGGCATCAAGAAAGCGCTCTTTGGCTCAAATACAGGACATGTCATAAAGGAATCCCAAATTCCTGTAATTGCGGTGCCGTCAGAAGCAAAATGGCAAAACATTGAAAAGATTATAGTGGGTGTGGAACTTGACCAAACAGAAGATAAATTCTACAAAAAGCTCCTCGATCTTACAATGAACCTTAATTTTCCATATGATTTTATACATATAGAAAAAGAAAAGGACTTTGATAAAGAATTAGCGGTAAAAGGGCTAGCAAATTACATCAACTCTAATTATCCCAGTATCAAATCAAGCACAAAGATCATCAAATCCGCTGCTGTACTGCAAGGCATGGAATCGTATCTCAATAAAAATCAAAATGCTTTGATGGTCATGTTCTACAAAAAGAAATCATTTTTTGAATATTTATTCAATGATAGTGATTCAGTTCAGTTGTCTTATCATACCACTGTCCCCTTATTGATTGTCAAATAAACTTACTTAATTTTCAAGTTATACGTGTAATTAGATTAGTTCATTATTTGTTTTTTGTATTACAAAATAAGACAAATGCATCTTATTTTTTTATTATAATTAGCTGTATTTTTTAGATTTAATTAAAGTATTTTTGCTGAATATTGGTGAAAACCAAATTATATTAAGCTCTAAACCAACTATCTTATTGTCGCTTGAGGAGAAAAATATTTCGGTGGATTTAGGCAATCCACTACCTGATTGGATCTTCAATTCTGGTCTATTCTATGTAGTCATCACTGACATGGAGGGGAAATACCTTTATGTCAATGATTTTTTTATCAAGAAATTTCAATCAGTAGATACTGATATATCCAATAAATATTTTACCGAAACGATCATTGCTGAAGACATTGAAAAAGCCATAGTTGCTGCTACCAAATGTATACAACACCCAACCTATGCTTTCGAGGTAGATTTGAGAAAACCAATTGGTAAAGGACAGCAGACATTTCACAGTCGTTGGGTATTTTCATTAATGCGCAATAATCAGAACATTCCCATTGGAATTTTTTCGGTAGGGTATGAAATCAACTCAGTATCAGAGATCAATGATTACAAAATATTTCACAACCTCAATATTTTTAAAATTCTGAAAAATAGTGCAGATAGCTGTGTTCATCTTTCAAAGAAATTGGAATTAGAGGGAATAAATAAGTCAGCATCTAAATTCATGGGGATTTCTGACGAGAATGCCAAAGACACTTTCAAAGAGAAGCTCCAAATAAAAGAAAACACTCCATGTGTTGATGCCATCATTTCAAGCGTTAATACTGACAAAGTCGAGCTATTTCAAGACCATATTGAAAATTTAGATTTATACTACTTTGGGATAGCTATTCCAGACAAACAGGGAGTGGGTATCATTTTTCGTGACAATACCAGAGAACAAAAGGCAAAAATCCGTCTACAAGAATCTGAAAATAAACTAAAAGCTATCCTAGACAGCACTTCAGACTGCATCATCTTGATCAATCAAGAATTCAATATCCTAGCATTCAACAAGGTAGCTTTTAACATGTGCCACGGCATACATCAAAATAAGCTTGTGTTAGGAAAAGATTTTAGAGAATACGTCTCAGAAGAAATTAAAAATGACTTTTTCGAGAATTTCACCATTGCATTGAATGGGTCTATTTCAAAATTCGAACAAAAGCTTACTCAGGAAGATGGGACTCATAAATGGTTAGAATATGTTTTTTACCCTGTTTATGATGCGAGTCAGCAGTTAATTGGTGTGAGTAAAGTAGTCAAGGATATCACAGAATCTAAAAATCAGATAGCCAAAATTCAAGCTCAATACGAAAAACTAAAAGAAATCGCTTGGGTTCAATCTCACGAAGTAAGAAGTCCATTGGCAAATATCATGGGCTTGATCGAAATGCTAAAAAATGAACGATCAAATCTCAAAGAGGAAGAAATTGAATCTCTTTATAACAATTTGCTTCTTGAAGCTGAAAAACTAGATCTTAAAATCCGGAAAATCACTAAATCTACAGAAGAACATCTGGAATCAGATTCTTAATAGAATCAAAACAATTTTGAACAAAGAGTACTATTAATTTTTTATAAAGAGCTTTTTGAAAATCATATTCTATCTTTTATCCATTGAATAATATCATCCATGATTTGTTCTTTTTCGAATTCATTAAGCAATTCATGATAAAGGCCTGGGTATCGATTGTAAGTTTTATCTGATGTTTCGGCACGTCGAAATAACATTTCAGTTCCCATTGGATTGGTCAGTTGATCATCGGTACCATGGAGCATAAAAACTGGAAGTTTAAATGCCTCAGCAGCATCCTCAATTTCTCGCATCATCCTCAGAAGTTCAAACCCAGTTCTCGCGGGGATCGCTTTGGAATAGACCAAAGGATCCTCATTGTACTTTTTGACCTCTTCAGGATCGTGAGAGATTATCGAACTATCCAATTTCAATACCTTGAGCTTCGGAGCTACCTTACTGACTAGAGAAGAGATGGCTATGAGAGATTTGGAAATATTATCAGCAGGCTTGAGCGCCGCAGCGCTCAAAATCACACCTCTTGCATCAGGTTGATAACTGATCACATATTTAGCAACCAAACCTCCCCCCATACTATGTCCAAATATAAATATTGGAATGTCCTTCAAATAGGACTTGACCTTGCCAAATAGGGCATCAATATCTTTCAAGTAATCTTCATGATTTGCAAAATAAGCCGTCGGCCTTGGTTGAGAGGACTTACCATGTCCCCTACCATCAAATGTAAACACTGCAATACCTTCTTTGATCAACCTGTCAGCAAAATGTACATACCTACTGCTATGTTCTCCCAGCCCATGAACTAAGAGCAAGGATGCTTTTGGTTGCTCAGGAATCCAAGCTTGAAGGTAGAGCTTCAATCCGTCATGAGTAGAATAATTTGTCTCTAGGTAGTTCATTTGAATTGTAGATTTTAGATTTTAGATTTTAGTTTCTATCTAGAAAATAACTAGAATTCTTAATTCGAAGACAATGCTGTTTCTAGAAAAACACTTGATTTTTAATATTTCTAAGTCTTGTTTCTTTTCTATGGTTTCTTAAAGATCTACCTTCAAAAATCTTAAATTCTTAAGGTATCCACTTCACATCCTTGAAATTCGGCTTTCTTTTTTCTAAGAATGCATTTCTTCCTTCCTTGGCTTCATCCGTCATATAGGCCAACCTAGTCGCTTCACCGGCAAACACTTGCTGTCCGACCAAACCATCATCAGTAAGGTTGAATGCAAACTTGAGCATTTTGATGGATGTAGGAGATTTGGCTAGGATTTCCTGAGCCCATTCATAAGCCGTATCTTCCAGCGCTGCATGAGGTACAACGGCATTGACCATTCCCATGTCATAAGCTTCTTGGGCAGAGTAATTTCTTCCCAAGAAAAAAATCTCTCTTGCTCTCTTCTGACCAACCATTTTCGCCAAATAAGCAGAACCATAGCCGCCATCAAAACTGGTCACATCGGCATCAGTTTGTTTAAAAATCGCATGTTCTTTGCTCGCTAAAGTCATATCACACACCACATGAAGTGAATGTCCCCCTCCTACTGCCCAACCAGGCACAACAGCTATTACTACTTTTGGCATAAACCTAATCAAACGCTGAACCTCCAAAATATTCAATCTGTGATAGCCATCTTCACCTACATATCCCTGATGTCCTCTAGCTCGCTGATCGCCACCAGAGCAGAATGAATATACACCATCTTTTGGAGAAGGTCCTTCAGCAGAAAGTAAAACCACCCCTATCGAGGTGTCTTCCATGGCATCATAAAAGGCATCATAAAGCTCGCTTGTAGTCTTAGGACGGAATGCATTTCTTACTTCAGGTCTATTGAAGGCAATTCTAGCTACACCATCACATTTCTTATAAGTAATATCTTCGTATTCCTTGGCAGTTTTCCAGTTGATTGTCATGTCTACTTTGTTTTTTATTTTTTTGCAAGATAACAGGCTTCGCTGAATTTTGTTGAATTTTAGGAAAGGCATTACCTTGCATAGATCTTAAAAATATGGGGCAAATAATCTTAGAACATCAGACTTTCTCTTTCAACGAGATTCTTGCTGGAAAATGGCAAGTAGAAGCACCTTATTTCAAAGAAAGCCTCTTATTTTGTCAAGATTGGTTGTCTGGCAAACAAGAATTTGTCTTGAAAACCTCAGGCTCTACAGGAAACCCAAAAGATATTCTTGTCACAAGAAGCCAAATGGAAAAATCAGCAAAGGCTACGGCTGAGTTTTTTAAGATCCCAACTCAGCCTCTCCTGTTAGGCTGCATCAATACTGCAATGATAGGTGGTAAAATGATGCTTGTAAGAGCCATGGAGTGGGATGCCAGTATTTATCTTTGCCAACCTTCTAGCGATCCTTTAAAGGAGGCATGGTTGCAACAGCCCTATGATTTTGTGGCCATGGTACCCATGCAGGTGGAGTCTAGCCTTCGAAGTCAGGAACAAACCCAATTCCTCAGAAAAATAAAGACTCTGATTATAGGCGGAGCCACATCTTCTCCAAAATTGGTAGCAGAAATCAAAAAAGCTAGACTCAATGCTTTTCAAACCTATGGCATGACCGAGACAGTCTCCCATATCGCATTAGCAAAAATAGAATCGGGTGATTTGATCTATAGCGTACTTCCTGAAGTAAAGATAGGAGTTGATGATCAAAGCTGTCTTTGGATAGAAGCTCCCATGGCGCAAGAAAAAAGGCTCCAAACCAATGATATCGTTGAACTGGTTGCTCCTACAAGCTTCAAGTGGTTAGGAAGAGCTGATTTCATCATCAATTCAGGAGGAGTGAAAATTCACCCTGAAATCATAGAAAAGCAAATAGAAAAAATAATTGCTGCTAGCCTAGGTCCTATCAATTATTTTATAATTGGCGAAGCTGATGAATACCTCGGTCAAAGAGCCGTTTTGATCATCGAATCTGAGCTATACCAAAAGAAGGAACAGGAATTGCTCGAGGTTTTAAAATCAAATCTAAATAAATACGAATCCCCTAAGAAAATCTACGGAATACCTTCTTTTCAAAGAACGGATTCAGGAAAAATAAACAGACACGAAACATTCAAACTATGTGGACTCAATTGATTTTAGTGATGTTTTTAGCTTTTGGAAAGACAACTAACCAGATGGCAGAACTAAATTTAACTGTAGATAAAATAAAAAGTGATATAGGGGTAATCAGAGTTTTGGTATTCAATCAAGAAAATGGATGGCCGGATGACCCATCAAAAGCCATCCAAAGTGCAACCCTTGTTATCAACCAAAACCAAGCTTTTTATACTTTCAAAAACTTACCAGCAGGCAGATACGCCATTGCTGTAATTCATGATACGGAGAACAAAGGCAAATTGAGAGTCAATCGTTTTGGAATTCCTCAGGATGGTTATGGTTTCTCCAATAATGTAACGGGAACTTTCGGACCTCCTTCATTTAGTAAAGCTACATTTTCCTTGACCACTGGTGTAAATAGACAAACAATCAGTCTTCGTTAAGCTTAATTTTGCCTTTTAATCATCCCAAACTTATGATTCTTTTAGATTACCCATTTGTTTCAGATTTCCTTCTCGAAACAATCGAGCAATTCCAGTATCCGGTAGTGGCCACACAGCAAGCAAAAGACTGGTGTAAAAACAGAAACATCAATTTCATCTCTGAAAAAGAGGCTGAAAAGCGCATTCAACAAGATCCTAAAATTGCGATATATACCAATTCTGAAAATTCTATCAGCTGGGTGCAGCAACATGCCCAGGGCACTAGATTTCCAGAACTAATAGATACATTCAAAAATAAATTCCGATTTAGAAAACTCGTAAGCGATATCTTTCCCGATTACTATTTTCGATCAATCCCTTTCTCTGAATTAAAAAATATCAATCCAAATGATCTGCAATACCCATTAATTGTAAAACCTGCCGTGGGATTTTTCAGCATTGCTGTGCATAAAGTAGATAGACCCGAAGACTGGAATGGAACAGTAGACCAAATCATAGCATCAATAGCCTCTACTCAAAGCCTCTATCCTAAAGAAGTGATTGACAATACAGACTTTATCATTGAAGCATACATCAAAGGTGAAGAATATGCATTCGATTGTTATTTTGATAAAAATGGCGAGCCTGTTATCCTCAATATCCTCCACCATGTATTTATTTCTGAAGAAGATGTCAGCGATCGCTGGTATTACAGTTCTGAGGAAATCATCAATAAGCTTCATGACCCATTGATGGATTTCTTAAAAGCAATAGGTGAAAAACTCGAAATCAAAAATTTTCCACTTCACATTGAGGTCAGAGTAGACCAAAATGATCACATCATACCAATAGAAGTCAACCCAATGCGATTTGGAGGCTGGTGTACTACTGCTGATTTAACTTGGTTTGCATATGGCATTAACTCATACCAATATTTCTTCGAATCTAGAAAACCTGATTGGGAGGCTGTCTTCAAAAACAAGAAGGATAAAAAGTACAGCTTGATCCTATTGGATAAGTCACATCAATTCAAGAGGGAAGAGATTGAGTCCTTCGATTATGAAAAGATCGCCGCAGACTTTGAAAATCCCATACATGTCAGAAGGTATCCATTGAATGAATTTGGGGTATTTGGATTTTTATTTACCGAAACCAGCAAGGAAAACGAAAAGGAACTACATGATATCCTTCACTCAGATTTAGAGGATTATATAATTTTTAAAAAAGAAAAATTCTTGAGCCAATAAATCGATAGATTTGATTTTCGAAGGGTATAGATCTATATATTTAAATCAATGTCGTTTAGATAAGACTACAAATTGAATTTAAACTTTTCCAAAGTTGAATAAAATGTAAAAACAAAAATTGTTGACAAATCGGAACTTTGGAAATTTACCCTAAACTAAACGACATTGATATTTAAATAGTGATTTACTACTGGGGCTTGCCTATCAAGCACAAAAGTCGATGGTTACAAAATACAACCATCGACTTTTTCAGTATGCCTTATTTAGTTTTCTGGATTAACATCAACTCTTGTAAAAATCTCGAACAAATGCTAAAAGCTGATTATCGGTCATCTTATCTGAATTTTGAATAGATACCCACTTGTTTTTCATGCTTTTGTTTTCTGCAATTCTATTTTTGAATTGATCTTTGGCAGTCCCTGGCCCAAACAATAAGATATCATCATAAGCCGAAATCTTATTTTCTAACATCTTGAAATACTCGTTCAATTCATTCTGAGTGATGTTATTTTTCCGGTATTCATTATTTGACATATGCTCAGGGTTGGGAGAGAACTGGTGCGTATCATTTTCTTCTCCTTCTTCCCTTTTTATCCTTTCGTGAGGGGAGATGAGCGTTTCTAGAAATTGAGCTTCACCTTCATGATATCCTATAAAATGCGCTTTGGATAAGTCTAACCATATTCCTACTGACTTGAATTGCTTTGTTTCCATATAGATTAAGGGTTTAAAATGTGTCTCACTTAAAATTAACGATTTATCAGTCCTGATCAAAAGAGATATTCCTGAAATAAGCCCTAAATTTGCATGAAACTCCGAATTCATGGATCAATCAGAAGCTACCCGAGTCAATAAATATCTCAGTGAAGTAGGATACTGCTCGAGAAGGGCTGCGGACAAACTTATTGAACAGGGCCTTGTCACTATCAACGGGAAAATCCCCGAAATGGGTACTAAAGTATTCCCCGGAGACCAAGTGAGAGTAAAAGGAAAGCTGATTTCGCCACCAAGTTCAGACCATGTTTACATCGCTTTCAACAAACCAATCGGTATTGTCTGCACTACTGATGTAAAGGCAGAAAAAGATAATATCATTGATTATATAGGACATCCTAAAAGGATCTTTCCCATCGGAAGATTAGACAAACCAAGTGAGGGGTTGATTTTCCTTACCAGTGATGGCGATATTGTCAATAAAATCCTTCGTGCGGGCAACAACCATGAAAAAGAATATGTAGTCACTGTGAATAGGCCTATTGGAGATGACTTTGTGAAAAGTATGGAAAATGGCATTCCAATTCTAGGAACAGTGACTAAAAATTGTAAAGTAAGGAGAATTGGCAAAAATAAGTTCAACATCATCCTCACTCAAGGACTCAACCGGCAAATTCGAAGGATGTGTGAATACCTGGGCTACGAAGTCACCAAGCTCAAGAGAATTAGAATCATGAATGTACAGCTTGATCTTCCTGTGGGAAAATGGAGAGACCTTAGCAAAAAAGAAATGGAAATCATCAACGAAATGGTCGCTAATTCCTCGAAAACATTTGAGGAGTAGTAATTACATAAACAAATTATCCGCAATTATACGCGTTTTAAATAAGGACATTTGATTTGAAGTGGGTGGATCAGACATGGTCGACTGCAATTCGAAAACAATTAGGTTCGAGTATATTTGATTACATGCTAGAAAGCGGAATTTCATAAAAACAGAATTAATATGCACTTAAAAACAGATGACTTATTGAGGTTGGAGATAGATTTTGACTCAGGGAGTATTCCCCCACCCTTTAGTCATAGATTCAAATTGAAGCTCAATTTTGAAAAGAATTTCCTCAATACGGCTGTGGATATGGAATACACCCATAGAGAAGAATTGACAGAAGAAGAAATTCTGAACGAGGGATTCACCCTAGATGATGATTACCATTGGGTAGGCGAGTTGCATAATGCTTGGGTCGCACCAATCAAAAAACTCTACATCAAATCTAAATGGTCCAATAAAAAAATAGATGAAGAAGAGGGGGGGATCAGAATCCTAGCCAAAGACATCCATGGCAAGATTGCCAGAACTGTTCCACTCAATCAAGAAGATTGGAAGATAGAGTCCCAAGAGATCATCCAAGCTATCTTCGAAACCAGCAAGCGAGAAGCACCTCTTACAGTCAACTTCCTTCATATCACTTCGGATTCAAGTTTAGAAATTGCCCTGACGATGAAGTTTTCTATAAGAAAAGCCTTTGCATTGATCAATGGCTTAGAAAAAGAACTCAATTGGGAAAAAACTAAAGAACTCCTCACTAACGTCTATTTACCTGATTATGATTACGATATAGCCAAAGAAAATAAACCTACCAAAAGAGGAACTTATATCGACTGTGGTGATGGTTTTTGGCATGAATTTGGGAAAGGAATTTATAACATCGACGCTTCTTATGATGCAGTCTATAAAATCAAAGAAGGGTTTTTAAACTTATAACCAACTTTAATAGCTATGAAAAAGCCTAAATTCATCAAGAGTATTTTCGCCCAAATTTTAGGGGTGGTGTTTCTATTCAGCTGTGCTAGCTGGAATAATACAGAAAAAGGCGCTGCCATAGGCGGTGGAACTGGGGGAGCAATCGGAGCAGTAATTGGAAATAAAAGTGGTCAAGCTGGTAAAGGTGCTGCTATAGGAGCAGTAGTCGGTGCTGCTGCTGGTGCTGCTGTGGGTATCTATATGGACAAGCAAGCCAAGAAAATAGAAGAAGAAGTAAAAGATGCTGAAGTAGAAAGAGTAGGTGATGCCATCAAATTGACTTTTGATTCTGGTATTCTATTTGGATTTGATTCTTATTCGTTGACTCCTGCATCGCAAGAAAACATCATGAAGTTTGCAGAAATCCTCAAAGAATATCCTGATACAGACCTATCCATAGAAGGTCATACTGACAACAGAGGATCCTATCAGTACAACCTTGGACTATCTGAAAGAAGGGCAGCTTCCGTAAAAAACTACCTAAAAATGCAAGGTATTGAAGATAAAAGAATGACTACATTAGGTTTTTCGTTTGATAAACCTGTAGCTACCAACGACACTGACGAAGGACGTGCTAAAAACAGAAGAGTTGAAATTCTGATCACAGCCAATGACGTCTTGATCGAGAAAGCTGAAAAAGGTGAAATTGAAAATTGATATAAAAGTGATTGAAAATTGTTAAAGGAGTTATTGAAACATAAAAAAACCGGTAGATTACCGGTTTTTTTATGTTTCATACTTTTGGGCCTTCAGAATATTTTCACTCATTCATTTTTCTAAAACATCGAAATGAAAGAAAAAGCTTTGTCAAACAATTATCAGTTTTCTATAAATAAGCATAATCAATTTCGAGAACCTTTCATCTTGACGATCTCAGCTTTCAAGTCTAGTATCATTTTGGATAAGTCTTCATTGGTAACAGGCGTATTCTTGTCCTTAGGGTTTGGGAAATCAGTGCTGATAAAAGCTTTGGCCTCCCAAACTTCCATCACATCCTCCCCTTTGATCTCGTAAGGCTTGTAGTGTTCATTGTCAGAAACCAGAAATAACTTTCCATTTTCCTGCAAATAATTAAATACCCGCTTATACACTACGCCCTCAGTAATTGTCACGAGGACGTACGTTTTTCCACTTTTGATAGCTGATAACTGCTCAATATAGCTTCCTATAATCAAAGTCCCTGGCACAAGGGGTAGCATACTATCCCCTGCTATTTCAAAAGCTCTGTAAGATTGATTGGTAGCAAGATGAGGCAAACGAAACTGTGGAAGCTGCTCCATATACTCAGGATCTGCAAAACCATTGAGGTAACCTGCGGAAGCCTTTTGACCTACCATGCTGATATGCTCATTATCTTCCTTGTCCACTGCTATGGTCAGTACTTTAAGCGGTTTTTGTTGTAAAACTTTCCTACCCTTCTCCTGTATATCATGATGAAGCAATTCATCAATAGACACCATAAAAATCTCAGAAATCTTAGCCAAAGCTGTAAGTTTTGGTTCAGACCTTCCATCTTCATAAGCAGATATCATGGTGCGCTGCACGCCGAGATTTTCAGCAAGTTCCGATTGGGTGATCCCCTTGGTAGTTCTGAGGAACTTAAGATTCTTAGCCAACAGCATTAAGCAGAGTAGAGATAAAAGTTATGATCTTCTTTCACTGGATTCTTCACAGAAAATGGGTTGCTCATTTTTCTCTGCTCCATCCTATTCTTGATTTCCTCTATGATCTCTCCCACCGACTTAGGCTCACTGACTAGCAAATAGCCATATTGTGGCTTTTGCTCATCCTCTATAAAAAACTTCACTTGACAATTGCCTGATGGCAAGGTTTTTTGAGTCAAACTGATTTTTGCGATCTCTTCCATAGCTTTTGCGTTTTAACAGTAGCTAAGATAAGAAAGTTATTTTAAATAACATATATGTGTTTATAAAACCAACACTTAATTGACATTAATTGTCGTAATTTTAAATAATCATAGATTTGGACTTCTGAAATTTCATCAATAACAACCTGATTGTCCACTTTCTTACCAGTTAAGTAGAAAATAAAATCTTTAGAAAATCATAAATCAGTAACTGCTATTCAGCAGAATAAAACATTTTTAAACTAAACATAAACTTTTCATATACTAAAGTCGTAAGCTTACCTGAAAACAATTATTTATTTATTAAATCCTATTCTATGAAAATCAAAATTTTATTAGCTATTCTATTATGTTCCAGCTCAGTAGTCATGGCTCAATCAGAAGATGAAAATGAAATGCGCGTTTACAATTATGAGGAAACCAAACACGAACTTGCAGTCAGCTTACTTCCCATCTTAAGAGGAGAAGTGCCTAGCTCACTATTTTACAGGAAAAATTACCTTAGCCCGAAAGGTAGAAATATGGGATTCAGAATGAACATGGTTTTTCAGAATGAATTCAATTCTAATTTTCTATTCGAAGAGTTAGTCAATTTTAGAAAAAATAGAGAACTGACCTACGAGATCACCATGGGGCTTGAGAGACAAAAATTCATCAATGATAAATTCATTGCCTATGGAGGTGTTGACCTTGGATTTGGTTTTGCCAATGCCAGATTTTTTGATAGAATTGGACAACCTGCAGGAGAGAGTGAATTTTTCAACATTGATGTCATGAGGTACAGCGCTGCGAATTTCTGGGGAGTCAAATATCACTTCAATCCAAGATTGAGCTTTTCCGCAGAAACTGGTTTTGAAGTTTTTTATGCCAATTATGTCTTCAAAAATGGAAGTTCATTTACCCCCACAGACCGAGAATCAGGGCCAGAGACTTTTGGGTTGAACTTACTTCCTCTCAAAGCACTGAGGATTTCTTATCATTTTTAAAAATAAGCTGCTTGGTGAATTGATCAATTCACCAAGCAGCTTCTATCACCTTCACCTCACTTGATATACAAATGGTGCCTGAGCTGAGTATATTCCTAGTCCATTTGGTATATTGGTAAAGACTTGTACCGGCTGAGCAAATGGATCGCCATCATTCCAGTTTTGTAAATTAAAAGTCGTCTGATAGAGATAATAACTCCTTGAAACTGATTTCAATACAACATAACTTTCCACCTCAACATCTAAATCCACACCCCCACTTCCTGGGTCATATGTAAAGGGACTTCCTGAGGCAAACATCTCCATTTCAAAAGTGTTGCCATCAAATAATCTATCATTAAAAAGTATCGTAAAACCTCCATATTCTTGCTGATATACGGGATTTTTAGCTGTCAAGTAGATCGGCTGTTGATTTACATACTCCACTATTTCACCAGACTGATTTGTATACTGGTATTTTTGAATATTGAAAGCATAAATTTCATAAAAATTTTCTCCAATAGGATCATCAAATACCAAGCTGATGTCTTCTCGTGTATTCCACTCCAATTCTACTATCCCGTTGATCTCAAATGACTGAATAGGTACAGTGACTGGCACTGTCTCTGTCACACTGATGGCATCATAACCTGGCACTTCCACAATCAGTTGGTACAGTGATGCGGCTTCAATTGTTATTGCATCATTGCCATACTTCCCAATTTCTGGGTCAAATTCGAGTATATAAGTATTGCCATTGTGAATCATCCGAACAGTGGCATTGGCTATGGGTTCATAATTATAATTATTATCCAAGATATGCTTACTGAAAGTCAATCTTACTTCTGGGCTCTCCGAAGCAATCAAAGAGCTGCTTACCGTAACTTTGGGTCGATCAAATGGTATATCTAGATCCACTACGGTCTCACATGCCAGTAAGATGATGAAGGCAAATAATGCAAAAGAGATATGTTGATAGCAGGTTTTCATCACAATTAGAATTTAAAGGTATAAGCAAATGAAGGGATGACAGGGAAGAGACTGTATTGTACAATTTTCCTATTACCACTTCTATCATAGCTCAAGTCCATAAAGAAAGGATTCATCCTATTGTAGGCATTGTATATTCCCAAGGTCCATTTACGCTGACCCCATCGGGTATCTTTCCACCAGCTAAAGCTGAGATCTAATCGGTGGTAGGCACGGTTTCTAAAATTATTTCTACTCTCATAGTACTGAACCTCTGGCCTCCAGGTAGAACCCCACCTGACAGACTCTGCTCCTTCATATCGATGAACTGGCAAAGACACCGCATTGCCTGTGCCATATACCCAGACCAATGAAAAATCCTTATTATCTTTCCAATCATGGGTCAAGGCAATACTGACATCATGTCTTCGATCATATTTATAAGGAAACCACTCTCCAAAATTGATTTCATCAAACCTCCTTGTTGTATTAGACCAAGTGTAACCTACCCAACCTGAAACTTTCCCGAGCTTTTTTTGAGCCAACAGTTCGAGACCATAGCTCTTACCTTCTCCGACTGCCACTTTCTGCTGCCAATCCTGATCAATATTCAAATAAGTGGCTCCATCTCTATATTCTATCAACCCATCCATAGTCTTGTAGTAGGCCTCTGCACTCAATTCAATCCCTTTGAGGCTTTTGAAAATACCAAGTGCTCCTTGCACAGACCGCTGAGGCCCTATCTGTGGAGTAGCTGGCACCCACAGGTCTGTCGGTAGCCCTAGGCCTGCATTGGTCAGCAAGTGGATAAACTGCGCCATGGTGACAAAAGACCCCTTGATCGAGGTAGTCTCATTGATCAAATACCGAGCAGCCAGTCTTGGCTGGAGAGAGGTATAATGCTGTCCATCTGTCACAAATCCAGAAAAATGTACCCCTACATTGGCTTTGAGTTTAGGATTGATATTGAGGTCATCTTCAGCATAGATGGCATACTCAGTTGAATTCAGCTCTTCTGAACCTAGGGTAATGTTGCTGTTTTGCTGGTTACTTTTGCTGGCATATACGCCTGGAGAGAACTTATGCAGGATCATATTAGCACCAAACCTCACGTAGTGATCAGGATTGGGTATAAACTCAAAATCTGCTTTGGCCGCCCAATCTCTAATTCCAGAAAAATATTGCTCAGCATAAAAAACACTTTCATTAACTCCAGGGCCAGTTCCTTTTTCTTGATACTCACTAAATAAGTCAAAATGATACCTACTGTAAGTAAAGGTATAATTGGCAAAAAGTCTGTTGTTGATCACATTGTTCCATCTCAAAGCCGTGATGAAATTACCCCACTTCAAGCCAAATTCATCTTCGTAATCTGATCTCACGTCATTATTTACATAAAAATTTTTGTACCTCGCATAAGCCTTATCATCTCCCGAGTAGACGCTAAGATACAGTCTGTTTTTGTCATTGATGATGTGATTGACTTTGCCATTGAGGTCGTAGAAATAATAGCCCACGGTCTCGTTACCAGAAGTAGCAGCTGCCACAATCGGTCTGGCTAGTATATCCAGATAGGTTCTCCGAGCGGATAAGATAAAAGATGTTCTATCCTTCACAATAGGTCCTTCTAGAGTTAGCTTAGAAGCAATCAGCCCGATAGATCCTTCTCCTTTGAACTCCTTCATATTCCCTTCCTTCATCGTCACATCAATGACGGAAGATAGTCTACCTCCATACCTTGAAGGAAACCCTCCCTTGATCAGCTCCACATTGTTGATCGCATCAGCATTGAAGACGGAGAAAAAACCGAAGAGGTGTGAGGCATTATAAATAGGCACACCATCAAGCAAAATCAGATTTTGATCAGGTCCTCCTCCTCTTACATACAGTCCACTCGCCCCCTCAGTACCCGACTGTACACCTGGCAGCAACTGCAATACTTTAAAAACATCCACTTCCCCCATCAATGCGGGTAACTCTTTGATCTGCTTGATGGGTACATTGATCGTACCCATCCTAGTGACTTCTTGAATGGGATCCATCTGCTCAGCAGACACAACAAACTCATCGAGTAGCCCATCAGCCAATAACTGAACATTGATCAGGGTATCTCGCATAGCTTTGAACTGAATCCTCGTAGTCTGGTAGCCTATAAAGCTAAAAAACAGGTCTACACTATCTGTGCTTGTAGTGTAAGAGTAATAACCAAACTGATTGGCGACGGCACCTTTTTGAGCCACTTTGTCAAAAACATTAGCGCCAATCAATGCCTCATTGCTGGCAGCATCTCTGATTGTGCCACTGATCGTGACTTTTTGAGCAAAAAGTTCGCTGCACAAAAGACAATATATCAAACTTAATAAACAGTACTTCTTCCCCATAAAATAAAATTGCTGGTAAATAAAATCTAGCAAATGTAATTAAAACTAAAAAATTGAGAAATTTTTTTATTATATTTTTAAAATTAAATCTACAAATTTTCATAAAACTCAATAAGGATCTACATCCACTACCACCCTGACACTTCTGTACTCCTTATTGGCGTACATTTCTTCTAATATCCTCTGGAGTTCCTGCTTGAATACGGCTTGAGCATTACCAGATTTGTCTAATTTGACGAGGCTTTCGAAGATGTATTGATTCTTGATTTTTCCGATCAGTCCTTTTTCAGGACCCAGCATGATTTTTCTGACTTGTATATCGCTCAGTAGGTTATGTAAATGCCTCGCTGCTTTCTCAGCTGTTTTATAATCCTTGTGCCTACTCGATATTTTGATCAGCTTGACAAATGGAGGGTAAAAAAACTTCTGCCGCTCAGTCATGTCATTTACATAGAAGTTTTTATAATCACCCTTCATCACTGCATCAAATACATAATGATCTGGCTTGCGGGTCTGTATGACCACAGTCCCCTTTCTCTCCCTTCTTCCAGCCCGACCGGCTACCTGCGTGATCTGCTGAAATGCTCGCTCACCAGCCCTGAAGTCAGGAAAATATAAGATCCGATCCGCATCAAGTATACCTACTACCGTCACTCTATCGAAATCTAGACCTTTGGTAATCATCTGGGTACCGACCAAAATATCTACATTGCCAGCACCAAAGTCTTCCAATAAACGCTGGTAACCATACTTACTCCTTGTCGTATCCAAGTCCATCCGGGCAACTCTTGCCTCAGGAAAAAGCAAAGCCAAACTCTCCTCTATCCGCTCTGTGCCGAGCCCTACTGCTGCCAACTTCCCGCTACCACAGGCTGGACAGACCTTGGGTACATTCTCCTTGAATCCACAGTAATGGCACCTCATCTCCTCACTGAACTGATGGTAGGTCAAGCTCACATCACAGTGCTCACACTCTGGGATCCAGCCACAATCTTCACATGAAATATAGGGTGCATAGCCCCTCCTATTTTGGAAAATTAGCACTTGCTCTTGCTTGTTGAGTGCCTCTTGGATCTTCTCCCTCATCACCCTAGTAAAATCAAGCTTTAGCAAGTTCTTCTTTTTATCCACCAAAATGTCAGACAAAATATACTCAGGCAACTTCGCATCACCATAGCGCTGATTGAGTTGGATATAGCCGTACTTCTTGGTTCTGGCATTGAAAAAGCTCTCAAAGGATGGTGTCGCAGAACCAAGTAGCGTCTTCGCTTGATGCAACCATGACAGCATGATAGCTGCATCTCTTGCATGAAACCGTGGTGCTGGATCATACTGCTTGTAAGAAGATTCGTGTTCTTCATCCACAATCACCAAACCCAAGCTGTCGAATGGCAAAAATATAGAAGACCTCACACCAACCACAAAAGCAAACTTTCCACTGATGACACCATTCCATACCTCCACGCGCTCATTGTCAGAATACTTCGAATGGTAGACGCCCATTCTACTCCCAAAGACCTCCTGCAGCCTTCCCACCATCTGCGTGGTCAGCGCAATCTCAGGCAATAGCAATAGCACCTGACTGCCACTCGCCAAAGCCTCTTCTATCAGCTTGATATAAATCTCCGTCTTCCCACTTCCTGTGATCCCATGGAGAAGGTTGACTTGATGATCTTGAAACCCTTGCTTGATCTCATTTAGCGCACGTTGCTGCTCTTCAGAGAGCTTGATCTCCTCACCACTTCCTTCCTTGTCCTCAAATCTACTGATGATCAGCTTATACTCTTCCATAACCCCATTTTTAATCAAGGTTTTCAAAGAACTCATAGAAAGTCCTGCATCAGCAATGACTTTCTTTTCGACGCCTTTTGAGTTCAACGCTGGATTTTGGTATACGGGAATTTCTTGGAGGTATTTGAGCAATACTTCTTCTTGCTTGGGCTTAGCAGCGATCTCTTGAAACAAGCGCTCTAGGGCTTGCTTATCACTCGCATAAGGATGACAAAGCCTAATACGATTCTCAACCTTGGGCGTATACTTATCCTTGACTTGCTCAAAGATGATGATGGCCTCTTTGATCACCAGGCTTTTTAATATACCATGAATGGTCTTGACTCCCACCAACTCCTGACAATCCTCGTAAGTCAATTCTGCCTTGGTAGCCAAAGCCTGCAGGATGACTTCTTCCCTTTCGTCCAAAGGATATGGAGAAGTATCCGCATCGTAGGTAGGGTTCAGCTGAACCTTGCTCTCACTGCTGAGCTTGAGACCAGCTGGAAGAGCTGCATTCATCACTTCCCCAATATGGCAACAATAGTACTCCGCCATCCATGCCCAAAACTTGATCTGCAAAGGATTGACCATGGCATAGGTATCAAGCACATCGAGGATGGTCTTAGCTTCATATTCCTTTGGTGGCTTCTGATGGACCTTACCAATGATGCCTGTGAGTACTTTTTTCTGCCCAAACTGCACCATCACCCTATAACCAATTCCCACTTCCTCTGCAAGATTGCGAGGAATCTTGTAGGTAAACATCTTGGGAATGGGCACAGGCAGGATCACATCAGCAAAAAGCCGAGATTTTTCATCCTGGGGTTCGTAAGTATCGCCAAATAAACTTTCCAAAAATCTGAATTTTGATTGGTTCTCAAATTAGGGTCAATCCAAAAAGACCTTTAGGCAAATATAGGGAAATGGTATTGGGGAATTAGATTTTAGATTGCAGAATTTATGTTGCAGTTTGGATAAAAAAGCCAAAAACTCTCAAACCAAATCCCATACCTTCAATATTTTCTTATGGTTCTAAGAAAACATGTATTTGTCCTGTGTATTGCCTTATAATCTAAACACCTAAGAAAAGTAGAAGAAGTGTAGATCAGGGACTTTTTTTTGGACTAGCCTAGATGGAACATTTGCTAGTCAAATATTTCTTCTTTCTTGTAAATCTCCAAAAAGTCATGAATTTTCTTTATATATTTTCTCTTAGGGTAAATTAAATCTGTTTTAATCGGAGTATTTCCAAAGATCCCAGTGTATTTTTCATCTGTTACAATTCTTAATTCTTTGACCCACTCCGGGTCAAACGCTACAAGCATAACACTATCAAGTTTTATTTTACAGTCCTGATCTAATACTACATAAAACTGTTTCTCTTCCGCATATAAAACACTTTCTGGGGGCATTTTACCATCTGTATCAGACTGACCATAGGCCAAAATAGGAAAAAGTACTAATATGAAAACCTTCTTCATTTTTAAGTTTCTTAAAGTTAAACCCTAGCTTTTTAAAGATACCAAACTTTCAATTTACTCGGAACCGCCCGCTGTATCCAAGGTGATGTTAGAGTGCGTTATCCCTTTCACTCCACTAAAGGAAAGTTAATCCAATTCTTTTGTTTAGACCTTGTTCAAAAATTCGGATCAATGTCGATAACTGGATATTCCCTTTTCCATTTTCAAGCTTTGAAATATAACTTTTCTTTGTTCCTGCTTTTTCCGCCAATTGTTCTTGAGTCAGATTTGCTTCCTTCCTCGCTTCTTTTAGCATTTCGCTGATGATGAACATCTGCGCATTCTCTTCATACTTATTCCTGCTTTCACTTCCAATTTTACCGTGTTCCAGTTCAATCAATTCATCGAATGTTTTGACTTTGCTATAATCTTTCATAGTGTTATTTCTTTGTTTGGAAATATTCCTTCATTAATCTTTCTGCTTTCTCTATTTCCTTCTTCGGGATCTTCTGAGTCTTCTTTTGAAATCCGTTAAAAAGGACTACCAGCTTTCCTTCATCAAAACAGCAGATCCCGATAGCTATCGGGACTATAAATATTTGATTGGTATTCCACCCTCACTTCAAATAACCCTTCAGTTCCTTCAAGATGCTTGAGAAACTTCTCGGGTACCCTTTACACTTGCTTGATCAGTTCAAAAACATACTGAATCTTACTCTTGACCTTTTCATTCTGGCTTTGGTAAAATTCTATAAAGTGGTTTTCATAAAAAATTATCTTTCTTACCATATCTAAAAAGTTATCTCAAAAGATAACATATTCCAAAAATGGGACGTTCTTTTAATGCAATCTAACGAGATTATTCCCGAAACTAATTGCGCTATTTGTTCCAAATGGCATGCTTTGCGCAACTCATTGCGAATATTTTTTAATTATACCTAAACATACCGAATTCAACTTAATAAAAAAACAATAAGTTGCTGGACTCCAGACTACTTCCTAAAATCTACCTGCTTTCTCAACTGATCCATTTCCTTAGAGAAGTCGAAGAATTGGCTGAGTCGCTCTAGCTTTTTGTTGAGGTTTTCTAAAAACTTCAGATGTGAAGGGCTCTCGGGATTGAATGGACGATGTGCCAGCTCTCTCCTGATTTGCTCGATCTCTTGAATCATGGGATAGGCAGCTGGCGCAATCCAAGCCTGCTTGAACCGCTCCCAAATATAGACTTCAGCTTCATCTGTGGGATGGGTCTTGTCAGACTTATAAAATCTATAGTCTCTCAGTTCATCCATCATGATCTCGTAACTCGGGAAATAATGGACAAAATCAAAAGATTCAGAAATATCATGGCAAGCTACACGTAGTAGGCTCTTGCTTACTTGATTCTCCATGATCCCATCCTTCAGGTGTCGGACTGGACTGACGGTGAGGATCACTTGGATATTGGGGTTAAATTCCCTAAGGAGATTAAAAAACCCAATATAGGTCTTGTGAATTTCATCAAGGTTCAGTAGGCGCTTTTCAAATAATCCAGCAGGCTGCTTGTGACAGTTGGCCACGAGCTGATTTACTTCTCCATATTCATACACCCATGCCGTCCCAAAAGTAATCAGCAAATGACTGGCTTGCTCCAGCTGTGTCTTGGTCAAGTGTTGCTTCTTGTGGATCAAGCGCTCCAAGGAATCCTTGCTGTAGGCAGAGATATCCGAATGCATCCCAAAATGCAGGTATAAAGAATCCCTCACCAAGACCATATCCGTATTGACAGGCATCTCAAGTAAGGCATCTTCCAGAACTTGGGAGATGGAAATGGGATTGAAAAGTGTACCAAATGGATTGTTGACTACATCAAACTTCCGATCACTCAGCCTATCTCCAATCATGGTCGAAAAGCAGGAACCTATCGCATAAAGCTGCGAGTGATGATCGATTTTGGGTTGAAAATCAGGTATATCGAAGTTGACCGTCCATTGCATGACTTAAAATTAAGGAGAATCGTGAGATATAGATAATGGTTGGGAGAAATTTATGGGGAAAGTTAGAAAGTTGGAAGGTTGGAAAGTTATTACAACGGTTATTAGGTAGAAGTTGCCCATCTCAGCGGATCGCATGGTTTATTATATAGGGAAAATTGAATTTTAACTCATTGAAGTTGTTTGTGATTCTCTCTAATCCTAAAAGCATAGACCCCTAATTGGCTAAAATGTCGAAGTGATATTTATCATTTGATAAGGTGATAGGGTTCTGACAGGGTCGATCATTTCGAAATTTTTTAACTTTTTAGTCCCAATGCCCGGTACAAATTCCCCCGAACTCTCAATAAATCAACTCTTAATTGTGGATGAAATATCTATCTCCCATTTTCCCTAACCTCTTTTCCGTTGCGTTACACCGTTGCGCTCGTTGCGAGAACTAAAGCAATTCCCAAAAATCATGTAATCGCTAAAGAGCCAATTATTTAGCATTTTTTTAATTTTCTAATCTCATTGCTCAGGAGTAACTCTTCCAACTCCTAATCACTCAATCAACTAAATACAAAAAAAAGACCATTGAGTGCACAATGGTGTACTCAATGGTCACCTATGAATTACACCCTTACAACGTTCAAACCTCCTAACCCCAATCTTCCAAACTCTTTTTCGACCTCATAAGAAAGACCTTCGAGGTTCAAAAAAACCTCAAAGGTCTAGAAAATCACGAATACGCCAAACTTTAAAACATTTCAACCTTCAAACTGTGGTCTTCCAATCTTCAATTCTAAAATCACTTTTCACTGCTCACCCACTTGAAGGCATTAACAAAAGCCTCTACCCAAGGAGTGATCTCTTCATCAGCTCGCTCTGCGGGATAGTGAGGCCAGTTCCAAGGCTTTAAAGAACGCTCTATATGCGGCATAATAGCCAAGTGTCTGCCATCTGCAGAAGCAATCCCTGCAACAGCATGATCTGATCCATTTGGATTGCCTGGATAGGCTTCATAGGAATAAGTCATCCCCACATGATAATCTGACAATGCCTTTGGAAGGGAGAATTTACCTTCTCCATGTGCTATCCATACGCCAAGACGCTGACCGGCAAGGCTCTTGAACATCACTGTATCATTCTCTGGAATATTAACATTGACAAAGGCTGACTCGAACTTGTGCGATGCATTATGTAGCATTTTTGGCTTCACATCGTGGTCAGGAGTTACCAAACCTAGCTCCACCATCAACTGACAACCATTACAAACTCCCAAACTCAAGGTGTCTTTTCTAGCGTAGAAATTATCCAAGGCTTGTTTTGCCTTTTCATTGTAAAGGAAAGCACCAGCCCAACCTTTTGCCGAACCGAGTACATCAGAATTAGAGAAGCCACCGACAAAAACGATCATCTGCACATCTTCCAATGTCTCTCTGCCAGAGATCAAATCAGTCATGTGTACATCTTTCACATCAAAGCCTGCCAACCACAGCGAATACGCCATCTCTCTATCCCCATTTACCCCTTTTTCACGAATGATTGCAGCAGTTTTGCCTGATTTCTCTCTTCTGTATGGATTCAAGCTGAAAGCATCAAAAGTGCCCTCCCAATTTTCTCCAAAACTATATGCTAGTGGCTGATTTTTGTAATTTTTAAATCGCTCCAAGGCCAATTGCTCTCCAGATTGCTTTTTGTCAAGCAAATAAGAAGATTTGAACCAAGTATCTCTCATTTCTTCAACGTCAAAACTAAGGTCGAGGCCAGTAAGTTCAACTTTACCAGTTAAGTTAACATTGGCGATAGACACGAAGTCAATACCATGATTGGCCAAAACAGCCCTAGTTCTTTCTGGATTTTTCACCTGAATCAAAAGTCCAGGATTCTCAGCAAAAAGTGATTTTACGATATCTCTCCCGTCCAGCCGATCTATTTTGATCGTCAAACCTACTTGTGTAGATGGGAAGGTCATTTCTAGTAAAGCTGTAATCAATCCACCAGAAGAAATGTCATGTCCAGCTAGAATCTCCCCTTTTTCGATCAATTTCTGCACAGTCATAAATGCTTGTCCGAAGTAATGACTTTCCTTAATATCTGGTGTATCAGAACCTACTTTGTTCAGTATCTGGTAGAAACTCGAACCTCCCAGCTTCGGCTCATCTTTAGACAAGTCAATATAGAAAACCCTACTGCCATCGACTGGCTTCAGGTCAGGAGATACTACCTGATTGATATCTGAGCACTCCCCAATAGAAGAAATGATCACAGTACCTGGAGAGTAGACTACTTTCCCATCAGGGTATTTCTGTGTCATAGACAATGAATCCTTACCAGTTGGAATATTCACCCCTAAGTCTATGGCAAAATTGCTAACTGCCTCGACAGCACGATAAAGTCTATCATTTTCTCCTTTGTTCTTGGCTGGCCACATCCAGTTGGCACTGAGAGAAACACCCGCAAGTCCATCAGCAATTGGAGCCCAAACTAGGTTTGTCATGGCTTCTGCGATGGCCAGTCTTGAACCAGCTTCTGGATTAGCCAATGCAGCCACCGGCGCATGCCCAATTGAAGTCGCGATTCCTTTTTGACCTGTAAAATCTATGGCCATTACCGCTACATTGTTGAGAGGAACCTGTATCTCCCCTACTGTCTGCTGCTTGGCTACCCTACCAGTCACAGAGCGATCGACTTTGTTTGTCAACCAATCCTTGGAAGCGACGGCTTCAAGCTGCAATACTTCCTTGATGTATGATTTCAACTGACTGACATCATATTCAGCATCTTCAAAAGAGGCGTTGCCAGACTTGTCTTCAAGAATGGTCTTAGGCGAGCTACCAAACATATAGGCCAAGTTCCAGTCAACAGGTTTCTCTCCAGTCTGTTGATTCTCGAATTTGAAGTGCATATCACCAGTAGTCTCACCGACTACATAGAAGGGCGCTCTTTCTCTTTCTGATATTTTCTGAAGTAGTTCAAGGTTTTCCTTGCCTACGACCAACCCCATTCTTTCTTGGGATTCATTACCGATGATTTCTTTGGCAGAGAGTGTTGGATCTCCTACGGGAAGCTGATCGATGTGGATGGTACCACCTGTGGTCTCTACCAATTCGGATAAACAGTTTAAGTGCCCTCCTGCTCCATGGTCGTGTATAGAGATGATAGGATTTTCGTTGGACTCTGCCATGGCGCGGATCACATTGGATACCCGCTTTTGCATCTCCGGATTGGATCGCTGTATTGCATTGAGTTCTATGGCATTGGAAAACTCACCTGTTGCAACAGAAGAGACCGCCGAGCCTCCCATGCCTATTCTATAATTGTCTCCCCCCATGATGATGATTTGATCACCTTTGGCAGGATCATTTTTCTTGCTGTACTCACTTCTGGTAAATCCTATACCGCCAGCTTGCATGATCACTTTATCGTAGCCATGCGCCTTGTTTCCTTCTTCATGCTCAAAGGTCAATACCGACCCAGAAATCAAAGGCTGACCAAATTTATTTCCAAAATCACTCGCTCCATTAGAAGCTTTGATCAGGATATCCATAGGTATCTGGTAGAGCCAAGGTCTTGGTGCAAGGTTCTTTTCCCAGCTTCTACCAGCCTCGGAACGAGCATAAGAAGTCATGTAGACCGCAGTACCAGCCAATGGAATAGAAGCAGTACCGCCAGCCATTCTATCTCTGATTTCTCCACCCGATCCAGTAGCCGCCCCGTTGAAAGGCTCCACTGTGGTTGGGAAGTTGTGCGTTTCGGCTTTGAGGGAAATGACAGTATCTATGCTCTCAGGCTCAAAAAAATCTGGTTTATCTTGTGTTTTTGGGGCGAATTGTTGCGCTTTAGGACCTTGCACAAAAGCTACATTATCCTTGTAAGCCGAGACGATTCTGTTGGGATTTCTTTTCGAGGTTTCTTTGATGAGTTGAAAAAGTGTTTTTTCCTTTTCTTCACCATCTATGATGAAAGTACCATTGAAGATTTTGTGTCGGCAATGCTCCGAATTGACTTGACTGAACCCAAATACTTCTGAATCTGTCAAAGCTCTTCCTAATTGTTTGGAGACATTTTCTAAGTAATCTACTTCTTCCTGACTCAATGCAAGCCCTTCTGAAGCATTGTAAGCTTTGATATCGGTGACCTCCTTTACTTTCTCAGGCGCTACTTGTATATTGAAGATTTCCTGATCTAGCCCATTATAAGCTTTTTGAAGCATGGGGTCGATCGTATCTTGCTCCGAAATCGGGAAATACTCTTCAATTCTCTGAATCCCCTGGATCCCCATGTTGAGGGTGATTTCTACTGCATTGGTAGACCATGGAGTGATCATTTCTTTGCGAGGACCTGAGAACCTACCATCAACCTGTGCTCCTTCGAGCTGTTTGGCATCTCCGAAGAGCCAGGTGAGTTTATCAAGATCTTGTTTATTGAGTGGTTGTGGGGTCTGTACAGCGTATATGACTGCTTGAGGGGATTGGAAAAAGAGAATCATGTCCTGAGTTTTGGATGTCTTTTTTAGAAGAGGCAAAGGTAAACAATTGCCTCAAAAGGAGAAAGTATAAAAAGTCAGAAGGTTGGTAAAGTTTTGGATTATCCTAAAACAAAAAACCTGAAACTAGAGGCGCTTCAGGTTTTTTGTTTAAATCCAAAGATTAAGATTAAATCTGAGGGAATTTAGCTGGATTTACTTCGTGCATCATGGCGTAGACTTTCTCAACTATATCCTCAATAGAGGGCTTAGAGAAATAATCCCCATCCGAAGAATAAGCTGGTCTGTGTGCTTTGGCTGCAATAGTCGCAGGCTCTGAATCTAAGTGATAATAGGCATTTTGTCCTTCAATCACTTGCTGCATCATATATGCAGAAGCTCCACCTGGCACATCCTCATCAGCGAAGAGTACTCTATTTGTCTTCTGAATAGATCTTCCAATCACTCCTGTGGTATCAAACGGCAGCAATGTCTGCACATCAATTACTTCTACATCTATTCCCATTAAGGCCAATTCCTCAGCAGCATCCATCACGATTCTACACATAGAACCATAGGTTACAATGGTCAAATCAGTACCTGCTCTCAATATTTCTGGAAGTCCCAAAGGAACCTTCATTTCCGAAATATTAGAAGGCATCTTCTCTTTCAATCTGTAACCATTCAGACACTCAATTACTAAAGCGGGCTCATCAGCTTCCATTAAAGTATTATACATTCCTGCGGCCTGAGTCATATCTCTCGGAACACATAGCAACATACCTCTCAGTGAATGTAATAACATGCCAATAGGAGAGCCTGCATGCCATACTCCTTCAAGTCTATGCCCACGTGTTCTCACTATCAATGGAGCCTTTTGACCACCTTTTGTTCTATACTGAAGGGAAGCAACATCATCTGCCAAAGTCATCAAAGCATAATAGATGTAATCTAGGTATTGAATCTCAGCCATTGGTCTTAGCCCTCTGAGTGCCGCACCCAATCCCTGACCGATAATGGTACATTCACGAATCGAAGTGTCTGTCACTCTCAGCTCTCCATGCTTAGCTTGAAGCCCTGCAAATGCTTGATTCACATCTCCGATTTTACCCACATCCTCTCCAAATGCAAAAAATCTAGGGTCTCTTGTAAGCAAATCATCAAAACATGCTTGCAAAATCTCCCTGCCATCTACCAATGGGGCATCTTCTGCATATATCGCAGGAACTGAAGCTATATTTTCTACTTTAAATTCAGATTCACTGTAAAGATGGCTACTGTAGCGATCCTCATTAAGTTTTTGCTGCGCTGTATACCAATCCCTTAGATTAGCTTTGACAGTCTCTGAATCAGTTCTAAGCATCCAAAGTGCTCTCCTTACAGTTGAAATCACATCTTTTCTGATAGGATTGAGTGTTTTGGAAAGCTCCTCTGCAAGCTGATTGATACCTGATGGATTGGAAGAATTTGTTGCCGTTTCTTTTAAAAGTGCTACGGCCTCGTCAAGTTCAGACTTGATTGTTCCTGCAAATGCCTTCCATGCTGCTTCCTTTTGATCCTTGACATACTGCTTTGCTTCCGCGTCAATTTGACCAAGTTCTTCTTCAGAAGCAACACCTCTGTCAAGTAGAAATTCTCTAAATTTCAGAATACAATCGTGCTCTTTTTCCCACTGAAGCCTCTCTGGAGATTTATACCTTTCGTGAGAGCCTGATGTGGAGTGACCTTGTGGCTGTGTGACTTCCACTACGTGGATCAAAACTGGCACGTGCTCTTCCCTCGCAATTCTAGCAGCATTTTCAAAAGCCCTATCCAAAGCCTCGTAATCCCAGCCTTTGACCACAAAAATTTCGTAGCCTTTTTGGTCATCATTTCTTTGTAATCCCTTCAGGATTTCGGAGATACTTCCTTTGGTCGTATGGTATTCATTAGGAACCGAAATGCCGTAGCCATCATCCCAAACAGATACTACCATAGGAACTTGCAATACTCCAGCAGCATTGATGGATTCGAAAAACATCCCTTCAGATGTAGATGCATTTCCGATTGTACCCCAAGCTACTTCATTTCCCTTGTTTGTAAATTGAGTTAGACCATGTAGTCCTTCATTTTCCCTAAAAAGTTTAGAAGCATAAGCCAGTCCGAGCAATTTAGGCATTTGAGCAGCCGTAGGAGAAATGTCCGCAGAGGAATTTTTCATCTCCGCCAAGTTCTTCCAAGTACCATCGTCATTCAATGAACGGGTGGCAAAGTGCCCATTCATCAATCGACCAGCGGATGCAGGATCAGCCTCTACATCCGTATGTGCATAAAGCTGCGCAAAATACTCCTGAACGGTCAGTTGGTTGATGGCAAACATAAAAGTCTGATCACGGTAGTATCCAGCTCTGAAATCACCATTCTGGAAATATCTTGCCATGGCTAGCTGCGCCAATTCCTTTCCATCACCAAAGATGCCAAATTTGGCCTTACCCATGAAAACTTCCTTTCTTCCCATCAAGGAAGCTTGTCGACTTTCTTGAGCAATGCGGTAATCTTTCAAAAGTTGCTCCTTTTTCAGAGCTTTTTGCTTTTTGTTTTTTGCTGCTGATGCCACCTCTGTCATAATTTATAATCTTTACGCTATATTTGGGTTATTGTACTTCTTTTCCAAGTATTTCAAAAATAAAGAATTTTGTTATTTTTACAAACTGTCTAACAGAATAATTTTTAAATTTTTCGAAAATTTATTTTGTAAATATTTATAAAAACACATTTTAAAAGAATTTTATTCTTAAAAACTCGTTTTTTCTAAATTTATAAAACACTAAAGTCTTGAAAAACCAATGGAAATTGCAATGCTGTAATCATGAAAAAAATCTTCAAAATTTTCAATGTTTAAAACCTCTTTTTTGAAATTATATTAAGAATAAGCTTTAATAATAAAATTAAATTTCATTTAGAAAAGGATTTCATACTTGAATCAAAAAAGTATATTGAATTTCAAAATGGAATGCTATGCAGTTCTTATATTTGCCGCAATTATTCTAACCCAAATTTACGAGACATGATAATAGGTGTTCCAAAGGAGATTAAAAATAACGAGAACAGGGTAGCATTAACCCCTGCGGGAGCTCAAGAGCTTGTTAAGAGAGGTCATTCTGTATTTGTTCAACATACTGCGGGAGAAGGTAGTGGTTTCACTGATGATCAGTATACAGAAGCTGGTGCTGCAATTCTTCCTACTATTGAAGATGTATATGCCATCGCAGAGATGATCATGAAGGTCAAAGAACCTATCGAGCCTGAGTATAAATTGATCAAAGAAGATCAATTGTTATTTACTTATTTCCATTTTGCTTCGTACGAGCCTTTGACCAAAGCGATGATTGAAAACAAATCAGTCTGTCTTGCTTACGAAACAGTTGAGAGAGCTGATAGAAGCTTACCTCTACTGGTGCCTATGTCTGAAGTGGCTGGTAGAATGGCTGTTCAAAAAGGAGCTAATTACCTTGAAAAGCCACTTGGTGGAAGAGGAATTCTTCTTGGTGGAGTGCCAGGAACGCTTCCTGCCAAAGTCATCATCCTTGGAGGTGGAGTAGTTGGTACTCAGGCAGCTTGGATGGCTGCAGGTTTGGGTGCTGATGTTACAATCATGGATGTCTCTCTACAAAGAATGAGATACCTTTCTGATGTCATGCCTGCCAATGTCAAAACAATGATGTCTAACGAATACAACATCAGAGAAATGATTAAGGATGCTGATTTGATCATAGGGGCTGTTTTGATCCCTGGTGCAAAAGCACCGCACTTGATCACTAGAGACATGTTGACCGATATGAAAAAAGGTGCTGTATTGGTGGACGTTGCTGTGGACCAAGGTGGATGTATCGAAACATGCCAACCAACTACACACGAAAACCCAACGTACGTCATCGATGACGTTGTTCACTACTGTGTGGCAAATATGCCAGGAGCTGTACCTTATACTTCTACGCTAGCATTGACTAATGCAACCCTTCCTTATGCTATTCAATTGGCTGACAAAGGTTGGAAAAAAGCTGCCCAAGAAAACCCTGAGTTGGTACCAGGTCTTAATGTCATCCATGGTGATATCGTCTACAAAGCAGTAGCAGAAGCATTCAACTTAGATTATGTGCCAGTAGAAAAATACTTAGCTGACTAAGATCTAATTCATACAAAACCAACACAAAAGCCTCTCGACTCACTTACGAGGGGCTTTTATTTTTTTTAAAAAGTAATCAATAGCCCGATACAATTCGTGGTCACTCCTACATGATTCATGATATCAGGAAGTTCTTTACCATGAAAGTTGTGAAAGGCAAATTTGATTGCATCAAAACTCATCAAAAAGACACCTTGTAGGATGACGGATTTCCCAAAACCTTTGAATTGATCATTTTCTAATCTCCTACCACGCTCTAGCAAATACAAGCCTCCAGCCATATAGGCCACATCCAAAGCTGCATTGACAAGTAAAATCTTTTCTATGCTTTGTTGCGCCCGCATGGACTCCCAAAATTCACCACTCGGAACTTCCCGAGTCGCGGAGTAATACCCAAATCCAGCAATGGCAAGGTTGACTGTATTCCAATACATGTTCATTTGATGAAAAGCACGTGTTTCTCCCGATGTTCTGCCCGCCATCACTCCACCTAGCACCATATTCCCAACAGCCCAAGAACCCAAGATTAACATGCCTGATCGATTGTAATCAATCCTTTTTTGATTGAACTCAACCAATCCTCGAGGCTCTGTCTGAGCAGATACAGGATTAGAAATATATAAAGCTGTCAATAGGATAAAGAGTATCAACAGACGCTCCTGGTTTTTAGAAAATGTCAAACTTGCTTTCATCATCAATTTAGAATTTTAATCCATCCAATGCCATAGTCACTTCTTTCAATGCTTGATGCTTTTCGTAAGCAAACAAGATCAACCTGACACCAAAGAATATCAATACAACAGCAACTACCCTATTCATGTTTACCATAAACTTTGGTGTAACGAAAGGCTTGAGTTGCTTGGCTACAAAAGCTTTGAGAAGATCAATCAAAAATACTGTCAGCAAGATGCCCACATAGTACAAAAATACATCTACCGAAGTAAATTCATCTTTGAGACTTACCAGTCCTGCGATCGAAATCCAAAATAACAAAACGAAAGGATTGACCCCATTGATGCTGAATCCTTTGAAAAAAGCGGACATTTTCTTTGGCTTGATCATGTCAATACCAGCTGAATTAGGTCTTTGTACTGTCTTTTTGAAAAAAGTACTCACACCAAAACCTATCAGAACCAAAGCCCCTCCATAGCCGAGGAAAACTTCAAAGTATGGATTCTGAGCAAAAGCACTCACACTGAAATAGGTAATGACCACATATATCAAATCACTGAGAAAAATACCCGTTGCCAAAACAGCCGTATTTCTAAACCCCGCAGCAATTGAATTTTGGACTAGGGTAAAGAATACAGGTCCAATCATCGCTGAGAGAATAAGTCCCATACTCACTCCTTCCAATAAGGCCTGAATCATACGATTTCTATGTGGTTTGCTTGAAGAAAACTGAGCCAAGACTTCATTTTGTCTCCTTTCAGCACTCTTGGAAATTTATTCTGACCCCCTTCTTTTCCTTCCGATTTCATCCATGCATAGAAAAGCGCAGATGGCACTTTGGTCAATTTAACCTCCTTCAAGGCATGCCTACGCTCTACGATATAATCATCATTGAGCACTTTAAGATTCTCATCTATTTGTCGCATAATTTCTCCTTGATCCACTTCATCCTCTGTCCCTACAAACCAATGATGCATAAACAAACTACCATGCGGCAAGCCTAGAACGGTAAACTCTCTTATGCTGATATTCATGGACTCCTCCACCATATTGATGGCTCGATTCATATTATCCACAGAGAGATGCTCTCCACAGAGACTTAGAAAATGCTTTGTTCGTCCAGTGATGATGATTTCATTTTCTTTTTTGGATACAAACTTGATCGTATCTCCGATCAAATAGCGCCATGCTCCCGCACAAGTTGAGATCAATAAAGCATAATCTTTCCCCTCCTCTACTTGATCAATTGAGAGCGCCTTTGCTGCTGCTCTCAATTCACCATCTTCATCGAAATTCTCCTCGTTGAATGGAATAAATTCATGAAAAATCCCATTATTCAACACCAAACGCATGGAAGATCTATCAGGGAAAGCTTGAAAAGCCAAGAACCCTTCTGAAGCCAAATAAGTCTCCATATAGATCAGTGGTTTGGCCAGTAGCTTTTCAAAACCTTTCTTGTAAGGCTGAAAGGACACCCCACCGTGAACAAAAATCTGTAAATTAGGCCAAATATCATGAATAGACTTCAATTGGTAGCGTTCGATGATTTTCTCCATCAGAATCTGTAACCAAGCAGGAACGCCCACGATGATACCAATATCCCACTTGGGCGCATTGGCTACGATTTGATCTAGCTTTTCTCCCCAATTTTTGTTTTTGGAAATCATCTTGCCTGGCTTATAAAACCGCTGAAACCATATCGGTAATCTTCCCGTGGTAATCCCACTCAAATCCCCTGAAAAGTAGGTCCCATTGAACTCCAAATCCGTACTCCCACCAAGCATCAAAATCCCTTTGGTAAACAAGGAATTTGGCAAATCATATTTAGACAAAGTAAGGATTTGTCTGACACCTGTTTTCCTAATCGCTTTGACCATGTCTTTGGAGATGGGAATATATTTGGATGCTGCCCCTGAGGTTCCTGAGCTCAAAGCGAAGTACCTGATGGCACCAGGCCAAGTGATGTTTTGCTCTCCATCCTTGAGCCGGTGCCACCATTCTTCATAGATTTTGTCATAATTATAAATGGGCACACGGCTAGAAAAAGCAACATAAAAATCATCGCCCTCCGCTTTGAATGACTTCAAAATGGAATCGAACTCATACTTCATTCCCATCTCTGTCTTGACAGATTTGATCAGTAACTTTTTGAGTACATTCTTTTGAAGCTCTATTGGCGCACTATATTCTTGCTCCAAGGATTCACGTAATCTGATGCCATTTTTTAGCAATGTCCCTAAGATAGCCATATCTTTGTTTACCTAGTTTGGTTATGTAGAAGTATCAAAGTTAAAAGAATGAATATTAAAGAAAATTTAATCGAGATAAAAAACACCTTCCAGAATTCTGATTGTCTCTTGGTAGCTGTGAGCAAAACTAAACCTATCAGCCTGCTTCAAGAAGCGTATGATGCTGGCATCAGGGACTTTGGGGAAAATAAGGTACAAGAATTAGTAGAAAAACAAGAGCAATTACCAGCTGACATTCGTTGGCACATGATTGGTCATTTGCAAAGAAATAAAGTAAAGTACATCGCTTCATTTGTTCATTTGATTCATGGAGTAGATTCTTTCAAACTCCTCAAAGAAATAAATAAACAGGCTAAAAAAGTAGATAGAACCATCTCTTGCCTGATTCAAATGCATATTGCTGAGGAAGATAGTAAGTTTGGTTTTGATCAGCAGGAGCTTGATGAAATGCTACAAAGCATAGAAATCCAAGAATTGTCAAATGTGAAAATCATTGGTTTGATGGGTATGGCGACTTTTACTGATGATGAATCACAGGTGCGCAAGGAATTTCGAGGGCTTAAGCATCTTTTTGACAAACTAAAAAGTCAAAAACTTCCTGATAACTTTGAGCTTAAAGAGATCTCCATGGGTATGTCTGGTGACTACTTGATCGCACAAGAAGAAGGAAGTACCATGGTCAGAATAGGCTCAGCAATCTTCGGGTCTCGCTGATTTTAAAATTGAAAGATTGAAAAATTTAAAAATTAACCAAATCCATAAACAGGACAGGTACTTTAATCTTATAATTTTCTAATTTGTAATTTTCCAATTGTCTATGAAAAACAAACACATTCAAATCGCAGCAATACTGGGAGCTTTGGCGGTGGGGATTGGCGCTTTTGGGGCACATGGCTTAGCTGAGCTTATAGCTAGACATGGGCGTACAGAGACTTTTGAAACAGCTGTGAAATACCACTTCTATCATACCCTTGCCATCTTAGCAGTCGGAATCCTTCAAGCTATTTTTCCTGATAAAAAACATCTGGATAGCGCTGGCTTTCTTTTTCTAGTTGGAATTTTGATTTTCTCTGGATCACTTTACGTCCTTTCACTGACTGGTATCACTTGGCTTGGCGCCATCACGCCTTTGGGTGGAGTAGCCTTCATTCTGGGGTGGATATTTCTATTTCTTGCTGGAAAACCATCAAAATTTGAGAATCTATGAAGTTGAAAAAGCTTTTTACATTCATATTTCTATTTTCATTTATTTCTTTCGCCAGTGCTCAGCAACAGGATGCACTTGAGGATAGTATACGCAATCGGTATTTTCAACTACATGCATTACTTGGCCCAAACACTTTTTTTGACAATCATTTGACTGGATTTATGCTTTATGACTTAGATAGTCAATGGGTGCATTACGAAAAAAACAGCCATATGAATTTCATTCCAGCTTCTACCACCAAGCTATTGACGTTTTATGCTTCTCTGGTAGTTCTCAATGAAAAAACGAACACTTTCAGGTACACTGTCCAAGGAGATGAAATCACCATCTGGGGATCTGGTGACCCTTCTTGGAAATATAACCTACTACCTCAACCTAAGATAGAGGATTTTCTTAGAACATATAAAAAAGTGAAATTCTCAGCTGCCAACTGGAATGATACCTCCTTTGGCTATGGTTGGCAATGGGATGATTATTACTTTGCCTATTCAGCAGAAAAATCACCTCTACCTATCTATGGGAATATTGTGACATTTAGAAATGTGAATGGCCGACCTCAATCGATGATTCCTGGATTTGAAGTTCTTTCTAGAAATGTCAATGGCAACCTTACCACTGTAAGAAGAGATTTTCATAGCAATACTTTCTTTTACAATCCTAGGACATATACCAACCCAGGCCCTATCCTACCCTTCGTGACCTCCCCAGAGCTGACAGTTGACTTGATGCGCAATATCCTTCAGAAGCCAGTGGAGTTGGTGGATACACCACTTCCAAGCAATGCTCAGAAATATCAAGGAGGTACCATGCAGCCACTATGGAAAGAGATGCTACAGGAGAGCGATAACTTCATCGCAGAACAGATCATGCTAATGGTAAGTGATGAGCTGTTTGGTGAACTCAATACAGAAAAAGCCATAGATCATATCCTCAAAAAACACCTCAGTGATCTACCCGACACTCCTAAATGGGTAGATGGATCGGGACTATCTCGCCACAACTTGGTCACTCCAAGAAGTATGGTTCAGCTCATTGAAAAACTTGACAACATCATGCCAAGACAGCAACTCATGCGTCTTTTGCCTCAAGGCGGTATCAACGGTACACTTAAAAATAACTACAGAGCTCCAAGACCATATATATTTGCTAAAACAGGCACCATCAGCAATAATCACGCACTTGTAGGCATCATCCGTACCAATAGCAATAGACATTATGCCTTTGCATTTATGAACAATAATTACTTGAATTCCGCTTCTGAAATCAGAAGGGAAATGGAGAAAGTTCTGGTCTTTATACGAAACAACTACTAAATTTCAGCCTTACCAATCTTAGCTCGATGATGAATAAAAGGAGTTTTATCAAATCCCTGGGACTTGCGATAGGAGCTATCCCCTTGCTATCTCTAGATCAAAAGCCAAAACAATCAAACACTACCCTCTTGCCCAAGGCCATCAATAAAGGGGATACTGTTGGATTGATCAGTCCTTCTGCAGCCACAGCAGAGCGCATTCAATTCATGTTTGCACAGGAAGCCTTGGAAGCTCTAGGTTTCAAGGTCAAGCTAGGTACAAACCTAAAAAATAGACGGGGACACCTTGCGGGAACCGATGAAGAGCGAGCAGCTGACCTCAATGGAATGTTTGCTGACCCTGAAGTCAAAGCAATCATCTGCATCAGGGGAGGCTCAGGAGCTGCGAGGATCCTACCATTGATCGACTATGAGCTTATTAAAAAAAATCCAAAGCCAATTTTAGGCTATTCTGACATTACTGCACTACACAATGCAATCCACGCAAAGACAGGGCTGATCACCTTCCATGGACCTAATGGAACTGGTAGTTGGAACAACTTCAATGTGGCGCAGTTTGATCAAATATTTTTCGACAAATCCCTCCCGACCTTTGAAAATGAAATATCCAAAGGAGATGATTTGGTCATCAAAAACAACAGAACGATCACCATGCAGTCTGGAACTGTAGCTGGCAAAATACTCGGAGGTAACCTGACTGTTTTGACAGCGCTGTCGGGAACACCCTATCTCCCAGATTTCAAGGATGCGATACTATTCCTAGAAGATATCGGTGAAGATCCTTATAAAATCGACCGAATGATGAGCACATTAAAGCTCAACGGAACATTGGATCAAATCAAAGGCTTTGTATTTGGTCAATGTACTGATTGTACACCATCAGGTGGTTATGGTTCCTTGACTTTAGATGATGTATTGGATGACTACATTCTACCACTTGGAATTCCAGCTTACAAAGGTGCAATGATTGGCCATATTCCAAAGCAATTTATAATCCCAGTTGGTGCCCAAGTCAGACTTGATGCAGATGCAGGCACATTGACATTAATAGAACAAATCTTTCAATAAATCCTAATGAAAAAAATCTTTACTGCAATTGCGCTGCTGCTTGTATTAGGCCAATGGAGCTGTATATCCAGTCAAAACATTTCGAAACAAAATCAAAAAATGAATTCTAAAGAACTAACATATTTGGCACTTGGAGATTCTTATACCATTGGGGAGGGAGTTGAGGACAAAGACCGCTATCCGCATCAGGCAGTGGAGATGCTAAGGCAAAAGAACATTTTTTTTTCTGAGCCAAAAATCATCGCCACCACTGGCTGGACAACAGATGAATTGGCCAAAGGTATTGAAATAGCAGAAATCGATGGGAAAACTTATGATTTGGTCACTTTGCTAATTGGTGTGAACAATCAATACAGAGGAAGACCTGTAGAGAATTATCAAGAGGAGTTTCGAGCCCTTTTGGAAGGCGCAATCACTTATGCAGAAGGGGATAAAAATCATGTAGTCGTGCTATCCATCCCGGACTGGGGAGTGACGCCTTTTGCAATCAACCGTGGTTCAGACCAAGAAAAGGTGACTCGTGAAATCGATGAATATAATCTTGCCAAAAAAACGATCTGTGAAGAAATGGGAGTGGCATATATTGACATCACTGATCATTATAGAATCCATGGCATGAAGCAAGAATCAGTTGTTTCTGATAAATTACATCCAAGCGGCTTGATTTACAAATTTTGGGCAGCACAATTGGTTGGGTTTGTTGAGAAGATGGGATTTTGAATCGTAGCGACTAGTTAATCCTACTTTATCACATTAGCGGAATACACCAAACCTGGTAGGTTTAATCGAATTGAACTTTTAGAAAACCTTACTTTCTAGAAGTTTACTTTACTTCTTTCTTTGAAGAAAGCTTGTTTTTGGGTTGAACATATTGCCTGTGAATTTCCCAAGAAACCCTCCAATAATGGCAGGAATAAAGGCAATCAATCCACAAATAACTAGCTCAAAAGGAGCAAGATTATGTGATGTACCATCCCAGAAAGTGATATCATATACTATTCTGCAGACAACAGCTAGGATGATTCCTATTGTAACAAAACTAGCGATTTTGATAGGTTTTCTCTTTTTATACAATGACATAAACAATGAAGCCAAGAATGCCCCAACTCCAATAATCAGATATATGTTAATTCCAAGTATATATAGATCGTTGTATGGTTGAAACCAATACCCTAATCCACCTATCAGGAACCCGCCTAAGACCATTTTAATAACAGATTTATCTTTCATATAAATCAAATATAAACATATATATTTTTATACAAAATAACCAAATTAAATAAAAATATATTTGGCATTAAATCAAAAATAATTTGGAGTTAGGCATAAAAAAAGCAGACCCTTGAGGAGTCTGCTTTTTTTATGATTTTCTATACCATTACTTTCCTTTAGGAAGTACATTAGAGATTAATGATACTTTCTCGATTGGTTCAGAAGCATTTGAATAGACTCTTACTACAGAGTTCTGCTTACCCATCTTTCCAGCAGAGTTGAAGACCACTTTCATCTCTCCCTTTGCACCAGGAGCGATAGGAGTCTTAGGCCAGTTTGGAGCTGTACAACCACATGTCACAGCTACGTTGGAGATCACCAAAGGAACATCACCTGTATTTTCAAAAACAAAAGTATGTTCTACCTTATCACCTTGGGTAATATCCCCGAAATCGATAGACTTTTCTTTAAAAATAATCTCAGCACCTTTTTTCTCTTGGGCTTGAACTGCAACTGCAAACAGCGCCATTACCATGATCAATACTAACTTTTTCATTGCTCTAAGTTTTAATTTATTCTTTGTTTTCTATATGCTATTTTAAAATCACTCAATCAACTATTCTCTAATTAACCAAATGACTAATCAATTATCTTCTAGTTCACTCTTTTCCCCATTAAGGTAAAACCTTGGATGAAAGTTCACCATAAAGAGTTCTTTTTTTGCCCTAGTAACTGCCGTATACAGCCATCTGATATATTCTTTGTCCACTTGCTCTTCGGTCAGGAAGCCTTGATCTACAAAGACCGCATCCCATTGACCACCTTGAGACTTATGACAAGTCAAAGCATATGCAAATTTAATTTGCAAAGCCGAAAGATAAGGATCTTTTTTGATCAATTCCATCCTTTCTCCTTTGTTGGCAATATCTGCATAATCTAGCGCTACTTGCCTATATAGTTCTCTATATTGCTCCACACTCAATGCTGGTGTTGGGCTATATATAGTATCTAAGATAACTTTCGCTTCAAAGTTTGGCTCTTCTGGGTAATCTATCAGTCTCAATTCTAGCGTTGCAAATCTCAAGCCATAAAGTTCTTCAAAAGACCTGATTTTGGCAACCTCAGCAAAATCTCCATTTGCTAAGAAATTCACCTTCTCAGAATCAGCCATGTAGGTGTAATTGTTTTTGACAATCATCAACAAATCTCCTGCGCTGATTTCCTCATCAAAAAAATGAATAGTTTGCCGGATATATTGATTATACTGAACAGCCATTTTATTGGAGCGAGTGATGATAGTGGTATGCTCCACGCCATATTTTTGGTAGGCATAGCGTAATCCATCCTCAAGACGTTCTCCTGTCATTTTGAAAAAATCCTTAAACCCTTTGGTATAGAATCCTATCATTGGTTTTTCCTTAACAACTTGCTGACGGAGTAAAGTCGCATTGTATAAAATCCCAGAATCTAACTGCTGACGCATCACTTCTGTCAATTCAATATCGTCTGTTTGTAATCGAAAATTTCTAATCAAATAGCTCTTATCCAATGCAGGGCTTTGTTGGCTACCTACGGGAGGAAGCTGTGCAGTGTCACCTACTAGCAATAACCTATTAGTAGATTCCTGAAAGACAAAATGTATCAAATCTCTCAACAAGCTTCCCGCTCCATCGTCTGCCAGCATGGACGCTTCATCGACAATGAAGAGTGTGTTTTTATAATAATTTTTCATCAACTCAAAGCCCATTCCTGATTCTGGTACCGCATCCTTGGGCCTGTAGATGATTTTATGAATCGTAAAACCTGATCTCCCGCTGTAATTTCCCATAACTTTAGCAGCTCTGCCAGTAGGCGCCAATAGCATTGCTCTCATTTGCAACCTTGGGAGAACTTTCACCAAAGCAGAAATCAAGGAAGTTTTCCCAGTACCTGCATAACCTCGAAGTATAAAAGTGGAAGTTGCATTTTGGCCATTCAAAAAGAATTGATCCATTTTCAAAAAAAACTGCATTTGACCAGAAGTAGGCTCGTGAGGAAAATTTCTTTGCAGCAGAATGGATGGCTTAACTTTGACTTGCTTATCTTTATCGTCCATAGAATTACGAATCTAAGTCTAATAAGATGAATTTAGAAAAAGAAATTGAAGATAAGTTTGGGGGAAGGCTTAGAACACGCGTCAATGGGATTCTGATTCAAGATGATCACATCTTGATGATCAAACATAAAATGGGAAATGACAGGTTTTTCTGGAATGTCCCAGGAGGCGGAATGAAATATGGCAGTTCGGCAGAAGAAAACCTCAAGCGGGAATTCATAGAGGAAACTGGTTTAGAAATCAGGGTAAAGGACTACTTGTGCACTTATGAATATTTACACTCGCCACTGCATGCCGTAGAATTATATTTTGAAATTGAAGCAATAGGTGGAAACCTAAGAATGGGAAAAGATCCAGAACTCTCCGACGAACTACAATTGATCACGGAAATCGGGTTTCTTAACATCGATAATCTTGCGCTCATCAAAAATTCTGAGAAACACAGGCTGTTTTGGGGAATAAAATCGGTGAATGATGTGAGAAAATGGAAAGGATATTTTAATTTTGAGAATAATTATCTAAAATAGCACTTTATTAGAAACACCATCAACCTTATTTAGTAGATTAAATCAAGCCAAAAAAATGACGTTAACTAGAATTTTATCTATTGTCTTCTTACTAGGTGCATTAGGCCTAGGTTACATGCTTTATGACAGCGTAGACAGCGTAGTGGAAGCAGAAAAGGAAATCGCAAGAACTGAAGCGAGAATCATCGAAAAACTTCAGATGCTCAGAGATGCTCAGATTGCTTACATTGCCTCCAATGGTGAATATGCTGGTAACTGGGAAGACCTAAAAAAATTCATCGAAGACGGTGAAATCTGGTTGGTTCAAAGAAAAGAGACCACCAAACTATTGGAATATGGAAAAGAAGAAACCACAGTTACCTTTGATACCCTTGGTTCTATAGGTGTAATGGATTCTTTATTCAATGAAAGAAAATATCCTAACTTCAACCTTGAAGCGCTGAATGTAGTGCCAGGTTCAGGTGGAAAGACATTTGAATTTTTTGCTGACAAAGTTGAAAGAAATCAAAGGGAAATTCCGGTATTCGAAATCAGAGATCCTGACCCAATCAATCCTAAAAGAAGATTGAATAATAAGGAGAAAGCGCTGAGAGTAGGATCTAGAAATGATTCATCTACTTCAGGTAACTGGGAGTAATCTTGGCTAACACCGTAGAAAATATCCGAGAAAATATTTACAGCGATAAATTTGATATCAATATGGTGTCAAATTTATCGCTTTTCTTGTTTGGCGAAAAGTTTATTCTACTTGCCAAAGATGCCAATGAAGAGATTTCAGCCATTCATCAGAAGTTTTTTGCAGATTTGAACTCGCTCCGATTTGTATTAGAGAGAGATAAACTCTACAAGCTTCCTGTTAAGACTAAGGTATTTATTTTCAATCAACAATATACTCTAGTCCCCGGATTGGTATTTGACGCTGAGCACTTGGATAAATACCTGTATTTTAATGCTCCTCAAAAAGAAGCTCAAAGTCAAACTTTTACTGCGTTGGATAGCAACAACATCTATCTGACGGCCGCTTTTGAGTCAGCGCTAATAGATATATTATCAAAAGATGGCATAGAGACTTCATTTTACCATGGAAGTGCATCTTTCTTGGCATATACTCTCAAGGATAAAAGCAGCTACATCAACCAAGAGGTTTTCATCAATACTCATGGCCAAGAAAGCTATGTTGCAGCATTCAAAAATCAAGAGTTGGTCAATTTTAATGTTTATGAAACTGAAGAAAAGGATTCATTGATCAAGTATGTTTTTGGTGTCATTTCACAACTAGGATTTGATAGGAAATATTGTAGAGTCACTGTATTTGGTGATTTTGAAGGTTTAGAAATTGATCAGGAATTTGGAAGTCTTTATTTTAAGAACTTCATCTTGGATCAACCTAAAGCTAACCAACAGTATTTGAGTGGTGCAGAAATTTTCCGTAATTCAAATCTTTTTGAAGCCTTTTGGGAGTTCAAATAAAAATAGACATGGATAAAAAAATCGCCATATTCCCTGGGTCTTTCGATCCTTACACCAACGGCCACCATGACATCGTAATGAGAAGTCTTCAGCTTTTTGATAAAGTGGTAATAGGGATTGGTTATAATTCGTCCAAAAAGAATCGTTATTTCGATATTGACTTGATGGTTTCCAAAATCGAAAGTGTCTATGAGGGAAATGAGCGAGTAGAGGTGGTAGTTTACAATGAACTCACATCATCATTGGCCAAGCGAATCGGTGCTAATTTCTTGGTGAGAGGGCTAAGAAACACAACTGACTTTGAGTACGAAAATACGATTTCTCAAATGAACAGAAATCTAAATGAAGATTTGGAGACAGTATTTTTAATCACCTCTCCGGAATTTGCTGCCATCAGCTCCACCATCATTAGAGATGTGCATAGGTTTGGTGCGCCGATTAATATGTACCTGCCTTACGAGGTCTGAACCTTAGGTACCATTTTCAAAAAACGCTTGTACAGATACCTCATGGAGGGGTAAGAGTTGACAAGGGCGACCTTTGCCTCTTGATGACTGAGCCATTTGATATCTTCTATCCCTTCTTCTGTCTGAGGTTTCATCTCTTTGTCATTGAGGTTTTCCATCGCATACCAATAAGTCTTTTTAAGGATACTTTTCCTGTTTTGAGTATAGGTATGCCAAGTTTTACAAATTTCTGGGCCTAGCTTCACTTTGATGGCACATTCTTCCTCTACTTCTCTGACAGCACATTGAGGAGGAGTTTCTTTTTTTTCAAACTTACCCTTTGGCAAATCCCATTTACCAAGTCTATGAATAAAAAGTACCTTATCGCCTTTTGTCACTACCCCACCAGCGGCTTTGATGATGGTAAATCTACTTTTGATAAATTTCTTAAGCTCGTCTTTATCCTTTGTTACCAATACTACCGAGTCTAGATTTTTCAACTTTCTGGTGCGTAAAAGGTAGAGAAGCTTGATGATGATATCTTGAGAAGGGTTAGTGATCAAGACATCATCATGAAAGTCCACCGAGGCTGGAAGATCCTTAGGGTTTTCATAAATGCATTCAAATGTCCTGTCAACAGGCAACTCTTCGGGTGTCATTATATCCAAAGGCTTGTCATTGATAAAAATCTTCATCTCTAGGGATTTTTTCTGGTTCAACCCAGCGGGTTTAGATAGCTTAGCAGGTCAAATTTGCACAAAAAAAATCATCCTGCACAATCCCCCTTCCTTTTTATCTACTATTTTTGAGGCATGAAACTATTCGACAAATCAGTAGCAGCTACCATTGCAGCCAAACTACTCGAAATTCAAGCCATCAGGCTACAACCAGAAAAGCCCTTCACTTGGGCATCAGGATGGAAATCACCAATTTATTGTGACAACAGACTATCCCTCTCCTATCCAGCAGTCCGCTCTCTGATCAAAGACAATTTGGTCAAAGCTATACAAGAAAACTTCTCTGGAGTAGAAGCGATCGCTGGTGTTGCCACTGCAGGAATTCCTCAGGGTGCTTTGCTTGCAGATGCTTTAGGGTTACCATTTGTATATGTAAGATCCAAGCCTAAAGGTCATGGGATGGAAAACATGATCGAAGGTAAGGTCACACCAGGCCAGAAAGTAGTAGTGGTAGAAGACTTGGTCTCTACAGGCGGGAGCTCGTTGAAGGCTGCTAAAGATCTATTGAATGCTGGATTTGAGGTAATGGGTATGGTGGCAATTTTCACCTATGGATTTGATGTTGCAGTTGAAAATTTCAAAGAGGCCGGAATCGAGTTGATTTGCTTGAGCGACTATTCAGCCATGCTACCACAAGCCTTGGCCAATGACTATATTGATGACGAAACACTCGCTTCTCTTGTAGAATGGAGAAGAGACCCAAGTACATGGGGTAAATAAAATCAAATTCAAAAATATTGAAGAATAAATAGAGCCAGTCTGATGCAGACTGGCTCTATTTATTTCTATTTATCAATGAATGTAAAACTCACATTGACTCGATCACTGAGAGTTTGTTCTTGAGGGTTGAAGGTAGGCTCTACCCTATCATCAGCTGTGGCCTTGACCATCATAGATTCCATGCGGTATTCCATTGGTTGAAAACTTGCGCCAGAGCTATAATTCACCTTATAAACTCTGATGGATTCTATCCCCATAGTTTTGGCAATGATATCTGCTTTCCTCTGGGCATCCTGAAGCGCTAGCTCCAAAAGTTTTTCTTGGTAAGACTTTCTTTGCTTTTCTGAGATCCCAAAACTTACATTATAGCTAAGATCAGAGGATGTGCTAATAGCTTCTATCAATTTCACCAAATCCCTATCCGTATTTTGGACAATGACTTTTATATTTTGACTAGCTACATAACCACTATCTTTAGAGCTTCCACGCGTATAAATTCTATTGATATTGACATAATAATTATCAACTATGAATTTATAGTCCTTTACCCCAGTTTTTTTCAAAGCATCCTCGATGGCTTTTGTTTTCTTATTTAATGCATTTGTTGCGTCTGCCACTTTCATTTTCAATTCTCGAACATTCATCTGAATGGTAGCTTCGTCAGGCATCACTTTGATTTCACTTGCTCCATCCACGTCAATGGAAGGGATAGTCTGTTGCTGCGCCACAACTAGTGTCGCTAAGAGCATAAGGGGAAGTAAAAAGAGTAAGTTTTTCATAGATCTCATATTTTTTAATTTGATTTTGGCAGGTCAAATCCCAAGCCACAAAAACTTAATTATTGTTAATTCCTTCTTTTGACTTCATATTTGAGGAATTATGATAAATTTAATGCTAAGTTTTGACCAAACCATAACCATGACGAGGCTTTATCTAAGAATGTCTCAAAAAAACGCTAGCAAAATGAAAAAAAATCTAGTCTTAATCATTTTGGCTTTTTTAAGCCCTTTAGTTACTCAAGCACAGTATTCTTCTGCCTCTTTTACTACAAAAAGTACCGAAAGAATCAATCTTGATTCTCTGAATCAAATAGGACAGTTACTACTTGAAGCAATTGACAATGAATGGATTGCTGGAGCTGTAGCTTTGGTAGCGGTGGACGGTGAGGTCGTGTATGAAAAAGCATTTGGATACAGAAACATTGCTCAAGAGATTGCCTTAGAACCCGAAGATATTTTCAGAATGGCTTCCATGACAAAGCCCATCACTTCTATTGCTATTTTAAAGCTTTACGAGGATGGCAAATTGAACTTTGATGATCCTGTGTCAAAGTATATTCCTGAGTTTGCTAACCCTCAAATCTTGGTTGATGTCAATCCTCTTGATTCAAGCTATACGACTAAGCCTGCCACCAGAGAAGTTACGATTCATGATTTATTGACTCATACTTCTGGGATTTCTTATGGTTTTGCAGACACCTTGATGAATAAAATCTATGCTAAAGCAGGAATCATAGATCTAACTACTTTGAAGCCTATCAAAATAGAAGAAAGTATCGCTAAACTTGCAAAACTACCCTTAAAGCACGAGCCTGGTGAGAAATTCACTTATGGACTCAGCATCGATGTATTGGGTAGAGTGGTTGAAGTAGCATCAGGACAATCATTTGATCAATATTTAATAGAAAATATATTTGATCCTCTTGGGATGAATGATACGAGATTTTATTTTGATGACGAGGCTCAGGCAGCAAGACTGACTACCATGTACGCCAATACTAGAAGGGAAGCCTTGATAGAATTTCCTGAAAACCCAAATGCTAACATGTCGGCATTTTTCCCAATCAAAGGGGCTAAGACCTATTTTTCTGGTGGAGCTGGCTTGAGTTCTACTGCACAGGACTATTTCAAATTTTGCCAGATGGTGCTCAATGATGGAGAGCTTAATGGGCTTAAGATTTTGAAAAAAGAGACTGTAGCCTATGCAAAAAATAATCAAATTGGAGAATTGAGAATGGGCAAAGATCACTTTACTTATGGCTATCAAGTTGTTCCTGAAGATGGCGATTTGCGCTTTGGGAGGTTTCATGGAAAAATCTCTTGGGGAGGTGCTTTCCAAACTACATTCTGGATAGATCCTGTAAGAAACTCAGTAGCCATACTGCTTACACAAATGTATCCTTCTTATCATCAACAAAAACTCTATGGCCCCTTTGAAAAAATCGTGAATGGGTCGTTTATAGATTAATTTACTTTAAGAAAATCAATTTTTTAACACGCCCATTTGTTTGAAAACCCTCTTGTAAAGCATGATAATCTAGGTCCACTGACAATAGTGAGCTGTTGTCAGTGGACGATATTTTTCATCATTTCCCCAAATCAAGAATATCTCCAATTTTGTTGATTTTGTGCATGTCGGAAGCTAAGCCTTCATAATCATCAGCAATGATCTTATCCCTGAATTTTGAAAGATTAGAGATATATAGACTCAAAGCTTCCAAGATATTGTTTTTATTTTCTTCCATGATCGGAGCCCACATTGCTGGGGAAGATTTTGCTAATCTAACGGTGGATGCAAATCCCGATCCCGCCATATCAAAGATGTTTCTTTCATCTTCCATTTTATCCAATACAGTCTTTCCGAGCATAAATGAAGAAACGTGAGAAAGATGCGACACAAAGGCTAGATGTCTATCATGTTCCTCAGCATCCATAAATCTCAGCTTCATATTAAGTGCTTCCAAAATATCATAAGCCATCCCCTTGAGATGCACATCAGTCAATTCCATTTCACAAATGATAAAGACTTTCTTGTCCAAAAGATCAGCTTTGGCTGCCTTAGGTCCTGAATACTCTGTTCCTGCAATAGGGTGACCTGATAGGTATTGCGCCCTCTTCGGATGATTGGCCACAGCCTTACAAAGTTTTGATTTTGTAGAACCAAAATCTATAATTAAAGTATTTGAACCAATCTGGTTCAGATATTTGAGCAATAAGCCCGTGAGGGTATTTGCAGGTGTAGCAAGCATGATGACATCTGTATCAGCATCAGGCTCTTCACATGCTTCATCTATAATACCCAACGTCAGTGCATCTGCTTGATTTTTTGCGTTTGCATCATATCCTGTAAAAATAAGGTCTGGCTTAGCTTGTTTTAAAGCTAATGCAAAGGAGCCTCCCAATAGCCCTAGCCCTACAATGTGTATCTTTTTCATTTTTTAAATTGATTTAATTCTTTCAATTGCCTCTCTTATTTGTACTTCCGGTACACACAAAGAAAAACGTACATAACCTGCTCCATTGCTCCCAAAAATGGAACCTGGGGTGATGAAAATATATTTTTCACTCAATAGCCTGTCTACGAATTCGATTTCTGATTGATTATTTTTGATTTTAGCCCATACGAACATTCCCACAGCACCTTTTGACACATCGAGATCTAATAGTGAAGCTAATTCCAAAATCAGCATTTTCCTTCTTTGATATTCCTCATTCAAGCCTGTATACCAACCTTTACCTAATGAAAGTGCTGCAATAGCCCCTCTTTGGATTCCTAAGAACATCCCTGAATCCATGTTACTTTTCACTTTGAGTACTGCATCGATCAGATCTGCTCTTCCTGCTAGCCAACCTACACGCCAGCCAGCCATATTTGCAGTTTTACTCAATGAATTGAGTTCTAAAGCGATTTCATGTGCTCCACTAATTGAGAGTATGCTTTTCGGTTCATTTTCTAAAATAAAGCTATAAGGATTATCATTGACTATTAAAACATCATTCTCTAACCCAAACTGAATGATCTTCTGAAATAATTCCTTGCTTCCTCTAGACCCTGTTGGCATATGCGGATAATTGACCCACATGATTTTCACCTTAGTTAAATCTAAAGCTTTCAAGGCCTCAAAATCTGGCTCCCAATTATTCTCTTCCTTAAGATCATAGGCAATGGCATGAGCCCCAGCCAATTTGCATGCTGCTGCGTATGTCGGGTACCCAGGATTGGGAATCAGTACTTCATCACCTTCATCCAAAAATGCCATAGAGACATGAACAATACCCTCCTTAGATCCCATCAATGGAAGAATTTCTGAATCAGGGTTGAGTCTTACTTGATAATGATCTTGATAAAATTGACCAATTGCTTCCCTCAATGCTGGAATACCTTGATAGCCTTGATAGCCATGTGCATGCTTGCTCGAGGCAGTAGTATTCAGGGCTTCGATCACTGAACGATGTGGTGGCAAGTCTGGGCTACCTATACCCATATTAATTACATTTTTCCCTTCAGCCTTGAGTTTTGCGACTTCTTTGAGTTTTTGGGAAAAGTAATATTCCTGTACATGAGCCAACCTTTTTGAAAACCCCTTCATCACTTCCTATTCACGTATTCTCCAAAAACTTTTACATCACCAAATTCTTTTTTGACAACTTCTATCACAGCTTGATAAACCTTATAATCATCAAACTGCAAATCAATAAAAAACGCATACTCCCAAGGCTTGTCAATCACCGGGATGGATTGAATTTTACTTAGGTCTAATTCACTTTCACTGATAACTGTCAAGAGCCTTGCAAGGATACCCTTTTCGTTTTTCATGGTTACCTTGATAGATGCCTTGTTTGGTTTGATAAATCCCAAATCCAAAACTGGCTTTTGTAAAATAATAAACCTCGTGAAATTGTCTTTGACAGTCTGAATATTTTCGGCCAAAAGCTCTAATCCATAGATTTTAGCCGCAGTCTTACTGGCTATTGCTCCCACATTTTTGATTCTTTCGTCCCTAATTCTTCTTGCAACCGATGCAGTATCTATATCATCTATCAATTTGATTTGAGGGTATTGCTCAAAAAACTTTTTGCATTGTAACAATGCCATTGGGTGTGAGCGAACCTCTGTAATATCTGCTATACTTTGACCTTTCAAACACATGAAATTGTGAGAGATCGGTAAGTAATATTCATCTTTAATCGTCAGATTATAGCGGTCTATCAATTCATAGTTGGGTAAAATTGCCCCAGCAATAGAGTTTTCAATTGCCAGCACCCCAAAATCACAGGCTACTTGACTGACACATCTGGCTACTTCTTCGAAAGTTCTGAAGCCAATAATTTCAGCATCTTGTCCAAAGCAATTGATGGCTACTTGATGGTGAAATGATCCGGGAATTCCTTGAATGGCTATTTTCATTATTGCTGATTATTATCTGAAAATAAAAGCTCTAATCCCGATATTCTCTCAAAATGTTTTTTATTAATTGAGGCAAAAGGTCTTTTAAAACGCATGGCAGTAGAAGCAATAAATAAATCAGGGATTGCTATTTGCTTATTGATCTTTTTTAGTAATCTATGAATCTCAACAGCCTTTTTTGCTGATTCACTGTCAAAGGGTAAGACGTTAACATTTTCAAATAATTGATCCCAAAATTGAGATTGGTTTTCATTTATCCCATATCTAATTTCGAATTCGGTGATCGAAGAAATTTCAATCTCATCAAATTCTTCAAGGAGTTGATTTAAAAATGTTTTATCTCGATCTTTCTTTCTGAAAAAATCTAAAAGCACAGAAGTGTCCAAACAAATTATTCGTTTCTCCATGATATAATTATTCTTCTAGCCTCTTGAATTTTTTCAATCTCCTCTTCTGAAATCACAGGAGCATTTTTCAAAAGTTGCTTTAGATTATTTTTCTCTTTTGAAATTAAAGATCTTTCATGTGACACTTCGTTCACATACCTTCTTACAGCTTCGAATTGCTTAGGGGATAGTTTATTCAACAATTCCTTTATTTGCTCAAATTTAAGATTAACTGAAATATCCATACTTAAAGATACGTAAATCTGTTATTAAAGATAAATTAAACTACGAAGAGGATGACTCTCTCCCATAGTAGCATGGCAATTAGTTTTAAACATTACAGTCTTGCAATAGTCCAACATGCTTCCAAAAACTCGGGTAGGATTTATTGACCACCTCAGGATCTTCTATGATTACTTTTGTTTTGGTCATCAAAGGCATAAAAGCCATCGCCATCCTGTGGTCATCGTAAGTGTGAATCTGTATTTCAGCAGGAATTTCAACAGAAGGAATTAAAGTAAACACTTCATTCGCTCCTTCTACTAGTTGTGCATTGAATTTTGCCAACTCTTGTTGTAGCGCAAGTATCCTGTCTGTTTCCTTGATTCTTAAACTTTCTAAACCTGTAAACTCCGTCTTCTGACCAAGAATTGCACAGGTCACTGCTACAGTTTGAGCTAAATCAGGGCAATGTGTGAAATCCCAAGACTTCAACCCTTTCACTGGCTGCTTGGTGAGGCGAATACCTTCAGAAGAAAATTCACTTTTGACTCCTAGGCTATCCATGATTTCCACAATCTTACTGTCACCTTGAAGACTATTTTCTTTGAGACCTCTTAGAAACAACTCTCCTTCCTCTGCACAAGCTAATAAACTGAACCAATAACTCGCCCCAGACCAATCTGATTCTACCGAAAAACTTGTTGGTTGATAGGATTGAGGCGCAACGACTATGATATTGTCTACCCAGGTGTAAGTAATTCCAAACTGAGCCATCAATTCTAAAGTCATTTCAATATAAGTCCTAGACCCAACTTTCCCTTCTAATTCCAATTCCAATCCTTGAGGCAGCATTGGGCCTATCATCAATAATGCTGATACATACTGACTACTCACATCACCCCGTACTTTGATGTGCTTAGTTTTCTGTCCCTTGAATCCATGAATAGCAAGTGGCGGATAGCCTTCCTTGTTCATATAATGAATCTCAGCTCCTATACTTCTCAGTGCATCTACCAAAATCCCAATAGGTCGCTCACACATTCTGGCAGTGCCTGTCATTACCTTGTTTTGGTTGGTAATGGTGGCATAAGCTGTCAAAAACCTCATCGTGGTACCAGCATCTAATACATCATATACAGGTGGATTACTTTCCAATAACCTAATCATGGTCTGTGTATCCCTGGCCTCTGCCAAGTTACTGATTTGATTATCTCCAGCCGTCAACGCATCGATCACCAAAACCCTATTGCTTTCGCTTTTTGAAGAAGGCAATGGGATTGTGGTTGATTTGAATTTCGATAATTGTGGTAAAATTTGAATTGTCATTTTTGAGTGAAATAGGCTTGAAATATGCTTAAAGCGATCGATAGTATGTTATGGCTTCTTCTATATCCTCGAGGCTGCAGATGATATTGTAATCGCATTGCCCGATTTTTCTAAGTAAAGAGAAATTAATTCTATCAGCATCATTTTTCTTATCTTGACTACAAAGGGAAATAATCTCTGTCACATCAGCAGGTGGAACATCTATTCTTCCATATACTTCCAAAAGGAACTCAGAGATTTGATTCAGCTCCTCAACCGTAAGCCCAGACTTTTTATGTGAAAGAAATGCTTCTGTGATCATTCCTATGGCAATCGCCTCTCCGTGAAGCAGGTGACGAGCCGTATCTAAATAATAAGATTCAAAAGCATGACCAATGGTATGTCCAAAGTTGAGTATTTTTCTCAATCCAGACTCCTTGGGGTCTTTCTCTACGACTTCCTTTTTGATACTAACTGATTTCTCAATGATGGTTTTCCAGTCTTGATTTTCCCAATCTTGAGATTTCATACAGGAAAAGTAATCTGCATGCTGAATCAACCCATGCTTGATCACTTCTGCATAGCCAGATCTCAATTCTGCTTGAGGAAGTGTTTTGAGGAACTCATCTGAAATCAATACCGCAATAGGATCTGTAAAGACACCGATGTGATTTTTGAAACCATTGAAGTCTATTCCCAACTTCCCACCGACACTTGCATCAACCTGAGACAACAATGTTGTCGGAATATTAACAAAAGGAATTCCTCTCTTGTAAGTACTAGCACAGAACCCTCCCATATCTCCTGTCACTCCGCCACCTAAATTGATGATAAGTGTCTTTCGATCAAATCCACAATCAGTCATCCACTGCCATATATTTGTACAAGTGTTTAAATTCTTGTGCACTTCACCAGCTTCAAAAGCAAAGTGTTTGTGGGCAGGAAGCTTTTCTGCGATGAGTGGATAACAATACTTTTCGGTATTGCTATCCATGATGATACCTAACTGAGTATACACTTGTCTGCTTAGAAAGCTGACAAAGTCATTCTGAATGGAACTTGAAAATATGACTGAATCCAATTTTATGCAGTTTTTTTTAACAAATCTAAGCTTTCTTAACAGGATCTGCTTCTCTCAATTGTTTTTCTTGTCTTTTTACAGATTCTTCATGAATACAGTACAGTAATTCCTTCATGAATTTTTCACTAAGATTCTTCTGAACTCCCTTTTGAGTCCTTGATTCCATGACATATTTCCATCTGTCAGATTGAAATACCGTGAGATGATTTTCTCTTTTGTATGCTCCAATCTGGTCAATCATAGCAAACCTTTCTTGCAATAAATCGAGCAACTGATCATCTAAATGATCTACAGCTAATCGAAGATCATTGAGTCTTTCTCCTGGATTTTCAGACTCCCCTGTATTCTTAAAATCTATTTGAGCTAGGATTTGCTTCAAAGTAGCAGGGGTAACTTGTTGCTTTGCATCAGACCAAGCGTTATCTGGATCATGATGCGTCTCAATCATCAATCCGTCTAAGCCAAAATTGATCGCTCGCTGGGAAGTCTCAAGAATGCCAGCTCTATTGCCTACGATGTGACTTGGATCATTGATCACTTCCATTCCTTTCCATTCTCTTTTCAGGTGGATAGGCATGGACCAGTTTGGTTTATTCCTGAACCGCTTGTCGTAAGAATCCGAGAAACCTCTGTGGATAGCCGCAAGCTTATTGATACCGACTGATTGCAATCTTTCTAAAGCCCCTAACCAAAGTTGAAGGTCCGGATTCATTGGATTCTTGACCATGACAGGAATATCTACACCTTTGAGAGCATCAGCGATTTCTTGAACAGCGAAGGGGTTTACTGTAGTCCTTGCTCCAATCCAAAGTACATCAACCTTATGCTTTAGCGCAAGCTCTACGTGAGCAGCGTTTCCCACTTCTGTAGTGATAGGAATGTTCAGGTGATGTCTGACAATTTCCATCCATTTCAATCCATCTTCTCCGATTCCTTCAAAGCTTCCTGGTCTAGTCCTTGGTTTCCAGATTCCAGCTCTGAAAAGGTTGGGAATCATATTTTCATTTTTCATATCGAGACATACTCGCTCAATCTGTTCGGGTGTCTCAGCGCTACAAGGCCCTGCAATGATGACATGACCTTGTAGTCCTAGTCCCCAGTCTTTTGTTTGTAAGTGATTTTCCATGAGTTTAAATTGGTTTGAAAACAAAAAAGCCCGACTCTGTCGAATCGGGCTTTTTTGCATGTATGATTAAATTATTTATTTATCTAGCAATAGGCAGCTCCGATTCGACCTTCAGGACGAAAGTAAAAGTAAAAGAAGGTAAAATATATAACGGCTGCGATTAACATGCTTCAAATGTAAAGGGTGATTTTTTAAAAACAAATTAATTTTTGAATATTTTTTTGACAATACTGTAAATCCAACCCATACTGTTACCGAATCAGCAATCAAACTACTTTTGATTAATATTTTCAAAATATTCTATGGTACATTAATTCATATATTTCACCATCAATCTGGAACCATCTAATCTCAAATTGATTTATAGTTGTGAATAAAACAGCAGCATGAATATCATCACAAAACCAAAGTCGATACTCAGATACTTGAACAAATCATCACCGAAGAAAATGTAGAGCGACAAGTTATCGTCAAATGCTTTTTGGAAAATGGCTCTATGGAACAAATGATCAGAATATGGCAAAGTACATTTTTGGTACCAAAAGAGAGCAGTACAAAATCCAAACTACTCAATGCTGATAATATCACATTCTTCCCGTTTTGGACTTTTATCAAACCAAATCAAAAGTTTAACTTCACCCTAATTTTCGAAGGCTTACCGAGAGATTGTAGGGTTTTTGACCTGATCGAAGAAATCCCTCAATCAGGCGGTTTCTCCATTACAGGTATCAATAGAAATCAGACAGACGTCTATCATGTCCAAATATGATTATTTTTCCAGCTGCTTGTCCTCCATGATTTCTTTTTGCTTGCTGATAGATTCTGAATGAATCATACGAAATAATTCTTTGATAAATTCAGGGTTGAGTCGCATTGCTTGCGCCCATTCAGATCTACTTTTGAAAACCTTCTTCCAGCGATCAATTTGAAAAATCGCCACATTATTCATTTTCTTAAATTCCCCTGCTTGCGCTACCAAATTCATCCTCCGTGTCAATACCTCTAGTAGTTCTCTATCCACATCATCAATTTGACCTCTGATTTGTTCAAGTTGATATTGAAATTCAGAATTCTCAGGATTGATTGTTCTAATCTTAAGCCTGTGAAGCATATCTCCCAAGACACCTGGCGTCACTTGTTGCGCTGCATCTGACCACGCATGATCAGGGTCTCGGTGGGATTCAATTATCAATCCATCAAAGTCCAAATCAAGCGCCATCTGGGCCACATCAAAAAGTAAATCTCGCCTCCCACAAATATGACTCGGGTCGTTGATCAAAGGTAATTCTGGAAACTTCGTTTTCAATTCTATAGGAAGTTGCCACATTGGGCTATTACGATAGGTCGTATCATTAAAATTTGAGAAACCTCTGTGAATGGCTCCTATTCGCTTCAATCCAGCTTGATCAAGTCGCTCCAAAGCACCTATCCACAATGCTAGATCAGGATTGACGGGATTTTTTACAAAAATGGGAATATCCACACCTTTAAGACTGTCTGCTATTTCTTGTACTGTAAATGGGTTTACTGTTGACCTTGCTCCTATCCACAAGATATCTATATCAGCATCCAAAGCTTGCTTAACGTGATTTGGGTTGGCTACTTCTATGGCAAACTTGACCCCATACTTCTTCTTCACTTCTTGTATCCATGGCAATGCTATCGCGCCAACCCCCTCAAAGCTCCCTGGTCTTGTCCTAGGCTTCCAAACACCTCCACGGATAATCTTCACACCTTGTTTGACCAAAGCTGCAACGGTCTCGTCTAATTGCTCAGGTGTCTCTACACTACAAGGTCCAGCTATAATTAGCGGATGCTTTTCACTCCATCCCCACGCTTCAAATGATTTTCCCATATTTTATTTCAACTCAATTCTAATCTGCAAATTAACAATTGCCCATCACAAAAAGTTACTGTCACAGAAATACCTGACAGAAATCAGCCTTCAGATAAAGAAATAAGCTAATTTTGAATCGAAAAAAAAGCCTAGCCAAACATCGCTAGAATCCATACAAGGTTTGGAAGGCTATGATTCACAAAGTATATTTGCAGCTCGAATTACAGAATATGCCCACAAAAACCAAAATTTCTTTGGAGAATTTAGAAGTTGCTTTTGCTTCTAAATCTGATGCGGACTTGAGAAAAATGTATCTCATCTTTGCAACCATGAACAGCAACACTGCTGTAAAAATGGGGATCAAAATGGCCAATTTGGCTTTTAAAATCAAATTCCCAATCAAGGGTCTGATGAAAAGCACCATGTTTGGACACTTTTGCGGAGGAGAAAGCATTGAAGATTCCCAGCAAACAGTAGACGAATTGGCAGCTTTCAACATCAAGACAATCTTAGATTACTCGGTAGAAGGTGAGGGGAATGAAGATAGTTACGAGGCCACTTATAAAGAAATCTTGAGGACTATAGAAAGATCCGCAGGAGATGATAATATTCCCTTCGCAGTATTTAAGGTAACTGGTCTTGGTGATTATAAAATCATGATCAAAGTACAAGAAGGAAAAATGCTGAACAATGCTGAACGTGCATCCTTTGACAAACTGAAAGCTAGAGTAGATGGCTTATGTCAAGCAGCCGCTGAGGCGAACACAAGGATCTTGATCGATGCTGAGGAGTCATGGTTTCAGGATGTCATAGATCAGATGGTGTATGAGGCAATGGAAAAATACAATCAGAAAGATTGCATTGTGTACAATACCTATCAAATGTATCGACATGACATGCTTCAAAGGCTTAAGGATGCCAATGAAGTAGCTGAATCCAAAGGGTACAAGCTAGGAGCGAAACTCGTGAGAGGCGCATACATGGAAAAAGAAAGAGAAAGAGCCAAAGTGAAAGGCTATCGCTCACCAATTCAACCTGACAAGGCTTCTTCGGACAGGGATTATGATGCAGCTTTGGCCTTTTGCATTGAAAATTTTGGACAAATCAGCCTAGTAAGTGGCTCACACAACGAGCGAAGCAATATTTATCTTACTGAATTGATCGAAGAAAAACAAATCAATCCAAAAGATGAAAACGTCTACTTTGCCCAACTTTATGGCATGAGTGATAATATTTCTTACAACTTGGCTAATGCAGGTTTCAATGTAGTCAAGTATGTTCCTTACGGTCCGGTGGAGAAGGTCATGCCATATCTAGGTCGAAGAGCTGAAGAAAATACTTCTGTAGCAGGTCAAAGCTCAAGAGAGTTTGATTTGATCAAAAAAGAGATTGCTAGAAGAAGAAACTTGAATAAGTAAAAAAATATCAAACCAATCAGGAGGAGCCATTTGAGACCTTCTCTATTCAAATCTATAAACAATGCAATTATTAAGTGAACAGGAAATAGAGCGCAGAAAAGACCGAGAAGAGTTGATCAAGCTGGGAATCAATCCTTATCCAGCAGAATCATTTCCAATTAACGTCACTGCGGCAGATATTCATAAAAACTACGAAAACAATAAAACTGACTACAAAGACATTTCCATAGCAGGGAGATTGATGAGTAGAAGAATCATGGGTTCTGCATCCTTTGCTGAGATTCAAGATGCTACCGGTAGATTACAGATTTATGTGCGTAGAGATGATATTTGTGAAGGTGAGGATAAGACTTTTTACAATACTGTATTCAAGAAGCTACTCGGTATTGGTGACTTCATCGGTGTGAAAGGATATATTTTCACTACCCAAACAGGTGAAATTTCTCTTCATGTCACAGAGCTCAAGGTCCTTTCTAAAGCTGTAAAACCACTTCCAGTTGTCAAAAGAGATGATGATGGTAATGTATATGACGGCTTCACTGACCCTGAATTGAGATACAGGCAGCGATATGTAGATTTGACAGTAAACCCTGAAGTAAAGGAAGTTTTTATCACCAGAACCAAGATCATCTCTAATATGAGAAGGTACTTTGATGACCACGGTTGGTTAGAGGTAGAAACCCCCATACTCCAAGCTGTACATGGAGGTGCTGCGGCAAGGCCATTCAACACGCATCACAACACCTTAGACATGCCACTCTACCTGAGAATTGCCAATGAGCTTTATCTCAAGAGATTAATTGTAGGTGGTTTTGACGGCGTGTACGAGTTTGGGAAGATGTTCAGAAATGAAGGCATGGACCGTACTCACAACCCTGAATTCACTTCTATGGAAATTTATGTAGCCTACAAGGACTATATTTGGATGATGGAAATGGTGGAAGAGTTGTTAGAAAAAGTAACACATTCCATTCATGGTACTACCGTAGTCACTGTTGGTGATAAGCAGATTGATTTTGCAGGACCTTACAGAAGAATCAGCATGTATGATTCTATCAAGGAATATACGGGTATTGATGTATCTAAGATGAACGAGGATGGATTGAGAAAAGTATGTACTGACCTAGGAATCGAAACAGATGCCAGCATGGGCAAAGGCAAATTGATTGATGAAATCTTCGGAGCTAAAGTTGAAGATCATTTGATTCAGCCAACATACATTACAGATTACCCGATCGAAATGACACCTCTGGCTAAGAAACATAGAACCAAAGATGGACTGGTAGAGCGATTCGAACTATTTGTAAATGGTAAGGAAATCGCCAATGCTTATTCAGAGTTGAATGACCCAATCGACCAAAGAGAAAGATTCGAAGAGCAATTAAAACTAGCTGCTAGAGGAGATGATGAAGCGATGGCTATGGATGATGATTTCTTGAGAGCTTTGGAATACGGCATGCCTCCTACATCTGGTCTCGGAATAGGTATAGATAGATTGACCATGATGCTGACCAATAAGACTACCATTCAAGAGGTACTCTTCTTCCCACAAATGCGCCCTGAGAAAAAAGTAAAAATCGCTACTGATGAAGATTTCATGGCAGTGGGCATTCCACAAGGGTTGATTCCTGCATTGAGAGATCTGAATATCCATACCATGGAGCAACTGAAGGAGCAAGACGCCAACAAACTCTTCAATGATGTCTGCGGAAGAAGAAAAAAACTAAAACTAGACGCCAGCAATCCTACTAAAGAAGAAGTAGAATCTTGGTTATCTTAAGATTTTAGATTTCAGTCCTGAGGAATCAGGGAGATTGGAGATTAAATGAATAACAAAGCCGGGTCGTGAGATTCGGCTTTTTTCATGACCTATACAGTTTATTTTATTTATTAAGTCATTTATTAAATCATATTTTTAATTTTTTACACTATTTTTAAAAAACATCATTGATAATTTAACCATGAATCTAAGATTGAACTCAGAATTTGGCACCTTGAAGGCTGTATTGATGCATAGACCAGGAAAAGAGATTGATAGGTTGACACCTTACAATAAGGAGTTCTTGCTTTTTGAAGATGTTCCTTATCTCGAAGCCATGCAGAAGGAACATGATTTTTTTACTGATTTGATTAAACAGACTACCGGAGCTACTGTCTATAGACTACAAGAGTTGTTGATTCAAGTATTATCTGATGAAAAATTACTTTTCAAACTTATGAAACAAGCCCTTAGCAGATCCAATATGACTCATTTGGCTGAGCAAATCATGGGGCGATTATCAACTGCAGAATGTGCGGTAGCTTTGATGGCTGGCATCAAAGTACACGAGCTTAAAAGAAAAATCCCAAATTTATCAGCTGGTGAATTGATGGACTATGCGTTTATCATCCCCCCTAGTCCCAACTTATATTTCCAAAGAGACCCAATGGCCGTCACACCGGGTGGGATTGTCTTTTCTAGTATGAAAATGGAGGGTAGACAGCGTGAAGCAGATCTTTTAAGAAGTATTTTTGAAAATCATCCCGATTTTAAAGAAAACATCAATTGTATCTACCCAGTCAATGGCCACAATAACCCCGCAAGTATTGAAGGTGGTGACATCATCATTTTATCAAAAAAAGCAGTGGCTATAGGCAACTCAGAAAGAACTGATGAAAAGGCTATTTATCATGTGGCCAAGTCCTTACTTGCAGAAGGTACTGTAGAGCGAGTTTATGAAGTTCACCTACCGCAAAAAAGGAACTACATGCACCTTGATACGGTATTTACCATTTTGGATGAAAATTTGGTATTGACCTATCCAGATGCGCTCAATGCTGTACTTCAAACATCACTTTACACACTCAAAGAAATCAAGGAGGACAAAGTACATATCAAAAGAGAGGTCTTAAATGAGTCACTCCTAACTGTATTGGAGAAAGAAATCCCCTATTTAGAAATCCTCCATACAGCCGATGGCAATCCAGATTATGCCATGCGAGAGCAGTGGTTTGATGGCGCAAATGTTTTTGCCATAGGACCAAGAAGGGTCATTTCTTACAATAGAAATAAGCACACCAATCGCGCTTTGAGAAATCTTGGGGTGGAAGTCTTGGAAATCCCTTCTTCTGAGCTTTCTCGTGGACTTGGTGGCCCTAGATGCATGACCATGCCATTAAGTAGAGCAAAAATTTGACGGATCTGGTTTTGATGTTAGAAGGTTAGAAAGTTTAAAAGTTAAAATGTTGTGCTGCGCATTGCAATACATATCATACATCTTGAATCTTTTTTACCGATATGAATCGTAGCTACATCATTCTAAAATCTTAAATCAACTTCTACCTATCGAAGAATGACCTTCTTCTATTGACCTTAAGATCTTGTAGAATGGCTGACTTGACGCGAATATCTACACTGTATGAAGTAAAAGTTCCAAATGGAATCCATGATACATTCATCTGCCAACAGTGTAAGTCTCTGGCTATAGAAATCATGGTTTGAGTGATTTTAGCTGTGGAAAAATCATATCCTGTATTGAAATTGACCTTCCACTTATCTGTCAAGCTTACATCTCCATTGATATTCAAGGCTTGAGTCACATTGGACTGTCCTCCGGGTCTGTTATTGTAAGATAGGTTGTAACCAAATCCTAAGTTCCAAGGAATACTCCAATCTATGTATTGACTAGGATCATTGACGATTCGGTTGATTTCATTTTCTACGAACTCATTCATCTGACCACCTTGCTGAAGAAAGTTATTGGTGATTTCATCTCTTACTTCACCAGGGGAGCGTTCGGATTTACTTGGATTGAGGCTACCATTGATATTGACAGAGGCATTACGAATACTCCCAATACCTTGTCCCCTTCTCCATGCAAAATCATTGATTCTTCTAGCTACTTCTTGTCCTTGAGCTGTTCTAGAGACTCCTGAGGCATAAGGATCTAAAGTTGCAGAAAGGTTGACAGAAAGCTTATTGTCAAAAAATGATGTTCTAGTATTCATATTTACAGGAGCCAACTGAAAGGAATCGGCTGCGAAGTTGTAATTCGTAGTCACATTCAAGGTTTGAAGCAATGGGATCTTTTTGGTTTTGACCTCTGCTGTATCACTCTCTGTTCTGATCTTCGCTTCAAGTACATTCCTGATAGAAATACTCAAGGCTCTAGATTCACCCAATGGAGCCCCTTGAAAGATAAACCCTTGATGTCTGGAAAAAAATTGTGTTCTGCCAGCACTATCGACCTGTACCTGCTGATAGTATCCAAATCTCGGATCAGAAAAATCTGGAGTAAAATTAAACCCAAATGATGGCTGCATGTGGTGACGAATAGCTTCTACTTTCTTACTATTCTTAAAAGTATAGAAACCATACACATTGGTGTTCATATTGAATGAAGTGGTATAGAAGCCCACTCTATTGAAGCCATTTTCGAGAATTCTATCTACTCTATTTTCTACATCATTATAGAAGTAATTGATCCTTTCCAAATACCAAAGTTCGGTATAGTTTGCGGATGCAGTTCCAGTGAAATACTTGAAGAGTGTGAAATTGGACGAGATAGGTATAGTACTTCTTGCACCATTATTGGCATCTCTTAAAAGTTGCGGTAAGTTTGCAAAACTAAATGCTAAAACATCAGGAGCTTGCTGAAACTCTTCACCAAAACCAAAATCCTGTTGAAAATTTTGATTTTGAACACCTAATGCGGGTGTAATTCTGTTGGTGATTTGATTTTGAAGGTTGAAATTCCAAGCAATATTTAGTGTCTTCAAAGGCTCAAACCTAGTCAAATTCTGAAAAGGATTTTGACGATTCATATTGACAGCGACGTCAGGTAGAGTCAAGTTAACTTCGTCCGTATTGATATTCTGTGAGTGTCTCAAGTTTGCAGACATACTAAAGGGAGTCCCTGCAAATGTTTTGCTATAGGCTATATTAGATGTGAAATCCGCCCTTACGTTATTTGCAAAATTATTTGGGTTTATGACCAAGTTATTATAATTCTGAGTACCTGCATTGACTGAAGCTGAAAACCTAGAATTACCTCTAGTTTCTGGTGTATGCTGCCAACTTACCCAAACTGATGTAAAATCAAGTGGATTCAATTCTGTCTCTGGACTTCTGAAGCTTTGGTAATCTATATTAAAACTACCATTATAGCGATAACGCTTTTTATAAATCGAGGCGGCTTTTGCCCCCCATCCTCCATTGGAATAAATATCCCCTGTCAGTCGTGTATGAATAAAATCATTGAAAGCAAAGTAATAACCAAAATCTCTTAAGAAAAGACCCCTTCTTTGTTCTTGACCATATGAAGGGAAGACAATTCCAGAAGCTTTTTCCTCAGGCGTATCGGGAATAATACCGAAAGGCAACCCAATTGGAGTAGGGATATTATTAAAATAGAGATTGAATGGACCTGTGACCACTTGCTTGCCCCTGATAGATTTGATTTTGGCAGCTGATATATGAAAATGTGGCTCGGCTAAGTTACAGGTAGTGTAATAACCTCTATCCATGTAGATACTACCATCTGTAGTTTTCTTGATCGTCTCTCCTCTTAAGAGACCGTCTTGCTGCTCTGTCACTACATCCTTGATGATTGCCTTTTGCGTTTTGAAGTTGTAACGCATCTCTTTTCGGATTTCGTAAGTGGTATTACCTTCTTTAAAAATCGGATTACCTTGGATATTACCCAACGAGTCTGTCACCCCAGAAGCAAAAAGTTCACTTTTATCCCAATCAATGATAATCAGATCTGCATCAAGTCTGATATTTCCATACTCAAACCAAGCTTCTTTGTGTAAATAGATTTTATTTTGAGCAAAATCAGTGATGATACTATCTTCCCCATAATAATTGATAATGGTTTCTATGTCACCTTTAGGCACTACCTTTGTAGAGTCGTTTTCTGGAAGGCTGTCTGGAAGGGTTATTTCTGGTAATTCCACTTCAGGAAGTACCTGAGCTGGTGCTCTTAAAATAGAATCAGGTGCAACAATTGGATTCTCCACCCTCCTCGTTCTTCTCTCTTGAGAGAATACAAATTGGGGGATTACCCAAAATAGTAGGAATATTATGAATTGGAGCCTGTTATTCCGCACCGATTGAATCAAATTTGTTTAAAAATTTCTAAATTTCGAACGAGCAAAGTTAATGGTATTTAGTGCTTATGAAACGACTTCAAGTTAAAAATATTCTTGCAATTACTTTATTTACATTTTCCTTTCTTTTTATGGGCTTCCAACCCACAGGAAGTAGGGCACCGGAGTTCAAATTAAGGACTGTGGTCATCGATGCAGGACATGGTGGTAGAGACCCTGGGGCACTAGGCTCTTTCAGTAAAGAAAAAGATATTACATTAAAAGTAGCCCTACAGGTTGGTAAATATATCGAGGAGTATCTACCTGATGTCAAGGTCATTTATACACGTCAGTCTGATGTTGCTGTAGACCTGAAAGAAAGACCGAATATTGCCAATAGAAATCGAGCTGATCTTTTTATTTCAATTCATTGTAATGCTGCTTCCAATAGATCTGCTTATGGAACAGAAACATTCGTCATGGGTACTAAAAACTTCGAAGCGAATTTCGATATTGTAAAAAGAGAGAACTCTGTGATCCTACTTGAGGAAAATTATGAGGAAAATTATGAAGGATTCGATCCTACGTCTCCGGAATCCTACATCATGTTCAACATCATGCAGAAAGCTTTCCTTTCCAATAGCTTATCGCTAGCTTCAAAAATAGAAAATGATTTTACTAGCCGAGTCAATAGACATAGTAGAGGTGTCAAGCAAGCACCACTCTACGTCCTTTGGACCACAAGCATGCCATCCGTTTTGGTTGAACTCGGTTTTATATCCAACCCTAATGAAGAAAGATACCTCAATAGCAAAGATGGCCAAACCTATTTGGCATCTGCCATCTATCGTTCGGTAAAAGCATACAAAGAGGAAATAGAATCTCTATAATTCCTTCCTTGACCAAAACATAAAATAAGCTAAATTCGCCTTCACCAATTCGCTTTGTGAAGGCGTTTTATTTTTATTAAGTCCCACACATCAAAACTCCCATCCTATTTTGAAACTTATCAACATATTACCTTATTTTAGCTTTGAAAATTAAACCCGAATAACTTTATGGATATTGAATTCAATAAAAACGAAGATCAAAACAAACAATTACTTTTTCAGCTGCGCAAAAAATTAGAAAAAGTCAAATTAGGGGGAGGGGAAAAGAGAATTGCCAAGGAGCACCAGAAGGGTAAATTGACTGCAAGGGAAAGAATTGATTATTTGAGAGATGCTGGTTCAGAATTTTTGGAAGTGGGTGCACTTACAGCAGATGGCATGTATGAAGAAGAAGGAGGCTGCCCTTCTGCAGGTGTAGTCACTGGAATCGGATATGTCAAAGGTCGTATGTGTATGATTGTTGCCAACGACGCGACTGTAAAGGCTGGTGCATGGTTTCCAATGACAGCAAAAAAGAATCTTAGAGCACAGGAGATCGCCATGGAAAACAGACTCCCCATCATCTATCTGGTAGATAGTGCAGGCGTTTTCCTTCCTATGCAAAATGAAATTTTCCCTGACAAAGAGCATTTCGGAAGGCAATTCAGAAACAATGCCAAGATGTCCTCCATGGGTATTATACAGGTAGCAGCTATCATGGGAAGTTGTGTCGCTGGAGGAGCCTACCTACCGATCATGTCAGACGAGGCCATGATTGTAGACAAGACAGGTTCTATTTTCTTAGCTGGTTCCTATCTGGTCAAGGCTGCTATCGGAGAAAGTGTGGATAATGAAACACTAGGAGGCGCCACCACACATTGCGAAATATCAGGCGTGACAGACAATAAGTACGACACAGACCAAGAATGTTTAGATGCAATTAGGAATATTTTCGACAAAATAGGTGCTTACGAAAAAGCTGGTTTTGATAGAAAAGAGCCTTCAAAACCCAAAAAAGATGAAAATGAACTCTATGGTGTATTCCCATCAGACAGGGTTAAGCCTTATGATATGCGAGCAGTCATAGAACGTCTCGTTGATGATTCAGAATTTGACGAATACAAAAAAGATTATGGCAAAACCTTACTCTGCGGAACTGCGAGAGTCGATGGTTGGGCTGTCGGCATCATAGCCAATCAGCGAAAGATCGTCAAAAATAAAAAAGGTGAAATGCAGATGGGGGGCGTAATTTACTCAGATTCTGCTGACAAAGCGGCTAGATTTATCATGAACTGTAATCAGCGAAAAATACCGCTTATTTTTATTCAAGATGTATCTGGATTTATGGTCGGCAGTAAAGCAGAACATGGTGGTATCATCAAAGATGGCGCAAAGATGGTCAACGCCATGGCAAATTCTGTAGTTCCTAAATTCACCATAGTGATTGGAAATTCTTATGGCGCAGGCAACTACGCCATGTGTGGCAAAGCTTATGACCCTAGACTGATCTACTCTTGGCCAACGGCTCAAATGGCCGTAATGTCTGGAGCTTCTGCCGCCAAAACCTTACTCCAAATCAAAATAGCCTCTCTCAAAAAATCAGGAGAGACAATTACTCCTGAAGATGAAAAGAATCTACTCGAAGAAATCACTGCCAAATACAATGAAGAACTAAGCCCCTATTACGCAGCTTCGAGACTTTGGGTAGATGGTGTCATCGATCCACTAGAAACTAGAAAAGTCATCAGCATGGGAATCGAAGCAGCTAATCATGCTCCTATCACAGAAAAATTCAATGTAGGCGTCATCCAAACTTAATTTATGCTTGGTGATACAAAACAAAAAAGTCAGTAGATCAATCTCCTGACTTTTTTGTTTTGTGTTTCTGTCTTTTCCTTAAGTTGGGATATAAAAAAGTTACATACTAGCATTTCTGTATAGCCTGTAGACATTGGCCGATAATTTGATTCTCAGCTAGAATGGGGAGAATCAAGTTCAACTAATATCTGTACATCCCTTGTGGTCTTTTTGGCTTTGAAAGGTTCTTTAAAAGTGCTCCAGTAAGTCCGCTAAATCCTCCAAGTAAAAATCCTAATACACCCGTAGCTACCCACAACAAATTACTTTGTTCCATTCCCATCAATATGGCCATCTTATCTGGAAGTGAAGAACCTGTCTCGATGCTGATGGAAATAGCTTTTCCTAACCAAACAAGCCCCATGGCAAGTCCAGAAGCAAAGAAAGAGGCAGTACCATTTGATGCCATTAAATATGCTAGTATGACAATGACTCCCATCAGATAGGGATAGCTAAAATATGGTCCTAAAAACAAGACCAGTAAAACTGTCAAGACAAATAATGCTGTAAATTTCATATTTTTCAAGGCTTTAAAGTGGTTGAAAAAAGGCTAGTTTGAGAATTTTCCATCTTTTTGAGTTTGAAGTTCACGTATTCTCCATTAGCCCATTTTTTCAAAAATGAGTCATAATACTTACTTCCTGGATTACCAGATTGTCCTCCTGGATAGATCCCAAAAGCTTCAGGTTCTTCTCCTAATTCTACCACCATTCTCCAACTAGCCCCATGACGTTCAGATGTAGCATTCAGAATTCCTGCCCCACCACCAGTATATACACCTTCATAGGAAAATGATTTGAAATTGGGAACCAAATGCTGGATAGTTGTATTTTTCTGATTTGCCCAAGTATAATCTCCCTTATCTTGCTCCATTTTTTTCACTTGAACAATCATAGAATCAAAACTTGCCATGACATGATCCTTAGCAGTCTCTATTATACCTGTAGTTTTTTTATCAAACAGACTTGAGTTTGGTTCGTTTGCTAATAATTTAACTGTCTGGTAATTATTAGGAAGCACGACAGGGAGCTCAGATTTTCTCAAGTCTTCCCATACGCTCCTATGTAAATACCTCCACCAAAGGTGAAATAATGTTGGGGCTGTTTGATTAGGAAAAGTAAAGAAATTCCAATCAGCCAAGTCCTTCAAGTAAGAAACATGTTCCACACCAGCATTGATCAAAGAATCAGCCTGAATATAATTCATCATAACAGGAAGTGCCTCAAAAGCATGAAGGTGAAAATTATCAAACTGCAACTCCATCATGTCGGCTATCGTGATTTGGTTCATTTCAGCCAATCGCTGATTCAGTCTTCTATTTCTATAATGCTCGAAACTATTGTCAAAAACATAGTATGGATAAGAAGGGTCTACAGAATGTTGGTTGGCAGAAGACACAAAACCTCTTGTGGGGTTTAGTGTCGCTGCATTATGTTCAATTGGAATAAAGTCCTTCCATTCCATTTTAGGGTCATTTCCATCCATCAAAAACTTCCCTTGCCCTTCCCATTTCAAGGGAAATCTACCTTGTACCTTCATGGCGATATCTCCTGATTGGGATGCAAAAACAAAGTTTTGAGCTGGTGAGGTATAGTGGTCTAATGCCGCTATATAATCCTCATGTGATTTCCCTTTATTCAATAAAAGAAAGGTTTTTTGCTCGTTGGAAGGTAAATGAGCAGTCCATTTGAGCGCAAAATTCACATCTTGCCTTTCTGCTCTGAAGGATTGATCATATACTACGGGACCATGATGGGTATAAACCACAGTATCGAAATAAGAAGCCTCACCTTTGACTTTGATTTCCTCTATTCTAAATGTACTTTGAATCCATTGATCATTGTATAGGTACTCTGTACGATCATCGTTTTTAAAAGTAATGGCATACCAATCTCTGGTATCTCGTGTGGCATTGGTAACACCCCAAGCGATATTTTCATTGAAACCTGAAATGATCCCTAGCGCACCTGGAAGCGTAGCACCTTTGACCGAGTGATTAGGAGTAGTCAATTGCATCGCATACCAGAGGGAAGGAAGATTCAAACTCAAATGCGGATCATTGGCAAGTATAGGGTTGCCTGAGGCTGATTTACTTCCTGCCACAGCCCAATTATTGGAGCCAACTCCAGGCTCAGGTTGAGGCATGGTTTTTACAAATATTGAATCATTAGGATAAACAACTCCCTCTGGCTTAGTAACTTGCAATGGCGTAAAATCCCAAGTCTTATCAGCCTCTATGACTGGATCATTTTCCTCTGGGAAAAGCGGGAATAGCTTGTCAAGTAATTCAGGACCAAGAATAGTGTGTAGGTTTGTATATTCTAAATCCCTATCTCCCACCAACATATCTGCCATGTACTTTAGCAAAAGCAGGGATTTGTAAGGCGACCATTTCTCAGGTCTATAATTGAGGATCTTGTATTCTATTGGCATCCTCGCATCCGTGAGAGATTCTATGTATTGGTTTACACCATCAGCATAAGCCTGCACAAGCTTAAAAGTCTCTGGGTCTGTATTTTCTAAAAATTGTATTCCTTGCTCTGCGGCAAAAGGCATCCCTTTTCTCCTAGTCATCCTATCAAGATCAATAGCCATAGAACCAACGATCTCAGAGATTCTACCAGCTGCTGCCATGGTTTGAAATTCCATTTGCCACAAGCGGTTTTGGGCTGTAACATAGCCTTGGGCTCTGTAAAGATCCAATTCATTTTGTGCAAAAATGTGAGGAATCAAGTTTTCATCATATTGTATGATTACTGAAGAAGAAAGTCCAGATAACTTAATTTCTTCTTTGGCAAGTTGATCCTCAGAATAGGCATTTTGCCAAAATCCGTGATTGGGATCTAATAATTTGCCCAGTGGTGGAATGCTACCAAACTGTAGGGATAGTGCAACGCCGAGAGAAATTGTGATAATCAAGGCAATTGCAAAACTTATATATTTCATAAGTAGGAATGATCTAAGGACTTAAATATAGATAAAATGTCCAAGATTAGAAATTGAAAGTATTTGAAATCAAAAGGGCTAGCAAAGCCCCCTAATTGAATAGAAAACTTTACTAGCCCGTTTCATTTTTGTTTTGTTGAAAATCACTTCAACATGGAGCCTATTTTTTAAGAAAATCTCTCAATACATAATGTAATATTCCTCCATTTTTGAAGTACTCAATTTCGATGGCTGAATCTAAGCGACAAACGACTTCAAAAGTTTTAGAATTTTCTTCATTCGAAATTGCTTCTACAGTCAACTTCTTGAGAGGAGACAATCCCTCAGAAATCCCTCTGATACTGAAGCTTTCCTTTCCATTGAGACCAAGGCTTTCTGCTGTATCACCTTCTACATATTGCAAAGGGAGCACACCCATACCTACCAAATTGCTCCTATGAATCCTCTCATAGCTCTCAGCCAAAACAGCCTTGATTCCTAATAAATTGGTTCCTTTGGCAGCCCAGTCTCTTGAAGAACCACTACCATATTCTTTACCTGCAAGTACTATAAGAGGTGTATGAGCTTTTCTATAGCTGACTGCGGCATCATAGACACTCATCTCTTCCCCACTCGGTATGTGGGTCGTATAGCCACCTTCTTTTGTAGCCAGTTGATTTTTAATTCGGACATTGGCAAAGGTTCCTCTAACCATGACTTCATCATTCCCCCTTCTTGATCCATAGGAATTGAAATCTTTTTTCTCGACTCCACGATTCTTCAGGTATTGACCAGCTGGACTACTTTCAGCGAAGGATCCAGCTGGAGAAATATGATCCGTAGTGATGCTATCCCCTAATTTCAAAAGTACTCTTGCATCTAAGATATCTTTGGGTTCTGTCACATTCTCAGATAGCCCTTCGAAAAATGGTGCTTCTTTGATATAGGTACTTTGATCAGACCATTGATAAATTTCATCCTTGGGCGCTTCTAGTTTTACCCACTGCTCATTCCCTTCAAAGATTTCTCCATAGCTTTTTTCAAAATCAGCTGGTGAAAGCACTTTACCCATTACCTCAAAAATCTCATCATTGCTAGGCCAAATATCCTTAAGATAAACAGGCTCTAAATTTGGATCATAACCCAGTGGTTCTTCATTTAAATCCACATCTACCCTTCCTGCCAAAGCATAAGCGACCACAAGCATAGGTGACATCAAGTAGTTCATTTTCACTTGAGGGTGAACCCTTGCTTCAAAGTTTCTATTTCCCGACAAAACCGAACTTACTACCAAATCATTCTCCTCTACGGCCTTGGCGATATGTCTCGGAAGTGGACCTGAATTTCCAATGCAAGAAGTACAACCATAACCCACTACATGAAACCTTAAAGCTTCCAAGTCATCCAAAAGCCCTGCAGTTTCCAAATAATCTGTAACTACTTTGGATCCAGGCGCTAAGGATGTCTTCACCCAAGGCTTCACATCTAACCCTCTTTCTCTTGCCTTACGAGCTACCAAGCCCGCCCCTATCATGACTGACGGATTTGATGTATTGGTACAAGAGGTAATCGCAGCAATTACGATGGAACCATCATGCAAGGCAAACTTTTCATTATTGAGTTTTACAACAACAGTCTTGAGCCCATTTTTTACCTTGGTCTCATATTCAATTTCTGCAAGGTTATTTCCTTCTCTATCTGAAGGCTGACTCCCTCCTTCTCCATACCAACGCCCCTCATCCCTTTTATCTATAGGAATGTATTTTCTTCCGTGTACCTCTTCGAGCAACTCACCGAACTTATGCTTAAACTCACGAACGAGGATTTTATCTTGTGGCCTTTTTGGACCTGAAACAGTAGGCTCTACTGTACTCAAATCCAATTCAACTACAGAGCTATATTTGATTTTGTCCTCATTTTCCCTCCAGAGCATATTGGCTTTGGTATAATCTTCCACCAATTGAATTTGATCTTTGGCTCTATTGGTTTTGCCCATGTAATCCAAGGTACGGTCATCAATGGGGAAATAGGTAACAGTACAACCAAACTCAGGAGACATATTAGAGATTGTAGCCCTATCTGGAACCGTCAAATGATCCAATCCAGACCCAAATACCTCCACAAATTTGCCAACTACTCCATGCTTACGCAGCAATTGTGTAATGGTCAGAACCATATCAGTAGCAGTAGTCCCAAGGGGAAGTTTGCCTGTCAGCTTCAATCCCACAACTTCAGGCATGATGAAATAAATCGGCTGCCCTAGAATAGCCGCCTCAGCTTCTATACCCCCTACACCCCAAGCTACTACACCTATCCCATTGACCATGGGAGTATGGGAATCAGTTCCCACAAGTGTATCTGGGAAAACATCCCCATCTCTAGCAATCACTCCTTGAGCTAAGTATTCTAAGTTCACTTGATGGCAAATCCCCATCCCTGGAGGTACCACAGAAAAATTATCAAAAGCTTTTTGAGCCCATTTTAGAAATTGGTAACGCTCTCCATTTCGCTCATATTCTACATCAACATTTTTCTGATAAGAATAATTGGTGCCAAAATAATCCACTTGCACAGAGTGATCTATGACCAAGTCAACTGGTATTAGGGGATTGATTTTTTTGGGGTCTTTGCCTTTCCTAACCGCTTCTGCTCTCAAAGATGCAATATCTACTACAGCTGGCACTCCTGTAAAATCTTGCATCAATACTCTTGCTGGCTTAAAAGGAATATCCTTGTCCGAGGGTTCTGGAGACCAACTAGCGAGTGTTTCAATATGCTCTTTAGTAATCGCAAAGTCATCATAATTTCTTAGGGCATTTTCTAAAAGAATTCTTATAGAGAATGGTAATTGATCAACTTTATACCCAGCTTCTTGTAAAGCAATTAAGCTCCAATAATTAAAGGAGCCTTTTGAAGATTTAAGTGATTTCTTAGCATTAAAAGGATCTTGTGACATAATCAGAATCGGTTTAAGTTTAAAATCTTATTATAAAAAACGGATGATTCTAAATATCGTTATTTTTTAGGGAAAAAGTGGAAAAATTTGCCAAAAAATGAATTTAAAAGCAGAAATATTGACCAAAGTCAAAACTTCTGCTTTTCTTCAAAAAGCTTTAAAATTTGATACTCATGTTCAAAGTGATCTGCTGGTATTTGAAATCTCCTTGACCTGTGAACACATTATCAATATTAATTTTTTGGTCATTGAGCTCCCTTTCATATCGGATATCTAGCCCAAGATTATTGAAATTCAACCCTATACCAAACTGATACCCCATATTGTATTTGTCATATTCAAGAGACTTGAGATCATCTTGGATGGTGTAGTGAAGGGCTGGGCCTCCAAAGAAAGAAACAACTGGACCCAGCACATTAAGCCCAACCAATAGTGGCATATCCAGTCGTTCTGTTCTCAGCTGGGTCGAGTTGATTTCCGAGTTTAACTGTGTGTATGCTAGTTCAGGTCTAACGAATAGAGGACCTACTTCGATTTTTCCAAAAAGGCCTACATTGTATCCCCAATTATTCAAAGGGTCACTCAATACAAGTTCCGCATCTCTGAAATATTTACCATTGGAATTGTAATTAAGTCCTCCTTTTATACCCCAACCTGTCTTAGACTGGGCATTGATTTCTGTGCTGAAGCATAGTACACCTAAAAGCACTAAAGTAATCTGAATTAGCTTTTTCATGGGGTGATTAGGTTAAAGCTCTTGTTTATCAGAATTTTGATAGATCAAAATCCTACCAATAAAGTCAGAATTTCTTGATCTTGCAAATCCAATCTGAATTTGGTTTTAAATCGTATTTGGGTTTGATAAGGTCAAAACGTCTCAGAGAACAATCTCAGCCCTGTGTTGTTTTAACCATTGACAAATTATGAATCACGCATATTCTAAAATCGTGCCCTTTAAATCACCAAAACACAACAACTGGTAAAAAGCATTATGAAAAATTTAAAATTCACACTTTCGCTGGTATTAATTCAGGTTTTTAGTTTCGGAATGATCGCATGCTCCCAAGCCAATAATAAGGAAGAAGCAATTGAAACCTCAACCGAAGAAATAAATTATGACGGTCCAACAGAGCTAGCAACTTTTGCTGGAGGATGCTTTTGGTGCATCGAAGCCCCTTTTGAAGGAATTCAAGGTGTGGTTTCGGTCGTATCTGGTTACGCTGGCGGAAAAGAAAAGAACCCAAGTTATGCCGACGTGAGTGCTGGCAAAACCAGTCACAAAGAAGCTGTCCAAATCACCTACAACCCAGAAGTCATCAGTTATTCAGAGTTACTGGATATCTTCTGGCAGCAATTTGACCCAACAGATGCAGGTGGCTCTTTTTATGATCGAGGCACACAATACGAGTCCGCTATTTTCTATCATAGCAGCATTCAAAAACAAGTAGCAGAAGAATCTAAAAAAAGATTAGGCAAATCAGGAAAGTTTGACAAACCGATAGTCACACCGATAATCAAATTCAGCAACTTCTACGAAGCAGAAGCCTATCATCAAGACTATTACAAAAAGAATCCTGAAGAATACCATGCTTATAGAAGAGGGTCTGGTAGGGATGCTTTCATCGCTAAGTATTGGCCAACTAATTTGGAAAATAAATATAAAAGTCCTTCCAGAGAAGAATTAAAAAAGATATTGGAACCATTGCAATATGAAGTAGCGATCAATAATGAAACTGAAATGGCCTTCAATAATAAATATAACGAAAACAAAGAGGATGGCATTTATGTGTGTATTGTTTCTGGTGCTCCGTTGTTTAGTTCAAAGGACAAATATGAATCCTATTCTGGCTGGCCAAGCTTCACAAAACCCATAGATGCAAGACTCATCGATAAGCCTTTGGATTATGAATATGGTATGGTCAGGGTTGAAGTCAGGAGCAAGTTGGGAGACTCCCATTTGGGTCACGTCTTTTTCGATGGTCCAAGACCAACTCAACTGAGATATTGTATGAATTCGGCAGCAATGCGATTTATTTCTAAAAATGACATGGAAGCCGAAGGATATGCAGATTACTTATGGCTTGTAGATTGATTTGACATTGATCATGGCATTTACGGATAGCGCACAAGAAATAAGACCCCTTGTGCGCTATTTGCTTTTAGAAAACTTCTTGAGATATTTTAAGCTAAAAAAATTAAAATCCCGTAATTTAGTAATGGCACATTGAGAAAACTTCATGGAAGAATTGACAGACAAGGAATTACATGCTTTAGTTTCTTTGCTTGATGATCAAGATCAAGAGATCAAGTCACATGTACAGGACAAAATCATCTCTTTGGGGCATGGAATTATTCCTTTTTTGGAAAAAAAATGGGAGGATAGTTTTAATCCCGAGGTACAAAAGGAAATTGAAGACCTCGTGCATCAATTACAATTCTCACAGCTCAAAGAAAGACTAAAAGACTGGGTAAACTCTCCAGATCAAGATTTACTCACTGGGCTTTGGATCATCAACACCTACCAATATCCAGATTTAGAGTTTGATAAAATCAATGCTGATATGCATCAAATTTATTTTGAAGTTTGGACAGGATTCAAAAATGACCTACTTCCTCACGAACAAATCAAAGCCATCAACCACGTGCTTTTTAGTAACTTGAGGTTTTCTGCAAATACCAAAAATTTCCATTCTCCAGGTAATAGCATGTTGAGCAATGTGCTAGAGACTAGAAAAGGCAATCCAATTAGTCTTTGCGCCATTTACCTACTTGTGTCACAGAAGCTCGGTTTGCCGATATATGGCGTAAACCTGCCCAATCTTTTTGTATTGACTTACAAATCTTCAGATGTCAATTTCTATATCAATGCGTTCAACAAAGGGCTTGTATTCAATAAGCAGGACATTCATAACTACCTAGAACATTTGAAAATCGCTCCAAGAGATGTTTTCTTTGAACCATGTAGCAATAAGGATATCGTCACCAGGATGATTCGCAATCTGATTGTTTCTTTTGAAAAACTTGGAGAAACAGGAAAAGTCGAAGAAGTAAAAGCACTATTGCAGATACTAGAATAAAAAAAGGGCTGAGGCCCTTTTTTTATTTCATCCTAATATTACAACCCACCGGCCTACTTGAACTTGGGCTTGGATTTCTTTTATTTTGTATGCTTTGGATGGCTGAGACGAGGTAACGCATGTTTGCACTTTCTGGCACTTGCGGATTATTATCTATAGCACCTCTATAAGCAATGGCGAATCCAGTTGGACTCGGCGTAATCACTACCACCTCAGGTAATTTGGTAGCTTGTAGCTGTTTAGTCACATTCTGGTTTCCATCATTTAAGATGGACAGGCCTTGTACTCTCCCTTTAAATCTTTCTTCCACCGCCTGTTTATTTTCATCGGGATCATTTCCAAAGTGTGGGTTTACAATGGCAAAAACAAAGCCATCAGCTTTAAAATTTTCATAGAGATCAATGATTCTATTTTCATAAAGCTTTGAAAATGGGCAAGATAATGTATTGAAAATCAACACCACTGCTTTAGCATCTTCATGTTTATCCAACTCAAAGTTCTGACCCGTCAAAACATCTTCTAGCATAAAATTATCTACGCGCTGTCCGTGAACAAATGATGAAGATAACAATGCAATTAAAATGAATACATAAAACCTTTTCATAGCTGGGGTGATCTAACTGTTTTACAATACATAAATATATAAACAAACTTTCTACCAAATTGTATAAGTCAGCACCATTTCACCTGACACTTCAACTTTTACTGAGTAGAAATGATCTGAAAATTCCGAATCATACACTTTACCTTGGATCACTTGATCTTCTACCCCAAAGGGTTTTAGAAGTATATTTTCCTTTAAACTGATCCCTTTTCGACCTTGACATTTATAAATTGATTCCTTGGCAGACCAAGCCATTGTATAAAGCAATGGATCACTCTTCAGAAATTCAATTTCTGAATGATCGAGAAACTTTTGGCCAAGTCTTACTACTTTTTCTCTTACGTAGTCCAAATCTATACCTACTGGCATATCCTTATGAAAAATAGCTGCAGCTATACCCTTGGTATGAGTAAGCGAAACATGTCCATAACCATCCATAGCATGAGATTTTCCATGTTCATCTTTATAAAATCCAGGATAAGGCAAAGAAATACAGTCTAAGGCTGCTTTGATAGCCAATCTTGCAGCTTTCCATTCATTTCTTTTTTCGATTTTGGAAATATTTGCCAGTGATAGCTTCTCGCGAAAACTCAAAAAATCAACCTCTTGATTACAGACTTCCTGAATATTATTTACAGCCAAGGCCGATAAAGTACTTATTTTTTCTATTTTTGTTTGCATAGCCCACTATGGGTTTTGTTTTGCATAAAACGCAATATATGTCAAAAATCCAAGTTAATAAACTTCATACACTAACAGGACACAATGATTGTATCTATGCTCTTGCAGAGGGAGCTAACCCGAGGTATTTCTATACAGGGTCTGGTGATGGAATGGTTGTCGAGTGGGACTTGGATAATCCAAAGGATGGCAAACTTATCGCCAAGCTTCCACATTCTGTCTATGCTTTAGAAGTAGATCGAGAGCGAAACCTCTTGATCATTGGTCACAATTTTGAAGGAATTCATGTGATTGATTTGAATGAAAATAAGGAGATATGGTCTCTCAAGCTCACTGATCAATCCATATTTGATATCAAATCATTGGGGACGGAAATTTACGTTGGAGCTGCAGATGGAGTAGTTATCGTGGTCGATGTAGATCAAAAAGCAGTCAAAAAGCATTTGAAATTAAGCTCAAAAAGTGCTCGGGTCATGGCATTTGACAATGATAGAAAATCTCTAGCTGTGGGTTTTAGTGATCATACCATTAAAATCATTAGTACTAAAGATTACAAAGCACTTCACAATCTAGAGTCCCATAGCAATTCTGTATTTGCTTTGGCTTATTCCCCGATAGAGGAGAAATTGATCTCTGGGGGTAGAGATGCTCACTTAAAAATCTGGAACACTAAATCTTATAACCTTTCAGATCAGGTAGTTGCGCACATGTTTGCCATCAATTACCTATCCTTCAGAGAAGATGGTAAGTATTTTGTGACTTGTAGCATGGATAAGTCCTTAAAAGTATGGGATGCAGAGAGTCATAAACTCTTGAAAGTAATAGACAAAGCCCGGCACGCTGGACATGGTACCTCTATCAATAAGGTATTGTGGAGCAGTTATGACCAATCTATCATCTCAGTCAGTGATGATAGAAGTATTTCAATTTGGAAAGTAGAATTTTAACCATATGAAGATAACAGCCTTAGAAATCCGTAAAAAATCCTTTGAGAAAAACTTCAGAGGTTATGATAAAGAAGAAGTTGATGCTTTCTTAAAAGAGCTTTCAGAAGAGTGGGAAAAGGTAAACAATGCGACAGAGGAACTTCAGAAAAAGCTAGACGACAGCATCAAGGAAGCTAATAAAATGAAAGAAGTAGAAGCTTCTCTTTTCAGGACCTTAAAGACAGCTGAAGACACTGGAGCTAGTATCATCGAAGAGGCTAATGAAGCAGCTGAGTATATCGTCAGAGAGGCACATCAAAATGCTGACGCCATGCTCAATGATGCAAAAACCAAATCTCAAAACCTGATCGAAACAGCTGAATCAAAGGCCAAGCAAATCATGGAAGAGCTCAAAAATGATGTCAGCTCATTGATACGAGGATATGAAACACTGGTTCAGCAGCGTGAATTGATCCTAAAAAATCTTAAAAGTCTATCCGATGACATCCAAGACAACATCAGTGTTTCCAATGGTAACCTTGAGAAAATCAATTTGCATGCACACTTAGAAATGGTCGAAATATTGACAAAAACTGAGGCTTTTACGATAGCTAATGTAGACAGCATTGAGCATAGTGAAATGACACTAGAAACGAAAGAGGAGTTTACAATAGAAAACGAGGAAGTTGACGTTTCAGAGATTCCAGATATTCATAGCGAAAATCAAGTCGAAACAGAAGAAGAAAGTAATATTGAAGATGTAAAATCTAAGGCACAAGAGATAGATTCAGAATTATCGCAAGAAATTGACGTGCCCCAAGAGGATTCAATACAAGAAGAGCCAGAAGAAGAAAAAAATAAAGGAAATAAAGGAACTTCATTTTTTGACGAAGTAGGTTAATGGGAAAAGTATCATTAGAAGGAATAGAATTTCACGCTTATCATGGCGTATTCTCAGAAGAGAATAAGCTAGGGAATAGGTTTACAGTAGATATCCATGTGGAGACGGATTTTAGACAAGCTATGCTTCATGATACGCTAAAGGACACTGTCGACTATGCTAAAATCTACCAGATCGCAAAGTCTCATATGCTTGAGCCAGTCAAACTTCTAGAGCATCTTGCACATCTGATGATCAAAGATATTCTGAAGACCTATCCTGACTCCAAACAAGTAGCTATCACCATCAAAAAACATAACCCTTCCATCGGAGGCGTGGTCAATTACTCCGTCATCACCGTAAACTACCCCGAAGACTATGACTAGAATATTAAGCTTACTTACTTTTTTTATATTCGCGACTAATTTCCTCAATGCACAAATATCAACGCATCAGGTATTTGACAAAGAAGGCAAGACTGCTACAATTGAACAAATCTTGGAGGCCTCCTCTTCGTCTGAACTCATATTCTTTGGGGAGCTACACAACAACTCCATTGCACACTGGCTGCAACTGCAACTTTTGAAATCTTTGCATCAGTCTAGGGCTGATTTGGTTTTAGCTGGAGAGTTTTTTGAAAGAGATGATCAACTGAATATCAACGAATGGTTTTCAGGAAAAATCACTGACAAAAATTTTGAAGCAGAGGCCAAACTCTGGAACAATTATAGCACAGATTATAAGCCTTTGATGCTTTATGCTAAGCAAAATAATATTCCATTTATAGCCTCCAATATACCAAGAAAATACGCTTCTTTAGTGAGCAGAGATGGACTGACTGCTCTGGAAGAATTATCCCAAGAAGCAAAAGCTTTCATAGCTCCATTGCCTATTGTGATTGACAAAGATCTTCCTGGCTATGTAGGTATGAAGAATATGATGCATGGATCAGGCATGAATGTAGACTACATGGTAGAAGCTCAAGCTATCAAAGACGCTACAATGGCATACTCACTTTATGATGCGGTTGAAAAGAAGCAACAAATCTATCATATCAATGGAAGCTATCACTCCAATAATTACGAAGGAATAGTATGGTATATCAAACAGATGTATCCTGAAGCAAAAATATTAACCATAGCGACAGTTGAGCAAAATGATATTAGCAACTTGGAAGACGCTTCAATAGGGATTGCTGATTTTATCTTTGTGTTGCCTTCCGATAGTCCGAAAAGTTACTAATACATGTACAGTAAAGCGGAAAAATCCAAAATTAGAAAGGATTTTTGGACAGCCTTTGGTCAATATATGAAGCCTGTTCCTTCTGCTGAAGGCACTAAGGTCAATTGGCCAAACTATAAAACAGGAGTCAAGCATCTATTTTTTAAGATGAAAGCTGAACAGGGCTTCGCTTCTATTGGTATAGAATTTACACATTCGGATATAGAACTTCAACAGCTGTTTTTCGAGCAATTGGAGGAATTTAAAAACATCCTACACTCAGAAGTTGGAGAAGCATGGGACTGGGAGCTGCATCATGTAGACGAGTTTGGGAGTATAATTTCCCGCACGCAAAAAACACTACCCAATGTCAATGTGATGAATCAAAATGATTGGCCAAAAATCATCTCTTTCCTCAAGCCCAGAATCATCGCCTTAGATGCTTTTTGGGCCAATATGAAACCGGCATTTGAGGAGCTTTAGATAGTTATTGAGTTAATTAGTTATTGGGTACACCTGGAATTAGTCTAATTTCAAAATTAAGCTAAGAAAAACAAGTTCCCACTTTAATCTATTGACTTCCAATTACATCTCTATTCCACTAACACATTTTCCAGTAAAATCTCAGAAAGCAATTCAAGTTTTCCTGATTTGTAGAAAGCTTCCATCTCTTCTAGTTTTGCGGATTTATCAGACGGTTTGTAGTTTTCATAATCTTGTAAGATCAAGCCACCAATTTCATGCCTGTTGATGGCTTTTCTGAATCGAACACCTCCACCATCGGTATGGTATGAATAGGCTAAATAATCGATCAAATGGTTTTCTTGATTGATCCAGTACAAAAACTCATCATCAAAATCCTCTCCACCACCCTCTTCGGCAAAGGTCACCTTGATTACATCATACTTGCTACCATCAATTTCAGTAGAACCGATATACGTTTTAAATACCGCTGGGTCATTGAGCCCATAAGGCAAATAAGCAAAATAGGCTACTGAATTGACAGAGTTGGTAAATGCCCGCTCTCTTTTTTCATCCAATTCTACGGCATTACCATTGACAAAACGAGTAAAACCTTCATTATTCAACACATCTTTCACCTGACCTGTACTGTCTGAAAATGCTCTGATGTATTCAAAACCAGTAGGTGATTTGAATATTTGATAAGAGCGATCTCTAAAGTCAAAACTAATCTTGGCAGACTCAAATTTCTTTCCTCCATGAGCCATTATTGATTGGTCTATCAACTTTTCGGCCTCTGTTCGTGAATCACAAGAAAAAAGCAAAAGCGCACCAAGTATGTAAAGTATATAAGTTTTCATATTTAGGGTAGATCAAGATTGCCCGAAAGTTACGCAATCAATTTGTTAATTGATAGGTAATAACTGATTTGAGAAAAAGATGATTCCCTAAGCTATCTGCAGCGAAAACCTCCTTCTTTGCAGGGAAAATCACTCCTTTGATTTGCTGAACTTCTACAGTATTTACGACTTCATGTTCCCCCCTGTTGGCTCTTTTGTAACCAATGAATTGATGGTTTTCTGGTAAAAAGAAAAGTGTAAGGACATTACCGTTTCGAAGTTCCGCTTGCACAATTTCAGCTTCTCTGTTATCAGAGAGTTGAATTTTATTCTGATAATATGCTGAGCTTATATTTGCATTCAAGCTTAGTGGAAAAGTAAAATCATGATAAAAAGACTCCAACTCTGACTTCTTGTTGGCTAGGAAGCCTTCATTGAGCACTTCATTCTGTCCCATCCAATAGCTTACTTTCAAGCCATCAAGAGTAACCCGGTGCACAAGGCTATCCTTTACCCAGTAGCTTTTAGCTTCAAAAAAAGGCTTCAGCCTAAATTCCAGATTGAATTTATCGACAGCAACCAATTCTCCCTCTTGATTAAAGTGTTGGACATCTCTGTCAACTTGTACGCGATCAACAGTCGACCAACTCCCTTTTGGATCGTGAAAATCAACAGAAGCATCAATGATAGCTTTCGCTTGCTTCTCCGGAGATGAATTGCAAGCAATTAGGAGGAATCCAGAAAACAAGAATAAACTTAAAGGGGATTTCATTTGCAGGTGATTAAGAAATGCAAATTTGCTCTTAAATCTCCACAAAATCAAAATCAACAATAAAGCATATTGGCATACTAAGAAAATGGACTGCTCATCAACTTGCTCCCTCCCATAAGCATGATATGACAAAAAGACCAACCAAGTCCAAATCAAGAAAATCCTATCCTTGACCAAAATACCCAATCCAAATGCGGGAATCAGATACCAAGGATGTATGGTAGTCTGCAATAGCAAATAGATCAAATAAACCCATACTATGCTCTTGACCAAATCTTTGATACCTCCTACTTTCACTCTAATACTGACACAAAGAACACCAATTAAGGCAATTCCATTTAAAATAGGTCCAAGCTTTTGGATCGGATTATAATCCAACCAAAACCCACTGAGCCATCTGAGTAAATAATAAATCGAAGCGTTAAACTCAAAACTACTTTGGTACAGTCGAAAGCTACTCCAGAAGTTCAGGTATGCATCTCCAAAAAACAGGGGACTCAAAAGCATCAACATCACCAATACGAGAATGACAATGACCTTCGACCTATCCTTTTTGTGAATGGACAGCAAGACCAATGGAGCATGAATCAAAGGAAGCAACTTCACGCCTACCGCAAAAAGCCAAGAATGTATGGCTGTAATCGGCTTACGCTTTCCCATGAAATAAACCATCGCAAGCAGTCCAGTCAATACCATCCCTTCAAAATGCAGATTACCCGTCAACTCCAATATCACCAAGGGATTCAAAGCATACAGCCAAAGCTTTGATTGTGGTAGCTCCCATTGGGCTAGAATCCTCGAAATCAAGAACAGGTTGAATGCTTCAAAAAGCAGTATAAATGATCTCAGCACGATAACATTAGCAAGCAAACTTTCTCCTGCTAAAGCTGACAACCAAAAAAACAACTGATGCAAAGGAGGGTAAATTGAATAATAGCGCTCAGAATTCATCTCCAAGAGCAAAGTTTCCCAATAGGGAGTCTTCTCAATCGCAAGCATGGCAAAACTCTCCGATGGAAGATACAAATATGGGTTGATTCCAAACCTGACCAGCTGTCCATCAAATACAAACCTGTAAAAATCATCGGACAAGTTGGGCATGGCGAGCAATAGCAATACTCTAAGCCCCAAGGATACAATAACAATACGACCAAAAGAAAACTGCCATGCTGCTGCTCTTGCACAAAAAATCAAGTAAACTCCAAAGCAAACTGAATAAAGACCAAATAGCTTCCAGAATTCCACTCGCTCCAATCCATAACCTAATACCAAAATGCAAGCTGCATAGGTCAAAGCCAAAAGCCAGTAAAGTGGTTTACTTTTCAAAGTGTATTTACTTAATTAAGATATCAGAAGTTCAATTTTAATTCCTGTCTTAAAAACTCGTCTTCTACTTTATTTTGCTTCCAATAATCGATCACTTTGATGGCCTTTCTCTTGGCCTTGGTAATTTCCTGCTGTCCATTGGACTTGGTTTGTATTTCTTCCCAGGCCATGATTTCATGTGGAAAATCCTTTTCAAAGTCTATTTTCAACACCCTCAGTCCAGAGCCGTAAGTCAATTCAAGTTGCTTGCGATTATTGCTGATGTCATGCACACGGATAAATGCCTCCTCTGCCTTCAAAGGTTCATGGGTCGTTCGCTGATAAAAAAGAGAAGGAAAAACCTGAACGCCCCCAATTGGGATTTCACTAGGCGAAATCCGAATCAAATTCCACAAATCATCTTCCGCCAAGCCTGTCACACTTAAGGCAGCATCACCCTCTTTTTCAAAATAGGAAAATAACTTCCCTGTATAGCTTTGCTCTCCTGACTTATTCAATTGCGTAAATGTCTGCCCACACCATTCCTGTACACTAGCCGTGAATTTCAATCCTTGAGCTTTTTCTTTGGTTGGGGTGAATGCAGACAGCATCATGTGATAAGGGTAGATCCCCGTGACAAAATCCCTAGTTTGATTCATTTTCAATACAGCAACCTTATCCTTACCCGCAGCATTGGGATCATCAAGCTTCACCTGCTTGCTCCTAGAGAAATCCTCCGTCACAAAAATCAACACAGCCTCTCCTGTCCGCTCTTCCCCATACCTATACTGACTCAGGTCGAAGCTACTGATCTCTGCTTTTCCCTGAAACCAATATTTACCCCAAGCTTCAAAATCAATATTTTCCCGCTGAGGCGCTTTGGAGCAAGAGAAGCAGAGTAAAGTAATCAAAAAAAGTATGGACGGTGATTTTTTCATAGTATTTGATCATTTATGCGATCACTAATTTACGATTAAATGATTAGATGCAATGGGATAAGAGCTTGATTAGATTACATCTTTATTTAGCTTAAATCTCATTGTCATAATGCTAGCATCAACTATATTTATAGGTATTTTTATTCAAGGGTGAATAATATTGGAGATAAAAAAACCAAAGAGCCTATTTCTAGTCCCAAAACCAAAACAACCGCTTCCTAAAATCCACCAATCATCCTACTATTCCACCTAGCAAACACTTCACTCTACGGATGTCAGTCAACAGCTACTATTCCGGTAGCTATCGGAACTATGATAGATTTTTTCTCCTATCAGGGCTTTTTTTCGAGGGCTTTTCTCTAGTGGGCTAAATGTTATGGGCAGGTTTTCTAACTTCGTCTAACCTTGTAATTTGTCACTTTCCCTTCTTCATTAAATTTTATTGTCAAGGTTCCAATGTCTATTCCCCTTTTCTCCATACCAAGATAGTAACTAAATTCATTTTGATATTGTGATTCAGGTTCTCCAAGTAATTCAATTATTTCGTCCTTAGTCATTCCGTTTAATTGATAGTTATTCCGTAAACTATTCATCATATCCCAACGTAATGACCATTCAGATTCTGTTTCTTCCCAATTTTTCTATCTGTCAGAAGTGAATTTTTCGTGAGTTATTCGACCTTTTAGCCCAAACCCAGTTAAGATTAAAATCCCTACGGTCAATAGTCCTATTTTTAGATTTCTATTCATTTCTGTCAGTTCTGATTTATTAATTTCAAGTCGTTGTTTTCAATTAAGTCAGTCAGCTCGGTATAAGAAATGTTTCCAAGAGTCAGCTTTTTCGATGGTCTGTACAATTCTATTTCATTCTTTACACCATCCTGATAAACCCAATTATACAAATCGTAAACTTCGTTTTTCGACTTTATGATTTGGATGCGAGTCTAACCTTTTTCAACTCTCCCAAAGTCGCAAGTCGTTTTGTTTAAAATCAGGTCGCCATTTTTCGCAGAATAAAAAATTTCTTGAAGGTCTCCATAGTAGTCTTCTATTTCCATTGCATAAAGTCCGAAACCAATAAATCCAAATATCGAGACATTCGCTATTCCTAATATTAAAAGTCCATATTTTAGTTTTTTATTCAAGTGTCAATTTATTATGAAACGTCCTTTAAACTTACCCATAACCGGATTCAGCTTGGAGACGGCGGGCCTGCCTGGCGGACAGACAAGCTTTCGGAGCACCTACCTTCCAGCCTACCCCAATCATTAGCAATATACGAATCCCCATCTTTAAACGAAACTGTCCGCTGTATCCATGGTGATGTTATAGTGCGTATTTCCCTTTTCAAAGCTCAATGGAGATTTTCACCTTACCACCTAATCCCTTTTCAACTATTTCATAAAGGGTTTTCAATGTCAGATTACTTCCATTGTTTTCAACTCTTGAAATATAAGTTCTCTTTTTATCTACTAATTCTGCTAATTGTTCCTGAGTTAGATTCTTATCCTCACTTGCCTTTTTTAATAGCAAACCAATTTTGAAAGACTCAAAATCCCTTTCTGATTCATCCCTGCGTTCGGTTCCTTTGACTCCATACACTTCATCGTTGATTTCTTTCCAGCTCTTCGTATTCATTTTTTTTCTTTTTACCTTTTTGAACTTCCTTTTCAGCATAATATTCATCCATCAGTCTGGCAGCCTTTTCAATTTCCTTGGTGGGTGTTTTTTGGGTTTTCTTCTGAAAGCCATTGAGCAAAATCACCAATTTACCTTCATCAAAAAAAACAAAACACCCTCCAAATATTACTTGCCAACTGAACCCTTGCTTCATATAGCCCTTTTTTTGTTTTAATTGGTTTCAGGTAAGTCTCCGGAACTCTTTCAAAGTTTCAATCGCTTCAATGACCTTAAAAATCTTATTTTGAACTTTTTCTGTCTGGGCTTTTAAAAAGTTCTCAAAATGGTCCTGATAAGCAATGACTTCCCTTACTTTTTCCATAATACAAATGCAACTTTAAAGTTACTATTTTCAAAGTTAAAAAACTGATTGTGCTAGGTTTGGGGTTCTTAATATGCACTATAACTTATCTATATATCTAGAAAAACCAGACTTTAACATCCATTGATAAGAAATAAATCTGGTTTTATTGGGCTTAAATCCTAATCCCCTCCACCTAAAACTACAAACAATTACTCTCTAAAAAAATACCCCCAACAGGGTATATTTGATGAATGCTACCTATCTCATCCTCTCCGCTACCAATACTTATAGATCGTCCATAGAATCTTATAGCCTGCTCCAAATACGCCTTTGACTGTACCGCTTACTTTGGAAACGCCTATTCGCTTTCGATAGTCTACGGGAACTTCTGTGGTTTTGTAGCCAGCTTGTGCTGCTTTGCTTTAATAAAAATAGGTAATAATTATATCAAATGGTTATCATATTTTATTGATTAAGTTTTGTAGTAAACTCTTATCCTCAACCATAGAGAATGCGAAACACTTCTTTCCCAAATCTTTCAAAGAAGCTCCTATATGATACAGTTCTTTATGGTCAATGATTAAAAATCGATCGTGAAAGTCTTGACTATGCTTTATTTCTAATTTGCCATACTGAGCATTGAATTTCTCTATATCTAAGGCTTTAATAGGTGTATTTTTTTGTGTTATGATGGTAACACTAACAATTTTTGATTTTTCTGTAAGCATTTCCAAAATGCTCAGATCTATATAACTATCTATAATTACGAGCGTGATTTCTGCTTTTTTAATTAAGTCAATTACAAAACTGTAGGCATCAAAAATTTGCCCTTTAAAAAATACATCTTGTTTGACTGTAGGTTTACCTTGTTCCAAAGCAGTAAAGATTTTTTCAAAATGTTGGTCGTTTAATTGCAGTCTCGACTCAATGCTTTCTACTCGTTGCAAAAGCCCCGAATGATGAGCCAATACTTTCCTCATTTCTACAAAGGTATTCATAATCTGTATGCTTACCATTATAGCTTTCTCGCTTCTCAATACTGCTGAAAGCATGGCTACTCCTTGTTCGGTGAAAACGTATGGGTTCGAACTTGAATGTTTGAGTATCTCGAAGCGGTCGCAATTTGCGACCAGTTCATTCTTCTCGGTATCAGATAGCTGAAATCGGAAATGGGCAGGAAACCTTAAACTATTTCTTTTTACCTGCTCATTCAATCTTTTGACTTCAACTTGAAACAATTCAGCCAAATCCCGATCTACCATCACTTGCTTTCCTTGAAAAGTGAATATTCTACTTTCTATGATTTTTGTGGTTAATAATTCCATTCTTTATAATATAAATGGGAATCTTAATTCTTTAAACCCTTCTACTAAATCATTTTTGCTTTCCATCTAGGCTCTCAGTGGATCCAGAAAACAGATCTGCGCTGCAGGAAGCTATTTTCTAAATGTAATGCTAAAACTTTTGAGCACTAGCTGTTTTCTAAAGGTATCGAATTCGACAGGTTTAAAATCGTGATTGATGAATGATTCCCAAACCCTAATCTCCTCCACCCAAAACTACCACCATCTACTCTCTAAAAAAATACCCCCAACAGGGTATATTTGATGAATGCTACCTATCTCATCCTCTCCACTACCAATACTTATAAATCGTCCAAAGAATCTTATATCCTGCTCCAAATACTCCTTTCACCGTTCCACTTACTTTTGAGACGCCTATGCGCTTTCTGTAATCTACGGGGATTTCTGTGGTTTTGAGACCTGCTTGGGCGGCTTTGATTTGCATCTCTATGGTCCAGCCGTAGTTTTCATCTACCATGCCCAAGGCTTTCAATTGATCCCACTTGATCGCTCTAAATGGGCCAAGGTCGGTATAGTTGGTCTTGTAAATCCAGCGCATCAGTGTCGTCGCTAGCCAATTCCCGAAAACTTGAGGCAAGGTCATCGAGCCGCCTTCTCTTTTCCCCAAAGCCCGAGAACCAATGACCATATCATTATCCTGGTCTATGATCGGCTTTATCAAATCAAGCAGCTGTTCGGGATAGTCAGAATAATCTCCATCTAAAAACACGACAATATCTGCTTGTTCTTCAACTTTTGACAGGTAATCCATGGCTGTCAAACAAGCTTTGCCATAGCCTTTCTGCGGTTCATCCAGTACAATTGCTCCTGCTGCTTCAGCAACTTTTTTGGTGGAATCCGAAGAACCATTATTTGCCACCACCACATGCCTGACAATTGTGGGGATATCTCGGATAACTTTTCCAATGGAATCCTCCTCATTGAAAGCTGGAATAATGACGTCTATGATAGGCTGATTCAATTGCAAAATTTTTGATTTGGTGAAAAGAAAGGGTTTGAACTTGGTTACTTCAACCTGTAGCTTTTGAAAGATTCGATACTGACTAGCGTAAAACCTAGTGCCAGCATCGCATGAAACACGAGCATTTCGTAGGTCTGAAAATAAATAGACATGACAACCATAAATAAAAATACCACTGACATTATTCCCTCTAAATAAGTTGTCATGGGTACCTTGAGTTGGTGATAGCTATTTTTCTTCCAAGACTCTGATTCGCTCAGGTTGTATTTTGGCGTTCGGATAAAAGGTGATTTTTTACCCGTTAGTCCTTCCCATACCGCTTGCGCATTGTGAATGGAAAGTCCCATAGAAACAGAGAGAAATAAGGGTAATTCCCACAGAAACCTCAAAATTCCTTTTGTAGAAAATTCCACCAAGCTCAAGTTGGCGAAGAAATAGACCAAAGCGATAATCACGAATCCAACCAAAAACACAGCTGCACCTCTAAAAATCTCTCCGGGAATCATTTCTTGCTGAAAAGCCCACCACAGTGGAATGCTACATAAACTTACAAACACCACCGCAATAAAAATCACCGCATTGAGTAAATGTGCTGATGCATGAAGTTTTTTTCTCAACCCAAAAGGATTCAACCAGACATTTTTCAAATGTTTTGCAGCACACTCAGCGCCACCTTTCGTCCAGCGAAATTGCTGGGACTTGATCGCAGACATTACAGGCGGCAATTCTGCAGGTGATTTTATATCTGGACGATAGATAAATTCCCACCCTTTTTGCTGCGCTCTATAACTTAAGTCTAAATCCTCTGTCAAGGTATCATCATGCCAATTTCCGGCATCGAGGATACAGGATTTTCTCCAAATCCCACCTGTTCCATTGAAATTGATAAAGGCTTGCTGATGATTTCTCCCCATCTGCTCCACCATAAAATGTGCATCCAAAGCAAAAGCTTGAAGCCTTGTCAGAATAGAGTAACCTTCATTCAGATGGGTCCAGCGACTTTGTACCATGCCGATTTTTTCATTCGAAAAATGCCCGATAGTCTGGAGAATAAAATCAGGATCAGGCACAAAATCTGCATCAAAAACAGCGATAAATTCACCTTTTGCCTGTTCCAATCCTGCTTTGAGTGCACCGGCTTTGAATCCTCTCCGATCTGTTCTGTGAATATACTGAAAATCGATCTTTGGATAATTTTGAATATAGCTTTTGATAATATCCGCAGTTTCATCTGTACTATCATCGAGCAGCTGAATCTCAAGCTTGTCCTTTGGATAGTTGAATTTAGCCGCGGCGTCAATAAGCCTCTCGACAACATATTTTTCGTTGAAAATCGGGAGTTGTATCGTCACAAAAGGAAGCTTTTCCCAAGCAGGAGGACTTGCCTTAGGGATGTTTTTTCTAAACTTAAAAAAATGATAAAGTAAATTTGCCTGAGCAAAGCTATACAATAAGATAAACAGCATCGCAAGGACATAAATGCCCATGATGATATAAATAAAGATCATTAAGATTTTATGCTTATGGATTTATTGCCAATGATGATAGGCATGTCATTGATTCTACCTTCTTCATTTGCATTTTCTAATTTCAATACGCCCCTTGGACAGACGGCTGAGCAGACTCCACAGCCTACACAAGAAGACCGGACAATATTTTGTCCTCTCTGAGCATACCAGCGAACATCAATTCCCATCTCACAATAAGTAGAGCAGTTTCCGCAAGAGATGCATTGTCCGCCATTGGTGGTGATTCTGAAACGGGACTTGAATCTTTGGACTAGCCCTAGGTAAGCTGCCAATGGGCACCCAAATCTACACCAAACTCTATTACCCATCAAGGGATAAAAGCCAGTCCCTATCACTCCTGCAAATGCAGAGCCTATCATAAAGCCATAGACTGTATGGAGCTCATTGGTCGCATAGCCAAGCAATTCAAATTCCATGAAGTAGTTAGCCAAAGTGACAGCCGTCATTACCACTGCAAATACCAGGACTCCATGAATCAAATAGCGCTCAATTTTCCACGATTTAAGTGATTTATCAGAAAGCTGACGATACGGATCCCCTAGCGTCTCAGCCAATCCACCACAGCCACATACCCAGCTGCAATACCACCTTTTGCCATAGAAGTATGTGAAAATGGGAACTCCTAACACAATCAGAATTATTCCCCAAACCAACATAAACATCCCCAATGCACCAGAGCCCAGCATGCCATCTAATCTGTAGTCATAGAAAAATGAATAGTCCAAAGGCCAGATATTCTTGAAATCATGCCATGGCATATTTAGTAGAACCAATATTTCAGGTAGCATAAATGCAAAAGCAAGCTGAAAAAACATCACAGAAGCTGTTCGAATCATTTGGTAATTGTTGCCTCGATATTTTCTAAACATCCTGATTCCCATCACCAAAATTGCCAAAGTATAGACAAAACCATACAAAAACCATTGGGAAGCTGGGTTGCCTGATAATGCCATAGATAAAGGATCGACCATCAATACCAGGTTAGTCAAATACTCGGGAAACCAATATAACACGATGTAAAACAAAATCAACCAACTCCCAGTCAAGATGCCAATAAGCCCCCTTGACTTCATTGAAGAAAAGAAAATACCATCATTTTTGATCCCCTCTGGTTGACCGCGATATAGTGGTAAAATATACAGCAATGCTCCAATCACGCCCAGTAATACGGTAATTCCAAGGTATAAATAAGGCTGCTCGCCAACTGGCCCAGTTGAAGCGGCCTTGGTCAGCGCAAATGCATAATCATCCCATATCACCCGATCCCATTCTTCTGCTTTTTTCAAGCCTTCATTATAAGCATTGAAATATTCATTGAAATCGGCTATGAATCTGATGTTAGAATCATAAGACTTACCATACATAGGTTGTAAAATCTCTAGCATGGCCTCTTGGTGTATATCTTTGGTTTCAGCTCGTACGATATCGGCTTCCAGTTGATAAGAACCAACGAATGGCAAGAAACTGAAACTGAGCATGGCTAGTAGAAATAAGCCTAAGCCGATTTTTTGCATTATTTTCATAACCTTGACCCTATCAGTTTTTGGAGAAATGATTGTTTGCTCTGCTTGATAGACTTTCCAAACTGAGTATTGTATTGTTGCAAAACTTCTTGATGAAATGGCTGGTAAAATTCCGCATTGAAACTCGCTTTGCCCAATTCAGAAATAACTTTTTCGAGTTGGAAACCCTTTTGTATGGCATTATCAAAATATTCATGTCTCAATCTCCAGCCCATGGCATTGACGCCGGAGATTTGCTGATTTGATTTATAATATAAAAATCTGATGGCTGTTTTGCCACCTTGGTCTTCCCAGTAAAAACTCTCAAACTCCTTCCCCCATGCTGGAGGGACAAAACCGTAAGTTTGATATTCTATGTCAAAGAATTTGGCAGAATTGAACCAAATGCCTGGCTGGTACTTGACTGGCTTGGCTTGGGTCAAATTATAGGCAAGTGTCTCACCCTGCATTCTTCCTGTGTACCATACTTGTTCGATATTCTTTCTATCCGGAGCAGGTGCTTCAAGAAATTCCGCACAATCTCCAATGGCATATATATCCGCTATGTTAGTTCTAAAATATCCGTCTATTTTCACCCCTCTACCCAATTCAATAGCAGTTCCTTTGAGGAAATCTACATTAGGACTCACTCCCACAGTCAATCCTACAAACTGGCAAGCAATTGTTTCACCTGAATCGATCTTGACAGCTTTCACAGCGCCATTTTCATCTCCGATGATTTCATCCAACTCAGTAGCTAGACGTAAGTCAATATGGTGCTCCAATAAATGTCGATTGATCAGTTTTGCTTCTTCCATTGGCAGGATATTATCCCAGAAATTCCGCTCTCTGACTAGAAAAGTCACGGGAATCTTTCTGCTTGCCAGCATCTCCGCCATTTCGACCCCAATCAAACCACCTCCTACAACAACTGCTTTTGAAATCCCATGAGTTTGCTGTTCCATCAACTCCAAATCTTGTAGACTATAGAGACCTTGCACACCGTTCAGATTTTCGCCTTTCCATCCAAATTTATTGGGTTTGGATCCAGACGCAATGATCAATACATCATAGTCAAAAATGGTCTTATCCGAGAAAATCAGCTGTTTATTATCCGTGTCAACTTCACTTACCCAGGCTTGTATCAGATTGATGTTATTTTTCTCCCAAAACCAATCCTCGTAAGGCTTGGTATGCTCATATTTCATTTGCCCCATGTAGATATACATCAGGGCTGTTCTTGAAAAGAAATACTTACTTTCTCCAGAAATAATTGTGATTTGACAGTTTTGATCTGCTTTTCTTAGGTGTCTAGCACATGTAACTCCTGCTATTCCATTGCCTATGATTACAAAATGCTTTGATTTACTTTTCGTTGAGAGACCAGTCATAATCGAGATGGGAGACTTTGGCTTTGGTATTGATTTTTACTTTGGAATACTGGTTAAGGTAATCAATTATATTCCCATTTTTTGTAAAATCTCCTTTAAACCAAGAAAAAATCTTTGAAATCTCGACCTTGTCTTTACTGATTTTATTTCTTTTGGGGTCATTGATGAATGCTATTGCCACTTTATCTAATTGAGCATCAAGCTTAGCTGGTACAAAGGCCTCGTTGAGTAAGGGCGGGCAAGAATAAGAGGCACAATTGATCGCAAAGTGAATGCGTGGCTCTTCAAATTCCTTACGCAAGATCTTGTGTTCAATTTCATCTAGGCTAGCGTCTTGACCTCCTATCTGGAAGAATTTGATATGCCAGACAGTATTGATCAAGGGAATCTTGATTTTTGGATGCAAATCTTGAATACTTTTTACTGGGTAATTATCCACAATCAATTTGATGGTAAAAGCATTGTAAGCGTTGATCCAGTAGGCCAATTGTTCAGCTTCAGACCAACTCTTGCGATCAGGCGCATTTTTGCTCAGCAGGTCACAATATTGATTTAGTATAGCTTTGTCTTTGATGAAGCCCTGATAATCCACCATACCGTCTTTGGTGACATGTTTTTTGAGCAATTGATCAAATAATTCATGGGATGGCGCACTACTTCCCAATGCTCCTAAATCGGATGCACCACATGATAAGTTAAAAAGCAGAATACAAGCAAGGAGGATTTGAACTTTCATTTTTTTACACAATTAACGAGTAATGTCGGCTTATGGATTGAATACTAATCGAACATATTTAGTAGGCTTTTGTCTTTTCATATACAATAATCAATACTTTACTTTTGATCCAATTTTTCCAAAGCTCAGTTTGGAGAAATATGCTAGGCTCCACTTTTTACCAGATGATATGCTTCTCTGACAGTATCAATTTATTTCTTAGCGTTATCGCTTGCTTAAGACTAATATCCATGAATTTCTAATATCAACCAATATCAATACAAAGCTTAATTAGCTACAACATGTTACCAACGTTTCAAAAATTAAAATTCAACTATCAGTATATAGGATCAATATTGCTTGACTCCTCTAGTCAACCAAATACCCCAAGTCTTGCTATAAGGATGAATAGCATTTGTCGCACCGTTTTGGTTGTGGACCGGCTTACCTTCATTGACCCAATGAAAAATTCCTCCATACAAGTTGTATACCTGTGTATAGCCTGCTGATTGAAGCTTTTTGCCAATCTCCTGACTTCTCGCTCCTATAGAGCAATAGACTATCACTACTTGATCCTTAGGAATAGTTTTCATCACTTCAAGGTCAAAAGTCTCATAACCTACCCATTTGGCATTTTCTAAATGACTTACTTCAAACTCTCTCTTTTCTCTCGTGTCTAGCAATACGGCTTTCCCGATCAAGGAGTCATTGTCTGGATAAATGACAGGAAAATCTGAATCATACACACCCTTCAGCAAGGTCTTGTAAGCGAAACTCTGAGCATTGACCATTGCGAATGTGGTTAAAAACAAGAAAAAGACTGAGATAATGAATTTCATACTACTTGAACATTGATGCATTGCTAAAGTTCAAAACCTAAATAAAAACAAAAGCCTCGTATGTGATCGACACGAGACTCTCCTGATGGTGTAGTTGATTACTGATCATTAACTAATGTTGTATATTTAGGATTACTTTTCCAAAGTTGATGCATGTGAAATAAGTTCAATTTAACTTTAATTAAACTTTGGAATTGTTTTAATCAACTTATGGCTTTATCTAAACTACAATGAACATTACCCATAAAAATCACTCAGTCTAGCCAGTCCTTTTTTATCATTGACGATGATTTTCTTTCCTTCAAATTCTATCAGATTATCCTTCTTGAATTCCGACAGTAACCTGATGACTGTTTCGGTAGCAGTACCAACTAAACCTGCAATCTCTTCTCTAGTCAGCACGACATCTATTTTCTCACCTTCACCTCCATCTACACCATAAGTATCACTGAGCTTGAGTAGTGTAAAAGCAAGCCTCTCTCTGATCGTTTTTTGTGTAGCATCTGTGAGCTTCTCCTCCATCATCCCCAGGTCGTTGCACAGCGCTTTAGTCAATCTTCTATGGAAATTATTGTCTTCGACCAATACCTTTAAGAACACATCTTTCGGTACAAAACAAATTTTGGCATCTTCTACAATGGTAGCAGTATTTGAATAGGCTTCTTCGCCAAGCATTGAGGAATAGCCAAGAAAATCACCTTTCTGTGCAAGTCTGATGATTTGTTCCTTTCCATTGGAGGCTGTTTTAAAGACTTTTACAATACCCGAACTCACACAAAAAACGCCAAGTGGCTTGGTGCCTTCGTAATACAAAATCTGCCCTTTTTTGTGCGATATAAAGTTTTTATTATCGGAAATATTGCAAAGATGAGCGTCCGTTAAATCTGCAAACATGGAAAATTTCCTACTCAAACAAAGTTCGCAGGGACTTGCTTTTTCTTTAATCATAGCCTAAAATGGGGTTACTTATATTCATTTCTTCAATGTCTAAATATAATCAAAAAACCAACATTTGTCATAAAATACAGACGCAATAAACTAAATTTTAGGCAAATCACTGATTTGAATAAAGTTATTGGCCAGCTCCTCAAATTTCAAAAAAATATGTTGCTTTCCATTACTGATTCCGAGGTATGGAGCTTGGATGGTTTTATTATAAATACAGACCTGTTCGACAGTTTTTTGGGTAAGCTTCACCTCAGGTGCTTTGCATTCTATCAACAAAAAAGGTAGACCATTTCGGTCGTGAACCAAGACATCAAACCTTTTTTGAAGTCGGTTGTATTTTAATCCCTTTTCCAATGCAAATAAGCTTCTCGGATATTCATATTTTTGAATTAAAACTTGGATAATATGCTGTCTCACCCATTCTTCAGGTGTCAGGATCAAGTACTTTTTTCTCAATGAATCAAAAATACTCAGCTTACCATCCTGCTCTTCTTGAAGCCTAAATTCAAATTGAGGAAAATTGAGCTTTTCATTCAAAAAAGGAAATCTATCATCCATCATGTCACAAATATGTGAGGAATTCGGGTAGAAAAAGAAAATATTGAGCAAAAATAAAAATAGGCTCCCATCTGTAGAAAGAGCCTATTTAAAAATTTAAATTTCTAACTGTTAATTTCTCGTCAACACCCTAAATTGATCCATGACTTTGTATGTAGCTCGAGTAAGGTCTGTTTTTAACTCAGGCGAGTTGTAATCAAATATTGCCGATGTGTAACCTTGCCAAACTGTATTTCCTCTTTTATTATCTATGACGAAGACGACAAGCATGCCATCGTTTTGTGCATATTTTACACGGTTGTAGTTTTCGTCTTTCTCCTTATCTTCTTCTTTCAAGAATTCATCCTCTTCAGTCACAAAAGCACCTTTTCTTTGCAACCAATAATCAAAATTTGGCTGATCATAACCTCTATATTTCACCTCCTCTTTGTAGACTTTATAATTGACCAACAAGTCTGGTCTTGCTTCGTCAAACTTGAACCCCTGAGAACCTAATCTATTGGAGATTGATCGACGAATAATTTCAACTACTTCAAGATCTTCATGATCATCTGGATTTTCTACAAAACCAAAGGTTTTATACCTTTTAAAATTTGCAGTATAGTTGAAGTCATATTCTGCGATATAATCTTTTTGAGACATGCATCCAGTACCCAATATCAAGAGGACTAGGAAAGTTGAAGCAAAATTTTTCATACTGAAATAGGTAAAGTTATCAATCAAATATTCACATTTTGGAAATTTCTTTAATTTAAGCAGTGATTTCCTCAAAATGAAGCAAATCAAAAAAATAACTTCATATATGGAATTTTGTTTGTGGAATATAGGATATTGGAGATCAAAGATTTATGTCAATTTTTTCATTAAAAAATGCCCAAAATAAGCTAGAATCGCTTACTTTCGTTATGTAATCAGTGGTATTGATCACTGAAAAATCCATTTAAAAAACTTAAAAAATATGTCACTTTTTATCATTGGTGATGTGCACGGATGTTTCCATACTTATCTTAAGTTGATGGACCATTGGGAACCTAAGACTGAGACACTTATTCAGCTTGGAGACCTGGTAGATAGAGGAAACTTTTCTCCATTGACAATTAGACTCGCATTCGAAGTCAAAAAAGTATTCAAAAACTCTGTCCATTTCCTAAAAGGTAATCACGAGCACATGATGATCAGGTATCTCCAAGGGGAGCCAAATTCCGATCATTGGCTGGACAATGGTGGCAAAGAAACTCTTGAGCAATTCAAAACCCACAAGCTTGACCCCTACTTTTATTTGGGTTGGCTGAATACGATGCCATTAATCTGGGAAAATAAAAACGTATTGGTCTCCCATGCAGGATTTTCAGGAAATGGTTCACCATTTGACACCCACAACCCTGATGGAGTCTTATGGAACAGAAAACCACTGATCCATATGGGTAAACTACAAGTGATCGGACATACGCCAATCGCTGGTTCAAAAGCCGAATTTCATGAAGCTTCCAATTCTTGGAATATTGATACTGGTGCCTATCAAGGAAATTACCTCACTGGAATCAAACTCAATAAAGATGGTACACTTATAGAAACCATCACTATACCTACCGACCCTAGAGATGTCGAACAAAAAAACTCACTTCCAAGCGGGATGGTGATCAACAGTAAAGGACAAAATATCAGTTTATCGAATTAATTAAATAGGGGAAGACTAGACAAAGTCTTCCCCTTTTGATTTGGCATCAATGACAAATTCCCTGAACTTCTTTTCAGCATCAAGCTTACAGATCAATAAGACATTATCAGATTCATTGATCAAGTAATTATTCAATCCTTGCACCACTACAAGCTTATCTGAATTGACTTTGATATAGGAATTTTCAGTGTCATACAGTAGCGCATTGGCCTCCACTACATTATTCCCTTTATCCTTAGGCTGCAGCTCATGCAAACTCATCCAAGAACCCAAATCTGACCAACCAAAATCTCCTAGGATGACATATACTTGATCTGATTTTTCCATGATACCATAATCAATGGAAACGTTTTTCACCAATGTGTAAGCTTTGTTGATGTACGCCTCTTCTTTTTCGGTATCATAGTATGTATTCCCTTCTTCAAAAATCTCTGCAACCTCAGGCATGAATTTTTCAAATGCATGAATAATACTTTTTACATGCCAGGCAAACATCCCCGAATTCCAAACAAAATCTCCGCTTTCCAAAAAGGTCTTCGCCAGTTTGGCATTAGGCTTTTCGGTAAATGTCTTTACTTTCTTCGCTTCTGCTTTCTCGTTGACGATGTATTGGATATAGCCATAGCCAGTTTCAGGACGATTTGGCTTGATACCAATAGTGATAAGGTGGTTTTCTATTTCCGCAGCTGAAAGCGATTGCTTGATTTTTTGAATGAAATTGGATTCCTTGAGAATCAAATGATCAGCAGGGGTAACGACGACTTGGGCTTGTGAGTCTTTTTTAGCTATCTTGTAACTTGCATAAGCGATACAGGCTGCAGTATTTCTCCGGAGCGGTTCTGATAAAATCTGGGTCTCTGGAATTTCGGGCAACTGCTCCCTAACCAAATGTTCGTATTTTTTATTCGTGACAACAAAAAATCTATCCACATCAGTGATATTTAAAAACCTATCAAAAGTCATCTGAAGCAGCGTTCTTCCTGTGCCTAGGATATCTAAAAACTGCTTTGGTTTTTCATGTCTACTATACGGCCAGAATCGGGAACCTATTCCCCCTGCCATAATTACTATATACGGTTTGTCTTGCATTTTAATTTTTTAAACTATTCCCTCTTTCATCAAATCATGAATATGAATGAACCCTACAATTTTATCCCCATCCATTGCTACCAATTGGGTGATATTGTGTTCTTTCATCTGATTGAGTGCTCTAATGGCAAATTCAGCTTGAGCTATTGATTTGGGATTTTTGGTCATGATTTCCGAAGCTTTCACTCGATTGATATCAGCTCCTGAAAGTAGCATTCTTCTCAAATCCCCGTCAGTTATAATCCCTAAAAGTTGATCGTTGTTATCCACGACCGCTGTTGCTCCAAGCCTTTTGCTACTGATCTCAACGATTATTTCTGATAAAGGTGCACTTTCTGAAACTTTTGGCACTAGATTTTTGGGCACTACATCGGCCACAGTGAGGTAAAGTTGCTTTCCCAGTGCACCACCAGGATGATACTTAGCAAAATCCTCTGATGAAAAGCCCCTAGCTTCTAATAAGCAAACAGCCAAAGCATCACCCAAAGCCATGTGTACAGTAGTACTTGTCGTAGGTGCCAGATTATTTGGACAAGCTTCCTCAGCTATAGTGGCATTCAGCACATAATCTGCATGTTCTGCCAGGTAGCTCTTGGTATTGCTCACTAAAGCAATCAATTTGGAACCCAGTCTTTTTAGAAGTGGTACCAAAACCTTGATTTCAGGAGTATTACCACTTTTTGATATGCAAATGACAAAATCATCTTTTTGGATCATACCCAGATCACCATGGATGGCATCTGCTGCGTGCATAAAAAGTGCTGGTGTCCCAGTAGAGTTGAGCGTAGCCACTATCTTATTTGCAACGATGGCGCTTTTACCGATTCCAGTAATAACCACTCTACCTGGAGAAGCCAAAATCGCCTCCACACAAGTAACAAAATCCTCGTCGATGTAATTTATTAGATTTTGTACAGCATCAGCCTCCTTTTGAAGGACCTGTATAGCGCTTGATTTAATATTTTTTGCTAATTTCAATTTTGACGGGCTTAATCATTAAATTTGTATCAAAGGTAAAAAAGAAATCCTTAAAGTTTAATGAAAGCCCTAAAGCGGGACATTAAAACATGCACGTGAAGTGGATCAGAAAGTAAAAGACAATCTCAAACAGATATTTGGTTTTAGCCAATTTCGCGGAAACCAAGAGGCCATCGTAGACAACATACTTGGAGGTAGCAACACCTTCGTCATCATGCCTACAGGAGCAGGTAAGTCACTTTGCTATCAGCTTCCAGCTGTGATCAAAGATGGGACAGCCGTAGTTATCTCCCCATTGATCGCCTTGATGAAGAATCAGGTGGATCAACTCAATGCATTTGGAATCAATGCATATTTTCTCAATTCTACACTCAATAAATCTGAAACCAATAAGGTGAAAAAAGAAGTATTGGCAGGAAAAACCAAACTTCTCTATGTAGCACCTGAATCTTTGACCAAAGAGGAAAATGTGCAGTTTCTCAAAGAGGCTAACCTGAGTTTTGTAGCGATTGATGAAGCACATTGTATTTCCGAATGGGGACACGACTTCAGACCTGAATACAGAAGAATCAAATCAATCATCGCCCAAATAGGGGAAAAACTCCCCATCATTGCCTTAACAGCCACTGCAACACCAAAAGTACAGCAGGATATACAACGCAACCTCCAAATGGAGGAAGCTGACCTTTATAAGTCTTCTTTTAATAGAACCAACCTCTATTATGAAGTTCGTCCTAAAGTAAAAAATGAGACCAAAAAGCAAATCATCAAGTATATCAAAGGTCAAAAAGGGAAGTCTGGAATCATCTATTGTCTAAGTAGAAAAAAGGTAGAGGAAATTGCCGCTTTACTCCAAGTCAATGGCATCAATGCAGCGCCTTATCATGCTGGTCTAGATCAGTCGGTGAGAATCAAAAATCAAGATGACTTCCTCAACGAAGAAGTGGATGTCATTGTCGCTACCATTGCCTTTGGAATGGGAATCGACAAGCCTGATGTGCGGTATGTCATTCACTATGATGTGCCAAAATCGCTAGAAGGTTACTACCAAGAGACAGGTAGAGCCGGAAGGGATGGTCTTGAAGGACACTGCCTGATGTTCTACAGGTATGATGATATCATCAAGCTTGATAAATTCAACAAAGATAAGCCTGTCACAGAAAGAGAAAATGCCAAGGTCTTGCTTCAGGAAATGGCAGCCTATGCAGAAAGTTCTGTTTGTAGAAGAAAAACCATCCTCCATTATTTTGGAGAGTACATGGAAAAAGACTGCGGCTTTTGTGACAACTGTAAGCATCCAAAGGAAAAATTCGACGGAAAGGATTATTTGGTCACAGCTATACAAGCAGTCAAAGAAACTAATAATAGATTCAATATCGACCATATCGTCAATGTGATCCGTGGTGAGCAAAACGATTACATGGTCAGCTATAGCCATGATAAGCTAGCCTTATTTGGCATTGGCAAAGATGATGACGAAAGACTTTGGAAAACGGTGATCAGACAGGCTATGATCAATGATTTCTTAGAAAAAGACATCGAAAATTATGGCGTAATTAAGATTACAGAGAAAGGTCTCAATTTCCTAAAAGAGCCCTACAGCATACAGATGAGTAAAGATCATGATTTTGAACAAATGATGATCGATGAAGCCCCAGAGGTCTTGTCAGCAAATGGAAAATCATATGATGAAAATCTTTTTGAGCTTCTCAAGGCAGAACGGAAAAAGGTCGCAAAATCCAAAGGTCTACCTCCTTATGTAATTTTCCAAGATCCTTCTCTAGAAGAAATGGCAACTGTATACCCAACCACCCGTGAGGAATTGGCTCAAATAAATGGGGTGGGAATGGGAAAAGTAGCTAAATTTGGAGCTTCCTTCTTGAAGTTGATTGCTACTTATGTAGAAGAAAATGACATCATGACTGCTGCCGATGTGGTCGTCAAGACTGCAGGAAGCCGTTCCAAAGTCAAAATATCAATTATTCAGCAAGTAGATAGGAAAATAGATTTAGACGAAATTGCCGAAAATCTGAACCTGTCCATGAGTGAATTGCTCCAAGAGATAGAGCAGATCATTTACAGTGGCACGAAGCTGAATATCAACTATTATATTGAAAACATCATGGATGAGGAAAGAGAGGACATTCTCCATGATTACTTCATGAGTGCCGAAACAGACAATATCAAGGCAGCATTGAGTGAATTGGAAGACGAAGATTTTGCTGAAGAAGAAATCAGAGTCTACAGAGTCAAATTCATTTCAGAGCACGCCAATTAAACCGTATTTCATTCCATGAATATATTATTATTAGGAAGTGGAGGAAGAGAACATGCCTTCGCTTGGAAGATTGTAAACAGTCAAAACTGCACAAAACTTTTTGTAGCTCCGGGAAATGCCGGGACTGCACAGCTTGCTGAAAATGTCAATTTATCCATTACTGATTTCGCTCAAATCACCGACTTCGTTTTAGCTAATAAAATCGAAATGGTGGTAGTAGGGCCAGAAGAGCCCCTTGTAAGAGGTATTGTAGACTATTTCGAAGCCAATCCTCAGACAGCGAATATTCCAGTTATTGGACCAAGTAAAGAAGGTGCTAGAATGGAAGGTTCTAAAGACTACTCCAAGCAGTTTATGGACCGCCACCAGATTCCTACTGCCGCATCAGAGACATTTACTAAAGAAAATATAGAAGAGGGCATAGCTTTCATCGACCAGCAAAAAACTCCTATCGTACTCAAAGCAGATGGACTTGCTGCAGGAAAAGGTGTTTTGATTTGTCAAAGCCATCATGAAGCCAAAGATTCATTGAAAGAAATGCTTCTTGAGAGCAAATTTGGAGAAGCCTCTTCAAAAGTGGTTATAGAGCAATTTCTCGACGGTATTGAGCTGTCGGTGTTTGTAGCCACTGATGGGAAAAGTTATAAAATCCTACCCGAAGCCAAAGATTACAAAAGAATCGGTGAGGCAGATACAGGCCTGAACACCGGTGGGATGGGAGCAGTAAGTCCAGTTCCATTTGCTGACGCAGCTTTTATGCGTAAAGTAGAAGAAAGAGTTGTCATCCCTACTGTCAAAGGCTTACAAAAAGAGAACATCCGATATACTGGATTCCTTTTCATTGGATTGATGAATATTGGTGGGGATCCCTATGTCATAGAGTATAATGTGCGTATGGGTGATCCTGAAACCCAAGCAGTATTACCGAGAATCAAAAGTGATTTCGTAGATTTATTGCATGCCATGGGAACCAGACAGCTTGATCAGTATAAGATTGAGCTAGAAAGTTTTACCAGCACTACTATTGTGATGGTAGCAGGTGGCTATCCGGGTGACTATCGTAAAGGGGACAATATCTCTGGATTGGAGCATTTAGGTAAAGACAACACTGCACTCATCTTTCATGCAGGAACCAAGTTGAATGAAAAAAATGAAGTACTAACCAACGGTGGTCGTGTCATGGCTATCACGGGAATCGGGCATAATGTCCAAGAGGCCCTAGCAAATGCTTATGAAACCGTATCGGGTATTTGCTGGGATGACTTATATTTCAGAAAAGATATAGGTCAGGATATTTTGAGATTACAGAAGTAAACCCAAACTAAGGAGGAGCAATGGCTCCCTAGATATAAAGAATTATGGCTGGATGTAGTAGCTGCTCAACCACCACAGGTGGAAGCGGAGGATGTCAAAACAATGGCACCTGCGGCACGAGCGATTGTAATAAAATGAATGCTTTTGACTGGCTCTCCCACATGGGAATACCAGTAGTAGATAAATTTGACATCGTTGAAGTAAAATTCAAAGGTGGCAGAAAAGAATACTATAGAAACGTAGATCACCTTTCACTCACTACAGGAGATCCCGTCGTAGTAGATGTTCCCAATGGTCATCATATTGGCTGGGTTTCATTGCAAGGTGAATTGGTTAGGCTTCAAATGCAAAAAAGAAAGATCAGGGATGATGACAACATCCTGAGAATATATCGCATAGCCAATCAAAAGGATATCGAAAAATGGGAGGAATCCAAAAACCGTGAAGTTCCGACCATCTATCGCACCAAGCAGATTATAGACGAGTTGAAACTAGACATGAAATTATCAGATGTGGAATTCCAAGCTGATAATTCCAAAGCTACTTTTTACTATTCTGCTGAAGACCGAGTGGATTTTAGAGAATTGATAAAACTACTTGCCTCTGAATTCAAAATCAGGGTAGAAATGCGCCAAATAAGCCTCCGACAAGAAGCAGGAAGACTAGGTGGCATTGGGATATGCGGTAGGGAATTATGCTGCTCGACATGGATTCATGACTTCAAAAGCGTAAGTACTTCTGCTGCGAGATACCAAAACCTCTCCCTCAACCCTACCAAACTATCTGGTCAATGTGGTCGATTGAAGTGCTGTTTAAATTATGAACTAGACACTTATATGTCCGCATTGGAAGATATCCCTAATGTAGACAGGCCGTTGCTGACAGAAGCTGGCCAAGCCAAATTACAAAAGACGGATATTTTCAGAAAACTGATGTGGTTCAGTTACAACAATGAAAATAACTGGCACTCCATCACTTGTGAAAGAGTAAAAGAAATCCAAGAGCTCAATGCAAAAGATGTGAAGCCTTTTGACCTCCAAAATAATAATGCTAAAGATGTAGAAGATAAGGCATCTAAAGCTACGATGGAATTGGAGGCTCTAGATAAAAAATTTGCTACTTCTAAAAAGAAGAAGAAAAAGAAAAAACCAAGAAATAGAGAACTGGGAACGCCGGAAAATCAAGCAGGACAAAACAGACCTCTTAAAAGAGAAAATACTCAATCTCAAGAGGGAAAAGACCAAAAACCTTCTGGTGAAAACAGAAAAGAAAGAGATAGAAACAGAAGAAATAAGCCTAATAGAAGAAACCCTGAGAACAAAACTCAAGGCAATACTCCTACGGAACACAAGCCAAAGCCTCAAGCTAATCAAGCTTCAAAACCTGAAGGAAACAATAATACCAACCCAAGGGAAAACCGAAGTAATGGAGGAAAAAGAAGATTTCCACCTAGAAAAGGTGGTCCAAAGGGAGATCAAAATAATGGCAATCAAAATGACTAGATTTTTCTATGGCTTTTGTTTAACAATTACCCTATCACTACTACAAGCATGTAGCGGTGATAGGGTATTTGAAGCGTACCAAGGTATGGAAAAACAAAGCTGGAACATCAATGATACGGTTAGTTTTGATTTAAATCCCCAAGAAAATACAATAGGATTGATCGCTGTGAAGTACAATACAGATTATGCCTATCGCAATCTATATTTCAAATATTTCCTTTCTGACAGTGCTGGCAATACCTTAGAGAGTCAACTGTTAAATATCAGGCTTTTTGACAGCAAAGAAGGGAAACCAACTGGAAAGGGCTTTGGAAGTACTTTTACAAGAATGGACACATTACCAATCGAAAGTCATGACCAATACCATAAGATTGAGTTTGTACAATATATGCGTGTGGATGATCTTGAAGGCATAGAGGCCATAGGCTTCAAGCAAGTCAAGAAATAAAATTCTGATGACTTTTTATTTTTCAAAAAGCTCCTTGCCCATCCAATATTGTCTACTAAAATAAAAATGAAATGGCCAGTTTTTGGCTCTAAGTTGCAATGGATGGTAGACAAATGCCTCTTTTGCACCGGAAGAATCATACAACCTTTGATCATCTGTCAAAATCGCCTCAAGGAATCCTTCTTCCTTACATCTAACGGCAAGGTCCATCCAAGATGATTCTGGAAAAAGATGGAGTTCATGCTCCTCATTGACTGATTTCAAGCGCTTTTTAAGCGACCAACTATCAATAAAGCCATTCGGTGATGGGAATTCTTCTCGTTCAATCTTTCCCTGAACTTGATTTTCTACAAAAAGGAGATAATCTCTTAGCAGCTTTATCCCATGATTTTCTAACTGTTCCTTCTTAAAATCCCGTGAAGATAAACTTGTCACCAAAGTCACTCTTTTCCTAGCCCTTGTGATTGCGACATTCAATCGATTGACCCCTCCACGCTTTGACAGCATTCCAAAATTAGCAATCAGCTTACCGGTTTTGTTTTTGGCATAACCGATGGAGAAAATTACCCAGTCAAATTCATCTCCTTGGACATTTTCAATGTTTTTCACAGCGACCATTTCCTGATTGACTATTACATCCTGCTCAATTAGCTCTTGGATTAGCTCCATCTGAAAATAATTGAATGTAATTACTCCGATAGACCAATCGGGATATTTTTGCTGAATTTCCTTGATTTGATGTATGACTTCTGATGCCTCTATGACATTTTGTTGTTTCTCCCAAACCCCATCAACTTTCACTAAGTCAAATGGATTTACGCCTTGATTGAGCAATGTTCTATCCACAAGCATCTCTAATTTATTTTGATAAAAATGCTGATTGGAAAAATCTATCAATGGTCGCTGAGAACTTCTGTAATGTCCTTTGAGCCAAAACTTCTTGAAGTAGCTGGAAGTTAATTCCAACAGTGACTCTGTCTCTACCTCCAGTCCCTCCTCATCAGTTTCTAACTTGATCTGATATAAGTCATAGGGCTGCAATTGCTGCGAATCACCCGCAATGACTACTTGCTTAGCCCTTAGCATCGTTGGGACACCTTTTTCTACATAGCATTGTGATGCTTCGTCGAAAATCACCAAATCAAATTCCTGCTTCATAGGAAATAAAGCCGAAACAGTCTCTGGAGATGCCAACCAACAAGGAATAAGTTTAAACAATTCTTCTTCAAAACTTGCTATCAATTTTTTCAAAGGCCAAAGTCTTCTTTTTTTACTCACCTGGTGCAGCAATTCTTTGTAAGTTACCAGATTATTCAACCTGTTATATTCAAGGTTTTTGAATGTCTGCTCTCTAACTCTTAGCTCGGAAATGTACTGAGAAATCTTCCACTTATCTTCTATAGCCTGCAGGAGTTCTTCTTGTACGAATTGAAATTTTGGCGTTATAATTTCTTTCAGAACGGGGTATTTGGATTCAATATGATCTATCCAAGCATTACTCAATGCAACCAAAAAATGATAACTCAATTGCTCAAAATCTTCTTCAGGGAAGTCATCAAGAAGTTTTTCCATCACAACTTTATCTTCAGATGGTAATTTAGCCCTGAGGGTGTCAAAGGCTAGCAATTCATCAAAAACGAAAGGAATCTGTTCCTTCTGCTCCAAAAAACTCTCTCCTGGTGCATGGGAAATCAGGTGCTGGATCTGAATTTTACTGAGGTAAATAGACCAAGTCTTCAGCTTAGATTCAATTTCCTCTGTAAATGACTCCAACTGCTCCACCAAAGAGAGTAGTGTCTTAGCGGTTGGGATTTGATCCTCTATCAAATCAATAATACCATCGAACTCTTCTAAGGTAAATCTTGCCTTGATCGCTTCGAGTAAGCTAGATGTAAAATGGTTAAAAACGACAAAATTGAATGGCTTGGCGGGCATATTCAGCCAAGGTTTCCCATCCAATAAGGTGTATTGATGATTGAGGTTGAGTCTATTTTCAAGTTTTTTGATTAATAAATCTAAGTCATGTGGGGTGGCATTTAAACCTTCCGCTTCAAGCAAATTCTTCAATGAACCGAACTTCTTATGATTGAAAAATAAATTGATTTTCCCGAAAACAGATGTTTTGGACTGTGTATAATCCAAAGCCAGGCTTAAATGCTCTTGGATTTGTCCGTCGGGCACGGTCCAGACTACTCCTTCTTGAGAAAGTAGGGTCTTGACTGTATCCACTTTATTTTCTAACCATAGCAGGTCGAAAGATTCAATCGGAACATCCTTGATTTGATCAAAAGCTTTTTGACTGTCCTCCCTATGGAGAAAATGCTTCAAGATCTGTATCTTTTCTCGTTGGTCATACAGTGAAAATAAATAAGTAGAATCAAACCCTGTAATATCTCCAAATGCCTTATTGAATCTAGTCTTTAAATCATCTATTTCGGCCAAAGTCTCTTTGATTCGCTGGGCCGCTGCTGAGCCAAAACCACTAAAATCAACTCTATGTAACCAAAACGACTTCGCGTGTTGATATTTGCGATAATAAACTTCATAGGATTTAAAGTTTCTTAAAAACTCCCCTATTCGATCCCAGTGGAATTTTTTGTAATACTGAGTCAAGTCTAAAGTCTCTTCTCCCAACCTAGAGGTCATGTAAAGCTGCTTGATTGGTATACCACATTCTTCAGTATTGAAAAGGCTTTTCTTAAATTCATCAAGATACTCTAGGTGCATTTCTATGGTCCTAGATAGTTGAGTAAACTCGCGTTCCAATTGAATGGCATTGATGCTTCTATTCAAGTCTTGATACTGCTCAACAGATTCAATCTGTGCTTTAATCTTTTCAAAAAGTGACTTTCTATCTGCTCTGAAGTCATGAACCAATGCCAAAAATGAGCCGAAACCCTTTTCTTCTAGTCTCCTAAAAACAACATCCAGTGCAGCCCTTTTTTGAGAAACTACCAAGACCTTTTTGCCCCTTGCAATGTAATCAACTGCTAGATTACTGATCAACTGTGACTTCCCTGTTCCAGGTGGGCCTTCTACTACACAGGAGTTACCAGCTCTGACTGCCTTGACTACTTCTTCCTGACTGGCATCAAGTGGAAAAACATGATAAAGCTGATCTTCTCTTGGGATCTGTATATCATCTTCTGGAGCGAAATAAGTGGAAAACAACGCTTCCAGATTATTATACTCATTTTGCTTTAGCAGCTCGGAATAATCTTCCATCAGAAAGCTAGTTTTTTGAGAAAACTGCCCTAATACTGCATATGGCATCAATTTGAGCTCTCCAGTTTTTAAATTAGCTTCATCAACGCTTTTCGCTGAATCAGGAAAGATCTCTAACTTATCTTCATACAATTGTTGATTGAAATTGATCGAAAAATTATCCTTGAGCACTTCATACAATGCCGTACGGAAGGCCTTCGCATCATCAGGATACCCCTCCAATACAAGATCATCTTCGCCAATTGGAGCTTTACCATATGCTCTTTCATAAGCCAAAAGGAAAGTTTTATTGAATACAGCCTGATCTTCTTGATCTTTTTGGATCATCCAGCTGCCGTGTTCTTTGGTGAGCTTGATAGGAAAAAAAATCAAGGGGCATCTGACCACTTGGCCATTGAGCAATTTACCCTCTACAAAAGGATAAGCCAGGTATAAACTCTTCTCACCAGTCTCTTCTTCTGTGAGCTGCACTTGATGGATAATCCTGTTGAGGTCTTTGGAGGCTTTGTTGACATGCTGATCTCGGGGATCTGATATTGGGATCAGTGGGAAGCTTTTCTTTCCCTCGATCATCATTTTGATATAATCAAAAGCTGGATGATGATTGAAAAAATCTAAAGTTTTCAGATCCATCATTTGCGAAATATGAAGCTTTGGCAAGTAAAGTGATCGATTTCTAGAAGATAAATCGGTCAAGCGATTGAGATAGATCTGAAAAGTCTCTTTAAGCATACAGTTTATTTGAATGGAGAATCTTTTTCTTTGGCCATTTCATTGTAGACGACTTTGTCCATGATGCCCGGAATCCATTTATTCAAAAATACCGCCAATTTTCCTTGCCCTGTCAATACGATTTCCCTTTTTCGTTTATATGTAGCCTTCACAATCTCCAAAGCCACTTCTTCTGCTGTCATCATTTCGCCTTCATCCCTTGGTGATGCGCCTTGAGGTTTGCCATCAGCTTGAAGTGCATTATTGCGAATATTGGATGCAGTGAATCCAGGACAGGCCAATAGAACATGGACATTTTTCTTAAGCAACTCCGTCCGGAGTGACTCCATGAAACCATTCATTGCAAATTTACTCGCTGTATAGGCAGTTCTTGCAGGAGTCCCTCTATAACCATTGATTGAAGAAATGGCTACGATGCTTCCTTGATTGGCAGTGATTTGCTCCAAGCAATACTTGGTCGCATATACCGTCCCCCAAAGGTTCACGTCTATGACTTGCTTGAATACTTTCAAATCTAAATCTTGGAAAAGTGCACGCATGGATATCCCCGCATTATTGATCAGGACATCAATTTTACCATATTTCTGTATAGCTTCTTCAGCCATTTTTTGATTAGCTTCTTCAGATGCCGCATCGGCCAAAACACCATGACAAGTTATACCTGCTCCTTGCAATTTTGACAAGGTATTGTCCAACTTCACTTGACTTCTCCCAGTGATCACCACCTTGGCGCCTTCATGTCCAAATGCTGCTGCACAAGCCTCTCCAATTCCAGAAGTTGCGCCGGTGATGATGACTACTTTATCCTTAAATTTCATTTTCCCTTATTTTGAGCCCAAAGATAAAAATTAGAAATGGCAGTGAAAAGGCAAAGCGATTAGGTAATTGCATGAATTCAAGTTACAACATTTCACCAAATAAATCATAATTCCACATGATCTAAAAGAGTTCAATCGATATTTTATTTAAATTACAGGTCATGAAAAAAAACCTATCAATCCTATTTGCGCTTATTGGCTGGTTTGCAGTGTTGTCTCAGCTATATTTGGCTTTACAAAATAGAGCGACTCCAGTACCTGAAGCTTTGGTCAGGTTTTTTAGCTATTTTACTATTTTGACTAACACACTCGTCGCTAGCTATTTCACTGCTCAAACCACAACTAATGACAAAATCTCATTTTTCAACAGAAAGGGAAGTTTGAGCGCCATCACAGTTTATATTCTTGTAGTAGGGATAGTATATCAAGTAGCACTCAGAAGTATTTGGAATCCTGAGGGATTGCAAAAAATCACTGATGAATTATTACATACTGTGATTCCTGTCTTGACGCTGGTGTATTGGTATCTTTATGAAAAGAAAAATCAACTGACTTGGCAGCTCTTACCTGCATGGCTTACCTATCCTGCAGTCTATTTGGTTTACATCATGATCAGAGGACATTTTTCTGGATTTTACCCTTATCCTTTTGTGAATGTTGCCGAAATAGGATACGGGCAGACAGCGATCAATTCTCTTGGTGTATTATTACTTTTTGTGGTTTTGTCGAGTGGGCTGATTTTGATCAAGAGAATCTTTTAATCTTTTAGCTTCAATACTATTTCTATATCAATAAGCTCAATTACGTCAGCTAATTCAGCGTTCCTAGAGATGATTTTTTCTCTTTGACCATAATCAGAAATCAACTTTACAATCATCCTTTTATAAAACCTAAATTTCAATTCTCACCTACTTAAAAAGGTAATGCATATTTCAATTATACCCAATTACATTGACATTTTTGTTTAATTTTGCGCCCATGTCGAGAAAAATGAAAAACAAGGTTATCACAAACCTGACTATAGAAAGAATCGCTACGGAAGGGAAGTGCGTAGGACATCATGAAGGTAAAGTGGTATTTGTGCAGGGTGTGGCACCGGGAGATGTGGTGGATGTGAGGATCACCAGAGGTAAAAGTTCCTTTATGGAAGGTGAAGCGATTCGTTTTCATGAATACTCCAAAGACAGAATAGCGCCATTTTGCGCCCACTTCGGCACTTGTGGTGGCTGCAAGTGGCAACATATCAATTACGACTTACAGAAAACATACAAAAGGCAACAGGTCGTGGACCAGTTTACGAGAATTGCCAAAGTGGATATTCCTGAGGTCTTGCCCATACTAGGGTCAGCACAGACACAGTATTATAGAAATAAGCTTGACTTTACTTTTTCAAACAATAGATGGCTCACCAGAGAAGAAATAGACTCGGGAGCAGACTTTGAAAGAAATGCGCTTGGTTTTCATATCCCAAAGATGTTTGATAAGATTGTAGATATCGAGCATTGCTACCTCCAAGGGGACATTTCAAATGATGTCAGAAATGAATTGAGAGATTTTGCATTAAGCAATTCACTTACATTTTATGATATCAGAAACCAAGTTGGCTTACTTAGAAACTTGATCATCAGAACCACAAGTACTGGCGAAAGCATGGTCATCGTACAGTTTGGCGGAGATAATCAGGATGAGATTGAACTGGTGATGAATTTTCTCCATGAAAAATTCCCGCAAATCACATCTCTACTGTACATTATCAATTTAAAGAAAAATGAAACTTTCCATGATTTGGAAGTAGTTACTTTTGCTGGAAAAGCCTACATCGAAGAAGAAATGGAAGGCTTAAAATTCAGAATCGGTCCCAAATCATTTTACCAAACCAATTCTGACCAAGCCTACGAATTGTATAAAGTCACCAGGGAATTTGCTGCGCTACAAGGTGATGAAGTAGTGTATGACTTGTACACGGGCACAGGAACCATCGCCAACTTCGTGGCCAAACAAGCCAAACAAGTGATCGGTATAGAGTATGTAGAAGCAGCAATCGTAGATGCCAAGCTCAATTCTGCAGTCAATGGACTAGAGAACACGCTATTCTATGCTGGAGATATGAAAGACATGCTCAATGATGAATTTATTGCACAACATGCTCGTCCTGATGTCATCATCACTGATCCGCCACGCGCAGGTATGCATGAAGATGTGGTCAATATGCTCCTCAAACTAGCAGCACCAAAAATCGTCTATGTCAGCTGTAATCCTGCTACACAAGCTCGCGATGTGGCTTTGCTGGCTGATAAATATTCAGTAGATAAAATCCAGCCTGTGGATATGTTCCCACAGACCTACCACGTAGAAAATGTAGTACTTCTAACTTTGAAATCATGATATCAGACTTCAACGATCCAGAACTCAACGGTAAATACCTTGGAACAATTACCAAAGACTTCATCAAGGTATCAGAGATACTCAAAGAAGCTTCTTACCAAGTAAGGAGTAGGAAATTTTCCAAATACCCCATCTTCCCGATTTCCAAAGAAGAGCAGCCCATAGGTCAATTGCTTCTTGGACGAGAAGAAAAGAACTTAGACTGGAATTATTACATCACTTATGTGGATGAATTTATCCAAAGGAAATTGATAGCCGAGGACTTATTGGAGGAATTTGAGAAAAACTACAAAAACCCAGATGAATTCTGCTGTCTATTTGTGATGGACAAGGAGTTTACGAGTTTTGTGTACGTGCCATTTCCTGAGGAGTAGCTAGAGCTCGCAAAGCATGCGAAGTTGCAAAGGTGTGTTAGGGAGATTGGGAGATTAGGGAATTTGTTAAGACTGTTTATCGGTATTGGAGGCTTAAAGGTGTTAGAAGTAATATAATTGGTTTAGAGTGAGGTATTTAAGCATTATTAAAATTCCCTTCATTCAAAATCAATTTCATCCTCTCAATAGTAGATTTGCCTATTCCCACCACTTTCGACAGTTCTGATTCTGGGGCATTGAATATATTTTGAAGATTCCCGAAGTGATTCAGCAATAGTTCAGCGCGGTCAGCTCCTATACCTGGAAATCCTTCAAGGATGTGGATTTTTTGCTTCAAATATTTATCAGATTGCTGACTTTTGAATTTAGGCTTTAGCCTTGGGTGAAATTTATAATCAGCCAATTTATCTTTAGTGAGCTGTTTAAAAGATTGTAGCATGATTGAAACAGTGTCTTTCTGAGTCTTAGCTCTTAAAATAGGGATTTTGAAAATCAAGGATACAGACATTAAAATTGCTTGAACTGCATTTTTGCTAAAACCTAAATTCTTGTATTCTCTTTTTCGACCTTCCAAAATCAGACAAGCAGGTACTTTTGAATTCGCCAACTTACCAGCCTGCTTAAAAAATCTTCCATCTTTAATAGAAGCACTAAAATCTGAAGGGGTTTTTCTCTCAACAATTAATTCCGAATCTAGAAGATAATCCCCTACAAGCAACCGTTCTTTCCTTACAATGATGTTTTTGTAAAAAAGCAGATACTCAAGCATCGCATCAGGCTCCCTATCATCAATCACAATCTCCAACGGATAAAACTTCGACCCACTCAAAAAATCTTTCATAGAGTTAAAAGTTGATTCTTTATAAATATACATAACAACAACTATTTTCACTAGAAGAGGGGAGCATTTCGCTCCCCTCTTCTAGTGAAAATATCAGAAATGCTTCCAGCCTTGAGCCTTTAATTCTACCACAGTCCCACTTTTGGTAACTAGGTTTTTACCATCTTCCGGCTTGGTGGTATGGCCGATGAAGTGAATGTCTGCATGCTTCTCCAGCTTCTTAAAGTCCTTTTGATCTATCGTAAATAGCAATTCATAATCCTCTCCCCCATTGAGCACACAAGTGATCGGATCCATATTCAGTTCTACTGCGGTATCAAAAGTCTGCTTATCGATAGGAAGCTTATCTTCATAGATAGTCACGCCCAAGTTAGACGCCTTACAGATATGAAATAACTCAGAAGCCAAGCCATCCGAAATATCTATCATACTGGTAGGTACAACACCCAATTCTCTCAGCTCATGGATGATATCCATCCTTGCGTCAGGCTTGAGTTGTCTACCAGTCACATACGTGTACTTATCCAAATCAGGCTTCATATCAGGATTGGCCATAAATACCTGTTTCTCACGCTCCAAGATCTGCAAGCCAACCAATGCGCCGCCCAAATCTCCTGTTGCACAAATGATATCATTCACTTTGGCCCCAGACCTGTAAGAAAGTTCTTCCTTTTTGGCCTCTCCTATTGCAGTAATAGAAATCACCAAGCCAGACCTAGATGCTGTAGTATCTCCTCCAATTACATCTACGCCATAATGCTCTGCGGCTGCATTGATCCCTGCATAAAGCGCATCTACTGCCTCTACTGAAAAACGATTGGACAGCGCAATACTGACCGTAATCTGCTTCGGTATAGCATTCATAGCGGCTACATCTGAGACATTGACAGCTACTGCTTTGAACCCCACATGCTGAAGCGGCGCATAAGAAAGGTCAAAATGTACACCTTCCAAAAGCAAATCTGTGGTCACCACTTTGACATGATCTCCTGCCTCAATCACAGCGGCATCATCTCCAATACCTTTGAAGGTAGATGAATTTTTGATTTTGACACTTTTATTCAAATGATCGATTAGGCCAAATTCACCTAACTCCCCTATTTCTGTTCTTTTATTATTCTCCATAATCTCTATTTTCTCTCTTGACACAATTCCACCAAAACACCATTGGTAGATTTGGGATGCAAAAATACAACTAATTTATTGTCTGCGCCTGCTTTGGGCGTTTCATTGAGGATTTCAAAACCCTCAGACTTCAATCTTTCAACTTCTGCATGTATATCCTCCACATCAAAAGCGATATGATGAATCCCCTCAGATTTTTTTTCTAAATATTTGGCAATAGGGCTATCAGGTCTAGTGGCTTCTAGAAGTTCTATTTTCGTTTCTCCTACTTGAAAAAATGAGGTCATCACGCCTTCACCGCCTACTTCTTCTTCCTTGTAATGTGATTGTCCAAGTAACTTCTTGAAAAGCTCATTGGAAGCCTTTAGGTCTTTAACAGCAATTCCTAAGTGTTCAATTTTTCTCATGATTCTCGCATTTTGACAAAAATAAGGATTACTTCCTTGAAATCTCCCCTAAATCAGATAAGAGAAGTCAATAAAAAATCCCAGACAACTTATCTGGGACTTTCATAAACCACCTAAACTCCTCTATTTAGTCTTTCAATTGGGTACCAATACTTTGTCGATCACATGGATGATCCCATTAGAAGCCTCTACTGTACCAAGGATTTTACCTCCATTGATCAAGACGTCTCCTGATTCATTCACCATGATTTCAACAGCTCTTCCATCAGCTGTCCCCATTTTTCTTCCAGCTACAAAATCTCCTTTTTTGTACACTCCCAAAAGTACATGATACTCAAGGATATCTCGGAGTTTTCTCTGATTTTCTGGCTTGATTAGTGATTCCAAAGTTCCAGCTGGCAATTGGTCAAAAGCTGCATTAGTTGGAGCAAATACAGTAAATGGTCCAACATTGGTCAAAGCATCTACATAATCTGCTGCTTGCAAGGCTGCAACAAGGGTACTATGATCAGCTGACCCTACCGCGACTTGCACAACATTGGGGTTGGAAACGTCATCTTTAACACCAGATTGACCCACTGATTTTCCTGTAGCTTGTGGTGTTGATGCGGTAGATTCTAGACCAGTTCCACCACAAGCCATCATGCTGCTGACCAGAAAGGCTCCCAGCAAAATTTTTAAAGTATCTTTCATATTGATCGGGTTTGATTAACAATCAAAATTAATAAAGGATAAATATATCCTTTATGATAAAAGTCAGGTTTTAGCGCTTTTAAATTGTTTTTTGAAAAATAATTCCACGACAATATCCTATAAAATCAAGAACCCAAACCCTAGAACCTTATCATTACAAAAATCAATCAACAAACTATTACTTTTCATTCGCTGAAAAAAATACTTATATTTAAGATTGATGTACTTTTCAAAAACGAAAAGCTTAAAAATTACCTGATTATGATTACCAATATTTCAATCTTACGAACTCGTGTTTTTACTACATTCATTTTTCTTGGAATCACCTAAATCTAGGTCCCTGCAAACTAAAAAAAAAAGCCCAGCAGTGACATGATTTCAACCATTAATCTTCCTTTTTATAAATTTATGAACAAAGAAAAACTCACCTTAGAACAAGTCTTTAGTTTAGATTTACCAAATATCATCCTGTATGCAGCACCTGTTATGATAGGATTGGTTTTGTTAGAATGGTTTTTCTCTTACAGAGAGAAGAAAGACTATTATGATGGCAAGGATACCATTTCAGCAACCTTCATAGGTCTAGTTAATGTGGCCATGAGCGCTGGAATCAAAGTAGTTACATTTGGAATCATTTTGTTTTTCTATAACCTTGTACCATGGTCTATTCCCAATACCTGGTGGGCTTTTATACTTTGCTTGTTTTGGCTTGATTTCTGGAGATATTGGGCACATCGGGTTGCACATGAAAACCGTTTTTGGTGGGCAACACACGTGACACATCACAATTCTGAAAAGTATAACTGGTCTGTATCTTTCAGATTGAGTTGGACCCAACATATCAAGATCATATTTTTTATTCCAGTAGCATTAGCAGGTTTTCACCCCGTAGTATTCTTTATTGTACATCAGATCGCCGTTTTGTATCAATTCTGGATTCATACAGAGTACATCACAAAACTCCCAAAACCAATAGAGTATTTCTTCACAACACCATCCCATCATAGGGTTCATCATGCGAGCAATGAAAAGTATTTGGATAAAAACTATGGGTCAACATTTATCATCTGGGATAGGATGTTTGGCACTTTCATGCCAGAAGAAGACCGACCTACTTACGGCTTGACCAAGCAAGTGAATTCATACAATCCAATCACACTGAACTTTCATGAATGGGCGGATTTGGTGCGAGATGTCAAAAATTCTAAATCGCTCAAAGAAGCTTATGCCATGGCATTTTCAAGGCCCAGCGAATTAGAAACTATCAAAGAGAAGTATAGAGAAAAGGAAAAAGTCAGTCTATAAAAGCATAGAAGCCAGCCGTACGGTTGGCTTTTTTTTATTTTACACATCAAATCTAGCCAAGACAGTCTCTCCACTCTCTACTTCAAGGGCGAGTTCTTTAAGTGTCTTTTTGGTGAGCATGCTTACTACATGGGTTCTTACTTTTTTGATTTCATGATGTAACGGACAGGGATTGGTCTCTGAGCATGCTTTCAATCCAAGACTACAGCCACTGAAAAGTCCATCTCCATCTATGGCTATCACGAGGTCTTGTAAGGTGAGTTTTTCATGTTCTGTCCCCGCATAAAAACCACCAGAAGGGCCTTTTTGAGAGCCTATGACTTTTTTTCTGACTAGTTCTTGGAGGATTTTGGCAGTAAATGGCTCGGGAGCATCCACGTGTTCTGCCGTCTCCTTAGCGCCTACTTTTACCCCTTTGAGACTTTGTGACCATATATATATGACTGCCTTGATTCCGTACTGACAAGCTTTTGAAAACATATAAATACTATTTCTTGCTAAATTAAGGATAAAAATGTCTTTATAACAGGATTAGACTTTTTCTTTGAGCCTGTAAAAGACCTTCCCTACTCTATTGATATGTTCAATCAGTGAAGGTGATTTTAGTTTGTGAAAAATAGAAATATCAAAAAGATAAGGAGTATTTAGCTCATCAATTTCCTGCGAAATCATCGAAAGTAAGTCTTCTTTTAAGCGCTCTCCCTTTAAAGTAATATCAATATCCGATCCTTCTCTGTAGTTTCCCTTGGCTCTTGAACCATAAATCACCACCTCCTCTACTTCAGGAAATTTTTCAAACACTTTTTGAATTTTTTCAATCGTTTTATGATCTAAACCAAACTTCATAACAATGATTTCATTTTTTCCTCAAACGCTTCAAATAGCACAAAGTAATCTTCAACTACTTTCTTAAACTCTACAATCAATACGTCTTGATTGTATGTATGTACTATTTTATTTCTACTTTCAATCATGTCCATCCAAATTTGTCCTTTTTGAATTAATCCAATATTAAATGCTTCTCTAGTGGCACTTCTGGAACCAGTAATATTTTGAATCCCTTCAAATTCAAGGTAATCCTTCATCACTTTCCAGGCTAACTCATGCGTAAATTCAAAACGTTGTAATATCCCTTCTTTGATAATATCAATTGGGTTCACTCCATTGTCTTCAATCGCAGACTTTAATTGACCAAAAGCCTTTTGATAGTTTTCAAACCGCTGTTTCCACCTGATGTCCATTTTGTCTTTCAAATTGAATGCTATATAAATGATTGATTCCAGTGAAGATAAATATATCTTTTTTAAAATGGGTTTTTACTTTCTTAAAATTTAGGGAAAGCACTCTATTAAAATTCCTATGATTGTTTCTCAAAAGGCAAATGAATTTCAAGACTGTTCTGTGACTTTATTCTCTGTGTTTTTAATTTGAACACGAACAGAAGTATTGATTCTTTGATAAAATTTAGAATACGTGATCTTAGTAAGGACAATTAGCGCCATCAAAGCAAAAATGATTAAAATTGACCACCCATTAGCCACACCAAACCACAATCTCCAATCTGATAATTTCAATAGACTACTCCCTATCCTACCTATTAGCGTCAATTGAAAGATCAGCCAAGCGGGCCATAGGATTGGGTGATAGGGTTTTTCTTTGATATTCATGATCATGGGAAAGATGACTGGCGCATGTGCCCAAATCATAGAAAATGTAAACCCCAGAAAAAAAGTATGTAAGTAAAGGTCATAAAACAAAGGGTGCATTTCCATAAAACAAAGCACCAAACCATTTACAACCAGCCACAAATAACCTACCCTTAAACCTATTCCTATATACTTGAACTGTCGCTCTTTTTTCGAAGCGACTTTTGCCATATCAAAATGCAATAACCAGAAAGCAATGAATATCACTGAACCTCCCATAAGCCAATTACCAATCCCATGAAAAGGAAGCCACATGCCTATAAAATTTAACCCCAACAACACATATAAAACTTTCTTTGCATAAGACGGTGTAGGCAAAAACTTACTCAATTCTAACCGCTCTCCAACAATGGTAAACAACAAAAACCCCATCCACCAAGGAACTGCTGCTGGAATAAACCCAGTATAAATCATCGTGAAATTCCCCAAAAACCAAGAAATAGCACCTATAGACATGATATATTGATAAGGTTGGGGATGTCTGATACTCTGCAGGTAAATGATGATCACCAAACCAATACTGGCTCCAAGTAATAAAACCTGGCCAAAAGTGCTCCACCCCGGCAACAACAAAACCGGGATGGAAACACCACTTAAAAAAGCAACAAACAACCAAAGTCTATTTTTCATCACCATCGCTCTCTCCAGCGTAATCAAGGTTCCTAAAAAACCTCCAACCATCAATACACCATGCTGAGCTGCAGTTCCCGAAATATTCCAGTCTAAAAAGCCTAACCTCACAAAACCACCTGAAATGCCAAGTAACAGCCCTGACAAAACCAATGGAAATACATAAAGTGGCTTCAAGAGTCTCATATTAAGTCGGATAATTTTATCCGTTTTTATTTGATAAGAAAGAAGAGCATAGCTCCCCTAGTTTCTGAAGACAAATATATCAACTTTTCCATTAAAAGATAATTTTATCTTTTATTAGTTTTTCATGATATATCTCAACTCAAAACATGACCATTTCTATTTCTGAAGCATACTATTGGCTCTACCTTGAAAAAGTTTTGTGAACTTAAACTATCAAATCAACCCAGCTTATGAATCAATTTGTCATCAAAAGAAACGGGGAATACGCCCCATTTGAACCTTTCAAAATAGAAGATGCCCTGATGAAGGCATTTCAGAGTGTGCATCAACCCTATCATTCCCTCACTTTTAAAAGAGTCCTCGAGCATTTAGAATACAAAACGACCTGGGCAGTAGAGGAGATCCAGGATATCATCGAAAAGGAACTGTATGCATTCGGGTATTTTGATGTCATGCGCTCCTTTATGCTCTACAGGCATACGCGCAAATTGCAAAGGGAACATGTGGCCGGACTCAATGAAGACACAACCTACGTGGACAGCACGCAGACTATTGAAGAATATATCCATCAAACCGACTGGCGCATCAATGCCAACGCCAATACATCCTACTCCAATGCCGGGTTGGTCAATAACGTGGCAGGAAAAATCATTGCCAATTACTGGCTCGACAAGGTTTATAGCAAGGAAGAAGGCTATGCGCACCGCAATGGAGACATTCATATACATGACCTGGATTGTCTGACCGGATATTGTGCAGGTTGGAGCCTGAGGGTTTTGCTCAATGAAGGTTTCAATGGTGTAAGAGGCAGGGTTGAAAGCCGGCCTCCCTCCCACTTCAGAGAGGCACTTGGTCAAATGGCCAATTTCCTTGGAATCCTGCAAAGCGAATGGGCAGGTGCACAGGCATTCAGTTCCTTTGATACTTATTTGGCACCCTATGTCTTCAAAGACCAACTTTCCCAAAAAGATGTAGAAAAAGCCATCCGCTCCTTTGTCTACAACCTCAATGTCCCTGCCCGATGGGGACAGTCTCCTTTTACCAATATTACTTTGGATTGGGTAGTTCCTGAGGACTTAAAAGATCAGATCCCCACTAAAAATGACATTCATTTGTTCAAATTTATCCAAGATGAAAAACTACTGGAAATCGCCAAAATCAGAGGTGTAAACAGCTTGGAAGATTTGAGCTATAAGTATTTTCAAAAGGAAATGAACATGATCAACAAGGCCTACTACTCTGTAATGACAGAAGGTGATGCCAATGGTCAGCCCTTTACTTTTCCCATTCCTACTGTCAACATCACGGAGGACTTTGATTGGTATGGTGAAAATACGGATATGTTGTTCGAAAATACTGCTAAGATCGGCTCTTCATATTTCCAAAACTTCATAGGAAGTCAATACACCTTTGATGAATCAGGTAATAGGGTTGAAAACCCAAATGCTTATAAACCCAATGCTGTGCGCAGCATGTGTTGCAGACTGCAACTGGATCTTCGCGAACTTCTGAAAAGAGGAAATGGACTTTTTGGTTCGGCAGAGATGACCGGAAGCATTGGAGTAGTCACCATCAATATGGCAAGGTTAGGCTATATCTACAAAGGTAACTTGGAGGGACTCTATCAAAGGTTGGATCATCTTTTGGAAATAGCCAAATCTACCTTGGAGAAGAAGCGACAATTTATCCAAGAAATGTATGACAGAGGTCTTTTCCCTTATACCAAAAGGTACCTTCCCCATTTCCGAAACCACTTCAGCACCATCGGTGTCAATGGCATCAATGAAATGATCCTCAACTTCACTGATGGTGTGGATGACCTCACTTTTGACTCAGGACAAAAATTGGCGGCAGATATCCTGGAATATATCCGGGAGAAGATGAAAGTCTATCAGGAGGCGACAGGTAACCTTTACAACCTTGAAGCCACTCCTGCCGAAGGCACTACCTACAGGTTTGCGAAGGAAGACAAAAAACGCTTTGATGATATCATTCAGGCTGGAATGAAGGAAAACATCTACTATACCAATTCCTCGCAGATTCCTGTAGATCATACCGATGATCCATTCGAGGCATTGATGCTACAGGATGATCTCCAATGCAAGTACACCGGAGGCACGGTACTCCACCTGTACATGCGGGAAAAAATATCTTCAGCAGAGGCTTGCCGAAACTTGGTCAAAAAAGTACTCTCCAATTTTAAACTACCATACATAACTATCACCCCGGTATTCAGCATCTGCCCAGTACATGGATATCTGAACGGTGAACATGAATTCTGTCCAAAATGCGATGACATCCTATTAGATAATTTAAACCAAAATCAATATAATCATGCAAACTGAAATCAAAGAACGCCAAACCAAAAACCTACTTTCCCAACATGAAGACAAAAGGACGAAATGTCTGGTATATACCCGGGTCATGGGCTACCATAGGCCAGTAGAAAGTTTTAACGTTGGCAAAAAAGGGGAACACAAACAGAGAACCCATTTCAAAGAATAAACTTAATGGTCAAAAAGCCAATTTACAGTATCACTCCATTTACGCTGCTGGATTATCCTGATCATACAGCCTGCATTCTTTGGTTTGCAGGCTGTAATATGCGTTGTGGCTATTGCTACAATCCTGAAATCGTCAAAGGAAAAGGAAAGGTCGGTTTCGATGAAGTGCTTAGCTTTTTAGAAAAAAGGAAAAACCTGCTTGATGGTGTTGTCTTCAGCGGCGGGGAGTGCACGATGCACCAAGACCTACCCTACTATGCCTCGGAAGTAAAGCGCCTTGGAATGAAAGTCAAAATAGATACCAATGGAAGCCACCCTCACGTACTTGAAGATTTGTTTTATGAAAGATTGGTGGATTATGTCGCACTGGATTTCAAAGCTTTGCCGGAAGATTTTGAAAGCATCACCCACTCTGATTTTTTTGAGCAGTTTAGAGAAAGTCTGGAAGTATTGAAAGGCCACAATGTTCCCTTTGAAATAAGGACAACCGTCCATTCAGAATTGATCAACGCAGAAAAGGTTTCGAAAATGGCTAGTTTCCTTCATCACCAAGGCTACAAGGGAAAATATTATTTACAACACTTCGTAGACGAAAAAGAAACAATCAAGACCTTACCTCAAAGCAAAAAGCCAAACCTAGTAATTACAGATTATCCCGAACTTGAATTAGTCTGGCGAAACTAAGATTTTTCCCTTGCCACAGAAGCACTGAAGATTTGGAGAAAATTCGAAATAAATAAACTTTGCTCCTCGAAATTTGCAATTTCGAGGACAGATAAAAGGAATTTCTAATTCCATTCTACCCTAAACCGGAAAAGAGGATTTGAAATCCTCTTTATCTAGGTTCGAGATTGCAAATCCCGAATAGCACGCTCATCGAAATTTGCAATTTCGAGGACAGGTAAAAAGAATTTCTAATTCCATTTCCACTCTTATCCAAATAAACATTTTAATCTCTCCCTAATTTTTATTAATTTGAATAGATTAGTATCACTTTAAATTTTTCGATTATGGCTTTTTCATATACTGTCAAAGATCAATTTGCAATGCACTATGTCACATTCACCGTTCACCAGTGGGTGGATGTTTTTACCAGGGAGGAATACATTGACATTTTAATCAAAAGCATCCAATATTGTCAAAAAAATAAATGCTTAAAAGTTTACTGTTGGGTAATTATGACCAACCATTGTCACTTATTACTAGGCAGTGATAAAATACCATTAAGTGATATCATCAGAGATTTAAGAAAATTCACTTCAAAAGCGATTTATAAGGCAATAGAAAACAATCCAAGGGAAAGTAGAAAGCGCTGGCTCTTGTGGTTGCTCAAGAAAGGTGAAAATATTTGGTTTTGGGAGCACGGCTACCATGGTGAGGAAATTTATTCAAAAGATTTTTTAGAATCCAAAATACGATATATCCACATGAATCCTGTGAGAGCAGGAATAGTTGAAAAAGAAGAGGAGTATATCAACAGCAGTTGTGGTGAATTTTATGGTTTAAGAAAAAGTAAGATTGAATTAAGTCCTTTATAACCCCTGCTCCCCTGCTCCTCGAAATTTGCAATTTCGAGGACAGATAAAAGGAATTTTTAATTCCGTTCTACCCTGTCCTGGATAAAAGGATTGCAAATCCATTTTATCTGAAGTTCGGGATTGCAAATCCCGAAAAGCTGGCAATTTCGAGGACAGATAAAAGGAATTTCTAATTCCATTTTACCCTAAACCGGAAATAAGGATTTCAAATCCTCTTTATCTAGGTTCGGGATTGTAAATCCCGAACAGCCAAAATCCCGAAAAGCTGGAAAACAGCTAAAAAAAAGATTTCAAAAAGTCTGACAGTATTTAATTACCACTAATGTATTTTCCGTTTTTTAGGGAACAATTCAAAAAGTCTTTACCTTGTTTAAGCAAATTTGAATTAAAATCATTTCAATGCTTCAAGACCAGTTTCAACGCAAGCACGATTACCTTAGAATATCCCTGACAGACAGTTGCAATTTCCGCTGTAGCTATTGCATGCCTGAAGAGGATATTCAGAGCATGCCTAATGCGCACCTGATGCAGCCGGATGAAATTGAAGCAATCGCAAAAAAGTTTGTGGAACTTGGGGTAAAAAAAATCCGACTTACCGGAGGTGAACCTTTGGTAAGAAAGGAGTTTACTGACATCATCCATTCCCTTTCCAAACTCCCCGTTGAACTTACCTTGACCAGCAATGGTGTTTTGATTGACAAACACCTTGAATCACTCAAAGCCGCCGATATCAGAAAGGTCAATATAAGCCTTGATACGCTCAATAAGGAAACTTTTTACAAACTCACCAAAAGAGATCAATTCGAAAAGGTCTGGGAAAACATCAACCTTTTACTGGAAAACAACTTCCGTGTGAAAATCAATGTGGTTGCATTGAACGGTATCATTGAAAAGGAATTGTTGGGCTTTGTTCAGCTTACCGAAAACCTTCCTTTACATGTCCGTTTTATAGAATTCATGCCTTTTGCAGGCAACTTATGGAACAAGGATAAGGTACTCACAGCAGCCAAAATGCTGGAAATGGTCAAAGAGAGATTCATTGTCAGCAAACTCAAAGATGCTCCAAATGATACCGCAAAAGCTTTTCAGGCGGCTGGGCATTTGGGGACTTTTGCCTTTATCACTACCATGAGCGAGCATTTCTGCGGTACCTGCAATAGGATGCGGATTACAGCAGATGGTAAAATGAAGAATTGCCTTTTCGGAAAAGAAGAGATGGATATTTTAGGGGCTTTGAGGGAAGGCAAAGACATTGAACCCTTGATTAGACTATCAGTTTGGAACAAGTATGCAGCCCTTGGGGGACAGTTTTCTCAGGACTACACCAAAGCAGAGGCCGATAAAATCGAAAACCGGAGTATGATTAAGATTGGGGGATAAAAAGGATATTAATCGATATTAGTGGATATTGATGGATATTTTGAGGGGAAGTTTGTTTTTGAAATATGGTAGAAATACAATTGAAATATTTAGAAATAGATGTTCTACGAAACAAATGAATTTAATGGATACTGGTGGATACTATTGGATATTTTGTGGAAAGTTGATTTTGGACCATGATGGAAATAAGATTGAAAAGATATAATTCTAACCTCTAATCCTACTTAGTCAGGTTAAAAATGACAAGAAAAACCCACCAGGTTTCTTTTTAAAATGATAAAAAATAAACCTGTTTTGGCTTATAAACCTGGCAGGTTTGACCTAATCAGCTAATTTGGCAAAGTAAGAATAATCAGTCAAAGAAGTCCCAAAAAGAAAAAATAGAAGAAGCCCATTTTAGTGAAAAACAAATATGATCTCAGTCAGTCAGGCTAAAGCAATACTCCAAAAACATATTCCTCCAAGGAAATCTAAACTTGTACCTATCGAAAAAGCAATCGGTTTGATCTGTGCAACAGATATCAACTCCCCTATGCACGTCCCTTCTTTTGACAATTCGGCCATGGATGGCTATGCCATTGCATGGGAAGAGGGAAAAACCTCTTGGGAATTGGAAGGGGAAATTGCAGCTGGTGCCAAAGACATTCCAAACCTTTCCTCTGGAAAGGCCATAAGGATCTTCACTGGAGCTCCGATGCCTGCTGGTGCAGATACCGTGATCCAACAGGAATGGATAACTGCGGAGGACGGCGCAATATCTCTGCAATCTGGAGAAATTATCAAAGGCATGCATGTGCGAAAAAAAGGTGCCCAAACCCAATCCGGTGACATAATCATGCAAGCTGGAACTGCAATCACTCCTGGCGGTATAGGCCTATTGGCTTCTGTGGGAATCCAACACGTTTCCGTAGTGGCTCCTCCATCCGTCGGCATCATCATCACAGGAAATGAAATCAAAGAAGTGGGGCAACCTTTGGAAAATGGCGAAATCTACAACGCCAACGGCCCTCTGCTAACCACTTACCTTCAACAGGCAGGCATAGAAGCTATTGAATGTATTCGCGTAGAGGACAATCCTGACATGGTCCGGCAAGCTATTAATAAGGCATTGGCCATCCATGATTTGATCTTGCTCTCTGGAGGGATCTCAGTCGGAGATTATGACTTTGTCAAAGAAGGATTAGAGCAGGCGGGTGTCCAAGAACTTTTTTACAAAATCAAACAGAAACCAGGAAAACCACTTTATGCCGGCATTAAGGATAAGCAAATGGTTTTTGCTTTACCCGGCAATCCAGCCTCAGTAATCACCTGTTTCAACCAATACGTCAAACCTTCCATCAGACAATGGATGGGGAAAAAACCGGGCTGGGAACCATCTCTTTGGCTTCCATTAAATAGCCCAATGAAAAAGAACCCCAACCTCACTTTTTTCCTAAAAATCAAAACCCACTCCGAAGAAGTGGAAATACTACAAGGTCAGGAATCTTTTAACCTAATTGCATTTTCAATAGCCGATGGTTTCGCAGAGATTCCTGAAGGTATTGAAGAGATGGAAAAAGGAGAAAAAGTTGGCGTGTATCTCTGGTAATGATGGAAGCATATTGGTGGTTACTCTACATTCTGATGCCGAGCGTGGCATTTTTATACGCAGCAGTAGGTCATGGCGGTGCAAGCAGCTACCTGATGTTTCTGGCCTTGTTCAATTTTGCCCCGGAACAAATCCGTCCTACCGCTTTGATTCTGAACATTGTCGTTTCACTAATGGCTTTTTTGGCCTTTAGGGGAACTGTGAAATTCCCCACCAAACTCTTTTTATCCATCATCATCTTTTCAGTTCCTGCCGCTTTTTTTGGGGGAAGGATTTTGGTTGATGCGGGCTTATACAAGCAGATTTTGGGAGTATTATTATTCTTTCCGATACTGCGGTTTTTGAATGTTTTCCCGAAATCTACAGCACCTAAAATCTCAGAAAACTGGATTTTAGCAGGTATTCTTGGCCTAGGGATTGGCTTCGTTTCAGGCTTGATCGGTATAGGTGGCGGAATCATCCTCTCCCCAATCTTGCTGCTTTTGGGCTGGACAGATATGAAAGAAACTGCCGCCGTCAGTGCTTTATTTATCTTTTTCAATTCCATTTCAGGTTTATTGGGAACCAACGCATTTGCTATTTCATTCGACCCTCAATTATGGGTTTTGATGCCCCTGACCATAGCTGGAGGAGCCTTGGGAGCATACTTCGGGGCAAAAAAATTTAATTACCAAGGAGTGAAATATACGTTGACTGTCGTATTACTAATAGCCGCTGTAAAATTAATTTGGGGTTAAGAATTTGTAGTATATTTAAATAAAATTAAAAATCAATGAAACTATTAGCCTTCGGAAAAATAGCAGAGATCATTGGAAAGCAGGAGATAGAAATTGAGAATTTTCCAAATACGGATATCCTAGTGGGCTATTTGCAGCAACAATACCCCGCATTGAAAGACCTTAAATTCAGCATTGCCATAGATAAAAAACAAGTCAACGGAAATGTAAGCATAACCACAGGTGCTGAGGTAGCTTTGCTGCCACCATTCTCCGGAGGGTGATCCATGGATAGATTTGAAAGACAATATATACTACCTGGCTTTGGTCCCGCATCACAGCAAAAACTCAGAAAAACTTCAGTTCTGATCATAGGTGCCGGCGGTTTGGGTTGTCCGGCCTTGCTTTACCTCAGCGCAGCAGGAATCGGAAAAATCGGCATCATAGATGGAGATTTGGTTTCACTTTCCAACCTTAACAGACAGGTCCTGTTCGGAAAAGAAGATCTCGGAAAAAACAAAGCTGAATCTGCTGCCGAAATCATTCAGAAAAAGTACGATGACATAGAGGTAGAAGCTATCCCATATTTCCTGACGAAAGAAAACATTCTGGGCATCATCCAAAACTACGACCTGATCTTAGATGGCTCGGACAATTTCCCCACGCGGTATTTGGTCAATGATGCTTGCCTGATCGCTGGCAAACCTTTGGTTTTCGGAGCCATCTATCAGCACGAGGGACAAGTAGCTATTTTCAATGCCAAGGGACGCCATTCTATCAATTACCGGGACCTCTACCCCATACCACCATCAGCTCGTGAAGTACCCAACTGCAATGAAACAGGCGTATTAGGTGTGCTACCAGGGATCATCGGAACGTGGATGGCTGCAGAATGTATCAAATACCTGACTGGATATGGGGACTCGCTTGAAGACAAAATGCTCTTCTATGACCTGCTCAACCACAACTCCTATCAGGTTCAACTTGCCAAAAATCCAGACAGGGAACAAAACAGACCAAAAAACCATTCCGAACTCCAAACAATGGACTATCAGGACTTCTGTGGCTTGAGTGCACAAACGGATTGGGAGGTTGCTTTGAGCTTATTGAGAAACACCAATCAGTCCGTATTGGTGGATGTTCGGGAACTTGGAGAACAACCGGAACTGGTCGATATTGACCACATCCAGATTGCTTTGGCTGACTTACCCAATTCCAGAAGTCAGCTAGCATCCTTTCAGAACATCCTCCTTTTCTGTCAATCAGGTAGCAGAAGCCTGAAAGCCGTTGACATGCTCAAAAGTCAATTTCCTGATAAAAATATTCAATCTGTTGAGGGGGGAATTTTAAGGTACCTTTTTGATTGAAATAAGATATTGATTGATATTAGATACTAATGGATATTATGACACAGAAATATGCTTTGCGAGATAATTAGAAATATGCCTTCGGCGAAATATTTTCAACCCAGAGTTTTAGCGCAAACCAGAAGATACAATTGATTCAGGATATTGAAGAAAGGATATTTGTGGATATTGGATATTAGTGGATAGTGAAATATACCTTCGGCGAAATCGGAGTGAAATGGAGATCCCGAGAGCGAATTGATTCGGGATATAGTTGAAATAGAATGGAAATATGCTTCGAAAAACCTGAATGAAACATGAAGACAAACCCTATTTCAACAATATTTCTATAATATTTCCACCATATTTCTATCATATTTCTATCAAAAACAAGCCCCAAAGAGCCAAAACCAATATTACCTTAGTGTCTTAGCGCCTTTGTGGCCTAAATAAAAAAACCATGGAAAAGAAAAGAACACCAAAAAACATATTTGTAGAAGGAGCGATCTCTCCTGATAAAATCGCGAAATCCATCGCCAATCATAGCACAAAAACAAATATTGGCGGACATAGCATCTTTCTCGGACAGGTAAGAGCTGATGAAAAAGAAGAGGGCTCAGTAGTGGCCATCGAATACACGGCCTATGAAGACATGGCTTTGCAACAGTCCTTCGAAATCCGTGAAGCCATCTTTGCCAAATATCCATTGACCTGCATGCATATTTACCATAGCTTGGGCGAGGTCAAAACAGGAGAAATCTGCCTCTTTGTCTTTACTTCCTCCAAACATCGGAAAGCCGCCATCGATGCCTGTGAAGAACTCGTCGAGCGCATCAAAAAAGAGTTGCCCATCTGGGGAAAAGAAATTCTGGATAATGAAAAATCTGAGTGGAAGGTGAATACTTGAAAATTAGATATTGATTGATATTTGATACTAATGGATATTGGTTTCGACGCAAAACCTAAAACTCAAGATAAAACCTAAAACTCAAGATACTGAAGCATCATGTCAAATTCGTCTTATAAGATATTTGGATATTATTTGATTTTTGTTTCTGAGCATCGGATAACCCTAAATATTAAAGTTACTGATATAGGTGTTTTGAGTTAAATTTGGGGATAACATACTTATTTCATGCTAACCTAATATCCCAATATCGCAACAGCTAATATCCATCAATATCTAACCCTTTTCCCTACTTACTTCATATAAAGCTAAAAATACAATGATCAACATCACCCATAAATCCACCACCCTTAGAAAAGCCATAGCACAGGCCATTGTTAAAGTGAGTTCGGAAGAAACCATCGCTGCTGTGGTCAATAAAATAGTGCCCAAGGGAGATGTATTTGAAATGGCCAAGGTGGCTGGACTTTTTGCTGCCAAGCGTACTGCTGACATGATTCCGGATTGCCATCCTCTTCCTGTGGAGTTCACTTCCGTGAATTACGAAATCAAAGGTTTGGAGATTTATGTCTTGGTAGAAATCCACACCATCTACAAAACAGGCGTGGAGGTGGAAGCTATGCATGCTGCATCTGTGGTGGCCCTGACCATGTATGACATGCTCAAACCCATAGACAAAAACATCAGCATAGAGCAGATCAAATTGATCGAGAAAAAAGGGGGAAAAACAGATTATGCCAAAGACAAGGAGCAAAACCTCAAAGCCGCTGTAATTGTCTGTTCGGACAGCATAGCTTCAGGGCAAAAGGAAGACAGGGCAGGCAAGGTAATTATCCAAAAATTAGAAGCTTCAAAAGTCAGCATTGAAGATTATTCCATCATCCCTGACGAAAAAGAAAAGATCCAAAGCAAGCTCAGAGGATTTGTTGAGGCAGGCATGGACATGGTCATCTTTTCAGGAGGTACAGGACTTTCACCGAAAGATGTAACCCCTGAGGCCATCAGACCGCTGATAGAGCGAGAAGTACCCGGTATAGAAGAGGCTATCCGCAGCTATGGACAAGCCCGTATGCCCTACTCCATGCTCTCCAGGTCTGTTGCTGGCTTGATCGGCAATACCCTCGTACTAGCCCTTCCAGGATCAACCAAAGGCGCCGAAGAATCTATGGACGCTATTTTTCCAGCGGTTTTACATCTATTCAAAGTTTTGGAAGGGCCGAAGTATAGGCATTGAAAACTCTGGTTTATGATTTCAATTTGATTTAATGTGGCTTATCCAAAGTTCAGATTTACCAAAGTCAGTCAGAATTTTTAACCAAACTTTGGAAAAGCTCTCAATCAAATGATAGTCTTATTAAAATAATTTTGATGCTAGTATTTTTTGAAACTCTGAACTATTCAATCCTATTATATGTATATACATCAGTTAACAAGACAAACAAAATGAGTACAACGATAAAAAGTTTGAATTGGCGCTATGCAGCCAAAAGAATGAATGGGCAGCAAGTTCCTGCTGAAAAACTTGAAAACATCTTAGAATCTATCAGATTGACCGCTACTTCTAATGGCTTACAACCATTCACGGTATTGGTCATTGAAGACAAGGAGACTAAAGAAAAGCTTTTCAAGTCTGCTGTAAAGCAACCGCAGGTGGTAGAAGGGTCTCACCTACTGGTCTTTGCTGCTTGGAAAAAAATTACTCCTGAGCAGATTGATACTTATTTCGACCTTGTATATGAAGAAAGAGGTATGGAAAGAGGAGCTCTTGATCAATATGCCAACTTTCTAAAGGAACATTTTGCCAAACAGTCGGAGACTGAGATTTTCAATTGGGCGTCAAAACAGGCTTACATCGCATTGGGAACCGCTTTGGTGTCGGCTGCTGAGGAAAAAGTTGATAGCACACCAATGGAAGGTTTCAATCCTGCCGAAGTGGATGAAGTTTTAGGACTTGCAGCAAAAGGTTTAGGTGCTTCGTCTCTTTTAGCCTTAGGCTACAGAGACGACCATACTGATCACTTAGTGAATGCCAAGAAAGTTAGAAGACCAAAAGACAAGTTATTTGTAAAAATCTAAACTTAAATCCCAGTTTAATGCTGGGATTTTTTTATTTTCTAGCAGATCATTTCATCTACTAAAAATAAAGCTATTGAAAACATTTATACCATTAAATCTAGCATTGGTAATCATTAATTTTCAGGTTGTAAAGTAAATTCAAGTAATAAAAAAACATTCGATTATTTTACCGAAATTGGAGAAGAGTAATTTCAATCACCCTCTGATACTCAATTCTAAAATTGTAAAACTTATCACCAAATGTTTTCCCGCATGAAAGACGAGAGTGCCGTCAAAATGAGGTTAGCTTACCTTGAACCCATCGAGATACTTTATACCCTTCCAGAAAAAGAATATGACGCTATCACCCAATTGGCTGCATTTATCTGCGGAACCCCCATTAGTTTGATTACCTTATTGGATGACAAAAATCAATTTTTCAAGTCACATCATGGACTAAACATTTCAGAAATTCCATTAGAGTATTCAATTTGTAATCAAGCTATTCAGCATTCGGATCAGCCTTTTATTGTCCAAGATTTACATGCAGATGAAAGTTTCAAAGATAACCCTCTGATCAACCAAGATCCGAAAATTTCTTTTTATGCTGGTATACCATTAATCACTCCAAGCGGGACCTCCTTAGGAACACTATGTGTGATGGATCACAACCCAAGGAGTTTATCAGAAGCACAGATTGAAGCACTATTAAAATTAAGAGATCAAGTCATCACGCTTTTGGAGTTAAGGCACCTTAGTTTTGCAGGAAACAAGCAAATCCAAGAATTAGAAGTTGCAAAAGATAGAAATAGGAAACTGATTGAAAATACGGATGGAATTTTTTGGGAAGCAGACGCACAGACTTTTGAGTTTTATTATGTAAGCCCTCAAGCAGAAAAATTCATAGGATATACAGCAGAGGAGTGGTTGAATACACCCAATTTTTGGCAAGATCATATTCATCCAGATGATAGAACATATGCTATCAATACCTGTCATACGGAAACTACACGGCTTCAAGACCATACCTTTGACTATAGAATGAGAACCAAATCTGGCGAATACATTTGGATGCAAGACAAGGTAAAGGTATATGCCAAAGATGGCAAACCACATAGAATTACAGGATTATTGATTGATATCAACGCTTCAAAAAAAATAGAAAAAGCACTCGCCGCAAGTGAAAAAAAATTCCGTGCTATTGTACAAGATGGCGGAGACATGATTACTATCTTGGATACTGATGGTAACTTTACCTATATCAGTTCCACCGCATTCAATATATTGGGATGGGTTCCTGATGAAATGTTAGGTGAAAACTGCTTTGATTTAATCCATCCTGAAGATTTGACATTGGTGCTAGAAGAATTCAAACAACTTCAAAAATCCAAAAGAATTGAACTTACACCATACAGGTTCAAAGATAATCTTGGTCGATGGAGATGGATAGAAACCATAGCAACCAACTTCCTAGATGAAGAAGGAATCAAAGGCATTTTGACAAACTCAAGAGATATTAACAAGCAACAGGAATTTCAGCAAAAGCTTGAAAGCAGTGAGGCGCGCTACCGCTTATTCTTCGAATCCCAAAGCAATTACATTATCAAAACAGACCTTGAAGGAAGATATACCTACGTCAATAAAAAATTCATAGAGGAGTTTGGTTGGATCCATAATTATAATTTTGAAGGAAGATATTCGCTAGAATCAATATGTGATTATCATCACGAAAAAGTGATTGAAATTGTTAGTAAATGCATGGAAGAACCTGGAAGGGTTTATAAATTTGAAGTTGATAAACCTGCCAAAAAAGCTGGAGAGGTAGTAACAACGCTGTGGGACTTTGTATGCCTTACAGATGAAGATGGCAACCCTACCGAGATCCAATGCTCTGGGATCAACATCAATGACAGGATCAAGGCTGAAAGACAGGTAAAAGAAATCAACGAACGCTTTGAATTACTCAATGAAGCAAGTTCTGAGGTGATTTATGAGTCTAATCCCATAACTGGTGATTTTTATTTGGGTAGAAATTTTGAGAGAATTTTTGGTCATAAATTAGATCATGAAAAAGAAGACAAAAATTGGTACAAAGAGCTGATTCACCCTGATGATAAGGATTTTGCAGTCAATTCTTTCAATCTAGCCTTAGAAAACCCAAAGACCGAAAAATGGTCTCATATCTACCGCATGCGCAATAAAGCTGGGGAATATTTATGGATAGAAGATTCTGCTGTTATCTTGAGAAACAAACAAGGTGAACCTGTCAGAGTAATTGGAACAATCAAAGATATTACTGAAATCGAAAGGATCAAGGAGCTACTTGACTCTGCTTCCAAACTTTCAAAAGTCGGTGGTTGGGAAATCAATATGATCAAAAATACGCTCAGCTGGACACCTACTACATGCGATATCTTTGGAGTTCCGCATGATTATAAACCAGACGTGGCAAAAGCCATCAACTTTTACAAAGAAGAATTTCGTGAAGAAATTTCCAGCTGTGTTGAAAACGCAATCGAGAAAAACCAAAGCTATGAAGTAGATTCCATCATCATCACCATGCAGGGAGAAGAAAAATGGATCAAATCAATAGGACAACCAGAATTTGTCAATGGTAAATGTGTGAGGGTCTATGGCAGTGTTCAGGATATTCATGATAAAAAACTCTCCGAGCAAAAGCTTCAGCAATTGAACCTGGAATTCCAAAAAAACATCAAAGACTTGGCCTTATCCAATCAGGAATTGGAACAGTTTGCTTATATCGCCTCACATGATTTGCAAGAACCTTTGAGAATGGTGAGCAGCTTCATGAGGCTCCTAGAAAAAAAATATAACCAAATACTAGATGAAAAAGGCAAACAGTATATTCATTTTGCTATAGATGGGGCTAATAGAATGAAACAGATCATTCTTGATCTATTAGAGTTTTCCAGAGTAGGTAGAGATAATGGTAATATGGAATATATTCCAGTGAAATCTATTATCGAAAAAGTGCTTGGACTGCAAGGTAAAAGAATCTTGGAACTTAACGCTAAGTTTGAAATAGGAGATCTTCCAGTAATCAAATCCTTTGAAACACCCATCAGACAAATCTTCCAAAACCTAATCGAAAACAGTCTCAAATATACTCGAAAGGGAGTAAAGCCTTCGATAAAAATTAAAGCAGAGGAACTCCCCAATTATTGGAAATTCTCAGTTGAGGACAATGGACTAGGAATACAGCAAGAGTATTTCGATAAGATTTTCATATTGTTTCAAAGGTTACATACCAAGGATGAATTCTCAGGTACAGGTATAGGTCTTGCTATTGTCAAGAAAAACGTTGACCTACTCGGAGGAGAGATATGGGTAGAGTCAGAAGTTGATAAAGGCACCACCTTTTTCTTCACCATCAAAAAACACCTCTAGTTAATAATCCTATATTTCAGCTTTTCAAATAACCATTACAAATTATATCTGTGGACGTATATTTTTTTCGCTGATGCTTACTTCAAAAAGCTGCTTCAACTTTCTTTTTGCTAAACTATATTGTAAAAAATATTTAAAGATATTTTTGTCTTTATTTAAATAAAGGATATATTTGTCCTGTATTAAAGAGGAGATGTTTTCAAAAGCCTGCAAATATGCCATCAACGCCATGATCTATGTGGCTACCCTTCCTGAGGGAGTACAGCGTGCGGGCTTGAAAGAGATCGCTCAGGCAATCAATTCACCAGAAGCATTCACAGCAAAAATACTTCAGCAACTCGTCAGGGATGAACTGCTGAATTCAGCCAAAGGCCCACACGGGGGATTTGAAATTCAAGGGGATCCAAATACCATTACTATTGCACAAATAGTAGGTAGCATAGATGGTAACCTGATCTTTACAGGGTGTGCACTAGGCTTAGAAAAATGCTCAGAAGATCACCCTTGCCCTGTTCACCACAAATTCAAGGCAGTGCGAGACCATCTGACAGGTATGATGTTGACTACCAATCTAAAAGACATAGCTACACGGGTCAATGATGGTATAAGCTTCCTGAAATATTAAAAAAATTTACAACAATAAAAGATAAAATAGTCTTCCATAAACCACAAAAAGAAATGATGAAGGAACTAGCAATTAGAAAAGTAGGCGGAATCGTCGCAGAAAACTTCAAAACAGCCAAGGTTTTCACACAATACGGAATAGACTTCTGCTGTAAAGGCGGAATCAGTGTGTCGGATGCTTGCGAGAAGAACGGTGTAGAACTATCCAGCATTCTTGCAGATTTGGAACAAATAGTCGTCCAACCCGAGGAGGTTCATTACAAGGATTTTGGATTAAGTCAACTGATAGACCATATCGTGACCAAGCATCATAGCTATGTAGAAGAGACTATCCCAGCATTAAAAATCTACCTCCCTAAACTCGCAGCTGTACATGGTGGTCGTCATCCAGAGCTTTTTGCTGTGGCACAGGAGTTTTTGCTAGCAGCTGATGCTTTGACTACTCACATGAAAAAAGAAGAGTTGGTCCTTTTCCCTTATATCAAAGCCATGGAAGAAGCCGATAGCAGCGGATTCAGTCTATCACAGGCTCATTTTGGACATATCAATAATCCTATAGCCATGATGGAGCACGAGCATGACACAGAAGGGGAGCGATTCAGAAAGATAGCAGCATTGACAGATGGATATACTTGTCCACCAGATGGCTGTCAGACTTACAAGGTAGCATTTGCCATGCTGAAAGAATTTGAAGAGGATCTACATACTCATATTCACTTGGAAAATAACATCCTCTTCCCCAAAGCTGTGAATTTATATCAAAAACTCAACGCTTAATCACCCATGAATACTGCCCTTAATCATATGGACAAATTGCAAATGCCTTCCATAGTATCCAAGTCTCTTCCCAAGACCTGGATGACTTGGGCAGTATTCTTTTTCTTTTGCGCTGCTATATTTGGTCTAGCCATGCGCTATTTCTTTATCGGAGAAGTACCATTTTTTGAGTACAAGCATCTCCTCCACGCACATTCTCATGTAGCACTACTGGGATGGGGCTACTTACTTGTGGCGGGCCTATTGACTTTCAGCTATGTCAGAAGCCCACATAGGCTTAATATCTACAAAAAAATATTAAGCCTGACCATCATAGCGAATTTAGGAATGATGCTGAGTTTTCCTTTTCAAGGCTACGGAGGATTTAGCATTGCATTTTCTACCATGCACCTTGTGATGAGCTATATTTTTGCTTATTTCTTCTTTCAGGATTTAAAAAAATCACCTTCTAATACCGCCAAAAACTTAATCAAACTCAGCCTCATCTGGATGCTAATTTCAAGCATAGGCCTTTGGGCTATTGCACCCATAGGAGCTACTTTAGGACGATTGCACCCACTTTATTTTATGTCTGTCCAGTGGTTCTTGCACTTTCAGTTGAATGGCTGGTTTGTTTACGCACTTCTTGGTTTACTCTTAGCTTATTTGGAAACCAAAGGCAACTTTGTAACCATTAGTCCAAAAATACTTCTTGCGCTACATTCATCACTCTTCCTAACCTATGCTCTTTCAGTGGCATGGAGTACGCCCATCACTGGTCTTTTGTACCTGAATGGGCTGGGGGTTATACTTCAAGTGATCGCTTATTTCATCATCTTGAAACCAATAATCAGACACCTGTACAACGTCTACACTTTTCCAAAAAGCTGGATCAATTCCATGCTATGGATAGGCATCATTAGCCTTCTAGCCAAAGCCTTGATTCAAGCAACTCTCATACTTCCAGATGTGGCTAACATTGCCTATACGATCAGAAATTATGTGATTGGATTTGTTCATTTGGTCATGCTTGGAGCCATTACTTTTGGCTTGGGAGCTTTGGCTTTGAAAAACAAATGGCTTAGCAATAGCTCATTGAGTAAAACAGCCTGGATATTACTTTCTATTGGGTTTATCTCTTCAGAATTACTCCTTCTAGGTCAAGGCACCTTACTCTGGGCAAAGTTGGGGTTTATTCCATATTATCATCTTTTAATCTTTGTCTCCTCTGCATTTTTCCCCATAGGGCTGAGCATGATGCTGATTGCTCAATGGACGTCATTTTCGCTCTTTCAGAAATCACCAAATTCAATTCATATCCAACAAAATCAACACAAATCTAAAAACACAGAAACTATGAAAAGTACAGTACTGATGTCATTTGGAATATTCGTAGTGCTCCTTATGGCAAGCTGCGGTGGAGGAAGTAATGAAAATAAAGGTTCATACACCCCTCCGAGCGCTCAAAAAGAAAAAATAGCTGATCCCAAAGGGATAGGAGAAATCAAAGAAGTAAATCTCGGCGAGGGAATCGATCAGGTATTGGCAGAAAAAGGAAAAGCCATCCTCGATATGAAATGTACAGCATGTCATCAATACGATGCCAAGCGAATAGTAGGTCCTGGTTTTGAAGGAGTCACCAATAGAAGAAGGCCTGAATGGATCATGAATATGATCACCAATGTGGATGTCATGCTGGATGAAGATCCTGTAGCGCAACAATTATTGGAAGAATGTCTAACCAGAATGCCTAATCAAAATATCTCTCTTGATGAATCTAGACAAATCCTCGAATACTTCAGAAAAAATGATAGAGAAAGAACTGGCGGCAGTGATGCAGCTCTAAACTGACTTATAAATTAAACCCAATGAAAATGAAGACAAGATTATGGTTATTGGCAGGAGCTATGGTGGCCATAGCATTTGCCCCTGGTTGCAAACCAAAAGGTGCTCAATCTGCCCTATCTGGTGATGCTGCCAGCAAAGTGTATGTAGCACCGGGAGAACATGACGAGTTTTACAATATCGTCTCCGGTGGCTTCAATGGACAAATGTCCGTCGTAGGCCTTCCTTCTGGAAGAGTATTGAAAATAGTACCCGTATTCTCTGTACACCCTGAAAATGGGTGGGGATTCTCAGAAGAATCCAAGCCAATGCTCAATACAGCTCATGGTTTTGTCCCTTGGGATGACTTACACCACATCGCCATCTCTACTACCAATGCAGAGCATGATGCAAGGTGGGCTTTTGGTAACGGAAATAACACCCCACGAATCGCTAGAGTGGATTTGACTACATTCAAAACAGTAGAAATCCTCGAGATCCCTAACTCAGCAGGTAATCACTCCTCTCCTTTTATCACAGAAAACACTGAATATGTGGTAGCTGGAACCCGATTCTCTGTCCCAACAGGTGACAATAGAGATGTACCTATAGAAACCTATAAAGAGAACTTCAAAGGCACGATCTCCTTCATTTCTGTAGACAAAGATCACGGAACGATGGACTTGGCATTTCAGCTTGAAGCGCCACCTTTCAACTTTGACTTAGCTCGAGCAGGAAAGAAAAAATCACATGGCTGGTTCTTCTTCTCTACTTACAACACTGAGATGGCCCATACACTTTTGGAAGTAAATGCTTCACAGAAGGACAAGGACTTCATTATGGCTGTAAATTGGAAAAAAGCAGAACAATACATCAAAGAAGGCAAAGGCAAAAAAACCAAAGCCAAGTATGCACACAATATTTGGGATGAAAATACCCACATGGCTACTTCCACCATCAAGGAAGACATTCTGACCTTGGATCCAAAAGAGCTGAAAGACATCATCTACTTTATCCCTTGTCCAAAATCTCCACACGGTACGGATACTGACCCAACTGGAGAATATATTATCGGCTCGGGAAAATTAGCTGCTATCATCCCTGTATTCTCTTTTACCAAAATGCTTAAAGCCATAGAAAACCAGGACTTTGAAGGTACTATTGATGGCATGCCAGTCTTGAAATACGAATCTGTACTGCACGGGGAAGTAGAAAAACCAGGTCTTGGCCCTCTTCACACGGAATTTGATGGAAGAGGCAATGCTTACACTTCCATGTTTGTGTCCTCAGAAGTTGTGAAATGGAACATCGAAACTCTTCAAGTACTGGACAGGGTTCCTACCTACTATTCCGTAGGTCACTTGATGATCCCAGGAGGCCCTACTGGAAAGCCACACGGAAAATATATGGTAGCCTACAACAAGATCACTAAAGATAGATACTTGCCTACAGGCCCTGAATTGGCTCACTCTGCTCAGCTATATGACATCTCAGGGGATAAAATGCAGCTGCTGCTTGACTTCCCAACTATAGGTGAGCCTCACTATGCAGAAGCCTTCCCAGCCTCCTTGATCAAAGACAAGCAGGTGAAGTTCTATCCTTTAGAAAAAAACAATCACCCAAGGGCTCTAAAAGGAATCAATAATGCAAGAGTAGAGCGTGAAGGAAACAAGGTTCATGTTTACATGACTACCATCAGGTCCAACTTCAGACCAGACAATATCGAAGGCGTCAGAGTTGGAGACGAAGTTTACTTCCACGTGACCAATTTGGAACAAGACTGGGATGTACCACACGGATTTGCAATCAAGGGCGCCAATACCGCTGAGCTTCTTGTGATGCCCGGCGAAACAGCCACGCTCAAGTGGGTACCTGACAGAGTTGGCATCTTCCCATTCTACTGTACTGACTTCTGCTCTGCACTGCACCAAGAAATGCAAGGGTACCTCCGCGTATCTCCAGCAGGAAGCAATCCCGAAATCAAATTCTATACAGGTGAATAAACCCAATACCACCGGCATTCCTGCCGGTGGTTTACCTCCATGGTTATGAAAAAAATAGATTCATCTAATCGCACATTGGTTTTGATCGCTGCATTGCTGATGATCACAGCATACTTCACTCCTCTTTGGCAAATCAGTCTATGGGCTCCCCAATATCCTGAGGGGCTAAATATGAAAATATGGATTGACAGGCTTAGCGGAGATGTAGATATCATCAATGGGGTCAACCATTACATTGGCATGAAGCATATCGGTGTGGAGATGTTTCCCGAGTTCACATACCTGATTTATGTATTCGCATTTATTATTGGATTTGGAGTTTTGGCTGCTTTGATCGCTAGAAGATGGGCAGTTTACACCTTCTTTTCCATGATTTCTTTACTAGGTGTAGGGGTATTGGTGGATATGTATCTATGGGGATATGACTACGGACACAATCTAGACCCAACTGCAGCCATCAAAGTCCCTGGTATGGCTTACCAGCCTCCACTGCTAGGATACAAAGAACTTTTAAACTTCCTCGCTTATTCTGGACCTGACACGGGTGGTTGGATCATCGCCTTCTCCGGCATACTCATGCTGATCGTGGTGAGCAGATGCTTCCTAGAAGACCGAAAAGCCAAACTGCAAAACCCATATATGAAGGTCCAATAAAAAAATTAACAGATTCCATTTACGCCACTAAATACCCAAACCATGAAAATGCAAATCTTAACACTTCTCTCAGTCATTTTCCTACTCTCTTGCAGTGCAGACCCCAGAGCTATCAATTATGGCGAAGATGTATGCCATCACTGCAAAATGAAACTCATGGATCCTCAATACGGTGCGGAAGTCGTGACGCAAAAAGGTAAAATTTTCATCTTCGATGATGTCAATTGCCTGATGACCTTCATGGAATCCGGTGAATTCAGCTCAGCAGAACTAAAACATATCCTAATCACTGACTACAATCAAGGTGAAACATTGACAGATGCAACTACTGCCTTTTACTTGAAATCTGAAAAATTCAAAACCCCAATGGCAAGCAATATTGTCGCTTTCTCAGACTACGAAACCCTCAAAAAATACAAAAAAGACCATGGTGGAGTCTACATGGCATGGGGTGAACTGCTGACACAATTTAAATGAATAGAAAGGATGAACTTAGGAGGTTGAATTATGAAGGATGAATTTTGATTCATATCTCTTGTCTCTCGTCTCGTATCTCTAAATATCAACATCATGAAAACACTACTCTTATGCTTATTCCTGCTTAGTAGCCCTGTCTTGGCAGGTACTGTGCTGCTAAAGCCTGGAGACTCTATCAAAGAGGCTGTTGCAAAAGCCCAGGAAGGTGACGTGATTATCTTGAGCGCTGGAGAATACAGCGAACACGAAATCATCATCCGCAAATCACTTACCATACAAGGTGAGGGAATGCCTACCATCAATGGAAAAGAACAAGGGGATATATTCATCGTTGCGGGAGAAAACATTCATTTCAAAAACTTGAGGATCATCAATACTGGAAAATCAAATATTGATGACTCTGCTGCGATCAAATTCTTTGACTCCCAACACTGTAGCGTTGAAGGCGTCGAACTTGACAATACTTTTTTTGGCTTGCATTTTTCCAATTCATCAAACCTCACCATAAAAAACAACAAGCTCATCTCTAGAGCCGAAAGAGAATATCAGACAGGTAATGGCATCCACCTTTGGAAATGCAAAGACTCCATGATTGAAGGTAACCATGTGGAAGGGCATCGTGATGGCATTTATTTGGAATTTGTCACCAATACCATCAGTCAGCACAATACTGTGGATGGAAACAAGCGATACGGCTTGCACTTTATGTTTTCCCATGACAACAGCTACATCAAAAACACCTTCCGTAAAAATGGAGCAGGCGTAGCTGTCATGTACACGCGAAATGTAGTCATGCGAGATAATGTATTCGAGGAAAATGAAGGCCCAAGTTCCTACGGCATTCTACTCAAAGACATCACAGACTCAGAAGTAGTAGGTAACATTTTCAGGAAAAACACTATCGGGATCTACATGGAAGGAAGTAGTCGGACCCTTTTCAAAAACAACGCATTTACCAGCAATGGCTGGGCGCTTAAATTGATGGCGAGCTGCGACAATAATACTTTTGAAGCAAATAACTTCATTGCAAACACCTTCGACATCAGTACCAATGGAAGCGTTGTTCTCAACACCCTCAAAGAAAACTACTGGGACAAATACGAAGGCTATGACTTAAACAAAGATAAAATCGGAGATGTACCATACAGACCCATCAGCTTGTTTTCAGTCATCGTAGAAAAAATCCCCTCGGCTGTCATTCTCTGGAGAAGTTTTATGGTGACGCTACTCGATAGAATGGAAAAAATCATTCCTGCCATCACACCAGAAAACATGATTGACAACAACCCTAAAATGAAACCTTATGATCTCAGTTAGAAATATATCGAAGAAATTCGGAAAGCTAGAAGTACTCCGTGAATTCAACTTGGAGTTTGAAGCAGGAAAAAGCTATGCATTGATGGGGCCTAATGGATCTGGCAAAACCACCTTGATCAAAATCATCCTCGGTATGGTCATTCCCAACAAAGGAGACATCATCGTACAGGGCGATTCCATCAAAAACAATTTCAAATACCGGTCTAATATTGGTTATATGCCTCAGATCGGCCGCTATCCTGATAATATGAAGATCGGACAACTCTTCAGAATGATGCAAGATATGCGCCCTGAGATCAAGGAATACGACTTGGAATTGATTGGGGCATTTGGACTAGATCAGATGATGGAAAAGCCTATGCATACCCTCAGCGGAGGAACAAGGCAAAAAGTCAGTGCAGCCTTGGCTTTTATGTTCGATGCAGACATCCTAATCCTAGATGAGCCTACGGCAGGACTTGATCCCATGGCAGTAGAAACACTTAAGAATAAAATCAAAAAAGAAAGAGACTCAGGAAAATTGATTCTGATCACTTCACATATATTGAGTGAGTTGGATGAATTGACAGATCAAGCCATTTACATCTATGAAGGAGATATTTTCTTCAACGACAGTGTGGACGCCCTCAAGGAAACAACTGGAGAAGATCGATTCACCACTGCTATTGCCAGATTGATGGAATGGAGTTTAAAAAAAAAGCAACCTAAAACTGAAATGAGCCATGTTTAAGCTACTCAAATATTCGCTATACGATATTCTCAAAAGTAGATTTGCTATACTCTACACCATCTTCATGGTTTTGGTGGCTGTATCCATCTACCAAGTATCAGAAGACCTGGCCAAGGTCTCATTGAGCTTGCTCAATATCATGCTGATGATCGTTCCCTTGATTGCTGCAGTATTTGCAACGACACACTTTTTCAATAACCTAGAGTTTACTGAGCTGATGTTGGCACAGCCTGTGAAAAGAAGAAATGTATTTCTAAGTCAAATCTTGGCTGTCATCATCATGCTAAGTGCTGCGATTCTGATCGGTTTCGGTATCCCAATGCTGCTATGGGGAGCCGATGAAAGCATCCTGATTCTACTAGCCATTGGAATAGCCCTTTCAATTGTGTTTGCTGGATTAGCTTTCCTAGCTTCTGTCTTGACACGGGACAAGGCCAAGGCAATCGGTATCAGCCTTTCATTTTGGATTTACTTTTCTTTGATTTATGATGGCTTTGTGCTCTATTTGATTTACAGCCTTTCAGATTATCCATTGGAAAAAACGACACTCAGTCTAGTCTTTCTCAATCCAGTAGATCTAGGCAGGATCATCATGCTGATGAAATTAGATATTTCAGCCTTGATGGGCTATACGGGAGCATTTTTCCAAAATTTCTTCGGCAGTGCCAAGGGAATGTTCTTATCGAGTAGCATCATGTTGCTTTGGATTTCATGGCCTATTGCCACAGCCATGCGGATATTCAAAAGAAAAGATTTCTAATCCCAAAATCCATTTCCCTAATCAGCACCATAAAGAGATTTGCTACTTAGTCACTTCAAAAGTATATTTGTAATTGAATCATTTCAAATCCTAGCGTGTTTTGCTTTTGATTTGAGATAAATGAAAATTATAAGATATGATAGTAGTTTCTGAAAAGGCAAAAGAAAGAATCTTGGAGCTTAGAAAAGAGGAAGGCCGATCTGAAAATGAAAATATTAGAGTTTCTGTCAAAGGTGGAGGTTGCTCTGGATTGATGTATGACTTGGGTTTCGATGCTTCTTTGACCGATACAGACCATGTATTTGAAGACAAGGGTATCAAAATCCTAGTTGATCGCAAGAGCTTGCTATACTTGGCTGGAACCACCTTAGAATTTACAGATGGCTTAAATGGCAAGGGATTCCAGTTCGTGAACCCCAATGCTTCTCGCACCTGTGGATGTGGAGAAAGCTTCTCTGTTTAGGCCAATAGTGGTTTAGTAATCAAAAACGTCTTCTCGCTTTGCGGAAAGACGTTTTTTTTTAGTTTAAATCATAAACATAAAGATTGTATTCCTTCTCGTGAGGTAGAAAGCAGTACACCTTTTTATTATTGAAATCGACTGCGAATGATTCCACGAACTTATTATCTGCAAGCACATATTTTTTCAAGAGGTTTCCATCCCAATCAAATTGCAAAAAACTCAAATCTTGATGATTGTAGTTATTATAAATTGCAGTAGAAGAATTATTGTAATTTAATCCAAGAATATATTCGTCATTCGAATCTATATCTACAATAAAATGCTTAGAATCAAACCATTCAGTTTTTCTATATTCTTCTAAACCATTCTTAAGAGAATCCACAGTATCATAGTTTATAGATGCTAAAAGATTCTGCTCAAAGTCATAAATTTCAAGATTAGGGACCAACAAACTTGCAGCAGCGATTTTCATTCCCCTCTGATTTACTGTAATTGCTGGCTTATAAATTGAATACATCAAAAATGGCTCAATGTCAAAATCCAACTTAGGCGTGTACGGAAACACCATTTCGTTTTGACCGATCCTATCATATAGGATGAATTTTTTCGGTCCATCAGGAACACCGATATAATAATCTACTGAACTGTAATAGAAATTCAAATAATAATTTTCTCTATCATCTAAAGGGTTTTGACTATGAAATTGAGGTTCGCCATTAATCCATTTAAATAAATCTATTTCATTGATTTCCATTCTATCCAAATCATAAACCACAACAATTGGGGAATTCTCACTTTCTGATCTTCTATAATTTTTCAACAAACGAGGAGTCGCAAATTGATGATCTCCATTTCCAATAGTTCCATATTCAGCTAAAAGCTGGAAATTACTTGTATTATACACTTTCAAGAAATTGTCTTTGCTAGTTTGAATAACCAAAAAAGAATCAACAACCATCAAATTCACATTACTTTGACTGAATATAGAGATTTCCTTAACAAATTCTCCATAAATAGGCACTTCCTCATTAAATTGCTGAATAGAACTTTCTTTGTTAATACAATTGAAAAGTAAAAAAGCTAAAGAAATAAATATTAAACCATTGAATTTAACCTTTTTAAAATACTCTAATTTTTGATTGTTATACATGAAATTAAAATTATGGGGTTTATATAAAAACTAGTAAAATATATTTAGGATGGAGTATGGTTCCAATCGTTTTAACATCCTATATAATCAGGGCTTTATAGCAGATTGATAGAACCATTATTTTTTTGCGTAATTAATTAAAAAAGCTTAGTCAACAATCTTTTTGCTAGAGTCATTTTGCTTTTTCAATTCCATAAGCCTTAAAATAAGTCCAATACACAACACTAGTACTGCTAAAATTAACATGATGTAATGAACACCTATAATATAATAGGTATCATAAAGTTGAATATCAACTGTTTCATTTCGAAAAATAAAACTTAAAATGATCAACCAAGCTATTAACACAATCAGGACAACCCTCATAATTTTTTAGACTTCAACTAATGAATCAAATTCCAAATTAATAAAAATATTTGAAGGAAAAGGCTGTTCCTGCTTTTTGTAATCCACCTTTATAAATTACCTTTGCCCCCTAAAGAAATAAACCCGATCATGGAAGATATTATCAAAAAAATCCAACTTAATGACCTCCACGTAGCTTTGGGAGGAAAAATGGTTCCTTTTGCTGGCTACAATATGCCTGTTCGCTATTCTTCTGATATGGAAGAGCACAAAACAGTCCGCGAAGGCGTTGGAGTCTTTGATGTTTCCCACATGGGTGAATTCATGGTAACAGGTCCAAAAGCATTGGACTTGATCCAAAAAGTAACTTCAAATGATGCTTCCAAACTGATCAATGGACAAGCACAATACGCTTGTTTCCCAAATGACAAAGGTGGTATAGTAGATGACCTGATCGTCTACAAGTTTGAAGATGAAAAATACATGCTTGTAGTGAATGCTTCCAACATAGACAAAGATTGGGCATGGATCAATCAGCACAATACTATGGGTGCTGATTTGGAGAATATTTCTGATACGCTTTCTCTTTTTGCTGTTCAAGGACCAAAAGCCATAGAAGCAGTACAAGTGCTCACTCCTGTGAATCTTTCAGAAGTGAAATTTTATCACTTTACAGTAGGTGAATTTGCAGGTGTAAAAGATGTGATTATCTCAGGAACGGGGTACACAGGTGCTGGCGGGTTTGAGATTTATGTCAAAAACGAGGATGCCGAAAAAGTATGGAACGCCATCTTTGAAGCTGGAAAATCCTATGACATCAAGCCAATAGGTCTAGGCGCTAGGGACACTTTGAGAATGGAAATGGGCTTTTGTCTCTATGGCAATGACATCAATGACGAAACGTCTCCACTGGAAGCAGGCTTAGGTTGGATTACCAAATTCACCAAAGATTTCATCAACTGTGAAAACCTGAAAAAACAAAAAGAAGCAGGAGTTGACAAAAAACTAGTCGGATTCATCCTCCAAGAAAGAGGAATCCCTAGGGCCCACTACCCTATTGTCAATGCAGCAGGTGAGGTAATCGGTGAAGTGACCTCCGGAACGCAGTCACCATCCATGGGGGTAGGTATAGGCTTAGGCTATGTCAAGTCGGAGTTTGCTGCTCCAGGTACCGAGATTGCGATTCAGATCAGAAACAAGAATATTGCGGCCAAAATAGAAAAGCTGCCTTTATATAAAAAATAATTACAGAAACCCGCATGGCAATATTGTCTTGCGGGTTTTCTTTTGCCCATGACAAAGAGAAAAGTAGAAGTCTGCTTCAGTCCTGAATTGGTTCATCTTCATGAATTAGAAAATAAGATCGTGGTCGTGGTGGACATATTCCGAGCTACCTCCACCATGATCGCGGCATTGGGAAATGGTGTTACTAGCATCACTCCTGTTGCCGATTTAGAAACTTGTAGAGCTATGCAGTCTAAGGGTTATGTCATCGCAGGAGAAAGAAATGGCCAAACTGCTGAGGGCTTCACGCTAGGCAATTCCCCCTTAGCTTATCTTGATGGCGCATATACAAATCAAAAAATAGCCATGACCACGACAAATGGCACTTTGGCTATAGAAAAATCCAAAGCAGGTTCCAAGGAAGTACTGATAGGGGCTTTTGTCAATCTACGAGCTACAGCCTATTACTTGACTTCACAAAACCATGATGTATTGATTCACTGTGCCGGCTGGAAAGGCAAATTCAACCTTGAAGATTCCTTATATGCTGGAGCTTTGGTTAGCTTATTGGAAGAAAATTTCGAATTTGACTGTGATGGAGCTATCGCCATGAAAGGTCTTTACGAATCCAATAAATCCGATTTAGCGGGGTTTCTAGCGCAAGCTTCTCACGCAAAAAGACTCCAAAACCATCAGATTGAGGCAGATATAGATTTTTGCCTTAGTTTGGACTTATTCCCAATCATAGGAAAGCTACAAGATCAAGAACTTGTAGCACAAATGATTAAAACCAAATAAAATTTCACAAAGCATTAATAATCTTTCTCAAAGCCTGCAAAAATAGCTACCTTTACAGGCATCTTAAAACAAATAGATTCACTCCCAAAACCCTTCACAAAAAAATGACTGAGGTCAAACTCTTCTCCGGAACCAACAGCAATCAATTAGCCGAAAAAATCGCCAAACATTATGGCAAAAAACTTGGCGATCTCACCATGTCCAAGTTCAGCGATGGCGAAATGTCACCCAGCTTCAACGAATCAGTAAGAGGATGTACAGTATTTTTGATTCAATCTACCAACCCTTCTGCGGATAATTTGCTCGAGCTATGCCTGATGATCGATGCTGCAAAAAGAGCATCTGCTTACAAAGTATGTGCAGTAATTCCTTACTACGGCTATGCAAGACAAGATAGGAAAGATAGACCAAGAGTTTCGATAGCGGCCAAGCTTGTGGCTAATATCTTGACCTCTGCTGGCGCTGATAGGATCATGACTTGTGACTTGCATGCGGGACAAATTCAGGGATTTTTTGACATACCTTTGGATCATTTGAATGGTTCAGCTATCTTTGTGCCCTATTTGGAAAGGCTAGACACCAGCAACCTTATTTTTGCAGCACCTGATGTGGGTGGCGTAGCAAGAGCAAGGTCGTATGCCAAGCACTTCGAAGTAGAAATGGTCGTCTGTGATAAGCACAGAAAAAGAGCCAATGAAGTGGCTTCAATGCAAGTGATAGGTGATGTAGAAGGAAAAGATGTGGTGTTGGTAGATGACTTGGTAGATACTGCTGGCACACTTTGCAAAGCTGCTCAAATCATCATGGATAAGGGAGCCAAATCTGTCAGAGCCATCGCAACACATGGTGTACTTTCAGGAAAAGCTTATGAAAATATTGAAAATTCAGTATTGCAGGAATTGGTCATCACTGATACTATTCCAGTAAAGCAAAAATCAGACAAAATCAGAGTCATCTCTGTTGCTGATCTTTTTGCTAAAGCAATACACGCAGTGACAGGAAATACTTCAATTTCAGCACTGTTTATTTAAGCATTACACTTAATTATTTATAAACAATTCAATTTAAAATTTATGAAATCTTTAGAGATTATAGGGTTTAAAAGAGCAAATCTCGACGGAGCTGCACTGAAAGAAATCAGAGAAGAAGGCAACGTTCCTTGTGTAGTTTACGGTCCAGGTATCAAAGAGCAGATTCATTTCTACTCTCCAGCTATCCTTTTCAGAGACTTGATCTATACTCCTGATGTTCACATGGTAGACTTGAACATCGAAGGTACTAAGGTAAAAGCGATCTTGAGAGAAGCGCAATTCCATCCAGTATCTGAGGTATTGCTTCACGCTGACTTCTTGGCTTATACTGAAAACAAAGAGATCAAAATGGATATCCCAGTTGAAATCATGGGTACTTCTCCAGGTATCATCAAAGGGGGTAAATTAGAAATGAAAGCAAGAACTTTGAAAGTAAAAGGACTAGCTGCTAATCTTCCTGACAGAATCCCTGTTGATATTTCTCATCTTGATCTTGGTAAATCAGTTAAAGTAGGTGAGCTTTCTGTAGAAGGTTTCGAAATCTTAACTAGCCCTAATGTATCTATCGCTACGATCGGTATTCCAAGAGCACTTAGAGGTAAAAAAGCTGAATAATCACGGCTTTCTTGAATATTGTAAAATCCTGCTTGTTCGCGAGCAGGATTTTTTATTTTTGTGCTCACATTATCAGAGCTATCAGGCTTAAGAATAGATTTAAGTTTATCATAGATGAAGTATTTAATAGTAGGATTGGGCAACATAGGGCCAGAATATGAATTGACACGACACAATGTAGGCTTTCTTACTTTGGACAGACTGGCCGATAAGCATGGCGTTTCTTGGAAAAGTGGCAGACTGGCATTTACCACTAATTTCAAATTCAAAGGACGAACATTTCACCTGATCAAACCGACTACTTTCATGAACCTCAGTGGCAAAGCAGTCAACTATTGGATGAAAGAACTCAATATCTCCAAGGAAAATATCTTGGTGGTAGTAGATGATGTGGCTTTACCCTTCGGAAAATTGCGCATGCGTGGAAAAGGCTCCGCTGCTGGTCACAATGGCTTGAAGAATATAGAGGAATTAACGGGAGGGCAAGATTATCCTAGACTTAAGTTTGGCATTGGAGATGACTTCCCTAAAGGGAGGCAGGTAGAATATGTCCTCGGAAGATGGACCCAACAAGAAATAGACGAGCTACCCATATTTATGGATAAAGCCATTGAGATGATCATATCTTTCGGGACTATCGGTATCAATATGACGATGTCGCAGTTTAATGAATGATTTTAGATCTTAGATTTTAGATTTAAAAATAATCCATCTGCAATAACAGGGGTTGATCCCTCAAATCTAAAATCTACCTTCTTAAATCTTAAATTAGAAAGAAATCTGAGAGGTCTATTTTTTGAATTTCGAGAATTAGGTCTTTACTTTGTAGCACTTCAGTTTACTGATTTATAAAGAAGAGGTGAGAGAACAGGCTCCGTGACCCTCTGGCAACCATCACATCCCAGCTGAAAGGTGCCAAAACCTGCCCAATGTGGGAACTATAAATTAGACATTATGCATATTTCTAGGCAGTATCTTTATTCTTTTAAGTTGATTTACATGGATAAAAGTGTAAATGACTATCTACTGTATTCCCATTTTCAAAAACAGTATTTCAACTATATTTCGACCAGATACTCATTGTATATCAACCTTATCCAAGATATATCAAACCCCCAAAATCCTCAATCTCTAATAACTAATCGATAGTTAACTAATTCATTATGTCCCATTTCGAAACTGATGCCATACGTCTCAACGCATCTAAATCTAACCAAAGAGAGCACTCTGCGCCGCTATACCTAACTTCAAGTTTCACCTTCGACTCAGCAGAGGAGGCCAGAGCCATGTTTGCAGAAGAAATTCCCGGCAACATCTACTCCCGCTATGCCAACCCAAACTCCACCGAGTTGATAGAGAAGGTCTGTGCTGCTGAAGGTACTGAAGACGGCATAGCCACAGCTTCTGGAATGGCAGCGATGTTTGGAAGCATGGCTGCACTTCTACAGCAGGGGGATCATATTTTGGCATCTCGATCCTTATTTGGTTCTACACATCAATTATTGACTCGAGTTTTCCCAAAATGGGGCATCATCTCCACTTATGGCGATATCTCAGATTACAAAAACTGGGATAAATTGATACAGGCCAACACCAAAATGCTTTTCATCGAAACCCCTTCGAACCCAGGTTTGGAAATCATTGATTTGGAATGGGCAGGACAGTTTGCAGCAGCACATAATTTGATCCTTGTAGTGGACAATTGCTTCGCTACACCATACCTTCAGCAACCAGCCAAATGGGGAGCGCACATTGTGACTCACTCAGCGACCAAATTCATTGATGGGCAAGGAAGAGTATTGGGTGGTTTGATTCTTGGAAAAAAAGAATTGATTCAAGAAGTACAATTCTTTAGCAGACATACTGGTCCTTCTATCTCTCCTTTCAATGCTTGGATTCTAGCAAAAAGTATGGAAACACTTGCTGTAAGGATGGACAGACATTGCGCCAATGCCTTGGCAGTAGCTGAATACTTCCAAGATAGCGCTGACTTGGATTTTGTGAAGTATCCATTCTTGAAGTCACATCCCCAGTATGACCTCGCCAAGAAACAGATGAAGCTAGGGGGTGGAATCATCACACTTACACTCAAAGGAGGTATAGCCAGAGCACAGAGATTCATCGATCAATTGCAGATGATCTCAGTGACTGCCAATCTTGGAGATAGCCGAAGCATCATCACCCACCCAGCATCGACTACCCATAGCAAACTATCTGAAGAGGAGCGTGCAAAAGTAGGGATCAGCGATGGACTTATCAGACTTTCTGTAGGCCTCGAACACCAAGAAGACATCATCAAAGATGTAGAGCGTGCATTGGAAAAGTCAAGATAATCTGTAATAAGAAAAGACCTGAGAGGTTTTGAAAGCCTGTCAGGTCTACTAAACAAAAAGGGAAGAGCATCAGATGTTCTTCCCTTTTATCTTATTTAATGAAGTTTACTGTTCAACTAATATCTCAATCAACCAGTAACCACTTCCCTTTATCCAATTACAATTGGCAATACCAATTTCTCCCACTTCACCACGATACCTGGTGATTCTATGGAGATAGACAATTGCTCTTGGCTTTCTTCTACAAAAGTTGGAGTTGATTCTACTCTCAAGACATCATTCTCTTCTTTGTATTGGAAATGCCCATGCTCCAAATCCCATTCAGAATTGAAAATCACAGTCCATTTTCCTGATGCTCTAGGAATAGTAAATAAAGAGTATTTACCAGCAGGCAGTACTGATCCTTCTACTGTGATATCAGTGGCAAACTCTACCCAAGTAGCTTCATTGGCACCGGTTCTCCAAACTTCATTGTAAGGGACCAAGTCCCCCCAAATCACTCTGCCTTTGACAGAAGGGGCCCCATACTGCAGGTCAAGGGTTACATTATCTCCCACTGTACCTTGCACAGTTCTCAATGGACTCGCTCTCTCCTGTACTGGAGCTAGTTCTTCCATCATTTCAGAAGATGCTTCCTCCTCTGTATTTTTCTCAGCGCCACAACCGTAGAAAGTCATCGTTCCAGCCATCAAAATGGCCATCATCCAAGCGTTTGATTTTTTCATGTGTTTATGTTTTTTCGAATTCGAATTTAAATAATTTTTCTTGAAGTCAATGCTAGCAAATTTATTTCCCCTGAATAACCACTCTTTCAACTTGAATGTCCTTAATTTTATGTGGTGCTACTTCTAAAGGATTCTCTGAAAGAATCACAAAATCAGCAAATTTCCCTACTTCTAGAGATCCTGTCATTTTTTCCATAAAAGCGGACTTAGCCCCATCAATAGTCATGGCTCTTAATGCTTCCTCTACTGTCAAAGCTTGTTCTGCATACCAAGCTGAAGTTGGGTTCCCTTGTAAGTCCATCCTCGTAACACCAAAATAAAGGGTTTGCATCGGCTCCCAAGGTTCACCTGGCATATCCGAATTAAGAATAAATGGCACTTGATTATCCAGCATATTTCTCCATGCATAGGCATGCTTTATTCTATTTGGTCCCAATCTGTCCTCAGCCCAATTGCGATCACCTACAGCATGACTACTCTGCATACTCACCCACACACCTAGCTCTGATGCTCGTACATAGAAGTTTTCGTATACTACTTGTGCATGCTCCAACCTCCAGCGATGATCAAAAGGTTTATTTTTGATAGCCTCTTCATACACATCTAAGATTCTGTCATTTCCTAGGTCTCCTATCGCATGAATAGCCAACTGAAAATCCTTATCAGCTGCTTTGGTAGCCAATTCTTTGATCTTGGAAATACTGATTCTCTCAGTCATTCTCGCAGCTTTGGGATTGTCTGAATATGGCCCAAAGAGCAACGCTGTTCTTGATCCCAAAGAACCATCGTAAAATACTTTAATTCCTTTTACCAAAAATTTCCGATCTAAATCCATTTTGGGTCCTTTTGCAAACCACTCTTCCATCATTTGATCATCATTACCATTCAGCATCCCATAAACTCTAATTGGAAGTAGATCTGCAGCATCCAATTCTAGGTAGGCTTGCAAAGACAACTTTGTCATCCCAGCTTCATGAATAGCAGTAATACCCTTTGATTTTAAAGTTTCCAAACCTGAAATAATAGCACGCTTGGCTTCTTCCACAGTTTCTTCTGGCACAAATCGATTCACAAGTTGCTGAGCAGAGGTCTCTAAAACTCCAGTTGGCTCTCCATTTTCCCTTCTGATGATTGCTCCGACCTCTGGTTCAGGTGTATTGCTATCAATCCCTGCTATCTCGAGCGCTTTACCATTATAAAAACCAGCAAAGCCATGTAAAGCTTGTAGCTTAACAGGATTATCAGGGAAAGCTATATCTAAAGCAGCACGGTCTGGGTAACCTTTACTGGCCCACTCTCCTTCATCCCAACCAAAGCCTAATAGCCATTCTCCCTTCATTGGATTAGGGAAAAAAGCTTGCAAGCGGGATACCATTTCCTCTTCAGTAGTAGTTCCTTCAAGATTAGCCTTAAGTGTCTGCTGGCCAAATTCATGTGCATGAACATGGGAATCAACTATGCCAGGAATGACTGTTTTGCCTCCAAGATCAATTCGAATCGCCTTGGGGAATTGAGCGCTCAGGGACTCAAGATTTCCAAGGCCTACAATCAACCCATCTTGAACAGCCATCGCCTCTACCACTTGTTCATCAGCAGACATGGTGATAATTTCTCCATTGAAATACAGCATCACCAATTCTTCCTGCTGACAAGAAATCAAAAGACAGCTTACCGCTACTACAAAAAGGATTTTTATTTTCGACATTATAATGCTTAATTTCATTTGAATTTGTATTGATGATCAATTCCCAAAAAGGAATTTGAATTATGGACTAACCCCTAAGATAAATGAAACAGTTGTTCCCTGTATTAAAATCCATGCTTTTTGCATTGATTATTATTTCAATGGCTGCTGCTTGCCAGCCTTCCACTCCAGAAACTGAAGAATTCGAAAACCCTTTTGCAGGACCTAGCCCTTGGCCAGAAATCAGAAAAGAAAGACTACAGAAACTCCTTCCTCAAGCCATGGAAGCTGCTGATGTGGATGCTTGGGCTGTGATCTGTCGGGAAAACAACAATGACCCCATTGCCCATCATGTAGGTGGAGAAAATGCTGGAGGAACAGCCGTCTTTCTTTTTCACAGATCTGGAAACGGAATCAAATCCACTGTTTTTTCTCCCATAGGTGAAGCTACAGCCTTGGCAGATCTCAAAATCCATGATGAAGTCATTCCAGTAGAACGAGGAGCTTCTGCTATCAGCCAAGCAGCGGAGTTTATAAAATCTCAAAATTTCAAGAATATCGCTATCAATAGTTCTAATGAAAATGAACTGGCAGATGGTATAAGTTATACGCAAAGGATCGCCTTCGAAAAAGCCCTCGGAAGGGAAGCATCAAAATTGATCTCTTCCAACGAGTTAGTGTATGAATTCTTGGCTATCAAACTTCCCACAGAAGTAGAAATTATGACTCAAGCTGCTCAGCTAACTTCTGACTGGCAATATGAAGCCTATGCCCAAATCATCCCAGGTAAAAGTACCGATGCTGATATTGCGAAATTTCTCAAAAAGAAAATGGAACAGTATGGCGTCACTGATGCATGGTCGCCTGATCAAAATCCAAATGTCAATTCAGGTCCTGACCGTGGTCATTCGCATGCCACTGATAAGGTCATTATGCCTGGAGATGTCATCCAGATTGACTTTGGAATTCGTGTCTTTGATATGTGGGTATCAGACATACAGCGGTTTGCCTATGTGCTTAGAGAAGGAGAAACACAAGCCCCTGACTCTGTACAATTCTACTTTGACTCTTCAATTGGTGGGAATAGAATTGCACTGGCAGCCATGAAGCCGGGTGTACTCGGCTACCAAGTGGACAAAGCGCAGCGTGACTGGATGGCAGAGCGTGGCTCTGAGTATGTCATGTGGAGTACAGGTCACCCTGTGGGCTATGTAGCACATGATATCGGTCCTAACTTAGGGGGTGGTTTGCTTGAAAATCCTGCTAGCAGACCTGCTGCTGTCAAACCACTCAAAGAAGGGATGTTATTTGCCTTTGATGGCTTCCATGCTTGGAATCTACCTGGAGGTGGTACCAAAACCATGTCAGTAGAAGAGACAGCTGTAGTCACTGCTGATGGTGCATGGTATCTGATCGAGCCGCAGAAAGAGCTGATTTTGATAAAATAATCTAGAATTTTTCCTCTACACCCAAGCCAAATAAAGCAAAATCATATTTGACAGGATCGACTGGATCAAAGTCGCGGAGCTTCTCAGTAAGTTCTATGGCTGTGATCCAGTCGGTTTGTTTTCTGGTGATCAACCCAAGCTTCCTCCCCACCCGATCTACATGCAAGTCACAGGGACAGATCAATTGGCTAGGTTGTATTGTTTTCCAAATTCCAAAATCTACGCCCTTGTCATCATGTCGCACCATCCATCTGAGAAACATATTGATGCGCTTGCAGGCAGCTTTTCTTTTTGGTGTAGCGATATGCTTTCTTGTTCGCTGAGGAGCCTCGGGAAGCTGGAAGAAAAAATCATGAAAATTGGAGAGCAACTTTTCCATAACATCAACATCCTCAGAAAAGCCCTGTAAAAAGGCCAATTCCAAACTTTCATGATTTCTATAATACCAAGTGAAAAATTCGATAAAGTAAAGCGTATCAATGTCATTGAAAGTACGATGCTTGAAATTTAAAAATGGCTTGAGGTCGTTTTCAGTGTGGTGTAGCATGAAGTCATGTGGTGAATTGTCCATCATAGCAAATAGCTCCAAGCATTTGTTGATGATAGTCTTGCGCTGTCCCCAAGCTAATACAGCCGCTATAAAGCCAGAGATCTCAATGTCCTGCTTTTTGGAAAACTTATGAGGAATAGAGATAGGATCCAAAGTAATGAAATCAGGCTGATTGTATTCCTCAACCTTTGCATCCAAAAAGCCCTTCAAGTCCATATTAGCGTGCAATTGTCACTTCTCCTCCCTGCGTCCCATCAAACCATTTGAAGGAAAGTGATTTTTCTTCAATTTGGGAAACATGCCAATCGTAGCATTTGATATTCGTAAGCGATGTCAAACTATCTTCATCTGGTAGATATAGGCAAATATCAAAATCAGGCAACAATTTGGAGTCAGTCGCATTCCATTTTTCTAATAAAATCCCTTCGTCCAGAAACCTAACTTTCCCTCCAAAATAATGATCTTGAAGTACAGAAGGCACTCCATCTTTTCTCCTCAACTGATAGCAAGATGGCCCAAACATGATTTGTTTGTGCAATTTGGCTTCAATCAATTCATTGGTATTGGGAAGAATTTCCCAGTCTGATTTATGAAAAGCTTTGGTTTCTTGCTTAGGCCCTAAGCTTGCCAACAATCTAGAAAGTGCAGAAAAAGTATATGTCACACCAATAAATAATAGGCCAAAAGTTGCCAATATGGGGTAACTGATGATGAAAAGTGCATTCCAAACGTATCGAAATGCATGATGCAATATTACTTGTAATTTATTCATAAGAACAGGTACAAAAGTACTTCCTTATACCAAGAATACCAAAATGAAACAAAGTCATAAAAAAAGCAGGACATCTTCCCGCCCTGCTTTTATAATTTCAAATATGGTAAAACATCAATATGAAACTTCTACTGGGAACCTTGAATTGACAGCCCTCAACTGATCGAAGGCTGCTTTGGAAACCTTAACAACTAGCCTGCTATTGTCACCAGTATTGGGTAGCTTACCTACAACCCTTGCGAAAATCGTGATGTCATTCTCTTCATTTCTCACTCGCATGATTGTTCCTACAGGAGCGTCTCTGTGAAGAACCAAGTATTTTTTATGATTACCTGTACCATCGATGACTTCAGCCAAGCCTGTTTCTTTGATATTCTTATAAGAAGTATCTTCTGTTTTGGTCGTCGTCAAAGTAGCTTCTGACCTTTCATTATTGACTATAACTGGCACTGTAGAGCTGACAACAGGCACTGTAGATGGTCCAGAAGGTCCACGACCCACTTTAAGTTTTTGACCTACAGAGAGATTATTTGAAGACAAACCATTCCATGTAATCAAGTCTTCTACTTTAGAATCATATCGCTTAGCTACTGCAAAAAGTGTCTCGCCTTGCTCTACCGTATGCGTGATCCACTCACCAGGAAAACTCAACTCACTATTTGCAGCATTAGAATCTGCGGTTCTAGGTCTATTTTCCTCTCTTACTGGCACTTCTCTTGGTCTTAATTCTTCTGTTTTTGTCTTAGCTTCAACTTTCTTTTCCTCAGCCTTGGCTAAGGCTTCAGATTTTCTTTCTTCAGCTCTTGCTTTATTTGCCTGAGCTACAGCTGGAACCTCTACTTTAGCCTCTGCTACTATTTTTGGTTCTTCCTTAGCAGCCACGCCTTGAATAACCAATGCTTGACCTAAGCTTAGGTCATTGCCTTTGAGATCATTCCAAGACATGATATCACCTACGCTGACACCATATTTTTTTGAAATTGCAAAAAGCGTTTCTCCTTGAGCAACATTATGAACAAGCGATCCTGTTGGCAAAGCAGCTGGCTCTATATAGGGAATTCTTATCCTTTGTCCCATTTTCAATCCATCCTTGAGTACCTCATTGGCTTGAACTATATCATTGACCGATGCCGAATACCTTCTTGATATCCCAAATAAAGTCTCTTGCTGTTCTACTTGGTGAATGATAAAAGTTTTTCCACCAATCTTCTCAATTCCTACAGAATCCAGACGAGTCAGTCCTTCTGCATGCGACTGTAGACCAAATATTACAAATAAGGCGATTAGGGTAATTCTCTTCATGTTGTTTATTGATAGATTCACTCGTACAAATTTCTTATTAATTTCTTCAATTACAAGTATTGATACGAGGACTTCCATAAATCGTTCCATACTGACGATTAAAGGAATTCAGATTAGAACTGAAGGTGATTCAGGAGTGAAATTTAGAGACTTAATTTAATGTAGATAATCAAAAAAAGCGCCAGGGGTCTTAATTTTATTGGTATATTGAAAGTCAAATAGTCTAGTTTATGAAAAAATTCTTTTTGCTTTTCCTATGTGTAATTATCAGCTCTGCAATGACTGGATTTGCTCAAGAAGATAGCACACAAATTGAGAAAAAAAAGGTATTCACTTTTGAAATCAAAGATGATATCGACCCCAGAATGAATCGCAAAGTTAGGCTGGCTTTGGAAGAAGCAAAAGCCAAAGAAGCGGATATGATCATCATTGAAATGGACACCTATGGCGGTGCCGTCAATGACGCAGATGACATCCGTACGATGATCCTAGAGACTAAGGTTCCTATTCATGTTTGGATCAATAAGGATGCAGCATCTGCTGGTGCGCTAATATCTATTGCCTGCGATAGTATCTACATGGCTCCTGGCGCAAGTATTGGAGCAGCTACTGTGGTCATGGGAGGTGGTGGAGATGCTGCCCCTGACAAATATCAATCCTATATGCGATCAATGATGCGAAGTACTGCAGAAGCTAAAGGAAGAGATCCCAAAATCGCCGAAGCTATGGTAGATCAAAACCTCGAAGTGGAAGGAGTAAGTGAAAAGGGCAGCGTGATTACATTTTCTGTGTCAGAAGCTATAGCCAATGGGTTCAGCGAAGGCCAAGTCAACTCTTTAGAAGAAGTAATTGAAAAACAAGGAGTCACTGACTTTGAAATTATAACCTATACTGTATCAGGGGTAGAAAAAGTAATTGCTTTCTTTTTGAATCCTGCGGTAAGTGGATTCCTGATTTTGGTAATTTTTGCTGGAATCTACTTCGAAATCCAAACGCCGGGTGTTGGGTTTCCTTTAGCCGCATCACTGGTTGCTGTAGTGCTCTATTTCATACCCTATTATCTAACGGGTTTGGCATCTAATTGGGAGATTGCTGTATTCATAGCTGGAGTTCTATTGCTCGCAGTAGAATTATTTGTCATCCCTGGATTTGGGATCTTTGGGATACTAGGTATCATAGGCATATTGACAGGACTGACATTAGGGATGGTTCCTAATGATGCTTTCGATTTCACATTTGTACCTTCTGGAGATTTATTTGTAGCCTTACTCACGGTCGTTTTGGCTGCCATAGTAGCAATCGGCTTGATTTTCTTCTTTGCACCAAAGGTCAATGAATGGAAAGCTTTCAGCGCAATTTCTCTAGCCACTACTCAGAAAAGAACCGACGGCTATACCTCTTCCAACTACCAAGATTCTTTACTTGGCAAATCAGGTATTGCCCATACACGACTGATGCCTAGCGGAAAAGTAGTGATAGATGATGAAGTATATGATGCTTATTCCCGCGGTGAGTTTATTGACAAGGGAGAACCTATCATTGTCATCAGCACGGAAGGAACTTCACTCAAAGTCAAAAAAGGAAGTGCCTAAAATCAAAAAAGAGAGATAGGGATAACCTGTCTCTCTTTTTTGATTAACTGCTGGGTTGAACGCTCACCAAGTGGTCTCTTTTAGCTTAGGAAATGCTCTGATCAAATCTGACAAACTAATTTGGCCGATTAGCTTACCATCCTTCATCACAGGAAATCGCCTGATTTTCATCTCCAAAAATTGTTGAGCTGCGTCGAAAAGTGATAAATCTGGGCGCATTGTAATCACATCTGAAGACATATGCTCTGCTACTGTTCCAGGAAATGAAGGTGTGTTGGAGTATTTGCCTTTGATGATTTCTTTCAGGCAATCAACCTCGGAAATAATACCAACCAATTTTCCTTGATGATCCACCACTGGGGCTCCAGAAATTTTCCTTTTTGTCAATAAATCCAAGACATGATCAATGGTATCCTCTGGATAAAAAGTGACTAAATTGGTGGACATATGATCCTCTACCATAATTGGGGCTGCCATTTTCTTTGGCTCTGCTGCCCTTACTCCTTGAAAACTCTTTACCATGGCTATTTTAGATTTAAGTGAATCTACAAAATAGAGATAATTTGGTAATTATAAAAATTTATAACTGGTCAACAGGATATTATTCAGGTTTTTATTTTCCATAAAATCTATAATACAAAATTATTCTACACCAATGTTGCTTTAAATGCGCTTACCAATTCTTTATCAATAGTCAAATGCTGATAAAAACTAGCTGGATCGCTCGATAGATTCACACTAGTGGGTCTAAAGATACATTGACTAGCTCTGGTAGTCTTGCAACTTGCATGTATCTCTTGAAGAAAGCCAGTATTTAGAAATCGTGCTACATGCTCTGGTTTCAAGCCTCCCCCTGGCATGATGCTAATTTGAGTTTTAGCCAAATCCAACAGTTTCAAAATTTGATCTTGACCTATTGTCACATCATTTCCTCCCCCAGAAGTCAAGATCCTTTCAAACCCTAAAGTAATCAAATCCAGCAGAGCGCTCTCTTGGGATACACACATATCGAATGCCCGGTGAAACGTACATGACTTGTCTCCAGCTACCTCCAATAGCCTCTTGCAAGTTACTTTATCGATTTCTCCTTTAGAAGTCAATGCCCCAAAAACAAACCCATCAGCACCCAATGAAGACAATAGCTCTATATCTTTGATCATGGCTGAAATCTCTTGATCACTGTACAAAAAATCTCCCCCTCTAGGTCTGATCATGACAAAAATGGGGATATCGATTTGCTCTTTGAGCATTGCTAGCGTTCCTGCACTTGGCGTAGTCCCTCCTGATCCAAAATCAGCACATAGTTCTAACCGGTCAACACCAACTTCGGCAGCTTTCAGGGCAGCTTCTATAGTGAAAACAGGAGCTTCTAATATCAACTTCTTCATCAAAATTTACTTTTAGCATCTACCAATTCCTGACTTTCGAAATGATGCCTAGCGAAATTAAAACCAGGTCTTACCGCGTATGCACCATACTCTCCGTCTTTGTTGATGGCTATAAAACCAGCTTGAATATTATCAATGTCTTTATTTTTGGAAATCAATCTTCTGACTGCCTCTTCACAGGCTTCTTGCGGACTATGGCCTTGACGCATCAGCTCCACAATCAAAAAGCTCCCACAAATCCTGATGATAGACTCACCCAAACCTGTGGCTGTGGCGGCTCCTACTTCATCATCCACAAAAAGACCTGCTCCTATAATTGGACTATCGCCAACTCTGCCGTGCATTTTGTAAGCCAATCCTGAGGTAGTACACGATCCTGCCAATTTCCCATCAGCTCCCAAAGCAATCATCCCAATGGTGTCGTGGTTTTCAATATTGATTATTGGTTTATACTCAGAAGTTTTTTTCCACTCTTGAAAGAGCTCTTCTGCTCTTGGGCTAAGGGTTTCCTCTTCCATCGGAAATCCTTGAGCCAAGGCAAACTGCCTCGCCCCTTCCCCAGCAAGCATCACATGAGGTGTCTCTTCCATTACTTTCCTTGCCAAGGAAATAGGATGCTTCACTTGCCTAACAAACGCCACAGAACCACATGATCCATCACCTTTCATAATGGATGCATCCAAAGTTGCTATTCCTTCTCTATCAGGCAAACCTTGAAGCCCCACCGAAAGGTTTTTCAAATCCAATTCTGTCACTTTCACACCCTGCTCAACTGCTTCTACAATATCCCCTGTCTTAGTCAGAATATCCCAGGCTTTATCATTGGCAGCCATTCCATGCTCCCAAGTAGAAAGAATCAAGGGCTTGTAATTTTCGCCAATCTCCCTGATATCGGATTGGCAAGCAGAATGAATTAAAGATGGAATGATCACAGAGGATCCAATCACAGTCTTTTTTAGAAATGATCTTCGATTAGACATATTTGATGAGTTTTAGCAATTTGTATGGCTAGCAAGTTTACAAATTAAAAAGAAAACAAGTTGGACTGAATAACTTTCAAAAAAAAGCTACCCAAATTGAGTAGCTTCTATTACTTTTCTATTTGAGTGCTTCCAAAAATGCTTGGTCACCTCTGTATTTTTTGAACATTAGATCTGTCATAGCACGCTCTCTGAGATACTCGCTTCGTTCAACAGCTTTTGCTAGGTTTTCGAACAAAGCCTGCTTATCATCTGTAATGGTAGCGACCATAGCAAGTCCATAAAAACCATAACCATATTCCCTATTGAACTGAACAGACTCCTCAAATGACTCCAATGCATTTTTATAATCCTCCGCCAGAAAGTATGCAAGGCCTTTATTGAATAAGTTAGCTTCTGTCTCTGGCGCTCTATTGAGTCGAATTGTAGCTAATTTGTAATCTCCATTGATGATATCAATTGCTCCGCGGAGTCCTTCATTGAATCTTAGAAATTCATTGGTTTCATCTCTCTCCAGAGAAGACGCCTCAGAAATAGCCACATAGGCCTCAAAATAATCCCCTCGAAGTAAATAAGCTTGCCCCAAATTATGAAAAGCATAGGAAGTAGGATTCATCCTGTTGGCTTGCCTAAAATGACTGATGGCTCTTGTAATCAGCTGGTTTTTTTCTCTCAGGTTCAACTCACGCTGTGCCATATTCAAGTAAACCACTCCTAAATTATTCTGAGCCAACTCAGAATTATAAAGTTCAACCAGCTTAGCATAGATCCTTTCTTTTTCTTGAAGTCTTGGTGACACTTCTCCTGCATAGATCAACTGTTCCTTGCTCAGTTCATTGATCGCTTTACCTTCTTGCAGCAGTTTATAAACATTAGCAGCCACTTCGGGATCTGAAAAACCTGTATTTTCATATACTGCTTGTATTTTAGCTTGCCTTAGTTTTGGAAATAAATCTCTTGAAACTTTGGCATAAGTAGGGAGTCTTTGTATTTCTCTCAACTGTGTTTCAAAAGCTTTATCGCTTAAAATTATATCATAATAGGCTTCTTTTTGTGGGGTAGTAATTCCATCATATTCGCCCAAAAGCACCCTAAAATCAAACCAGTCTTTTTGTCTCGATGCCGCGACTACTGGAATGTTTGGGTTATTCAACATACTTCTGATTTTCTGCCTTACCACTTCTGCCCTTCTTTGGGCAAGTTCTGTACTGTTTATTTCTTGGCTTTCGAATGAATGAATACCCGTAACCGTGATTTTTTTCAACACAGTGCCTGACTCAATAAAGCTCGGGATAGGCTTCCCATCTGTAGTTGTAAGTGTATTTTCTCTCAAGGCATTGCTTGCTAAAGGAAAAGATACTGTATAATCTTTGCTTACTTCCCTTTGAAGTTCAGAGAAATCAGTTTTCATGTAAACCCCAATTGGTGGTATCGGCTCATCTGGAGTCACTTGTCCTGTTCTTGCTAGCAGCGGTGTAGTATATAACCCATCAGCGATCTTTTTCGCAGCAATATTTCTAGTTTTTCCATTTTGGATCACCAAGCCTTTGAGCAGCAATTCGCCTGATTCCATACCCGGCAGATACGGAAAAACAAAATCTGCTTCTACTTTCGCCTGATTGATGACCTTGGTATAGGCACCATCAAATGCTACGATTTCTGCAAGTCGAAGAGCTCCCTCTCCATAGCTATACTCAGGATAAAGTAGGATTTTCACATCGCTTCTGAGGTATTGTAAAGGAATGGCTCCATCCAACTTAAACCGAACTGAGTCTCTGTGCATGGTCAAAGCCTCAGGCTTTGCTGTCATACCTTCTAATAAGTTATCAAATTTGCTTAGCTTTGGTGTGCAATTCCAAAATAGGAAGGTGGCAAATAGCAGTGAGAAAATATTTCTTATAAATCTGAACATATTGGCATTAAAATAGATTATTCAATTTATTGTTAATATTTATTATATTGATTTCAAATTACTTAAAGCAAAATCTAATATGAATAAACTTAAACTCTTTTTTGAAGACCGTGCTTTTGGAGTTTGCTCCAGATTAGGAGAAAAGCTGCATTTTCCAATTGATAGCATAAGGCTATTTTTCATATATAGCTCCTTTATCACTCTAGGATCTCCAGTCATCATTTATGTCAGTATGGCCATGATGATGAAAATCAGGAAATACCTCAGAAAGATGAACAACCCCGTTTGGTTTGACTAAAGCATGGTAAACTGCTTTTTCCCTTTGACGTAATAATGCCAAAGAATTGACTTTATATTTTTATTCGATCCTGATGGCAAGTTTGATGCCATTGAATATCTATTATACATATTTTTTAAATTGAAAAACCCTATGTGCGCTTTTAGGATAGCTTTAGCATCTCCGAGCTTGCCTTTCCCTACAAATACAAGCATAGCCAAAAGATCTAAAATCAGCCTTGTCGCATAAACCTTAAGAAATCTACTTTTTGGTAAATTTTTATGTAGCATTAAGAGTGAATTTCTAAAGTTGAGCATAGTCTTCTTAGGGCTATTTCTAGCTAAAGTCCCTCCCCCTAAATGCCGGACCTCTACACTTCCCAGATAATATATTTTCCTCCCAGATGACCTTATTCGCCAACAAAGATCGATCTCTTCCATATGCGCAAAAAAACGATCATCAAAACCTCCATGATCATGAAAATCACTTGCTCGAATCGCCATGCAAGCTCCGGATGACCAATCTACTTCAATATGATCGTCATACTGGCCCAGGTCATTTTCGATTGAATCAAAAATCCTTCCCCGACAATAAGGATATCCCAATTCATCTAAAAAACCTCCCCCAGCTCCTGCATAATCGAATAAGCCCACAAATTGTGCTGACGTGATTTTTGGTTGAACTGACGCAACCTGAGTGTTTCGTTTTAAGAACTCAATTAATCCTCGATCCCAACCTTTTGTAACCTCCACATCAGAGTTTAATAAAATATAATATTCATAGCCTCCTTTTAGCTGACCAAGTGCCTTGTTATATCCCCCAGCAAAACCTGTATTCTCGGCTAAATGTAAATGTTGAACCTGAGGATAATGGCTTTTCAAAAATTCAATAGAATCATCCGTGCTGGCATTGTCTGCCACAATGATGGGAAAAATAGAATTTGATAAAACAGAAGGAAGAAAACGCTCGAGCATCTTCTTCCCATTATAGTTCAATATGACTATGGCTGCTTCCTGCATTAAAACATGTTGCCAAGATCCATCCCAGGAATATTTGGAAGCATACCATCAGTAGCTGCTTTCATCTCATCCTTGATTTTGAATTCAATAGCCTCCATTGCTTTATTCATAGCGGCCACTGTAAGGTCTGCTAACATTTCCTTGTCATTGGGGTTGATCAAAGATTCATCCATCTCAATTGAGACAACTTTCCTATGGCCATTGACTACTACTTTGACCATTCCTGCTCCAGACTCTCCAGTGGCAGTTAAGTGAACCAACCTAGCCTGGGTTTCCTTGATTTTGGCTTGGGCTTCTTTCACCTTATTCATTATATTCATGAAATCGAACATACTCTAATTCCTTTATTTGTTGAATAACACTCGCAAATATACATTTTTCAAACAGAGGAACCACACCGATAACACAGAAGATTGTTTTACAAATTCGTATTAAATAAAAATATATATTGATTTAAAAATATTAATGAAACATAAATGATGCGATCGAAACTTTTTTAGTATTTTTCATGTATAATCTCTATAAACCACGAATTTTAAAGTACGAAGAACCCATGAAAACCATAGAAAAAATAGAGAAAGAGGATATCAAAAATTTGAAGTTTAGTAAAGCTGAAGTTTTAGAAAACACTGATGATATCAAGAAGAGATGGAATGACCTTTTTAGAGCGCAAGCATTGGGTAATTTGTTGCAAAGTAAGGTACATATTACTTTCGAAACTGCAGATCAAAAAACCTATAAAGTTCATACTACCATTTGGGCCGTTGGACAAGATTTCATTACTCTTAAAGGTGGAATCCATATACCAGTCGGCGCTGTGATAGAAGTTGATTGAGGATTGAGTGAAAAGTAAAGCCCTTCAAGATTGAAAACTTGAAGGGCTTTTTTTGTAGTGATCATATCTTTTTATTGGCCTTGAATCATTTTTATCGCATCACTTAAATCCATTGATTCTTGCTGCCCTGAAATCAAATTTTTCAAGCTTACCTGCTTAGCATTGATTTCATCTGAGCCCAAAACCATTACAAAAGGTATTTGCTTTTTATCCGCATAAGTAAACTGCTTTTTGATCTTAACTACATCGGGATAAAGCTCGGAAGCAATTCCTGCTGTCCTCAGTTTATTCAAAACCTGTAAGCCATAATTTCTCCCTTCTTCTTCAAAGTAGGTGATTAGCACCTGAGTGCCTTCCAATTGCTCCGTTGGGAAAAGATTGAGCTCTTCAAGTACATCATAGATTCTATCTACACCAAATGAAAAACCTACACCTGATACACCTTCTAAGCCAAATACACCTGTCAAATTATCGTATCTACCACCACCACTCACGGAACCAATAGAAACATGGTTGACTTTCACCTCGAAAATCGCCCCTGTATAATATGACAATCCTCTCGCCAAAACTACATCAAAATCCACAAAGTCCTCTGACTCGCCATACTGATTCAAAAGTTCCAAAACTTCTCTGAGTTCTACAATACCTTTGAGGCCAATTTCAGAGTCTTTCAAAAAGGACTCTAGAAAATCTAGCTTCTCTCGATTGGACCCAAGCAAATCTATAATTGGGCTGAGTTTTCCAATAGCTTCCTGCTTAAAAGACCGCTGCTGTAATTCTTCCTGCACTTTAGCCCATCCAATCTTATCTAGTTTGTCAATTGCCACACAAAGTTCCCCTTCTCGCCCTGCTGCTCCAATTACTTCAGCAAGCCCTGTCAAGATTTTTCTATTATTCAACTTGATCGCGTAATCTTTCAATCCAAGCGAAGCAAAAACTCGCTTGATCATCAGCAAAATCTCCAATTCGCAAACAAGACTATCGGTGCCTACTACATCAGCATCACATTGATAAAACTCCCTGTACCTTCCTCTCTGCGGTCTATCGGCTCTCCATACAGGCTGAATCTGAAAACGCTTAAATGGATAAGTGATCTCATTTCTATTCATGACCACATACCTTGCAAAAGGTACTGTCAGGTCATATCTTAAGCCTTTTTCTGACACCTTAGCTAATGTCGCAGCTGCTCCAGCTTCTATATCTGAAGGAGCTACATCTTTCAAATAATCTCCACTATTGAGAATTTTGAAAAGCAATTGATCACCTTCATCACCATATTTACCTGTTAAAGTACTGAGATTCTCCATGGAAGGAGTCTCTAGCTGCTGATATCCAAAAAGCTTAAAAGTATCCTTGATGATGTCAAAAATATAATTCCTCCTTGCCATTTGAAGAGGACCAAAATCACGTGTGCCTTTAGGTAAAGTAGGTTTTTGAATTGCCATAGCTTAATATTAAATTTTGCGCAAAGTTAACAGATCGACGGGAAGAAAAGAATTTCAATTCAACTATTGCCATAAATAATCACATTCACTTTTTAATTTAGAAATCCCTAAACAAACTGAGGAATAAGCAGATCTACTAAATCAAAAAATATTCTTAAACTTTCGGGATCGTTTCAAAATTTTATGCTAATTTTGCGCTTCATTTGGAATCACATAAACAGATAATACGATGGCTGTTACTACATTAAAAAGAAAACTAAGAAGAAAAAGACAAGCTCAGAATACAAGAGTTATCAAAATCAAACAATTGAGTGCCAAGCCGGTAATCAAGAACGTGGATATCGAAGAATTGAAGAAAAACTTCTAATTGAGACACTTATTTCTTTTCTTTAAGAAATAGAAGGGGCAACGATCAAATCGCTGCCCTTTTTATTTTGCCCTTTTTCCAAGCTCTACTACTCTGAGATTTTGAAGCTTACCAGCTGATATTTCGAACAAAAGCATGGTTCTGATCACATGAAAGCCATGTCTACCAATCGCACCTGGATTCATATAGAGACAGTTAAGCTGCTGATCATACTCCACCTTGCAAATATGAGAATGGCCGCAGACAAATAAACCTGCATTATTTTCCTTAATTTTAACTTTTACTCCCTTAGCATATCTCGGAGGTTTACCTCCAATATGAAGAATGCCGACATTTAGCCCCTCTACCTCAAACCAAAGCTCTTCTGGATATAATCTCCTTGCATCTTCATCATCGATGTTTCCAGTTACTATTCTATGCTGTTTATCAGTAGGTAAAGCATCAATGACACCTAGATCACCTATATCTCCAGCATGCCATATTTCATCTACTCCCTTCAAATGCTCCAATACTCCCTCGTCTATATAGCTATGGGAATCCGAAATCAATCCTATTTTCTTCAAGTTCAAATATTTTTTATAAAAGTTAAATTTAATAGCTTTGATTGAGTTGAAATCAATTCTGAATCAAAAATTCTAATCATGAATAGTCTAATTAAAAACAATTACCTATTGATCATCATCGTATCCATAGGCCTATTGGTCATATCTTCATCCAATGTTTTTGCACAAAACGGAGCACCTAAGTTAGCACCGGAACAGTTCAAGAAAGAGGCTAATAAAAAGAAGAAAAATATCATCTTAGATATTCGCACCCCAGAAGAAGTAGCTGAGGGTCACATAGAAGGCGCTGATTTCATCAACTTTCTCGACGAATCTTTTGAAGAGGAATTAGCCAAACTTGACAAAAAGAAAACTTATTACGTCTATTGCCGGTCAGCAAAGCGAACCATCCCCGCTACAGAAAAGATGAAAGAAATGGGATTCAAAAAAGTGTATATGCTGGAAGGTGGGCTCAATAACTGGATGGAATCAGGAATGAAACTGGTCAAACCAGAATAAGGTCAAATATGGCTTTAAAACTTTAAAATCATTGTTAAAATAAATCCTGTTCTTCCAAATACCGTTTTGGAATTGCCCGATTACTTTCTATTTTTACGCACGAAAATTTTGAAGAAGAAATGAGAGTTATACAATTCAGAGAAGCATTAAGAGAGGCCATGACTGAAGAAATGAGACGCGACAAAAACGTGTTCCTCATGGGAGAAGAAGTGGCAGAATATAATGGAGCTTACAAAGTTTCCCAAGGCATGTTAGACGAGTTTGGTCCTGATAGAGTATATGACACTCCGATTGCCGAACTTGGATTTGCGGGCTTAGGCGTAGGTGCAGCAATGAACGGACTCAGACCTATCATCGAGTTTATGACTTTCAACTTTTCTCTAGTAGCAATTGATCAAGTGATCAATTCTGCAGCGAAAATGCTGGCGATGTCAGGTGGTGCATACAATGTACCTATTGTATTCCGAGGTCCTACAGGAAATGCTGGACAACTAGGTGCTACGCACTCTTCTAACTTTGAGAATTGGTTTGCCAATACACCTGGTTTGAAAGTAGTAGTTCCTTCCAATCCTTATGATGCCAAAGGTTTGCTTAAGGCCTCTATCAGAGACAATGACCCTGTGATCTTCATGGAGTCGGAGTTGATGTATTCAGACAAAGGTGAAGTTCCTGAAGGAGAATACCTTTTGCCTATTGGTGTCGCTGATATCAAAAGAAAAGGAAAAGATGTAACCATCGTATCCTTTGGTAAAATGATGAAAGTAGCCTTGGAAGCAGCTGAGGAACTAGCCAAAGATGGTATCGAGGCGGAAGTAATAGACTTGAGAACTGTTAGACCTATCGATTACGCAGCCGTAGTAGAATCTGTGAAGAAGACCAATAGATGTGTGGTAGTAGAAGAGGCCAATCCACTAGCGGCCATCTCTTCTGAGATCGCTTACCACTTACAAAGAAATGCCTTCGACTATCTCGACGCACCTGTGATCAGAGTCAATTCTATGGATGTACCGTTGAGTTATGCTCCTACATACATAGATGCGACGATTCCAAATGTAGCTCGTACATTGGATGCAGTAAAGCAAGTGATGTATAAGAAGTAATTATAAAAACTAACATAAAAAATCCCGCTCAACTGATTGAGCGGGATTTTTTGTTTAATTCAATAACAATCAAAAAAGAGGGACTGCCAATGGTCGACAGTCCCTTTTTTCATCATGGCTTTTGAATATTTTTTTACCAAATCATCAGCTGGTATATCCCGTTTTAGGAAGTTATCTAATTATTATTGTTCATCATCGCTCCAGCAGCGCCTTCACCACCCTCTTTCATATCATCGTTGGTGACGCCTCTTTTCTTTCTTCTATTTCCTTCTACGCTAAGCTTACCGATTCTATAAGAGAAGTTGATCTTGAAGTTCATGTTTCTCATTCCTACTGTACTCTGCTGCATGATCGTCGGTGTGATCAATTCATTGTTGATTCGGAATTCTCTTGTAAAGAAGTTGTCCGCACCAAATCCAATACTTCCTCTTCTTTCATTGAACTGCTTATTGATGCTCATCCCATACATCCCAAATCCTCCTGCTGAGCCTTGAAGCTGTACCTGCCTGCCCCTTGCGAAGGTAAAGGCTTGAATCTGCCAATTCTTAGGCAAGGTATAATTACCAAACAACCTACCACTGATCACGAAACCTTCATTGGAAGCGGCAAACATCGGGTTATCCAATCCATTGGTCAGCATGGCATAATAAGTATCCACACTTCCATTCAAGGAAAACTTACCTGACACATTGATATTCGAGAAGATACTAAACCCAACCGCTCGCTCTCTACCGATATTTTCAAAGCTTGTGAAAATCACATCTTCCTCACTTACTGTTCTTACAGGCTGAATAGAGCCCGTAGTATTTCTGAAGTAAGAAGTGAAGTTCAAAGAGCTTCCTCCCACGAACGTACTGTATCCCAATTCATAATTATCAGTCAATTCAGGATCCAATAGTGGGTTACCTTGAGACTGTTGCTGTGGGTTGGCTTGATTGATATTCGGATTCAAAAACTGCAAAGAAGGTCTTTGGATTCTTCTGTTGTAAGCAGCTTTGATCATGTTGCCATTAGTCAATTTCTTTCCGACATTGAAGCTTGGCACAAACACACCATAAGAAGGAATATCAGCAGGCAATTCAGAGTTCCTAAAGTCTGCATTGATGGTAGTATACTCGTATCTCAATCCACCTTTCAAGGTGTAGTCATTTCCTAAACCTAATGTGTAAGAAGCATAAGCAGCTGATACATTTTGATCATATGTGAATTCATTGGAAAACAAAATATCGTCAACCTGCTGAAACTCTCCTGTAGATCCCTCTGCTGTAAAATATGCAAAGTCAGAAGTTGCTTTTCTCAAAATGTTTTTAGCACCATATTCAAGAATTTGACTATTTGTATTACCTACTGGAGTCACATAATCCAATTGGATCGTAAATTCTTCATTGATTCCAAGGTTTTCATTTTTCACCCTGCTAATGATATCTGTAAAAGTCCCGTTATAAAGACTATTGACAAAATCATTGTTATTGTTGCTTCTACTGTATAATCCAGATACACTGAATTCCTTCTGAGCTTTATCAAAAGTCTTGGTATAGTTAAAGTTCACATCCACGTTATTTGAAAGGTTATCTACATTGACATCTCTCAATAAGGCACTTACCAATGCATCTTCAATAAAAGTCTCTGTGAACAAACCATCTTGCTTGTTTCTCATATTCCTCACACCTACACTCACGGAGGCAGTCAAGAAGTTGTATTTGTTCAATTCATAATCCCAACCCAAATTGTATCTACCAAAAAGCATATTATTTCTCGTATCAGCCGCTTGGCGGATCAAAGCTGTACTGCCATCAGGCGTCATTAGTGTCTGGGTATTCTCAAAAGAGCCCAAGATATTGTATCCGGCTCTACCGTAGCCACCCAATGTCCATCCCATTTTTCCTCTTTTCAAACTGGCATTCAAACCTAAGTTAGATCCTCTAAAACCAGCACTGCTATTTACATTGAGTGAAGCACCTTGAAGATTATTCTTCTTGGTGATGATATTCAAGACTCCTCCTGTTCCTTCAGCATCGTACTTGGCAGATGGAGAAGTGATTACTTCTACAGATTTAATCTCTTCAGCAGGAATCTGCTTGAGCGCATCTGCGATATTATTTGCTACGATAGCAGATTGCTTGCCATCGATTAAAACCAAAATATTGGAACTACCCCTCATGGATACGTTACCATCCAAATCTACTGACAGCATAGGCACCCTTCTCAAAACATCACTTGCATCTCCACCAATAGTCGTTTTATCATTTTCAGCATTGTATATGGTTCTGTCGACCTTCTCTTCAATCAATTGGCGTTGACCTTGTACTGTTACTTCTTGTAGGGACATGGCTTCTTGCTGAAGTTTGATTTCACCAAGATTGATCTCTGTATTACCAGGCTTTACTTCAATTGACTTAGAAGTAAACGCTTCATAACCAAGAAAACTCAACTGCAAAATATAATTACCATCCTTGAATCCAGTGATGATGAATTCTCCATCTAAATCCGCCACAGCACCTGCCACATTTTGCATGGTCTCAGCATTGAGCAATGCTGCGGCAGCATAAGGAATGGTTTCTCCCGACTCACCATCCATGATTTTACCGGAAATTTTGTAAACAGGTTTGTCCTGCGCCACTGCCCCCTGAAAGGAGAGTGTGCATGTGAGCAATACAAGTAAGAAAAGCTGGTATTTCGTTTTCATTTTATGGGTATATTTCAAATTAAGAATTCCTCGTAACATTGTGATTTTTAGCCTAAAGACTAGAACATTACACATTTTCAGTATTTTTGTTCAAATGCCTCAGACAGTTTTCGGTAACAAAGAAAGTTCAAGTCAAATCCAAAAAAAAATCTAATAGACTGAGCGTATGTATTCATCGACCAAAGAGATGAATTCGACGATGAATCAGATCTGACAAAATCAAAAACAGACTAATCTTCTGTTTCACCCATTCTATCGTCAAAATCCACTTGTTGGTAGATCAAATTAGGTAGATTTCAAAATTTTATTTTTGTTTACATGGCAAAAACACCCACATATGGAGATTCAATCAAATTATAAGCAAAACCTTTCTATCCTAATTCACCTTCTAGGTTGGGCTTTATTTGGGTTGGTGATATTCATTTTATCTCCTCTATCATCTGGAGTGGAGCGGCCTTTTGAATTTTGGCTGAAGCAGGGCATCAACTTGTCATTATTGATTGCAGTTTTTTATATCAATTACTTTTACTTTATCCCTAGAGTCCTTTTCAAAAATAGAATACCCTTATTCCTGAGCATCAACTTACTTACTGGTATTGCGTGTATTCTTTTTCTGATATTATTTGACGATTGGGTCAATATGCAAGAGTTGATGCATAAGGCCTACCGCCCAGATGTACCTTATACTCCAAGACCTAGAAATTATTACTGGGATATTTCTCAGCTGCTAATATTCTTTATGGTAATCGGAATTAGCACCAGTATAGCTTCTGTCCAAAAGTGGCAAGCTGATGAAGCTGAAAAACTCGAGCAAAAAAGACAACAAATCAATTCTGAACTCACCTATCTCAAGGCTCAGATCAATCCCCACTTTTTCTTTAACACGCTCAACAACATTTATTCTCTCACTAACATCGATGTGGAAAAAGCCAAGACTGCCTTACTCAAACTGAGTAGAATGATGCGGTATGTACTTTATGAGACAGAGAAAACTCACACCCTACTTTCAAAGGAGATAGACTTCATCAATGATTTCATAGAGTTGATGAAAATGAGACTTTCTTCAAAGGTGAAATTGGAGATAACTATACCAGAAAAATTTCAAGACGCAGCAATTGCCCCCATGTTACTTTTGCCATTTATAGAAAACTGCTTCAAACATGGGGTCAGTTCTCAAAAGGAGAGTATGATCACCATACAAATTGATATTTCTGATCATCAATTGACCTTAGAGACGAGTAATGGCATATTCAAATCCAGTGAAAACACACCCGAAGGCAATGCCAGTGGGATAGGTTTACAAAACACAAAAAGAAGATTAGCTTTACTCTATGATCACCGATACAATTTGTTTATCGATGACCAAAACCCAGAAAATGAATTCAAAGTCTTACTCAAAATCGACTTGAAATGAAAATCAAATGCATTGCAGTAGATGATGAACCCCTTGCTCTTGAATTGGTTAGCAAATTCATCAGGCAAACTTCTTTTTTGGAGCTCTCTGCCACATTTGATAATGGTATAGAAGCATTAGGCTATCTCAATCAAAATGAAATTCAGTTGATTTTCTTAGACATTCAGATGCCTGATCTATCAGGGATGGAGCTCGCGAGAATTCTAGATGGGAAACAAGGTGATAACAAGCCGAAAATCATTTTTACCACTGCCTACAATCAATTCGCTATTGAAGGTTATAAAGTAGATGCACTTGATTACCTACTCAAGCCGTTTAGTTATGAAGAATTTCTGAAATCTGCCACAAAGGCATATCAATTTTACGAAGCAAAATCTAAAGAGACTAGTAACAATCAAGGACAACAATTCTCAGAATATATTTTTTTGAAAGTCGAGTATCAGTTGGTGAAAATCATGTTGAAAGACATCAAATTTGTAGAAGCTTATAAGGATTATATCAAAGTTCATTTGGTAGACCGCACTAGTCCATTGCTTTCACTTACGAGTTTGAAAAACATGGAAGAAATGCTCCCTTCGGATAGATTCATGCGCGTACACCGTTCATTTATCATCGGATTAGATCATATTGACTCAGTTGTTAGAAATACAGTGCATATTGGCAATACTGTGATCACTGTGAGTGAAAACTACAAGGATGGTTTCTTAGATTTTTTAAATAAATGGATAGCTTAATCCATGAGCTAATTCAGCAAAACAGAATAATCTTATTGTTTCTAGATTTCACTATCCTGATTTCTTTTATTATCTTAAACTTTGGATAAAAAAAACCGTTGATAATACCGTGGTTCGATTTTTGATCGATACTATATCAATAATGAAAATTTAAATGACAGAAAGACAAAAATCTTTTATGAAGATGGCCATTGAGTTATCTCAAAGCGGGATGGATTCAGGTAAAGGAGGCCCATTTGGCTGCATAGTTGTAAAAGAAGACAAAGTTATTGGCATGGGATCCAACACTGTCAGCTCTACAAATGACCCCACAGCCCATGCAGAAGTTGTAGCCATCAGAGATGCTTGCCGTAACCTCAACCATTTTCAACTTGACGGTTGCGAAATTTACACTTCATGCGAACCATGCCCAATGTGTCTAGGCGCCATCTACTGGGCACGACCGGCTAGGGTATTTTATGCAAACACCAAAAAGGATGCAGCAAATGCTGGATTCGATGATCAATTTATATACGAGGAATTAGATTTACCTTTAGATAAAAGGAAAATTCCTTTCAATCAGCTTTTGAATAATGAAGCGAAAGTGGTGTTTGACAATTGGATCAAAAAGGAAAATAAAACTTTATATTAAAACGAAAAAAGAACCTATTATGAAAAAGTTAATGATTGCCGCAGTGAGTGCATCGCTATTATTTGCATGTGGTCAAGAAAAATCTGTAGAGGAAAGATATCTCTACGAAGGCGATAAGATTGTAGATGTAGAAACAGGCGATGAATACTTACTCGAAGAAAGTGAAGAAGAATTTGTGGTAGTTCACAAAGATGGCACAAAAGAAGTGATTCCTATGGAAGAGACGCCTTTTTTCGGTACCACACTTTCCGATGATTATGTCAATGATTGGAAGAAAAGCCTTGAAGAAAGAAAAGCACAGCTTTTGGAAGATAAAAAAAACAGCCTTAAAGAAGCTAGAAAGGCAAGATATGCTGAATATTCAGATGAAGAATTGATGGAGAAATTCCAGAAAATGCATAAAGACAATGCTGACATGACACTTCAGATGGATTTGATCGCTGAGTTGGTTGATAGAGGTGCTATTTCAGACGAAGATGCGCCAGATCTGCTAGAAGTAGAACCTGAGTTTATCAACTTCGATATAGAAATAGAAATGCCTGAAAGTAGATAAGATTATCTTCTTTCAATTCTCACGAAAAACCTAGCCAAAAGAGGCTAGGTTTTTTTATGTGACTTACATCACCTTTTTGAAGGAAGTTCTATGGTTATTTTTAGAATACAAACAATAAACATACGCCATGAACCACTATCAAGTATTGATCATCGGAGGAGGAACTGCAGGAATCACCGTAGCCGCACAGCTTCGTAAGAAGGATAAAAACCTCCAAATCGCCATCATTGAACCATCAGAAAAACATTATTACCAGCCTGCTTGGACATTGGTAGGTGCAGGAACATTCGATTTCAAAGACACAGAAAGAGAAGAGAAAAATTACATTCCCAAAAATGTGACTTGGATCAAGGATAGCGCTACAGATATCATCCCAGAGAAAAACACGGTGAAAACAGCCGAAAATGGAGATATTATATTTGACTACTTAGTCATCGCACCAGGCTTGGTCATGGCACCAGAATTACTACCGGGACTTACCGAGGCCATGGAAAAAGACAATGTCTGCTCCAATTATACTGATCCAGAAAAGACTTGGAAAGTCCTTCAAAACTTCAAAGGAGGCAATGCGGTATTCACACAACCTACTACACCAATCAAGTGTGGTGGAGCACCTCAGAAAATCATGTACCTAGCTGAGGATTACTTTAGAAAATCTGATATTAGAGAAAAAACCAATGTGATTTTCGCAACTCCTGGTACCGTGATTTTTGGTGTACCTGATTTTGCTAAAACACTAAATAAAATCATCATTGATAGAGATATTATTCTCAAGACCTACTATGCACCCATCAAAATAGATGGAGAGAAGCAGGAAATCACTTTCAGATATATCAATAGTGATATCCAAGAATGTGCAAAAAATCTTCGACCAAGTATCGGAGAAGAACTATTTGGGGATACTGAAATCAAAATCAAATATGATATGCTTCATATAGCCCCTCCACAGCAGGCTCCTGCTTTCATCAGAAACTCTGAAGTATCTCTGAAAGAAGGGCCAAACAAAGGTTGGGTTGATGTAGATGTCAATACCTTAAGACACCTCAGGTTCCCAAATATCTTCGCTCTTGGAGATGTGGCCGCTCTTCCAACAGCCAAAACTGGAGCAGCGATAAGAAAACAAGCGCCTGTAGTCAGTGGGAACATTTTACATCTGATCAAAAATGGCGATTTAGACAAGAACATTTATGAAGGTTATTCTTCATGTCCATTGGTCACTGGCTATGGAAAAATGGTTCTTGCAGAATTCAAATACAATAATGTCAGAGATAGCGATCCACTGATCAGTAAACTTGTAGATACTTCCAAGGAGCAATACTCCATGTGGCTTCTCAAGAAATATGGTCTTCCAATCATGTATTGGGACATGATGCTCAAAGGAAGAGCCTAAGAATATTTCAAAAGCCCAGCAATGCTGGGCTTTAATTTTTCATTCTAAAGGGCATATCATCCGCTTATATGAAAGCATGCATTAATTCTGTTTCTTTCCAGTAAATTAGACTTTGAACACAAGAAATATGAAACTAGTTAGTCTATCTCTTTTTTTGATTTTTGCATGTTTCCAAAGTCTTGCACAGACCATCTCTATCAAAGATAAGGAGTCTGGAGCTCCCTTGGACTTTGTGTCTATTTATAGCCAATCACAAAAGTTATTAGTCAATACCAACGCTAGTGGCAAAGCAGATATCAGTAAAATGAAGGGGCAGGAAAACATTCAAATCAGGCTTTTTGGTTATAAATCTCAGACTTTTTCCTTTGATGCTTTAGAAGCTTTGAATTTTGAGGTACTCCTACAGCCAACTGCCATTTCACTTCAGCAAGCGGTAGTATCTGCCACGCGTTGGTCTCAATCTAGACAAGAAATACCAGCTAAAATCTCAAGTATCAGTAGAGAAGAAAGAGAATTACTCAACCCGCAGACAGCAGCAGACCTACTCGGAATTTCTGGAGAAGTTTTCGTGCAGAAAAGTCAACAAGGAGGAGGCAGCCCAATGATCAGAGGCTTTTCGGCTAATAGACTACTTTATACTGTCGACGGGGTAAGGATGAATACTGCAATTTTCAGAGGTGGTAATTTACAAAATGTCATCTCCTTGGATGCTTTTGCAACTGAAAGTACAGAAGTGCTTTTTGGTCCTGGATCAATCATCTATGGTAGTGATGCCATAGGAGCTGTGATGAGTTTCCAAACCCTCACTCCTAAATTCTCAAGCTCAGCAAAGCCCGAAATTTCAGGGAGTACCACTTTGAGAACTTCCACAGCAAACGGAGAGCAGACAGGACATATTCATGTCGGTATTGGTGGAGAAAAATGGGCATCTGTCACTAGCTTTACTAGGAGCGATTATGGTGACCTAAGGATGGGCAAACATGGGCCAGACGAGTACCTCAAAAGAACCTATGTAGACAGAATAGATGACCTAGATCAAATCATCACTAATCCTGATCCAAGGATTCAAAAACCAAGTGGATTTTCTCAAACCAATCTGATGCAAAAAATCAGATATCAGCCAAAAGAAAATTGGGATTTTCAGTATGGTTTTCACTATTCGGAGACATCTTCCTATTCCCGCTATGACAGACATATCAGGCTTAGTCCTGATGGCACTCCAAGAAGTGGTGAGTGGGATTATGGCCCGCAGATATGGATGATGAACAATCTGCAAGTAACACACCAAGCTACGAACAAACTGTTTGATGAAGCTTCCCTGCGGCTTGCAGTTCAAAACTTTGAAGAAAGCAGAATTGATAGAAATTTCAACGATCCAATCCGAAGGACTCGAATAGAAAAGGTCGATGCCTATTCGGCTAACATAGACCTAATGAAAAACTTGAATGGTTCATCTAAGTTTTTTTATGGTCTTGAATGGATCCTAAATGAGGTCAACTCCCAAGGAATCAATGAAAACATCATAGAAAATCAAATCTTGGCAGGTCCTGCAAGATACCCTCAAGCTTCTTGGACCTCAGCTGCTGCATACATCAGCTATCAGAATAAGTTGGGGAAAAATCTACTCTTTCAGACTGGAGTTAGATTGAATAGCTTTGCCATAGATGCTGATTTTTCAAATAATCTAGACTTCTATCCACTACCTTTCGAAAAAGCCGAACTTCGAAATTCTGCTTTAACAGGGAATATTGGATTAGTGTACACACCACAAGATAGTTACACCATCCATGTCAATGCTTCTAGTGGATTTAGATCACCGAATGTAGATGATATTGGGAAAATTTTCGATTCTGAACCAGGTACAGTGCTGATCCCCAATCCTAATTTGGATGCAGAATATGCATATAATGCAGAGGTCGGGATCAGTAAAGTTTTTGGAGAAAATGTCCTGATGGATTTTTCTGCATATTACACCCTGCTGGACAATGCTATCGTCAGGAGGGACTTCATGCTCAATGGCCAGGATAGTATTATTTACGATGGGGAATTGAGTAGAGTCCTAGCACTTCAAAATGCTGCCCAAGCTACTGTCATGGGCATCCAAGCTGCCATAGAAATCAAGCTTCCTTACAACTTCTCTTTGTCTTCTCGCTACAATATTCAGCGTGGTGAAGAAGAAACAGACGATGGAATAGTCAATCCTACTAGACATGCCCCTCCTGCATTTGGCGTGACAAGATTGACATTTAAGAAAAATAAATGGAATGCTCAACTCTATTCGGAATATGCAGGTCAAATGACCTTTCAACAACTCCCACTTGAGGAAAGAGGAAAACCAGAACTTTATGCCATAGATACTGATGGCAATCCTTTTTCACCAAGATGGCTGACGGTAAATCTCAAAGGGATGTACAAAATCTCAGATTCTTTTTTTGCTAATGTAGGCATCGAAAACATTGCTGATATCAGGTATAGGACCTACAGTTCAGGAATCGTAGCTCCAGGTAGGAATTTTGTCTTTTCCATCACTGGAAGATTTTAAACTCACAAACAAAGTAAATAGCAAAAGATGAATACTTTTGTATAAATCTCAACCTATGATAGAAACACTGGAAGCATACGCAATAGAACTTGGACCAGTTTGGTCAGCTTTTATCGCTACCAGTTTTACTTGGATGGTCACTGCACTAGGCGCATCGTTGGTCTTTTTTTTCAAAGAGATCAAAAGGTCGGTGTTTGACACACTCCTCGGCTTCACTGGTGGGGTCATGATCGCTGCTAGCTTTTGGTCGCTATTGGCTCCTAGCATTAAACATGCTGAATCACAATTCCCTACTGCATCTTGGATTCCCGCAGCTGTTGGCTTTTTAGCTGGAGGGTTATTTATTTTTGCTTTAGATAAATTCATGCCACACCTCCATATTAATTTTAATAAAGAGGAATCAGAAGGAGTTGCCACCAAATGGCATAAATCAACCTTACTTCTATTAGCCATTACTTTACATAACATCCCCGAAGGGCTAGCTATAGGCATACTCTTTGGAGCTGCTTCCATGGGCATGGAAGGTGCCAGCATTACCGCTGCAATTGCATTAGCTATCGGAATTGGTATTCAAAATTTCCCCGAAGGTATGGCTGTAGCGATGCCATTGAGAAGAAATGGCGCTAGCAGAAGAAAGAGCTTCTGGTATGGACAGCTTTCTGCGGCAGTTGAGCCTGTGGCAGGTGTCATTGGAGCTTTTTCGGTCATCTATATGCAAAATATTTTACCATATGCGCTATCCTTTGCCGCAGGTGCAATGATATTTGTGGTAGTAGAAGAAGTGATACCCGAAACTCAACGAGACAAATACACCGATTTGGCAGTTTTGGGCTTTATGGCTGGATTTACACTGATGATGATCCTAGATGTTGCCTTAGGTTAAAAGGATATACTTTGGGAATCAGCAGAATTATTTTTAAATAGTTCTTAAACTAAACTCACATATGCAAGAATACATTGTTTTTGGTGTTTTGATATTTGCTTTGGGATTTTTTATCTGGGGTAAATTCAGGTATGACCTTGTGGCAATGACCTGTCTCTTGGCATTGGTGCTCGCAGGAATTACACCTGTAGAAGAAGCTTTTTATGGTTTTGCTCATCCTGCGGTGATTACTGTAGCTGTGATCCTAATCGTCAGTGCAGGCCTTCAAAACTCTGGGTTAATTGACTTAATTGGGAAGTGGGTAATGAAATTAGGCAATAACCTCACTTTACAAATCGCCGTCCTTTGCCTGATCGTTAGCATAGCCTCTGCTTTTATGAACAATGTAGGCGCCTTGGCCGTCATGATGCCGGTCGCCCTTCATCTTGCTAAGAAAAATGGGAATTCTCCTTCTTCTTTATTGATGCCTATTGCATTTGCCTCTCTTTTAGGCGGAATGATTACATTGATTGGTACACCTCCTAATATCATTATCGCTAGTTTTAGAAAAAAAGAAATAGGAGAAGCCTTTTCCATGTTCGAATTTGCTCCAGTGGGTATTGGAGTTACATTAATTGGTCTATTATTTATTATTGCTATCGGCTGGAGATGGATCCCTAAGAGAATCAGTGGAGACAAAAAGGAAGACAATTACTTCGATATCGAAGACTATATCACCGAGATCATCATTGAAGAGGACAGTAAACTTGCTGGAGAATCTTTGCTTAAAATTCACGAGATGAGCGAAGGAGATATCCAAGTACTCAATGTAGTGCGAAGTGGATACCTAATGCATGCGCCCGATATGAATATGGTATTGAGATCGGGAGATATCATTTCTTTAGAAAGCGATGGAGATGACTTGAAAGACTTGCTAGAGAAAAGCCAATGCAGACTCTTGGGGAGTAAAAAAGGGGATGTTGAAGATAAAGCAATAGGAAGTGAAGAAATATCCATCGTAGAAGCTGTAGTAATGGCTGACGCTCCGATTTCTAATCAAACTGCAGCAAGTCTAAGTATGCGAAATAGGTTTGGGGTAAATCTCTTGGCCGTGTCTCGTCAGGAAAAGAAAATCAGAAAAAGGCTAGACCACGTGAAGTTCAAAGTTGGTGATGTACTCTTACTACAAGGTAATGCTGAGAAAATAAATGAAAGTCTCCAATCAATGGGTTGCCTTCCATTAGCAGACAGAGGCTTTTCAATTGGCAAACCAAAGCGAATAATTGTAGCCTTAGCTATTTTCTTATCATCGATTGGATTGATCATCTCAGATGTACTTCCAGTTCAAATTAGCTTCACCATAGCAGCTCTAGCGATGGTACTCACCAAGACCCTTGATCTCAAAGAACTATACCAAAAGGTAGATTGGCCAGTCATCGTTCTTTTAGGAGCCATGCTCCCATTAGGAATCGCACTAGAGGAAACAGGAGGTGCCAATACGATTGCAAACTTCCTGCTTGAAGTTGGATCTAGTCTACCTGCTGAAGGTAGTCTATTTTTATTCTTTGTCACTACCATGCTACTTTCCAATGTCATCAACAATGCTGCAACAGCTGTATTGATGGCTCCAATTGCAGTCAATATTGCAAATGGTCTAAACGTATCTACGGATCCATTTCTGATGGCTATCGCTGTGGCTGCATCAGCAGCTTTCCTCACTCCTATCGGGCATCAATCCAACACATTGGTTATGGGCCCTGGAGGGTATGCCTTCAAAGACTATCTTAGAATGGGCTTACCGATTTCTATTCTAATCACAATCGCAAGCATTCCATTAATTTTGTTCTTCTGGCCACTTTGAGGACGTACTTTAGAAAGAGAAAAGCTATATCTAACCAATTACGGTCACTTTTGATGCTAAACCATATGGAAATTGTGTCTTTTGCAATCAATAGGTTTATTTTAAACTAGTTTTATCAAAAAAAGCAAAAAATTTAGATAAAGCGGTTTAAAATTGAACCATAAAAAAAGGAATCTTTGTAAAAGATTCCTTTGATGGGTTTATTTGTTACTGACCTCAGCCATATTTACTTTGGTAATTTTTAAACTTTTGTTGTTTTTTCGCTACCAAAATTTCCTAAACATAACAAAAACATAATAAATGGCAATAAATCTTTAAATAAATTTTTCAAGCGGTAATTCCTTCCCTGATATTATTTGGTCAATGTAGATTAGATTGGTAAACCTTTGGAGTCATTCCAAACTCTGACTTAAAAGCTCGAATAAAGTAGGTTATATTATTGAAACCAGCCATATAGCAGACTTCTTGAATTTGGTAATTTGCCATCCTAAGGTAGTTTTTAGCAAGACTTAATCTCTCCTTGAGCACAAACTCCATCGGACTGAGCCCTAGCTCTTGTTTAAAACTCCTTGAAAAGTGCGGCTTACTCATGCAAGCCTTCTGACTTAGGACATCTAAGTTTAACTCTTCTCTGATGTTATTCTTGATATATTCTACTACATGAGCCAGTCGATTATTAGAAGCGATAAGCTTATAAGTCTTTTGTAGCATATCTCTGGCCTGTGTTTGTGTCAATCTAATCAAAAGCTCCTTCAAGGCCAGAGATGCAATGACATCTTTTTCTTTGGACCTTTCCTTTACCCCTATTCTGATAAATCGATTGATAATTTCGGAGAGGTCTTGGGTATTGATCAAATGAAAATTGGACAGATCCAAACCCCACTCATCTGTCAGCATTTTATCAGGAAAACGTTCATTAAGAAGATTGAACGTATTTTCAATCATTTCTTTAGAGATGGACAACGCAATGCATTGAGTAGGATTATCGATTTGCGCTTCAGGAAAGTCGATCTTCATCAATTCGTTGGGTGGAACAATGACTGACTCACCTGGCAGATAATCAAAACCAGGCTTATCAAAGAGGTGCATGACTTTTTTCCCTTTGAGCATAGTAGTCAGCACCAAGTCCCCAAAAACCAAATTGACATCAGCTGCCTGTTGATGAGTTTCAAAAATATTGAGCTCGCAATTATTCAAAGTATAGGTCGTCCTATTCTCCACTAAGGTCTTCAAATCCTTCTCATTTCTCCAAGGCACGCCTGCAATGAAATTTTGACTCATGGGTTTAATTTTGGGTTTTTCTTAAAGTTATTAATAAAGCTTCACTTTTAAAAACAACGAGATCTAATCGTGGATGTTACGCCAAGTGGATTACTTGATTGGATAAGTGGATTTTTTTCAAAATATAATAAAGAGATTTGACAAAAACCCAAAATAAAAAAATATGTCAACATTAACATTATCCCAATCAAAGCCTGTGGATAGACCACAGATCAAAGAAAAGTACGACCATTTTATCGGAGGTAAATGGGTAGCTCCTAGCTCAGGTGAGTATTTTGACAACATCTCTCCAATCGACGGCAAAGCTTTTTCTAAGGCCGCAAGAGGTAACAAAGCAGATATTGAAAAAGCGCTTGATGCAGCACATAAAGCATTTGCCACCTGGTCTAAAACATCAGCAGCAGAGCGTAGTCGTGTACTTAACAAAATCGCTGATATCATTGAAGAAAATCTCGAAATGCTCGCCCGAGTAGAAACCATTGATAATGGGAAAGCATTGAGAGAAACTAGAGCCGCAGATCTACCACTTTGTATAGATCACTTCAGATATTTTGCAGGTGTCATCAGAGCAGATGAATCCTCTATCTCAGAACATGACGAGACCACTGTTAGCATTGCACTTCACGAACCGCTCGGCGTAGTGGGTCAAATTATTCCTTGGAACTTTCCACTTTTGATGGCCACTTGGAAAATAGCACCTGCACTTGCCGCAGGCTGCTGTACTGTAGTCAAGCCAGCTGAGCAGACCCCTACTAGCATCATGGTCTTGATGGAATTGATCGCAGATGTATTGCCTCCAGGTGTATTGAATGTAGTAACTGGATTTGGACCTGAAGCTGGCAAACCTTTGGCTACATCCGACAGAGTGGCCAAAGTAGCATTCACAGGTGAAACAACAACTGGTCGATTGATCATGCAATATGCTTCTGAAAATTTGATCCCAGTGACCATGGAACTTGGAGGGAAATCTCCTAATATTTTCATGAAATCAGTAGGAGATGCGGATGATGAATTCTTCGACAAAGCCGTAGAAGGAGCAGTAATGTTCGCTTTGAATCAAGGAGAAGTATGTACATGCCCATCTAGAATCTTGGTGCACGAGGACATCTATGACAAATTCATGGAAAGAGTAGTTGCTCGTACCAAAGCCATCAAAATGGGTCATCCGCTCGCCGAAGATACCATGATGGGTGCCCAAGCTTCCAATGATCAGTTCGAAAAAATCCTCTCTTACCTTGATATTGGTAAGCAAGAAGGTGCACAAGTACTCTGCGGTGGTGACAAAGCCAGCCTCAACTCAGGTTTAGAAACAGGCTACTACATACAGCCTACCATATTCAAAGGCCATAACAAAATGAGGATTTTCCAAGAAGAAATCTTTGGCCCTGTAACTTCCGTGACTACTTTCAAAACCACAGAGGAAGCCATCGCTATCGCCAATGACACCATGTACGGACTAGGTGCAGGACTTTGGTCCAGAGATGCTCACGAGTTGTATCAAGTACCAAGAGCCATTCAGGCTGGACGAGTTTGGGTCAATTGCTACCATGCTTATCCTGCGCATGCGCCTTTTGGAGGATACAAAAAATCTGGATTTGGTCGTGAAAACCATCTAATGATGCTCAATCATTACCGTCAAACCAAAAATATGCTGATTTCTTACAGCAAAAACAAATTAGGATTCTTTTAGAAAATCCTAATTAACAACTTACAAGAAGCATGATAGCAATATCCTGCTTCTTGTTTTTTGCTTTTATAATCCTTTTAAAAGAAAATTATAAAGCCAATCGGCATAAATCAATTATCTTCTGAATAAAGTAGTTTTACAATTCTCTATTTCTAAAACTTGTAAACAATAACCATGAGTGATAAAAAATACATTCCTAGAGTCATTCTCTCTGAGGCTGCAATTGATACGATTGACACATTGAGAAAGCGATTTGGTACAGACTTGATGTTTCATCAGAGTGGAGGATGCTGTGATGGCTCTTCTCCTATGTGTTTCGAAAAAGGTGATTTCAAAGTAGGTGGAAGTGACATTTGGATAGGTAAGGTGTACGGCTGTGATTTTTTCATGAATAAGGATCAATTCGAATATTGGAAACATACTCAATTGACCTTGGACATCACCCAAGGAAGAGGAAGTAGTTTTTCTATTGAAATCCCCATGGGGATCCGATTTATCATCCGATCAAGAGTATTTACCATGGAAGAATTGGAAAATCTTGAACCTACCATGACTGGCGAAGAAATGATGGAAAATAATTTACTTTAAAGCTTTTTGAAAGATTGATTAGACTAAGATAAATTCCAAATTGCCAAATCCGCCCTTTTAAAATAGTGGCAAGTCACTTTTTTCATTAACTTCAATGCATGAAGAAATTGATGTTATTCGTGTTTTTTTGCTCCTTGTTTTTTATCAAGGAGGCTAACTGTCAAACAAGTGAAATCCATGCCATTGAGCAAACTATCAAGCTTTATTTTGAGGGAATGATAGAACGAGACAGGTCCAAATTAGATAGGGCATTTGACCCCGCGGCAAGACTAATCGGATATAGAGGAGAGCAATTCACCATCACACCTTATGAAGAATGGGCAAGTGGAACTGCTAAGGGTTCTCCCCGCAACCCCGCAGAATATGACAATCATATCATGAGTATTGAGATCAAAGGATATACAGCCTTAGCCAAAACAGAATTATTCTGGCCAGGCATTTACTATTTCGATTACCTGACTTTGATCAAAATAGAAGGTCAATGGAAAATTGTCCACAAGACTTGGTATGAAGAAAAAACAAACTCAAACCTATGAATTCAAAAAAAGAGCAAAAACTACATCAAGAGATCACTTTTGCAGGCAATATCCAAGAGTATCTAAGGGAATTTGTGTATGGTGGTATAGATGGTGCAGTCACTACATTTGCCGTGGTAGCAGGTGCTGTGGGCGCTAACTTAGACCCTGCGATCATCATCATACTTGGCTTTGCCAATCTCCTGGCAGATGGCTTCTCTATGTCTGTAGGAGCCTATCTCTCATCCAAGTCTGACCAGGAAAACTACAACAAGCATAAAGCAGTAGAATATTGGGAAGTCGATAACCTCCCTCAAAAAGAACGACAAGAAATTGAAGATATTTATAAAGACAAGGGATTTGAAGGGGAATTGCTACAGCAGGTAGTAGATGTCATCACTGCTGATAAAGATAGGTGGGTAGACGAAATGATGAAGGATGAATTGAATATGATGGAGGAAACCAAAAGCCCTTTTAAAATCGGACTAGCCACTTTGATTTCTTTCATCGTAGTGGGCTTTATCCCGTTGATGATCTATGTTTATGATTACTTCAGGGACACCAATTTTGATGTTTTCCTTTGGACTAGTGTGTTCACTGGATTAGCATTCGCTGTGGTAGGTTGGATGAAAAGTTATGTCAATCAAACCAATGTTTTCAAAAGCGTGGGTGAAACATTGGGTTTGGGTTTCTTGGCAGCCTTAGTTGCCTATTATGTAGGAGATTTTTTAGAAGGTTTGATAAATTTTAGCTAGGATGAAAACTATCGCAGCTGTCATCCTAAGAATGGATCAAATCGTAGCAGAGTGCCATCAGAAACAATCTAGATTGGGATATTTTGCTATTCTTTATCGTCAAGTTACCGTAAGAGTAGCAGAAGGCATCTCGCAGGGAGAGTTTGAGGACAACCCTAGAATGGAAGTACTGGATGTGATATTTGCTAAGCGTTTTATTGATGCTTACGAAGCATACAAGAAAGGGAAGTCAACTACCTTAAGCTGGGAAAGAGCTTTTGAAGCTGCAAGGAATGGCAAACATATTATTTTGCAACATTTATTATTGGGCATCAACGCCCATATCAACTTAGACCTAGGAATAGCTGCCGTGGAGACGGTAGGTGACCAGCCATTGACATCCATCAAAAATGATTTCGATAAAATCAATGCTGTGCTCTCTGAGTTAGTAGATGGCGTCAAAACCAACATCGGGAAGCTCTCTCCAGTTTTTAATTTCTTGATTCGATTTGCTAAAGGTAGAGATGAAATCTTAGTCAATTTCAGCATTCAATTGGCCCGTGATGGAGCGTGGAAATTTGCCCAATCATACGAAATCGCTGATGATAAAATCAAGAGTATCAAATTGAGAGATCAAATCATTGCTGGCTTAGCAGAAGGACTGATCAACCCTGGCAAAAGATTAAGCCGCATCATCAGTTTGATCAGCCTCACAGAGTGGCGCTCAGTTGCAAGCAATATGAATCAATTGGATGCGGTAATCAAAAAAATCAATTAAGATTTACCAAAGAGAATCATTTCTTTCCTCTAAACTAATTATCTAAACGTATATCTGATCCCCAGACTAGCTCTAAGATTCACATAAGAATCAAAAGTAAATACATTCTACATTAAATTTTATCCTCCCTCTCTCAATATCTCCATCGGAGGTTTATTGATGATCTTTCTACCATTGAGCCAGCCGAGTACAATCGTCAATAAGGTCAATGAAACATAAACCAAGAGCGCCTCTTCATAAGCCCCTCGATAAGGCAACTCAAAGACAAACTTGCTCAACAGAAATGTCGCAACAAAAGATAAGAGAATCCCGCTCAGAGATGCCAATGACCCCAAAAAGAAATACTCCAAGGTATTGATTTTTCTCACTGTGGCACTGTCAGCACCTAGCGTCTTGAGCAAGATACTCTCTCGCATCCGCTGATATTTGCTAATGATCAAAGAGCTGATCAACACCAAAATCCCCGTTGCTATACTGAAGAATGCCATAAATTGAATCACAAAGCTTATTTTGCCCAATATCTCTTCTAAAGTCTCCACGATAGCTCCTAGATTCACTACAGAAATATTAGGGAAAGCCCTGACAATATCAGACTGAATTTGTGCTGCTTGACGATCATTCTTGGTTTTGGTGATTACCACATGAAATTTTGGAGCTCGCTCCAAGACACCTGCTGGAAAAAGCACCAAAAAATTGGTAGAAACCTGATTGAACTTGACATCCCTAAAGCTCCCAATATAGGTTTTGATCGGCCTGCCTTGTACATTGAAAATAATTTCGTCCCCGAGCTTCAGTCCTGTTCTCAGCGCATAGCTCTGGTCAAAAGACACAAAGATGCTATCACTTGGACTAGATACATTTCTCAATTCACCTTTTACTAATCTTTCAGAAGAAATCAAAGTATCACGATAGGTAACCCTAAACTCCCTATTGTAAAGCCCTCTTGATCTTCGAGTTTCTTCGGGAAGGGTATCATTGCCTTTTTTGGTCAGTCCATTGATAGATTCCAGCGCCATCGTGACGATAGGAACTTGTTGCAAAACGGGAATTCCCTCGCTTTTGACCTGCTGGACTACCGCCTCCACTTGGTGATCTTGGATATCAAAAAGCAGCATATTAGGCTGATCTTCCTTGTCTGCAAACTTTGCCTCATCCAATAATTGTCCCTGCACAAAAAACAGTGTACTGATCATTGCAGTACCTAGACCAATGGTAGCGATCAGCGAAGTGGTTTGATTATTTGGTCTGTATAGATTTGCAAGCGATTGTCTGATTGGATAAGACAAGCTTATTGGCAAAAACCTTTTGATCAACCACATCACAGCCAAAGCTACCGACCACAAAGCACCAAAGGCAAAAATCACAAATCCTGTAAAGCCCAAGGCTGATTTCCAACCTGGTAATAGGGTGTAGCTAAAACCAAAAACAAATAGTAAAATCCCAAAAATCACTAGCCACCTTAATGGATCTTTGTTCAATTTGGTCTCCTCCTCATCAGGACGCAATGTCGCCATAGGCGATACCTTGCGCATCTTGAGCAATGGCAAAAGTGCAAACAGTAATGCCACCAATATCCCTGTGACAATCCCAAATCCAATACTAGACCAAGAAAGAGATACCGTCACATCCACAGGAAGAAAATCCTCAAATACCACAGGGAGCACAAACTGTAACAGAGAACCCAAAGCCGCTCCAACGATCGAGCCAAAGAAGCCCATCATCAAGATCTGAAAAAGGTAAATCTGCATGGCCTGCCAGGCTGATACACCCAAACATCTGAGAACAGCCACAGAGGGGAGTTTTTCTTTGACAAATACATTCACAGCACTCGCCACACCAACACAACCTAGTAACAAGGCTATGAAAGCTACTAAGCTCAGAAAATTGGCAAGGTTATCAAAAGAGCGACCTGTTCTCCTTCTTCTTTCCTCCACTGAATCTGCACTAACTTTATCTTCCTCCCATTGTGCTTCATACTTTTTGATCAGTTCATCAGGATCGATCTCATCTGCTAATTGATAATAGCGCACATAGCGAAGCCTACTTCCGTATTGAATCAGACCTGTGGCTTCTGCGTATTCCATGGGAATATATACCGCTGGTGCTACAGTGGCGGTAATACCCGTCTGACCTGGCACCTTCTGCAATTCGCCTACAATTTCGAAAGTCACCTCTCCTACCTTGATGCTATCACCTACTTGGGCATTAAACTGCGCCATGAGGATTTTTTCTACCAATGCCTTTCTTCCTCCAGCTCTAAACTCCTCTGATGCATTCAGAGGAATAGTTTCCAAGGTGCCATAAAAAGGATAATCCCCCTCCAGCACTCTCACTTGAGTGAGCCTACTCTCTCCTGACTCTGGGAAAGCGACCATACTGGCAAAATTGATCTCATCTGCCTGCGCAATTGCCACCGAATCCGTAGGCTGACCCCCTAATGGTTTACTGTTTTCCAATACCAAATCAGCCCCTACTAGCTCCTTGGATTGTTTTTCAATGTCTGACTTGAGATTATCACCAAAAGAGCTGATGGCCACCAATGCAGCAATCCCCACGACCATAGATGAAACAAAAAGCAGTAAACGTGAGAAATTCTTTCGGAAATCCCTCAAGGCCATCTTCCAGACCCAAGCAAAATTACCCATTTGATTCCTCCTGTATTTTTCCACCTTTGATCTGAATAATCCTATCCGTACGCTTCGCTAATTCCGTATCGTGCGTCACTAGAATTAAGGTAGTCCCTTGCGCTTTATTCAAATCAAAAATAAGCGCTTCTATCATCTCTCCTGTCTCTGTATCCAGATTACCAGTCGGCTCATCAGCAAAAAGAATCTTAGGTTCATTGGCAAAAGCACGTGCGATGGAAACTCGCTGCTGCTCCCCTCCTGACAACTGTGTGGGATAGTGCGTCATCCGATCTTTGAGACCTACTTTTTCCAATAATTCCATGGCTTTTGAGCGGGCATCTTTCCTCTTTTTTAGCTCTAGCGGCACCATCACATTTTCCAAAGCGGTAAGAGTTGGTAGCAATTGAAAGTTTTGAAAAATAAAACCAACATCTCTGCTACGCACTGCGGCTCGCTGGTCTTCATTGAGCTTTTCGAATGCTTCTCCATTCAATATCACCGAACCTGTCGACGCAGCGTCCAAGCCAGCACAAAGTCCCAAAAGTGTGGTCTTGCCAGAGCCAGAAGGCCCAACGATAGCAATACTCTCACCTTCAAGAATTTCAAAATTGACCTGATCCAACACTGTAAGCTTTCTACTCCCACTCTGATAAGTTTTGGAGACGTCTTTGACGGTTAATATTCCCATAGATTTTATTTGATAAGAGATACCTAGTGAGTTAAACTGAATTGCCTTGAAAAAAGATCAAAACAATAGAAATTAGATGATTTTGAAAATACGAATACACAATTACCAATTCATCAACAGCCTAAAGCATCATGAAGACCAAAGTGTATCATACCGAACACATCAATTTTAAATATACTGCAAATTCATAATCAGCCTTCTTTTGACGTAAAAATTATAAATTTGAAAACTTGTAGTTCGATATACCTGTTTGTCAATCAAGCTTTATCTTTTGAAAACATACCCTAACAAAGCTTTCAAAAAATCTGATCATGAAATACATATTTAACCTGTCACTTTACCTCAGCTTAAGCTTTCTCATATTCTCTGCTTGCTCTACTCCTTCCAATCAGGAGGTAGAAAATGCAAAAATTGAAGAAAATACACCTGAGGAAACAGTCAGTAAAGACCTGATTCTATTTTTTGGCAATAGCCTTACAGCTGGTTATGGTCTGGATGAAGAAGAATCTTTTCCTGGCTTGGTTGCCGCCAGAATAGATAGCTTAGAACTAGCTTACCGAGTGATCAATGGAGGGCTTTCTGGAGAGACCACCGCAAGCGGTTTGAGTAGATTGGATTGGTTCCTGGAAGAAAAACCAGCCATATTCGTCTTAGAACTTGGCGGCAATGATGGACTCAGAGGCATCAGCCTAACCGAAACTAAGAAAAATCTCAAAAGCATCATCAACCTAGTCAAGACGCGCTATCCTGATACCAAAATCTTATTGGCAGGCATGCAAATCCCACCTAACATGGGACAAGAATATACACGGGAGTTTCAAAACATGTACCCTACAATAGCAGAAGAAGAAAATGTGAAATTAATTCCTTTTCTTCTGGAAGGTGTAGCTGGAGATCCTGACCTAAACCTTCCCGATGGTATCCATCCTACAGCAGAAGGTCATCAAATCGTATTTGAAACCATTTGGCCGTTTATAGAGGCGATGCTTGAAGGGTGAGTATTTTTGAACAAAGTACAAAGTACGATGTACCAAGCCCCTCCATAGAATTAAATATAATAGCGTCATCCCGATATTCTGGACAGGTTCCGCGGTCCATAGAACACTGATTACGCTGATCTAGCAGATAGTCACTGATAAAAATCTGAGAAATCCACGTATTCCATGAGACCCAAATTGCATCTGCGTATATCCGCACAATCGGCGTCATCCGCATTCTATCGGGACAAGTTCAGCGTTCTATCCTCAATAATTTCTGATTTCCATTTTTTTTAACAATCTTACTCTTCCAACCCAAAATAAATCTATTTCATGAGTTTTGAAATCAAATCAACGGCGGAATCCTATGATGTCATCATAGTGGGTTCTGGAGCTGGAGGTGGTATGGCCTCCAAAGTTTTATCTGAAGCAGGACTATCTGTAGCAGTCATAGAGGCAGGAGGAGATTTTGACCCTGCCAAAGACGAGGATCGCACCCAGATGCGCTTCCCATGGGAGTCCCCTCGGAGAGGAAGTGGTACACGAATCAGACCATTTGGTGACTTTGACGCGGCGATAGGCGGCTGGGACATTGAAGGTGAGCCTTACACCCGCGCTAGAGGAACCAGCTTTGATTGGTTTAGGTCTAGAATGGTCGGTGGTCGCACCAATCACTGGGGAAGAATTTCGCTACGCTTTGGTCCAGATGATTTCAAAAGAGCCAGTATTGATGGACTTGGACATGATTGGCCAATAGGTTATGATGAGCTCAAGCCATATTATGATAAAGTAGATAAATTGATTGGTGTATTTGGTTCCAAGGAAGGCTGGCACAATGAGCCTGATGGATTTTTTCTTCCTCCACCTAAGCCTAGGCTACATGAACTTTATATGATGAAAGGTGCTAAGAAGGTAAATATCCCTGTGATCCCTTCAAGGCTTTCTGTTTTGACCAAACCAATCAACAATGACCGTGGTGTTTGTTTTTTCTGTGCGCAGTGCAACAGGGCCTGTCAAGCTTATGCGGATTTTTCTTCAGGTACTTGCTTGCTCCATCCCGCTATGAAAAAAGGGAAAGTCGATCTTTTCACCAACAGTATGGTTAGAAAAGTCACCACAGATGATAGCGGCAAAGCCACAGGAGTATCCTTCATCAGCAAAGTGGACATGAAAGAATACAAGCTGAGATCAAGAGTGGTCGTACTAGGTGCTTCTGCATGTGAGTCTGCTCGTATCATGCTCAACTCCAAATCCAAATCCCACCCAGACGGAATCGGAAACAGCAGTGGCATGGTAGGCAGATACCTGCATGATTCCACTGGCGCCGACAGAATGGGCATACTCCCCGAACTGATGGAAAGAGAGCGTTACAATGAAGATGGTGTAGGCGGTATGCACGTGTATACCCCTTGGTGGTTGGACAATAAGAAATTGGATTTTGCCCGCGGCTATCATATCGAATACTGGGGAGGAATGGGCATGCCATCTTATGGTGTAGGCTTCTCTATGGACACCATGCGCAAATACCTCAAGGATGAATTTGGGAATCCAAGCCCAAATGGAGGCTATGGAGAAGGTCTAAAAAAAGATATAAGAAGGATTCAAGGCTCTACCCTAGGTATGTCAGGACGAGGTGAGAGTATTCCTCAATACAGCAACTACTGTGAGATTGACCCTAATGTGGTGGATAAATATGGTATTCCTGTCTTGAGGTTTCATTATCAGTGGACTGAACATGAAATCAAGCAAGCCAAACACATGCACGACACCTTTGAAGAGATCCTAACCAACGCAGGTGCTATTTTACTAGGAAACAAACCTGGACCAGAGTCTAAATATGGCTTAGCTACACCTGGTCGAATAATCCATGAAGTAGGCACTACAAGAATGGGTAACGATCCAGCGACTTCTGTTTTGAATAGCAATTGCCAAGCACATGATTGCGATAATTTGTTCGTGGTGGATGCTGGACCTTTTGTGTCTCAAGCAGATAAAAACCCTACATGGACAATTCTAGCATTAAGCTGGAGAACTTCAGATTATATCGTATCAGAATTGAAAAAGAAAAACATCTAAATCCAAGACCATGAACAGAAGAGAAAACCTCAAACTACTATTCACTGGAGCCTTGGCATCAGGCTTCTTGTTGACCAATTGCAGCCCTGAAGAAAAGCAACTCACCTACTCCCCTCAAATCTCTGGAGGAACTAAGGGAGGCAGAACTGAGGAGGAAAAAATAATCGATCAAAAATTGCTTTCTGAGACCTTTTTGACTGAAGAAGAGAAGAAGAAACTAGAAGTATTGGTAGATATCATTATACCAGCGGATGAAGAATCTCCCGCTGCTACAGAAGTGGGCGTGGTAGATTTTATTGAATTCATGATGAAAGACTACCCTGGATATCAAACTCCCATGCGGGGTGGACTGATGTGGCTGGATCATTATGGGGAAGATCATTTTGGGAAAGTATTTCTTGAATTGGATGATTCCCAAAAGTTAGAAATCATCGAAGCCATCGCTTGGCCTGACAAAGCAAGCACTGAAAATGAAGGTGGTGTCAAGTTCTTCAATATGCTTAGAAACCTCACTGCCACAGGCTACTTCACTACAGAACCAGGTTTCAAATACTTAGGCTATGTAGGTAATACACCGAATGTTTGGAATGGCGTACCTGACCATATCATGAAAGCACATGGATTTGAGCTCCCCGAAGTATACAAAGACGTGTATCTCAAACCAGAAGAACGAGGAGAACTGGCCCAATGGGATGATGAAGGAAATATTATAAGGAAGGGATAAAAATAATCGAAAAAAAAGCCATTGCTTGTCAGTGGCTTTTCTATTTTTGAGGGATTTTCAAAATTGATATGACAAAACTCAAACCCTTCTTTCTTTCACTTTCCCTGCTGGTATTATTGCTATGGCTTGGTGCATGTACCAAAAACATCAGCATGTCTAGACTCATGCCAGCCGAAATCGATGTTCCCAACCATGTGCAGAGACTTCTGATTGTGGATAGAACCGCCCCTCAAAACGAAAATTTAGCTGTTTTGGAAGGCTTAATATCTGGAGAAGCTCCATTTGAAGTCCGCAATGCGGTGGAGGCTACTATTGCCACAATTCAGCAAGAGCTAAACACCTCACCAAGATTCGAAGTGATCAGAGCAAGAGAACGTCTAAGAGGAGGATTATTTGCACAGACTTTCCCAAACCCCTTGACATGGCCTCAAATAGAAGCATTATGTAGAGAATACAATGCGGATGCGGTTCTTGCCTTGGAAAAATTCAGCTCCGACTTCATCGTCACTGATAAAAGACAGCTAATCAAAAAGAAAGAGGGTGAAGGAAGAAATGCTAGGACAGTCGAAGTTCAAGGCATCTACGCCGAAGGTATAGCCTCTGTTCAAGTTGGGTTTAGGTTCTATGATCCTTTGACCAAAAATATCGCTGATCAAAGAGATTTTGAAAAAACCAACCTGTGGTCAGCAGAGGCTGAAACCAGAACGCAGGCTTTGGCACTATTGATAGATAAAGTCAAAGCTACCCAATATGTAGGACAAGTCGCTGGAGCAAGTTATGCCAGAAGAATTGCCCCCATGTACCTTAGTATCAACAGAACTCTTTACCAAAAGCCTAAAGAAAATCCTGCATTGGCTAGAGGAGCTAGATTAGCAGAAGTCAATCGCTGGGAAGAAGCCATAGATGTATGGGAAAATGGCTTGAATTTCCCAAATAGAGACAAATCAGGTGGTAGAATTTGCTACAATATAGCCGTAGGTTTCGAAGTGCTAGGAGATCTGGAGTCCGCAAAATACTGGGCTGGAAAAGCCTACACAGATTACGGGTTCAAACAAGGTCGTACATACTCCAATCAACTCAATGTCAGGATGAGTCAAGAGGAAAGACTTCGTCAACAACTTTCTAGAGAAAACTAAGCAGGCAAGACTTGCTTAGTTTACTTTTTTAACTAATTTTATTTTTCAGTTTAAAATTCATTTACCTCATATCTTTTAGAATTAAATAATGAGCAAGCTCTACTTTACCAGAATTTACGCAGGCGCAATTATACTTGGGTCTATTTTATTTCAAATCAGTTGCGGGAATAAGGACTCGCGTAACGATGTGCTATTAGCAGCAGAATCCTATGAATTAGAAATCATTGATTCGGTAATGATAGACTATTTGGGTGCACTCAGCTGGTCTGATATTAGTATTGATGGAAAATATATTTTGGGCTACAACTATCAGAATTCGGATGTCCTCTTATTTTCTACAATGGGAGAGGTTCTCGGAACTTTCAATAAATCAGGTGATCAACCTGATGGCATTGGAGGAAGTGCACTTTCCAGGCCCCAGTTTGTAAAAGAAAATGAATGGGCGATTTTAGGTTCTAAGGGAGTATATGCTTATAATTTTCAGGGAGAGTTAACAAGAACTGCCAAACCTGGTTTCTCAGTTAGTCTTTCATTGACAATTTCGAATGCAAACATACTACATTTTCTAGATGAAGATAGGGCTTTAACCCACTTTATGGGTAGAGATGAAAGTAGTACCTTTTATATTAATCCCAAGTCAACTCAATTAGAGATAAGTGATTTCAAGAGTGGGGATTTCACAGCATCTTTACCACTTCCGGAAGGATCAAAATTTAAGAATCCAGAAAAAATCCACAATCTACTTACGGCTTCACCTGCCATGGATATTCAAAATGGCAATTTATATATTGCTTTTAAAAACGAGCCTAAGCTTTGGGTTTATAGCTTAAATGATCTTGAAAAGCCAATTAAGGAAATAAATATGCTCTTTGATAAGTTTATTCAAAAGGATGGAATTTCACCTGACAAAGCTGAAGATGACAATGTTGGAATCAACATCAAAGATTTCACATATGGAAGTATAGATAAAATTATTACCCACAATGAAATGGTCTTGATTCACTATACTAATGGGTTGACAGAAACTGAATATAATGAAGTCAATGAAGGGCTAGAAAACCCTATGGACGCTTTCTCTGCAATCTTCAAAATGAATAAGAGGAAATATGCTTTTCTTGGAGATGATGGAACAATTAAGCCAATCAATCTCCCTGAGAATGTAGGGAATATAGAATTTGTTGATAAAGATGGAATTTATTGGCTGAGTTACAACAGAGAGGAGGAATTGGATTATGAATTGATTTTCAAGGCAAAATTAAAAGCTGTAGAATGAGCAAGAAATATTTATTCATTTTAATAAGTTTAGCCATTTTTAATTGCGCTTGTGAAAGTAACAAGTCTAATGAAAAGAATGGAAATTTCACCTATGAATTGGAAATCATAGATTCACTAACCATTGATTATTTGGGGAATTTAGAGTTGCTAGCTATACATGCAGAAAAAGATCTTTTCCTTTTCTCTGAAGAGAATCAACTTATGATATTCAATAAAGCTGGAGAGAAAGTTTCAGTATTTGATAAACCTCAAGATGCACCAGATGCATTTGGTCAATTTGTATTGGGAGCGACATTCTCTAACGATAAGATCGGAGTATTGGGAATATCAAAATTCAATATTTATGATATGGACTTTAATCTGGAGAAAAGCTTCAAAAAGCCTTATCCGCATAAGGGAATGATCTATTCAGGTTTTGATCATTTACATGCGGGCAAAAAAGCAGGTAAGCCAACCTTTGTAGCCTTCACAGGAGGCCCGCAGGTCGATGCTCGATCCAATATGCTCCAATATTATCAAGAATACAATACCCTTGATCTGATTGATTCAGAACAAGAATCATTTTCTCCAATCATTCCTTTTCACCCAAACAGTAGGTACGCAAAGGGCACAGAGGCTTTTGATTTTATCAAACCACATTTTCAAGTGCAAGATCACATCGTGTATTTCACACACCAAAACGATTCTTTATTTTATCAATTTGACTTGGATAATCATGCTGAATTCAAGTCTGAAAAAATACCCTTTGATAAGTTTATTTTGAACCGTGGATATGAAATTGGCGGGCAGCAAGATTATGAAACACCAGTTGACAGATCTGGAGAAATCACTCACTTATTTCAGGTAGAAGACAGGCATGTTTTAACCTATAGATCTGGATTGAAATTAAGTGAATTACCGGGCAATGAAGTCTCCAGTGAAGAAAGAAGGGAAATGATCTCTAAACTTGACCCTGAAAAACTGATTGTAAGAGAAGGTGACGGCAGTTATAGCCAGCCAAGTATTATAACAAAGAGATATAGAATTTCTAGGGTTGATTCAAAAGGTAGGATTTGGGCACACCAGAATGTTCATGAAATGGAATTCGAACCTGACCAGATTACGGTTTATGAATTAAAACTAGTCAGGAAATCAAGTAAATAATACTATGAAAAAGACAAACTCAAACTTATTGTAAGAGAAAGTGATGGATCTTATAGTGCTCCGTCTACCATTTCGCCAAAGCTCACCTTACAATCATTTGATAAAAAAGGTAGGTTATGGGTAAAGCCTAACTTGTATTTCTTAGACTATGAACCTGATATGGTCACTTTTTACGAGACAAGATTGATCAAAAAGGAAAAGGAATAATGATTCAAAGGTTACCATTTCTATTTAATTTTCAAGTAGACTCACCTACCACAAAATGAAATATAGATAATGACTTTTGATTGGTATAAGACTACTGGTGTAACTTATATTTCAGTATGCCAAAGCTGTAGGCTTTGCGAAGCTATAAAAAAACCAGCCTCCAATAGAAGGCTGGTTTGATCTATCAATTTAATCCTCAATCAAAATTATCTTTTGTATACCAAATCGAACCTATCTAGATTCATAACTTTGGTCCAAGCCGCTACGAAGTCTTTTACAAACTTCTCATTGTTATCGGCTTGCGCATAAACTTCCGCTAAGGCTCTCAATTCAGAGTGAGATCCGAAAATCAAATCAGCCCTTGTGGCAGTGTACTTCACTTCACCTGACTTTCTATCTCTTCCTTCGAATGTCTCTTTAGAATCATCTAAAGCTTTCCATTCTGTACTCATATCTAGAAGGTTGACAAAGAAATCATTGGTTAGCATGTCTTTTTTGTCTGTAAACACACCATGCTTGGAACCGTCGAAGTTAGTATGCAAAGCTCTCATACCACCCACTAATACAGTCATCTCAGGCGCAGTTAATGTCAGAAGCTGTGCTTTATCTACCAATAATTCCTCCGTAGAAACTGTATATTTTGTCTTTAAATAGTTTCTAAATCCATCAGCCATCGGCTCTAGCAAGGCGAAGGATTCTACATCTGTCATCTCAGCAGAAGCATCCATTCTTCCTGGTGAAAAAGGCACTTCAATCTGATATCCAGCATTTGATGCAGCTTTCTCTATAGCAGCCGTACCAGCTAACACAATCAAATCAGCGAGAGAAACTTTTTTCGAACCAGACTTAGCATTGAAATCTGCTTGGATCTTTTCTAATGTACCCAATACCTTATTCAATTGCGCTGGATTATTCACTTCCCAATTTCTCATTGGCTCTAGTCTGATTCTTGCGCCATTGGCACCACCTCTCCTATCAGAACCTCTGTAAGTAGAGGCTGAAGCCCAAGCCGTGTTTACCAACTCAGAAATCGACAGACCAGAATTCAAAATTTGAGTTTTCAAACCTGCAATATCATTGGCATTCACCAATGGATGATTTACCGCAGGAATAGGGTCTTGCCAAATCAGATCTTCTTTAGGAGCTTCTGGACCCAGGTAAGTCGTATTTGGCCCCATATCTCTGTGAGTTAGTTTGAACCAAGCTCTTGCAAAAGCTTCGTTAAAGGCATCTTGATCTTCTAGGAATTTTCTTGAGATTTTCTCGTACTCTGGATCAAATCTCAAAGATAAATCTGTCGTCAACATGTAAGGTGGCTGTTTTTTCTCGGCATCAAAAGGATCTGGGATAATATTTCCCGCATCCTTTGCAACCCACTGATGTGCACCAGCTGGACTCTTTGTCAATTCCCAATCATATTTGAACAAGAAAGTCAAATAATCGTGGCTCCACTGCGCTGGTGTAGAAGTCCAAGTCACTTCTAGACCTGAAGTGATGGCATCTGCACCTTTTCCAGACTTGTAAGAACTCTTCCAGCCAAATCCTTGCTCTTCAATTGGAGCGGCTTCTGGTTCAGCACCTACATGATCCGCAGGTCCTGCACCGTGAGTTTTACCCAAGGTATGTCCACCAGCGATCAAAGCTACCGTCTCCTCATCATTCATTCCCATTCTACCAAAGGTCTCTCTGATATCATGGGCTGCCAGTACTGGATCAGGGTTTCCGTTCGGACCTTCTGGATTTACATAGATCAATCCCATTTGTACTGCCGCAAGTGGGTTCTCCAACTTACGCCCTTCACTGTAGCGCTCATCAGCCAACCACTCTCTTTCTTTACCCCAGTACACATCCAGTTCAGGTTCGTACACATCTTCTCTACCACCTGCAAAACCAAACGTCTCAAATCCCATAGACTCTAATGCTACGTTTCCAGTAAGCACCATCAAGTCTGCCCAAGAGATTTTATTTCCATATTTCTGCTTGATTGGCCAAAGTAATCTTCTAGCCTTATCTAAGTTACCATTGTCAGGCCAGCTATTCAATGGAGCGAATCGTTGTTGTCCTGATCTAGAGCCTCCACGACCATCGCCAGTTCTGTAAGTTCCAGCACTATGCCAGGCCATTCTGATAAATAATCCACCATAGTGACCAAAATCTGCAGGCCACCAGTCTTGAGAATCAGTCATCAAATCTCTCAAATCCTGCTTCAATGCTTCATAATCAAGGCTGTTGAATGCATCCGCATAGTTAAAGTTCTCTCCCATTGGGTTGGAAAGAGATGAATTTTGGCGAAGAATATTTAGATTCAGCTGATTAGGCCACCATTCTGCATTTTGAGTAGCCATAGCATTGCTCGGGCTTTTTTTCGTAGCACCTGACCAACCGTCTACTCCTGCTTTTTCCTGTGCTCCTGCCGTCATCACTGAACTGGCTAAAAGAGCAATCGCTAGCAAAAATTTTTTCATAAGAATATGCTTGATTTATTTTTAGGTATGATTAAATAAGAACACAAAAATACCCTCTATTGCTTTTATAAAGAAATTGAAAAAATCTATAAGCAATCGAATCGGTAAATAACTCCGTGTAAAAAATCGTAAAAGTTTTAGCTGCCAAGGGGATATGATGCTTACATTTTAGATAAATTCGCATGAATTATTTTCAAGCTGACTATTCTTTATCTATAATGACTACTCCAACTACCTCCACTATCCTGATGGTAAGACCAGCAAATTTTGGTTTTAATCCAGAAACTGCCAGCAATAACTTTTATCAAAAGCAGGACGAAAGGGATGCCATAGAAATCAATCATTTAGCGCAAAAGGAATTTGATGGCTTTGTGGCATTGCTTCGCAAAGCAGGTGTAGAAGTCATCGTGATAGAAGACAGCGAAGCCCCTAGAAAAACTGATGCTATATTCCCTAATAATTGGTTTAGCACACATGAAGATGGAAAGGTCATTTTGTATCCTATGTTTTCTCCAAATAGGAGATTAGAAAGAAGAAAGGATATTCTTGAGCGTTTGATGCAAGCGGATTTTGTTATCAATGAGGTCATTGATCTGAGCTTCTTTGAGCAGGATGAGCAATTCCTGGAGGGAACTGGCAGCTTGATACTAGATCGAGTAAATGCCATTGCATATGCCTGTAGGTCTTTGAGAACACATGATGTCCCTTTGAAATACTTAGGAAGACTTTTAGACTATAAAGTAGTAGATTTTGATGCGACACAATTGATTGAAGATGTTCACTCTCCTATTTATCATACCAATGTAATGATGCATGTAGGCAGTGATATTGCTGTAGTATGTCTTGATAGCTTGCCCAATTTCTCTGAAAAGCTAGCCTTACAACAAGCATTAGAAAGCACTGGAAAAAAAATTATTCCTATTACCCCAAAACAAAAGTTTCATTTTGCAGGAAATATGTTGGAGGTAAAGAATCAGCAAGGGGAAAAGTTTACAGTAATGTCCAAAACTGCTTATGATGCGTTGAGCAAAGCCCAAATCAAAACCATTGAAAAATACACTAAGATCATTACCCCTGAAATTCCGATAATAGAAAAACTAGGAGGTGGAAGTGCCAGATGTATGATGGCTGAGATATTTCTCCCTAAAAACTAATGAACTGCTCCTGAATTCACTGATTTGATTTTGATGGTTTCGACCTTAATCCCTTTGTCAATAGCTGAGATTTTAAAATTTTCAATAGCCTCCAGTACATCGTAATCAATAATTTTGGACTTGCTCCCATCGATGATAACATGTCCATTTTCTGGAATATTTTCAAGTGTCTTGATCAGTGCACCTTTATTTAGAAAACTCATTTCCTCGGATAATTTGACTTTAATTACATCTTTCTGATCAATGCTTTCTTTGACTAGCAAATGGGAATTTTGAAAATTTCTTAATAAAATGAAAAATATAGCAATCATGACTCCTAGGCTAATTCCTATCAACAAATCAAAGATCAAGATACTGACTACAGTTACCAAAAAGGGTAAAAACTGATCCCAACCTAATCTTAGTTGATTTTTAAATAAAGAAAATCTAGCAAGCTTATACCCGATCAAAAGTAAAATCGCAGCAAGTGCAGCCAAGGGGATTTTGTTGAGTAAGTTTGGGAATAACAATACACTAATTACCAGCAATACCCCGTGAAAAACTGTGGACAACTTGGTTCTTCCTCCCGCAGTAATATTTGCTGAACTTCTTACGATTACGGCGGTGATTGGCAAGCCTCCTATAAATCCACTAATCATATTACCTACTCCCTGAGCAAATAACTCCCTATTTGGTGGAGAAACTCTCTTGTGAGGATCTATTTTATCCGCAGCTTCCAAGCTCAAAAGCGTCTCTAAACTGGCTATAACTGCTATGGTAACGGCAACTATCCATACTTTGGGATTCAACACACCATTGAAGTCTGGCAGTAAAAATAAAAATTTGAATTCCTCAGTTGATGATACTACAGGAAGCTCTACTTTGTCTGCTTGTCCTAGAAAAAGAGAAGGGTGGTATAATTTAAAAATTTCATTGACAATAACACTTACAATCACTACCACCAATGCCCCAGGTATTACTCTTGTGATGCTATACTTTTTAATGATCAGCTTTTCCCATAAAATCAAAATAAGAATAGAAATTGAAGAAATGATCACAGCACCATAATGAAATGCTTCAATAACCTCACCGAATACACTTAGAGATTCGAAATCATAATTGGAAGGAATATATTTCGCTAAATTTTGTGAATTATTGATACCCAATATCAATGGAATTTGCTTAATGATCAGAATCAACCCAATCCCTGCCAACATCCCTTTGATGACCGATGTAGGGAAATAATAACCAATGACACCTGCCTTTGCGAAGCCCAACAAGACCTGAAATAAGCCCGCTATTATAACAGCTAATAAAAAAACCTCGTAGCTGCCCAAGTCTTCAATGGCTGTAAATACAATCACTGCAAGTCCAGCAGCAGGCCCTGATACAGAGCTGCTAGATCCAGACATCAACCCAACAAGTACCCCCCCTATCACACCCGCTATAATTCCAGAAAATAAAGGAGCTCCGGAGGCCAATGCAATTCCTAAACATAATGGTAGTGCAACTAAAAAAACGACAAGACCAGCTGGCAAATCAGACTGTAAATGAGAAAAAAGATGGTTTTTTTTATTCATAAGGGAAATATGCTGGATGCGTAATTTGTCTGATAAACTTCTTTGGTAAAAATAGAATAATTGGGATCAAGTTTATAGAAATAGATTAAAAATCCCCAAGTCAAATTGAATTAACTTGGGGACTTATGGTGATATTTCAGAGAAATTTATCAAGAACAAAAAAAATTCTATGCATTTTAACAATGCTTGATATTTTTAAAATGTTTAAAAAATTCCTGTAAAATTAAATGGACTGATCTTTTTTAATTCTGCTTTGATCGCATCATTGACTTGGAGTTGATCAATAAACTCAGATATTGACTCTTTTGTGATTTTTGTATTAGTCCTAGTCAGATCCTTGAGTGCTTCATACGGCTTAGGATAACCTTCCCTTCTCAACACTGTCTGAATCGCCTCTGCCACCACTGCCCAGTTTTCTTCTAAGTCGGCATCTATAGCAGCTTGATTGAGTTCTAGTTTATTGAGTCCTTTGGATAATGATTCCAGAGCAATCAACATGTGACCAAGCGGTACTCCAATAATTCTTAAGACCGTACTGTCTGTCAAATCTCGCTGCAATCTGCTGATTGGCAGCTTAGCAGCCAAATGCTCCAAAAGAGCATTTGCAATACCTAGATTTCCTTCTGCGTTTTCAAAATCAATTGGATTTACTTTATGAGGCATTGCCGAAGAACCTATTTCACCAACTTTGATTTTTTGCTTGAAGTAATTCATGGCTACATACTGCCACACATCTTTGGAAAGGTCTAGCAATACTGTATTGATACGCTTCAAACCATCAAAAAGAGCTGCCAAGTGATCATAATGTTCGATCTGTGTGGTCGGGTAGCTTCTTTCTAGTCCTAGATAATTAGCCACAAATCCATTGGCAAACAGCATCCAATCGATGTCAGGATAGGCTACATGATGGGCATTCATATTTCCTGTAGCTCCACCAAACTTTGCAGCATATGGTATTTGAGAAAGTAATTGAAGCTGCTTTTCAACTCTTGTTACAAAAACTTGAAATTCTTTTCCAAGGTTGGTAGGTGAAGCAGGTTGGCCGTGAGTTTTAGCAAGCATTGGAATAGCCCTCCATGCAGCTACTTTATTTTTTAGATTTTCAAGCACAGCATCTAAGTGGGGTAAAATCACTTCTTCCAATCCATGCTTGAGCATCAATGGAGTCGCGGTGTTGTTGATATCTTGTGAAGTCAGGCCAAAGTGTATAAACTCTTTGTATGTATCTAAACCCAAAATATCAAACTTCTCTTTGAGAAAATATTCCACGGCCTTTACATCATGATTGGTGACCTTCTCAGTCTCCTTGATTGTCTCAGCATCTTCCATCGAGAAGTTTTTCACCAAATCTCTGAGCTTAGGAAAAAACAGCTTATCGAAGTTTTTCAATTGTGGAAGTGGAAGTTCACAGAGTGCAATAAAATATTCTACTTCCACGTGCACCCTGTATTTGATCAAGGCAAATTCAGAAAAATAAGGTCTAAGTGGAGCGGTCTTGCTACCATACCTACCGTCTATGGAGCTGACGGCTGTCAGGTGAGTCAAATTCATGATTTTGAGTTTTGTTTGAAGTGCGCAAATTTAGCCTTTCAAAAAGAAAAAAACAGGCTTCTATTGAAATATAAATCCCTGCCCACTCAAAACAAATCTTTGCCAATTTGATTTCTGTTCTGACCGAATGAAGAAAATACAGCTTCTTCTTCTATTTAATAGGCTAGCTTTGCACTGATGAAGTATATTTACCCAAGTATAATTACATTCTTTTTATCACTTTCTTTTTTGTTTGCCAACGATAAAAAAGATAAAGAATTTGGACTAGAAGTAGGCCTGACTACTTCTCCAATGACCATAGATGGAGTCATCAATATGGAGGAATGGGGAGAGTCAGCTTTGATTTCCAATTTTATTCAGCAAATCCCAAAAGAAGGTCTTCCTGCCACTGAGAACACAGAAGTAAGACTCAAATATGATGAGGATTTCCTCTATGTGGCTGCCACTTTGTACACCAAAACTCCAGGAGATTATGTCATATCTTCTTTAAAAAGAGATTTCAATTTTGATCAAAATGATGCTTTTGCAATAATCATTGGTCCTTATGATGATGGGAATAATGGATTCATGTTTGCTGTCTCTCCATACAATATTCAAATGGAAGGACTGGTAAACAATGGTGACAGAGTTTCTAATGTATGGGACAATAAGTGGTTTTCAGAAGTAAAAAGGTACGAGGACAGGTGGGAAGTAGAAATGGCTATTCCATTTAAAACACTGAGATATACAGAAGGATCCGAATATTGGAGAGTTAATTTTATAAGAAACGATCGAAAAAACTTTGAGCAATCTTCTTGGGTACCTGTACCTTTAAACCAAAGAATCGGGAGTTTGGCATTTACAGGATATTTAAATTGGGACAAGCCACTCAAAAAACCAGGCTCTAATATTGCAGTAATCCCTTATGCAGCGACAAATGCGGCTAAAGATTACCGATCTAACGACCCTACGAGTACAGGTTTTGATGCTGGACTAGATGCAAAAGTAGCCATCACTCCTTCTATGAACCTGGATCTCACTTTTAACCCTGACTTCTCTACTGTGGAGGTAGATCAGCAGCAAACAAACCTTAATAGGTTTGAACTCTTTTTCCCTGAGAGAAGACAGTTTTTCTTAGAAAATGCTGATTTATTTGCTGATTATGGATTCAGAAGCATTCGTCCATTTTTCTCCAGAAGAATTGGTATTGCCACAGATAGTTTAGGAAGGAGTTCAAACAATCGCATCCTTTATGGCGCAAGACTCAATGGAAACCTCAATGATAATCTAAGGGTTGGCTTACTGAATATGCAGACAGCTACGGAAGATGAAGTGGGCTATCCAGGTCAAAATTACACTGTGGCCACGGTGCAGCAAAAAGTATTCAGTAGGTCTAATATCGCAGCTATTTTTGTCAATCGGCAGACTACGGGAAATGTGGGGGAGTCAAATAGAATTCCTGATTATAACAGGGTAATTGGCCTTGATTACAATTTGGCTTCTATTGACAACAAGTGGACTGGAAAGTTTTTCTATCATCAATCCTTTAGCCCAAATCAGACTGGTGACACCAAAGCGCATGCGAGTTATTTAGACTACAATACCAAAACATGGAAATTTCAATGGAACCATGAATATGTAGGAGATGCCTACAATGCGGAAGTGGGCTTTGTTCCAAGAAGATCCTACTGGAGATTAGAACCAAATGTACTTTACAGACATGTCATTGATAGTGATAAGATCTTCCAACAGACATTTCAAGTCAGGTACGATATGTACACCAATGATGATTTCAGCTTAAAAACTGACGAGACCATCTCCTTTATCTATAGACTTTATTTCAAAAACACCTCTACCATTCAGGCTAGGGTTTTCAATGAATACATATATTTATTCAATTCCTTTGACCCGACAAGATCAGGAGGGGAAAGATTGGCTGCGGGAACTGACTATTCTTATTTGAGAACAGGTATCACCTACACTTCTGATAGGAGGAAGCTATTGAATTACAGCGCTACGACTTACTATGGTGGTTTTTTCAATGGCACCAGGACCTTCGTCAATACCAATGTAAATTATCGATTTCAACCCTACGGAAATATCTCCATGTTTGCGGAGTATAACAAAATCGAGATGCCTAAGCCTTACAGCTCAGCAGATTTATGGTTGGTAGGACCAAGAGCTGAAGTTTCTTTCACTGACAAATTGTTTTTGAGTACCTTTGTGCAGTACAATAGTCAGATTGACAATATCAACATCAATACACGTTTTCAGTGGAGATTCAAACCTGTTTCCGACTTCTTTGTTGTTTACACAGACAATTATCATCCAGAAAGCTTACAAATTAAAAATCGTGCCTTAATTTTGAAGCTCACTTACTGGATCAACGTGTAAAGCATCCAAAGCATGTTCAATTTATTCAAAAAGAAAAAATCCGAGCCCAACAAGGGCGATCAATACTTATCGCTCAAAATCAGAGAAATCGTCAAAGAAACTCCTGATACAGTTAGCATCTTCTTTGAGCAGCCTGAGCCTTATCTAGACTACAAGCCAGGTCAATTCCTTACCGTAATTTTAGAAATTGAAGGCAAAGAAGTGCGTAGATCTTACAGTCTTTGCACCTCCCCTTTTGTAGATCCATTTCCAGGCATCTCTGTCAAAAGAGTGACTGGAGGACTGGTTTCCAACTACCTCAATGACCAACTTCGACCTGGAAAGACGATCGAAATCATGAAGCCGATGGGTAACTTCACCACTTCTTTTCATTCCCAAAACAAAATCCAATACTACATGGTAGCGGGGGGAAGTGGCATTACCCCTATCATGGGTCTTACCAAGTCTGTCTTAGTCAACGAGCCTAATTCTAAAGTAACCCTATTATATTGTTCCAGATCAGAGGATCAAATCATTTTCCACGAGCAACTCAAGACACTCAAAGAAAAATACGGTGAGCAACTCGAGATCATTCATAACCTCAGTAAGCCTGAAGCAGGCTGGTCAGGCATGTCGGGTAGACTTGATAGCAGTAAACTGAAAGAAGTATTGAGTTGGAGCGACGACAAAGAATTGACAGATAAGAAATATTTTATTTGCGGACCTGAAGGCTTGATGGATACCACCTTGAACACCTTAGAAAGCCTAGGGATTGCAAAGGATTCGATCCACGAAGAGAGTTTCTATTCAGACCTAGACGCCAAAGAAGCAGCCAAAAAAGCTTCTGGTGAAATGGCGCCTGCGCTTACCCGCGAGGTAACTGTACAAGTAGAAGGTCAGGAATATAGTTTTGAAGTAGCACCAGATAAAACGATTCTAGAAGCAGGTTTGGACAACCAAGTAGACATGCCCTACAGCTGTCAAAGTGGCCTATGTACAGCTTGTAGAGGAAGATTAATCGCTGGTAAAGTAGATATGATCGAAGATGCAGGCCTTAGCGAAGGTGAAATCGCCGATGGATACATTCTATGCTGTTCTTCAAAGCCTGCAAGTAGTGACGTTAAAATCATCATAGAATAATATTCCTTTGGAAAAAGATCCCATCAGACCCATTTATGATAGACTAGAGAGAACATCGTTGATCATCATCGCTTGTTCTATACCGGTCTTTGCCATTGTCTACCTTTATAGTCAAAATAACACCTTAGATTTTGACAGACCTGATTTGCCAGCTTGGTTAGACTTTGTCTTTCTTGGTTTCATCTATGCCATATTAGCTGTGGGTTACATGAACTTCCACAGGGCCATCAAAGTGGTATTGACTAATTCGATGGACTTACTTGACAAAGTATCTATCTACAAGGATGCTACCCTAAATAGACTAAAACTCCTACTCTTGAGTAGTATACTTAGCCCAGCAGGTCTATTGATCTTTGAGAATAACGGCTACATCATCGCTTATGCGCTGACCTTGGTCTTGATCTCTCTTGGCAAGCCTTCTCCAGATCGTATGGTCAGACTGATGCGACTCAAAGGAGAAGAAAAAGAAAGGGTCATCCGAATCAAGACAAGAGAAAGTTGATCATCATTTGAAGTATAAAATTTATTTGTCTACGGATAATATTCAGAAGCCATCTTTATTGTGATAGAGATGGCTTCAAAATTTTGTATCTTTCTTAAAAAAAAGATGTCGAATATCAAACTAATCATAGAAGAGCGGGCAGCAAGTATTGGAAATTTCATGGTGGGGAGGCTATTGCCATTTAGACAAAAGAGATCTGTGGGGCCCTTTGTATTTATCGATCACATGGGACCTGTGAAAATGAGCGAAAGGGAGAATTTTGACGTTTTACCCCATCCACATATTGGTTTATCTACACTGACATTTTTGTTTGAAGGATCAATCATGCATCGAGATTCCATAGGTAGCGAGGTAGAGATCAAACCTGGTGCTGTCAATTGGATGACAGCTGGAAAAGGTGTGGTACATTCTGAAAGAACTCCCGAATACTTAAGAGATAGTGCCTTGATAATGCATGGCCTACAAATCTGGGTCGCATTACCACTAGAACTTGAAGATGCAGAGCCCTCTTTTACCCATATTGCTGCCGAAGAGATCCCTACCTGGACTGAAGGAGACCTGACATTCAAATTGATAGCTGGCGAAGCTTTTGGCAGAAAATCACCAGTACCAGTACATAGTAAACTCTACTTTATAGAAATCAAGAGTACTTCAACTCAAAAAGTCAGCATTGGTGATCAGCTCTTTGGGGAAAGCGGACTATATATTCTTGATGGAGCTATCCAATCTGAAGGAAACACCTACGAGCCTAGACAAATCCTAATTGCAAATGATAGCAAACTTTGTGAGTTTGAGATACAAGCTGGTGCCACTGTTTATCTTTTTGGTGGAGAAGTATTCCCCGAAGAGCGCTATATTGACTGGAACTTCGTCTCTTCCAGTAAGGAAAAATTGAAGCAAGCAAAAGCCGATTGGATAGCACAGAAATTCCCTAAGATACCTGGAGAATCAGATTTTGTACCTTATCCAGGTACAGAAAAGTAATGAATCATCGAATAAATTC
>NZ_FTOP01000025.1 GCF_900156785.1 Belliella pelovolcani | reverse complement strand
AAAAGCAAGCTTCTAGATCCCGTTCGACTTGCATGTATTAGGCCTGCCGCTAGCGTTCATCCTGAGCCAGGATCAAACTCTCCATTGTAAAGTTTTTTTTCCGCTACTCTCGTAGCTTATTCCTATCGGCTCTTATTGATGTTATTCTTGAAAAACTATCCTAAAATAGCCTCTCGTCGTTTCGTCTTACAACACTTCAATGAACTTATATGCCATCAATCTGACATCTTGAAACAGTTCCCTGTCTGCTTGTTTACCAAACCCTCTTTCGTTTTGGGTTTGCAAAGGTATTATCAAAATTTAATTTTTCAAAACTGAAATGAAAAAAATTTAATTTTATTTTCTTCATTATATAATACCTGAAATCAATTTTTGTTTTGCTTTTGAAAGCTTCTTCCCTCGTTTGGGATTGCAAAGGTGAGACAGTTTTGTTGCTATTGCAAGCCCTGTATAGAAAGTTTTTTAAAGTTTCCTTTTCAGGCTTGATTTTCAATGCTATAATTTTTCAATCTCAGAGTCTAGTCTCTTTTATAGCGTAAGACACCAAAAACTTCAAAGCAAGAACTTGAATCAAACGAACAGGATACCGAAGTATCGGTTCAGGCTCTGAAACCTCTTGAGCCGTAATCCAAATTTAATGTAAAACAAAAAAAGCCCCGTATTGCGGAGCTTCTTGGTGACCTCGTCAGGATTCAAACCTGAAACCTCCTGAGCCGTAATCAGGTGCTCTATTCAGTTGAGCTACGAGGCCTATTGGGATTGCAAATGTAGATATCATTTTTTGATTTACAAATATCCCGCTTTAGCTTTTTCGCTTTTTATTCTTTCTTTGTCCTTAACCAATTAAGAATTATTAAGATAAAAAGGAACAGAAATCAAGTATGTTTTTATAATTTAGCCACCTGATTTTAATCCAATAAATGCTTTCATGAAAAGACTAACCTTATTATTCATTGCAGGATTGCTGACATTCAATACTTTCGCCCAAGAAAGAGAGCGTACTCCCATAGGTGGACGTCCAGATATCAAAGGCGATCTCTTAATAGATTTTGGCTTCAATACTTTAAATAACAAACCAGACGATCTATCTACCAGGTTTTTCCCATCAAGGACTTTCAATGCATCTTACCAATATCCATTTAATATTTTTGGAGAAGGGTCGGGATTCACATTTAATCCAGGGATAGGTATAGGTACAGATAAAATGGCTTTTACTGAAGATCGTACAATCTTTAACAACCCGCTGTTGGGTCCAGAATCTAGTATCCTTCGTGATATTAGAGAAGTGTATGGAGATGATATCAGAATCAATAGAAATGTGGTTGCCGTAAATTATATCGATTTCCCGCTTGAGATCAGATATCATTTCAATAAATCCAATTACCAGAAAAGTATGAAAGTAGCTGTCGGTGGTAAAGTTGGGTTTTTGTTAAACTCTCATAGCAAAATTGCTTATGAAGATGCTGATGGTTTGACTAGAAAAATCAAAGACAGACAAAACTACGGACTGGCCCCCATTAGATATGGTGTTTATACAAGACTAGGGTTTCCTGGATTCAATATTTGGGGTTATTACGGTTTGAACCAAGTATTCCAAAAGGATCAAGGTCCTTTTGGAACTGCTGCTAATCAAATCAACTTTGGAATTTCAGTAGCATTATTCTGATATTGGGAAATAGGGAAATTAGCCAGAAAAGAAAGAAAAACAGATTTAGCTTAAATCTGAAAATCATTGAAAAGAAAATAATCTAAAAAACCGGTTAGTACCGGTTTTTTTTTTATGCCCAAACCATATAAAATGACCCAAAACAAACCAAAAAACCCAAGAGAAAGCCAGCCCAAACTTGAGCTGGTGTATGGGCATTAAGATATAGCCTCGCAGTCCCTACTGCTCCTGTCAATATGATGGCTCCTAATACTGGATAAAGTAAATTGAATCCAGATAATATCAGACTGTAAGCCAGGATTATTCCCAATAATCCCCCAACGCCCAACATGTGCGCACTGATTTTCCAAAAGAAACTAATACTGGTCAGTAGTATTAAACAGATAGTGATGATAAATAAAATAAAGATCAACTTATAATCCATCCAATCTTTGACATAGAATGCGTATGCTGTCACCATGTAAAGTAGACTGATCATTGAGAAAGGAAAGACTCTATCCTTCCTATCCTCCATTTTCAAGGATGGAATCACTTTATTATAACGCATAACAAACAAAATAGCCAATGGAATCACAAAGGTATTGGCCACTACCACCAAAAATATCAACGGCTTATTTGGCCCACCTGCAATCTCTGATTCCGGTAAAACAAAAAGTAAAAAACCAACAATCAAAGAGGGCATCAGCAGTGGTTGAAACACTGCTGATATAATTTCTGAAATTTTCCTATACACTTAAAGTTCCTTTCTTAATCTGGCAACTGGAATCTGCAACTGTTCTCTATATTTCGCTACAGTTCGACGAGCAATATTATAACCTTTATCATTGAGCATCTTCACTAGCTTATCATCAGACAGTGGCTTTCTTTTATTTTCTTCGTCTACTAGAGTTTGCAATACGCTCTTGACTTCCTTGTTACTTACATCTTCTCCTGAGTCGGTAGCGATACCCTCTGAGAAGAAGTATTTCAAAGGATAAATACCAAATTCAGTTTGGATTGCTTTGCTATTGGCTACTCGTGATACCGTGGAGATATCCATTTCTATTTGATCAGCAATATCTTTGAGAATCATAGGTCTCAACTTGGTTTCGTCACCTTCCACGAAGAATTCCTTTTGATAATCCAGGATGGCCTGCATGGTTCTCAACAGTGTATGCTGTCTTTGCTTGATGGCATCAATAAACCACTTGGCAGCGTCAAGCTTCTGTTTCACAAAGGTGACTGTTTCTTTGAGTTTTTTATCTTTTTTATCACTCTTATCATAAGCATCAAACATGTCTGAATAAGATCTGCTGACTCTCAGTTCTGGTGCATTTTTTGAATTGAGCGAGATCTCTAACTTCCCATTGCTATTGGTAAGGATAAAATCTGGTATAATGTATTGTGTTTTGACGAGGCCGTCAGAAATCCCTCCTGGTTTGGGGTTCAATCTGGTAATCATATGCACTGCATCCTTCAACTCATCATCTTCGATTCCGAGTCTCTTTTGTATCTTGCTGTAATGCTTCTTAGTAAATTCCTCAAAATTATCATGGATAATCTGAATGGCATGCTGCACGACAGGATCTTCGGGATGCTCTTTTCTTTCTAATTGAATCAAAAGGCATTCTTGCAGATTCCTAGCTGCTATTCCAGCTGGATCAAAGCCTTGTATTTTTCGAAGAATCTCTTCTACCTCGTCGATGTCTGTTTCAATATTCTGACTGAAAGCAATATCATTGATGATCGCTTCTAAATCCCTTCTGATATAGCCATCATTTTCTATACTACCGATCAATTGCTTCCCAATAAGCTTTTGTGTTTCATCAAGCTTGAGGTAACTCAGTTGAGAAAGTAGCTGTTCGTGTAAAGAAATACTACCTGAAATAGGCACTTCCCTATCATCATCATCGGGAGAGTAGTTACCGTCTCCCTGCATTTTATACCCACCGTAGTCCTCACTGAGGTAATCATCAATATTTACATCTTGCTCAGGTGCTTCAATATTCTCTTCATAAGTGTCAGAAAAGTCATCATCCTCTTTTTTCTCTTCATCCCTACCCTCTTCCAATGCAGGGTTGATTTCCAACTCTTCTTCTATCCTAGCGTCCAATTCGGCAGTAGGTACTTGAAGTAGTTTGATAAACTGAATCTGCTGAGGAGATAGTTTTTGCGAAAGAACCTGACTTAAATTAAGCTTCTGCATATATGATCAATCAAGAATTGTGTTAAAAATTAGTCTACTACGGTTGTTGGTACAAATGTTTTCTGAATTCAAATTTAGGAAATTAGATCAATTTTTTGATAAAAAGCTTATTATATCGTTTTTTTGCATTCCTCTTGTGAAGAACCAAAAATTGGAGGATCACAAGGAGTAAGACAAAAAGAAAAAATGTCATGGCTTTTAACAAAAGAGTAAAAATCAAATCACTGCTGGAAAGCGATTTTGTAGGTCAGGAAGTGACCTTGATGGGATGGGTAAGAACCAAAAGGAGTAATAAGAATGTATCATTTATTGCTTTGAATGACGGCTCTACCATCAATAATTACCAAGTAGTGGCTGATCCTAATATCATAGATGAAGAGACACTCAAGCGTATCACCACGGGTGCTTGTATCAAAATAAATGGTCAAATCGTAGCCTCCCAAGGTTCTGGTCAAAGTTCTGAGATCTCTGCCTCCTCGATCACCATACTTGGGGACGCTGATCCAGAAAAATACCCTCTACAGCCGAAGAAGCACTCCTTGGAGTTTTTGAGAGAAATCGCTCACTTGAGAATGCGTACCAATACTTTTGGTGCTGTATTCAGAGTGAGACATGCTTTGGCCTATGCTGTGCATAAGTATTTCAATGATAAAGGTTTCTTTTACATCCATACACCAATCATCACTGCCTCAGATGCTGAAGGTGCTGGGGAGACTTTCAAAGTCACCACCTTGGATTTGAAAAATCCGCCTTTGAATGAAGATGGTAGCATCAATTATAAGGAGGATTTTTTCGAAAGAGAAACTAATCTTACCGTATCGGGTCAGTTGGAAGGTGAGCTTGCTGCGATGGCTTTGGCTGAGATATATACTTTCGGACCTACTTTCCGAGCAGAAAACTCTAATACTACTCGACACCTGGCGGAATTCTGGATGATCGAGCCTGAGATGGCATTTTATGATGCTGAGGATAACCAAGACCTTGCGGAAGATTTCTTGCAATATGTGATTGGCTATGCTTTAGAGCATTGTAAGGACGATTTGGCATTTTTGGATAAACGTGCTGCCGATGAAGAGCAAGGCAAAAAAGCAGACCAAAGAAGCGAAATGGGATTACTCGATAGACTGAGATTTGTCACAAAAAACAAATTTGAAAGAATCACCTATACGGAAGCCATAGATATCTTGAGAAACTCCAATCCGAACAAGAAAAAGAAATTCCAATACTTGATCGAAGAATGGGGCGCGGATTTGCAGTCTGAGCATGAAAGATTCTTGGTGGAGAAGCATTTCAAAAAGCCAGTTATCTTGACTGACTATCCAAAGGAAATCAAAGCATTCTACATGCGTCAAAATGATGATGGCAAAACGGTAGCAGCAATGGATATCCTTTTCCCAGGTATTGGAGAAATCGTAGGGGGTTCACAGAGAGAAGAAAGAATGGATCGCCTCACGCAAAGAATGGACGAGATGCATATCCCACAGGAAGAGATGTGGTGGTATCTGGACACGAGAAGATTTGGAGCTACCCCACATGCTGGTTTTGGTCTAGGCTTTGAAAGACTCGTACAGTTTGTGACCGGTATGGGTAATATTAGAGACGTAATCGCTTTCCCAAGAACCCCGGGTAATGCGGAGTTTTAATTTGGTCCTCAATTGACGCTACAATTATCTTAGATAATTATAGATAGCATCGGGTTTACACTCGGTGCTTTTTTTATTTTTCCACAACCAAACTTGGATCCGGGGAGTCATCAATATTTGCGATGGCTTCGGTATCCACGACTTTTATCCTTCTGATCAAGGGAATACAGAGTAAGCTAAAAACAATCGCGATGTAGCCCACATAGTTGTAATTGATCAATTCTCCGTTGATATTTTCAGCCAAAATCAAACCCGCTACAAAGGAGGCAAAGCCCGCTGATAATTGCTGAACTGCAGAGTTAAAACTGAGAAAGCTACCCCTGTTCTCAGGCTTAGCAGTACCTGTGATCAAAGCTGAAGCTGGCACCATTCTACCATTGGACGTCACAAAAAACATGGTGGAAATCAACAAAACATAAGGAATGGGGGTTGCACCCAAATGCGTAATTACTCCAATGGGGATGATATTCAAAGTCATGAAAATGGTGAATATTTTCACTTTCCCATATTGGTCAGTCAATCTTCCTACCCATGGTGAAGTAAAGATTGTAAAAGCACCTCCAGCCATGTAGATATATGTCAGTTCCATGTCGGTAAACCCTACATTGGCCACCATGTAAGGACTCAAAAAAGGTATAATCATAAATTGTCCCAACATCATCATGATGGTCAGTGTAATGGCTCTCATTTGATTTGCATTGCTCGTCACCCTTTTGATCACCTGTATGGGAGAAGGTTTGGATTGCTTAGCAACAATATGTGCGGTGATAGAAGGTACATACTTGTATATCATCCAGAATATGATGCCTGACAAGCTTGCTAAAAATAAAAATGGTGCATGCCAATTGGATAAACTAGCGATGAAAAGCCCAAAAGGAACCCCGAAAACCGAGGCTACAGAGAAAGCTGCCATGACCAATCCCATGGCCCTACCTCGTCTCCCATCTGGTATCACATCTCCAATGACTGCCAGTATCAAAGCGGATGTAAGTCCACCAAACAAGCCTGAAATGATTCTCGCAACCAGTAAAATGATATAATTAGGGGAAAACGCACAGGCTAAAGTACCCAAAAAGAAGCCAAAGAAGACCCATAACATGATCGTTCTTCGGTCATACTTATCTAATACAAATGCTCCCATAAAACTGCTCAATCCAGCAGCAAAAGTGTATGAAGAAACCAGCAAGCCAAATTCCCTTGGCGTAATCTCAAAAATTCGCATCAGTTGAGGCCCAAGAGGCATCAAGATCATAAAATCAACAATGTGCGTAAAATTGATCGCTGCTAAGGTCCATAGCAACAGCTTTTCCTTCTTCATCCTATACTTCAAAATATGGAACCCTAACCAATGCTATCGTCAATAAGTTCTTTGGAATTGAACTTATCGCAAAAGATAATTTAAAAAAATCAGCTTATTTAATTCCCAATTCAAGGAAAGTCCTTGGAATGGCTTCTATTATATCTGAGGCGATCATTCCCCTCCACTTAGACTTAGAGGCCAGCTCACCTGCAAGTCCATGGTGATAAACACCACATAGCGCAGCATGCTCTGGACTATAGCCTTGCCCCAAAAATGAGGCTATCATGCCAGTCAAAACATCTCCAGACCCAGCAGTAGCCATGTATTGATTGCCCGAGGAATTGAAAATCTGCCTGCCATCAGGTAAGGTCACCAAAGTATGCGCACCTTTGAGTACCAAAATCAACCCATTTGCTATTGCGAAATTTTTAGCCTTCTCCATCCTTTCTAGGTGGTCTTTGGATTTCCCCACCAACCTTTCAAATTCTTTCAAGTGGGGTGTGAGGACGCTATTCTTGGGGATTTTATGAATCAAATCTGGATTAGCAGCGAGCAAATTGAGCCCATCTGCATCAATGACGATTGGTTTCTGGAATCTTGCCAAGATAGATTGATAATAGGCTATATCCACACCCATTCCCCAGCCAGGGCCTATAGCAATGGCATCAAAGTTATTTAAGTTTTGCTTAGAATCATCTTGAAATAGCATCAACTCCGAAATAATGGGCTGAATCAAGTAGGGATCTTCTAGGTACGGAGCTAAGTGAACTAACCCAGAATCTGTCCTTAAAGCAGCGTGAGCACTTAAGTTGATGGCTCCTGTCTTACCTTTAGCTCCACCGATGATCAAAACTTTCCCGTAATCGCCCTTGTGACTGAAGCGATGAAAGCTCCGATGCAGACTTGGAATATCCTTAGCTCTTAAATAAAATCTTCCTACTTGAAAAGCATCCATCGTTTCTTCAGAAATACCTATATCCATGATATGTAATTCCCCAATAAATGAGGCATGCTCTGGGAACAATAAGCTTAACTTTGGAAATTGGAAACTCACCGTATGGTCAGCTCGAAATACGGTTCCAAAAGCAATTTGATCGGCCGGAAGACCTGAAGGAATATCAATTGCAATTTTTAAGGCAGTCGCTTTATTCAAGATCTGAATTAATCTTTGAAATACCCCCTCAATTGGTCTATTGATCCCTACACCAAAAACACCATCTATGATGACTGAATGCTCAGCAATGATCCCATTCCATTCATTAAATTTTGTGACTAAGACCTTGTCTGGTAATCTGCTATAATTAGCCTTAAAGTCGGCAGAACAATCTGCCACCTCTTGAAGATAAAACAGGTGTACATTGTAATACCTTTCTTGAAGCAAACGAGCTATCGCAACACCATCTCCTCCATTATTTCCTGGACCAGCAAAAATATAAACCTGCTTAATATTCGGATTAATAGTAGTGGTAAACCAAGCCACGAAGGCATTAGCAGCTCTTTCCATCAAGTCTAAGGATGATATTCCTTCAGCCGAAATGTATTGCTGATCTAGGTGCTTGACTTGTTCCCCTGATATTATTGGTAGCATAAGTTTAAACTAAAGCTGGCTTTTCTAAGTCCTTTGGTGGTATTTTCAATAAAATTAAGAAACCTAAGCCAACAAAGAAAAACAATCCCAAAGCCAAAGAACTATTTCTCATAGAACCCGTGAGTTGTTCGATGAAGCCATAAGAAAATGTCCCTAGTACTATGGCAATCTTTTCTGTTACATCAAAGAAACTAAAATAAGATGCATGATCTGTGGTATCTTGTGGGATTAACTTGGAGTATGTAGAGCGCGAGAGAGACTGAATCCCCCCCATCACCATTCCAACTACCACGGCCAAAGCGAAAAATTGGTAAGCAGTCTCAACAAAATAAGCACCAGCACAGATCAGTACCCAGATAAAGACCATGATTACTAAGGAAGACTTATTTCCATAGATCTTAGAAATCAATGCAAATAGGTAGCTTCCTCCTATGGCTACCAGTTGAATGATCAAAATGGTAATAATCAGTTGATCACCAGGAAGGCCAAGTTCTTTATCACCAAAAGTAGCCGCCAGATACATCACCGTTTGTACACCCATACTATAAAAAAGAAAGGCAGCAAGAAAGCGATTCATGACTGTAGAGGATTTTACTTTATAGAAAACCGTTCTAATTTCCTTATATCCTACTAAGAGGATCTCTCTATCTACTTTTTTATTGTATGGATTGTTAGGTAAGTATTTGAAAGGAATCTGAGAAAAGCCAGCCCACCAAAACCCAACAATCAAAAAAGACCATCTAGCACCTTGCCCACCATCAGTAAGACCAAACCAATCAGGTTTTTCAATCATCAACAGGTTTAGAACCAAAAGGATCACACTTCCGATGTACCCCAATGCAAAACCTTTGGCACTGAGGAAATCAAACTCCTCTTCTTTGGAGATCTCAGGTAGAAAGGCATTATAGAACACTATACTTCCTGCATAACCAATACTGGCAGTGACAGCACAAATGATTCCCCATTCTAGATTATCTCCATCGAAAAAAAACAGTCCTAAACAGGCTAAAGAACCCAAGTAAGCAAAGAATTTCATAAAACTCAATTTCTTACCACCGGAGTCAGCTATCCCTGACAGAAGAGGTGAAAGCAAGGCAATGACTAAAAATGAAAAGGAAATAGAATAGGAATAGAGCACAGTGTTGATGATCTCAATTCCAAAAAAGCTGACAAGGTCTCCCTTGTCTTCAGATTTGGTCACACTATTAAAGTAAACAGGGAAGATGGTAGAAGTGATGACTAAGCTATATACAGAATTAGCCCAGTCATACATTGCCCAGGCATTTTGGGTCTTTTTATTTTTCATTCGGATAAAGGAATGGTCTTCTAATTAAACAAAAAAGCCACTTCTCTCAAAGTGGCTTTTTTGAATTATTTTATCAAGATTAGTTCTGAACCTTACCTACTGATGCGTACAATACACGTCTCGCATCTACTTCTCTCAATTCAAATTGAATATCGGAAATAGGTCCCATTTTCACTTCTCTATCTGCTTTTAGTGATATTGTAATCATATCTCTCTCAGCTTCTGATAACTTATCTTTCTCTTGGTTGACCCAAAGGATAATGTCACTTGTATTGATCAATACATCATTGGCCTGAATTCTTGGCTCAGTACCATAAAGTGCAGTATTTTTAGGCTTACCTACATAAAGGTAAGAGATCAAAGTTTTCTTTTCCAACTTCTGAAGCTGAGTTGCTTGAGGGATTTTTTGTTCCACAAGCATCTCGTTTTCTCTCAATACAGTAGTTACCATGAAGAAGAAAAGAAGCATGAAAATAATATCAGGCAAAGCTGAGGTCGGGATATTTTCCGAAACCTTGTTCTTTTTCTTAAACTTTGACATATTAATTTCCTCCTATTTTATCTGGTTCTGCAATTGAGATCGCCATTGGAATACCTTCTTTACCTCTGTCCTGAAGTTCTTTTTCGGCTGCAGTCTTACCTGTAAGTGCTCTATACTGATCGGCAGTGATGCCTACTCTTTCAGCATAGATTTCGAAGTAAGCCCTCTTCACCTGATCAAGTACTTCAAGATATTTTTCGTAAGAGGTACCTCTATTCGTCTTAATGGATACTACAGCACCTCCAGACATTGGGTGATCTGATGATTTGGAGTCTCTGTTAGCTTGCGCTTTCAAAGACTGCGGAAGGCTATTGAATAGCGCTTGCGCTTCTTCATCAGGTGCACCGAAGTTGAGGATGAATGCTTTCACATCATCTGAAAGTTTTTCAGTATTTTCCAAATACTCACCTTCCACCAACAGTTGATCGTTTGCATTGACCAAGATGTTGAAAATATTTCTCTCGTTGAGAGGTATTTCAGGCGGTGGAACATTCGGGTCTTGCTTAGGAGGAAGGATATTCAAAATACCCTTATCCGAAGCAATCGTCGTTGTAACGAGGAAGAAGATAAGCAACAGGAAGGCGATATCCGCCATGGACCCTGCATTTACCTCCTGACTCATTCTACCTTTTTTCCTTGCCATTACTTAATTGCTTTATTGAGTTCTGTGATAACAATACCTGCGATGGCTGCCAAAGCGAGTACGTAAGTGGTCACCAAAGTACCTCCGACGAATTTGGTAGAAGTCTCAGTCATGCCGAATGGCTCTGCCATATACTTTGCTGCAACTTCACCACTAGCAGTAGAGAAAGCAACGAAGAACAACACGCCAAGGACTACTACACCCACTCCAGTTTTTACCAAACTTTTAGGGTTGTCAAGAGACTTGATCAGTGGCATTAAGATTGCCACTACGGCTCCGACTCCTATCAGTACGTAGGCTACTGTTAAGAAAATATCTATAGAATCCATATTGATTTTGTGCTAATGTTATAAATAATTAATAGTTGAAACAGAATAATCAACCAGTAATTACTTAGTCAATTTGTGCTTCACTAGGATATCTACCAAAGAGATAGATGCATCTTCCATGTCGTTTACCAAAGAATCGATCTTAGCGACACAGTAGTTGTAGAACAATTGAAGGATAATCGCAACGATCAAACCAGCAACTGTTGTCAAAAGGGCGATTTTGATACCACCTGCTACCAATGAAGGAGAGATATCACCTGCTGCTTCGATGGAGTCAAATGCACCAATCATACCAATTACAGTACCCATGAAACCCAACATTGGGGCAAGAGAGATGAAAAGAGAGATCCAAACTAGACCTTTTTCCAATCTACCCATTTCAACAGAACCATAGGCGATGATAGATTTTTCGACCATTTCGATACCTTCTGAGTATCTCATCAAACCTTGAGTAAAGATAGAGGCAACAGGACCTTTGGTGCTCTTAGTAACATCCTTTGCTGCTTCGATACCACCTTGTTCCAATGCTTCTTCAACTTTAGCCAAAAGTTTTTTGGTGTTTGTAGTAGAAAGGTTCAATGTGATGATTCTTTCAAGTGCAACAGCAAGACCTAAAATCAAACAGATCAATACTGGCGTCATGAAAGTAGGATCACCTTCGATGAACTTTTCTTTGATGATTTGGTGAAATCCTTTGTCTTCTTCGATGATTTCATCATCTACGATGGCCGGAGCAACTTCTTCTGCTTCAACGACTTCAGTGGTTTCAACTTCTGCAGAATCAACGTCTGCTTCTTGGGCTTTCGAGATAACCGGAGATAAAAGGATTCCGGATAGCATGAACAAAGCGATTAACTTTTTCATAATGTAGATTTTAATAGACTTTAAATAAAGGTTAAACGGTTTCTAATTTAATATTGAGATTTTAAAGTTATCATTTTTTCAATTCAAAATGCAAAGGATTCTTTCATAATTTTTTGAGAAAACAATAACTGATCTCAGTTTTAGAATTGGATTGCAAGCTAAATTATACCATATGAAGTAATTAGACAATTTATGTGAATGGGGATAAACTAAAGTAAATGGGTTATTTTGGATATTGGTGAGTTTAGTCCCTTTCAGCTTAATTTTGACCTATACCTATAATATGGTGCTAAATATTTTTGTAATTGTTTAGCCTTCAAATATAACTAATTTTTTATTGAATAAAAATCGTTGGGTATGAAATAAAATTCAATTGCAGGGGGGCAGTGTAGTTATTGGTTGATTGAGTTATTGGGTTATTGGTTTAGAATGTTGGAAGGTTATAAGGTTCGAAAGTTGGGCTGGGCTGGTTGGGAATTGGAAGATTGGAAGATTGGGTTGATTGGGTTAGAGGTTGGATGGTTTGAAGGTTTGAAGGTTGGAAGGTTGGAAAGTTGGGTTGGGCTGGTTGGGAATTGGAAGATTGAGTTGATTAAGTTGATTGGGTTATTGAGTTATTGGGAACTGGGGATTGGGGGGATGGATTAGATGGTTCTTTGGTTTAGGAATATGGAGGGTGTTTATTAATCAAATTGTAATTTTAATTTATTGCCAATATGTTCCTGGATCGCTTCAGTGATCCAGGAACATATTTAATTTTTAAACAATTACCAACTTTCTCTTTATTTCTTGCTGAATGATTCCCTCCCACTTTTTAGCTAGCGGGCCTTCTCCTTGAAGGTCAGAGAATTTTTCAGCATCATAGAGTTCAAGAGTATGCTCCTTGTCTTGCTGATTCAATTTGAGCTTAAGTAAAATCAGATCACAAACCCTTCTTTTGGACGATCCTAGGCCAACAAATCTTGCAGATTCTTGGATAGATACTTTGCCAATCTGAGTAAGATCTATCAAATCTATCTTGATTTCAGCTGTCCAATTGGCATAGATTAGTTTTTTGTTTGATCGATCTAAACCAAGATAATATTTTGATCGCCAAGTCTCCTCCTGATCTATGTTGAGCTGATTGAGGCTTTTGAATTCTTGAAGTTGTTTTTGAATCCCCATTTTTTGATTGTTTAATTTTCGATACTGTAAATAAAATGGGATGATGAAAGCTATCATTGCCAATACGGCAATGGTCAATGTAAGCAAATCTATGTCTAACATGATAATTGATATTTATATATGAAGTGATGCATCAATCGACATGCAACCTGTCGATTGATGATTGTTGATGATGATAAAGCTTTTCAACTATCTCAGCTTCTACAGAAGAAGCCAATAGAGCGATCCTTCTGCCTCTACTAGGAGACGCTAAGAAGTTAAGAAAAGCTTGAGAAAAGTAGCACTGGATGTGATTACCAGAAAAAATGACTGGGGAATTTCATTTCTTTTATCCCAAATTGTAGCGTAAATGATCCTGGATAATGGATCGTGCTACTTACTAAGGATTGGAAATGAAATTCTTGATACAAGAAAATTCCTTCGAAGGAAGCCCAAGGTTGAAATGATTTTCCTTGAACTGTTAGCTGTGACCCTTGGTCAGCATTGAGCATGAATTGTCCAAGTAGATACTGAGCATCATCTTGGAGTACCTGAAGGTTGTCGAGATGGGCATTAAAACTATTATTGTCATCTGCTAAAAATGCAGATACCCCTCCATGAACCAGCAAGGAGAAGAGTAATAGGTAAGCAAAAATTTGTCTTAATGCGGGTTTCATAGGATTTGAACTGATAGCAAACTTATGACAAAATTCGAGCCGAAAAAAATCCGATTGCATCACCTAACATGCAGCACAATCGGACTTTAACTTATAATAGGTCGTGCACAAAGTTATTCATTATTAGTAGGTTTGAGAATTTGTTGATCAAGTTTTTTAAGAATCGATGGGAGGTTGAAAGTTGGAAAGTTGAGAAAGTTAGAAAGTTTGATGATTGTTAAGCGTTAAGTATAGAGTAACTGATTAACTGGGTAATAGGGAAGGTAGGTTAAGGATTGATCATAAAGTGTTAAAGCATCTCAACATCTAGGTGTGAAGAGATATCTTATTGTTTTCCATTACAGTTCCACTTTTAAAGAGCTTCTCCTTCAGCATTGACTTCATTCAAAGAATTTTCCAGCTATGAATTAGTAATGTATTTACAGGTTTTATAGTATTTTCCCATTTTTTCTCTACTCTCTTTGATATAAACTTCACAGCTTTCTTCATCTGGAAAGTATTGTAGAAATTGAAGTATTGTCATCATGTTTCCTATTTTGAAACAAAAGACAGCAGCAGATTCCAACCTACAACTAATTGATACGTATTATCAATTTCGTCACGTTCACTCAAGCGGATATACATATAAATTAATTTTAGAATTACATGAAAAACTATTACTTCATACTGATTTCGAGTTCTTTTTTTAGTTGCTAATTTAAAAATAACTATGAAACGGAATTTGTTTTTGATAGAGAAAAGTCAAAGATAAAAGTTGATTCTTTGATAAATGTTGATTTTACAGTATCAGATTATGAATACTTAGACTCTGAATTCAATATTAAACCAATATCTTCAAAGGAATTTCAAAAGAAATATAAACCAAAAAACCTTACTCAATTAAGGATGAATCTTGAAAAAATCATAAGTGAAATTGTTGAATTTTACTCCCCCCTTTCCTTTGCTTGCCGGCAAGATTTAATAGCTCATTCTAAACTTAACACATATAAACGAGGTGAAATTGTGGTGAGAGAAGGTGAATTTTCTAAAAAAGCTTATCTGATTGTTCAGGGTTGCTCAAGAGCCTATTATTTGAAAGACGGAAAAGATATTTCTGACTGGTTTTCTTTTGAAAATCAATTCATGGCACCTATTGTGAGTTTTTTCAGTGATAATCCTAGCCCTCATTATGTTGAATTTGTGGAAGACTCTGTAGTTCTTGAATACTCCAAGGAAGTGATGGACAGTCTTTCTGATAAACATCACGACTTCGAACGCTTTATCAGTAAAATAGTTACTGAAACAATGTTGGGGCTTTGTGAAAGATTGTACACTGTTCAATTCAATAAAGCTGAAGATAGATACAACCATCTTTTAAACATTTATCCCAGCATAACAAAGCGTATACCATTAACTCATATTGCTTCCTACTTAGGTATCACGTTGGAAACTTTGAGCAGGATAAGAAACCCTAAGAACCGAATTTGATCTATATCAAATGTAATCTATTCCATCCACTCTAATTTTATGAAAAAATTATAAAGGATGGAAGTTAACACACAGATGCATTCAATTTTTGGAAGATGGTGGATACCTATTAGAAAATGGTTTTACCCAATTTGGCTTTTCTTTGAACTAACGATCCGATTCATTGACTATAGCATATCAGTTTATGATTATCTTATTGCTAAACCTGGCTATTGGGTTCCTTTTTTTGGGAAAACTGGGCTTCAGAATGGAGCCGTTATTTGTAGTATTTCAACTTTTGTGATTTGCACAATATTTTTAACAGTCTCAGCTTGTTTTGTAATTTACAAATTTTTTGAAACAGACAATCTAACAGCAACTCTATTTGAAGTTAAGGTAAAAAGATTCTTGTAACCATGAAAAACATACTTATCATTAATGGACATCCTGATAAGGAAAGTTTCAATTATGCACTATCAGAAGCATATAAAAACGGGGCAGACAAGTCGGATGCTATTATTAAAGTCATTAATATCAGGGAACTCAACTTCAACCCTAATCTTGAGTTTGGCTATAGAAGACGAACAGAATTAGAGCCTGACTTGATAGATGCACAAGCCAAGCTGATATGGGCAGACCATCTAGTCTGGATTTACCCAGTTTGGTGGAGTTCTTTCCCCGCCATCATGAAAGGGTTTCTAGATAGGGTTTTACTTCCCGGCTTTGCATTTCAAAAAAGGCAGAATTCTTTATTCAGCGACAAATTGTTAGTTGGCAAAACAGCAAGGATCATCTGCACCCTAGACCAGCCTGCCTGGTATTACAAATGGGTATATGGAAACCCAAGTCACAATGCCCTAAAAAAAGGGACATTAAATTATATTGGTGTAAAAAAAGTTCGCATAACAAGCATTGGACCTGTAAGATTATCCAATGAAAGTTTCAGGTTGAAATGGCTAAGAAAAGTTGAAAGATTAGGTTTATTGAATAAGTAATTGTTATTGAAAAATCCCCAAACTCTTTGGAACCACGATCCTATTTTTAATAGCTTACCACAACCTATCAGACAGCATTAGAAAAGTTAAAGGGAAATTCAGAGCGCTAATTTTTTGAAATTGGTTAGTTATGCAAGTAATCAATAATTTGAATTCTATTGACAATCTATATTCCTAATTCCTATAGATTATAAAAATTGGTCTCGAGCCGATATGATTCTTGCAGGCTTAACGTGCGTATAATTAAATTTATTTTTACCTTTCGAAAAAGAATTGATTTGAAAAGACTTTTTCAGAGCCCGGACGAAAGAATATTACTTATTAGGAACGTATTCGCTCTCAACAGCAAAATACTTCAATTTCTAAGTATTCTCACCTTCTCTCTGCTAATTTTTGACCTAGGGTTCAATCAAGACTTGGATCATAGTTTGCTCAAAAAAATATTTGATGGTTCTCTCCTTTTATTGGCACTTGGATTCATCATTAGACTATTTTCAAAAACAGAAAGCTATAAAGTCCCAAGACTTGTAATTGAAGTTTTAATTATTTTATCACTGGGTATTGCAAGTGCTGTTAATTTTGGATTGATTGAGTTTACAAATCGCATTACACTTGCCAATCTACAGATCAATGATTTCTTCGTTAACACTTTAATTTTTGTCTTATTTATCATTGAATTGAGTAAGTTGACATTATCTGTCAATCAACTTAGAATCCACCCTGCGCTCGTATTTATATTAAGTTTTTTAGTAGTGATACTGATTGGTACTGGATTACTTTTGCTTCCAAATGCTACCACAAATGGCATAAGCATTATAGATGCTTTATTCACGTCTACCTCAGCTGTTTGTGTGACAGGGCTTATCGTAGTGGATACTGCATCTGATTTTACATTTATGGGACAATTTATCATCATGCTTTTATTTCAGGTAGGAGGCTTAGGAATGATGACATTTACTTCATTTTTTGGATTTTTTTTTAAGGGTTCATATTCTCTTCAAAACCAACTTTTTCTCAAAGATTATATCAATGAAGATAATATTGGGGCGATCAATTCAACTTTATTGAAAATCATTTTCTTTACTTTCATTACAGAAGGCATCGCAGCATTTTCCATTTATCATATCATTAATAGTGAACTTTTTGAAAGTTCGGGAGAGCAAGTATTCTTCGCGATTTTTCATTCCATATCGGGGTTCTGTAATGCAGGGTTCTCGATATTGGGAGATGGATTGTACGAGGTAGGATTTAGAGAAGAATATACTGTTCACCTGATCCTCGCGACGGCCATTATTCTAGGAGGGATAGGTTTCCCTGTTATCTTAGGTTACTACAATTACTTCAAGCACATTGTCATTGATACCAAAAATGTAATATTGACTGGCCAAAACTATCAACATGCGCCAAGAGTAGTCAATATTAATATCAAGTTGATAGTATATACTTCAGGTATATTATTGATTCTTGGATTTATAAGTTATTGGGTATTTGAATCTCATCATACATTGGAGGGACTTTCTGGATATGGGAAATTTGCAACAACTGTATTTGGTTCAGTTACGCCAAGAACAGCAGGTTTTAACACAGTAGATATGTCAGGTCTAGCAATGCCTACTATTTTAATTTATCTAATTTTAATGTGGATTGGCGCTTCGCCAGGTTCTACAGGAGGGGGCTTAAAGACTAGTACAATAGCAGTAGCCGTGCTTAATGTGGTTAGTCTTTCTAAAGGTAAAGATCGAGTGGAGATTTTCAAAAGACAAATCTCCAATGAAACTATCAGAAAAGCATTTTCTGTAATTCTCCTCTCCTTTTTGGTTATTGGCTTAGGTGTATTTCTAGTATTACTTTTTGATCCACAATTATCATTGATCGATGTAGCTTTCGAAATATTCTCTGCTTTCTCAACTGTTGGTTTGAGTCTCGGAATTACTGGTGAACTATCATTTGGGAGTAAAATCGTAGTCACCATCATCATGTTTTTAGGGAGAGTTGGAACATTGACTATACTAGTTGCTTTTGTAAGAAAAGCTAGAACTTTGAGATACAAATATCCAGAAGAGGGCGTATTTATCACATAAACTTAAAAAACATGAAATACATCATTGTAGGATTGGGAAATTTTGGAGGTCACTTGGCGGCAAGACTTACCAGCTATGGTCATGAGGTAATTGGTATAGATGCTAGTGAGGACAAAGTTGATGCGGTAAAAGATAAAATCACCCATGCAATTGCGATGGATGCTACAGATATTCATGCTGTAAAAAACCTACCATGCAAAGAGGCAGATGCAGTGATCATCGCAATTGGAGAAGATTTTGGAGCATCTATTATGGTCACAGCAATTTTCAAACAACTTCAAATCAAGAGGTTGATCTCTAGATCTATAAACAAAGTCCATGAAACTGTTATCCAAGCCATTGGAGTTGATGAGATTTTACACCCTGAGGAAGATTCAGCAGAAAGAATGGCCAAAAGTCTTCAAATGAAAGGCGTGATTGACTCTCTTGATGTTTCTGACGACTACAATATTATTGAAGTCAAGACCCCTAAAAGGTATATTGGTCTATCAATAGCTGAAACAAAAATCCGTCAAGATTATAATATCAATATCCTCACTTTGATCAAAATGGTGGATAAACCTAACATATTTGGAATCAAAGCAAAAAGCAAAAAAGTCACTGGGGTAGTGACTCCCAATACAGTAATTGAAGCAGGTGATATTCTTCTACTTTTTGGTCATATAAAAGACATCCAAACAATTTTAAAACTTGAAGAATAAAACCCCAATTCAAAAGCTTAAAACTGATTCAGAGTATTGTTGGACAAAATAAAGTAAAAAAACCTATTCAATCATGAAAAATTATTTGCAAATCATTACCATACTAGCCTTTACCATATTTTTGTTTTCACTTAACCCTTGTTTAGGTCAAGGTCAACAAAAACCTGACAAAAGCCCTAAATGGGATTTAGGATTGGAAGGGATGGCAGGAGTAGCATTTGGGAGAGAATTTTATTCATTTAATGTAGGCGGCCCCAGTTTGTTATTCAGGTTCAACAGTGATTTCAAGGTAGGGTTTGGAGCACTACCTTCCTTTTACATCAAAGAGGGAAAAACTGGTGCCAAGTTAGGTGTGGCTCCTAGAGTTGATTATAAAAACATTGCCCTTTTTGTTCCATTTTATCATTTTGATAATGATGACACGTGGGTTTGGTCTATTGGAATCGGGTATAAATTTCATAGAAAGCAGAACTAAATAAAACTGATCAGGTGAAATCGTACATTCTCCTATTAATTGTTCGGCCAAGTGAAAGTAAGCGGATAAACATATTATTTTATCATTCATAGTCAATGTAAGTAGATCTATGTCTAATAAGATAATTGATATTAATAAATGAATTGATGCATTAGCCGACTTGCAACAAGTCGATTCATGATTGTTGATAATGATAAGGGTTTTCCAATATTTGATCTTCTTCAAAAAAAGCCTATAGAGCGATCTTTCTGTCTCAACTAGGAGGGGCTAATAAGTTAAGAAAACCTTGGGAAAAGTTGTATTGGACTTGATTACCAAGAAAATTCGAGCCGAAAAAATCCGATTGCATCACCTAACCTGTAGCGCAATCGGACTTTAAATTATAATAGGTCGTGCACAAAGTTATTCATTATTAGTAGGTTTGAGAATTTGTTGATCAAGTTTTTTAAGAATCGATGGGAGGTTGAAAGTTGGAAAGTTGAGAAAGTTAGAAAGTTTGATGATTGTTAAGCGTTAAGTATAGAGTAACTGATTAACTGGGTAATAGGGAAGGTAGGTTAAGGGTTGATCATAAAGTGTTAAGTCAGCTAAGTCGAGGGGATCGTGAATTTGAAGGTTTTTTGATAATTGATCTTTAAGAGTTTAGTGGATTGGAGAAAGGAAGTTTAGAAACTTTTGGTGGCAGTATGAATACAGCAATCTATTTTGATTCAATCAGCCACAAAAGAGGTGAATCCTCCTAATACTTAAAGCTATGAGGACTTTGGAATCAACCAAATAAAAAATCATTTCATCATTCTATGGTTTATAAAAAAATTACGGTCCTAGAACTTGAATTAGCCCCTACAATCTAATCGAAAAAAGTAAATATCAATTAAAAGTACCTAATAAATAACCAAAACATGGAAGTGAAAATTTTAATCAACTCCATATTTTCAGAAACATAACTCACTGAATAGTAAACAAAAGAAAAAAAGTTTATTTTTTTTCAGCTTATGATGTCGCGTTTTTCTGTTTTAGATCGTAGGGTTAGTAGAGCGCTCTTAAATCATTTATTAAAACATAAATTTCTAATGAGATGAATTTAAGAAAACTAATACCAATGATGGTAGCCATAATGGCTACATTTTATTTGATTTCATGTAATGACGATCCAACTCCTTGTGAAGATCAGACTTTGGCAAGTTTTGATTTTGTATTGATGGATGAGGAGGAAAATTTAATCTTTGATGATGAGGGATTTGATATTGAAAATATTAAAATCTATGCACTGGAAGATGATGAATTGAATGAGGTAGAATTTGAAGTAAAAACAAGTTCAGAGGATCTAACCTTTGTTTCTTCTATAAATCTTTCTGAGATCAGTTTGGAAGAGGGAGTTGTTGACTTTAGAGTTCAGTGGGACGAGGACAATTTCATTGATTTCACCTATGCTGTGAATTCTAGTGTTGCCTCAGGATGTCTTTCATACAGTTATGAAGCCCAACTTGAAGAAGAAGATTTAGAAACTTTGGAGAGTGGCAACAATATCGTTTACGTAATTGCGGTGCCAGCATAATAATTCTAAGTGAGATTGCTTGACAAGCAATCTCACTTTTTTATAAACATATAATATCGGTACGTTTTTTAGTTCATTTTCAATTCTAAAATCAAAAAGCAGTAATCCTAAATCCTATTTATTCGGCTCCAATAAAGCTGACTAACATAAGCGTTTCTCAGCATGTCTTAGATTAAGTGAATTAAAAAGTTTTAAAGGGATTCCAATTAGCTGATCAGTTATGGGTAGATATAGTTATGAGAGGTTGGGTTTTAATTTTGGACTGGTTGAAAGGTTGGAAAGTTGGTTAATGTTGTGGTTTTGAAATTGCACTGAAAATGGGGTTGAAAATCAAATGTTTATATTCTTAGAATAATTATATGATTTCTTGGTTTTTCGCCAAAAGTCGGCGAATGGTCGGGAGGCATACGGGACACGGTCGGAACACGGTCGGGAGAGAGACGGGGGAAAATGGGGTGATTTTTGAATAAAATATGATTATTTTAGATATTTTTGTATTTTTTTTATATTGAAAAATTAGGGTAATTTAGTGTGTACAAGGTACAAAGTAGAGAGTACACAGCAGGGAGATAAGAAGGTTGAAAGTTTGGTTTTGGACAAGTTGGATCGAGAGGTGATAGTTGGAAGAATTTAGGGAATAGAGTTGATTGGGGAAATGATTTAATGGGTGATTGGGTGATTGAGTGATTTGGTTAAGTGTTAAGTGTTAGTGTTGACTGTTAAGCGTAGTAATTGATTGGGGTGTTGGGGAAAGGAAGAGACTGTTCATTTAAGTGTGTCTGCTAACTTTACACAATATGAACAAGAAAAAGACAATTGATGACTTATTAAATGATCCTAAGATGAGTGAAC
>NZ_FTOP01000039.1 GCF_900156785.1 Belliella pelovolcani | reverse complement strand
CCCCCCAGAGTTAAGTAGTTTTTTGGTCAGGAATAGTAGACTTACATCGCGTTAAAGTTATTGTTTTTCTTGATTAATATTTCGTTTTCTTCTTAAGGATTCTCCTTTGAGTTCTATTCGGTGTGCATCATGTACGATCCTATCCAAAATAGCATCTGCAATCGTCTGATCTCCGATAATTTCATACCATGCGCTGACTGGTAATTGGGATGTTATGATGGTGGATTTTTTTCCATGGCGATCTTCAATTATCTCCATCAACAACATTCTGCTCTGTACATCCAAGGGTTGTATTCCAAAGTCATCGAGGATTAGTACATCGAGTTTTTCTATTTTGAGCATTTCCTTAATTGAAGATCCATCTGCCTTTGCCATTTTCAGTTGGGTGAGTAATTTGGTCGTATTAGCATAAAGGACTTTGTGTCCCTTGCTACAAGCCTGATTGCCCAGGGCACAGGCAAGATAACTCTTACCTGTGCCTGTACTTCCTGTCATCAGAATGTTTTCCCCTTTGTGGATGTATGCTCCGTCTGCGAGTCTCAATAGTTGATTTTTGTCCAGTTCACGGCCAACACGAAAATCTAGCTCTTCAATAGTGGCTTTGTATCGGAAACGTGCACCGCGAAGGCTTCGATCCATTCTTCGATTTTGACGATCATCCCATTCGTTTTCCACTAGCAGATTGATTAGCTCATCTGGTGTAAGGGACGCCAAGGAACCTGATTCAGTGGCATGACTGAAGCTCCGTTACATACCATAGAGCTTCATTTTTTTCATCTTTTCAATTGTGTCTTGTATCATTGGAATTGGTGTTTATTAACTATAATATCTATTGCCACGGATATTGTGGTGTTTGGGCATCTGGGAGGATTCATCCAGCTGTTCATCAGAAAAACTGATGGAATCCAAGTTTTTGGAGAGAATCTGTTCAATCATAGAGTAAGTATAAACGCCATACTCTGAGGCTCTTTTACAAGCGGCAGTGATCCGTTGTGTCCCTACTTTGCGGGCGAGATGAAGAATCCCAGAACAGGATCTAAAACCTTGCTCAGGGTGGGGAATAAACTCCATCAGCTTGGATAAGAATGTACCAACCTCCTTGTTGATCTTATTGCCCTTTTCTACAAAGAATTCATAACTCCAGTCCGATACATACTTATGGTTACCTGATAGATGCTCCCTTAAGGTAGTGTACTTATGTTTTCTTTTGTCTCGCTTGTGCTTGGCTATAGGATGATACTTGTAAAAAATCTCTACCCTATCATCATTGAAAAGGACTTTGACTTTCTTTCCCATATACTGATGAGGGACACTGTAGTAGTGTTTATCCTCTCCAAGACAGATATGGGTATTTTTCATTACTGTGCATACTTTTACACTCATCAACTGGTAAGGGAGTTCAGGAAGAGCCAGCAGACTGCTTCGTTCAAGTGTCTCAAACTGCTCTCTGCGACTTTCCTCTCCTCTTAGCGCATAGTCATTGTAGTTAGCTAACAATGTAAAGAGCGCTTCATTGAGGCTTTCAAGAGATAAGAAAACTTTACCTTGTAGCTCCATATAAATCCTCTGATATACCAATCTAACAGCACCTTCTACAAGAGATTTTTCTCTGGGTTGTCGGGGTCTTGCAGGAATAATAGTGGTATTGTAATGCTCAGCAAATGTTTCGAAGGTCTCGTTGAGGACTGGGGAGTATTTACTGCCTTTGGAAACTGCAGACCGGAGGTTGTCGGGCACGATCACCCTTGGAACCCCACCGAAGAACTCCAACATCCTTGTGCAGCTTCCAATGAAGTCTGGTTTCTGCTGGGTATAAGTAGCTTCTACATAAGTGTATTGAGTACAACCTAGAGTAGCCACAAATACCTCTACTGGAAAATGCTCACCAGTTTCAGGGTCAGTAACATGGAGCTTTTTCCCTGCATAATCGATGAAAACTTTCTCTCCTGCTGGATGGTCAAAATGCATAGTTAGTCCCTGCCGACCCACGTATTCCCGAATATGCTTTCGAAACTGACTTGACTGAAAACCGTCGGGGTGCTTCTCTCGATATTCTTCCCAGAGACGTTGACGTGTCATACCTTTTGTACGCAGCTTCTTTACAATCCCAGGTAATAAAGGAAGTAATGTTTCCAACCTGTCACTTTGCTGAACAGGAGATGGAGGTCCTAATATTAATTCAGCCAAACCTTCATCGGAAAGTTGATTAACCTCTTCAAAGGATAGACCTGTTTGTCTAAATCTTTTGAGATAGGACTTGACAGTGTTGCGGGAGACTCCCATTAATTTACTGAGCTGCTTGGAGCCATGGCCATCAAAATGGCCTCGTAAAATTTGTTTGATCTTGTTCATGGTAAGAGTGCGATTGGCCATGGGAATGCTTAAT
>NZ_FTOP01000006.1 GCF_900156785.1 Belliella pelovolcani | reverse complement strand
AGCCTCCTCTTACAGGGGGTAAGGCTTGAATCGGTGAGCTACAGAAAGCGCTATGATGCGTTAAAAAGAGCTTAAAAAAAAGTGCTTTTTTGAGTACAAAAACAGCCTCAAAATGTATCTAAAGCCACTTTTTTCAGTATCTTTATGTCATGGAAAACGGGGAAAAAGACTACAAAAAGCTGTACGAAGAAGCCCTGTTGACTATATCTGAAAAAGAAGAAAACCTGCTGAGAAAAGAAGAGATTATCTCAGACCAGCAGTTCGAACTCGACAAACTCCGCAGACATCTTTTTGGATTTAAGAGTGAGAAACGCACAAACAACGTAGGAGATGACCAGTTGGGACTTTTTGAACTTGGTACCACCAGATCAGTACAGGAAGAACTTTCTGAATCTATACCTGTGACCGAAAAGCCCACTCCGAAGAAAAGGTCGAAAGGTTCAGGGCGTATGTCCCTTCCCGAAGAACTTAGAAGAGAAGATGTGGTGATCGAGCCATCCGAATCTACAGAAGGCTGCGTGAGAATAGGGGAAGAAGTGACTGAAGTGCTTGAGGTAGTCCCTGCATCATTCTATGTAAAGCGTTATATCCGCCCTAAGTATGCCCGATCCAACGGTGAAGGCATCATTATCGGGGTGCTTCCCGATAGAGTGATAGAAAAAGGGATTCCATCCGAGTCGGTAATCGCCCAGATGACTGTTGACAAATACGTCTATGGGATGCCACTCCACAGACAGATAGATAAATACTCCAAAATGGGTGTACGCATCCCCGCTTCGAGTGCATCGGATTGGATCATGAAAGGCTGGGATCATCTCAAACCACTTTGGGAACTGCTTCGGCTGATTGTGGTCAACCAAAAATATCTCCAGGTAGATGAAACACCGATAAAGGTTCTGGACAGGGATCACAAAAACAATATCCATCAGGGGTACATGTGGCTTTATCATTCCCCTGTGGACAGGCTTGTATTATTCGATTACCAAAAAGGCAGGGATCAGTCAGGTCCCAAGAAAATGCTTGAGGACTTTAGGGGTATCATCCAAACTGATGGTTTTGCAGTCTATGATTCACTTTTTGGAGATCATCCGGATATCCATCTGACTTTCTGTATGGCGCATGCCAGGCGGAAGTTTGTGGATGCTGTAAAGGACGATGAAAAACAGGCTAATTATATACTCGACGAAATCCAGAAACTCTATCTTCTGGAAGCGAAGATGCGGGATGACTCAATGGGGTGGCAACAGCGGACAGCATTGAGAAAGGAACATGCGGAGCCTGTACTGGAAAACCTCGGAAACTGGCTGGAAGAAAAGCAGTATAGCTACAGGCCTAAAAGTCCGATGGGACAAGCCATAGCTTATGCCCACAAAAGATGGGCTGGATTAAGTGCATACGCCTTGCACGGGCAGATGGAAATCGACAACAACTTGGTTGAAAATGCAGTAAGACCGTTGGCGGTAGGTAGAAAAGCTTATCTTTTTGCAGGATCCCAGCAGGCAGCCGAGATGGCAGCGGCCATGTACTCCTTCATGGCAAGTTGCAAAAAGAATAAAATCAACGAGTTCGATTGGCTCAAGGACGTGTTCGAAAGAATCCAATCCCACAAGCAAAAAGACCTTTATCAACTTCTCCCATCAAACTGGGAAGAATACCGTCCAAAATAAAATCCATTCTTTACAAGATGGGGTTGGTCGGAGGGATACGAAGATATCACATTTGCTAAGTACTCTATGTATGAATATACTCTCCTTTATCATTAGTATCGTGGGGAGCTCAAGAAAAGTCATCGAGCATGACATCCGATCAGAAACCCTGATGTCGATCAAATCGGTAATGGATTCCTTCTATGTACGATGGTCTAATAAAGCTGTTGCCGAACGTTCATTTTTTCTGGGCACTTTTCGGCTGGCGCTCTTCGTGTTCCTTGTCTTGCTTTGCGGTATAGCTTCTGTGGCGGACTCATTTTCCTCCGAATTCATGCACATCAAGACCGTTATAATCGCAGACATCATACTGATCTTTTTTGTTGTTTTTAGTAGTCCTTCTGACTCTATGGAATTGAAGAAAGAGACGAAAAGATTAATCCTGATGCTTTCAAAAATTTTCCTTGCAGCAGCGGTGGTTACCATCATTCTCCAAAAACGGTTGCATGTTACTGGATATGAAAATATTGTTTCCTTGCTATCTATTACTATTTTCCTGTTGTTATTAGGGACGGCATTGTGGTTGTTAAAGCTAATCCCTTATTTAATCACAGCATATTTTTATGGGGCTTTAAAAAAAAGTAAACAGCACGAATCGGATCAACTGGGACATTTCATCAGGTATCTGGGCTTGTTTATGAAAATCCTTAAAGGGGGAGTGCTTATTTTCTTCCTATTTGGAAACCGTTTTGTGAATTGGATTTTTTAGTAGAATCTGGTTTAATGTCTTTATTTTTTCAGGTCTTTTGAAGGAGCCTGTTGAACTAATTACCAAACAGCAAAAAGTCATCCTCCAACTTTCTATTATTGAAAGGAAGATAATTCCCAAATTGAAGAATTGTTGCGAATTGACTGAAAGATTTTTATAAGATTGACGGGGAAACTGGATGAGAGAACTATTCCTATTTACTTCTTAGGGCGCTTTGGCGGTTTTAAAGACGGTGTATTTCCTGGAGTATCTTTATTATCCCTTTGACGTTGGTCTGGTTTTCCCGTTGATTTGGCTGTTCTCTTTGGCCCTGGTTTTAGTCCCATATCTTTTTCTTTTTAAGTTTTAATAATGAAATTAATTCTACTCAATTTTCCTGAAAAAAGAAAGCATTTTTAAAATAATTTTCATAATAAATGAGATAATTTGAAACATCAGGATCGATTAGAAATGATTATTTGATCTGTTATTTGAATTACGGGCTTTCGAATTCAAGTCGCATTAGAAATCCAATCCCAATACTAAGAATAGGGGACACCATCCCAAATACAAAATCTCTCACATTCAACTAAAAACCAATACAACCACTTCCTAAAATCCACCAATCAGCCTACTATTCCACCTAACAAACCCTTCACCCAGCGGTTGTCAGTCAATACGCCACGGCGTACACAGCAGGCACTAACCAAATGCTATGCATTCATAGATGCCATTAAAAAAAACAAACACATTATCTATAAAAGCCCTGATAAATTTTTACATCAATCAGGGCTTTTTTGCAAATGCTTTCATCAGGTGGGCTAAATGTTATTCCTACGCCCTTTTTTTTCTGTCATCTGTTTTGTTGCCATTTCGTGTCGTTTTAGGTGCGTTGGCTTGGGTTTTGTCATAGGTCTGTGCATATAAAAGATGGCAGTTTTAAAGGTAAATAAATTTCGTCTTGGCTATGTTTCATGTAGTCAGCTTTATCATCGTCCCACAAAAAGCCAGGTCTGATTAAAGTAAAGTCGTTTGTCTTGGTTACTGAATGAACAAAGCAATAACCCCAAGGTGATTTGTAAATAATTTGTCCTTGAACTGCTGATGTATCAAAGTTTTTGTCTACAAGCCGTTTTATCACTTGCTTAAATGCTGGACAAACTTTTCTGTAAAATGTCTCTAAATTTTGTTCAAGTCCGCTTGCTCTGTGTTTCAGTTCTGAAATTCTATAAGTGATTTTAGTTTTCAATTCACCAAAGTTGTTGTTGAAATCTTCAACATCTTTCCATCCTAAATAATGAAGTGTGTTTAATAGCATTGAAAAAAAGTAATGTAACTCATTTTCTTTCCATCGGTTGTTTAGCAGGCAAACGATTGTGCTTACAAGTGCCTCACCTTTTAATTCTTCAACTTTCTTTTTGGTGTAGTCAAATTCATATTCCTTAAATCCTGTTCTTGCCAGCATCAAAAAGTCGCCAATTAAATTTAAACAACAACCTTTCACATTGTTGTTATCATACTCGTCAACAAATGGAAGATAGCTAAAGAAATGCTGTGTGTCTTGTTCGTCATACTTTTCAGACTTGCCTCCATACTCAAGTATCAATTCAAGAGCAATTAAATACTTGGTTAAATCTGTTAGTGTCGGCTTATATATTTTTGGTCGGTTTTTACCGTAAAGTATTTCTTGCTGATTACTGTAAAGATTATCAAAGTAGCTTATCAATTTTCTCCTTTCAGATTTGAGCAAAGCGAAAGATAGATTACGAAGTGTTTTCACTTCGTTTTCTTCATTTCCGCTTATGTTGCCTAAATTCTCTTCCTGTTCGTCAACGCCAATATCATCTTGCCTGTTTGTTGAAAGTCCTTTTGAGTGAATGAACTTTAGAACATCTAAAACACGAAGAGAAAGAGAAGAGAGTAAAAGGTTTTTCTCAAATGCAGAATGTTCAATCGGCTTGTAAGATGAAAGATCATAAAGTCTTTCAGGTTCTTTCTTTTCCTCTCGTTTCGCATCAGTGTTTTTACTTTTATGCAACACACTTGTGCCTTCCTCATTTTCTGTTTCGTCAATGATTGCGTAATGCAACAAGTCAAGAACCTTGCTTAATTCACCGTTTTGAATTTCGCTGTAAATTCTTTCAATGTCCTCTGTCTTTGGATTGGGATGAGTTTTCGCAAGAAGGAAATAATCAGAAACTAAAAGTTTGTTTGAAATAAATTCGTCTGCACTGTCGGCAAACTGAATATACTGAAAACTGCCTAACTCTGCATTGAGTTTTATTTTTAGTTCTTGTTCATACTTTGAAATTTTTTGCGAATGCAAAAATCTGTTCTGCCTGTCAAAGAAAACTACTTTGAATTGCACTGAATAATTCCCATTTGAATGTAGTGTGAGTTCATCGTAAATCAATTCTGCTGAAAGCAGTTGAACTTTAAATTGATTGTTCTTGATTACGATTTCATAAATTGATTTTGTTGCTGTCGCTGTGAAGTCAGAAAGTTTTTTGCTGTTACCTGATTTCAATTTTATTCCTAACTCATTTAGCAATCCTCCCTTTTCGGATTGAATAAGAAGTGAAACTTCTGCGTTTGAAATTTTCCCTGCTAATCCCAAACCTTCAGGCGTAACATTGGCACTGCCGAATAAGCAAAACTCCCTTCCACTTTTGGTTTTGAAGTGAATAATTTTCCCGTGGAGTTTTGATTTAGCGTTTTCATATTTTGCATATTGAACTTTACTTACACCTGCATCACGCCAATCATAGAAAGTAAACCCTTTGCTCACTTGCATTGCAAAGGGAATTAAACCACTTTCATCTAACACAACATTTATTTCTGCTAACGGAAAAATAGATTTCAGTTCTTGCAATGCTTTTCCGTTAATGTCATAGAAAGGGGAGATAGAAGTAATTTCAATTACTTTCTCATTGCTGATATGTTCAGAAAGTTCCTTCCAAATGGAAGATGTTTCTGAATTGAATAAGAAAGCAACTTTCTCTTTTTGTGAAGTGTCGGAAAACTGAAACGGTTTTACTTTTGGTAATTCATTCAACCATTTTGAATGTTCAACTATCCATTGTGTTGTCTTTTCATTCATTTGTCCTCTAACTGTTGCAGAAAGCTTTGAAAGATAATTCCAAGCTGCTGAAAAGATTGGTGCGTTTTCGGTTGAACGAATGTCAAAGTGAAATGCTCCCCAAATTTCATCGTTGTTACCGTTTCCTGAATTAGTCAAGTTGCCTGAACCAACAATTAGCAATCCTTCTTTGTCGCCAAACAACATCCAAATTTTGGGATGGAAGATTGACTTTTGAAAAACAGGGTAAAGTGAATAACCAGCGGTGAGTTGCATTTCTTCGCCTGTGGCTTGTTGCATTAGCTCTGAATAATAATGCCCGTCAATGAAAACATTTATGTTTCTCACTCCACACGAACGCAACCATTTCATCGCTTTCATTTCAAAGAAATAAAAGTCAAAACTAAAAGTTGTGAGAATACAAGAGTGGTATCTTCTACTTCCTATTAAGGTCAATATGTTTTCTCTTTCCAATGCCATCAGTCAATCAAAAGTTTTTTATGTAAGGGTGATAAAACTCTTTGGTCGTTGATTACTTGCAAGTCAAACATTATGTTTTGCAAAGCATTCATTCTTGGCGAAGTGTTTCTTGGCGGAAATATGTCAATGAAACGAATGTATTGTTCTTCAATAAAAAATTTGTGTGTCGTTTGTGAACCGTTGCCCATTTTTCTAAGTGCAACCATTGAATGTCTGTAAATGATTTTTCGTATAATGAATTGCTCAACAAACTCTTGAAGTGCTTCCTTTTCTGCTATGTGAACTGTCAAGATGCCGTCAACCATATTCCCATCTCTCTCAGTTCGCTTTCTGCACATAAACTCTTTCAAAGGGTGAAGTTGTTCTTTGTTGTTTTTGAATAGTTGTAGCAAAAGCATAAAACCATTTTTTGCTGCAAGAACGGGGTCTTTGGTTTCGTCAATTTCTTTTTTGGTTTGTTCTTCGTCTGTCGTGTCGGCAATCAGAGATAGAATTTCTGAAACCAAAGTTGTTGGTTGTGTTGATTGCTTTAACTCTTTGCAAATTTCTTTCGTGATACTGCTTGAAAACTTTTTTACAAATGAAGGTAAGTATTGGTCTTGCTGAAAATCGTAAAGGTGTTGCAGCACTGCCCAAAAGATTGTTCCGCAACTGTATTGCCAATACTCGTTTAGTTGGTAGCAATACCAACCGATGTTGGTTTCTGTTTCGGGTTGGGAACTTGTTCCCAACTTTTTTTGATAACACTCCAATAGAAACTTATACCAGTCGTAATCTTTTCCATTTTGAACGGCTGAGTTTAACAGTGATAAAATTGTTTCCCTTCTGTGAAAAGTAAAAAGTTCTTCAACCTCTTGGCTTGGTTCGTCTTTGTCCAAAAGCATTTCAACATACAGTCGCCATTCATCGTTTTTAGTTTCTATGGTGTCAATCGCAAAATATTTTATCAGTTCGGGAATGTCAGATTGGTAAAGTTTTCCTTTTTTGATATTGCTGTAAAGCAATTCCTTTATCTGTGGTGTCAATGAATTTTCAAAAGCATCGGCTAATTGTTTCCCTGAAACTTTTTGTCTTGGGTGTGGTTGGCTGATATTGTAAATAACATCTCCGTCCTCATTAACTGCTGTAATGATTAGCGAAAGTGCTTGCATTGCTCCGTAATAATATTGTCCGAATGCACCTGACGGATATTTCCAATAAACATCTTTTTCGCTGTCGTCTTTGTCTGCTCCTTCGGCTATGTCAAAATGATTTCCTGTAATTGTGTTCAGTAGGTTGGAAGCAAAATTACTTCCAGTGATTTGTTGAACTCCTTTCCGTTGGCTCTGCATAATTATCGCAATAATCAATTCTGCTCTGCGGATAAAACGATATTGTTCTTTTGAGTTGCCTTTCTTTTCCGTCTTGAAATAGAAGTCCAACAGCCAACAATAAAAACCATAATAGCGAATTCGGTTTGTCAAGTTGGAAACCCCTGGCAACATAGTAGCGTATGTCGCCTCCGATGTTGTTTGAAGTCCCAACGGGTCAAGTCCAGTGATTAGATTTATTGATGCACCCCAGAATGGATATTTTGATTTACCTTTTTGTAATACAGCCATTTATAAAAGTATTATTAATCTACAATATTTTGTCTGCTAAAAGTGCATTTGGGAAAAAGCAAATGTGCTGCTTTGCATTGCCTTTGAACGTGGGGATGCAGCTCTTTTGATTTTGTTGAACGGTTTGGCATTTTGTCTTTCATTTTTCAGTTCGTTTGTTCTCGGTCGTGTAGTCTTTTAGAGTTTTGATTAACGAATTCAAAATCCCTCAATTTGAGCTGATTTCCAATCTTAATTAGTCAAAACCAATTTATCGATTTGTTTTTTAATCCTTTTAACTAACATCAACCTTCTTTTCTGATCCAGAAATAAATACACTTCAGGATTAATCTTAGTGACTCACAAAACAACAATTCCTAATATTCGGAATATGTTATTCTATAAAATCACTACCAGCTTTCTTCCTGTAGCAATTAATTGAGCGTTCAAGATGGTTTTCGATATACAAAACTTTTTTTCCAATGTGTTGTACTATAGAATTTTTAATGCTTTTTGGCCCTTTTTAGTAAGCAAGTATTTTTGTTTTGGATGACTTGGACTGTTTGGAAACTTCAATTCAATAAAACCCTTTTTTAATGCTGGATCTATATAATTCTCTCTGAAGTTTCTTCTATCTTTTAGTCCAAGGGCATCTTGAAGCTCCTGTCTACTTTTTTCGCCAACCAGCACTTTAAGCAGATTTCTTACTTCTACGGTACTACCATGGTGGTCCTGAGTTGAATTATCTATACTTGGTGGGTACTTGGTGGGTACTTGGAGGGAGCTTGGTGGGAGCTTGGCGGGTATTGAGTTGGTGACGCCATATCCTTGGCGATAAATGGTTACATTGAATGTATCTTCCTGAGTAAACTCTGGATCAACTAAGCCTGCTTCATTTGCAAGAGTCACCATGTCTGAAGTTCCAGTACCTAATCGTTCAATATATCCAGCTTGGTACATTGGTTCCGCCAACAAAAGATTGCGAGGGACTGAAGTATGTAATTGTTTCAACTTTTCTACTGTCCAACCTAATGGTAAAAAACCTGGATTACGAATTTCAAGACGATCTTTAAAAAGCATAACTTGAACGCTTCCGTTGTTGGTATAATCACGGTGAGCTACAGCATTTACAATGCCTTCAGCAATCACCTCTCGCGGGATTTCATATTTTCCTGGAATTGAAGTGCCTCCTGCTCTTGTTTCAACTTGATAATCTAGCTTGGAAAGAATAAAGTCTTCTACCTGATCTACTAGTTCAAAAACAGTACCTGTAAATACTTTGTAAGAAGCAATTGGCTTCTTACGATCAATTCCCAAATGATACTCACAGCGTACTTCTGAACTTGGAAAGAAACGAGATGGCTCATACCCAAATAATAAAATAGCAGCGTTATTTGGTTTATTATCATTCAATAGATTTAAATGAGTAAGTATTTCTTCAGAAGGAGCCGTGGGTTGTAATTTGAAACCTCTTTTAGAGCGAGCTAAAATGACAAAATCAGCAATTTTTTTTGGATCAATTGCTGAAAGGTTTGCCTCCTTCAAAGTTGAAGCATCAAAAGGAGTAGTTTGAATTCTGCCACTTTCTTCTAAATACCTAACCAAAGAAGCATAAAGTAATGATTTTAAATCAGAATAATCTGAAAACTTGCGCCTTACCAAAAAGGCTTGTGCTTTATAAATGAATTGTACTTGATTTTGATCACGATCTTCATTTGCATGATCGGTGACAAACACCAAACGATGTTTATGCAAACGCGAAGCTTCATCAAATTCTTCTTCGGTCACAGAAATCCCTTTTTTGCCTACAAAACCATATTCCTTGCCTAAGATGCCCAAATAAATTCCGCATTGGCCAATCTCATCCAAGAATACTTGTTGGGGTGTGTTGTCCATTGCCGGTAGTTTTTCGAAGAGAAATACTTCGAAAAACTTACCTAAAAAGGGATCTGCTGTAATCCATTCAAATAATTTAAACCTTTCTTGCTCAAACTCCTTTTGTACACTGCTAACAAATATTCTAATCATAATTAAATCTTCTCCATGTTCAATGCCAACTAGATCCCAAAACTAGGCTTTATCAATAAGGAAGTCAGCAAATACTCCCTACACACCTGATAGACAATAATACCCCGTTTCCTTTCAGCAATCCTGATAGTTTATTACATAAATCTGATTTTCTATATTTCGACATAAATGCTTTTCTCTAGTGGGCTAAATGTTATGCCCAGTATTTCTTCATTTTTTTAAATTTGCTCCGTAATAAATTCCTGGCAACTGTCCTTCAACAGGAAATTCGATTAAGTTAATTTTATGCTCATAAATGATTGGTCCATATTTTATAAAATTTATAGGATAGTCCGAAAAACTTGTGTTAATCATTAATTTTTCCAACAGTAAGGAAGTGAAAATTAAAAGGGCATTTTCTCCTGCATTGTGTAAATTCAAAAAAGCATTTCCTTTTGTCGTATCGTCTTCGTCATAGATATATTGCTTTTCAAGAACCTTCCCAGCTTTTAGAAAAATGGTCAAGTCTGGATATTCTGTATGCACATTTTTTAATTCATCATTATCTATATTGTCTATGGTGAAGTTTTCTCCACCATTGAATATAAATGAAATGAATGGTAATATTTTAGGTGTCGAAAAAATTACATTTACCTTTTCGTTGTTTTCAAATGCTTCGACTTTGTGTTCTAAAAACTGAACTCTTTGGTCAATGTTTGGGGATTGCGGTAAGCTTGAAATTTTAGAAGCTGCAATCTTTTTAGTTTTAATATCATTGAAAACATCATTTGACCAGTTCGTTTTTATTTCCATTATTGATTTTACGGATTCAACAAAGAACATTGAGTGTCCTAAAAGTTTTAAGCTTGGAAAATTATGTTCATCCCAAATAACTAAGTCTGATTCTTTACTTTTTCCCAAAACACCGTAAACCATTCCTTTTCCAATGCCAAATCTCTTGGGTAAGATTTCTTTTAGATAAATATCAATCAGATTTTCACGATGACTTCCTTTCAATGAAGAATGTTCAACTATCGCTTGATTTGAAATAGCGATTAATTGTTCTGATTTCATCTTAAAATAAGTTTTAATCAAGTCATATGTTGATACTTTATCTTTCATTGAAGCAGTGTCTTTTTAACCTTCTGACTTACGAATACAAATCCCTCAATTTGAGCTCATTTCCAATCCTCGTTAGCCAGACCCAATTTACCCATTCCCTTTTCAATTCCCTTAACCAACCCCAACTTTCTTTCACAAAACCTCGCAAACCAAATCCAACCCCTTCTTGATCCAATTACAAAATCTATAAAAACAATCATTGGATCAGGGCATACTAGAAAACCAAAACAAAGGGTAGGGGAGACCATCACCAAACCAAACCAAATACTCCCAAATTCAACTAAAATCCAATACAACCACTTCCTAAAATCCACCAATCAGCCTACTATTCCACCTAACAAACCCTTCACCCAGCGGTTGTCAGTCAATACGCCATAGGCGCACACAGCAGCCACTAACCAAATGCTATGCATTTATAGATGCCATTAAAAAAACAAACATAATTATCTATAAAATCCCTGATAGATGAATGCATCAATTAGGGATTTTTTTGAGGGCTTTTGGCTAGTGGGCTAAATGTTGGCAGCTGGTGTTCTCTTTGTTGTCATTTTAAGTATCATACTATATTGAAATGTAACACTTTAGATTCGTTTTCTGTAATTGTGTTTGGAAATTTTGATTCTGAAATTTCACAAAATACCCCTTTAGTTCGAAAGGCGTAATTATAGAAATTTCTAAGTATGAAGTTTATAAAAATACTTGGAGTTATTGGGCTATTTACGGGAACTCTACAATATTCATACTCTCCAAACGTAACGTGAGAATATGGATGCTCAATTTCAGTAAACATATTTTCATCAACGTTATAATCAAATCGAATCGGAAATGCTACTACATTTTTTTCAATCATATCGTGAAATTCAGAATCTCCAAAATACTGTTCTTCATAAGCCTCTGGAGCATTATCATATCTTTCTAAAGTGGGTGAAGGAAAGAACGCCAATCTGTGAGAAATTAAATTTCTTCCTGTTGCATTGTATTCGTACATCATCTGAATCAATGCGCCATCAACCATTTTGAAATTAAAATTCCTATCATTCTTGAGTACATTATACTTTTCTGAATAAGGTATATTTCTCAATGCAATTGATAGGTCTCTTTGGTCTTGCCAACTTATTTTCGTACCTGATCGATTAGGCCACTTTTCATCTATTGACAATCCATTCTCAATGATTTTCTGCGTTATAGACGTAATTTCTTGATATGTTTCATTTATTGTCATTGAGTAATTTTCTAAGTTCTTCAATAGTTTCTTTAGGTAGGTCTTGGAGATGGACTTGTTGATTCCTTAGTTTTGAAATTAAATTAAGTGCCTCTTTTTCTGATTCTGTAATTGCTTTTTTGTCAGCTTCAGTTAAATCACGATGAAGTACATTCAACTTTTCCATTTCTTCAATAGTAGGATAATCAAATTTTAATCTAAATTTTTCCTCTTTTACTTTGCTGAATTCTTTTTCTAATTTATTCATTGCTTCGCCTACTCCAAATACTCTGACCCAAGCTTTACTTCTCGTAATTGCAGTAAATAATATATTTCGCTTCTTAATCAATTCATATCCTCCATAACAATACTCTGAACCAACTACGTATACCATTGCTGCTTCATTTCCTTTTGCTCGATATATACTGGTAAATGCAATGGAATTGTCAATAAAAAATTCATCTGGAGAAGTATTTACGCCTGCAAGGTGAGATTCAATTCCTTTCTTGAAAAGTATATTTCTCAAAGGAGCAAGTTCATTCTTGGCTTTTAATGGATTAGGATGAATAACAATAATATCACGAAAACCTAAATCGTCATTTTTAAGATTACTTTCAATTTGATTTGCAACATATTCATATTGCTCTGTATTTGAATTGAAAGATTTAAACTCGATTATTTCATTTGTTGGTATCTTCTCAGTTAGAAAATCTGGACTTGACTCACTGTCTCTTTTTAAAACAACTCTCTCTCCAAATTCTAATTTGCCTTCATCAATTTTATAACCTACATCAGTCCATAGTTCTATATCTCTGAACATTGTAACTAATTGTTCCTCCCGATAAATTCCAAAACCAAGTGCGTGGGCAGTAACCAAAACAGGTGCAGAGTTTCGGTAGCATTTTTCTAAAATAATATCGTGTTGCGGTTTATTCTTTTGGTCTAAGAAATCAATTCCGGGAAAAATGTCTAAGGGGTTGCTTAATGAGTTTGAGTCATTTAACTTTTGCAGTTCATCATAGGCATAAATTAGTCTTTTGTTTTTCGGATTGTTCTTAGATGCAGGTTTTAAAAGGCTATAACAAAGTTTCAAGAAAGATTCAGTAAAATCTTGTGCTTCATCAATTAATATGGCATCATATATTTCATTAGTTGACTTGGCCTCCGAAATTGCTTTTTGTGATAAAACATCAATAAAATTTGCATTCGAACCAAATCTGTTCTTTGCGGTATCATAGTCTAAATACTCAACATTGTTGGTTTTACAGAATTCATAGTAAAATCCGTTGTCTTTAGATGAACCCCAAGCTTGTTGAATTTTTACTTTCGACCAATCAGGTTCTTCGTTTTTATGTTCAATAGTAAATTTGGTTATCAAATCAATAAATTGATTTTTCAAAGAACGTGTATAGTAAGCAACTCCAATATTCCAATCAGGAAATTTGGAATGTAAGTAAGCAACCTTAAGAGCAAGCACAATTGTTTTACCTGAACCCGCTAAACCCCTTATTCTTTGAATTCCTTCAACTGTCTCGATTACGGCCTTACTTTGTCGTCTATCCAAATTAGATATTGATTTCTCTAAGTCATTTAGTATAGCAGCTTTAGACTTTTCATTTGAAGTCTTTCGTGGTGGTTTTGCTTTTAATTTTGTAATGGCTTGAATAGCTTGGATTACTCGCTTGTAATCCTCAAATAATAAATCCTTTTGTTCATTTTCGGATAGAAAAGAATCAAAGTCGGCCTTTTCAATTATTGTTTCCTGGTCTTTATTTGCCTTTGGCCAAGAAGGTGCAATAGTCAATACATTTAAGTTTACTTTTAGTTTTCCTCTTTTTTCTGAAAGTTCTTTGTATCCAATAAGACGTTGTAAAACTATATTAAATAATTCATCCCTAATTTCATCTCTATTTGAGACATCTGGTTCTTCAACAATGTCAAAAACAATTACACCGTGTTCGGAACTAATTAGTAATGCGTCTAATGATGACTTATCTTCGATTGAGCCTACAATCGGATATCCTGTATATAATACACCATCACTAATTCCTGAACTTTCAACAAATTCAATTAGTGCCTCTGTTGAGACTGGTTTATTTGATGCACCCCTTATTATATCAATCATTTTTTATCTTGTTAGTTGTTGTTCACCATTTGCAAAGTTAGCTTTTTGTCCTAATTCTTGGTTCGGAGTCTGTTTTTACACTTGCTACCAACAGTTTTCTATCACTAATAATAGTTGATAGCATCCCAAAATGGCATGATATCATCAATATTGTTGATATTTTTTAACTAACTCTTCTCCAAACCTACCCATTTTTCCATGTCAAAAAAATACCCCCAACAGGGTATTTTTACTAATAAACAAGAAAATATTACAAATTGACTACTTCTTTTTTCTATACTCAAATAAGCTAGTTGATATCTGCTTCGATTCTATTAAGCCTTTTTCTACGAATTTATTTAATGCATTAGTAATTGAAGAGCTTAGGTATTCCCAATGGCACTCTTCAGATAAAAATCTCGAAATATCCTTTACTTGAACATATTCATCAAGTATCTTTTCTGATAATAATATTTGCTCAATAACTATCGGAAGTTTGGGGCTATTTGTAAAAGTATATGTGTATGCGTTACTACCAGGTTTATGGATGCGTTTCATTTTAGCGATTAACGACCTCCAGTCTGGAATTTCAAAATTTGAATGGTATAAATCTTCCCTATTTATTCCAAAAAATGCACATATAGGTGTTAATTTATGGACATCATATGATTCAATTCCATTTTCAATTCTGTTTATAGTAGTAATTGGGATTTCAGTTGCTTTGGAAAATGCTTTTGTACTTAATAGCAATCTTTCTCTCATTGTTTTTATTCTTGAACCTGCTAAAATATCCTTATCTACCTCTTTATTATCCATGAAATAAATAAAGAGAGCTTCTTAATTTATTTTGTGTATTTTTTTGGAATTTAATAAATCAATGTATATATTTGTTTCAGTTAGTTAGAAGTTAAAAATATCTTAGTGTTTATCAATTGATTAAAGATTAATATTTTAAAATACTTACTAAAGAGCTCGTAACCCGAAACCGCCAGTTTTGAAGAACGCGAGACGATAGGTAAGTGCTCATATCATTAGTTAATGCAATTTGACTTTTACAAGTTATATTTGCGGGACTAAAAGATATGGGCCCTATCGTATAAGCTGCGTTCAAGTTCCTGGCGGTACATGGGTTGCAGTGATAGGGTCCAGCTTTTAGTCCTGTTGGATTTTTATCATAGTTTGCTCTTTTTTATTGTGACATTATTATGAAAGCGAGCACAACACACATCAATCTTTTTGCGCGACCGCAGCACACCTTGCCAAGCAGGGTGGAGGGTTTGGCTTGCACTTCCCCTTATCAGCTCGGTAGAATCATCTCCCTACAAGAGATTCAGCGCAATATCATCAAATCTCCAGTCTGAGATATGCTTTCGGTCTTGACTATCCCATGGACTGCTAGCTAGAGCCCGCAGGATAGCTCAGGTATTCCCATTCGAGACGAGCCCCCGATGAACTTCGTTTTTCCAACCTATCTACGCTAATGGGTGCGCTCGCAATCTTTCCGATCATATAGCTCCTGCATGAAGCTCCATCCGAAAGATCCATTACCTATTTCTTAGCCATCAGGAACTATTCCATGTTCCCGTACCAGCTGAAAAGACGCAAGTTTTTCTAGCCTGACAGAGCTATGCCCTTTTTTCCAAGAAAGGATTGATAGCACAAGGAACATAGTGAAAAGTACAGCCTCAATCATCCCCAAGATGATCAAAGGATACCCCTATGCCAAATCTTAAATTTTAGATCTAAGATTTAAAGTCACAACCCTAGCCAGTGTCTTCAATTTCTAACCCTTAAAAACAAGTAATGCTAAACTGGTTGGCAGCGGTCCACATTGCTGCGCACTGTGCTGGGGTTTTTCTTAAATGTCGACAAGCACGAAGCTCAATAATTCGAGGCAATTTCTTCAAATCTCTAAAACCTTCGAGGTCAAAATAAGACCTCAAAGGTTAATACACACACTTCAATCAACCAATAACCCAATTTTCTAATCCCTAATTCCCAATAACTAAATCAACCATTAACTAATCAACCCCGACCCCTCGGGGCTCAATCAACCACCCCGACCCCTCGGGGCAACTAACAATTAACCCCCAACCTTCCAACATCTATCAACCCAATCAACATAAAAATGAAAAACTCATTAATCCTCATATTCCTCATAATATCGACGAAAGTTGCTTTCACTCAGACCACCCAACCCAAAGAGCAGGAGGGGCATCCCTCCTCTCTTTCTACCCAAGAAAGTTTACCTTTTCACTTGATCATAGAGATCAAAGGGAGAGATCTTACTGACAACAATATGACATTCTATTTTTGGGAGCACTACATCAATGCGGGTTACAAATCTCTACCTCCTGAAATCAAAGAACTAACTCCTAAAAATGGTTCTTTCTTTTCTGGTAATATCGGAGCCAAAGTATTTCATTTTACATCCTCAGAATTCTCTAAGCCCGCATTATTTAACTTATTCTATGAGTCTAGCTATTTGCTCAAAGACTTCTATGCTTTCCCAGGAGATACAGTCAAACTCATAGTAGAAAAAGATCAAGCAAAAGCATATTTCGTTGGTCCCAATGCTGCCCATTACCAACTCCAGCAAGATCTTGACCGTGAATTACAAAAGTTAATACGCCTTAAAACCCCTGTAATGCACGGGGCTACTAAGGAAGGTCTACTGAAGGATGATCGTAATCGGATATTGTATGAAGATGCTCAAGGCAATTATATCAGAGGACTCAATCCGCTAATGAAGTTTATAGCCAACCCAGAAGATCAAAAAACATATTTACTAAGTGTCAAAGATGAAATTTTCAATCTAGCGTCTTTGGAGAACCTAATTCTTCAAACATACCAAGAAGTCATTTCTCAACAAATCATCCAGTTTTTACATGCTGAATACATTGGCAAGTTATACTTCAGAGAAATAGCCAGTTTTAAACGATTTGATGCCACATTAAATCCAATTAAACAAGAAATCCTCAACTATGTCAAAACCATAGCAGACAACAATATTACATTCAAAGACATAGATCAAGCTTTTGCATTTCAGGATTTGTTGATAGAGCTAGCTTTTGGTTATAACCTCATCGGAGTCCAGAATGCATTTACCTTTTTTGAACAATACCCATCAGGATTGAAAGAAGTTTTGATGACAAGGTTTATTGGGAAAAACTTCAGCTCTCAGAAGCAAATAGATTACTTCTTAAATGAAGCCAAAAAGATAGCGACATTGTCTTGGACCAATCAAGTTCTTGATCAATTGATTCAGAGCAGATCTATCGGCTCTAAATTCAAAGAAATTTTATTACCTGACGAAGATGGAGTAATCAACTCTTCTACTGACTGGGAAGGTAAAGTTGTATTGATAGACTTTTGGTTTACTGGTTGTAAAGCATGTATAGATTATTATGAAAAATGTATTAAGCCAGCTGAGGAATACTTTAAAGACGACCCTAATGTACTTTTTGTCTCCATCAACTCTGATAAAAACGAATCAACATGGTTGAAAAGCTTACAATCTGAACGATATACCTCCAAACATGCTACCAATCTATTTGCTGGTCAGGATCAAGGTCGGGACTTACTTACCTATTACAATATCAATAGCTATCCATCTCAATTACTCTTGGATAAAGACCTCAAAATTTACCGATCGGGAAGTTTTGCAAGAGTTCCTGATGCACTAAAAAACTTAATTTTTGAAGCCCTAACGAAATAAAAATCATAACCATCCTAAATCCTTATTTATGAAAAACAAAATTTTACGTCTACTACCATTGATCCTTATATATGCCTTGCACCTCAATGCACAAGACACTGAGATCCTTAAAGGAAAAATTATTTCCAATTCAGACCAGACATCGCTACCCGGAGCATCTATAAGAGTGAAAAACACCACGTTAGGTGTAATTTCTGGCAATGATGGTGAATTTGCAATCCGTCTTCCACAAGGGGAACATACTCTTGAGATATCTTTTATTGGTTTTCAGACGCTATCAAAGTCTGTCAAAATACCTCAGAAGGAGGAATTAATATTTGAGATGGAAGCAGATGACTTCAATCTTGAGACTTTCGAAATTATCTCCACAGGATACCAACAGATACCTAAGGAAAGAGCAACTGGTTCTTTTGTACAAATTGATAATGAACTCTTGGATAGAAGAATAAGTACCAACATCCTAGACCGACTTGAGGATGTGACCCCAGGTTTGATATTCAATAGAGTAGGCCCTTCTAATGACCCAATCAGTATCAGAGGTAGAAGCACACTATTTGCCAATACCATGCCTTTGATCGTAATAGATAACTTCCCTTATGACGGTCCACTTGAAAGTATTAACCCTAATGATGTAGAATCGATCACTGTTCTTAAAGATGCTGCCGCCTCTTCTATTTGGGGAGCAAGGGCAGGAAACGGAGTGATTGTCATTACTACCAAAAAGGCAGCAGAAGGTAAAGTAAAAGTCTCTTTCAATGCCAATACAACTATAATTGAACAATCTGATCTTTTCTACAGACCCCAAATGCCAATAGCTGATTTTATAGAAATTGAGAGGATGTTGTTTAGCCAAAACTTCTATAATAACAATATCAACTCTCCTAGCCAACCCAGATTATCTCCAGTGGTGGAGACCCTATTGGCACAAAGAAATGGCGGAATTGGCGCCGAGGAAGTAGAACGAAGATTAAATGAATTCAAACAGCAAGATTTCAGAAGAGATTTACTGAATAATTATTACAGTCATTCTGTGAATCAGCAATATGCTCTCAATGTATCAGGAGGTTCAGCATATCATAAATTTATAGTAGCTGGAGGATATGATAGAAACTTCTCAGGTATTCAAGGGAACAATAGTGATCGATATACACTCAATATTAGAAATGATTGGTCTCTGCTAAATAATAAACTCAAACTTGATGCAGCCATCTATATTTCTAATAATTCGGTTAAAACTACCACACAAACACCAAGCGGTTTTGCCTATGATCGACTAACAGATGATTTTGGTAATCCTGTAGGAATTGCTACAGTCTATAATGAAAGACTCCTCAATTCAGGCACTGACCTTGGATTGTTGGATTGGAGACACATTCCACTTGATGAGATAGGGATGCAAGATTTCAAAACTGAATCAAATGATTATCGAATCAATCTAAATGGAGCGTATCAATTATTACCTGGACTGAATGCTGAAATCCAATATCAATACTGGTCAAATTCAACTCAGAATAGAAACCATAGTCCAATTGAATTATTTTCTACTAGAAATTTAATCAATCAATTTACTCAAGTTGAAGATAATGGACAATTGACAAGACCTATTCCCATTGGAGGAATCCTTAACCTCAGTAATGCACAAAGCTACTCCAATACTGCAAGGGCTATACTTAGATATAACAAGCAAATTGCTGAGAAACACGAAATCAATGCAATCGGAGGATATGAAATCAAGGAAGGACAGTCAGAAACAAATGCAAATGTATTTTTTGGATATGATGATAACGTAGCTCAAAGTATTCGAACTGATAATGTAACGCTTTTTAGGAATTTTGTAAACCCTGGATCTAGATCTGCTATCCCCAATGTGACTGTGCCTCATCGTGGAATGGTAGATAGGTTTCTTTCATACTACGCCAATGCCTCTTATGAAATTGACCGTACCTATATCTTGTCATTTAGTGCAAGAAAAGATCAGTCCAATCTATTCGGCGTAGAGTCTAATATGCGAGGCGTGCCCTTATGGTCGATTGGTGGTGCATGGTTGATCAGCAACAATTCTTTTTATAATGTTGATTTTCTGCCCTATCTCAAATTAAGAGCAACTTATGGGTATAATGGAAACATAGACAGGTCTTTAAGTGCGTTCACAACAGTTCAGTTTATCAACGGAAACCCACTCTTACCTGGTGAATTAAGAGCCAATATTGTCAATCCACCGAATCCAGAATTGAGATGGGAAAGAATCAAAATTACTAACCTAGCCCTCGATTTTGAAACTAAAAATGGGAGACTTTCCGGTTCATTTGAAGCCTACAGAAAAGATGGTTTAGATCTTATTGGTTTGACTCCCTTTCCATCAGCAACAGGAAGGTCTACTGTAAGAGGAAACTTTGCAGATACTAGAACCAATGGCTTTGACTTTGAATTGACTAGTAAAAATATAACAAGATCTAATTTTTCTTGGTCTACAGTTTTCATGCATAGTCATCTCAGTGATAGAGTTACTAATTATGAAATGAGATCCTCTGTTGTAAATTACATCAACAGTTCCTCTGGTGCTATAGTCCCTTTAGAAGGCAAACCATTATTAGCAATATACTCTTATGAATGGGGTGGGTTAGATCCTCAAAATGGAACGCCAAGAGGTGTTTTGGATGGAGAACCTAGTACAAACTACAGCGCCATTATGGCTGCAGCTACACCTGAAAACATTATTTTTCATGGATCAGCAAGACCTACACATTTTGGTGCTCTTAGAAATAATTTCTCCTATAAATCATTTTCTCTATCCTTCAATATCAGCTATCGACTCGGGTATTTCTACAGAAGGCAATCCGTTGATTACAACAGCCTTCTAAGTGGAGTTATAGGCCATGGTGATTTTGTAAACAGATGGCAAGAACCTGGTGATGAACTCAGAACCAATATACCAGCATTACCAGCTGTGAGGAATATTCAGAGAGATGCTTTTTTTCAGCGCTCAGCTGCTTTAGTTGAGCCAGGAGATCATATTCGATTTCAAGATATAAGACTATCCTACAATATGAAAAAAGAAACTTTCCAAAGACTTCCATTTAGGCATGTAGAGCTATATAGCTATGTCAATAATATAGGAATCATTTGGAAAAAGACAGATGATATCCTCGATCCTGACTTCCCAAACATGAGACCTTTAAGAAGCATTGCCGCAGGCCTTCGAATTAATTTCTAATAATCAAACCACGAAACCACTACTTCCAAACGCTTAACCTCTTTTCCCCATGAAACCTACCAGACCCCCAACCTTTCAACTTTAAAATCCGCCGCGGCGGACAAGCTATTCCAACCTTCTAACACTTCATAACTAAATCAACCAATAACCATGCTCCCAACCAAACCCCCAATCTACAATCTCCCCGACCCCTCGGGGCTGAAATCCCCAGGGCCTCTCCGTCTACTTTCCTCATAAGGTTAAACGACGAATATAAACCCAAGTAGTCCGGATACACATACGGTGACGATACTACTGGACGGCGGAGTGGGGGAGTTCACTCCCCAGGCCGGCACCAATCCCAAACAACCGTAACCCCGCCGGCCTCCCTTTTTTCTTGACGAGACCTTTGAGGTTTCCAAAAACCTCGAAAGTCTTCACTAAACCACTACCCCGATCCCTCGGGGCAAATAACCACTAACCACTAACCCCCAACTTTCAAACCTTTAACCTCCCGATCCCTCGGGGAACCTTTAACCTCCTTTCCCATGAAACCAACCCGCCCCCCAACCTTCCAATCACAGCCCGACCGCTGGGGCTTAATTCTCCCCGATCCCTCGGGGCTAAAATCAACAGTGTCCATCCGTGTTCATCTGTGGTAAAAAAATCCGTAGAATCCGCGAAATCCGCGCGAGACCCAATCTTCTAATCAACCTCCCGATCCCTCGGGGAACCCTAAAATTAACCCCTATGAGCTTTCAAGCACCGTCCCAACCTCCTTTAGATATAGATATTCTCATTATTTATGAAATAGACAAGACTACTGAAAATCAAAAAAAACTTAAAAACTTAATATTATGAAAAAAGCAATTTACTTATTGATGATTGCAGTAATGTTTACTGCATGTGACGACTTCCTCGATACTAAACCAAATAAGGATATTGTTACCCCTAATAACGTTCAAGCGCTTAGAGCCCTCCTTGATAATAGTGAAATGAATAGGTTACCTTCGATTGCTGTTCTTTGCTCCGATGAATTTTTAACCACAGATGCTGGGTTAGCCCAATATTCAAGTCAGTGGTTAAGAGAACTATATAAATGGAACAGTGAACCTTTCGCGCCAGAAGAATTTGTGGCGGATTGGGCAGCGCCATACCAAGCAATTTTCACCTGCAATGTAATCTTAGAAGAAGTAGAAAAAATTTCAGGAATAGGGATAGAGGACTATAATGACCTAAAAGGTTCAGCACTATTTCATAGAGCGTTGGCATACTTTGGCCTTTCGCAGATTTTCCTTCCGACTTACCAAGACATTACAAGTTTAAGTCAAAGAATTGTATTGAGAACCAATCCCAATGTAAATGAACCATTGAATTTTGTAAATGGGGACGAGATTTATCAGCAAATTTTCTATGATTTAAACCAAGCATTGGACCTACTACCCGAAATAAGTCAGTATCCAACAAGACCAACCAAAAATGCGGTTAATGCACTATTAGCAAGAATTTATTTATCAATGGAGGATTATGAAAGTGCTAGGGAATATGCAGTTAAAACTTTGGATGCACAACATGATTTACTTGATTATAACGAGATTCCAGTAAGGATTCTGCCATTCGATAACTTCAATTCAGAAGTGATATTCTATGCGGAACTCGTTTCATATACATTTACTGGAGTTGTTACCTCACAAGTTGAACCAACTCTTCTCAACTCTTATGAAAACAACGATTTAAGGAGAAGGCTTTTCTTCACCTTAAGACCAAATGGTTTTACAAATTTTACAGGGAACTATACTCAAATATTCACTCATTTTGGAGGTTTAGCCTTCAATGAAATTTATTTGATAGCTGCCGAAGCTGAGGCCAGAGTTGGTTCTGTGACAGAGGGACTGAATTATCTCAATCAACTAATGGTAAAAAGATATGAGATTGGCTGGGAACCTTTTCAAGTCAATAATAAGGAAGAACTACTTGATATAGTATTGGAAGAAAGAAGAAAAGAACTCGCTTTTAGAGGGACAAGATGGTCTGATTTGAGAAGATTAAACAAAGATTCACGGTATCAAAAATCCATAACAAGAGTCGTAAATGATGAACTATTCACACTTGAACCAAACTCAGAAAATTATATAATTCCAATTCCTTCAAGAGAATTGCTCTTCTTTTAAAAAAAAGAAAAGGTACGCAGGCTCTGCGTACCTTTTTATAAATCTAATCTACAGTTGGTAGATTTGGATTTAATAAGACAAACTCTCGCTCAATTGGACCAACAGGATTACCAGTTGTTCGATCAGGAGCTTCATATAGACAATGAATTGGTTCAATGGACTGATCACATCGATAATCAACGCCGAGGGTTGCATCCTCGTCAATGATATACCAAGTGATTTCATCTTCTGTTCCAAATACATCCATACTGCTTGTCTTTGGCTGAGTAAATGCAAAAGCAAATACTGCTGCCAAAACAAATGTTAATAATGGTATGCGTTTTTTTAAATTATTCATGACAATCTCCTTTTTTTAACAATCAAAAAAGACAGTAAAAACGTTTATAACCCAGATTATGTATTAGATTTCGTAATAGGAATTCTAATGCATATTTTGGGTTTTTGGTTGTTATACCTACTCTAATTAAGGGTTTTCGGTATCTCCCTTTTTGCTACCTGGGTATCGTGCTGATTCTACCTAGTACACCATCCCCATAGAATCGGATAGCTGTTTTTTCTTATTATTTTCTTTTTGTAATCATTATTCCTATCATGGCTAGGTTCAGTACAAAGAGATTAAGTATGAAATGTGCTTGCCAACCAAGCCGCTCTATAACTCCCGCACAGCCACAAGGAATTCGCTCAAATGAACCTACCCACACCAAACCTACATAGGTTGTAAATACACTCATCAAAGCAACCGATCCTACAAATCCCAATATTCTTGTTCGAATACCAATCAAAAGTAGGGCTAATGCCACTTCAATAATAGGAACCACTAAACTGACATATTCCCCAATTTCATTTGGGAAAGGTTGGTTTAAAATCGCCCCTCTAAAGCTAGCAAAGTCAATCAATTTGCTAATACCTGTATAGGTCCACATGACGATCAGAAGCCATAAAATGATAGATTCAATAATTTGTCTTAAATTCATTGGGATCTGACATTGTTTCTGTATAAAGCTAGAAAACAGATATTTACCCCACAAATCACACTGTCACATAAGGTGTCATATTTCCAAAAAATGTGACAAATTTGTCAAAAAATCGATTTATTACCCTGTACTATAACCCTCAAAATGATTAATTTTCAACCAGCTTCTCGAAATTTGCCCCGATTCCTTGGGGTTCGAAATCCAGATAATTGGGATTTTCAATTCCTCTAAAACTTCTACTTTGGTTCAAGTCTTCAAACCTGCCCGATGTATGCCTGTTTGAACCCTTCTTAATGCAGTTTTCAAAATTTCCCTCCGTGTTCCTTCGAGCCTCCGTGGCAATAACCCAAAAGTCCTCTGCGAGATCCATTCGCATCAATCCCAGCGCTTCAGCGCTCCAAATCAAAAAACGCCTCAAGCTAATTTGAACTTCGTCAATTAATTCTTTCCTCTCAAATCCAAAATAGTTTATTTAATTAGTTCAATTCGTGTAATTAGTGGTTTACTTTTCCCTTTCCCCTTTTCCTCCCTACACCTCCGTTGCGCTCGCCGCGTCATTTCGTTGCGCCCGTTGCGAGAAATCCTTCCCCCTTTTTTCTCCCGATCCCTCGGGACACCCCGACCCCTCGGGGAACCTACCCTACAACCTGGCCCGTCACTAAAATGATCCAATGGGATCATTTCTTAACGTTCCGTCCTCCTTTAACCTTTCTCCTCATTTCTCCCCTAAACAGTTAAGCAGCCCCGACTCCTCGGGGCAATTAAACATTCTTTCCCCTTCGTAATTCGATATTTTTCTGATGAACTTCGAATTCTGACCAACTCTCCATATATCGCCGAAGGCAAATATCTACTATATTTCGCAAAGCATATATCAATCTCTATCCCCTTTCTCTTTCCCTTCGTATTAATCCCAGCGCTTCAGCGCTCCAAATTAAAATACGCCTCAAGCTAATTTGAACTTCGTCATTTAATTCTTTCCTCTCAAATCCAAAATAGTTTATTTAATTAGTTCAATTCGTGTAATTAGTGGTCTACTTTTTCCCTTTCCCCTTTAACCTTTTCCCTTTCTCTTTCCCCTTTTACTTGGTTCATCGTACTTCGTACTTTGTACCCCTTTTCTCTTTCTCCTCTTTCCACCCTCATCCAGCTCACTTAACCTCTAAACAGTTAAGCAGTTAACTTTCACCTTCATCCTTAATCCCCAAATTAACTCAATCAACTTAATAAACTAATCCCCTTCCTCTTTCCTTCCATTTCCCCCAATCAATGTCCCAAAAATCTCCCATTTCAAAAATTCCTGCTTCAATTATTTGTGAATCCTATTTGAATCATTTTCCTTGATTATAAATCTAATGTCGAAGCATATGAACAGATACAAACGGATTCTTCAAGTAAAAAAATATGCGATGGAGAATAACCTCTTTTTCGAAGAACTATATCATGACATGCTTAAAAATGCACATCATCTGTCATTTCGAAAAAATAGTCTAATCAAATTGCACCAAGGAAAGGAATCCTTGTATTTCCTAAACCAAGGCATCGTTGTAGGATCCAAACACCACAATCTAAAAGGAGACTGGATCTATTGCTTGTATCCTCAACAGATTTTTGGGGATTATCAGGATATCGTAGGTGCAATGATGCCTAAACTAAACTGGTTTGCCTTATACGATGTGGAGCTAATTGCAATTTCTTGTCAAATTTTTAAAAATGCACTTGTAACATTTCCAGAATATTTCAATCGAATTAGTGCACACCTATTTCAGCTAGAGTTTGATAGATTAGAAACCATTGCGGAAATCAATCGAAGAAATCTTCCCGAAAAATTGAAATTTTTAGAACATCATAATCCTGATTTGATCATAAATGCCAAGTTCAAAGACTTAGCAAAATACATGGGGGTTTCTAGACAACATTTATATAGAGAATTACTGAATAAAAACTACATACCAAGTATGTAATACCGTAAAATCGACCGTTTATGTCTCATTTTTTGTCACTTTTAATAAATTTTTACTTATTTAATTGCTTCTTAATAATTTGATTTCATACTTTTAACTAAATCATTTACAAGAAATGATGCCTCCAAAAAACCATATTTTGGAGTGAATATAGTTCCGATTTATTTTAAATACGTGTTTTTGATTAGCATTATAAGTTTGTTTGATATAAATATTTTAAGCTATGAAATCGAGCTTCAATAGGGCCTCCTTAAGGCGTATCCTCAATTTTTGGGGGATGATTTTGCGAGATTTCATGTGATTATTAATAATTAAATTTTAAACACATGAAAATGACAATAGACCCAGTATTACTGAAATCTTTCTTGGAAGAAATCATGTCAGTGAAGTTTTCGGATGTGCTCAAATTGGTAGACTATCTAGAAGGTGAAAAGTATAACAAAGGAACAATACTTCGAAGTCCAGGTGAGGTTGAAAATCAAGCATTTTTAGTCTTAAAAGGTACACTTGCCATTTACTGTCCCCAAAATCGTCTAATTAGACCATTCTTCGCTAAGGAGGTTGCTTTCGATATGGATGCCTATTTTTCAAAATCCCCAAGTGAAACTTACCTCGTTGTAAAAGAAAATGCCAAATTGATTAAAGTGTCAAGAGATGCCGAAGCCACTATTTTAAGCAAGCTGAAACATTTCAAGACTTTTTCAAATGCATTAATTCTTTCCGCAAAAAATTCAAACCAGAAGTGGATGAGAATTTCTCAAATGCACTATTCAAAGGCAATCCCATTAATTAAAAAAGATTACAAACATTTCTTTAGAGTTTTTAATAACACTGAGACTGCATCTTTATTAAAAGTCAGTAGAAGAACACTTAGCAGGTATAGTACGCAGCAATTTTATAGCAGACGGTCATTTTCTGTTCGTGCGCTAGAAGAAGGAATATTTAACTATCCCTTTCCTTCAGAATGTCATCCTCAAGTTGATCACGTTCATTCTTTTGCATTGGAGTGGGCAATCAATCACAAATTGTTTTTCAATCGTAAGACAAGGCTCACTTTTGATATCATGAAAATGCCTGCACTTTCCTGTAGACTTTATCCAGAGGTTAATTTGAAAAAGGCGATATGGCTTGGTAAGTTCTTTGTTTTGTTATTCTTCATGGATGATTATACTGATAAGCTTGCAAAAGGGAAGAAGAGTAATTTCTGGAGACAAATGCTGTATGGTTTTAAGTCAATCGTGGAGGAAAATAAGACTCCTTCTCGTAATGGGAAAATCAATTTATTCTGGTGTTCTTTCCAGAATCTTTGGATTGATTTCATGAATATTGCTTCCGAAGAATTTCTGCAAATTTTTAAGGAATCCTTTTGCCAATATATCAAGGCCAATATTTGGGAAGCTGAAAATTTAGACCTGAGAAGAATCCCATCTATCAAAGAATATGTAGAAAATAGGCCATTATTCTCTGGGGGTAATTTGGCTTTAGACTTCTCCCTTTTTGCCATAGAAGACATCACACCAGATATATATCAGCATTGGGAAGATTTAAGAAATTATACTATTGCAGCTTCAAATTTGATATTCAAATCAAATGACCTCTTATCCTATCAAAAAGAAAAACTTATCAATGATCATCACAATTTGGTCTCACTTCTTCAGATATACAAAGAGCTACCAGAAGATGAAGCAATCAATGAAGTGATCAAAGAACATAAATCAGACCTCGAATTTTTCTTAGAAATGGATGATCAGTTAAGTGAGTCCTATTCTCTAAGCTCGCAAAATAAAATGCTTTTGATGAAAAGTATAAAATACCAAGTTTCAGGAGCGGTTTATTGGTCACTCTTTGACACCAAGCGATACATTGATTTTTAATTTAACACTATCATCAGGTAATTATTAAAATCATTAGACTATGAAAGAATATATAAAATCACCACTATTTATTCTAATCTGCTATTGACTGAAGCAATTGGAATTATAAACTCAAAATTTGAAAGTGGTTTAGCTAATAATTAAATCACCTATTAAGGCACTTATCGTCCTTCTTTTTTAATTGGCACGGAAAGACTTGCTACTGATCCTTCCTCAATTCAGTAGTATTAGCAATAGGACGATACAGTGGAACCCGTGAGGGTTCAGGCTGGCGTATTGACAACCAAACCGTACCCCGCGTCAGCCTCCTTTTCACTTACATTCACCGATCAATCCCACTAACCTCCCTCATCAGTCACCTAATAAACCTCCCGATCCCTCGGGGAACCCAATAACTCAATAACCCAATAACTAATAACTAATTAACCCAATCTTATAATCTTCCAATCTTCCAATAACTAACAACCATTCTCCCAACTTTAAAACCTTCGAACCTTCCAACTTTCCAACCACTAATCTCCAATCTTAAAATTTCTCTCCCCCTAATGCATCAATCCAACAGTCCTCCTCAAATATGGCAAAGTCATGCAGAAGAAACGATGCGTCATATACCCCCAAGACATCCAGCGGATGACCTCCAAGTCAGAGAGATATTCCCAAAATCTCCTGCAAAAAATACGCATATACTTCAATAAAGAATCCCATCAATTCGTCACCATCAAAGAGTTCTCCGAGTTCTCCGGCATCCCCCTAGAAGAAATCGACCCCTACATCGAACGAAATTAAATAAAAAATAAAATTCAATGTCTATACAATAACCTCCTTTTCAGACGTTTTTGTATTGAAATTAGCTGTAAATAATTTGAAAAAAACTTCAGTTTTAACCTGAAAAAGTTGAAAAAAACTTTTTTTCAGAAAAATTTTCAATTTTTTTTCATGGCAAAAACAGAATAAAATTTTTTAGCATTTTTCAAGCAAAAATGAAACGCTTGATTTCGTTTATATAATTCCTTTTTTAGTATTCAAAAATCGATCACTTCAATCATCTAAAATCCAGTTATTTACGAAAGTTTTTTCAATAAAAAAATACCTACTAGTGGGTATTTTTTTATTGGGAAAAAAAATTAAAATTTGATCGTTCTCTGATAGATCCAAATTTAATTATGTATTAAGTATTTTATTTAAAAAAATATTCTTAATTACACAAGTTTATTGAGGTTGGTTATTCTTTTGGTTTACAAATTTTCATAGACAATCAACATCTTTAAATATGATTAAATTTTATTTTTTACTTTCAAAGAAGAGGTTAATCTTATTGCATATAGCTTTAATATTGCTAACCTACTTTTCGGTTTCGGTTGAAACCTCAGCCCAATTTAATAAGCTTCAATCAATTGGGTCTAATAATACTCCAACGTCTGAAATTATAAATAAGCTTTCAAATCAAAGTGTTTTAACAGATGGGATGACTGAAATTAGAAAGCTAAAGTCTGACTACGAAAAAATCAACTCACAACTAAACAGCCTTTTAAAAGTAACATCTGACAGTTCTTACCAGCATTATGACCATGATAGTATTCGGAGTGTTTTCATAGAAAATTTGGATAGCCAACAAAAATTTATATTGGAGATTCAGACCAAAATTGATATTTCAGAAGGCAATTATATAGAAGTTCCAGATTATCAGTTTTTTGATCAAACAAAAGTCAAGCTTTCGGGTGATTTCACAAATGAAAGCTTAACGGAATTATTAAAAGAATCCCATTCAAATCTCTATTCTACTTTAAAGAATTCCATTTTGAACTTCTCTGAAGAATTTGAATTTGAAAATTTATTTAACAGTAGTATAAATGAAACTAATGGAGAAACACTTTTAGGTTTTTTTGAAAATTTAAAAGAACCTTACTTTAATTATTATGACCAACCATTATCTGAATCAAAAGAAGCTCCCTTGAGTAAAATTAATAGGAAAGTTGGATTTGAAAATATTGAATTTACAGAAGTTGTTACACAAGCAAAAGAAGGTTCAATGGCTACCCAAAAAGGTGAGAAAATAAAGGTTGGTTTAATGTATAATTTGAATGAAGGGATTTTCCTTTCATCATTAATTCAAGGATTTGTCGGTTATGAAGTTTCCAAAAGTCTTTTTGCACTAATAGGAGGAAGTTATAAAGCAGCTAATTCGAATGATTCCAAGTCATTTATGAAAGGATGTGGAATGTATGTTGGAGCTAGAAAATACTTCCTGTCTAATTGGTATGCTCAGGCTTTAATCGAAAGAAATTATGTGGAATTTAAACCAAATAATAATTTCATAACGAAAGATTTTCAAGGAGTAATTATTGACGCTTCTATAGGTTTAGGCAAAGAAATAATTATAGGAAAAATACTAAGCTCTACTTTTCAAGCTGAATTACACCCTTGGTTTGAGAAGACTAAAAATCTACATGCATCTTTTGTGAGTTTAAGTGTAGGTTTTACAATTAATGTAAATTAGAATAGAAAAAACATATCACTAACAATTAATTCAAGAAGAACTCAAATGGAAGCATTATTTACATTAAAAATATTTTTTACATTAAATAAATATGAACAATGAAGAAACTGCTCTTTTTATTACTTGTATTTAAATCATTCTTGGCTTTCCCTCAATTATCACATCCGCCATCACCTGAGGCTGCCAGAATTACGCAATTTGATTTACATCCAGCAAATATATACACGGGAACACAAGCTGTTAATATTCCACTATATTCCATGGATTTTGAAGGTGCACCTATAAGTTTAAATCTTTTATATCATGCTAGTGGAATAAGAGTCTCAGAAAATGCTGGAAATGTTGGCTTAGGATGGTCAATTTCACCAGTTGGATCAATCACTAGAATTGTAAAAGGATATGATGATTTAGCAAACTATTCCCAAACAAATAGAGCAATACAAGGATATTTACACGATACTCAAACAGTACCTCCTGGCTTTAATTATAATTGGTGGAATACATATTTGGCTAGTGGAAAACGTGACACTGAACCTGATATTTTTTCATATTCTTTCCTAAATAGCTCTGGGAAATTTATTTTCAACAAAAAGGTTAATAGTTCTAGTCCAGTAACAGTTACAAAACTTGAAAAAAATACTGATAAAATTGAATATAATGTTAGCGGTAACACTTTTACCATAACTGATGAAAACGGATTTAAGGCGATTTTTTCAGTAAAAGAATATTCGACTAGTGTGGGTGGGACATGCTTAGGGTTTTGGCAGAATTGTGATATGAATTTGATTGATTTTAATCAAACAATTCTTGATGGAGGAAGATTGGTTACAACTTGGTATTTATCAAAAATAGTGAGCCCATTAGGTAAAGAGTTGAATTTTAATTATGATATTAATCCTTCAAATGGGTTTAGCGACTATTTAAGCATTAGCCCATTCAATTGGAGTGAGTTTGATTCTTTTGAAGCATCCTATGGTTCTTATATTCCAAATAATAATTATGGTTATTCTCGTCAGATATTTGAAAATGTCTACATTTCTTCTATACAATCATCAGATTATGATCTAAATATAACCTTTAATTATGGTGATAGATTAGATATTGAAAAATTTGTAAGTCCCAATCAAAACTCCACATTTCAAGGGTGGTTGTCTAGAATTCAACAAGATCGGAATAATTATCTTGGAATAATCAAAAATCCGAAAAAGCTTCAAAACATTACAATCTCAAACTTATCAACTCCAATTACATTTAGCAAGCAAATACTTTTTAATCAGAGTTATTTTAATCCAAACGCAATAGATAAAATCAAGTTTTCAAGATTAAGACTTAATTCTGTTTTGATTGGTGATCAAAAATATGATTTTACCTATTTTGAAGGATTACCATCAAAGGAATCAAAGGGGATTGATTATTGGGGTTATTACAATGGAAGAGATAATAATACAGCGCTAAAACCAGTAACTCCCCTACTACCTAGTTTAAATATTGATTACCCTGGATATATAGATGATAATTATTATTACCAAACCCCTAATAGATCTGCAAATTTTGAATTTGGGAAAGCAGGATTATTGACTTCGGTAACATACCCTACAGGAGGAAAATCAACATTTGAATATGAAGCGCACCAGTATAAACTTGAAGGGTCTGAAATAGTGTATCCATCTAATTTTACTTTATATGGTAATGGAATTTTGCAGCCACAAACTAAAACTTTCTATTATAAAGGTTTTGGTATTTCAGGTTGTACAGGCTCTATCAACGTAAGACTTTCGGTAAGATGTAAGGACTATTTTTTAGGAGGGCCTTGTACAATAAATCAAGTTGATAGGACTAAAATCGCCGTTCAATTAATTGGGCCTAGTAATAATGTTATTCAAGAGTTGAATTATGATTGGCTGCATTTACAGGGAGTCAGTAACCATGATATGTTAATAAATTTCCCATCAGACCCAATTGGTACGAATAGCCTCCCTGCTGGGACATACACAATTAAAGTTTTTAATGTACAATCAAATGGTCAAACTTTATATTATGGGGATGCGAGAGTGGAGATGAGATCACAGTGCTCAGATATTCAGCCCATCAATGTAAATGTCGTTAAAAATCAAATTACTGGTGGGGCAAGAATTAAAACGATTAGACAATTTGATGAAAACAATACAAGAGTAATGCAGAAAAGTTATCAGTATTTAAATCGACCTGATATTTCATTTTCTTCTGGTAGATTAATGAATCCACTCTTTCATATGAGTAATTTTGTTACTAATGAAATTACCCTTCCAGATGGAACTAATACTGGATTAAATTATATTTTTCATCAAAGTAATTCTGGAAGTTCATTAGAAAATGGTAACGCAGCTCAAGGAAATCATATTGGCTATTCAGATGTAAGGGTCATTTATGAAAATGGAGTGGGAGGCAACAATGGTTATGAAGATTATAAATTTATAAATAAACCTAATGAATTGTACAACTTTACTTCAATTTCATTCCCTAGTGAATCCTTGGGCTCAGTTCGTGTTACTTCTTTTCAAGATGAAAATGGAAAAAATATTTTCACTAAAAGTTTTGAGTCAACAACTAATCATATTCATCAAGCAGTAGAAAATACTTATCAGCGAGATAGTACAAATCAAATAAATGCTGTTAAGCTAAGTTATCTAGGTGGACATAGGCCACTACAACTATATTACAAATTATTTATATCTTCTCATAATCTTGTTAGCAAAACAACCAATAAAGGTGGGCAAATAATAACTGAGTCTTTTGATTACAATGCATTTAATCAACTTTCAAAGCACACAATTACACATGATCTAAACAATAAATTTGAAACTTTATATAAATATACAAACGATTTGCCAACTACTACTGGTGTTTTAGGATTACGAAAACAGTTAAACATTGTCGGAGATCCAGTAGAATCTTATACTGTTCATAAAACAAAAATTATAAGTGGAAAAGGTAACTTATATAAAATAGTTACTATAAATGGGTCAAATGTGCCTTTATTAGATAAAAGTTATGTGTATAACCCAGACCTTACATTTTATAGTAGTAATGGGTTGTCTTACTTAGGTGGGTATTATCCAGTTAATGAAGTGATTGATTATAATTCTCAAGGTAAACCAATTCTAATACGAGAAAATGGAGTAACTAACAATACTATGATCTGGGGTAATAATGGAAGAGATCTCTTTGGAATAGTTGTCAATGCTTTACCTTCTCAAGTTAGTTTCACTTCTTTTGAATCCGATGATAAGGGTGGATGGACTTATAATGGTACCCCAATTTCAGGACTTATATCAAAAACTGGATCCAAATACTATAATTTGAATAATGGTTCAATCACAAAATCTTCTATCAACGCAAGCACTTCGAATCAATTCAAACTTACATTTTGGGCTAGAAGAGCCTCGGGGACTGGAACATGGTCGTTTATGGGTCAGACAGAGAATCTTTCAACTACTTGGCAGCTTGTACAGAGAACTATAACAACAAGTCAGTTGGAAATTTTAATGAATGGTTCCAATTCTCATATATATATTGATGAGTTAAGGTTGCATCCAGTAAATTCAATGATGACGACATATACCTATAAGCCTTTAGTAGGTGTAATCTCTATAACTGATCCAAGAAATTTGTCAATTTATTATGAGTACGATGCTGTAAATAGATTGATTAATATTAAAAATGAAAATAATGAAATATTAAAAGTATATGATTATAATTTTATTAATAAATAAATTATGGATAATATAAATAGAGTATTATGTTTGGTTTTTTTGTCCTCCTTTTTGATTTGCCAATCGAGCTATTCTCAAAGTTTTAGCGATGAAAAAAAGTTGTATGGAAGATGGATTTTGGATAAATCAAAAGTAATTAATCAAATAGGTGGTGAGTCAAGTTCTAAAATAAATAGAATGAACGAAAAACAATATTTGGATTTTGAAGAATCCTTAGAAAATAGAATCTTCCAATTCAAAGATGATAAAACCTTTTTAGCCTTTTGGGAATTTAAAAGCCGTCCATACAATGTAAACGGGAAATGGGAAATAACAAGTGATGGAAAGTTGCAGCTAAATGTATCAGGTAGCTCTAAGCTCTATGAAATAAAATTTACAGGCAATTCAATAATGTTGACTCCTATTAATTCTGAATCAGGGCTTTTGCAAAAATTATTTTTCAAAAAAATTGAATAGCTTATGAAAGGTTTTAAAATTTTAGTATTGATTTTATTTATTTTTAATTTCAATAAGTTATATCCTCAGAATATAACAAATATTCAACTTTCAGGACCATCAACCGTGAATTCTGGATCTGGAGCCACATACAATGTGACATTTTGGGATAATTTTCAACAAGTTATGCCCCCTTCCTTTGGTTTTCACTATTGGGATTACTCAGGAGGAATAGAAATGTTACAGAATATTTCGCAACTTCAATTATCATTTAATCAATCAGGCAATTTCTATGTAGCTTATGAATACTCCACCTTTGATAATTATTTTTTCGATTATTTACCAATCCAAGTTTTAGGAAATCCATGTGATGGAATCAATGCCTCAGCTAATAATGTTTCTAGAACTGGACCAGGAACTGTCACTTTAGTTGCTAATACTGCACCATCAGGATTTGGTTACAGATGGTTTGATTCTAATCAAATAACACAATTGTCTACAAATCAAAGCTATACTACTAATAGCCTTTCAGGAACAAAAACTTACTATTTAGCTTACATAAATAATACTACAGGATGCCTTACATCAAAAATCCCTGTTCAAGCTATTATCAATACTGCTTCAATTCCTCAAGAGAATTTTGTTAAAACTTATGTAGCTAAAATACCGACTTCAACCTTAAGCACAATTAAATCAGGGACATCGACTCAGTCATATAAAGATATCACGTACTTTGACGGTCTCGGTAAGCCCAAGCAGGAAGTGAAAATGCAAGGTGCAATTAATGGAAGAGATTTAATTAAACCAATTGTATATGATCTATATGGCCGTCAATCAAAAAATTATCTTGTCTATGCAGAATCAGATGGTTTTACAGACGGTAGATTTAGAACATCTAGCGTGGCAAGGCAGGGAGCATATTATCAAAGTAAATTTTCTGATACTTTTGCATATTCTGAACTTCAATTTGAACCCTCTCCATTAAATCGTATAAATAAACAGGCGGCTCCTGGAAATGATTGGAAAATTAGTTCTCAAAAAGAAATTAAATTTAGTAGAAGAACAAACACTTCAACGGATGCTGTTAGAGTATTAACCGTTAATGTAAGTGGTCTTCCTGAAAGCATTACAACTTATGCTGATAATATGTTATGGGTAGAAATTGTTGATGATGAAGATAATAAAAGAACTATAACTTACATTGATAAGTTGGATAGAATAATATTAAAGAAAACAGGAAATACAAATACTGCAATTCAAACTGGACATGTTGGTTGGTTGTGTACTTACTATGTGTATGATGACTATGGAGATTTAAGGATTGTTATACCGCCAAGGGCAGTGGAGATTTTAGAGACTAAATTTTGGGACACTCCTAGTACAACAAATATCACTTTAGCTAATGCCCAATATTATAGATACACTTACGATGGTAAAAAAAGGATGGTGGAGAAGAAAATACCTGGTAAAGATGTAGAATTTATGATTTATGATAGCCAAAATAGACTTGTTGCAACACAAGATGGAATGCTTAGAACAACATCTGGATGGCTATACAATAAATACGATGCATTAGGACGTGTAATTGTAACAGGAATTACCAATCAGACTGGAGGAAGGGCTTCGGTTCAAGCTTTGATTACAGGGAACAACAATTCTATTCTTTCAACTGCAACAATACCAACCACAACAGGAGGGTGGCCAACTAATTTAGGAGAAATCCTTTCAGCAAATTATTATGATAATTATGCAGGACTTTCCACTTTTAACTACCTAAAGCCTTCTGGAATTTATTCAGGTTTTCATGATCATGATACAAATGTTCAAGGCTTGTTGACAGCTAGAAAAGTTAAGAATTGTGCATCCAACGGCTTGTTAACAACAATATATTTTTATGACACTAAGGGCAGGCAAATTCAAACTGTTTCCCAACACTTTCTAAACAATGCTATTGTATCGATTAGAAATTCAACCAAGTATAATTTTGAAAACTCCCCAATTCAAACTTTATCACAGTATAATGGAAATGTTTACAATGTTTTAAGAACTTATGTTTACAATCCAAATGGCTCTCTTGCGCAAGTGAAACATAAAATTAACTCAGAAGCAGAGCAAATAATAGTACAAAATACTTATAGTGAAGTAGGAGAATTGATTAATAAATCGAATCCTGCGGCAGGTCTAGGGTATGTTTATAATATTAGAGGTTGGCTGACTGAAATCAATAGTTTAGATTCTAGAATTTTCAATCAAAAACTTTATTATCAAAGCAATGCAGGGGTCAACCGCTTCAATGGAAATGTTTCTAGAATTGACTGGAAAGGTGAAGATAATAATTGGCGTAGATATTATTATTTTTATGATAATTCGAATAGAATTACAAACGCCAATTATGATAGGATCGGAACCACAACAGAAAATAATAGATTTTCAGTAAATAATATTACATATGAAGCAAATGGAAATATTCTTACATTGAATAGAAATGGTCAAAGAACCACAAGTACTTATGGAGCCATTGATAATTTGACTTATACTTATGATTCTACTTCTGATTTTTCGAGATATTCTAATAGATTGCTTAAAGTTTCTGATGGAGTTGCTTCCACAAATTATACCTCAAAGGATTTTAAACCTGTAACCTCTGGTTCAAATTATGGGTATGATTTAAATGGCAATCAAACCTCAAATTCAGATAAGGGAATTTCGAATATTGTTTATAATCACCTTAATCTTCCTACCGAAATAATATTCACTGGATCTAATAGGAAAATACAATATGACTATAATGCAGATGGAACGAAAGTAAGACAGCGTGTTTACACAGGATCTACAAGCCCAAGTTCTACTACGAATTATTTGGGAGAGTTTGTATTCAATGGAACAGTAATAGATTATATCTTGCATGAAGAAGGAAGAGTGGTTTATGAATCCAATGTACCAATTTATGAATACAACATCAAAGATCATCTTGGAAATGTAAGACAAGTGCTCCGAGTTCCCTCAACACAAGGTTTAATGGCAACAATGGAAGATTCCAATGCTGTTGAAGAAGAAATGAACTTCACGATGCTAAGTGAAAGTAGACAGAGCGGTATAGAGCATAACGTGACAAATGGTGGAAACAAAGTAGCATGGCTCAATTCAAGTAGAGGTAGGACACTTGGTCCTTCTAGTACGATACAATTGTCAGCAGGTGATAGTGTAATATTAAAAGTCTTTGCGAAATATGAAGAACAAGAATCTGTAAAGATGAACAAAGGTTCCTTTGTAGCTTCTGGAGCTAAAGATAGGTTGATGAATGATCTATTGGAGTTTAGTAATGTGACTTCTAGAGCCGGAGGGGTCAATGCCATCACAGTCCTCAATATAATAGATATCATGGCCAAAGACCTCCAAAAGAAAGATGCCCCAGAAGCATATATGGGCTATGCCCTTTACGATGCGGATAGCAACCTTTATGAATTTGGTAAGCATATTTTGAGCAAAAATGCTGCGAATAAGCATGAACTTTTGGAAAATAACCTCTATATTCCCCAAGACGGATTTATGGAAACGTTCTTAGTGAATGAAACAGACGAAAACGTATGGTTTGATGACTTTAGCATTATGAGTACTGGCTCTCCAGTGATTCAGGAAACCCACTACGACCCTTGGGGTTTAGAACTTACTGGACTTGGTTTCCAAGCAAGTGGTATGAAGGTGAATAAGTATCTCTACAACGGCAAGGAACTGATCGAGGACAACGGGCTTCAGTATTATGATTACGGGGCCAGGATGTATGATCCTGCTATAGGGAGATGGGGTGTTGTTGACCCTAAAGCAGCCGAAATGCCGGAGTGGTCGCCATACTCTTTTAGCTTCAATAATCCAATCTTTTTTATAGATCCCGATGGGATGAAACCAACAACATCACAAGCTGCTTCAATGGCTTGGCATATTTATGATGGAAAAAAGGGGCAGGTTGTTGATGGATGGACGCTTTCGAATATTTATACGGATAAAAATAATCCAGGGTATAAATCAGGTCTTTATACAAGAGATGTTGATGGTGTAATGGAATATACTATGGTCAATATGGGTACCATACCAGGGACAGGAAAAAAGAACAGAGACTCAATGTCAGAAAATTTAGAACAACCGTTTGGAGGGTCTGAGCATATGAAGTTGTCTCTTGATAAGGCCCGAGAACTTAATAATATGCTTGGTCCAGACGCAGATTTAACTTTTGTGGGACACTCAAAGGGAGGGGCTGAAGCTGCGGCAAATGCGGTAGCAACAAACAGGGACGCTTATGTATTCAATCCCGCAGCTGTGAATCTAAAAGCATATGGATTGAGTTCTAAAGATTACACAGCAAGTATGACGGCTTTTGTGGTTAAAGGGGATCCTGTAGCTGCGACATATCCATTTCTTTTAGCGAAACCAATTGATAAATCGATAATGTTGCCTAGGCAGTCTTGGACTAACCCGATAGAGAATCACAATAATTTTGGAGAGGCGTTAAGGCAATATCTTAAAAACAACACTATACAGGATTAGAGATGAAAAAAGTAATTGTTTTATCAATGGCAGTACTCATTTTGTCTTTAGTTTCTTGTACGGATAAAAAAGATGAAAAATTGACGGTAAAAGACATCGAAATATTTAAAGACACTCCTGCGTGGGATTTTGCCAAAGCCTTGGAAAAATCTAATCTAAAGAAAGCAAAGGAAATACTGTCAGACAATGGGGATTTGGTAAACTACCAAGACCCTGAATTTGGCACAACCCTGTTGATGCGAGCTATCTCAACAGAAAACTATCAAACAGTTGAATTTCTGTTGCAAAACGGAGCCAATCCAAATATTGTTGCAGAAATTGGTACAACAGCTTTGTTCCGTTCTGTTTCTCATTCTTGGAAAGATGTTACAGCCAATACAGACCCAAGGTTTGTAAAGATAATGCTTGAATATGGAGCTGATCCTAACATCAATTATTGTTCACCGAAAATAGAAGGACAAGCAGATCCGATAGAATGTGGCACAAGCCCTTTGATGCACGCCACACAAAGAGGGTTTGAGAAAGTAAAATTATTGGTGGAAGCAGGAGCTGAAATTAATTATAAAACTGAACTGGGGAAGACAGCAGCAATAAAAGCATTATTGAACGAGAAAGTAGATGTAGCCCATTATCTGATAGTAGAAAAAAAAGCAAAGGTCAGCGAACCATATTTTTCATATAATCTTTTTGATGAAAGTAAAATCGACTACGAAAAACCTCATTACCCAATTGATTTATTGGAGAATTGGCTTTTTGAGTTGGGTTCTGAGAAGCATAAATTAAAAATGGAAATAGTAGAAGAGTTCAAAAGACAAGGGCAGGATTATTGGTCAATGGAAAAGCATCCAAAAACAGTAGAAAGAATAAAGAAAACCCGTCCTGAGAACTGGGAAGAATATTTACAAAAATATTAACTTAAAAGCCCCAGCAATCGGGCTTTTTTTTACCCATAAAACTCAATAAGTTCTTTTCTTTTGGCAGCTAATGCGTTTTCAATGGTCGCTTCAACAGATTGATTAAATTGCTGTATTTGCTGATTGTTGCCATTGATTACACCAAAAGTCATTTCCATTTGTCCTCTTGCAGTGCTTAACGCTGCATTTTTATCCAAAGTAGCAAGCTCAACATCCACAGTTATAGAGTTACCATAATCCGGTTGAAATACACGCATATTAGATGAACCTCCGCTATTCGGAATTTGCCCCGATTCCTCGGGGTTCGAAATCCAGATAAATGGAATTTGTAATTCCAATCATCGCTTCTGGTTCAAGTCTCTTGACCTGTCCGATGCAGGCGGGCTTGGCCCTAAACCATTTCGGTTCTCTAACCGCTCTCTAATCCAAAATCTTGCAACCTATAATCCAAAATACAATCCCTCTGCGTCCCTCTGTGCCCTCCGCGGCAAAAACTAAAAGACCCTTCTAGTTCAAGTCTCATGACTTGGACCTAAACTATCGCAGTTTTCAAACTGCCATTTATAAGTCTTCAGACTTCAAAGAACAAATGCCATCGGCATGACCGACCTCTTAACCCAGCATTTCAATGCTTGGTAAAAAACATGACACCCCCATAACAGTGCTGTAGGTACAGACTAAAGTACTGCCAACTTTCCAATCTTTCAATATTCCAATCTTCTAATCAACCAATGACTAAAACAGTGTCCATCAGTGTTCATCTGTGGTAATAATCCATCAACAGAATCCACACGAGCTCCCATTCTTTTAATCCCCAATCCACTAAAAAAATAAATTCCCCGTAATCCGCGTAATCTGTGCGAGCCCCCAATATTCCAATCAAAAATTCAAAATACAATCCCTCCGTGCTCATCCAATCCTCCGTGGCCAACACCCGCTTCCCCCTACTTTTCTATCTCAATCCGATTTGTCCAAAACCAAACTTTCAGCCTTCTTATCTCCCTACTTTGTTCATCGTACTTTGTACCTTGTACACACTAAATTACCCTGATTTTTCAATATAAAAAAAGTACAAATAAATCTAAAATAATCATATTTTATTCAAAAATTACCCCATTTTCCCCCGTCTCTCTTCCGACCGTGTTCCGACCGTGTCCCGTATGCCTCCCGACCATTCGCCGACTTTTGGCGAAAAACCAAGAAATCATATAATTATTCTAAGAATATGAACATTTGATTTTCAAGCCCATTTTCAGTACAATTTTTTAATCCACTATTTTCACATATTATTTATTATGTTTATCCGCTTTCGTACCTCCTAGATTCCTCAGCGATACTTTGTGTAACACCTAAAACCTACTGTCTCAGAAAAGTAATCAATTCAGCCAAACCCCATAAAACTACAATACCCCTAAATCTGAATTCTACCATCTAAAATTCATTTGGTATTCGGAATTTGCCCCGATTCCTCGGGATCCGAAACCAGATAAAAGGAATTTGCAATTCCGATCATTAAATAATCCTTTATCCCCCTCAAATCACCCGCCCCTTATCGTCCCGATCTCGATTCCTTTCCCCCATATCTACATCCCCCGGGACTCACGGTCATTCGTGCGCACATCTCAACCCCGCACTGCGGCGCATATCAAACATTCTGACTATTTCTAAATTCAAGCGCCTTGTACAGGGCTATTTAAAGTTAAGCCCACTACGGGGCTTTGAATTGTGACTATCTGCGTTTTAATGTGGGCGGGACGACGGAGATCCGGGCCAGCGGTGGCCTTGTGGGTGGATAGGATATCTCCGTCTTGACTTTTTTGTTACTTTTTGTGTCAAGACAAAAAGTAAGAGGAATTAACATCTCCATAAAAACCACCCCTCTCACTAAAATAAACCTCCAACCATATTGTGACTATTTTTTAATCCTCTAGATACATTCGCACCAATCCCAGCCCTTCAGCGCTCCAAATTCAAAACTTCTCAAACTCCCTTATCCATTTTCAAAACCTCCTTCACATCTCAAACTCCTAATACTCCCCTTCGTGAAATTCGCAAAATTCCTGCCTGGCGGCAGACAGGCGTGGTTCCCTTTTTCCTTCCCCCTTACTTGGTTCAACTTGTCCGCCGCGGCGGATTGTACTTTGTACTTCGTACCCTTCATCCTTAATCCTTTCGACCCCTTTCCCCTTTAACCTTTTGCCTTTCTCCTCTTTATTCCCGCAGCTTCCGCAATATCCGCAGGATCCGCACATTCATTTCTTAACCCCCTTTATACCAGCCATATTTGACCATGTTTCACTTAAAACCAATTCAAAAATGGCAAAACAAACCAGTATAATAACCCTCAGCGGTAACATCGGTAAATTGAATTTCTTCAAAAACCGCGATGGCTATCAGGCCAGAGAAAAAGGTGGGGTCAGCAAATCCAGAATCATGACTGACCCAAGGTATGCACGTACACGTGAGAACATCGCCGAATTCACAATCAATGCAGCAGCAGTCAAGCTCCTCAAGGACACCATCAGACCTGCTTTGATCAAAATTTCTGATCCAAGACTGCATCAGCGATTAGTCAGAAGAATGCTTGAAATCCTGAGAACAGACCCTGTCAATAATAGGGGAGAGCGCCAGGTGGCCGAAGGCGATTGGCTTTTGATGCAAGGTCTCGAAATGAACGTCAGAGCCAATATGGCTACTGTACTCAAACCAGAGATCACCTATTCCAATACAGCATCAGACTGGCAAGCATCAATCCCAGCTTTCCAACCTGCTGATTTTGTCTCGATTCCTGAGGGAGCCACACACTTCAGAATCTTTGCTGTTGGAGCTTCTGTAGATTTCTCCACCTTGGAAAGAAACTTCCTAATGGAAGCATCAGCTGAGCTACCAATAGGAGATGTCACTTCAGTGATCAACCTCACTGTACCCAAAGCTACTTTGGTCAATCCACACAAGGTCTTCTTGCTTGGGATTGAGTTCTTGCAATTAGTCAATGGTCAGCAATATGCTTTGAGTAATGGAACACACAATGCTGCTTCCATCATCACAGCTGAAAAAGCCTAAGCCATGATTCTGCAACTCTTTAGAAAATACAGGCCTGAGAAAACAGTTGGCTTCCTAATGGCAGAAGGTAAGTTAATTACCAAAACCATCGAGCAAACTCGGATTTTTCCAACCCCCTGTATCAAAGAAGGCAAGTACGAAGTTCTCCTCAAGTACAATGAGAGAAGAGGTTGGTATCTTCAGATAGATAACGAACCTCCGGACAAGTACACCATTGCTCCATTAGACAAAGGAAAGTATGTACCACTCTTGGGAATAGCACCTGTCCTACATTGGGATAGAGATGTCAAGTTCTCTAAGTTGGCCACTTTCAAAGTATTGGAAGCTTTGGAGAAAGTATTTGCATCAGGAGATAGAGTATGGCTTGAAATTACCGAAGGAGACCAAGATTTCTTGGAAGATGATTAGTTTAATAATAATAGGAGTCGGAGGGGTGATGTCACTCCTCCTCTCCATCATCGCCTATTTCCTCAAGCTATTGGTTCAGGATATTCGTGATCTCAAAAAAGATTACAGTTCCCTGAGAGAACTCTGCATCTGGCTCAAAGCCAAACAGATCAGTTTAGAAAGCAAGATTTCCAAGACTTAAACCCGCCTATCATTAAGTAGGCCCCAAGTCTTATGTCTTATGTCTCATATCTCATATCTAAATTTAACATGGAAGTAAACAAACTGCTCACAGAGCTCAAGACTAGGTGGAAAAAACCAACACCACCTTTCTTTCAGAAGCTAGGCCAGATAGGATTAATCTTGGCTGGAGTAGGAGGAGCCATCCTCACCGCACCAGTCACAATCCCAGCAGGCTTAACTACTGCCGCAGGCTACTTACTCACCGCTGGAGTCATCATCACCAGCATCAGTCAAGTAACCATTGATAGCCCTCTTGAAAAAGATGAATAACTTATAAAACCAATCAAGGGAACCCGACTCGGATTCCCTTGATTTTTATTGTTTGGATCTCTCATTCCACCCCCCTCCCCAGACGGTTCAATAACCCTTCGTTAAAATTCAAGACCCTCCCCAAACCGTCAGACGGTTCAACAATCCCCCATAAATTTTTCAAGATCATACATAAACCGTCAGACGGTTTCACCCCATTTCTTTTCCTTTTCTCATCATTTCCCCCGCTAAACAGTTAAGTAATTAAACATTGTAATTCCCTGAAAATATAAATGCACATCAACACATTATAAAAAATACGAAAGACTCCTTCCGTTTTTATCTGCCTTGATAATATTATTGTTTTTCAAGTAACTCAGTCTAACTGAAATAGAATTTTCCAACTTACTGATATCTGATTTGGGTTCTAATTGCTGAATCTTTTGGATGATTTCAGATTTATCTCCCTTCCCCATTTCTTTAAGTGCAAACAAGATTTTCTTGTCTAATTTTAATTTGGATGAATAATGGTCTGGAATTGATCCTTCTTGTAAACTATCAATAGACTTTGGGATTGAGTTGAAATCAACCCCAGTCATAGCATTTAGCGCTACGTCTAGTTTCTCTAACTCCTGTATTAAGGCTTCCCTTTTTGTTTTTAGAAACCTAATTATCTCTTCTTCAGATATATTATCCATGTTTTTAATCCAGTTCATTTAGTTAAGCAAATTTATGGATTATATTTTAATTTTTTTAATATTTAAAAAAAAATGAACTTTTTAAAGTCATCCTTTTTATTTGTGTTTAATTATTTGATTCAATATTATTTCATAGTTTCAAGGAATTAAAATAATGTATTATTAATTGTCAATTTTTAATATATTATTTCTTAAATGATGAATTTATGTAATTAATGTTTTTAAAATTATCTAAATCAAAATATTTGTTAAGTTTCAGTAAAATAAATATTTGTTAATATTTTCTTTTTGGGTAAAAAATATTTTATTATACGTAAAAAAAGTATGATTGATTTTAATAATGCAAGTTTTAAGGATTTTGAAAACATTGAATCCAAAACAATTGACTACAAAGCAAATCATTTTTCTGATTACTTAGATCATTTACATAGCCAAGGAAAACTCAACTATAGACTAACTTCATTCGATGGCTGTAAGTCAGAAATAAATATTCAAATACCATATTTCAAGAAAAATCTAAATGTTATTAGCTTCGTCTCAAATGACTATTTGGGTTTGACTCAGAATGAAGAAGTAAAGCAAGCTGTAATTGATGCTATTACTAAATTTGGTACTGGTTCTGCTGCTTCACCTGCAATTGGTGGGCACTTTATATATCACGAGGAATTGGAAAAAAAGTTATCTTTATTTTTCAAAGGAGAAGATACTATTCTTTTTAATACAGGATATACAGCTAATAGCAGTACTTTTCAAGCTTTATTGAATAAAGAAGATATAGCAATACTCGACATGGCAGTTCATGCAAGCATTTATGAAGGTTGTCAATTAACTAATGTGAAGACATTCCTTCATAACAATATGGAAATGCTTGAAAGAGTTTTAAGTTCTGTTCAATATAAATATCGAACTAAAATGATTATAGTAGACGGTGTTTATTCTCAAGATGGCGATATAGCGAAATTAGACGAAATTATCATTCTTGCAAAAAAATACGGAGCGATGATCGCAGTTGATGATGCTCATGGGATTGGTGTGGTAGGTAAAACTGGGAGAGGTGTTGTTGAAATATTTGATGCTTTTGATAAAATTGATTTATTTGTAGGTACATTAAGCAAGGCGATTGGAAATTTAGGAGGCTTTGTTGTAGGGAAGAAAAATGTTATTAGATACCTCAAGTTTCAAGCAAAACAACATTTATTTTCTACTACTTCTACACCAGCAATTGCTGGAGCCCTAAAGGCGTTAGAAATTATTGAAAACAATACTTTATATAAAGATGTTTTATGGAGTAACATAAATTACTTTAAGAAAAATTTGACACAAAATGGATTTGATATAGGTTCTCCCTCTTCAGCTGTAATACCAGTGAAGATTGGGGATATTAATAATACATTAATAGTAGGTAAGTTACTTTTGGAAAGAGGAATACATGCTAATCCAATAATGTATCCAGCGGTGGCAAAAAAAGATGCAAGAATTAGATTCAATCTGACTGCAAATCACTCCCCAACTCAATTAGATAAAGTGATATCTGCACTGAATGAAATAAATCAAATAATTCCAATTAAAAAAATAAATGACCGAGTTAAGTATTAAAGACAAAAAATTATTCTCATCAATTGAAGAATTATTTTTAAAAAAGGGCCATGCTGCCCTTGGAATTAATGCCATTTCCAAGAAGTCAGGGGTGGACAAGTCTTACATTTATAGAAAGTACGAAACATTTGAAAACTTACTAGAAGCTTATTTTATCCACAAAGATTATTGGTCTGCAAGAGTAAGTGCGGTCAATGATGCCATCTCAAATGATGCTCCTTTTTCCTTAAGGCAAATCATTGACTATTATTTGCATACACAATTTGATACGGTTTTGAAGGACCATCAATTCCAAAAATTAATGCTTTGGAGTGTGTCTGAAGAGCATGAATTAATGAAGTCATTCATTGAAAAGCGAGAACAAGTAGGGGAGAAACTCTTTGAGGCGCTTCAATCAGAAATGCTGGAAACAGAAGTTGATTTTCGTGCCATCTCAGCAATCAATGTGGCCGCATTGTATTATCTAGGCCTGCATGCAGCTTCCAATAATGGAACATTTTGTGGCTTAGACTTATCCACTGCCCAAGATCAACAAAAAATAAAAGACGCCATCTCCTTTATTAATAAAAAGTTTCTAAAATAAATAAAGCCCCATTTGAGGCTTTATTTATTTTCCAAAAGCTATTTCCTTTAACCAATTGGTTCAAGTCTATAGACTTGGACCTTAAATCTTGCAGTTTTCAAACTACTTACTACTTTTTGAGATTTTTCATGTAGCACCCTTTTCCCTTTAATCTTTTCCCTTTCCCCTAATTTTTCCCTCAAAAATTCACCATATACTCTGGCAAATTCGCCAAAATATCTGCTGTCATTTTTTTCAGATCATAATCATGCTTCCAGCCCCAGTCTGCTCTAGCACTACTATCATCAATGCTATCTGGCCAGCTATCAGCGATGGCTTGCCTAAAGTCAGGTTCGTAGGAAATTGAAAAATCAGGATAATGTACTTTGATGCTTTCAAATATCTCTCGCGGAGTAAAACTGATCGCTGCTAAATTATAGCTGGATCGGATTTTTACTTGCTCTCTGGGTGCATGCATCAAGTCCATTGTTGCCTTGATCGCATCAGGCATATACATCATTGGCAGAGCACTATCAGCCCTCAAAAAAGACACAAAATGCTCACCAGCAATGGCTTTATGGTAAATATCCACGGCATAATCAGTAGTGCCTCCCCCGGGAAGTGACTTGTATCCAATCAAGCCTGGATACCGCAAACTTCGCACATCTACACCAAACTTTTGAAAGTAGTACTCACACCATCTTTCCCCGGCTTGCTTAGATATACCATAGACAGTATTCGGTTCTTTGACACAATATTGAGGTGTATTGACCTTAGGTGTATTCGGCCCAAATACAGCAATAGAAGAAGGCCAATAGATCTTCTCCATCTTGAATTCTTTGGCTAACTCTAAGACAAACAAAAGACTATCCATATTCAGCTGCCAAGCAAACAGCGGATTCTTTTCTCCCGTCGCAGAAAGTACAGCTGCTAGATGATAGACCTGTTTTACATTTTCTGTTTTGACCAATTGCCTGACAGCATCCTGATTCATGATGTCTAAGACTGCTGTCTTACAAAAATCAAACTTCTCTAAGGCTTTCGGGTTGATATCAGTAGCGATCACATGGTCGCCACCATACTGCTGAGACAGCGCAAGTGTCAGCTCTGAACCCAACTGTCCAGCTGCACCAATGATAAGAATTCTCTCCATTTTAAAACTTTCAATCTATTAGGTTTCCTAGACCCTCTAGCTTTTGATATATTTGGGTATTGATTGAGGCAAAAATAAGGATTTCAGTTGAGGATTTTTATTTTAATGCGTTTGAATTGATTTTACAATACAAAAAATAAATAAAAAGATGTTTGATACATTGAAACCCAAATTAGAAAAAGAGTTAAAGGAAATTCAAGAAGCAGGTCTTTTCAAAAAAGAACGCATCATCACTTCCCCACAAGCCGCAGAAATCACCATTGCTGGAGGTCAGAAAGTGCTAAATTTCTGTGCCAATAATTACCTTGGCCTATCCGCTCACCCACAAGTCATCGGGGCAGCCAAAGCAGCCATCGATAGTCATGGCTTTGGATTATCTTCTGTGAGATTTATCTGTGGTACACAAGATATCCACAAAGAACTGGAAGAGAAAATATCTAAGTTTTTAGGAACAGAAGATACCATCCTCTATGCGGCAGCTTTTGATGCCAATGGCGGTGTATTTGAGCCAATCCTTGGTCCAGAAGATGCCATCATCTCAGATGCTTTGAATCATGCATCTATCATTGATGGAGTGAGATTATGTAAAGCCATGCGCTTCCGATACCAACATAATGATATGGCTGACCTCGAAAAGCAACTTCAGGATGCTGATGCCCAAGGTGCGAAAAATAAAATCATTGTGACTGATGGTGTCTTCTCCATGGACGGTACCATCGCCCAATTAGATAAGATCGTAGCCTTGGCAGAAAAATATCATGCACTAGTCATGTCTGATGAATGTCACTCCACCGGATTCATGGGTAAAACAGGTAGAGGAGTTCATGAACTTAAAGGAGTAATGGGCAAGATAGACATCATCACAGGTACATTAGGGAAAGCATTAGGCGGTGCATCTGGTGGTTTTACCTCTGGTAGAAAAGAGATTATCGAAATCCTCAGACAACGTTCCAGACCATATTTGTTTTCCAATACATTAGCACCATCCATTACAGGTGCCTCTATCGCGGTTTTTGATTTACTTTCTGAGACTACAGAGCTGAGAGATCGATTGGAAGAAAACACCAAATACTTCAGAGCCAAAATGACTGAAGCAGGATTTGATATCAAGCCAGGAGAACACCCGATTGTACCCATCATGTTATACGATGCAGTCTTGTCTCAAAAAATGGCTGAGAAGCTATTAGAAAAAGGAGTCTATGTGATCGGATTCTACTATCCAGTAGTACCAAAAGGTCAAGCGAGAATCCGAGTACAAATATCGGCAGCACACGAAAAAGCCCATCTCGACCAAGCCATCAATGCTTTCATTGAAGCAGGCAAAGAACTAGGTGTGATTTCTTAGTGGTTAGACACAAAAAGTAAGGCTCTTGATTGAAAATCTTGAAAGCTTGATTGATACAGATAAAGTTAAGCTTTGGTTAACAAAAAAGTCAAAGGGATTAATCCCTTTGACTTTTTTATTAAAACAAATGAATGACCTTTTTATTTTAGAAGCCATCCCACTTTCTATGAAGCTTATCTTTTTTTTAAATCTTCCAATTTTCCAATCTTCCAATCCCTCTTCCCAAATCAACTGATAACTCAATAACTCAATAACTCAATAACTTAATAACTCAATCCCTACCCCCTCAATTCATCTAAAGAAATAAATCTGTGAAATCAGCGAAATCTGCGCGAGCCCCCAATCTTCTAATTTTCCAATCTTTCAATCCCTCTTCCCAAATCAACTGATAACTCAATAACTCAATAACTTAATAACTCAATCCCTAGCCCCTCAATTCATCCAAAGAAATAAATCTGTGAAATCAGCGAAATCTGCGCGAGCCCCCAATCTTCCTATCAAGAGGCACTAGAAGTAGACCTGTTACTCTTTGACCTGTTTCTTTCGTAGACAGTTACTGGTTCAAATTTATCGTCAATATCCACCCCCGTCAAATAATCATTGATAAACTCACGTACTTCTTGGAAAGAAAGATTATGCAAGATTTTACCATTTCTAGCGAGTGAAATCTGCCCCGTCTCTTCCGAAACAATCAATACAAGCGTATCCGTTGCCTCAGACATGCCTATCGCAGCCCTATGTCTAAGCCCAAACTGCGCCGGAACATCCCGCTCTGTCACAGGAAGAATACAACGTGCCGCCTTCACTTTACCATTGTAAATAATAACTGCCCCATCATGTAAAGGGCTATATTTATTGAAAATTGAAATCAAAAGCCTTTTGGACACCAGTGCATCCATCAAATCCCCACTTTCAGCATAGAACTTTAATTCTGAATTCCTCGAAATCACCATTAAGGCTCCCATATTTGTTCCCGACAAAGACTTGGCAGCATCAATGATTGGATTGATATTGAATGCCTGTGTTTCTCTTTTCCTCCAAAAAAGTAGTTCTTGAAGAACATTTTCATTGGACAATATAGAAGAGCGACCAATGATCAAAAGAAATTTTCTAATTTCAGGGGCAAAGATAATGATGGCGGCAATGACACCCACCCCCATAAATTGCCCCAAAATGATCGATAGTAGCTCCATTTTCAAAGCGCTAACCATCAAGTAAATCAAGTATATGGATAGGAACCCTAAGAAAATCTTGATTGCTACACTACCTCTTAGGAGTTTGTACACTTGGTACAAGAGCATACTCACCAGTGTGATATCAATGATATTCACAATGGAGATTTCTAAAAATCCTATTTTGAAAAGTAAGTTCAAGGGTAGAGTTGTTTGAATAAGGTTACAGTTTCTTTGGCTTCTTTGACATCATGCACACGCAGTATTTGAGCGCCATGCATCAGGGCTGCCATATGCAAGGCAGTAGTTCCATTGAGCGCTTCGCCAGGATTTATTTCTAATTTTTTGTAGATCATTGACTTTCTAGATACTCCGATAAGCAGTGGAGCTTGGATAGTCTTAAAATAGCTTAAATTCCTCAATATCCAATAATTCTGCTCCATTGTTTTTGCAAAACCAAATCCAGGATCCAATATCACATCATTAATGCCAGCTTTTTTGCATTCGTTCATTTTTTCAGAGAAATATTTCATCATCTCCAAAAGAATGTCATCATAGGCAGTCTGATTTTGCATATTCTGAGGCGTTCCTTTCATATGCATGGCGATATAAGGGACTTGTAACTTCCCTACAGTTTCGATCATGTCAGGATCCAATGTGCCAGCTGAGATATCATTTACGAAATCTGCACCACATTGGACGGCAGACGAAGCAATCTTGGACTGAAATGTGTCAATGGAAACCTTCGCTTCAGGAAATTCACGTTTGATCGCTGTTATGGCAGGGAGCACGCGTGACATTTCCTCGTCAAGACTTACTTCATTGGCTCCAGGCCGGCTACTGTATCCACCGATATCTAGTAAATCTGCTCCTGATACCAGCATTTTTTCTGCCTGATGCAAGATTAAAGCTTCGTCCTGAGACACCCTGCTGCCTTCATAAAATGAATCTGGCGTGATATTCATGATGCCCATCACCCAAGGTCTATCCAATAAAAATAGCTTTCCTTTACTCCGAAGTGTTATTTTTGGGGGAAATAATTTATCTTCGATTTCTGAAGAAGAAGAGAATAAGTTGTCCATTAAATCAAACTGCCTTGAAAACGCAAACCGTCAGCGAATATAATCAAGTTATTGCCCTTTGTAAAGAACTTTTTAAGAAGAAAACAATTGATTATGGCACTGCCTGGAGAATACTAAGGCTCCCTTCTATCACAGACCAGATTTTCATCAAAGCCCAACGCATCAGGTCTATCCAAGATAAAGGCAATCAGAAAGTCAATGACCCCATTTCTGACGAATTTGTAGGTATCATCAACTACTGCTTGATAGCCTTGATCCAAATTTCTATGCTAGAGGATGAAAGGTTGGAATTAAGCTATGAAGAACTTGAACCGCTTTACGACCAATGGGTCAATGCTACAAGAGGCCTTTTGGAAAATAAAAACCATGACTATGGTGAGGCTTGGAGAGACATGAGAGTTTCTTCTATGACTGACATTATCTTGATGAAACTTTATCGAGTGAAGCAAATTGAAGATAACCAAGGACAAACCATCGTCTCTGAGGGTATTGAAGCCAACTACCAAGACATGATCAACTATGCAGTTTTCTGCCTTATCAAATTAGGATACCATGCTTAAAGACGCAATACTATACATCATCCGCTTACTCGTAGGTGGATTGTTCATCTTTTCAGGACTAATCAAGGTCAATGATCCTGTTGGTACAGCGATCAAGCTCGAAGAATACTTTGATGTGTTTTCCTATGACATCGCTGGGTTTTTTACCGTATTTAAGCCTTGGGCTTTGGAGATAGGCGTAGTCATGGTGGTGGCTGAAGTGGTTTTGGGAATCATGCTGATTCTTGGGCACAAACTCAAATTCACCGTTTGGGCATTAGGCTTGATGATCCTTTTCTTCACCTTTCTGACATTCTATTCAGCCTACTTCAATAAAGTGACAGACTGCGGATGTTTTGGAGATGCCATCAAACTGACCCCTTGGGAGTCATTCTACAAGGATATAGTTCTCTTAGTAATGATCGGGATTCTTTTTGTTTTCCGGAATCAACTCAAAAACAACACACAAACATGGGCGGCCTGGTCAGTCAGGATTTCATTGGTTTTATCACTAGCTTTAGCGATTACAGCAATTAGAAATCTTCCCTTTATAGACTTCAGAGCTTACAAAGAAGGTGTGAATATCCCAACTAACATGCAACCTTCCGCACCCTTGGAATACAGTTACATCATGACAAAAAATGGAGAAGAATTCATTTTTGATCAATATCCTACCGAAGGTGATTATGAATTTGTGGATATGAAGCTCAAAAATGAAGATGCCTTACCAAAGATCTCTGACTTTGCTGTATGGAATGATGAAGGTGACTTTACAGAGGAAATACTTATTGGGAAAAAAGCAGTGATCCTTGTAACCAATCTCTCTAAAATCAACACCGATTACTTGGAGGAATTTGATCAAATTATTGCTGGACTTACTGCATCAGAAATAGAAGTTGTATTTGTAGCAGCTTCTTCACAGCAGGAGATCAACAGCTTCTTGAATGCTCGAAATTGGAACCTGATAGGTTACCAAGCAGATGCTACTGTAGTGAAAACAATCATGCGCTCTAATCCAGGACTGATGCTACTCAATGAAGGGACTGTTTTGAAAAAATATCATTTCAGAAACACCCCATCTCCTGAGACCATAAAATCTTTCTATAAGTAAAATGATTAGTCACTTTCTTAACAGTAAGAATTAAAATTAGTGTTGAAATGTTTCGCAGCATTCTTGACTATGGTCTGCGCATACTACACAATGCTGTTGACTGTCGTCAGATGTCCGTCGAAGGTTTCTATAATAATAGTATTAACCCCCCCCTATATCAAATTTAAATTACCTTCATCTTTAACCCTCTCCTCTTATCAAAATGAGATTACCGCTCAAAATAGTCTTGGTTGGAATGCCTGGTTCAGGCAAATCTACTTTTGGGAGACAGTTAGCCAGAGAACTCAATTTTGTATTCATTGATTTGGACCACCATATCGAAAAAGAAGAGGGGAGATTGATCAAAGATATTTTTGCTGAAGATGGAGAAGGTAAATTCAGAGAGCTTGAGACCAAGTATCTGGCAGAAGTTTTGGAAAATGTGGAGGGTTTTGTGCTATCCACAGGTGGAGGTACACCTTGCTTCAATGACAATATGGAGCTGATCAATGAAAAGGGAATAGCCGTATTTCTGGATGTGCCTTTGGAAACAATTCATAGAAGACTGACCAAAGACTCAGCAAGTCAGCGCCCCATGTTTTTTGGTATGAGTGCAGGAGAAATCACCCTTAAGCTCAAAGATTTGGTAGCAGTCAGAGGGCCATATTACGAGCAGGCAAAAATAAAGCTCAGTGGTGAGGATCCCTCCACTGAGCTTTTGATGTCTGAGCTGATGACTTTACTTAGAAATTAAATCCTACTGTCACCATTCCTTGGGTCATGTTATTTCTGATTTCACTGAATGGTCCCACATTCTGATTAGCACTATTGATGATAGCGTAAGAATTATAAAGATTGTCTGATTTTGAATTGATCAAAGCAAAGTCAATATACATTCTACTCAATCTAACACCTACACCACCTGTAATACGCTGCATACTTCTATCAAAAGAGGTGTCTGTGGTGGGATCGCCATAATAAGCATAACCCGCCCTCATTCTCCAAATATCAAATCTATATTCACCACCTACGCGGTAATTGAAAGTAGAACCTAAAAATGTCGTAAAATCTCTATTGTCAAACGAGGTGTCAAAATCTCTGGAATTGATTCTGTTTTGACTGTAGTCCACATAGTCAATATCTGCTGTGATAAATCCACTTTTCCCCACAAAGAATGTACCTCCAGCACTCAATAAGAGAGGAGTGCTCAACGTAGTCGTATTTATTTCAACATTGCTGAATTCCCTTTCTGTAAATGTCAATTGCCCATTTTCATTAAAGAATTCACCAATGATATTGGCATCTACTTCTTTATTAAGTCTATACCAAGTTGGGCTTTTGAAGTTCAATCCAAGGTTTACTGTTTCAATTGGCTTGTAAATGACACCTAAATTGATACTTGCTCCAAATCCATTGATTCTCGTATTATCTTCTATGGAATAGATAAGGGATCTTACATTATTTCCATCCAAGAACTCCTCTCCATATACCCTGTTTTGAAAGAAATTTACAGAATGTATGCCTAAGCCACCACCGACAAACAATTTGTTTTCGAAATTGGCACCATAGGAAAATGAGGTTTGTGTTATACCACCTTCAGTAATGATAGTTTCATCAGCAAACGGTTGTCCAAAGACATACTCAGGGTCTTTGAAATAACCAGTCCCCGGATTACCTTGCACCAATTCAATATCTAAAACCAAGCCATCAGAAGCCCCAATAGGTGGCTCTCCAAAAGCAGTGTATTGATTGATGTAAAAATCAAGCAGAGAGTTTTGATTTCTTATATCCGAAAAGTAACCAAACTGGTTATTGAAATCTGCGATTCTGTTGAAGCTAACGCCAAATGTCCCCCCTCTGAATGAACCTGGTTGAAGTTCTCCTTTGGGTTTGGCAATGACCAAACTTAGGTTAGGAAGTGAAAAGTTCGGCGTTCTATCGTCCTGTAACTGGCCTAGAAAATTGGTCTGAGCATTATTCACGGCAAAGGATGGGGTAATGGAGAACTCCGATCTCCTAAAGAAACCTAAACCTGCGGCATTGCTATGGATATTTGAAATATCTCCACCTAGAGACATTTGAGCGCCACCGAGGGCATTTATTCTAGCTGACCCTGTAGACCTGAATTGACTGAAAAGCTGGGCATCATCGAGAAAACTAGTTTGCGCATTTACATGATTAAGACTAAAAGCTGAAACTACAGCCCCACCTATCAATAATTTTTTGAGAAATGTCATAGAAATTATTTTGGTTGATTTTTCAAGCATCTTACAAAGATGATGCTTAACACTTCTTAATTAACGCAAGAATAGAAAAAAAGATAATATTCATCAGAAAAATCTTTAATAATAAAAAAACACCCAAGTCAAATAACTTGGGTGTTTGAATATATAAGAGATAGTTTTTTAATTTCCTCTTCCGCCTCTAGAACCGCCAGAGCTTACTGCCCCACCGCCTCCTCGGCTACCACCTACACTACCACCGCCAATACTTCCTCCAGAACTTCTGCTCGGAGGACTATAAGTACTTCTTGATGGAGTAGTCGTTCTCGCAGGCTGCGAATAAGTACTTCTACTTGGAGCAGTTCTAGTATTATATGAAGGGCTAGCACTTCTGTTGTAACTTGGTGATGAAGATCTTGTAGGTGTAGTTCCCATAGTAGATCTTGTATTTCTATTTGGAGCTACCGTTCTGTAAGAAGGTGCTGCACTTGAACTTCCAACTCTGTTAGATCCTCTATCCATTACTGCAGAACCAGTGTTTCTTGAAGATGGTATAGCAGATCTTGAGCTGGTATTTGTAGCAGTTCTGCTTCTTGAATTGGTATAATAATCGTTTTGAGAAGAACTGAAATCAGTCCTAGCATTTCTTGTTGAAGTCGTTACCTGTCTTCCAGAAGTGGCATCTCTTCTAGCAGCTGCTCTTGAGGTAGAAGGAGCAGTTGCCACATTTCCTCCTCTTGTTCCAGTAGAACCGATTGCTGACCCTCTTGTAGGTCTTGCGCCTCTGACGATTTGTCTGTTAGCAAATTCATTACCAGGTAAAATGTAGATTGGTCTTCCAAATCCACCACCCCAGCCCCAAGCGGGACCAAAGCCTCCCCAGCCGAATCTATTGAAACCCATACCTGGCCAGAAAGGATCGAAGAACGGATCATAGAATCCACCACCCCAGCCGAAGCCAGCTCTGCGCATCATCCATGGGTTGCCCCAACCGAATCCACCACCAAATCCAAGACCAATAGACAAGTTGAATCCTGGTCTGAATCCGAAGCCCATTCCTGGCATCATACCCATTCCAAAACCTGGACCCCAAAATGGATCCCACATGCCCATTCCCATGCCCCATGGTGAAAATCCACCCATCATCCATGGGCTCATAAATGGACCTCCAAAGGTATTGAAGTTACCTCCAGGATTGCTATAGTAGTTATTATATACGTTGATATTTGGATTGTTCTCTCCAGTCGCCTGTGCCTGATTGTCATCAAAATATACAGTCCCCTCTTCTGAAGTATTATTTTCGGCTTGATATCTGGCAATAAACTCAGGGTTTACATTTCTAGCAGAGAAATTCTCCTGCTCAAATGTCGCTGAGTTTGTTTCAGATAAGGGTCTAAAGTTCTGAGGATTGTTGTTGCTTACAGCGAATTCCGTTGCAATTCTTGCATCAGAAGCCATAAAGTAGAGGTCATCAGTTTCACCCCTCATGGCATTGTAACTCGTGCTGCATGATGTCAATGCGATCATGGCAGAAGCTCCAAGCGTTAAGAATGTGTGTAATCGTTTCATTTTCTTGTTGTTTACTATCTCTAACACTATTATACGTGTCATATCTAAGAGGGTTATTATTTTTGAAGTATATTTGCCCTCCTCAATTAGAGGTGAAATATAACTAGAAATTCTATATCAACAAATATCATGAGCAAAGGATTGCCTAAAAGAAGTGAAGACTACTCTTTGTGGTACAACGAATTAGTGAAAAGGGCAGATCTAGCAGAGAACTCTGCTGTCAGAGGTTGCATGGTGATCAAACCATACGGCTATTCTATTTGGGAAAAGATGCAAGCTGAGCTAGACAGGATGTTCAAAGAGACAGGTCATAGCAATGCTTATTTTCCACTTTTTATCCCAAAGTCCTTCCTCTCAAAAGAGGCTAGTCACGTTGAGGGCTTTGCAAAAGAATGTGCTGTAGTGACCCATTACCGCCTCAAAAATTCCGAAGATGGTAAAAGCGTCATTGTAGATCCCGAAGCAAAATTAGAGGAGGAATTGATCGTGAGACCTACTTCTGAGACTGTGATTTGGAGTACTTACAAAAACTGGATCCAATCTTACAGAGACCTACCTTTACTCGTCAATCAATGGGCTAATGTGGTTCGTTGGGAAATGAGAACAAGGTTGTTTTTAAGAACTACTGAGTTCTTATGGCAAGAAGGTCACACTGCGCATGCTACTAAACAAGAAGCGGTTGATGAAACAGTACAAATGCTCAATGTATACGCCACCTTTGCAGAGCAGTTCATGGCTATGCCAGTGGTCAAAGGAGTGAAAAGTGCCAATGAAAGATTTGCTGGAGCTGAAGATACTTATTGTATTGAGGCTTTGATGCAAGATGGAAAAGCACTCCAAGCTGGAACATCCCATTTCTTAGGTCAAAATTTCGCCAAAGCTTTTGATGTCAAATTCGCTTCTAAAGAAGGCGGTCTAGAGTACGTTTGGGGAACTTCTTGGGGCGTTAGTACTAGATTAATGGGCGCTTTAATCATGGCGCATTCTGATGATAATGGCTTAGTGCTTCCTCCAAAATTGGCTCCTATTCAAGTAGTGATTGTACCGATCTATAAGTCAGATGAAGAATTAGATAAGATTGAAGCAAAGGCGAAAGAAATCATGGCTAAATTAAAAGTCAAAGGCATTTCTGTGCATTTTGATCATAGGGATACTCATAAGCCAGGATGGAAATTTGCTGAATATGAACTCAAAGGTGTGCCATTGAGAATTGCGATGGGGCCAAGGGATTTAGAAAATAACACCATAGAAGTCGCTAGAAGAGATACATTGACCAAAGAAACCGTCAATCTCAGCGAAATAGAAATAGACGCCTATGTGGAAGGGATGCTGGATACCATTCAGACAACGATCTATCAAAAAGCGTTTGATTTTAGAGCACATATGACAACAGAAGTAAATTCTTGGGATGAGTTTGTAGATGTTTTAGAAAATAAAACGGGTTTTGTATCAGCTCATTGGGATGGAACCTCTGAGACTGAGGAAAAGATCAAAGAGCTTACTAAGGCTACAATAAGATGTATTCCTTTAGATCAAAAAGTAGAAAATGGAGCCTGTGTTCTGACTGGAAAGCCTTCAAACGGGAGGGTGCTTTTTGCAAGAGCATATTAAGCATCCACATTACTAACGAGATATATCCACTTTCATTTCAGCAACTATTTGCAATACTCTTTGCGACTTCATATAATTTTGACAGTCATCAGTCAATGATTTTTGCAAGCATTGAATTGTTAATAAATTTTACTGTCTCAATTAAGGATAATCAAATTAACCAAAAACCTCTTGAGCCTACTCCAGAGGTTTTTTTCTTTTCAATGATATCTATTTCCTCTTTCGCACTAGTAGCTAAATGGCATGTTGTTTTTCAGGAATAGATGTCCTGGTAACTAATCGACTAATAACTGATAACAAAAAGTAACTTGTCCGAGGTGAATCCAATCCCGAAGACTCGGGATCATACTTAAGCTAATTAGTTTTTTACAGAGTTACTGGCAAAGTTGTGTAAATCCTCAATCATATTTACGATCACGATACTTCGAATTTTACACTTTCTTCGTATTTTCAAAAAAAAATTAAAATGACTTGGTTTATTCTTATAGCCCTACTTGGGATTGGACTCACTTTGATATTGACGGAAATCCTCTTTGTACCTGGAACAACAATCATTGGGATTTTCGGGTTATTGGTATCAGCTGGCGGGGTTTATTATGGTTTTGTGAGTTTTGATACAGGAACTGCATGGGCAATTTTAACAGTTACTTTATTGCTGAATTTCTCTGCACTTGTTTACAGTTTTCGATCAGGAGTGTGGAATAAGTTTGCTTTGACAGACACCATGAAAAGTAGATCATTTGACAATCGCTTGGAAGGCTTGGAAATTGGGATCGAGGGGATAGCTGTTTCAGATATCAAACCAATCGGTAAAGCGGAGTTTTTAGATAAAATATATGAAGTAAAATCCGATTCAGGATTTATAAGAGTAGGAACGAAATTAATAATTACTAAATTGGAACATAATACGATCATTGTAAAAAGTTAAACTATGGACATGACTAATTCGGCATTCATTTTATTTTCAGCATTTGCCGCGCTGATACTCTTATTTGTGTTTTTGTACTTTGTTCCAGTCAATCTTTGGATCACTGCAATTTTCTCGAATGTAAAAGTAGGGATTGGTGAGTTGATTGGGATGAGAATCAGAAAGGTGCCACCAAGCATCATTGTCAACTCTTTGATTACAGCAACCAAAGCAGGTCTTGATTTGACTACCAATGATCTAGAGACGCACTATCTGGCTAGTGGGAATGTCCCGAATGTAATCAGAGCATTGATTTCGGCAGACAAAGCCAATATCAATTTGAGCTTCAAGCAGGCTACGGCCATTGACTTAGCAGGTAGAGATGTGTTTGAAGCAGTTCAGATATCTGTAAACCCCAAAGTCATCAATACACCAAATGTAGCCGCTGTGGCTGCTGATGGGATTCAGTTGATAGCCAAGGCAAGAGTCACTGTAAGAGCTAATATCGCACAGTTGGTAGGCGGTGCTGGAGAAGAGACCATTCTAGCAAGAGTAGGTGAGGGGATTGTCACTTCTATAGGTTCTGCTCAGAATCATAAGAGTGTATTGGAAAATCCTGACAAAATATCTAAGCTAGTATTGGAAAGGGGATTGGATGCAGGTACAGCTTTTGAAATCTTATCTATTGATATTGCTGATATCGATGTTGGAACCAACATTGGAGCCAAATTACAGATTGATCAAGCTTCAGCTGATCTCAAAGTAGCAGAAGCTAGAGCAGAAGAAAGAAGAGCTATGGCAGTAGCCCTAGAACAAGAAATGAAAGCCAAATCAGTGGAAATGAGAGCCAAAGTTATCGAAGCTGAAGCAGATATTCCTAAAGCTATTTCAGAGGCATTTAGATCAGGGAACTTGGGGATCATGGACTATTACAGGATGGAAAACATCAAGTCTGATACGGATATGAGGTCAACTATCGCTGGAGATGATTCTGGTAGTTCTGATAGTTCCAAAGGAACAATAGGAGGTAAGAAATAGAAATTTAAAATACCATTTACTATTATTAACAAGAAAGACCTCGGTTCAAACCGAGGTCTTTTTTAAAAGCAAGCTAATTACCCTGCCTTAATCTTTATTCTCTCCAATTTGGGTTGGCTCTTCAACTGATTTTTCTGATTCAGCGGCAGCTTTTTCTGCAGCAGCTTTATCGTTTGCATCTACTTTTCTCGTGAAAGCTTCGTAAGTAGTTTCCCTACCGAAAGGTCTCTTACCGATCAATTTTTCTAAATCAGTCTGGAAAAGAATTTCTTTTTCAAGTAATTCCTTTGCCAATATTTCTAATTCAGGTTTTCTTTCAGTCAATAGTTTTTTTGTTCTATCATAAGCATCGGTGATAAGTTTTCTAACCTCTTCATCGATGGTCTCTGAAGTTTTCTCTGAATATGGTTTTGAGGTTCTAAATTCAGATGCTTTGCTATCATAGAAGGATACATTACCTATTTTGTCATTCATTCCATATATAGAAACAATTGAATAGGCCATTTTGGTGATTCTCTCAAGGTCTGATAGTGCACCGGTTGAGATTTTTCCAAAAACAATTTCCTCTGCTGCACGACCTCCCAAGGTCATACACATCTCGTCTATCAACTGCTCTGTTTGATACAAGAATTGTTCCTTTGGAAGGTATTGGGCATAGCCCAATGCAGCTACTCCTCTAGGCACGATGCTCACCTTTACCAATGGATCTGCATGCTCCAAGAACCAGCCAGCTACTGCATGCCCTGCTTCATGGTATGCTACAATTTTCTTCTCTTCCGGAGAGATGATTTTATTCTTCTTTTCCAATCCACCAATCACTCTATCGATAGCATCTTGGAAATCTTGCATATCTACTGCTTCTTTGTTTCTTCTAGCTGCTATCAATGCTGCTTCATTACAAACATTTGCAATCTCAGCTCCTGCAAACCCTGGAGTCTGAGCAGCTAATTTTTTGGCATCTACATCTGAAATAGTTTTGATCGGCTTCAGGTGAACTTTGAAAATGGCCTCACGTCCAACGATATCTGGTTTGTCAATGCTGATTTGTCTATCGAATCTTCCTGGTCTCAAGAGGGCAGAGTCTAATACATCTGGTCTATTCGTTGCAGCAAGTACAATTACTCCGGTATCAGTTCCAAAACCGTCCATTTCCACAAGGAGTGAGTTCAATGTATTTTCTCTCTCATCATTGGAGCCAGGCATTTGACCTTTACCTCTTGATCTACCGATGGCGTCAATCTCGTCAATGAATATGATACAGGGAGCTTTTTCTTTAGCTTGTTTGAATAGGTCTCTTACTCTTGCAGCACCTACACCGACAAACATCTCCACAAAATCAGAACCTGAAAGTGTAAAGAATGGTACACCAGCTTCACCAGCAACTGCTTTTGCTAGAAGCGTTTTACCGGTACCTGGAGGGCCAACCAATAACGCTCCTTTCGGGATTTTACCACCAAGCTTGGTGAACTTGGAGGGGTTCTTTAGAAATTCTACAATCTCTTGGATTTCTTCTTTTGCTTCATCTAAGCCAGCTACATTGTCAAATGTAATTTTAACCTTGTTCTCCGCATCAAATAGCTGCGCTTTAGATTTGCCAACATTAAATATTTGTCCTCCAGGACCACTTGGTCCCGCCATTCTGCGCATCATCACCCAGAAAAGCACAAATAAAAGTATCAAGAATCCGAAGCTGGAAAACCAACTTCCCCAAGATTCTTCATTTTTTACATTATAGCCAATCCTTTGGTTTTCAGGAACTTTAGCCTCAAGTTCTTCAAAGTCTGTTGCAAACTTCTCCGCACTTGCTACTTCAACAGAATAATGTGGTCCGGCAGGGTTAAAGAATGGACTATTACCTTCTAATTCTGATTTATATCTTTCGTTTTGTAAAGCAGATTCATTAAGCGTAATATCGACTCTATTTTGATTTCTGATAATCATTACCTTAGCCACATCGTTGGCTAAGTACATATCTTCAAATTTACTCTTGGTGATATTGATTACATTGTTTCGTTGCTGAAACCAAGTCACACCTATCAAAACAACTACTGCCGAAATGATCAACCAAAGTTGTAGATTTGGCTTTTGAGGTGTCTTAGGAATGAATTTTTTGTTTTTATTATTTTCGCTCATCGCTTGATATTTATTGCGGTATATAACTTCTGTAAAACGAAATCAGGGGTTGAAAGTTCAATTCTGATGATTAATCCAAGTAAGTGAATTTGGCATCTCCCCAGAGTTCTTCCAAACCAAAGAAACTTCTCTGATCTTTCAAAAAAACATGGGCAACAACATTAACATAATCTATTAGTACCCATTGATTATTGTTTTTGCCTTCCACACGCCATGGTTTTTCTTTGTTGCTCTTGATGACTTCTTCTTCTACGGCATCTGCAATTGCCTCTACTTGTGTATCTGAATTACCCGAACAAATCACAAAAAAATCTGTCATTGAATTTTTCACATCTCTTAGATCCATCACCACGATGTTGGAAGCCTTTTTTTCTTCCATTCCTTTTACAATAACTTTACTCAGCTCTTCTGCTGTCATATTTTTACTTTAATTTTACTGAATCTTTAATCGTGCCTCTTAGCAGTTTTTAAATATCTCTATTGGATTACAAATTAACTATTAAAAATGTATAAAATCCTTGCCAATACCTTATTTCTGGGGAAAGATGTTATTTATCTGCCAGACTGTCATTCGACCAATCAATTGGCCATGGAAATGCTCAAGGATAAAAAGGTGGCTGAAGGGAGTGTTGTCATCACTGATCATCAGACCAAAGGCAAAGGTCAAAGGGGGAACACTTGGGAAAGTCAGGAAGGCAAGAATCTTACTTTTTCAATCATTCTTATGCCAAGATTCCTTGATGCAATGGATCAATTTTACCTCAATATGGTAGTGTCTATATCGATTTTGGAGGCAATAGATGATATAATTGCGGGCTTGAAAGTCAAATGGCCCAATGATATTATCCATCAATATGATGGAAAGATTGCGGGGATTCTAATTGAAAATATAATTTCTCAAAGTAAAATTGAGTCCGCTGTGATTGGTATTGGGCTGAATGTCAATCAGCGATATTTCCAAACAGAGACTGCCACTTCTTTGTCAAATCTGTCAGGTTTTGATTTTGATAAGCACGCAATTTTCGAAAAGTTGATTCAAAAACTCGAGTTTCATTACTTAGAGTTAAAAAAAGGAAACCGAAAATCAATTAAAGATCAGTATCTCAAGAATATGTATAGGTACCATGAAATGGGAGATTTTGAGGATAAAGAAAAGTTTAAAGGGAAGATTTTGGGTGTCAAAGAGGATGGGAGGTTGATAATTGAGAAAGACACGGGTAGTCAGAACTATTATGCCTTCAAGGAGGTTAAATTCCTGTGATCTCCAAATTTTATTTTGAGTCAAAAATCTCTAATTTTGTGAGTTCTAATTTGAAAATCAATTCATTAAAATAAAAAACATGTCCGAAATTAAATCCGACAAATTCATCAAGTACAAGGTGAAAGACATTTCCCTGGCAGAATGGGGAAGAAAAGAAATTAAATTAGCTGAAGCAGAAATGCCAGGTTTGATGGCTTTGAGAGAAGAATACGGCGCTGCTCAGCCATTAAAAGGTGCTAGAATTGCAGGATGTCTTCACATGACTATCCAAACTGCTGTTTTGATAGAAACATTAGTAGCTCTTGGTGCTGAAGTTACTTGGTCGTCTTGTAATATTTTTTCTACTCAAGATCACGCAGCAGCGGCCATTGCGGCAGCAGGGATTTCAGTATATGCTTGGAAAGGTATGACTGCAGAAGAATTTGATTGGTGCATTGAGCAGACCATATTCTTTGGAGAGGAAAGACAGCCATTAAACATGATCTTAGATGATGGAGGAGACCTCACCAATATGGTATTGGATAATTATCCAGAATTGGTTGCCGGAATTAAAGGCTTATCAGAAGAGACCACTACTGGAGTACATAGATTGTATGAAAGAATGAAAAAAGGTACGCTTCCAATGCCTGCAATCAACGTGAATGATTCTGTAACTAAGTCAAAATTTGACAACAAATATGGTTGTAAAGAATCATTGGTAGATGCAATCAGAAGAGCTACTGATGTAATGATGGCTGGAAAAGTTGCTGTTGTCGCTGGTTATGGTGATGTAGGGAAAGGTTCAGCAGCTTCTTTGAGAGGTGCGGGAGCAAGAGTGATTGTCACTGAAATCGACCCAATTTGTGCACTTCAAGCTGCTATGGATGGTTTTGCAGTGAAGAAAATGGTAGATGCAGTCAAAGAAGCTGATATCGTGGTGACTGCTACAGGAAATAAAGACATCATATCTGAGCCTCACTTCAGAGCGATGAAAGATAAAACCATTGTATGTAATATCGGTCACTTTGATAACGAGATCGATATGGCATGGTTAAACAAAAACTATGGCAATACCAAAGATGTCATTAAACCTCAAGTAGATCTTTACAATGTAGATGGCAAAGAAATCATCGTGTTGGCAGAAGGTAGATTGGTGAACTTGGGTTGTGCTACAGGACACCCATCATTTGTAATGTCTAATTCATTTACCAATCAGACTTTGGCACAATTGGAACTTTGGACCAATACAGATCAATATGAGCCAGGAGTATATGTACTTCCTAAGCATTTGGATGAAAAAGTGGCAGCTTTGCACCTTTCTAAATTAGGAGTAGAATTGGATACCCTGTCTGCTGATCAAGCTGAATATATAGGTGTGACCCCAGAAGGTCCATTCAAACCGGAGTATTATAGATACTAAAAAGTATGAATCTAAGAGATTAAAAAAAGCTGGGCATTTGCCCAGCTTTTTTTAATAACTAAAACTCAGTAACCTCCCATCAGAAAGCTGAATAGCAACTTTGGTGTTACATATGTCTTCAATGCTAAGTGTCAATCTGTGTGCAAGAGACCTGTCTGATGTTCTGAAGATTTCCCATACTTCCTCTCCGGCTCTAGCAATTACAAAGCCTTCATCGAGACAGTTGATTACATATTGCCTAGGAGCTATTTGAGTCATTCTAAGTGGTCTTCCTGTGAGATTTCTACCTGATAGATTGCCACTGCTGGTAAAGGATTGAATTCGATTATCCACTTTCAAAAGTTGATGTTCATAGTTTCCTGTGATTTTTGTGCTATTATCAAACTGATCTAAAATGACCAAGTCTTCAAAGGATTCCATCCAGCTGTTTTGATTATCCCCATTGGAAAAAGAATCAAATACGCGCTCTCCTTGTATTTTGAAGTCATTGACTTGGTAGTCTTCATACCTGAGTAAAACTCTTCGATCCCTTAGGTTAAAGGAGAAAAAGTCTAAATTAATCACTCCAGTTCTTCTCACCTTTTGGCTTGGACAATTCGGATCATTGGAAAAAGTTAGTTTGACTTTTTGTTCAAACTCAGATATTTCTATCAACGGACATCCAGGTAATGTATCTGTTAGCGCCTGATGGTATTCTTCAAAGCTATAAAAAGCATATCGTAAACCCTCTTCCAAAGCAAGAGATGTTCGGAATAGCTCTCTACCTTCTACTTGTAAATCTGTAGTAATTGCTCTTTCTACATCATTGGAACATGATACTAATATTGAAGCAAGGGAGAGAAGAAAAATCGGTTTTTTCATGGGATAGATTTGTACTGCGAATTTAAGGTCTTTAGGATATAAAAAAAATGATGCCAAAAGGCGAGTGCTTTCTTTCTTTTGCTTGAAGTAATTGATATATTAAATCTTTTAAAAGAAGAAATATGAGCTATACAGAAGGAATGTTAAAAGAAGGTGCCCTAAAGGGCAAAACTATAGTCGTGACTGGAGGAGGAACAGGACTTGGTAAATCCATGGGCTTGTACTTTCTGAAGCTTGGTGCAAACCTTGTGATCACTTCAAGAAAACTAGACGTCTTGCAAGAGACGGCCAAGGAAATGGAAAGAGAAACAGGCGGTAAGGTCTTGGCAGTGGCATGTGATGTGAGGGATATTGAGCAAGTAGAAACTATGTTTGATGAAGCAGATGCCTTGTTTGGTAAAGTGGATGGCGTGCTCAATAATGCGGCAGGTAACTTTATCAGCCCTACTGAACGCTTATCAACCAATGCATTTAATACAGTCATCGATATTGTGTTGAAAGGTACTGCCAACGTAACCATGGTAGCTGGCAAAAGGTGGATTGCAGCAAAGCAACCTGGCACATTTTTGAATATTGTGACTACTTATGCATGGACTGGTTCAGGCTATGTAGTGCCAAGTGCAGCAGCCAAAGCAGGCGTTCTTGCCATGACCAGGTCACTTGCCGTAGAGTGGGCCAAATATAAAATAAGATCCAATGCCATTGCACCAGGTCCTTTTCCAACTGAAGGTGCATGGAGTAGGCTTTTACCAGGTGATTTGGTGAAGAAATTTGACCCAGCCAAGAAAGTACCTGTAGGAAGGGTAGGTGAGCATCAAGAATTAGCGAATTTGGCTGCCTACCTGATGTCTGATTATTCAGCTTATGTCAATGGCGAAGTGGTGACGATTGACGGAGGTGAGTGGCTTCAAGGTGCAGGTGAATTCAATAATTTAGAAGCAATTCCTCAGGAAATGTGGGATATGCTGGAGGCCTCAAGGGAAAAAAAGCAATAAGCCCCAAGCTACTTTGGGGCTATCTGAAAGCAAAATGGAAAATCAGAAACTTGTAAAAAAAATCAGCCTTTTGGCTGATTTTTTTATGTTCTTAAAGGCCTGCGATAATATAATAAATAGGGAAGCCTACTGTGATATTGATCGGGAATGTCACTGCTAAAGCCATCGGTAGAAAGAGTCCTGGATTAGCTTTTGGCACTGCAATCTTCATCGCAGCAGGGACTGCAATATAAGATGCTGAAGCTGCTAATATCGCTAGCATAAAACGATCTCCGGTATTGTCTGTGATCACTTGACTTAGCAAGGCAGTTAAGGAGCCGTTGATCAAAGGAATGACAATGGCAAATACAACCAGGGATTTTCCAGAATCTAAGAATGCCTTGAGTTTTTTACCACTGGAAATTCCCATATCAAGTAAGAAAATAGCCAAAAACCCTTTGAAAATATCAGTAGTAAAAGGTTTGATCCCTTCTGCTTCATGATCATTTGCAAGGAAACCAATCAAAAGGCTACCCAGAATCATGACTACTGAGCCATTGGTGAATGCATGACTTACAACTTTTTTGAGTTTTACTTCTAGAACATTTGAAGCGCCATATACTTTGATCAGCAGCATGCCAATGATGATTGCAGGCGCTTCCATCAGAGCCATGATGGCCACCATGTAGCCACTGAAGGCTATGTCCTGAATCTCTAGAAAAGTAACAGCTGTCACGAATGTCACTGCACTGACAGAACCATAAGCCGCGGCAATCGCTCCTGCATTTTCAACCCCAACTTTTTTCCTAATGATGAAGAAAGTGTATAGAGGAATTGCGGAGGCTATAAAAATCCCAAACAGCACAGCCCATATAATTGTCAATTCGAATTCACTATGTGCGAGTTCCTGACCTCCCTTGAAACCAATTGAGAAAAGCAAATAAAGTGAGATAAACTTAGAGGAATTTGGAGGAATTTCTAAGTCGCTTTTAAGCCTCACAGCGATGATCCCTAAAATGAAAAATAATAATGCCGGGTTGGTTAGATTATCTATTAATAGTTGAAAATTCATCTTTTTTGGTTGGTGAACTAGGTTTGAATATAGAGATTAAAATTATCAAAGTTATACATGGGAACAAAAAAACGTATTTATTGAAAATGAATGGGTATAAACTGTCATTTTATTTATTCTCCAAATGTTCGATTTTTATAACCTCTTTAAAATTTTCTCGTTGCAAATGTGAAGTGTTTTATACATTGATTTTTATTTATAATTTTAATAACAAACATAAACTAATGTTATGAATTATACCCTACATCAATTGATGATCTTTTTGAAGATCACGGAGACAAGTAGCATCACCAAGGCTGCTGAGGAATTGCATTTAACTCAGCCTGCTGTTTCTATTCAGTTGAGAAATCTTCAAGATCAGTTTGAAATTCCTCTGACCGAGGTAGTTGGGAGGAAGTTGATTGTGACGGACTTTGGATGGGAAATTGCTGCTGCTGCTGAAAAGATCATCGAAGAGGTACAAGGAATCAATTATAAAACTGCTGCTTTTAAAGGTTTGATGTCTGGGAAGTTGAAAATTTCTGTAGTTTCTACAGGGAAGTATGTGATGCCATATTTTTTATCAGGCTTTCTAAAACAGCACCCAGAAGTTGATCTCAAATTGGATGTGACCAATAAGGCTAAAGTACTAGAAAGTTTATCAACAAATGAAGTTGATTTTGCTTTGGTATCTAAAATGCCAGAGACAATAAATGTGGAGGGAATTGAATTGATGCCAAATCAACTTTGCCTCGTAGGGAACAAAGATTTTGAGTTATCAAAAAAGCTTTATGATGAAGGTGTTTTTGAAGAAATCACCTTGATTTATAGAGAGGAGGGTTCTGGTACTAGGCTCTACATGGAGAGATATTTGAATGAAAAGAAGGTCTCGGTTAGAAAAAAAATCGTTCTTACATCAAATGAAGCGGTAAAACAAGCGGTCCTTGCAGGGATGGGATGCTCAATTATGCCTTTGATAGGTATCAAAAATGAATTGAAAGCTGGATCGCTAAAGATTATTCCAGTAAAAGATCTTCCAATCGAAACACAATGGAATTTAATCTATTTAAAAGGACGGAAGTTCTCTCCAGTTGGAAAACTCTATTTAGATTACTTAGAGCAGCATAAGGATGAATTGATCAGGGAAAATTTCTCTTGAAAAACTATTTATCCTCTTTGAAAACAGGTGATTTCTTGAAAGGAAGGACTATACTATTATCCCAATTGGCGATTACTTTGTGAATATTGTATTCATTCAAAGAGGAAGTTTCAACGACATACCATTTGGAATTTCCTTCTGTTCCGACAGCAATCAAATAACTTTCTGCAGTGACTTTACCGCCTGGTACTTTACTGACTGTTAAAGTAGGAATCAGGACATGTGTTTCTGATTTAGTTTTAGCTTGTTCGATTTCTTCTTTGATTTTGAATTCTTGAAGTAAGATTCCCTTGGCTCTTTGATTGTCGTGAATTTTGGATAATGCACTCCGCATACGTTCGCGTCCCCCTGCCTGTTCGATTAGGTCTGGAAGTGTAAGGTTGATCAGTGTTTCATAATCATCACACATCTTGGCTGTAAAATATGCCTCTGTCGCATCTATAGCACCTTGATCGACTTGTGCTTTCGTGGTTTGACTGAACAAGGTGATTGAAAATAAGCTTATTATAAATGGTATATATGTTTTCATAGGTTTTTGGAGTGATTTTAAACTCTTAAATATATTTAAAATAGATCAATACAAAAATCTAAAAGGCCACAACGGAATTCTTTTTGGATTTCCATATTTAATGTCATCAGAGGTATCAAAACTGTTTTTGACTCATTATTCGTTTCTGTCTTTTCATAGATAGGTTGCATATTATTAAATCAAACAAAAATTATATACATTTATCAATCAAAACTTTCATACCTTTGTATCGTAATAGTTCATCGTGAAGTCATTTATCAAAATAGCACTCCTTGTTTTCTATGTGTTTTTTAACGCAGGGTTGAGCTATTCCATGCATTTTTGTGAAGATGATTTTCAGAGGATTAATGTTTTTGCGGAGTATAAATCCTGCTGTGAGGCCAATACTCCAATGCAGGGTTGTTGCGATGATGTCTCCAATCTGGAGCTTCCGAATTCCGATCAGCAGGTTTCCGATGTTTTGAATTTCCAACCTCAGACTTTCGAATTATTGAATGCTGAGTTTTCATTTGAATTGCCCCTGAATTTTATTGTTTTTGACGAGAAAACAGCTTTTGCTGATTCCTCTCCCCCTATATTTCACAATACGCCGATTTATATTTTTTGTCAGGTATTTCTGATTTGATTTTTTTGTTTCACGCAAAGACGCTAAGGCGCAAAGACCGCAAAGAATTATTTATTGCATCTAGTTTAGGTTGAAGACCTGTCAGGTTTTCAAAACCTGACGGGTCTAGCCATAGCTTTATCCGCTATTTCCCTTTTATCAAAATAATAGGTTTACTTTGGGGTTTAAGTATCTACAAGTATCAGAATATCAATTAATTTCTGATTCTAAAAATCAAAAGTTCAATCAGAAAAACAGCATTTAGTCCAAGAAACTATGCTCAATAAAACCATAAAATTCTTCCTCGAAAATAAACTGGTCACCGTCATCCTACTTGTCCTCGTCGTGGCATGGGGAATAGTGACTGCTCCTTTCAATTGGAACACCGGTTTTCTTCCCAATGACCCTGTGCCGGTCGATGCCATTCCGGATATCGGGGAAAATCAGCAAATCGTATTTACCGATTGGATGGGACGCTCTCCTCAGGATGTGGAGGATCAGATTACCTATCCGCTGACTACTTCCCTTTTGGGAATGCCAGGGGTCAAATCCATTCGAAGCACTTCCATGTTCGGGTTCTCTTCCATCTATATCATCTTCGAAGAGGATATTGAGTTCTACTGGAGCCGATCCAGGATTTTGGAAAAACTCAATTCACTTCCCTCAGGATTGCTACCCGAGGGGGTGCAACCCAAACTCGGGCCAGATGCCACAGGTCTTGGGCAAGTATATTTTTATACACTTGAAGGAAGAGATGAAAATGGCAATCCAGTCGGTGGTTGGGACCTGCACGAACTCCGTAGCATTCAGGATTATTATGTGCGCTATGGACTCGCAGGTACAGAAGGAGTTGCTGAGGTAGCGACCATAGGAGGGCATGTCAAGGAATATCAGGTGGACCTGGATCCTGTGGCCATGAAGGCCCACAACGTCTCCATGATGCAGGTGATGAATGCCATCAAGCAATCCAACCTCGATATCGGCGCCAATACCATGGAGATCAATCAGGTGGAATTTATCGTCAGAGGCTTGGGCTATGTGAAGTCTCTGGAGGATATCGAAAAGGCGGTAGTCAAAACCAGCAACAATGTACCCTTGAGAATCAGGGATATTGCCAAAGTGAATATTGGGCCGGCAAGCAGGGCGGAAAGGGCTATTTTGGATAAAGGTGGTGCTGAAGCAGTAGGTGGCGTGGTAGTAGCTCGCTATGGGGATAATCCCCTTCAAGTAATTGATGCCCTCAAAGCTAAAATCGATGAAATCTCTCCTGGACTTCCGAGCAAAACGCTGGAAGATGGTACGGTCTCCAAGGTGACTATTGTGCCTTTCTATGACCGTTCTGGCCTGATCAAGGAAACCCTGAATACGCTTAATGAAGCCATCAGCTTGCAGATTTTGATCACCATTATTGTGATTATGGTGATGGTGTATAATCTGCGGGCTTCGATTTTGATCTCTGCATTGTTGCCATTGGCAGTTTTGATGTGCTTTATCATGATGAAGTATGTGGGGGTGGATGCGAATATAGTGGCGCTATCTGGGATTGCCATTGCCATCGGAACCATGGTGGATTTGGGGATTATTTTGAATGAAAATATCCTTCGCCATCTAGAAGAATCGGATGATAAAAAATCCAAACTACAAGTAATTTACGATGCGACTACAGAGGTGAGTTCTGCGATCTTGACGGCTGTGATGACTACGATTGTCAGCTTCTTGCCTGTATTTACTTTGCAGGCAGCAGAAGGGAAGTTGTTCGGGCCATTGGCGTATACCAAGACCTTTGCTTTGATCGCTGCCTTGATCTTTACTTTGGTATTCATGCCGGCTTTTGCCCATTGGGTGTTTGGTGCGAAGGTGAAGTCCAAGAATTATAAGATGGTGCTAAATATAGCCATGGCAGTTTTGGGCTTTGTGCTGCTTTTCTACTTCCCTTGGGCAGGTTGGGTCTTGTTGGCTTTTGCGGTCAATCATTTGATCCACCACTTTTTCCCAAAACAAACCAGAGAAGGACAATACAAAAATCAGATTGCCATGCTGATAGCTGTGGTGGCAGTATCCGTTTTATTGGCGATTGAATGGAGGCCTTTGGGTTTGACCCAATCTGTATTCGTTAACTTTATTTTTATTGGTCTGGTAGTGGGTTTGGTTTTGGGTCTTTTCTCTTTATTCATCAAATATTATGCTCACATGCTGAAATGGTGTTTGGAGCATGCTAGAGTTTTTCTTCTACTTCCTGCATTGGTTATCCTATTTGCTACCAATATCTGGCTCGGATTCAATAGTGTTTTTGGCTTTGTCGCCAAAGGTTTCGATCAGGTGGGGTGGAATATCCGAACAACTTCTGTTTGGTCAGGTCTTTGCCATGCACTACCGGGAATGGGCAAGGAATTTATGCCTGCCTTGAATGAAGGTTCTTTCCTCTTGATGCCTACCTCTATGCCTCACTCCGGCGTGGAGGCCAATATGCAGATTGTGAAACAGCTTGACATGTTGGTGCAGGCCATTCCGGAGGTGGAAATGGTGGTTGGAAAAGCAGGCCGTGCGGAAAGCCCGCTTGATCCCGCTCCCATGTCTATGTATGAAAACATCATCAATTACAAGACCGAATACCTACAGGATAATGATGCCCGCAAGCTCCGATTTGAAGTAGATCGAGAGGGGAATTATCAGCTTGAAGTTAATGGTAAGACTTGGTGGTATGACCGTCAGGATGGAGCTATTTGGGATGAAGAAAAGAATTACATGGAGGAATCCCAGCGCAGGTCGGTGATTAGAAATGTCGCCAAATACTTGGTGCCAAATGAAAGACGTGGTCAATACTTCCGTCAGTGGAGGGATGAAATCCGCACGCCTGATGATATCTGGGATGAAATCCAGGTGCGAACCTCCAATCTTCCTGGGGTAACTTCCGCACCTAAACTCCAGCCTATCGAAACCCGCTTGGTGATGTTGCAGACGGGAATGCGTGCTCCTATGGGGATGAAAGTGTATGGTCCAGATTTGGAAACCATAGAGGATTTCAGCTTGAAGTTGGAGTCGGTGTTGAAAGAAGTGCCTTCCGTAAAGTCTGAGGCAGTTTTTGCAGACCGTTCTTTGGGCAAGCCGTATTTGGAGATTGATTTGGATAGAACCCAACTGGGTAGGTTTGGGCTGAATATTGCCGATGTGCAGGAATTTATCGAAGTGGCTATAGGAGGAATGACCTTGAGCACAACGGTGGAAGGCAGGGAGCGCTATGCCATCCGTGCCCGATATGCCAGAGAGTACAGGGATGATCCCGAAGCTTTGAAGCGGATTTTGGTCAGCACGCCTACAGGTGCACAGATACCTTTGGGTCAGTTGGCAGAGATCAATTACAGACCTGGCCCCATGATGATCCGTGGGGAAAACACCTTCTTGGTGGGTTATGTGCTTTTTGATAGGCGAGATGGCTTTGCTGAGGGTTCAGTGGTAGATGATGCGCGAAACTTTATCCAGCAAAAAATTGACAGCGGTGAGTTGAAAGTACCTACCGGGGTATCCTACACTTTCTCCGGAAGTTACGAAAATCAGATCCGTGCTGAGAAGCGTTTGGCGATAGTGATACCGCTATGTTTGGCCGTGATTTTCCTGATTCTTTACTTTCAGTTCAAGTCTACTGCCATGGTTTTGATGATCTTCTCAGCCATTGCCATGGCTTTCTCAGGAGGCTTTATGATGCTGTGGTTATATGGGCAGGACTGGTTCTTTGATTTCAGTTTCCTCGGAACAAATATGCGGGAACTATTCCAGATGCGCACCTTCAATCTCTCTGTGGCAGTCTGGGTAGGGTTTATCGCCCTCTTTGGTATCGCTACCGATGATGGGGTTGTGATGGGTACCTATCTAAAACAAAGCTTCGAAAAAATCCAGCCAGAGAATGCCAAAGAAGTACGAAAAGCAGTCTTGGAAGCTGGACTGAAAAGGGTTAGACCTTGCCTGATGACAACAGCAACTACATTATTGGCCTTGCTTCCAGTATTGACAAGTTCAGGCCGAGGCTCCGACATCATGATTCCCATGGCCATTCCAGCATTTGGGGGGATGACGGTGGCGCTTATCTCACTATTTATTGTGCCGGTGCTTTATGGGAAACTTAGGGAGTATCAGATAAGGAGATAGATTTAGAATTGATATTAATGGATATTGGATATTGGTGGATATTGGTTTGGTTATCAAACGTTTATTTGGTTATGGGAAAGTGCTTATGGGTTTTGATGGATATTCATTGATATTAGATATTGGGCTGGTCTTCAGGCGTTTAATTTGAATATTTAGCTGGTTGGCAATTGAGGAGATGGGGTAAATGTTATTAGTAGTCTTTGGTTTAAGTAATCTTTTAATGATATGGAAGAGAAAAAGGGGTATATAAAATTGGAGGATTTGGAGGTGTATAAATTGTCTAGACAGCTGTCGCGGAAGGGATGGGTTATTTATAAAAAAATGGATTGGCAGACACGGAAAATAATTGGTGATCAATTTATTGAATCGACGGATTCTATTGGGGCAAATATAGCTGAGTCCTATGGTCGTTTTCATTACCTGGATAGAATCAGGTTTCTCTACAATAGCAGAGGTTCTATGATTGAGTCCGCAAATCACTGGTTAAGCTTGATGCTTGAAAGAGAAATTATTTCAAAGGAGGAGTTTGATGACTTCAAGCAATTATCTGACAAACTTTCACTCAAACTCAACAACTACATTCAATCTATTTACAATTCAAAAAAAGAATTGAAATGAACAGATTTACAGAAAAATATTGCCTATCCGAATGCCTGAAATCAAAGGAACAGCTTAAAGCTCTGGTACAATATCAATCAATATCCAATATCCACAAATATCTATTCCTAGTGTTTATTTGGCTGTTGAATATAGGATTAGCCCAAGGTCAAACTTTAGACCAATACCTAGAAGAAGCAGCTGAAAATAATCCAGGACTTCAAGCATCTTTTAAAGGGTATCAGGCTTCATTAGAAAAAACAAACCAAGTAAGTCTTGAATCACCCCAATTAAATATCGGTGTATTTACTAGACCTATGGAATTGCTGATGGGGAATCAGCGGGCAGAGGCTTCGGTGATGCAGATGTTTCCTTGGTTTGGGATGCTCAGGACGCAGAAGGATGAAGCTACCCTGATGGCGGGAGCCAAATACGAGGAATTCAGACAGCAGCGTAATGTGCTTCTGTATCAGGTCAAGGAAACCTACTTCCAATTACAGCAATTGCAAAATACCATTGACATCACCGTATCCAATTTGGAGATTTTGAAATCATTGGAGCAATTGGCCATCATCCGCTATCAGGGAGGAAGTACTTCTGAGGCTGTTTCATCTGTTTCATCAGCGGTAAGGAGGCCAGCACGGACGATGCAGCAGGGCAGTGGAGATGATGGGATGGGCATGGGAGGTGGAGGTTCTTCCGCTGCTTCCTCGGGGCAATCTTCAGGTGCAGCCATGAACAGTATGGGTTCGGGTGGAGGTTCCGGTAAACTCACGGATGTACTCCGACTGCAAGTTCAGATCAAGGCTTTAGAGTCTGATTTGGAACAGTTGGAGGTAGACAAACGCCCATTGACAGTAAAATTCAATCAACTGTTAGGCAGGGATAAAAATGAAGCCATAGCTATAGAAAGCCAGTTAGAAAGTCAAAAGTCCATTGGCTGGGAAGTGGAAATGCTCGAGCAAATCCTGGATACCAATCCCATGCTGTTGATGCTGGAAAAAGAAGGGTTGGCCTATCAGAAGCAAGGTGAAATGGCCAAATTGGAAGGTAAACCCATGTTTGGATTGGGGTTGAATTATATGGTATTTTCTCCAAGACCTGAAATGGGCGTGCCTGGAGGTATGGGTGGAATGGATTACATGCCAGCTGGTATGGGCAACAACATGATCATGCCGATGGCAACGGTTTCCCTGCCGATTTACCGCAAAAAGTACAAAGCCATGGAGGCAGAATCCAAGCTTTACTGGGAAGCAAACGAGCGTCAGAAGGAAGATCTGCAAAGAAATTTGGAGACCGAGTTTGAAACCATATTGGTAGCCATCAAAGATGCTGACCGTAAAATCCGACTCTTACAAGATCAAATTGAATTGACCGAGCAAACACTGGAGCTCTCCGTGACTTCATACGCAACGGAAGGTAGTTCCTTCGAAGAGATCCTGAGCATCCAAAGAGAATTACTGGATTTCAGGTTGAATTTGCTGAATACGAGGATTGGGAGGGAGATTCAGTTGGCGAGATTAGAAACGTTGGTTGGGGTGTGAAATTGATATTAATGGATATTAATGGATACTGATTGATATTTGGATATTGGATATTAGGGTTCTGACTGGTTGCACCCCAATATCCATTAATATCTAATATCCATCAATATCTATCATCAAAAGGAATTATGGTTAGACTTTAAAAAAGGTATAATGATCAAAAATAAGCAAATAGTAATCGTAATCCTCAGCTGTCTTCTTTTTGGAGGGGTAGCGGGATATCTGATTCGTGGAGGAGGAGAAGAGCATCCTGACCACGAGCATACGCATATTGACGAAAACGGTGTGGAATATACTTGCTCTATGCACCCGCAAATCCGTCAAAATGAACCTGGGCAATGTCCGCTTTGCGGTATGGCACTTACTCCAGTCAGCAATAAAAAGGGCGGAGAATCCAGTCCTTTTGTGTTGGAAATGACTCCCGAGGCAGTTGCATTATCCAATGTGCAGACCACTAGGGTGAAATCTGGATCAGGTTCAGGAAAACTAACTCTGACCGGGAAAATTCAAGCCAACGAACAGCGGGTCAAAAGCCTTACCGCCAATTATGCGGGAAGGGTGGACCAGTTATTTGTCAACTTTACCGGGCAGGAGATCAGAAGGGGTGAAAAATTAGCGACCCTCTACTCCCCTGAACTGGTCAATGCCCAAAAGGAATTGTTGGAAACGGCCAAAATCAAAGAGCGCCAACCGGCCTTGTACCAAGCTGCTAAAGAAAAACTGAGACTTTGGAAGATTTCAGAGGAGCAAATTGCTGCTATAGAAAGTTCAGGTCAGGTTCAGACCCAATTTGATGTCTATGCTGATGTGGCGGGTGTGGTGACAGCAAGAAATATTGCAGTGGGAGATTTTGTGAGTAGGGGATCGGCTTTGTTTGAAATCATTGATTTAAGTAATGTTTGGGTCATTCTTGACGCTTATGAATCTGATCTCGGGGCAATTCGCAAAGGAGATGATTTGAGTTTCTCGGTTTCTGCTTATCCTGGAAGGGAGTTCAAGGCCAAGGTGACTTATATCGACCCTGTCTTGAATCCTGATACCCGAACTGTAGGCGTCAGGGCAGAAGCAGTAAACAGGAATTTTGAGTTGAAGCCAGAGATGTTTGTCTCAGCCAATATCTCTACTGCTCAAGCGGGTCAGTCAGGTTTGATGATTCCAAAGACATCGATACTTTGGACGGGGCCTAGATCGGTGGTCTATGTGCAGGTAGGGGATAAGGAAGCTCCGGCATTTGAGATGCGTGAGGTAGAATTGGGGCCAAGGGTAGGTGAAGACTACTTGGTTTTGTCAGGAGTAGAAGAAGGTGATCAGGTGGTTAGTAATGGGGTTTTTGCCATTGATGCAGCGGCACAGTTGAGTGGAAATTACAGCATGATGACCAGGCCGGAAGTGAAGACTTTGGATACACCGGAAGAGTTTAGAAAACAGCTTACGGCTTTTGTTCAAAGCTATCTTCCCATCAAAGATGCCTTGGTCAAAACCGATGCGGATGCTACCCAAAAAACAATCAGTCCAGCCAAAGCCAGTTTGGCCAAAGTGGATATGAAGCTTTTGGAAGGAAAGGCCCATGATATTTGGATGGAACTGTTGAGACCTATGCAGAGCAGTCTGGATAAAATCACACAGACTTCAGATGTAGAGGAGCAAAGAAAGCATTTCGAGACCCTTTCGGACAACCTGATTGAAGCAGTGGAATACTTTGGTGTAGTGGAAAACACCATTTACCGTCAGTATTGCCCCATGGCCTTCAAAGACCAGGGAGCCTATTGGCTGAGCTCAGAAAAGGAAATCAGAAATCCATATTTCGGGGACATGATGCTGACCTGTGGAGAAGTCAGGGAAGCTTATCAGCCGGGGAAAAGGGTGACTTCTTCATCTGGTAACCAGGCGGAGGTACAGGTGGGGCATCAGCATTAAAATAGATATTGGTTGATATTAAATTGATATTTGGATATTCGTCCGGTAAATTATCGGGCGACCTTCAATATTCAAAAAATTAGTAGTTTATAGGATTAAGATAGTGATTGATATTCCTGGATACTTTGATATAGAGTCTTATGAAATATCCCAATATCTAAATATCAACTAATATCTATATAATTCAAAAGTGAATTTAAACTGGAAAACATGAAAAATAAATTAATCATCGCCGCTCTATTATTAAGTATCTCCTGCACCTCCAACAAGACAGAGGAGAAGGAAGTAGCAAAAGATGAACATGCCCATCATGACCATAGTGCACATGCTGGAGCGTCCAATTCCAAAAGCCCAAGAACGGCAGCCATGGCCAATATTGGGTCCAACCATGTGCACATAGACTATTCTGCACCAAGTGTAAGAGGGAGAGAGATTTTCGGAGGACTCGTGGCCTTTGATGAAGTATGGGTAACCGGGGCACATTCGGCCACCAGTATTTCTTTCAATGAAGGTCTTGAGATTGAGGGGGAAGTGATACCGGCAGGAAAATATGCGCTATTCACGATTCCTCGGAAAGATAGCTGGACCGTTATATTTAATACCAATTATGAACAGCATCTAGCCGATGATTATGATGAAGCGGAAGATGTGGCCAGATTTGAAGTACCATCCGTTAGTTTGGACGAAACTGAAGAACAATTGAAATTTGAAGTGATCAGTAAAGGCGATGGTGGAGGAGAGATTCACTTCAAATGGGCAAATAAAGGATTTAAACTGACAGTGCGATTAGGCAATTAATCATTGTTTTCAAAGTTCTTTTGGTTTAGAGAACTTGAAGAGTGTATGCTGTCTTGTAGTGCCTTATCAAGTTTGAATGCTTCTTCTTTTAATAAAGCCAAGAGTTCTGGGAGTTCCTCAGGACTCTTTTTTGGTTGCATTACTTCGAGTATACCCATGATATTGGCTAGTTTGGACCGCATTAAGTGGGACTGATTGAAAGTAAGTTCTTTCAGGAATTGACTTTGCTTTTCAAGAATAGCCTCAGATTTTTTCTTTTCGGAGACATCAAAGAAGCAACCAACCATGTTGACAGGCTTTCCGTTTTTGTCCCATTTGATCACCTTACCATAGGCGATTGCCCATATTTCCTTACCTAGTAAGGTTCTCACGCGCATTTCACTATGAAATGGAATTTTCCCATAACTAGCAAAATGATCATCTAATTGTTGCAGTACTTTGGTCCTATCTTGTGAGTGAATATGTCTTTGCCATTTGACTTCCGACTTTCCTTCTACTTCATAATCATAGCCAAGCATATATTTGAGAGATACACTCAGTTGGTCTTTTTGGTTTTCTATATCCCAAAGCCAAAAACCAATCAAATTATCTTCAAATAAACCTTCCATGATTTCATTTTTAATCTGGTGTTCGTAGATGAAATTGGGGAATTCTATTGTTTTCTCGTTGTTTTTTAAAATGTCATGACCAATACCAGATATTTTGATTTCTCCTTTGGTATTTGCTTCAATACTAAATTCCCATCTAGTCCAATGAAAGTCTGAGCCATCTGATTTCATCTTTCTGAGGTCAATCTTGAAATTTCTTTCGCTGGTTTCTAATGCATTTTTGAGAGAATTTTGATAATTTAAAAAATCCTTTGGAAATAGAACTTCTTCAAGACTTTGACCAATCAATGAATTCGGAAACAAGGAAAGTTGAGACTTAAGGTTTGGATTTGCATTTTGCAATATCCCATCTTGATCTACTTGGATGAAATAAAAATAATTGGATGCAAAAATCGCGCTTTGGTCAATTGCTGTCATAAGTGGCTAGGTTATGGGTCAAAAGTAATAATTAAATCTATAAACAATAAAACAAAAAGCAAAATAATTGTTGTGAAATACATAAATATATATTTAAAATTAAAAACTTGAATTTTACCAAGATGGAATTAACTCACCCACTAAATAGAACAGAATTTGGATCTTCAGATCATATCGGAAACCTCATGTCAGAAGAGCAAGCCATGGATCTTTTGAGAGATTGGGTAAAGAATGAGAAGCTACTTTTTCATATGCAACAAGTAGGTCATTTATTGAAAAAATATGCAGAATCTAAAGGCTTACCTTCCCAAGAAGTACATTTATGGCACTTATCAGGACTATTGCATGACGCTGATTGGGATCAATGGCCAGATGAGCATTGTAAGAAAATCATTGCAGAGCTAGAGGCAAGAAATCAGGATCCAAGATTGATCAAAGCCATAGCATCACATGGTCCTCGGTATTTTGGTGTAGATCCAGACTCTGAGTTGGATAAAATGCTATATGCATTTGATGAATTATCAGGGTTTGTTCATGCATATTCATTGATGCGTCCTCATGGCTACGATGGTATGGAAATCAAAGGAGTGAAAAAAAGATTAAAGGACAAGAGTTTTGCTGCGCAGGTAAGTAGAGATGATATTTCGGATGCTTCTCAAAGAGCTGCTGTGCCTGTTGAAGATTTAATCCAATTTGTGATTGATCATCAATTGCGTGAATAATAAGAATACTTTAAAAACTAAAAACTGCAAAAGGCCAAATTGAATTTCAAGTTGGCCTTTTGCTTTTATCTTTGAATTAGATTTTATTCTTCTTTGAGATCATTTTCGGAGTCCTCAGCTTCATACTGTGTCAAAGTAGCTTCTTCTTCTTCAATCTCTTCAGTCGGTTGATTGGTTCTTCTAATCTCCTCTCTTCTTTCTTGATCAGCTTTGACCTCACTCAAAGGTTTGAGATTGGCAGGAGGTGGAGGGAGCAATTCTTCATCGTCTTTTTCAAAAGGGAATACTTCTACGATTGGGCTTTCGGTAATTTCAGGGACCCTGAAAGATACAAGCATATTATCTAGACTTTCATAGATCCGATCATACGCTTCCTTTACATCATGTGCCGTCACAAGCATAAATTGCGTCACCTTTTTCTCTTTTCCACTATCAGCATCTGTGATGATATAAGTGATTTTGCATTTGTGCCATACATCGATATCTTCAAAGAAAAACACATCTACGATATTGCTCTTACTGATATTGGTTACTTGAAAGTCCCCTCTAATAACTGAGCCGAGCATATCATAAATCCTAGCTTCAGCCTCTGTAAATGATACAGCATCTACCAGATATTGCTCTGAAACATTTTTCAATAAGCCCTCTTCGTTTTCTTTGGCGTATTTTACTTTACACAGGAACCAAACTCTCATATTTTTTCAATTTTATGCTTGCGAAGGTAAGCTTTATTGACAAAAGCCACAATCTCAATAATGCGATTTACCGTAAAAATTACAAAACCCTTCTTAAGTCGCATTTGCTTGTAGATATCAGGAGAAATACCTTATATTTCTGTCAATAATCACCTATGTGGAATAAAATCTATTATAGTTTCCCAATTCAACTTTTGATCCTTCATCTGAGGAAAAATCTTGCTTTACTATTTCTTTGGGTCATTTTAGCCTTGATTATTTTACAAAAGTTTGGCTCTGTATTAGGTATACCTTATCTATTTCTTGATCCAGAATATCTTAATGAGGTCAGTTGGCAAGGATTTTTTTTGATGGGGATTGCCTTGGGTATTTTTACCATGTCCTTTCATATGACGACCTATATTCTCGATGGTGCAAAATTCAAATTCCTGGCAGTAATTCCGAGACCTTTCATACAGTTTTGTATCAACAATGCTATCATTCCACTGGCTTTTTACATCCTTTATTTATACAGTTTTATCAATTTTCAACTAGACAATGAGCATGAAGCAGGAGAGGTGTTTCAATATTTCCTTGGTTTTGCAGGGGGATCAATACTGATTTATACTTTGATATTTCTCTATTTTGGTTTTACCAATAAGGACTTTTTTATACTCTTTGCAGACTCAGTTGAAAAAAGATTAAAGCGATCAAAAATTCCAAGGGCAAACATGCTCAAGCGGATTCAAGAAAGTAAAGATGCCAAAGATAAAGTACTTGATTACATTGATTACAGGCTTCGAATCGAATTGGTCAGAAGGGATTTATCCAAATTCAAACCTTACCAACTACTTAGGGTATTTGACCAAAATCACCTCAATTTATTTATTATTCAGACGATACTAATTAGTTTGATTTTACTTTTAGGTTTCTTCAGAGATTATCCATTATTACAAATCCCCGCTGCGACGAGTGCGACTTTGCTCTTTGCTGTCATCACCATGTTGGTTGGGGCAGTTGCTTTTTGGCTAAGAGAGTATTCTACTTTAATCATTATTTTGTTCCTAGTTTTATTCAACTCTTTTTCTAATTCCCCAATCTTGAACAGACCTCATGCTGCTATTGGGCTAGACTATGATGTGGAGCCAGTTGTCTATAACATTGCAGCTTTGGAGCAGAATTTACATAAAGACACACTTCAAAAAGATAGAGAAAACACGCTGAGGATTTTAGAAAACTGGAAGGCCAAGTTTCCTCAGGGTAGTAAACCTAGGATGTTGATGATCACTACAAGTGGAGGAGGGCAAAGAGCAGCGCTATGGACTTTGCATGTGTTACAGCAGATACAAAAAGCGTCTAACAATCAAGCCTTTGCTCATACTCAGCTGATCACTGGAGCTTCAGGTGGAACAGTTGGAGCTGCTTTTTTTAGAGAATTGTATCTTAGAGCCCAATTGGGAGAGGATATTGATCCATTAGATAAGAAATATTTAGATCAAATCTCAGCAGATAACTTAAACCCGATTATTTTCACGCTATTGGTCAATGATCTTGTTATTAGAAATCAATATCATGAATACAACGGCCGTAGGTATTTGCAAGACCGTGGATTTGCTTTTGAAAAACAGCTCAATATCAATACTAAAGGGGTATTAGATAAACCTATTTCTGCTTATCGTGATCCAGAAGAACAAAGCCTGATTCCCATGCTACCGGTGACTCCATTGATCACCAATGATGGCCGGAAATTATTGATATCACCGCATTCTATTAGTTATATGGGGGTATCCTTAGGAAGAATAGATGGACCAAATGAAAAAAGCCAAGGAATAGATTTCAAGCGATTTTTCCATCATCAGGACGCTGATAACCTTCATTTTATAAGTGCTTTGAGAATGGGAGCCACATTTCCTTTTATCACCCCGCACATACAATTGCCATCCGAACCGCAGATGGAAGTGATGGACTCAGGCTTGTCTGACAATTTTGGGATGCAAGATGCACTCAGATTTCTTCACGTTTTCAAAGATTGGATCGATCAAAATACCTCAGGCGTCACACTAATTACTATTCGCGATTCTGAAAAATTCTCGGAAATTGACCCAAAACTACCGCCGACTATTTTCCAAAAAATGGCTACTCCATTGAAGAATATTTATATCAATTGGGATAATGTACAGACGTTGAATAATGAGGTATTATACAACAAACACAAAGAATGGCTTCCCTTTGATTTGGATAGGATAGAATTTGAGTACGCTACTACTGATTTTTTGAGGGATAGGGGATTGTTAGTTCAGAATTCAGAAGCTAGTCAGCAAGAAAGAGAGATTCAGAGAGCCTCTCTTAATTGGAGATTGACGGCACGCGAGAAAGTTTCCATTTTGGAAAATATCAATAGCATTCAAAATCGATCAGCATTAGATAAAATCACTAAAATTCAATTTTTAGAAGATCCAAATTGATTTCAATCTATCTCTATTTCTTCTTCGAATTTTTCCAGATTAGCAGGTTTGCCAACTACGTAGACAATATCACCTAATTTGAGTTTCTCTTCACCCGTGATTTCCGCCGTCGTTTTGTCCCCTCTTTTGATGGCGACGATATTGACACCAAACTTCTCCCTTATTTTAGCATCTTTCAGCGATTTATTGATCACATCTCCCGAGTCCTTTTCAACTTTTAAGCTTACAAAATTGATTTGAGGCAAGTCAATTTTGAATTTAGATTGACCCTCCGGAGAAAGTGACCTGAACATCTCGTAATTATCAGACCGGATGTCTAATGTAAACTCCTCGATGTCATGTTTTGGGATCAGATACTTGTCTAAAACTCTAGTGAAAATTTCGATGGATGTTTCAAATTCTTCTGGGATTACTTCGCTAGCTCCTAATTTTAGATTAGCCTCCATCTCACCGACGTATCTTGTCCTGACAATAATATAAGGGTTTTGAGTAATATGTCTTATGGAAGCTATAATTCTCTTGGTAGACTCTGGGTGGGAAATGGCAATAACGGCTACCCTTGCTTTATGGATATTGACATGCTCAAGAACAGCTTCATTTGCTGCATCTCCGTACATGATAGGTTCCCCTTTTAGAGATTCTTGCTTAACTGTTTCAGGGTTTGTTTCAATGATGGCATAAGGAATATTGGCTGATTTGGCAGCTTTTGCAAGGTTTCTTCCATTGAGACCGAAGCCAATGATGACTAAGTGATCTTTTAACTCGTCTGTTTCTATTTCAATATTAGGTAGGTCATTATTGACGAGACGATTAGCTAATCTCTCTGGAAGCGGTAAGTCAAGAATTCCACAGGCAAGATTTTCTCTTTTCTTCAATACAAATGGCGTCACTGTCATGGTCAAAATAGAGATAGCCAGGAAATATTGATATGTCTCAGGATCTAATAAATCATATTTCAACCCCTCTTTAGCAAGCAAAAGAGAAAACTCCCCAACTTGAAAAATAGAAAAGGCAACCATAAAAGCTTCCTTGAATCCTTGGCCTATAGCTTTTACAGAAAAAGCTACTAACAGAAACTTCACAGCAAATGTCAGTAAAGTCAACCCTAGAATAATGAAAATATGCTCCCAAAGAAAAGTGATATCAAATAACATCCCAACAGATACAAAGAAGAAGCTCAAGAATATCTCTCTGAATGGAAGAATTTTTCCAGTTGCATGATGACTATAATCTGATTCGCTAATGATCAATCCAGCCAAAAATGCCCCTAACCCAAGTGATAGCCCTAATAATGATGTCAAATAGGCGACTGCAAAACAAGTCAAAATGATACTCAGAAGGAATAACTCCTCATTTCTGGTCTTGGTAACCCTGAATAGCAATTGTGGTATAATATACTTGGCGCTGACTATGGTAAGCAATACGACCAAGGCTCCTTTGATAGCCAAGTAAAGTAAGGATAAAGCCACATTATCCGATTCGCCCGCGAGCATAGGAGTGAATAGCATCAAAGGCACGATCACCACGTCTTGGAATATCAAGATTGCTAGTGTAGTTCTTCCTGGTATAGTATTGACTTGTCCAGACTCTTGCAAAAGTTTCAAGACTATGGCAGTACTACTGAGGGCAAACAAAAAGCCAAAGAACACGGCCACATTCCAATCAAATCCAAAACTATAGGTCAACAAAGCTGTAGCGCCTATGGTCAACCCAACTTGTAGGGATCCGCCAATGAAAACAGCCTTTTTGATAGAGAGTAAGCTTTTCAGTGAAAACTCCATCCCTATCACAAACAGTAAAAGGATTACACCGACTTCTGAGAGCATTTCTACCGCTGTGGAAGCATTGACTAATGATAAGCCATATGGGCCTGCAAGTGCGCCAGTGAATAGAAATCCAATGATGGTAGGAATCTTGAGTCGCATAAATAGCAAAATCACAAGCGTAGCTAATCCAAAAATGACTACTATGTCAGAAAGTAAGGGGATTTCAGCACTGGCAATGATTAATTCAAGCATAAAAAAGAGTTTAATTAGAATTCAATTCGAAGTTAAAAATAAAATGCGAAATACATGAATCTAATTGGTTCATTGAATTGATGAAATTAATTCCTGTTATGGAAATTCCTTAAATGAATTTCTGAATTCAAACCGGTTGCTAAACTAAATGGGGTGTTTGAAACAATTGATGAACTGATTACAGATCGACTGATAACAAATAATTTTATCCGCAAGAATATTTGTGCTGAATATGTCAAGTGGTATATTTGCAGATAATTGTAATTCCCTATTAATCAATAAGCAAAGCCTAATTTTTTATAGATATAATGCATTAGCCATGCAGGGCCTATCAAAAGGAATTGAACATCTTTGAGAAAGGAAGGTTTCTTGCCTTCGATTTTATGACCATAAAATTGAAATATCCAAGCAATCACAAAAATTCCAATGGAAATCAACCAAAGTGGAATCGGAGATATCAAGGTAATGAGATTGGCAAGTGCTAGGCAGATAGCAGAAAAGAAGAACATACCCAAAGCCAATGGTGGTGAGATAGAAACATAATAGACAAGAACTACAATCAATATTAGCGTAGCCCAATTGGCAAAACTGCCTAAGAATGGGAGGTAACTTTCAAGAACCCCTGATGGGATACTGAAAATCAATCCTACTATGCTGAAGAATATCGCGGGAACACAAATCCAGTGAATGGCTTTGTTGGTTTCATTTTGATGGCTGAGCCCATATTCATGAAGTAGCGTTTCTATTTTTCTCATGATAAGTTTGCGTTTTGTAGTGTGACCTTGCAAAATATGACTTAAATTAATAAATAGTCTTCAAATTTGATGGAACCAAATATAAAATAATGCTAAGCTACTGGGAGAAAACTCATTTTCTTAAATATGATTTGATTGTAATCGGCGCAGGAATTGTCGGAATGTCCACAGCAATTCAATACAAATTGAAATTCCCTCAAAGTAGCATAGCCATTTTGGAAAGAGGAGTTTTTCCTTTTGGTGCCAGTACAAAAAATGCAGGATTTGCCTGCTTTGGGAGCTTGACTGAGATACTTGATGATCTGAACATGATGCCTGAAGAGGAGGTCTTGGCACTGGTAGAAAAACGTTATCAAGGACTGCTAGCGATCAGAAAGGTTTTTGGAGATGAGACATTGAGCTACCAAGATAAAGGAGGATTTGAGTTGATTACGAGCCAAGAAGTTTCGGCTTTAGATCAAATGAATCGTATCAATAAATTGTTAATGCCTTTGTTTGGAAAGGATGTTTTTAGTGTAGAGAAAAATATACATCACTATGGATTTGGCAAGGACGTGCTCCATATAGTTCGCAATAAGTTTGAAGGGGAATTAGATACTGGGAAATACATACTTGCACTTTGGGATAAGTGTCAGCAACTAGGCATCAGGCTCCATACCGGTGCAGAGGTCATCAGAATTGATGGTCAACAAATACATGTAAAAGAACCTTTGACCAATGATGTAATTCAATTCGAGGCATTAAAAATCGCTATTTGTACCAATGCTTTTGCTAAGCGATTTTTCCCCGAGTTAGACATTACTCCTGGACGAGGGTTAGTGATGGTCAGCACGCCAATGCAAAATAAAATCCCTTGGGAGGGGGCTTTTCATTATGACAAAGGCTATGTGTACTTTAGAAACGTAGTTGGGGATAGGCTCTTGATTGGCGGAGGAAGAAATTTAGATTTTGAAGGGGAACGCACTGAGACTTTTGAGGTGAATTCGCTTCTTAGAACATATTTAGAAAAATTGACTCGTACCATAGTTTTTCCAGATCAAAAAGTAGACTTCGAAATGGAATGGACTGGTATCATGGCATTTGGAGAGTCCAAAAAGCCAATCATCCAAAGAGTTTCGGAAAACATAGGAGTAGGAGTGAGGCTTGGTGGTATGGGGGTAGCGATTGGTTGGCAAGCAGGAACTGAACTGGTTGACTTACTTTAAGGCTGTAAAGTTCCAAAATTTTATTAATTTCAAGCTTTAAAAATTTTCCAAGAAGTATTTAATGGTTAAGACTCGCAAAGAACCCAGCCTGATTGAGGCTTTGATCCCAATCCTATTTTTAATCGTTCTCTTAGTGATCAATATAGGGATTTTTGGCACAGATGGCCTTGAGGGTTCCAATCAGATGGTTTTGGTGATATCATCTGCAGTAGCTGCTTTGATTGCTGTATTCAGACTTCGCATCAAATGGGAGACCTTGCAAGATGGGATAGTCAAAAGTATCAGTTCTGCGATGTCAAGTATTTTGATTTTGTTGCTGATTGGCGCATTAGCAGGTACTTGGATGTTGAGTGGGATTGTACCCGCGATGATTTACTATGGTCTGCAGGTTTTGAATCCAACCATATTCCTGATAGCTGCTGTAATTGTGAGTGCGGTGGTCTCTATTTCCACAGGAAGTAGCTGGACTACTGTAGCAACAGTAGGCGTAGCGCTGTTGGGAATTGGTAAAGCATTAGGCTTTGGTGAAGGGATCATCGCAGGTGCAATTATATCTGGAGCATATTTCGGAGATAAGATGTCTCCATTGTCTGATACGACCAATCTTGCTCCAGCTATGGCAGGGACGGATCTTTTCACTCATATTCGTCACATGACCAAGACAACAGTTCCTTCAATTCTGATCACCTTAGTGATTTTTGGAGTGATAGGTTTTACCACAGGAGCAGAAGGTTCTGTCGAGCAAGTTAAAGGTATCTCTGCTGTTATTTTAGAAAAATTCAATATCAATGGCTGGTTGTTTATCGTTCCAGTAGTGGTTTTGATATTGATTATCAAAAAAGTACCAGCGGTTCCTGCTTTATTGGCAGGGGCATTGCTAGGAGGGATATTTGCAATTATTTTTCAGCCACAGATCATCTATTTGATAGCTAGTGAAGAAGGTGTCAGCTATGCTTACAGTGCATTCAAAGCGGTCATGATGGCACTTTATGGAGAGATCAGTGTGGTGACTTCCAATGATGTAGTGAACGAGTTGTTGATCACAGGAGGAATGGCTGGGATGCTCAATACCATCTGGTTGATCATTTGTGCCATGATTTTTGGTGGAATCATGGAGGAGAGTAGAATGCTTGCGGTCTTAGCTGAAGCGGTGATCAGGAAAGTTCATTCGATTGGGTCACTAGTTGCTTCTACTGCGGCTACTTGTATGTTTTTCAATGTCACTACTTCCGATCAATATCTAGCGATTTTGGTTCCCGGAAGAATGTATGCAGATATCTATAGAAAACGAGGACTCAAGCCTGAGAACCTGAGCCGAACCTTAGAAGATAGTGCCACAGTGACTTCTGTTTTGGTGCCTTGGAATACTTGTGGTGCGACTCAAGCATCCGTACTAGGTGTGGCTACCTTGACCTACGCCCCGTATTGTTTTTTCAATATCATCAGTCCATTTATGACAATCATGTATGGTTATCTCAAGTTGGGGATCAATTACTATTCGGAAGAAGAAATGGCTGAAATCAAAGAAGAGTTTGCTGCATGATTCAGAAGCGTATTACAAAAGAAGAAGTAAATAATCTACCTATTGGTCAATTTGAAGGGGAAATTGTCTTGGTCAATTCTTTAGAACAAATTGATGAAATGGTTGAGGAATTATCTTTTCATGATTTGATAGGATTTGATACTGAGACAAAGCCAGCATTTCGCAAAGGAGTCTATAATTATGTAGCTCTCCTACAGCTATCCACTCCTGAAATTGCTTACTTGATCAGACTTAACGAAATTGGTTTGCCAAAGCCCATTCAGCGACTGATGGAAGATTCAGACATCTTGAAAATTGGAGCAGCAGTATTAGACGATTTGAGGGCATTGAAAAAACACGCAGCGGACTTTAAGCCAGCAGGTTTTTTTGATTTGAATGATGAATTGAAGAAAGTAGGTTTTGAGAACATTGGCGTACGAAACCTTGCCGCCATGGTGCTCAATTTCAGAGTGTCTAAGTCTGAACAAGTGTCGAATTGGGAAGCACCTGAGTTGACCGAAAAGCAGCAGCTCTACGCCGCGACAGACGCTTGGGTTTGCTTAGAGATTTACAAAAAACTCCAGTATCAAGGCTATTTAGATGATTTATTTAATCGATAATATTGACCTGGCCTAAGTCTTCGATCTTATTTATAAATTCTTCTAACATACTTTCCCTCACTAGCAATTCTATTAGGCAAGTATTGTCGAACTGTTGATTTTGGATTTTCAAGTCCATGTCCTTGATCAATCGCATGACATCATTCATAGAAAGGTAATCAAATTGAAGTTTAACTTTGTTTTTGACGATTTCTTCTATGATTTCATTATTAGTAATGGCTTCTGCAGCTGCGATTTTGTAGGCTGAGATCAATCCTCCAACCCCTAGTTTGGTGCCTCCGAAGTATCGAATCACTACTATCAAGGTATTGGTTAGGTTGTTTGATCTGATTTGTCCTAAAATGGGGTCGCCAGCAGAGTGATTAGGCTCTCCATCGTCATTTGCTCTATAGGAATCTTGATCTTTCCCCAAGATATAAGCGTAGCAGTGGTGTCTGGCATCATAATATTGCTTTCTCAAGGCCTCCAAATGGGACTTGATTTCTTCTTCATTCACTACTGGAAATGCAAAGGCTAAAAATTTACTGCCTTTTTCCTTGTATAAGCCCTCTGAATTGTGAGCTAATGTGAGGTAAGTGTCTTCCATTTAGTTAAATTATTTATTCGATTTTGGGAGTTAAAATTAACAAAAGATTTATTTTGATCATGGAATGACTGGGATACTTATAAATTCTTATTTTTGAAATGATATGATTGATTTTAAATCACCAAAACTAATCAAGATTCAAGGAGATGTACAGCAAACAGGTCAACTCCGATTTCTTGAGCATTCAGAGCAATTGCCATTTGAAATTCAACGGGTTTTTTGGATTACGAATGTGCCAGAAAATGGCATCAGAGGAGTACATGCCCATCGTGAGGAAGTTCAAATTCTAGTAGCACTGCAAGGTGTTCTGCAAGTGAGTTTAGAAAATAAGAAAGGCGAGTTGTTTAGTTTTAAGCTTGATCAGCCTGATCAAGGACTAGTCCTTCCTGCAATGCATTGGTCGGAAGTAAGTTTTCAGCAGGATGCTATTTTACTGGGTTTGGGGAATTGTAAGTTTTCGGAATCAGATTATATAAGAGATAAGCAAGCTTATGATCAAATTTGAAAAAAATAGTCTGGAACATTATAGTTTCACGATGTCTGAAGTTAGAGATGAACAGCATGATTACTTTCTCCAAGAATTCAAGCCTAATGATGCCAAGCTTTTTTTGGTTGGAAGAATACGGAAGAAGGATCAAGAAAAGGCTTCACTTTTCATTTCAATTGATGAAAATGATTTTGCCCATTCTTTACCTAATTTGCCATTTGGCGGATTGTGGACGCAGGAAAGTATTCCATCTGATGTTTTGGGTGAATTCATTTCATTTTTATTAGACTCTCTTACACAGTTGCAAGCAAAGAAGATTGCTATTACCCAAGCACCTGCTGCTTATGGAAATCAAGCAGACTTATTTTCATATCTGCTCTTCAAGTCAGGTTTTGGATTAGAAAACCTACTCAATCATCAGGTGGTCTGTGGTAAAAAGCGAATCAAGAAATGGCTCACTCAAAACTTCAATAAACTCCACAAAAAGGCGAAAGAAAACAAATTTAATGTGACCACTGGAAATATTCAGAGTTTTACATTTCTGGAGGAGATTGCTGCATGGAAAGATGATCGAGGACATAAGCAGCCTTTGGATGAAAACAGGCTTATACAACAAGTTTCTACTTACCCCGAGCGCTATTTTGTAATTACAGTCCTACATAATGGGACGGCAGTTGCCCATGCTTTGACGGTCAAGTTGACTGGTGAGAGCCTTTATTATTTTTATTCTGCAATCAATCCAAAGAATCAACTCAGACTTACAGGTCAATTGATGATGGCATACCTGCTAAAGCTTGCTGCTGAGCAAAAAGTGGGTCTACTTGATTTGGGATCTTCTGAATCCAATGATGAGCCAAATCATAAATTGATTTACTTCAAGAATAAATATACCGATGCTTTTTGTAATAAGCCTACTTGGGTAAAAGTACTTTGATATGGGATCTTTGGCTAAAGTGTCCATCATTTGTACAGTTTTCAATCAAGCAGATTTTGTGGAGGAAGCTTTGGATGCTGTTTTGAATCAGGGCTATCACAACATTGAACTGATTATCATTGACAATGGAAGTCAAGATTCATCCAAAGAGAAAATCAAGAATTGGATCACAAACAAGGAAAAGTTTGAGTGTAGATTTATCGATCTTCCAGAAAGTCTAAATTATTGTCAGGCTTTCAATCTGGGTTTGAAGCAAATCTCAGGAGATTATATCATTGATCTCTCAGGAGATGATCAGCTTTGTGAAGGACATATTGAGCAGAGTATTCGGGCATTGCAGAAAAGTCCAAATGCAGCATTTTCTTTTTCTGATGCCAAATTATTGGATGAAGCTGGCAAGATTAGATCCTATTATAATAGAGAGCATGTTTCAGACTTAAAAAAGTTTATAGAAAATGGAAGTCTTTACCAAGAAGTCATCAAGGGGAATCCTATTTCAGCAGTTACAGTCATATTTGATTCAAAAATATTGAAAGAATTAGGAGGATATGATGAGACATTGATTTACGAGGATTTCGATATCCTAGTAAGATTGACACGTCATTATCCTGCAGTATTTTCAGATCATCAAGGGGTGATCAAAAGAATTCATGCACAGGCTTTTTCTGCAAATCAATACCTGTCTCGAAACTCAAGCATGCTTCCGTCAACGGTAAAAGTTTGTCAGAAAATCAAATTTATGAATCAAACTCAGGAGGAAGATCAAGCGCTTCTGAGTAGAGTTTTGTTTGAGTGCAAACATGCCATATGGTCTGCCAACTTTGAGTCTGCTGATGAATTACTGAAGATTGCTACAAGCATTAAGCCCAGACCAATGAAAGTTCTGATTTATCAATTCTTTGCTAAGCTTCGGTTGGATTTCTCTTGGTTTTATCCAACGATCACTTCGATCAAATCATCTTTAAGAAAATACTTCTGACCTACAGCAAGGATGTCCTCTGCTTCGAAATCTCGAATAAAATCAAGCTTGTCTTCGTAAAAATTCATGTCTAAACCTGCAAGATGAACAGACTTGAATTTATTGATAAGCTCAAAGGAACTACTAAACGTCGATAAGAAATTTCCGATCATGTAGTTTTTAACCACTTCTAATTCTTCGGCTGAAACTGGAGTAGTTTTTAGCAGGTTGATTTCCTTGTAAATTTCCTCAATGACTTCATTGACAAAGGCTTTTTGAACATCTGCCATGATCACCCAGTAATCTGACCCTTGCAAAGAACCAATGGTACTGTATATTCCATAGGTATGACCTTTGTCTTCTCGGATATTTTTGATCAATCTTGATCCAAAATAGCCACCTAATATTGTATTGAACACAGTGAGGGCATGGTAGTCAGGGTGACTTTTTGGTATCAGGTGACAACCTATTCGGATGGATGATTGTAAAGCGTCCTTTCTGTCTTCATAAAGTCTTGCGGTAGGCTTGTTTTCAAATGTATAAGCTGGATTATTGTCTTTATTAATGATTAGACTACCCAAGTAGGTTTCTATCAGCGCCAATTCTTCGGCATCCACATTTCCTGTGAGAAATATCTCTGGATTGATCAATAGAGAAGTTTCGTAGTACTTCAATAAATCATCTCTTTGAATACTTTCCACATCTGCTTCTTCTGCGATTTGACCATAAGGATGGTCTTGGCCGAATAGCTGTTGTCTGAAAAGTTGACTTGCTCGGACAGCTGTTTTTTCTCTTTGGATAGAGATGTTGAGCGCTTTTTGAGACTTTCTTTTGGCTAATTCTTTTTCAGGGAAAGTAGCCTCTGTCAGTAATGACCTGAATACAGGTATGACCTTGGAGAAATGTTTTTTGGTCGTGATCAAGGCAATGCTATTGTTTTCAAAGCCTGCATGCACTTCTACTTCACTTGCATAAAAATCAAAAAAATCATCCAGTTCACTGCCATCCATGGACTTCGTTCCCTCCATCATCATGTGTAAAGTAAAAAAGGAGGTTAGTTTTTTATCGGCTGAAATTGATGAGTTTTGCGTTTCTGAATTGATTTCCAGTCTAATGGCATCTATTTCAGGTGTGGGTATAAAATACAAATGGACTCCGTTTGGCAGAGTCCGTTTGATGGGATTGGGAAGATGAATGTCCTGTGGTATAAGAAATTCAGGAGCTTTGCTTCTATCTAATGTCATTATTTGGATATATTATAACCTAGTGATATTCTCAATGTCTCTGCCAATGGGTGATTTTGTTCCATTGGAACTAAGTAAGAGAAATCAAATCCTAAAGTTTTGTAGTTGAAACCTACACCCATGGTGAAGTACCTTCGGCCTCCTTTGTTGATGTTTTCGTGAAAATAACCAGTTCTAATGGCTAGTTTTTCATTGTATAGATATTCCATACCAAAGGAGATCATCAATTCTTGTAACTCTTCGCTAAAACCACCTGGAGCATCTGCAAATGAACCAAACATCCCCGCAATCAGTGGTCTATTTGGGTCTCTACCTTCTTCAATTTCCAAATTTCCATTTTCGTCAGTGAAAAGTGATCCATCCTCATTTCTTTTGTAAATGGGAGGGGTAGGCACCATTAGTTTGTTGAGATCTAGCGCAAAAGTCAAAGAGTTGTACTGATCAAATTTGACTTGATAAGCTGTACCGATTCTAAAGTTTGTAGGGATATAGTCTAAATCTTCTGCGCTGTTATAAGTGATTTTTGGACCTATATTGGTGATGGCAACTCCCCAAGACCATTCGCCTTCTTTGTTGCCTGCCATTACGTCTTTGTTGTAATATAGGCCTACATCTGTACCTACAGTGATGCCAGGTCTACTTTCAGCTCCTCCAGCCGAAGAAATATTCCCAGAGAGGTTTGAATGGATGAATCTTGCTGAAATACCTAAACCTAAATTCTCAGATAATCTTCTAGAATATGTACCTCCTATGGCTATATCTCTTGGTGTGAACTCTCCCAACTCATTTCCTCTTCCATCAGTCAGCTGAATATCTCCCATGTTGAAATAACGAAGGTCGAAGCCAAAGGCAGAGTTTTCATCTATCTTCTTATAACCTGTCAGATAACTGACAGACATGTCATTGACCAGTCTCCCTAGCCATGGAGAGTATGATAATGAAAAACCCATATCATCCTTGATAAAGGCAAGCTTACCAGCATTCCAATGTGCTGAATTAGCGTCTGGAGAAGTAGCAACTCCCACATCACCCATAGCAGAGTGTCTGCTGTCAGGTGCAAAATTCAAAAATGGAACGGCTGTCGTAATCACCCGTCTATTAGGATCTTGTCCTGCGATAATCGTAGAATTCTGAGCCAAAAGCTCTGTAGACGAAAAACAGATCAAGGAAACAAAAAATGGCTTGAATAAATGGCTTACCGATATTTTCATTTAATTATTATTTTTCCGCTCTTTCTATCCATGGTGTTGTCCAATTCTGAAGTGAGCTGTAATTCGTAAATATAAGTTCCTTTTACGGGATAATTGGTTTTGGAATGGAAAAAATTCCACTCAAAATCATCTAACAGGTAATCAGCCATCACATAACGCCTGCTGGCTTTAAATATTTCACTACCAGTCAAGGTAAAAACACGAACTTGAAGCATTAAGTTTTCGCCAGGTCTATTGTGTTTGATTTTAAATTTACTCAATTCACTTGTTGGATTCGGATAAGTGATATTTTCGAGAATTTTGATGCGCTGACTTCCGTCTACTATAACCTCTCTTTGGACTGTGGTACTGTTGCCGACATTGTCCCATACTTCGAAAATAATCTGATTCGCACCTTCTTGCAGGCCTGATACAGGCGCTTGCAAAATCCCTTGCTTGAATGTGTTTTGCGTGGACCTGTAAAATCGATTCAAATTGATTGGTTCCTGGTCGTTAATATATAGCAAAATGTCTTGACCTAAGTTGTTGTTAGAGATGTTGATGCCACTTTCATCGCTTAACTCTGCTTGTAATTTGATGTTGTAAGCCTTGAACTGACTCAAGTCTTCTCCATATTCATAGCCAAACTTCAAATTTACTTCTGGCCCTTGGGTATCTATGATGTTACTGGCTGCTGTTCCTCCGATGGTGATGTTATTTGCTCCCATGGCCTCTAGACCATCATCTAATATTGCAAATATTCTAAGCTTGCCTTCTCCAAAATCGTAATCAATATTCTGAGGGATAAAGACATCAATATCAAATTCGCCATTGGTAAACACACCCTCACTATTAAATAAAACATTGCCTTCTTCTAGAAAGCTAGTTGGTGTGCTTTCATCACCTAAGGTTCTTTCTTCGATTTTTTTATCTCTAATTTCTAGATTGAAAGTGCCAAACCTCATGATTTTTGCTCCAGTCATTGGGTCTTGAATCTCACCTTGGATTCTGACTTGTTGCATAGCCCGTAGCGTGTCAATGCTGAGCTCAAGTTGAACATCTTGAATTTCTTTGACTGTAGTATTGAGGTCAGGAATGGCCAGTTTTAATGATGGGTCACCCAATAGTGAGAAATTTCTATTGAAGGCACCATTGAGGCTATTGTTTTTGGTTCGTTTGAAAATTTCTCCCAAATCAAGCCGTTCACCATTCTCTTCCTGAAATACATCTTCTATAAATGCCTTATTCAATGCGAAGTTGATACTACTAAATACTGGTCTACCAGTCGTCAAAAGTCCAATAGCGCCTTTATTTGGAGCAAAAAGCATTTCTTCTGCTCCTGATCTCAGAAATGGGCTGTCATGCCTACCAAATTCACATGTGGCAGTTACCAGCAATGGCAATAGTTCATTTTCTGGCCAATCCCTAAAATCTGAAATCTGAAACACTTGCTCTGCTGTCAAAGTGGTTTCATTTCCATGCCCAATGTAATTCAGAATCAGAAGTCCTTCTTCTACGGTAGTTTTCAAAGCTTCTCTAGCTTGTGGAGAGGATTGACGACCTGCTGATCTGATTTGTTCATACCTGTCCAGGTAAATTTTTTCAAGAATGTATTCAGGATGATTTTCACTCAAAAATCGCGCATGATTCTCAGCATCATTTAAATGGATATTATTGTCACCATCATCGGCAAAAAAAGCAATTCTTCGCTTCCAGTCCCCTGCTAGATTTTTTCTGCTTTCATAGGCTATGATTTTATTTACGGCCTCTCTTGCCTCTGAAAGATTGATCGCAGGGATTCTGCCAACTCCAATTTTCATTGATTCATCCCCTGCAGTACTTTCTTCCCATTCACCTTGACCAAAATCTAAGAACCCAAAAAAATCATCAGATGAATATGTTGCCAATGGATTCAAGCTATTTCTGGAGCTGTAGGATGGGACAAGGTTTGGGCGACCACCGGTGATTTTTCTTTTATAGTCAAAAGTGCCTTTCCCAAAAAACAAGACATGCTTGAGTTGGCCAGATTGATGATAGTGGTAAGCAAGAAAGTTTCTAATGGCTACAATATCATATGATCCATAACCAAAAGCATCAAAAATTTCACTCAACCTGACTACGCGAGCAGATATTCCAAGGCTATTTTTATGATTGGCAAGTCTATTGGCCTCAGATAGTAGCGCCTCTGGACTGATGATGATCAAAGTGCTATTGATGCTTTCATTTCGTAAATTTTGAGCTGCCGGAGTCCATTGATTGATGCTTGGGGTATTTTGAGGGTTGAATGTGACCACTTTTTCACCATTGGATAAGAGACTATTGCTTTCAACCTCTTTCACGTCATACATATTACTAACCTTCCAAGTTTTAAGATTAGCTGGTTTGGTAATGACTATAGGTGAGTCGCCAAGATGGTGAAATATTCCTATCGGTAAATTATTGCTGCTGAATGGGATGGCAACAGATATGTAGTCTATATAGGCTGTACCATTGACATCAGCCGTTTGAAAATTTAGTGTGTAAGAAAGAGTGTTTTGGCTCTGGGAGGGAATTTGAATGAGCAGGTTTTCTTCCCTTCCCTTTATTCCATAGATGCTATTGGGGATTGAAGGGATAGAGAAATTGGCTCGACTTTGTCCATTGACAGATAAGCTAAAATTTGCAGTCTGTAGGGACTGAGCCATGACCTGAGACTGAAGAAGTAAATCGCCTTGACGAGAAGCTGGAAGGTCAAATTGCATATTGTAAGCTTGCCCTGAATTGAAAGCAGATCCGTACCATTTTCTCCCGGAAGATAATATATTAATAGTCTCCTCTTTTTTAGTTAGAATTTGATACACAGAACCTGTCGAAGTATTAGTAGAGCTTGGCTCTAAGAGGATATTCATAGAGGGAGTTTTTGAGCCAATCAGGTAGTAGAGTGTATCTGTGTAATGGTGATGATGATAAGTCCAGGTATTTTCAATTGCGCGAACCGTGTGAGGGCCTTCTAAGAAAAAATAGAGTTCATTGTCAATCACCTGGACAGGGATTTCTCTCAAGCCTAAAGAAACACTGTCAAGCTTTTGATCAAGCATGCCGGCATTGCCATAAATACTGATATTTCTGATGTCACTGATCCCAATCGCATTGAGCTGAGCGGAACTGATTTTGTACACACCCTCAACGGTTACGGGGAATTTGAAATATTGCTCTTGAGCAAATGCAAAATGATTTCCCAGGAGAAAAAAAAAGAGTATCCCGAAGAATGCCCTAGCTAATATGTTACGCCTTCTGATCATTTTTTGCAATCATTCCCTCCACTACAGAAAGTGCAATATAAGAAATAATTGTAATCGGAATACCTGCCCAACCCAATGATGCGATACAGATCAAAGCTACTCCAATGGTCAGATACCGAAAGACATTGGATTTGAAATCAAAGCTTTTGAATTTCAAGGCAATCAGAGGCAATTCGGCAACAAGTAGGAGTGACATGATAATAGCAATCACCGCCAGACTAACAGGTGTGACCAACCAAATCTCCATATCAGGAAATCGATCTACTAAAAAGGGGATGGAACCAATCAAAAGGGCATTTGCAGGAGTAGGAACTCCTATAAATCTGTCAGATTGTCTTGTGTCTACATTGAATTTTGCTAACCGAATCGCAGAAAAAATACCCATTGAAAAAGCAATGAAAGGGAAATAGCTGAATTCAGAGATTTCTAAAATCCATTGGAAGAAGATGAAGGAAGGTAATACTCCAAATGTCACCAAGTCAGCTAGGGAGTCAAGTTGTTTGCCTATTTCGCTATGTACTTGAAGCATCCTGGCTACAAATCCATCTAAGAAGTCAAAAATAGCTGCCAAGACAATAAAATAAAGCCCGTAGTGAATTTCTCCACTTAATACAAAGTAAATTCCAATCATTCCAGAAAGAAGATTGAGGCAAGTAATGGTGTTTGGAATGTGTTTTTTGATCATTAGAATCTTGCTCTTTTTCCTACAAAAGGATTGTGTTCTTTTTCAAGACCTATGTTTGTTTCAGGTCCATGTCCTGAGTACACAGTCATATCTTCAGGTAATGTAAATAGCTGAGATTTGATGGCATCAAGAAGGGTTTGATGATCGCCACCTGGGAGATCTGTCCTACCTATACTCCCTTGAAAGAGTGTATCACCAGCTATGCAGATTTTAGCACTTTCATTGTAGAAAATCAAATGTCCAGGAGCATGTCCTGGAACAAAACGGATTTTTAGGACTGTGTTACCAAACTTGATTTCATCACTTTCATCAATCAAATGCTCAGGCTCTGACTCTTCATATGCTGGGAATCCGTAATTAGAAGCATAAGAAGGCACAGACTTGAGCACAGGAATCTCAAATTGGTGCATCAATAGTGGGACATTGAAAGTTCTTTTGACAAAAGCATTTCCCAAAACATGATCGATATGACAATGGGTATTGATCAAGTATTTGACCGTAAGACCTTCTGCTGTTACAAATGCCTGCAAGGTTTGTTGCTCTCTTTTTTCATAACACCCAGGATCAAAAATCACAGCCTCTTTGGTTTCGTCATAGAGGACGTAGGTATTTTCCATGAATGGATTAAATGTGAATGATCGAAGTTGCAACATACTAGAGAATGATTTTTGATTATCAGTCAAAATAACAAAGAAAGAATTTATTTTTGGGCATGGAAGTAGATTTTTTACTCATCGGACAAGGGATTGCAGGTACTGTATTATCGTATAGGTTAATGCAAGCGGGACAGCGTGTAATCGTCATAGATCAGCCAAATCAAAATCAAAGTAGTCGCATTGCTGCTGGCCTTTATAATCCTGTGACAGGAAGAAAAATGGTCAAGACATGGAATGCAGATTTACTTTTTCCTGAAATAGAGCCGCTATACGAAGAATTAGAAAGTGTACTAGGAGCAAAGTTTTTATACAAAAATCCTATTTACAGACCTTTTCTTTCTATTGAAGAACAAAATGAATGGATGGGGAATAGTGGAGATGAAAAATTTGTATCCTACCTCAAAGAAATCAGAACTTCGTCATATTTTGAAGCGGTGAAAGATGAATTTGGTGGAGTGTTGCTCAATACTTCAGGTTATCTAGACATTAATGTTCTTTTAGATGGGTACACACGTTATCTTTCAGAAAGGAATTTAGTAAGGTTCGAGAAATATGAAGAAACGCAGCTAACCGTAGAAAAAACAGGAATAAAATATCAAGATATTCAAGCAAAGGGAGTAGTATATTGCAATGGTTTGGGTAGTCTAGGAAGTAAGTTTTTTAGAGATTTACCTTTTGCTCCAGTGAAAGGAGAGATTCTAGATATCGAACAAGATTTTCAACCTCAGGAAATTATCAATAGGGGCGTGTTTAGAATTACATTGCCAAGCAAACTTCTAAGAGTGGGATCTACTTATTCATGGCATGACCTAGATCAGGGCCCAACTGAGAGAGCTAAAAATGAGATTTTGGATAGGTTGGATAATTTGGTCAATATTGAAAATAAAAAAGTGGTCGTTCATAAAACTGGGATCAGACCTGCGACCAAGGATAGGAGACCATTTTTGGGAAAACATCCTGAGCATGAAAGCGTTTATATCTTCAATGGTTTTGGGGCAAAAGGAGTTTCTTTGATTCCGTATTACAGTAAAATGATGATAGATTTGTTGATAAAAAAAAATGAACCCCATCCAGATGTGAACATAAGTCGTTTTTTTAAGTATATTTAAAATCTAAGTGGAATTGACTAATGAATCATAATTTACGCTGTTTAATTGTACTGATTGGCCTGATGCTGTATGGCAGTTCTGCTCATGCCCAGTTTGACCAAGAGCGATTTGGTAAAAATAGAATACAACATAAAAACATTGAGTGGTATTATTTTAGCTCAAATAATTTTGAAGTCTACTATTATGATGGAGGTGTCAATAATGCCAGAATGGCTATCGATTATCTTGAAAATGAATTCGATAGGTTGACACAGATGATAGGTTATGTTGCATACACTAAGCCTAAGATTTTTATTTATAATTCTCAAGAAGAAATTCTGCAAAGTAATCTCAACTTGAATAAAGACGAGTATACAGTTGACGGTCAGACATTTTTCAGTCGATTACTGGGAGAGGTAGCTTTCGCAGGGACATGGGAACAGTTCAAAAAAGATTTGATCTACACTACATCTAAAGTAATCATAGAAGAAATGCTCTATGGTGCTACTATAGCAGATGCCTTTCAAGCGAACCTTATCAATAGTTTCCCTGATTGGTATGTAGAAGGGGCGGCTATGTATCTTGGATATGGTTGGAGTATGGAAATGGATGATTATATGCGGCATTATTTTAGAGGAGATAAAAAGCATAAAATCCATCGCTTACAAGAAAAAGAAGCCGCTTTAGTTGGACAGTCTATATGGAATTACATAGCTGAGAAATATGGCAGAAGATATATTTCTAGTATTCTCAATCTGAGTAGAATTAATAGAAATGAAGAAAATAGCATTGCCAACACGATTGGTTTGAACTTTAGAATTTTCGAGGAACAATGGCAGAATTTTTACCAGCAAACCAATGAGTCCGTACTGACGACTTTCAAGGATTTTAATGAATCTAACGAGGTCAATAGAACCAAAAGCGCTCATCTTGGAACGATCAATGATATCAAATTCAGTCCTGATGGCAAGCATCTAGCGTATGTGATCAACAATGGTGGGAAATATAAGGTACAAGTTCAAGAAATCGCTACCAAAAGAGAAAGAACCATCCTGTCTGGAGGTAGCCGATCTGATGATCAACCAGTTAACCTTACTAGTCCTGTGATAGCATGGAGAGATACATTGAATCTGACAATTGCTACATTTAGAAGAGGGACGACTACGTTGATCCAAAGGGCGATTGATGGCTCAAATCAAGACAAAATTTTCTTAAGAAATATAACTCAGGTATTGAGTATTGATTATAATTCTTCTGGTAGAAACATGGTGGTCTCTGCATTGACCAATGGCAAAACAGATATTTATACTTTGAATGTAAGGGGAGTAGGTAAGAGATTGACCAATGATGTTTTTGACAACCTCCATCCAGTTTTCTTGAACGATTCTACTATTATCTTTTCTTCAAATTCTACCGATCTACCTGATTCAGTAATGACGCGATATCCAGATATAAGGAAATTGCCCGACTATTTTAATTTATTCAGAATTGATTTGACGGATTCCGCTGAGATCATCACCAAGATGACAAATAGCAATTATCGAAACATCAGACCAACAGTGATGAATGCTAACTTCATTCTTCATCTCAGTGATCAGAGCGGTATCATGAACCTGATGAGGACCAGTTCGAATGGAGCTATTTCAAGCCAAATGTCTGCTTTCAATAAGAGTCTAGAAGCATTTGATTACAATTCGAGAATGAATCGGGTAGCTTATGCATATAGAGATGGTAACCAGAGCGTCTTGATTGTCGAGCCATATTCTAATGCTGATCAGTTCACGCCAAGCACTCCTAGGGTACAGCTTCAACAAGCAAAGGAATTGAATCAGAGGATATCAAGTAGAAGAGTTGAGCAGCAAGAAACAAGAACACAAAAAGAATCAACTACTACACCAATTCAAGAATTGAAGACTGAAGAGGTGAAAAGAGATACAAGTCTCAATCTCCGCTTGGAAGATTTGATTGTAGGCGGAAGAACTACCACACCTCCAGCTACCAGTCAGACGGGTGTTAGGCCCCCTGCGTCTACTACGCCTCAGCAACAGGTTCAGAGAGATACTGTACCACCAAGTGGTAACTTAACTGGAAGTATAGATACTGAAAGACTTCGATTTGAGAGAAGGGGAGGTATCGATACAGAGAATTATACCTTTGATACCATTCCTCCATTGACGCAGCCTACAGAAAGGACGCAGCAAGCTGCTTCAAGAAGTACGCTTCTGGATAATTTCAGAAGACAAAATATGCAGCGAAGGGTAGTAGGTCCTGCGATCATGACGCCTCAGTTTATCACTACCAGCTTGAAGACAACCTTCGTCGTCGATCCACTGAGAGGATTTGGTATTAATCTGAATGGGAAAATGTCAGACCTTCTCGATAACCATCTTTTTGAAGGAGGCTTGATGACCACGCTTGATTTTAGGTCGGGCAGTGATATTTTCTTTGATTATCAATATTTGAAAAGTAGAGTAGATCTCAGAGGTAGGTTCGATAGAAGATCCATTCAAGTTTCTGAGGGTGATTTGACTTTCCAAAGGTATGTGTTGACAAAAACTGAACTTGGATTTTCTTATCCATTCTCAGTTCATAGCCGTGTGATGTTAGCCCCTTTTGTAGCCAAATCTCAATATTTTAACTTAAATCCAGACTCTATTTTGAGAGGTGTAGTACCTGAACAAAATAGATTTGATGTCAATTATGCTGGTGCTAGGTTTGAGTTTGTAGTGGATAAAACAGAGCAACTTGGCCTATATATGCAGCAAGGACTCAAAGGTAAAATCGGTGTGGTTCACTATCAAGGTCTAAACGCAGGTGAGAGATCCTTCAGTAATGCTTATGTTGACTTTAGAAACTATCAAAAAATTCATAAGAACATTACTTTGGCGACAAGGTTGTTTGCAGGTTCTTTCTTTGGAAGTAACCCTCAGACTTACCTAGTAGGTGGAATGGACAACTGGCTCTTCAATCAGTTCTATCGCCCGCCTAGCAATAGGCCAGAAGCATCCCCAGTAAGAAATGCAGGAGGCTTTGAGAACTCTAATATTCTTTTTGCAGAGTTTGTAGATTTGAGAGGATATAATTATGATGAAATCAGAGGGCGAAATGTAGTCACATTTACTTCCGAATTGAGAATTCCTCTTTTCTCCTATTTATCCAGAGGCAATATCACCTCAAATTTTATTAAGAACTTCCAATTAGTAGGGTTTTATGATATTGGATCATCTTGGAATGATAATCCACCATGGGAAAGAGTCAATGATCAAAATACTGAGGTCATTAATACAGAAGGTTCACCTTTTGTCATCACTTTGAATAATTTTAATAACCCATGGTTGCAGAGTTATGGTGCCGGTATCAGGACAGTGTTATTGAACTATTATGTCAAATTAGACCTAGCTAGACCTGTGCGAAATTATCAAACAGATGATCTAAAATTTTATGTGACCTTAGGGTACAATTTCTAACCAATAAAAAACCTTTATGCTTAAGTCAATGACAGGCTATGGATTGGCCGGTTTTGAAGATGAAGCTTTCATAGTAAGTGTGGAAGTGAAAACTTTGAATTCAAAATTTCTCGACCTATCCATCAGAAGTCCCAAGCAATTTTCAGACAAAGAATTGGAAATCAGAAATCTTGTGAGTGCAAGATTGGAAAGAGGAAAAGTCAATGTTTCAATTGAGTTTTCTAAAAAGTCGGGAGAAGATCTTCCTGTTGGATTCAATGAACCACTATTTGCTGCATATTATCAAAAATACCTTGCCTTGGCAGAGTTAGTGGGTGCCTCTAGTGATGATTTATTCAAGCTAGCCATTCAGTCTCCAAATGTGATGACGCAGTCCATGGAGAAGTCAAATAATGCTGAGGATTGGGAAGTAGTCAAAAAAGTGATAGAAGAAGCCTTGATTAGTTGCGATGCTTTTAGAACGGATGAAGGGGAAGTCTTAGAAAGGAAGTTTGATGAGAATTTAGAGGTATTACGAGATGGCCTCAAGCACGTCAAAATTGAAGACCCAATTCGAAAGGATCGTATCAGACAGCGTATCAGAAATAATTTTAAAGAGTGGCTTGAGGAAAATGACTTTGATAAAAATAGATTTGAGCAAGAGCTTATCTACTATTTTGAGAAAGTAGATATCACTGAGGAAATCGTAAGATTAGGCACGCACCTTGATTACTTTGAAAAGAATCTAAAGGAAGGTACTGGACAAGGTAAAAAGCTTGGGTTTATCTGTCAGGAAATTGGCAGGGAGATCAACACCATCGGATCTAAAGCAAACGATGCTTCCATGCAGAAATATGTAATCGTGATGAAGGACGAGTTGGAAAAGATCAAAGAGCAGTCTTTGAATATCCTTTGATAAATAGAAACTTAAAGGAAACGAAGTCTATCTAAGTGAATACTCAGATAGACTTCGTTTTTTAAGTTTAGCCTAGCTTGAATCTGACAGGCATTCTCATTCTCACTCTAACAGGCTTTCCTCTTTGTTTGCCAGGTTCCCATTTTGGGGCGTTTTTGATGACCCTCAAAGCTTCTTCATCGCATCCACCACCAATGCCTCTCAGTACTTCTAAGTCTTGAATGGATCCGTCTATGTTGACTACAAAGACGACAATGACCGTCCCTTCGATTCCCATACGCCTTGCCTGGGTTGGGTATTTTAGATTTTTTTGCAAGTATTCATTCCATGCACTCATACCTCCTGCCGGCAGGGGTGCTGATTCAACAATATCAAATATGGTTTCAACATCCTCAATCGGAGGAGGAGCGATTTCGATGTCGCTGATCACTATTTCATCTGGAACATCTACATCAATAACAAACTCAAATTTATCTACTTCGATTTCATTGGGCATCTCTTTTATTATTGGTTGCTCTATAGGGGGTGGAGGTGGTGTTTGATTTGTGATTGGAATTTCTATCATTTCTTCAACATTGATATCCAATGTAGAAGCATTGAAAATACTCTCTCTTTCGTAAACCTTGTAATTAAAGGCAAATAGTGCAAGGGAAATACTGATGACTAATCCAATGTTGAAGAACATTCCTGATTTTGTAGTCAAATCTGCTTTTGGCAATTTCTTGGTTTCCATGATTTCAAGTTTAGAATGTGAAGAATAATTCAAATCATCCTTTAATGATGCTAGCCATGTGGGGTGCTTATCATCAATTTTCTATTAGAAGATTTGATTAGAGTAAAAGTTAGTTAAAAATATTTTAATAAACTAACAAAATAAATTATATTTTAAAAACATAGGTTGTGTATAAAGGATAGTTGAAAAATATGGATTGATTTTCAATCTAAAGATTGAAGAAAAAGCATAAAAAAAGGGGCGGAAGCCCCTTTTAAATATTTTATCCAAGTTTGAATCTGATTGGAAGTCTCATTCTAACCCTCACTGGTCTACCTCTTTGTTTTCCAGGTTCCCATTTAGGAGCGTTTTGAACTACTCTTAAAGCTTCTTCATCACATCCACCTCCGATACCTCTTAGTACTTCTACGTCTTGGATTGTACCATCAGTATTCACTACGAACACCACGTATACTGTACCTTCGATACCCATTCTTCTAGCTTGAGTTGGGTACTTAAGATTTTTTCTCAAGTATTCGTTCCAACCTTCCATACCCCCTGGAGGGTTTGGAGCATTTTCCACTACGTCGAAGATTTCATCTGCTTTTTCTACAACTGGTGCATCTGAGATGACGATTTCCTTGATGACTGTTTCTTCTTTCACATCGACGTCAAAGTTTACTTCAATCTTCTCTTCGATTTCAATTTCATCAGGGATTTCCTGAATGATTGGCTGCTCCACTGGCGGTGGTGGCGGTGGTGGTTGTTCCGTGATCGGAATATCTAATAATTCCTCAAAATCGTCGGCAACTTGTCCTAAGTCTTTCAAATTACGTTCGTCAAATGACTTGTATTCGAAAGCAAACAGAACTAGACCCACACTGACAAGCAGACCCAAGTTCAGGAACATCCCCGAACGCTTGGTTAAATCTGCTTCTGGCGTCTTCTTAGCTTCCATGGTTGTTTACTTTTATAAAGGTTATTAACTTTTTTCCATTTAGAGATAACAATTCTAGCCATTTATTTTTACTTATACAAGTTTGGAATCTCTCTTGTATAAAATATAAAAACAAATTATTCCAACGGTTCCTCCAAGTATATTTGCGGTGATGTCATGGTAGTCAAATGACCTATTAGGGACATACAACTGCAAATATTCAACTAATATAGCAATTAAAATTCCAAAAACTAAATAGGTAGTAAAAAATTTATAAATAAAGTTTTTACCACGCTTATTTTGATTTTGGACTCTAAGCCACAGTATTGTAAGAACAAAAAACAGTCCAAAGTGGATGATTTTGTCTTTAAAGGGAATTTCGGGTGTTTTTGGTATTTGATCACCAGGGCTGAGCAATGCGAAGAGCATCATCAACAACCAAATTAAAGCAGGAAGTATCCTATATTTTAGTAACTGATCAAGCACCTATCAGTTCAGCGTATGCATCAGCTGAAAGTAGCTCTGCTGGAAGTTCTCCAGAAAATTTCACTTTGATCATCCATCCTGCACCATATGGATCTTCGTTGACTACCTCTGGTGCAGACTCCAACTCCTCGTTGAATTCGATAATTTCTCCTTCTAGTGGCATAAATAAATCAGAGACGGTTTTTACGGCTTCTACAGTCCCGAATACTTCACCTGAGGCAATTGTTTCTCCTACTGTTTCTACTTCTACATAGACGATGTCACCCAGTTCTCTTTGTGCAAATTCTGTGATGCCGATTGTAGCGATATCGCCTTCCACTTTTACCCACTCGTGGTCGTTGGTGTACTTAAGGTCTTTTGGAAAATTCATATGTTCTTTTTTATAAGGTGCCCAAAAATACAAGGTTTAAGCAAATGATAAAACCTATTGGGATAAATTAAATCTTAATTGTCCACCAAAGGCAGTAGAACTTCTTCTAAAGGCTGTTGTAACTCTTGGATCATTGATTGTTCTATCAAAATAGAGCGTAATATTGAGGTTTTGATTGATCACATATCCAATAGTAGGTCTGATTTGAATATTCAGATTACCATTGGTGACTGTACTTCTTTCTTCAATCTTACGCTGGATTTGTCTGGTGTCTACGACCCTTGTATTGATTCGCAATTGTAGGTCATTCTCTAAAACCTCTTGCCTTCCTTGAATTTTAAAAGGAATTTTTACGCCTGATTTTGTATAACCCAAATCAAATCCAAAATCTCTGCTCCTTTGTTCGGTCACTTGGGCATTGGAGAAGTTCAAACCTAGATTTCTCTCTGAATTATACTCAACTGAAATATTCAATCGGTCTTTTGTCAAGAAATCCACTCCAATCAATGGGGAGAATCTTTCTGTGAGAATGACTTGATTGAGAACAAATATCGGGATATATTGTCCAAATTCATTCGTCAAAGTAGCTCCTGGGATATTTTGGATGGAATTGAAGAGTTCTAATCCGCTTTGGTACAGTAGAGAATTGGAGAAATTGCTGACTTCGTATGTAGAGGAGTACTCGTGGGTTATATTGATACTGGAGAAATACTCCCTCAATGCTGGAATTTGAGATAATCCTCTATAATCTAGCCTCCAGTTTGGTAATGGTATTCTAGGGAAAGGATTTAAGTTCATGGTTGCTGGGTCTTTGCCTCCATATGCTGCCAAAAATGCAAGCCCTAGCACATCTTGACCATTTGCGCTGTATTCTCCTCCTGGATTTGCTGCATTTAACCTGCTCTGAATGATGCTTCTGAAACTGGTAAAGTTGTCAAATAAGGGTGAGTTGTTGTTTCTGTCATCTCTCGCGAATGTGGTCCTGATCATAGAATAGGTAATACTGTATCCCCCCATTCTATTTGGACTGATTGGATTAAATTCTCCAGGATTTGTTGCAGAGTTTCTGAATATCTCACTGTATTCCCCCGATTCCCTTTTTCTCGCTTCTAGGTTAATCCTAAAGTCTTTAAAAGGCTCAGCCAGTCCCGATATTTGTAAGTTTTTTGCTTGATTCTGCCTGAATTGTTGCGTGAGTTCCGCACTAGGTGCCATCAAGCCATTGTTTGCTAGTCCAAATCTTACACTTGGGTTTTGACTTCCCATGATAAATCCAAAGCCAGGATTTAAGAAGCTGCGGTCTAGTCCGAGCAAGCCTGTATTTTCCATGTAGCCTGGAAGGAATGTCCCCTCTACAATGGAGTACCTGAAGTTGATATCTTTCACCATGGTTAGAAACTTTATCAACTTGTTGGTAAAAGGTGTTCCAATAGTATCTTCAGCATTCACAGCAGGTCGGCCGGGAATAGAAGGCCTCTTCGGTGCTGTCAATGCCCTGTATTTAGCATTTTTATTGTAAAGTTTGGTGAAATCTAACTTTCCTTGATATACCTGTTCTCTTGTATTTTGAATGACATTACCCAAGGTGTCTCTTTGACCAATAGCGCCAGTCATCCAAGTGTATTCTGCCGCATACCTCACATCAGAACTTATCCAATCTAAAGCAGGGATCTTATTCAAAGGCAACTTATAGTTGACGTCTGCTCTATGGTTATAATTGGTAGTCCTGCCAAGATTTCTGATATTAACCCTGATTGAATCAATTTTGGCTTGTGAATCAATATCCCCTTCAGGTTCATCAATGACTGCCATCACTCGACTCATGAAGTCCACCCTTAGATTTTTGGTGAGATCCCAGTTTACATTGTAGAACCTATTGATGAAGAAACTTTTCTGGAAGAATGGATCCACACCATCGGTGGTGAGCTGGTCATTGCGGTATTGGGTACGCATGAACCTTCTATCTACATCTATTCGAGCAGCCACTGTGGTAGGAGAGAAGTTGAAGTTGATGTCTTTGATCAATTTCAAATATTTACCACTCAAGCCTTCACTATTTTTGAATGGTTCAAAATTTAGAGGTTTCGGCTGATAGTTGTAGGCTAAATTTCCCACATAAGTTTCAAAATTGTAAGATTCAGTATTGATGTTGCTTTGCTGGACTGAACCATAAGCATAAGTAAATGAGAAATTACTTAAATCATAAACACGACTAAACTCCCTTTCAGGGTTCCTGTTTTTGCGAATATTAGTAAATCCAATGTTCCTCCTCTTTACTTGATCCAGTACTTGACTTCTGTAAAGTTCGCGTTCAGCATCTGTATTGAATTTCCCTAAGGCAACTTCAAAAGGTACATCAGGATTGAGCGGATCAAACTCAGGCCTAGTGCTCGAATTTTCCAAGCTGACGTACATAGGTATACTTACATTAAGGGCTTCAGGAAGTAGTTTATCAACACTTACATTAGCAGAGATGTCATATTGGGTAGTTGCTTGTCGTGCTCTTTGAGATAACCTCGTTTCTAGTCCACCAAAGCCTATTGTATTATGGCGAATAGATGTGGAAATGGTCGCAACATCGGCGATTTTTGCATTTAAAATGGCATTAGCCGCCCAGCCTGCTGATTCGTTGAATCCAGTTGCTCGTAGTTCATTAGCCCAAATACAGACAGTTCTTGAAGCTGTCCCAGATTCTCCTGGGTTTCTGATACCTATCATCATCCCTTGGATCAAGCTGAGCTCAGGTCTACCGACTACCGTCACTTTGTATTGTCTGACATCCTGTGTAAAAGCCAGATTCAACGGTACCCGCTGATTGTCTCTCGCGACTTTTACCCCTACGATCTCTGAGATGGCAATGTCAATCTCATTTTCCAATGGCCAAATTTGTCTTGGGTCTCTGGTACCTTTTGGTGTGATTTTGAGTGGAACCTCGATTTCGTAGTAGTTATCTGTATAATCAGTCCCCAATCTCAAGAATGCTGTAAGCTCCCCATCTTCTGCATCATCACTGTCTGCATGGAAGAACATTTTTAGCCTTTCAAACTGTACGAGGTCTTGCCGTGTGTTTTTAAATACAGCCCTAGCGTCTCTTGCTTGAAGGTCTTCCACACAAAGTCTTAAAGATTGCTCATTGAGCTGACGCTCTACAGTAGATAGGTTGTCTCTATCCCTGGTGATTCCTGGAGGGAGTACATATGGACTTTGTGTATCACTACCTTGGCTGTTTTCTTCAATATTGACTACTCCAACTGTGAAATTAGAATTATCAGGCTCTGGCACTTCAAAGAATCCTCTTTCGAAAAGTGACTCTTGGAAAACCCTCCATTGGGATCCAACTAATCTAAAGTTGGCCATCCGCATTACGACAGGTTGTTCGAAGTCCGTAAGATATGTTCTCATAAATCTGATAGACTTGAAGCCTGAAATATCGCCTTCAACTCTATCTGGAGTTCTTACGGGAATTCTGAAAAGGTACCAATTGACTTCATCTCCACTTTGATTGGCAGTTACTTTATCAACGATATAGTTTCGACCTACCTCAAGTTGACCTGGACGAAGGTCTATTTCATATTCATAGTAACTTTCTAGTTCATTGATGGTATTATCGTTGTTAAGGTCTTCGTTATTTGGGAGATTAGATCCTGATGGTGTAAATGCCAGATTTTGGTTTGCAGTGATCGGAGTATTCCCCTCCATACCATTGAATTTCTTGTATCGCTCTAGGATTTTGACATTATTCTGATCAAAATTTTCGTCTAGATAATATTGAAAGTTGTCAGCTGAAGGATCTCTGACAATTTCATTCAGAGCATTCTGAGTCACATTCAATCTATTGATAAATCTGTCTCTGAAAAACTCAGCCTCGTCTGCATCTCTCAATCCATCTAAACCAATATCCTGGTTGGCTCTAGCTTCTGCAGAGTTATCAAATGCAGGAATTAGAAATTGTTCTCTTGTGATTCTTCCCCATTCAGTAGTAGCTGTACTGCCTGGATCACCATCAGCAGGAAGTCCATTTTCAAAGCCATGTCTTCCGTCCCTGATTAGGTCTTCAGATACATCACCCAAGTTAAATCTAAGCTTACCACCTGTTGTATTATTGGTATTGAATCTACCATCGATGACACGTCCATTTTCTCCTTGAATGAAAGGATCCAAAAGCCAGAATTCTATGTATTCGATATTAGTTCTATCAAAATCTACTTCTGTCGTGATAGCACGTGTGACTCCGCCATAGTTGTTCCTTGGGTTTGGAAGTAGACCTTCACTTGTCAAGCTCGGATTGTAGTTGTACATCCCTCTTTCGTGTGGGAAGTAAGCCATTTCAAAGAGCGGCTCGGGTACAATAATCACATCTCTATCTCTTCTAGGGAAGATTTCTTGAGGAATTACCCTTCTTACATAGTGATTTTGACGATCTTCCCGAGTAATGTTTGTAGGCACACCCGGTCCCGACTCTCTGTAGAATACATTGTCGATATTGTACCAGGCGACTCTCGCTCTTCTGTAGGCGTTTCCTAGCCTATCTTCCGTCATGTCACTCAGATCAAACTGATTGTCCTCTGTCTTTGGAGTAGCCGCTAAATGCCAGTTTTGAGCTGCTGCCCCACCAAGATTGAAAGGTGTGATGGCAGTTTCAAAATCATCGATGTAGGCTGCTTGTTCTCCGTTTACTCTGTTGGAAGTTCCTGGGAGTAATTGTGCAAATTCACCGCTGAACTGAACGAGTGATGTTTCTTTGGTATTGGTAAAAGGTAAGGCATCAGCTAGCTTTGTCAACCACCTTGATTCATCGCTGTAGTTGGCATCTAAGCCCCACATACTGTTTCTCAATGTTTCACTACCTGCTGCTATTCTCGTAATGTTGGGTCTTTCATTCAAGTAAAGGAAAGTACCTCCAAGATTGAATTTGTCGCTAAACATGTAATCTAACCTTGTTCCCAATAAACTTCTCGTTTGAAAAGAAACCAAGTCTGCTTTTTCAAAGGAAATATTAATCCTTTTGCCTGATTGTAAAATTCCCTCGTTGATGATAGTTAATCTACCGATATTGTAATCGATGGTAAAGTCAACGCCTTCGGTCAGTGGTATATTTCCCGCCATCACGATCACCGATCCTGGAGAAATATTGAGTCCTGGAAGCATGATTTCTGAGGCTGATCCAGCTGTCAGCCTTCCTCTTATGAAGTATTTATTCAGGCGAGTTACCAATTCAGCATCTGCTTGGGTGGTTCTATACAGTGTGTCATAGACAAACTTATCTATCAGTGCAGCTTCATTTGGCAAAAATCTATTCCTCAAGGTAGATCCAAAGGGCTCCAATACAGGGAATATAACCATCCCTCTTTCCGGTAGGATGGTGACTCCAGGGATAAAGTCAAAATTCCCATCAGGAGCTGGGTCATTTTGAGGATTGAGATTATCTAGTCCAGTTACCCTGATTAATGGGATATTTTTGATGTTTTGCCCTTCTAATAAACTCGGATTATCTAAGCCAGTTCTATCATCTCTATAAATAACTTGTAGCTGAAAACCCTCTCTTTGAATTTGGCTAGCATTGAGGTTGTAGACGTTTTTCATCATCAGGTCCCAAGTTGGGATTCTGGTGTTGATTCTAGCAGGTCTTAACATTTTCATGAAAATGATCTGATCTTCAGGTCTATTCTGATAATCTTCTGAAAGTTCACCTACTTTATAGACGTTTCCATTCCAGGTATACTCATAAGCTACTGCAAGAACTTCATCATTTTGTAATTTTCTTGAAAGAGAAATATAACCGAGCTCTCTGTTGAAAGTAAATTCCGTCTGGGCAAGTTTTCTTGCTCCATTGACCTGCTCGAAATCTACGCCTCTTACCAAGTTTAGATTTGCCTCTATGGCAGAAGAACCTGTGTCAAATGGTCTAAAAACTGGGTTACCACTTAAGTTTCCAAAAAGTAGGTTTGAATTGTTTGAAGTAGGGGCGCCAGGAGTACCCGCACCGATATTTGAATTCTCAGGTTTGAAAATTCTTTGACCTTCACCTAGATCCATAAATGCGGCAAAGTTTCTCAAGGTCTCTGTGTTGTTTGCTCGATTCATGATATAGACTTCTACCCTAGTGATATTGACACCTGATAGAATCTGTGGAAGGCCTCTCAACCAACGTTCATAGTTGTCCCTAAAGAAATGTCCTAAGAAAAAGTGTCTGTTTTCATCATAATCAGACCCTTGAATTTCAAAAGATCTTCCTTGTCCACCTCCTTCAATGATCAACTCGTCTCTCCTACCTCTTTGCGTAGAAGCCACGCCTGTGACAAATAGCTTTCCGAATTGTAATTGAGTTTTGACACCAAAAAGGTTCTGAGCACCTTGAATTAAGCTGTTTTGTACAGGCATGCTGACATTACCAATCTCTATGGATTTGATGATGTCTTCTTCAAATCCAGCATACTCTACTTTCAATTGGTTTTGGAAATCAAAAGAATTGTTGGAATCAAAATTTGCCCCAAGTTTCATTTTTTCACCCAATGAACCGTTGACGCTCATTTGAATTTGCTGATTGAAGTTGAAGCCCCCATTTTGCTGCTGCCGGATTGGAATTGATGGATTGTCCACCCTTCTGAAAATTGCTCCTAAGTCGAGGTTGACATACCCTGTGGGAGTAATGTTTATTTCATTTCCCCCAAATATCCTATCAAAGCTAGGGCTTGTCGTCATAGGTGGAATTAATCCTCTTCCACTGACAGCACTTTCTCCATCTGTTCCTCGGGACCGATTTCTCCAATATTCCTGCCTCAAGCGATACTCTTGCATCTTCGAATAATCATCAAAATCATACATGAAACCAGGAGTGATGATCGTAGAATCTAATTCTTCTCGGATGCTATACCTGAGTGTAGAGTCCAATTCAACCTGTATTCTTTCTTGATTAGGGTTGAGCGGATAGAATGGGGATTGGTATCTAAAAGGTGATTGGGTAGGAAATAGAGGTTGGGTATTTAGATTTTGCCAAAGTAAAAATGAAGGAAGTCGCCTTCTTGCATCTAAGGAGTCTACTCTGGTTTGGGTGGTATCTGCTTGATTTTGTTGTGCTTGTGCATTGGGCAATATAATACATCCCAACAAAAAACTTAAGATTGCTGGGGTGATTATACGGACACGGATGAGGTGTAAAAAAATGCTAGAACAAAAGCTCAATTGTTTATCAATTAAAGGACTAAGTTGACTTTAAAGATGCTTTAATTAAATCTTCTAAGGAAATTTCTGAACCTATTTTTTTCAAAATCGTAGCAATATTTTTTTCTGCTGTCGCTTTTGGAAAACCTAAGGTAATCAGAGCCTGTAACGCCTCCTCTTTGATTTTATTGTTTTGGGTCATGAATCCAGTATGGCTGGTAGATGAATCCAAAATTGCGTCTTTTTTAACTTTATCCTTTAATTCTAAGACGATTCTTTGGGCTGTTTTTGCCCCCACGCCTTTGACGTTTTGTATGGTTTTGAAGTCCTCTTGGATGATGGCTGATTCTAGTTCTTCACTGCTCAAAGAGGATAGAATCATCAATCCAGTATTGGGGCCTACACCACTAATTGAAATAAGATTGAGAAATAATTTTTTTTCAGCTTCTTCCTTGAAGCCATAGAGAGTATGCGCATCTTCTTTGATGTGCAAAAAAGTGAGGAGCATTACCTGCTCCTCGTCTTTTATCTTGGAGTAGGTCTGCAAAGAAATCTTCACATGGTAACCTACTCCGTTGATATCAATAATTACATAAGTTGGGTCTTTGAAGACCAATCTTCCTTTGAGATATGCGATCATAATTAGCTTGCAGATTGTGCATCTACCACGGCGATTGCCACCATATTGACAATTTCGCGGATAGAACTTCCAAGCTGTAATATATGAACAGGTTTGTTCATTCCCAAAAGAACTGGGCCGATTGCTTCTGCATTTCCAATTTCTGAAAGCAATTTGTAAGCAATATTACCAGAACTCAAATCAGGGAAAACCAAGGTGTTTGCTCGTTTACCAATCAATGCGCTAAAAGGATAATTCTCCTTTTGTATCTCTTCATTAAGTGCAACATTTGCCTGCATTTCTCCTTCAATGACTAACTCCGGATATTTTTGCTTAGCAAGGGCAGTAGCTTTTGCAGTTTTGCTAGCTGTCTCTCCTTTTGCTGAACCGAAGTTGGAATAAGACAAAACAGCAACTCTTGGTTCGATATCAAAGAATTTGACACCGTTTGCCGTTAATCCGATGATTTCTACCAATTCCTCAGCACTTGGGTTCAGATTGACTGTGGTATCAGCGAAGAAATAAGGGCCTTTATCTGTATTCATGATGTACATACCTGCTACCCGCTCAGTTCCTGGCTTGACGCCGATCACTTGAAGAGAAGGAAGGATGGTCTTTGGATAATCCTTGGTCAAACCAGAAATCAAAGCATCTGCTTCACCAAGTTCCACCATCATCGCTCCGAAATAATTTCTATCTCGCATCAATCTAGTAGCCTCTTTTGGCGTGATTCCTTTACGTTGACGTTTTTTGAATAGGACTTCTCCGTAGAGTTGCAGTTTTTCTGGCTGCTTGTAGGTGTCGATGATCGTTACATCATGAAGATCTAATTTATTCTCTTCAATCAGGCTATTGATTTTTTCTTCATTACCCAAAAGGATTGGGATAGCGATTTTTTCGTCACGGATAGTTTGTGCAGCTTTCAAAATTTTTACGTTGTCAGCTTCCGCAAATACTACTCGTTTAGGATCTTTTTTAGCTCTGGCGATCACTCTGGACATCAATCGCTGATCAATACCGATTCTTTCTTGAAGTTCTAATTCATATGCTTCCCAATCTGTAATGGCTGTTTTGGCCACGCCAGATTCCATAGCTGCTCTTGCTACAGCAGGAGAGATAGTCGTGATCAATCTTGGATCAAATGGCTTTGGGATCAAATATGTTGGACCAAATGCCAATTTATTATCACCATACGCTTTGTTTACAATCTCAGGAACTGGCTCTTTTGCCAATTTAGCAATGGCTTTGGCAGCGGCGAGTTTCATTTCTTCATTGATGGCAGTAGCTCTTACGTCCAAGGCACCTCTGAAGATATAAGGGAATCCAAGTACATTATTAACTTGGTTTGGATAATCAGATCTACCTGTAGCCATGATCAAATCCTCTCTTGCGGCCATAGCCACGTCATAAGGTATTTCTGGATCCGGATTAGCCAATGCAAATACGATTGGATTTGGAGCCATCAATTTGATTTGATCTCCAGATACAATATTCCCAGCTGATAGTCCCAAAAATACATCTGCACCAGTCAATGCTTCTGTTAAGGTTCTGATATCTTGTCTGCTGGTAGCAAATTCACTTTTGATAGCGTCAAGTTCTGGTCTATCCATGCGGATAGCACCTTCTTTATCGCACATCACGATATTTTCTCTTTTTACTCCAAGGCTCATGTAGAATCTTGTACAAGACACGGCAGATGCCCCAGCACCATTTACTACTAGTCGGATGTCTTGGATGTTTTTTCCAACTATTTCCAAGGCATTTAGCAATGCTGCTCCAGATATGATCGCTGTTCCATGTTGATCATCATGCATCACTGGAATTTTCATCTCCTGTTTCAAGGTAGTCTCAATTTCGAAACACTCAGGAGCTTTGATATCCTCAAGGTTTACCCCACCAAAAGTAGGTTCGAGAGACTTGATAATTTGAATCAGTTTTTTAGGATCTTTTTCGTCGATTTCAATGTCAAAAACATCGATGCCGGCAAACTTTTTAAAGAGTACTCCCTTTCCTTCCATTACTGGCTTAGAAGCTTCTGGTCCGATATCACCAAGACCTAATACAGCAGTACCATTCGAAATTACGGCAACTAGATTCCCTTTTGCAGTATATTTATAGACATTCTCTTTGTCTGCCTCGATTTCTTTGCAAGGTTCTGCTACACCTGGGGAGTAAGCAAGAGCCAAATCCAATTGACTGGATAGTGGCTTGGTAGGGATTACTTCGATTTTACCAGGACTGCCCTGGGTGTGGTAATTTAAAGCGTCTTCTTTTCTGATTTTAATCGCCATAAAGGTTTATTGTTTAGTCAAATCAGCTAGCTTGTTCTTCCTTCGGAAGAATTTCGGTAGCCAATAGAAGTGTTTCTATTTCTCGGATAGCTTCTCGGTGATTTTGGCTCGGGAAATAGACAAACCCTTCCATGTAATAGAGCTTCCCTTTTTCTGTGTCGACCATGACATAAGCAAGGAAAGAACCGCCCATGGATAAGTTATTAGTTTTCCAGCCCCCTCGAATTTCCACCGCAAAGTTATCATTTATCCTGAAGTTACTAAATACAGGAGATGGATCTACTTTCTCTATTATTAGGTATGAATTGCGATTATTGGGATCTCCATAAAGATGTGCCTGCGCTATTTTGTCTCTGAGTTTGATGATCTCCTCCGGGAATACTTGATCCTCAGAGGTATAGTCCATTTCGTAAAAAAACAGGCTAATATCTGCTCTATCTGTTCGAGGAGTTGGTTGTCTCAACCATAAAAAATCATTTTCTGCTTTGGCAATTTGATATGAAGCAGGAACATTTATAGAAAGTCCTAATTTTTCACCAGCTACCCTGGCAGCAGAACTTTTTCTAGCAAGCAAGGCTTTTTCTAATCTATCCCTCTCTCGGACATGAAATAGATTCTGCAATTTATTTTTATTTGCGCGTAGATTCGAAATCAACTCTTGATCATTTTTACCAAATAAGTAAATCAATTCTTGACCAACAGCATATTCATCAGCGCTTCTCAACATGTAAAGAGAAGGATCTGCGCTGGCTTTTTCTTTGGCCTCTTTGCTAAAAAGCGCATTGATGTTTTGGCTGGCAGAAGATCTGTCATCAAATGTCGTCACATAGACAATGTTAGTTGCCATTTTCAATATCCTAGTCATGGCTCTCGGGTCGACCCTTCTGACGGTAAACATGCTCTCATCTCGGATCAGTCCTTTGACATCTGCTTCAAAGATGTCCTTGAGCGCATCACCTACTTGACCTTGCCATTTTGCAGAATCTATTGCGATGATGATCTCACCGATGGCTCCTCGCGCTTTTGGTTTTTTTGAATTTTTGTTCTCTTCTGTTTCTTCACAGGCCCAGAATGCCATCGCTAAGAATAGCAAACTGGCTAGAGGGAATAGTCTATTGATTTTTTTCATGATGAATAAAGTCTTGATTGGGTCTTAAATTAACTAATTAATAAGTAATTAAAAAATAAATAGTTGATTTAACCAATGATTAATTTTTGACCCGGTTTGATTTGATTGGAGTTGAGGTTATTCAACTTTTTGATTTGATCGATGGTGACACCATTCAGTTTTTTAGAAATCAGCCATAAAGAATCACCAGGCTGCACTGTGTATACTTTGGATCCACTTCCGTTACTACTAATCGAGTTTTCTGCCAAGGTTACATTAGTAGGGTTACTTATTGGCTTATTGGAATAGATTTTCAGATTTTGTCCCACTCTGATAGTGTTTGAACTCAGATTATTCCAGTTTTTGATGTTAGTCACTGTGGTGCCATGTCTTTGAGCAATACTGCCTAGGACATCACCAGATTTCACTTTATAGGTGATCAAATCTCCTGTTGGTACTGCTGTGGCTTTGATTCCAGATTCAGCAGCTACTGTAGTTCTCAGTTCTACAATACGCTCGTTGGTCAAAGCTACTGCTTCTTTGAATTCAGCTTTGTTTTCGGCTATCAAAGAGGCTTTGGAAGCAGGTACCTTCAGCGCCAGATGTTTGTGCGATGCAGGAATCAGTCTGTTTTGAATGGAAGGGTTTAATTTTTCAAGATCTTCTATACAGATTCCCGACAGAGCTGCCAATTGCTCTAAGTCTAGCTCTTGATTAAATTGAATTTTGCTGTAAGCGATAGGGTAGGTAGGTTCTTCTAGATACAAGTTATGATCCTCCACGTGGCGCATCAAATACATGATGGCTTGAAATTGAGGTACGTAGCTTCTGGTTTCTCTTGGGAGATAGTCATATACTCCCCAAAAAGTCTGCTTACCTCCTGACCTTCGGATAGCTTTTCTGACGTTACCAGGTCCGCAATTGTATGCAGCAAGAGCCAGCTCCCAATTTCCAAACATTTTGTATAAGGACTTTAGGTATTTGGCAGCAGCATCAGTTGCTAATTCTGGATCCATGCGGTCGTCAATATCATAGTTAGTGTGGAGATTATACATTCTTCCAGTGGCTGGCATAAATTGCCATAAGCCCATGGCACCAACTCGAGATCTGGCTCGTGGATTAAGGCCCGACTCTATGATTGCCAAGTACTTGATGTCAGATGGCATGTCATGTTTTGCGAGTATTTCGTCAAACATCGGGAAGTAAATCGCTTCTCTTTCAAGAACCATCTTGGTATAGTCTCTATTTCTAACTGCGAAATAGTTAATAAATGAAAAAATCCTGTCATTCAACTCAAAAGGCATGTCAGTTTCCATTGTCTTGATCTTTCGTGCTACATCGTCATAGGTGAAATCAGGGATGTATTCGAATTGATAATTTGGGGTAATGGTCTCTTCGGTAATGCCTAAGGTATTGATGTCAAAAATTTCCTGACCATAAAGAACAGTAGAACCAAACAAAACCGATAAAGCGGTCAGAGCGATTGACTTAAGGTTTTTTTTCATGGTCAGAAAATTTATTAGTTAGAATTGGATTTTGTCAAGTAATTAGCAAATGCATAAAGCTCAGCTTCTTTGAAGCTATTGGCCATGATCTGTAACCCAATTGGAAGTCCTGATTCATCCACCCCATTTGGAATAGACAAGGAAGGGACTCCAGATACGGAAGCTTGAACAGTATACAAATCTTCCAAATACATGGCAACAGGATCATCACTATGCTCTCCAAACTTAAACGCTGTAGATGGCGTAGTCGGCATAATGATGTAGTCATATTTGCTCAATAAATCTTCAGTGAACTCCTTGATCAACCTTCTGACTTTTTGAGCTTTCGTAAAATAGGCGTCATAATAACTGGCACTGAGTACAAATGTGCCTAGCATAATTCTTCTCTTTACTTCTTCTCCAAAGCCTTCAGAACGGGTCATCTTGTACATGCTTTCAAGATTGTGAGCGTTTGGCGTTCTGTAACCATACTTTACCCCATCAAATCTTGAAAGGTTAGAACTGGCTTCGGCTGTTGTCAGGATATAATATGTTGGTAGGATATATTTCAACAATGGGAAATTCACTTCATCAACTTGATGGCCTTCTTGTTTCAATCTATCCAAGACAGCAAGCGTGTTTGCTTTAATTTCTGGCTGAAGCGCTGGGGACTCGATGGTTTCTTTGAGGTAGGCTACCTTCACCCTTTTTTCAAAATGTAATAATTCACTGAAAGCAGGGACTGGTTTTCTGGAAGCTGTACTATCAAAGTCATCAGGTCCGGCCATAATCTGCATTACAAGGGCATTGTCAGGAACATTTCTTGAAAACACGCCGATGGTATCAAATGAAGAAGCGTAAGCAATCAGACCCCATCTTGAAACTCTAGAATAAGTGGGCTTGATGCCTACTAGGCCAGTAAATGCTGCAGGCTGACGTACTGAGCCTCCAGTATCTGTTCCCAAAGAAACGGTGCAAAGATTTGCTTGAACAGCTACGGCTGATCCGCCAGAAGAACCTCCTGGTACACGAGATTCGTCTGCCGCATTGAGGGTTTTTCCGTGAACAGAGTTTTCATTGGAGCTTCCCATACCAAACTCGTCACAATTGAGTCTGCCTATGATGATGGCATCTTCATCTATTAATCTTTGAACTGCAGTTGCGGTAAACTGGGATTCGAAGCCTTCTAAAATTTTGCTGGATGCATTGACTTCATGATTTTGATAACAAAGTACGTCTTTGATACCGATCACCATGCCTGCCAATCGGCCGGCTTTACCTGAGGCGATTTTCTCGTCGACTTTTGCTGCTTGTTCTAAAGCGGAATCCGTATAAACTTCAACGAAGGCGTTTAAGTGCGCCTTCGTCTGAATGTTGTTGAGATAATAGTTTACAATCGCTTTGCAATCTGTTTCTTTATTTTCAAGCGATCGTTTGATATCGTCAAATGAAAGGAATTTTTCCAATGTTCAATTGTTTTAGTCTTTTTTCTTTTTGTCATCCTTCAACCCATCTTCTAGGTCGTTTTGGATTTCCTTTGTAGCATCCTTGAACTCTCTGATTCCTCTACCCAATCCTCTTGCTAATTCAGGGATTCTTTTGGCACCGAAGAATAGCACAATCACCAAAATGATTAGGATCATTGATCCTGGGCTCATTCCTCCGATAAAACCTAATGTAGTCATGATCTTATTATTTAGATTTTGAATATGATACAAAGATATAACAGTACTATGCTATCACAAAGGATTAACGTTCAGTTATTCTTCTTTTTTTATAAATATACGAATTATTAATGTCTATCGGCCAGCAAGCCAAGTGGATGGATCTAAGGGTTGTAATCCTTTCCATGTTTCGAAATGTACTTCTGCTACTCCTTCCTTGTTGGTATATACCTGCCCGATGACCTGTTTTGCTTTGACTTTGTCACCACTTTTGACTGATACGACTTTGAGTTTGCTGTACATGGTATAATATTCTCCATGTTTGATTAGGATGGTTCCTCCATAGCCTGGTACAGTAGCCACTTTGGTCACTTCCCCATCAAATACTGCACGAACTTGCGAGTTGGGATTGGTTTGGATGTCTACACCATCATTGTCTTCCACGATGCCCTTTAGGGTAGGGTGGGGGTGTGTACCAAATTTTTTAGAAATAAAACCAGACTCCACTGGCCAAGGGAGCTTTCCTTTGTTTCCTGCAAATGAATTGGAAAGTGCTGCGGCCTCAGGAGTCAATGGGATCGAACTGCCAGATGCTTTGGTAGCTGTGGAGTTGGCTTTTTTGGCCTCTGCCTCAGCTCTCCTAATCTCTTCCTCAATGGCTCTTTTGATCAGATTATTAAGGTTTTGTTGCTGTCTTTTTGCTTCGGCTATTTTCTTTCTAAGGTCAATTTCTTGCCTTTCAAGGGTGCTTACTATTTTTTGTTGATCTGTCCTAGATCTAGCCAGTTGTCTTCTCTGTTCTTCTTCTTTATTGATGACTTGCTGTTTTTCTACTTTTTTATCTTCTAGTCTGATTCTTTGCGCAGCTAGATCAGCAGTTACCTTTTCAATTTGTTCTACTTGCTTCTTTCTCGCGTCGGTATATTGCTTGAGATATTTGAGTCGCATGTAGAATTGCTTAAAAGTACTGGAGCTGAAAACAAAAGTAGTCATGGTCAAGCCTTGATTGAGCTTAGAAGAAGTGTAGACCATCTTGGCATATTCTTCTTTTAGATTTTTCAAGTCGTTTTCAAGTGCTTTGATTCTACCTTCTGTCTCTGTGATTTCTTTGTTGATCAATGCCACTTCGGAGCTCAAAGTCCTGATATATGTAACTCTGGTTTCTAGTTGTTTGGAAACAGCGCTCAATTGGCCAAGTGAAACTCGCTTAGACTCGGCTGTTTGCTTGAGGATTTTATCAAATTCCAGTAAGCGCTTCTCTACCGCTTCTTTTTCCTTTTCTAATTGGGCACGACTTTTTGCAGTCTGAGCAAAACTAAACTCAGCTAGCATGGTCGCAAACCCAAATAGAAAAAAGAAAATAAGTAGGTTGGATTTATTCATCTATTAGTACTGGAAAGGGAAGCTGATCGGCTCATCGGAAGTTTCGATTCGCGACATTTCGATATGAATGATAGAGCTCTGCATCTCACCATCCAAATTAAAGGAAATTTTTAATAATGCCTTGCTTGGGAATGGTTGACCATCAATATCTTCAAAGAGCGGAAAACTTGCCAGTAAAGCGCCTTTATTATCCAAAGAATTGCTTGTCAGTTCCTCGACTTTGCCTATAGTAGTACTGACCCTAGAGTGATATCGCACGCCATCCCGCACCTGAGTAAGCTCAAAAGCTCTTCCTATTCTTATCAAGCGATCTCTATAACTGAATTCCTCAGGAATATTTGCATAGATCAGATTTTCAAAAAGTTGAAGTGAAAGTTTGAGACCAAATCGGTCTTCAAACTCCAAATAACTCATATTGATATCTTGACCATTGATGCGGTCTTTGATGCGGATTTTATCAGCTGTTATGATACCTCTGAGGGCCTCTATCCCAAGTCCAGGTGTAACACTAAACCAGATTACACTATCTTTTTTTGCCCTGAGGTTTAAAGTGCCTCTGGTGGTTTTTCCGTTGGGTTCTTCTATGACAATTCTAGCTCTAGCACTTAGGTAGTTGAAATCAAAATATGCTGGGGTGAATTCCTGCATGACTTCATCAGAGGTGTATAAGTTCGGTTTTTTGGCACAGCCACTCAATAGAATGGCAAATAATAAAGCTGTGCCTAAAAATTTATTAGTCATAATATTTCTGATCCTTTATTTTTCTTAAAAGCTGATCGGTGGTTTCTTCGCCTCCTTCAGCTTTCTTCCAGTATGCGATAGCCTCATTTCTATTACCAAGGTGATATAGTATGTCTCCATAATGCTCAAGCATCACTCCACTTGGGTTTTCTTCTTCCTTTAGCGCCATTTCCATATATTTTTTGGCTCCTTCGTAGTCTTTCAATTGAAAAAGAACCCAGGCATGTGTGTCCAGGTAGGTGGAGTTTTTTGGGAATCTTTTGACCAATTTCTCTGACATGGTTTTTGCCTTTTCCAAATCTGTTTTGGAAAGAGATAGAAAATAAGCATAGTTATTCAAAACATGCTCGTCGTTTGGATTTTCAGCCAATACTTTCTCGTAAACTTCGAATGCTTTGTCTTTTTTACCAATGCTGTGGTACACATCTCCCAGTAGGCCATTGACCAAAAGGACCAATTGTTTGTTTTTCCCTTGATTGACCTCAAGTGATTTTAATAGAGATTCTTCTGCCTCTTCACCTTTTTTCAATGCAGACTTGGCTGTACCATCAAAGAACCAAAATTCGGCTCTTTCGGGGAATTCATCCACAGCCATGCTGGTGTATTTTTCTATTTCCTCAAAATCCCCTCCTTCTTCAAACATGATGGTGATGACACCTTGAAAAACCTGCGGATTATCATTTTTGATAGCAATTGCCTTTTTGTAATATGAAAGCGCTTCTGACTTATTTTCATTGAAAAGTCTTCTGTCACCAACTACGGTAAGTACACTGGCGTCATTTGGATTATTTTCCAACATGAGTTTTTCTAATTCATCCAGCTTTTGCTCTCTCTTTTCGGTTTTCATTTCCTGGAGAATATCAGAAAAAGCCTGTGCTTTGACCATGCCATCTAAATCTGGATTTGCAAATGCAGTCAAGATCAATTCCTCTGATTTCTGCAGGTTGCCCAAATCCTTGTATAGCGCATAGCTGGCCATTTGAAGTTCAGGTTGATTAGGGTAAGATTCAAGAGATTTATCTATCAAAGCAATAGCATCGTTGGTTTTGCCATTGTTAAAATAAATCTCAACCAATGCCAACACGTATTGAGAATTGCCCGGGTGTGCTTCTATAAGCTTTTCGCCTTCCTCAATTGCTTTGGCTAGGTTGTTTTTTCTAAGATAAATTCGCTGCTTTTGAACAGTAAGCTGCTCTACTACCCCATAGTATTCCTCAGCCTGATCCAAGGCTTCCAAGGCTTTGTCAAACTCTCCTGCATTGAGGTATAATGAAGCCAAATCCAAAATGTAGTTTTGATTTGCTTCTGAAGTACCCATCAAGTTTTCTAAAATTTCTGCTGCCTTGAGGGGTTGTCTTTGTTTGGTAAAAACCTCAGCCATCATCAAGTTGTAATATTTGTTCTCTGGATCTGCTTCTACAGCTTGCATACCGTACTCCAGAGCACTTTCTACACGATTGGCTTTCAATAGGATTTCTGCGATTTTAAAGTTGATAGCAGGCAGATCTGGAGCCAGGTCTCTAGCTTTTTGAAAATAAAAATAAGCACGATCGTAATCCTCAAGCATGAGGTACTTCTGACCTTCAATGAAAAGTCTACTGGTCTGTGTTTCTTGGAGTTTTTGCTTACGCTCTTTTCGCGAAAGTTTTTCTTGCGCAAAAAGATCACTACTCAAAATTAATCCTGTACAGAATAGAACGTATATAATTGATTTAATTCTCACTGGCTTTGTTTGATTGAATGTGGTCGTGATAGGGGTGAGCCTTTTATTTGAATTGATTTTTGTTGATTCAACCCGCAAACTTAATGCCTTTTAGCAGTAATTGCCATTATGCCGAATTATGTAACGAGAATTAAGGCAAATTGGTGCAACTGATTAAGATTTTCCTGTGCTGCCGTATCCTCCAGCACCCCTTTCTGTATCTGACAGTACATCAGATTCCTCCCAGTTGATCTGCTCGTGTTTGCTTATCACCATCTGGGCAATCCTTTCTCCATCTTCTATTGTAAATGGTTCTTGGGAAAGATTGACCAAAAGAACTTTGATTTCTCCCCTGTAATCAGCATCTACAGTTCCAGGGCTATTTAGGACTGTTAGGCCATATTTAAATGCCAAGCCAGAACGCGGCCGGATTTGCGCCTCGTATCCTTCTGGCAACTCTATGAATAAGCCCGTACCAATCAATTTGCGCTCCAATGATCCTAAAGTAACTGGCTCATCTATGTTTGCTCTTAGATCTAAACCTGCCGATTGGGGAGTCTGGTAAGCAGGTAATGGATGTTTGGATTGATTGATTACTTTTACTTTCATACAATATTTTGATTTTAAGATAAGAGGTCAGTTTCAAGCTATCGATGATCTATAAATAGACTTATTTCTTATTTCTAAGAAAAATCGTGACCTGCTCTTTTTCAAGTAGCAAAATTAGAATAAGAAAAGGAACCGCCATCAAGTTTCTAAAGATAAATTGGAGTACAGCATAATCGGATTCCAAATAAAAGCCTGCATAACTCAAAACAGTTGCTGTTAAGATATAAAGAATAGCCTTTCCAGTTTGGTATGGAATGGGGAAGAATTTTTGACCGTATAAATAACATGCAACAGACATGATCAAATAACAGAATAAGGTACTCAAAGCCGCTCCCATATAACCAATTTTTGGAACCAAAATCAATATGGTAGTAATCGTAATCGCAGCCCCAAGCAGGGTGAAATAGAAACTGTACTTCGTGTGGTCAGTGAGCTTAAACCAGATACTCAAATTGAAATATATGCCTAAAAACAAATAACCTAATAATAAAACAGGGACAATGTACATGACGTCCATGTAGGCTTGTTCTACCAAGATGACTTTGCCGATTAAGTCCAAATTGACTGAAACCACAATCATCAGCGATGAACAAAATATCACAAAAGCATGCATGACTTTGGCGAAAAGTTCCGGACTGTTTCTATCAGCAGCTTGATTGAAGAAAAAAGGTTCTGCAGCAAATTTGAATGCTTGAATAATCAAGCTCATGAAAATAGCCAGTCTGAAATTAGCACCAAATAACCCTCCTGCTTCTCTCGCTGTCAAGCCAGAGTAGAACCCATCAGGGATGACATATTCAAAGAGCCATCTTGAAAAAACCTCGTTTGTCACTCCCGCAAGACCCATGAATAGAAGGGGGATGGAATATTTCCACATGGGCTTTAGAAATGCGAAGTCTAATTGGAATCTGAATGTCCCTGATAAATATAGAAGAATTGGGATCATCAGCGCATTTGCTATCAGATTAGATAACAGAATGTATTCAAAGCCCCAATCGGGGTGATAATAGCTATTGACGAACTCTTGTAATCCTGTCCAGTAATCGCCATTCCAGATATGATAGCTCACAGCGATTAGGAGAATGTTGAAGCCGACATTCAAAAGAATGTTGCTCAATTTGGATAAAGCAAACTGAAGTGCTTTGTTCTCCACCCTGAGTTTGGCATAGGGTACAGCCAAGATGGCGTCAATGGTCAAGATACCTGCTACCCATCGAAAAAGATAAGCCTTTCCTTCATAATCCAGCCAAATGCTCAGTTGCTCAGCAGTGATAAAAATAATAGATCCAAGACTTAATGAGCTTATTAGTAAGAGAGATTGAACCTGTGCGTAAACTTTCTTTTGTTCTAATCCTTTTCCAGTATAAAAACGAAAGAAAGTAGTCTCCATGCCATAGGTAAAGAGCACATTGAGGAAAGCAATTAGGGCATAAATGTTGGTAAATGAACCAAGCGCTTCCTTGTCAAGATAGACTATGTAGAGTGGGAGGAGTAAAAAATTGATGGTCCTACCTAGGATGCTACTAATGCCGTAAATGGCAGTCTGCCCAGCAAGTTTTTTCAGTTGACCCATTCTAGAAAAAGAAAAAAGGGGAATTACTCCCCTTTGAAGATTGGTTTTCTCTTTTCGAGGAATGCAGTAGTTCCTTCTTTGTAATCTCCCGATTTCACACAACGGGCAAAGCTATTGGCTTCAGTTTGATAGCCATTTTCTTCCCTATTGTAAACAGAATTAACACAGTCCACGATCATACCGATAGCTAGAGGGGCTTTGGTCATGATTTTTTTCAGGATATCTTCTGCTCTTTCCATAGCATCTGCCTTAGTCGCTAAAACGTGATTGACTAGACCAAGGCTTTTGGCTTCCTCTGCTCCAATCATGTCCCCAGTCATCATCAGTTCATTCGCTTTACCTCTTCCGATCAGGTAGGTGAGCCTTTGTGTGCCGCCATAGCCTGGGATGATGCCGAGGTTGACTTCAGGTTGGCCAAATTTAGCATTGGCAGCAGCCACACGCATGTGACAAGCCATCGCCAACTCACAGCCGCCACCCAATGCAAAGCCGTTGATCACAGCAATCACAGGTTTGTGGCAGTTTTCTATCAAACTGAAAACATCTTGTCCATTTTCAGCAAATTTTCTAGCGTTGAGTTCGTTGAGCTCAGCGATTTCACTGATATCTGCACCTGCGATAAAAGCTTTTTCTCCAGAGCCGGTGATGATGACTCCTTTGATTTCTTTGTTATCTACTACCTCATTAAAAACATTTCTGATCTCTTCAAGGGTATCAAAATTGAGGGCGTTAAGCTTGGATTCTCTGTTAACTGTCAGATAGAGAATTCCTTCTTTTTCTTCGGAGAGAATGTTTTTTTGTTCAGCCATGTGTTTTGGTGAATGTTAGAAATCAAATATACAAGTAGCACTTTCAATCCCAAAGCATTTACTCGGAAAATACGCATATCATCAATTCAGCGTGGGAATCAAGCTCCTCGACCGCTCTTCATATATGATAGGTATTATGCTAATTTATAATAGGTTTACCCCCTGATTTCAGCCTTTTTTTGCTATTTTTGTCACATTCAGAATATTCAACTAAATATACAACATATATGTCATCAAAAAGAAAAATTACCGTAGCCTATGGTGATGGAATCGGTCCAGAAATCATGAAAGCCACCCTTAATATCTTGGAAGCTGCTGGCGCTCAACTGGAATACGATGTGATCGAAATCGGCGAACAGGTATATTTGAAAGGTATCAGCTCTGGTATGGAGCCCAAGGCTTTTGATTCACTGAGAGAGACAAAGGTATTTTTGAAGTCTCCGATCACGACGCCTCAAGGTGGTGGATTCAAGAGTTTGAATGTGACTACTAGAAAATCTTTTGGACTTTTTGCAAATGTAAGACCATGCAAAGCTTATTCGCCCTTTGTAAAGACTCACTTCCCTAAGACTGATTTGGTCATCATCAGGGAAAATGAGGAGGATCTTTACGCTGGTATCGAGCATAGACAGACAGAGGAAGTGTATCAGACTTTGAAGTTGATCTCCCAGCCAGGCTCTGAGAAGATCATCAGGTATGCATTTGAATACGCTAAGAAATACAATAGAAAGAAGGTCACTTGTATGACTAAGGACAATATCATGAAGTTGGCCGATGGACTTTTCCATAAGACCTTCGACAAGATTGCCAAAGAATACCCAGAAATCGAGACAGATCATAAAATCATCGATATCGGGTCAGCGCTGATTGCGGAGAGACCTGAGATTTTTGATGTTATTGTGACCTTGAACCTTTATGGAGATATCATTTCCGATATTGCTGCACAGGTGACAGGTTCTGTGGGCTTAGGTGGCTCTGCTAACGTAGGCGCAGAGGTAGCCATGTTTGAAGCGATCCATGGTTCTGCACCTGATATCGCAGGAATGGATATGGCCAATCCATCAGGACTATTGAATGGGGCCATTTCCATGTTGGTACATATCGGGCAGCCTGAAGTAGCTGAGAAAGTAGCCAATGCTTGGATGAAGACGCTTGAAGATGGTATCCATACAGGTGATATCTATCAAGAAGGAATCTCCAAAGTCAAAGTAGGAACGCAAGCATTTGCTCAGGCAGTGATCGAAAGATTGGGTCAAACTCCAAGTAATATGACGCCTGCTAGTTTCGACAAATCAGACAATTCACCGATTAATATTCAGCTAAGCCCAGTGACCAAAGCGAAGAAAGAATTGGTGGGTGTAGATGTATTTATCGATTGGGATGAGGCTGGTAGAAATCCAGATGTAATAGGCGAAGGTCTAAGAAAAGCAGATGCCAATGGACTTAAGCTACACCTGATCACCAACAGAGGTGTGAAGGTATTTCCTGAAGGTCAGCCTGAGACATTCTGTACCGATCACTGGAGATGTAGATTCAAAACTGCCGACCAAAGCGTCATCAGCCATGAAGATGTATTGGAGCTACTTCGTCAGATCAAGGAGCTTGGATTTGACTTCATCAAGACCGAACACCTGTATACATTCGACGGTGAGAGAGGCTATAGCTTGGCTCAAGGAGAGTAAGAAAAGGATGAAGGTTGAAGGATGAATTAGAAACCGCTTGTGCGGGAGTTAATATTAAAGCCGGGCAGAGATGCTCGGTTTTTTTTATTTTCTTGATTTCGAAATGTTTTATTTTTGATAGATGAATTGTATTAGTAAAACTGTGAATTATAAATTATGATCATTACTGCCCTAACTTTAATCGCTCTTGGTTTCTTGGTAAAAGTCTTTCCAAATCTAATTGCTGGCTATAACACCATGTCTCAAAGGCAAAAGGAAAATGTAGATATTGAAGGCTTATCTACTTTTATGAGAAACGCCCTTGTGTTGTTGGGGGCTTTGGTGATCGTAGGATACTATGTATTGAATTGGCTTGAGTTAGCTTCTGCATTGAGTTATTTTGTTCCAGGAATAATATTGATAGGTGTTGCTTTGATGGTATGGAAGGCTAGAAAGTACGATCACAATAAGGAGAAGCTCGTGGATTCTCGATTTAAAGTGGTCTTTACTGTTATAGTTTTAGTTTTTGCTTTTGGAAGTATAGTTTATGGTGTGATTCCTTCGGGCTATGAGTTAAACAATGAGCGATTGAAATTTTCAGGGGCTTATGGATTTGAATTGAAAACTAAAGCTGTCGAATCTGTGGAGCTGTTAGTAAAAGCACCTGCTATCAAGGCTCGTACAAATGGCTTAGGTCTTGGTCAAGTTAAAAAGGGCTTTTTTAATGTGGAAGGCATAGGAAAGACTCGCTTGTTGATTCATTCTAGTGAAGGTCCTTTTTTGAAAATAACCACACTTGCAGGAGAAACTATCATTATCAATTTCAAAGAGAAGGAAAAAACAGAGCTGATTTATAAAGCCGTCCAAGCTGTGATGGAAATTAATAATGGTAACTCTCTAAAATAGGAAAAGAAAAAATTTAAGAGTACGAGTTTTATTTAGAATGACGGTAGACCCACTATCGATTTACATTTGAGGGTAGGGTATAGATTTTAATCCATTAAAGATACTTATGATGAAGAACGTTACATTTGACTTGAATTTGAAACAACGACTTGTTTTTGCAATTACTTCAGGTGTTGTTTATTCCTTCTCTCTCTTTTTGATTGACTGGATGTTTGGAGGAGATGTAAAGTCTACCAAGGAGTTGGTTTTTATGGGGGTTTTCTTTGGAGGAGTATTTGGTGTTGGTTTTCCGTTTTTGATGGAGAGGTTAGGTGCCCCGATGATCGAGAAGCTAGTAGACTCAATCACACCAGCACTTGAGATGGAAGAGGAAATAGCCTACGTTCAAGCGGCAAATTTATTTCGTGGGATTGAGGGAGTAGGAGGGCAAGTATTTCTGACCAATAAAAGGCTCATTTTCAAAGGACATAAATTCAATATTCAAAGCGGTCAAAAGAATTTCCCTTATGAGGATATACTTAGATGTGAACCTAGAAAGACTGGGGGTCTTATAGACAATGGAATGAGACTTCACACCAAGAGCGGAGAACAGCATGATTTTGTGATCAATGAAAGGGATGGTTTTATAGCTATCTTGAATAAGAGAATCGAGGAGTCAATGAGTTAGATGAAGTTAATAGTTGTTTTTGATTTTTTAAATAGTAACTTAGTTGATTGTATCACTAATCAATAAGTTTATGAAGCATACCTTACCTCTGATTGCACTCGCTTTTGTTATTTTGTTTTCCTGTTCAGAAAAGGGATCTAATTCAGAAAAGCGAACTTTTGCGAATGATTTCATCGAAGTTGGACAAGTCAAACTGGATATAGACTCTATATCAGATTTCAATTTCCCGGAGTTTCAGGTGATCCAAGAAGGAGAGGAGGAGCTATTGCTGGTGATGAACAAGGTTAATTTTTCCTTTGACTTTTATGATTTGGAATCTGGCGAAAAGGTTAAAAGAACAGCTATTCAGAAAGATGAAAAATATCCAATACCTGCTTTGTATGGATTTTGGTATCACAATGCAGATTCGATTTTTTTGTTTAGACAGATGTTATTGAATGGCATTACATTGATCAATGGTGATGGTGAGATTGTGACGCAATACAGTCCGCAAAAAATAGATAGAAGTAGTCCGCAAGCCATGATGAAAAGCATGGTCAATCATTATTCAAGGTCAACCAATCCGACTATTTATGAAAGTGGCAAATTGTACTTTTCAGACATGTCATTAAATGGGTTTTTAAATTCTGCCGAAACGATGGAAGAGTTTAAGCCAGCTGTAGTAGTAGATGTGGAAAATAATGATGTCCAAGTAATAGACCATGTTCGAGTGCCTGATTATTATAAAGGTAAGACTTGGCCAATGGATATGGGTAATTATTCAAGAATCAAGCAAAATAATCAATGGGTTTATGCTTGGGCTGGTATGGATTCAATTTTAGTTTTTGATGAAAATATGCATTTGATTAAATCAGTCAATGCAAAGAGTGAATTTGCCAAGCCATTAAAATTCACTTCGGGTAGTAATCTACCCAAAGACATTCAAATCCAAGAACGTGTTTCTCAAACGACCTATTCCTACATTTTTTATGATCCCTACAGAGAATTGTATTATCGATTTGTCAATATCGGACGTGACATGGACGAATCTGATTCAGAAGATCAATTTCCTCATTTGAAAAATGATTTCAGTATCATCGTCTTGGATAAGGACTTTAATATTTTGACTGAAAAGCGGTTTCTAGGAAAAATTCATTACCCTTATAAGTCATTTGTTGGGGAAAAAGGGCTCTACCTTTCCCGTACCAATCCTTTCTACGATGGACTCAATGAAGATGAAGTAGTATATGATGTTTTAGAGTTTAGATGATTTTGTAAATGTATTGCTTAGTAAAATTCAATAGTGTTGTTTATAAAACAATACTATTGTTGTTTAATAAACTATACTAATGTTGTTTGGTAACGAATAAAATGATAGCCATGGTTATTTGATAAGACCTGTCAGGTTTTCAAAACCTGACAGGTCTGGTCTCCTGATAAAATAAAGAATCTTCGAGGTTTTTTGATTCCGATAGCTATCGTAACCCAAAGGTCAATAAAAAAGACCCCAAAAGTCTTTCAACTTCTAGGGCCATCTTTGTACTTGGTACATTATACTTTTTACATTTATGATTCTTTCTTAGCCATTCTTGCTCTTTCGTTCTCGTCCAAATAGATTTTTCTCATTCGGATAGACTTAGGCGTGATCTCAAGGTATTCATCTTTTTGGATATATTCCATGGCTTCTTCCAAAGAGAATTTCTTTGGAGGTGCGATTCTGGTGTTGTCATCAGAACCTGAAGCACGCATGTTGGTCAGTTTCTTACCTTTCTGTACATTGACTACGATGTCATTGTCACGGGAATTTTCACCGATAACCTGACCTGTGTACAATTCGTCTCCTGGCTCGATGAAGAAAGTACCTCTGTCTTGTAGCTTGTCAATCGCATAAGCTGTACAAGGTCCAGCTTCCATGGAGATCAGTGAGCCGTTGTTTCTTTCAGGGATGTTGCCTTTGAATGGCTCGTAAGCTGAGAATCTGTGGTTCATAATCGCTTCACCTTGGGTAGCCGTCAAGACGTTGTTTCTCAAGCCGATTAGTCCTCTTGAAGGAATTCTGAATTCAAGGTGCTGTAAATCACCTTTTGGCTCCATGACAAGGAGTTCACCTTTTCTTTGGGTAGCCAATTCAATTACTTTTCCAGCGGTTGTCTCAGGTACGTCAACGACCAATACTTCAATTGGCTCGTGTTTTACACCATCGATTTCCTTGAAAATCACTTGAGGTTGACCTACTTGAAGTTCATAACCTTCTCTTCTCATGGTCTCGATCAAGACTGACAAGTGAAGGATACCACGGCCATAGACCAAGAATTTGTCTTCGGAGTCAGTTGATTCTACTCTCAAAGCCAAGTTCTTTTCCATCTCTTTCATCAACCTGTCTCTCAAGTGACGTGAAGTCACAAATTTTCCTTCTTTACCGAAGAAAGGAGAGTTGTTGATTGTGAAGAGCATGTTCATAGTAGGCTCGTCAATAGCAATTCGGGGTAGTGCTTCTGGATTCTCAAGGTCTGCGAGCGTATCACCAATTTCAAAATCGTCGATACCAGTCACTGCACAGATATCACCTGCAACTACCTCTGATACTTTGTTTTTGCCAAGACCTTCGAAAACATGAAGTTCTTTCACTTTTACTTTTTTGAAAACGCCATCAGCTTTACACAAAGTTAATTGTGCTCCTTCTTTGATCGTTCCTCTTTTTACTCTTCCGATAGCTATACGGCCTACGAAGTTAGAGTAATCTAGAGAAGTGATTTGCATTTGAAGTGTACCCTCGTCAATCTTTGGTGCAGGGATGTACTCCAAGATCGCATCCAAAAGTGGTAGAATTGAGTCAGTCTGAGTTTTCCAGTCTGGTCCCATCCAGTTGTTTTTGGCAGAGCCATAAAGTGTTTGGAATTCCAATTGCTCTTCGGTAGCATCCAAGTTGAACATCAATTCAAAAACAGATTCCTGAACTTCGTCGGGTCTACAGTTTTCCTTATCTACTTTATTGACTACTACAATAGGGGTAAGTCCAAGGGCAAGAGCTTTGCCCAATACAAATCTGGTTTGAGGCATTGGACCTTCAAAAGCATCCACCAAAAGGATTACTCCATCAGCCATTTTCAATACCCTTTCTACTTCACCACCAAAGTCGGCGTGACCAGGAGTATCAATGATATTGATTTTATGATCTTTATATCTTACGGATACATTTTTGGAAAGAATGGTGATACCTCTTTCTCTCTCCAAGTCGTTGTTATCCAGGATTAAATCGTCAAACTGTTGATTTTCACGAAAGATTTTAGAAGCATGGATGATTTTGTCCACGAGGGTCGTCTTGCCGTGGTCAACGTGTGCGATAATCGCGATATTCCGAATATTTTGCATTGTAAAATTGAATTAGGGTGCAAATGTAGGAATAAAATTTGGTTTCATCTTGTTGATAGACGAAAGTCCCTAAGATTTAATGATTTGTTCTTTTTGTTCTTTTTGCTTTCAAATTAATTTATTCTTTCTCTTTTGCTGTTTTAATAAAGATATATCTCCCGTCCCTACGGGACTTTTGGGAGGTGCTGTTTTGAATTCCGATTCCGTGGGTTGAAATCCATTGGTAAGATGTTTATCCTGCCCGCCCGGATGCCCGGTCGGACGGGTCGCTGGCACAGGGGGTAAGCTACGTAGGGCTGGCTTATGTCTTAACAAAGGGTTTAACCTGTTGAGAGTAGGTGTGAACGACAGGTCCTGAGTGTCCTTGGTAGGTGGTCTCAGTATATCCTCATTCTCCATAGACCTGGATCAAAGCCTCTGTATCAGCTACGCTTTTCTCTACAATCCTAGGAAGGATAAAAATGCTTACAAACAAAAAGCATAAACAGATCAAAAGTATACTTTGAAAAACAGAAGGAAATACTCCCTCTTGACTTGCTGCTTGTCTATAAACAAAAATATAAGAATATGTACATGTCATTAATCCAAATTGGATATACTGGAAAAAATTGTTAGATGCGATGTAGGAGGCATAGTGCTTGTATTTTTTGTGTTTGCGCCAGTATCGAATGATAATGGTAAAGAAACTGATCAATATAAAACCTATCATCATCGCAATCCATGATTTGGAATCTTCAAACCAGGTTGAGGATTGAAATAAGATCAACAAAACAAGCAAAGGATAGATAATCCTGTAGCTGGTCAATAAGCTTTTGAGTTCCTCCCAATAATATCCTCTCAGTCTCTTTTCAATCAAACCTTTGTAAGACTCTTCTAATCCCGCAAACCCAAAAACCCCAAAAGAGGCATGGACTTTTCGAAAAGCATCAGGCAGGCTGAGCTGTGGGTTTTCCTCCATTAGTACTTCCACCTTGCAAGCGACGTGATCTAAGATTTCATATTGCACATCCACTTGTGGATAACCTTTGTAGGAGATCAGCTTTTTGAGTTGGTCGATTTGGTCATTATCTAACTTCATGATTTGATCAGCTTGAAGGTTTTTAGATTGATGGAACTATAAAGAGATAGTGAATAAAGATTCAAAATAGTTGAATATATAAGCATCATAAGCATAGCCCAGTTTTGGAGTCCGTTGTTATTCAAAATGATTGAGGATAGCATGAAGAAAAAGTTACTGAAATTTAAAACTAGTTGATACCTACCCAAAGCAGCCTGCAAAATCACATTTCTTGGTCGGTGATAATTAGGGTCAAGGTTGAAAGAAAAATAATTTCCTGAATGATATAGTAAGACTATCAAAATCCCTAATGCTGGCAAAAAAGAAAAAACCATCATAACATCAAGGCTTACAAATTGATAAGTCATCATTAGGAACGTGGTATAAATGAATACCCCCAAAACTCTCCAAAAATCCATTTTCCAAAACTTCAATGCTTCTAATTGTGAACCTTGAAGTTCTTGACTGACATTTTTTAAAAGCTCTTTTTCCATATCGCGAACCACCGACCAAGCAAACTCATCATCCAACATTTCTTTTTTTTCAACAAATCCCTCTGGATCTACTTGCTCCAAGGCTGTCACATAATGGTCTAAAAGCTCATTGTAGATTTCTATATATGAAAGACTCAGGCTGTCTAACCTGTCTTTGATGATTTGGATTTCTATGTCAGTTAGTTTTCTCATGGCTTAAAAGTTATCTAAATCGAGGTTTGGAGAGCGTGGTCTTAACTCTATACCTTACTATTGTCAATAGGAGTAGAAGCCATACACCTATTACAGTGGCATAGAGGTATGGTGGTTCAAAAATAATAGGCTGACTCATTGTCTCATCAGTATATATCCCATAAGTAAACAATAGCGGAATCATTACTAATACCATTATAATTCCATGAAGCATCGCGTAACCCTTTGGAGCGTCAGCTTTAGTATGGGCAAAAATGGGTTTGTCATCCTTACTTCTGTAATGATGTTTATGTTTTTTGTTAGCGTAATTTCTCCCGATCATCCAATTTTCAATACTCATAGTAGAGATTACAATCAAATTGAGTAGATGTACTAATGCACCGCTTTTTGGAATCCAACTAGGAAAAGAAATCACTATTCCCAAAATTAACAGCGTGATCCAAATTTTTCTAGTTGTAAATAGAGCTATTAGTTCTTGCTTGAACCTTATGGTATATTCTTTTTTTAAGTTACTCAAATAGTCTCTTCCTGCTTTTCTACAATAGCCAATTGTGAAAGTTTGATCAAGAGATCTCAAGACATTTTCCATTGACTTTGCATCCTCTGATTCCAATGCAGTCTGATAGTGATCCAATACCTCGTCTCGAATTTCAACATACTCGATATGCTTGGCATTGATGTGGTAATGTAGCTTTTCTATATCCTTTTCGCTCAGTTTCATATCAATGCCGTTTTTGATTTGATTTTCCAGACTTCTAATAATGAGATTACATAAAGTGTGAGCAAGACCGTGATAGCGGCTGCTCCTGCTGGCAAAAAGGGTGATAAGTCAATTTGGGAGAAAATTAATTTTGGAACATAAACAAAAAGTTGCGCCATCAAAATAGGAAAATACATGCGCTCAGAGATAGGTAGCGCCAAAGAAGAATTGATTAGAATGCCAATGCCTTTAAATGTTTTCTTGATAGGTCTAAGCTTTTTAAAATTTTGATATCCGAAAGCAATGTTAGCTATTAGTAAAAGGATCAAAGGTGATAACAAAAGAATTCCTAATTCTTCTTCAGTTCTAGCTTGCATGGCTACATAAAAAACCAACACCAAAATCACCACAAGGTACATCCACCTGGAAGCACAGAAATATTTTCTAATTACCATCCATTGTGTTTGATGAATTTCTTCCTTAGCTTTTTTAATGAACCTAAATTGCAAGGAATGGCAATATCCATATGTGAATTTTTGGTCTAATTCAACAAGTTGTTCATTGAATTCCTCTTCAGAAAACTCCTGCAAATGGCTGATATAATGGTCATAGATCTCCATAAGAATCTCTGCTGAGGAAATTTCTTTCCTCATGATAGATTTTCTAATTTCTTGGAGTTCTATTTCTGTTAGTGGACGCATATTTCTGGTTAACCTTTGAGGTCTTTTTTAGACCTCGAAGGTTTTGAGATTTGTGATGGTATTAACTTTATTTTTTGGTTTTAAACCTTCGAGGTTTTTGAAACCTCAAAGGTTTGTCTTAGGCCAAGCCCGGCTTCCACCCAGGATCAAGAATTCTTTGGAGATTACCGACGAAGCTTTGTAACTCAGACATCTTGGCACTGACTTCCTTTTGTCCATCCTTGGTGAGGCTGTAGTATTTTCTGACCCTATTATCCACTTGTTGGATTTCTGTAGTCAGCATTCCTTCTGCTTCGAGCTTATGGAGGGCAGGGTAGAGGGCACCTTCGGTGATTTTTATTTCGCCTTCGGTAAGTTCCTTGACCCTTTGGGTTATTTCATAGCCATACATTCTGTCATTTTCCTCGAGCAACTTGAGGATGATGGTCTGTAAGCTTCCTTTGATTAAGTTATTGTTTGACATAGCGTTTTTGATGCATCAGTAAGTCAAATATATAAAAAAATTATATACATAAGAAAATTGGGTATGTGATTTTAGGTCTGAGTGATAAAAAAAGAATGATTTTTAAATGTTATACGGTTTTACCTTTCGATAAAAGTGAATGGTTGTGAAACTGATAAACTTCTATAAAATTTTGATCTGACTGATATAATTATCATTTTGACCTAATGGATTATCAGCAAATCATAGAAGAAGTATATCGAGAGGTTCAGGAGGAGAATTTGAGAGGAAAAGTAGCTACCTACATTCCTGAGTTAGCAAGCGTCAATCCAGATCAATTTGGGATTGCATTGGTGGATTTGGACGGCAATGTTTTTGGAGTTGGAGATTATCAGCTACCTTTTTCTATTCAAAGTATCAGCAAAGTCCATACGCTGACGATGGTTTTTCATGTATTCAAAAGCAAGCTTTGGGCTAGAGTCAATGTTGAGCCTAGTGGCAATCCCTTCAATTCCATCGCTCAGTTGGAGTATGAAAAAGGGATCCCTCGTAATCCATTTATCAATGCGGGTGCTTTGGTCATCACCGATGCACTTTGTAGCAAATTTGAAAGACCAATTGAGCAAATATCTGATTTCATCAATGAGCTTGCAGGACAAACTTGTGTTCGGATCAATCAGGAAGTCAAGCAATCTGAACAAAATCATGCAGCAAGGAATACAGCCTTGGGCTACTTTCTGAAGGCTTATCAGAACTTTGAAAATGACGTGGAGGAGGTGTTGGATGTGTATTTTTCTCACTGTGCCATGGAGATGAGCTGTGTGGACTTGGCAAAGTCTTTCTCTTTTCTAGCCAATGATGGCTATTCGATTTTTGCCAATCGTGAGATTGTATCAGAAAGCCACGCTCGGAGGATCAATGCGCTTATGCTGACTTGCGGATTTTATGATGAAGCAGGGGAATTTGCATTTCGAGTAGGGTTACCCGGCAAAAGTGGTGTAGGTGGAGGTGTAGCCGCAGTGATGCCGCACAAGTTTAGCATCGCAGTCTGGAGCCCCGAGCTCAATGAAAAAGGAAACTCGGTCAAAGCTATCAAAGCATTGGAGCTATTGACCGATAAATTGTCTTTTTCTCTTTTTTGAAACAAAGTGCTTACCCCAAAAGTCAAATGTCTAAAAATCAGTCCTAATTTGTTGTTTATTTTGGCAAGTCTTAGTGCCATAGCGGATTGCGGTTTGTCGAGCCACAAAGAGGCCAAGGCACTATGAGGTCAATTTCTTCGCTCAATCCTTACTTCTACCTTCCGATCTTGTTCATTGCTGGATCTTTGGGAGCCTCTGACGACCTGACCGCCAGACTCCATTTGGATTTGATCTTCTGAGATGCCGTATAACTCTCCCAAAGCATCAGCTACTGCTTTTGTCCTTTCCCCAGCAAGCTTTAAGTTGTAGTTTACGTTTCCGGTATTATCAGCATAGCCTGTCAAGACTAGTTGGTAACCTTCATTTTCTTTGAGAAAATCTACCAAGTTAGCCAACTTCTTGAGCTCATCCTCTGGTGGGATTCTTTGGTTGATGTCAAAATAGATGATTTCTTTGAACCTGAGCAATTGAATTTCTATTTCAGGAGCTCTAGCTACGAAAACAGTATCTGTCTTGATCGCAATTTCTATTGGTTCCGTAATTTCTGCTTTGATTTCTTCACTCAAGCCTGCTTTCTCTTCTTTTTCAGTTTCCTGCTCCTTCTCTAACATAGCCGATATACTGGATTCGATCATTTCTGGCGTAATCCTAGCGAGTAGGAAGCCTAAGGTTGTTCCTACTTGTTGAGCTCTTAATAATTGATCCTCCTCTACAGCAGCTTGAGAGTCACGATAGGCTTGAACTGGACTACTGACAACTTCTCTACTTACTGTAGGGGTAGTGTTGCTATTGCTTGTGTTAGAATCTAAAGCTCTAGCGGTCGCGGCTCCGCCAAAAAAAGCTCCAATTCTTTGAAAAAAATTTCTCCTTTCTCTATCATCTTCGGCAGTCTCCGTAACTTGTCTTTCTTCAATTGTAGTTTGATTGATTGTCGTACTTTCTTTTTCTACAGATCTATTTCTATCGGACAAATCAGGGGCAATGCTTCTGCTTCTTTCTCCTCCCATATAGATAAACTCCCTGGGGAGAGCACTCAAGCTATCCCTTTGTGCTTGGAGGCGTTTGGATTCCTGTTCAAGTTTTTGGATTTTTTCCTCCTGCGCTTTTAATCTTTTCTGTTCTTCAGAGGTAGAAGCCTGTTCGTTGTTTGCCACTTTCGGTATTTCAGTCGCTGCTTTTGATGCAGTAGATACGTTAGCAGTATCTATTGAAATTCGTTCTTCTTGTAGCGTTTTTATGGTGTTTCGATCATTGAAAGTGATATTTCTCCATAGGCTATCTAAACCAAAATTAACTGAACTAGAAGGCTGTATTTGATATGCTCGACTCAAAGATTGAATGCTGTCAATTTCAGTTTTTAATTCAATTTCTCTTTTTTGAATACTATCCAATGAATAGCGAAGGTCTTGTCTTCGTTTTTCAGTAAATAGAATCAAGGAATCGCGCTCTACCGAAGAAAGTAAGGTGTCTGCTTTCAAAAGCAAGTCTTGTTCTTCAAATTTTTGGTTAATTTCTACCAGTGACTTTTCTCTGACTTTGCCTTCTAATATCCTCCTTCTCCTTTCTTCCACTTGCTGATTCCAAGTAAGTATTTGACTCCTATAGCTCAGACTATCCAACCTTGCTTGATCGATCAATTGTATATTTGTGAAGTAGTTGTAAGTGTTACCTGATGAAAAGGCTTTTGTGCTATCTTGTTTTTGGTTATTATTTTCAATGCTTGCTTTACTAGTCTTTTGGTCACCCACTTGATAATTTGGGTAGTTGGTACTCAGCTTTGGTGCTCTGAAAGAAGACTTTTTGACACCAAAATTGTATTTCAGACCTATGCCATGATAGATAATCCAGTCATTTAGACCATTATTTCTACCTCTATTGGGATTGTTAGGATCTACTGTATTGGTGCCAGGCTGTGCTGCATAAGCTTGGAAATCATTGTCGTAGTCGCTTCTGTATTGGCCACTTACGTCATCCAAGTAGTCGCTGAAACTGTGGATAAAATCTGATTGTGCAAAAATCTCAAACCTACTTCCAAGTCTAAACCTTACTCCAAGACCTAGGTTAGCATAAAATACACCTTGATCATAACCCTCCCTCAATTCAGTTCTTAGAGGGGGCAGTTCAGTCTCATATATGCCATTTGGTTGTACATTTGGATTGGTATAGTCATATCGATTGCCATCATCATCAAGCAGGTCACCACTTACATTGAAGTCCAATATCCCAAAACCCAAAGAGGCATAAGGAGCTATCCACGAGTTTGCAGGGAGTAATCTGTCATTGTCGGTCTTGAAGACAAAGGATAGCCCCATATCTCGGGTATTGTTTTGGAAATTTAAAGCCCGATCAAAAAAACGATTGCTTCCTAGTAGCTCTCCATTGCGCTGCACATACCTATCAGACATGGAAAACTGATATTGCCCATAACTGAACTGAAGGCCTATGGTGGGGCTCAGTTGCCTTTCAAGAGAGATTTTCCAAGAATACTGATCAAAGTAATTTTCATTAAAATAAAACAGGTGATGAATGGCATCCCAATTAGAAACACCTCTGATCCTGTAGGGAGTCAAGTCTCCGTAGTAATTGCTATAGCCACCGCTGACTCCAATTCTCCATTCGTAATCCTTTTGTTGAGCTAGAATTGAGGAGATTGTTATCAAGCTGAGGCTTATTGATATCATCAGCTTTTTCATAGGTTACCTCCTGTTGTTTAGCCCTACCCACAGGTTGAATTCCAAACTCATACCAACATACGGTTGGATATAGTCTGTTTTGACTCCCGAGCTGATATCCTCCATATTGATCAAAACTGCACCTGCATTGAGTCGCATGACACGGAACATTTTATACCCTAATCCTGCGTAAATTGGAAGGTTTACGATAGGTCCAGAGATGCGTTCACCACTGCTGGCATTGAAATTTTGGAGAAATACACCAGTCGAGAATGATGCGTTGCCAAGGAATTTCTGAAAAGTTTTATTTCCCAAAGGAAGGGAAAGTCCAAGATATGGTCCGTTGAGGTATTCAGTGGAACTGAGACTTCTCTTGATAGCGAAAGCACCATAACCAAAGTTTAGTGGAAGGGTGCCTGGTTTTTTCTCTGTAGGGTAGGAGTTGACAGTCCTGATATCTACTAAAGACATCAAGCTTCTAGAGAGAAATTGCTCTGTTTCATTTTGGACAGCATCGATTAATTCTTCTATATACTTATTGGCATAAGCGGCTTTTTCATTATCTCCATCACTTTTGCCTAAGATGTTGAACCTCGCTCTGCGTAACTTTAGCTTATTCCTTTGATCTAGTTTTTGTTTGACTAGGTCTGAAAAACCAGGGAAGTCTCTACCTAAAAAATGTCTATAATCCTCTAGTCCGTTTTCGACAATTTGATTCATTTGCGAAAGCATCACTTGATCATTGTTATAAGCTTTGATGCCACCAGAAGATACTTCAAAGTTTGATTTTATATAGGCCTCAAGGTTCTCTCCAATTGCTTCCTTGACTTCATCCATTTGTTTTTCACTTGCTCGTTCGTAGAAAAAAAACTCAAAGTCATAATTTGTGTTACTCTTAAGTGGGTTTGCTACAAAGATTTCATATTGGTTGACTTCAAAGTCAAACGCTCTTTTCCAATCATAACTCTCCGCCTGATTAGCGCTTTTACCTGGTCTATTTACTCTTATTTTCACATATTCAATTCCCCGTGGCAAAGTACCTTTGATGTAAAACGGTTCCTCAGCTGGCAGTACTACACCAGAATTGATTTCGTTGGAAACGACATCATAATTGATTGATTTGATCTGGGAATGTGAAAATTGGTAGAAGAAAATGAAGATTGTGAAAAGGAGTAACTTTTTCATAAAATTTATTTAGTTTAGGTAAAAAGGGTTTTAAGTGAAATAAATTTAGTTTATTGATCTAAGACAAGAATATACGAAAATAACTTGATTTGGACCTATTATGTTCCTTAATCTTTGGAATAGCGGCCTTGCATAAAGGTTAAATTCCCATCTGTTTAGCAGGAAATCCGCCAATTGATTGGTTCTATTCTTGCTCGTCTCGCAAGGCCAATTTATTGGTATTTCCCTGTCTTATCTACAATATAGACGTCCTTATTTTTCCTGATTTGCATTCGGTAATAAATTAAAACTTCATCAGCACCAGCAGCAAGTACAGCCTCTTGTGCGTCCATGGCGATTTTCATTAATTCTTCCTGTTCTCCTTCCATGACCGTTTCAAAAGGTGTTACCACGTGGTTTACACCAGAGTTTTGAATTACTTCTATGGCTTTGTCGACCAAAGCATAACTGTCGAGATTTTTACTTTTGGGTACGATTTGTATACCTAGATTGATGATGTGTTTATTTTTCATATTTCTTAAGTTAAGAGATGCTCAGAATCGAACGGAAACTGTTCGGTTTTAATAATTCGTTCGGTTTTAGACAAATTATTCTTTAGAAACAAAAAAGAGGCGAAAGTCACTGAACCCTACCAAATCATGTTTTATCTCAAATTTAAGGGCTTTAGTCACATTTCTTAGCAAATAGGATGAAAGAAAAATACTTTTGGCTTGGTCTTCTCTTCATCTTGAAAGTAAATATTATAGTCGATATCATTCATGGAAAAAATCACTCGCTTTTTCTGGTTTTGTAGTGGAGCTAATTTCAATTTGCTACAAAAATCTCCCACGGATAGAAACAAATATGTAGGCATTGGAGGAACTATTTTTTTTACCGGGATCTTAGCTACTTTATCTGCTGGCTATGCATTATTTACAATTTTTCAGTCATCTTATGCTGCGATTGGCTTCGCTTTGATTTGGGGGTTGATGATTTTTAATTTAGATCGATTTATTGTTTCGAGTATGCGTAAGCGAGCAAATGCTTGGTCTGAGTGGAAAATGGCAATTCCCAGATTGATCATGGCTGTCATCTTAGCACTGGTGATTTCAAAGCCTTTGGAACTGAAAATTTTTGAGCGAGAAATCAATAGGAAACTGGATGAGCAAAAAATTCAGATGATGGTGGACAGTAAAGATGCATTATCTGCTAGCTTCAATGAAATTGGTGTACTTGAAGCTAGAAAGGATAGCCTTTCAAGAGCCATTCAGAAGGCTACAGCTTACAGAGATCAATTGCAGCAAGAGTATGATCATGAGCGATTTGGAGTCAAAACAGATGGGAGTAGCGGGATCGTTGGCTTAGGTACAAACGCTAAAAAGAAAGAGCAACAACTCGATGCTGCCCAATTGGAGTTAAATCAAATGAAAGCAGATCATCAAAATAGAATTGATATACTTGATCAGGAAATCTTTTCGCTTGGTACTCAGAAGGAGGCAGAGTTTCAGAAGGTGAAACCACAGATTGATGGCTTTGACGGAATGGCTGCTAGGATTGATGCTTTAGCTGATTTGACATCTGAAAGTCAAGCGATTCGGTATGCCAATATTATGATCATCCTTTTGTTTGTTGCAGTAGAAACAGCTCCTATTTTCGTCAAACTAATTTCGCCGCGTGGCCCATATGATTATCTATTGGATTTGGCTGAGAAAAACATTGAAGTATATGCCAGTGAAAAGACGGAGAAATTAGAGTATGAAAGCAATCTGAGATTAATGAATATACGAATCCATAATAAGACCAGTAACTAATTTATAGCCAGTCTTGAATCAAGCCGATTTAAATAGATACTGGAAAGTTATTTATTGATAACTTGTCCCGGTTGATCGGGATTGACTATGAATCTGAGGCTTATTCTATTATAAAGACTCTATTGGTAAGAAAGTGTACAATCATGTTAATAAATATGAAAAGAATTAGTGTTATATAGTTATTGATGCTAAACCAGCTGATTTAGGATGGGTGGTTTTTTTATTGAGCGGAGAATTTTTAATTTACTTTCGTCAATCAACATCACTTATGAAAAGAAACTTACTCCTAATCCTTATTTCGCTCTTTTTATTTCCCCTAGAAAATCATGCTCAAGTCATGCCTTCTCCGGACAGGAAGGAAGGTGATGGACCTTTTGATCGCTTGATCATCAGAGGAGTCACATTGGTAGATGGGACAGGCGCGCCTCCAATAGGTCCTGTTGATATTGTGGTGAGTCAAAATAAGATTTCAGAAATCAGAATCGTAGGATATCCAGGGTTGCCAATCAAGGAGAATAGAAGACCACAAGCTGGAGCCAATGACCAGGTTTTGGATTTGGAAGGGCATTATTTGCTGCCTGGGTTTATAGACATGCATGGGCATATTGGTGGTGCGGGCCAAGGAACGCCAGCAGAGTATGTATTTAAGCTTTGGATGGCGCACGGCATCACGACTGTGCGAGATCCATCAGCTGGTAATGGACTGAACTGGGTGCTTGAACACAAAATGAAATCAGCTGCCAATACCATTACTGCACCGAGGATATTAGCCTATACTTCCTTTGGTCAAGGAGCTGGGAAAACCATCACCAATGCATCGGAAGCCAAAGTATGGGTCAATGAAAATGCAAAAAAGGGTGCTGATGGGATCAAGTTTTTTGGTGCAAAACCAGAAGTCATGCAAGCGGCATTGGAAGAAAATAAAAAAATAGGACTGCGCTCAGCAATGCATCATGCGCAAATGGATGTAGCCCGTTGGAATGTGTTAAATTCAGCCCGTGCTGGATTGACCACTATGGAGCATTGGTATGGATTACCTGAAGCGCTATTCGAAAAACAATCGATTCAAGATTATAGGCTTGATTATAATTACCAGAACGAGCAGCATAGATTTGCAGAGGCAGGTAAGCTTTGGAAGCAAGCCGCAGCGCCTTATTCTGAACATTGGAATAAAGTTATGCAAGAGTTGCTGGACTTGGACTTCACCATTGATCCAACATTCAATATCTATGAAGCCAACAGGGATTTGATGCGTGCGAGAAGAGCAGAATGGCATGAAGAGTACACCTTACCTTCACTCTGGAGATTCTACAAGCCTAGTAGAGAATCTCACGGTTCTTATTGGTTTGACTGGACTACAGAAGAGGAGATTCAGTGGAAAGAAAATTACAGGCTTTGGATGACTTTTGTCAATGAATACAAAAACCGAGGAGGTAGAGTGACTGCTGGATCGGATTCGGGATTTATTTACCAGCTTTATGGTTTTGCATTTATCCGTGAACTGGAATTACTCAGAGAGGCAGGTTTTCATCCATTGGAAGTGATTAGAGCCGCTACCATGCATGCTTCGGAAGCACTGGGTTTAGATCAGGAAATCGGAACTGTAGAAGTGGGGAAGTTAGCTGATTTTGTCATTTTGGAAGAAAACCCACTGCAAAATATCAAGGTACTCTATGGTACAGGAGCGATTCGGATCGGAGAGGATAATGAACCAGTCAGAGTAGGTGGCGTAAAATATACCGTAAAAGATGGTATTGTCTACGATGCGAAGCAAATGCTTGAAGATGCAAGACAAATTGTATTGCAACACAAGGCCAGAGAAGAAAGTAGAAAACTCAAGCAACCAGGCTTGGATTGGTAAATAGAGATCAGACTTAGGGTTCAAGAAATGATGATCGATTATTTATTGGTTGTTTGAGGTAAAAAAATAGGCTTGCGATAAAATGTGGAGTCAATCCTAAAACATGCTTATTATAAGATCGTATCTGATGAAGAGGTCTTCAATAATTTTGTTTTTCAATTCTTGAAAGCCTAACTTAAATATTCCAAAAATTTTCAAACTATGCCATATCTTCAAGTCAATCAAGTCAAATTGTTTTATACTGATGAAGGTTCAGGTAAGGAGACGATTGTTTTTGCACATGGCTTACTTTGGAGTCATAGCATGTTTAGAGATCAAATAGATTTTTTAAGGAAAAGTTATCGTGTCATTGCCTATGACCATAGAGGTCAAGGTCAGTCTGAAGTAACGCCTGGCCCTTATGATATGGATCTTTTGACAGCTGATGCTTTGGCGTTGATTGAGCAGCTTTCCGATGGCCCTGTACACTTTGTTGGATTATCAATGGGGGGATTTGTAGGAATGCGACTTGCTGCTCGCCATCCTGAGAAAATCAAGAGTTTGATATTGCTTGAAACATCAGCCAATACAGAACCTGTAGAGAATCTGCCCAAGTACAAGATGCTCAATGGCATAGTTAAATGGCTAGGTGTAATCCCACCAGTGGCTCAATCTGTCATGAAGATCATGTTTGCTCAGAGTTGGTTGGACAATCCAAAAAACAAATCGGCGATTCAGACTTGGACAAAAGCGCTACAATCCAATAAGAAGACAATCACACGTTCTGTGGAAGCTGTGATTTATCGAAAAGGTGTAGAAGAAGAGATCAGAAGTATACAATGTCCTACAATGATATTGGTTGGTGACGAGGATGTAGCTACCAAACCTGAGAAAGCAAAGTTTATCCAAATGTCTATTCCAAATGCCAAGCTGCATATGATTCCTGGAGCAGGCCATTCAAGTTCAATTGAAAAACCTGATGATGTCAATCGATTGATTTCAGAATGGATGAGCCAATTTTAGCTATTTCAAGCCCTTTAAGAAAAAAAATTAAAAAAATTTGCGTCCATATAGAACATTTTGCTACATTTGCATGTATATACATTAAATACAAAAACAATATATACCAATGAGGATAGAAGATGAAATAAAGCAAAAGACCTTCAAAGACCCCTACAATAAGTTAGTGGTAAACTTGCTTTATACACATAGCTATATTGTTTCTAATCAAAGTGCATTATTTAAACCACTTGGTCTTTCTCCAGAGCAGTATAATGTATTGAGAATATTGAGAGGACAACATGGGAAACCGATCACGGTATCTTCTATTCAAGAGCGGATGCTCAATAAAATGTCTAATGCTTCGCGACTTGTTGAAAAACTCAAGCAAAAGGACTTGGTTCTGAGAGAAGAGTGTCCTTCTGATAGGAGACAAGTCGATATTATGATTACAGCCAAAGGTCTTGAGGTATTGGAAGAATTAGAAACAGCAGTGTATGCATTCAACAGAAATATTGTAAAGTTGACCGAATCAGAAACAAATCAACTCAATGAACTGTTGGATAAATTGAGAGGGTAAATTTTTTTACCCCTATTAATGTATAGACATTCAATGTAAGCACAGAAATAAAACTTAAAAACTAAACTAAAACAAAAACTATGAGCAATGTAACAAAATGGGCTATTGACCCAACCCACTCTGAAGTATCATTTAAAGTAAAGCACTTAGTAATCTCTACAGTAACTGGTTATTTTAGAAAATTCGAAGGTGCTGCTGAATCTACTTCTGATGACTTCGCAGGAGCTAAAGTATCCTTCTCAGCAGATATCGATAGCATCGATACCAACCAAGCGGACAGAGATGGTCACTTGAAGTCTGATGACTTTTTCAATGCAGCTGAATATCCAAAATTATCCTTCTCTGGCGTTGTAGAAGGAGGAAAGCTGAAAGGTGACTTGACTATCAGAGAAGTAACCAAAGCAGTTGAGCTTGATGTGGACTTCGGTGGAGTAGCAGGTGACCCATATGGTAACACCAAAGCTGGATTCGAGATCGAAGGAAAAATCAGCAGAAAAGATTTCAACTTGAAGTGGAATGCTGTAACAGAAGCAGGTTCTGTAGTGGTATCTGATGCCGTAAGAATCATCTTGAGCATTCAGCTTGTAAAACAATAAAATAAACCAACAAATGGTCCTGTCAGCAATCTTACTGGCAGGATCACTCACTACCACAATTTTATTTAAAAATAACATGTCAGCATTAATCACAGGAATCCATCATATCACAGCCATTGCTGGAAATGCTCAGGAAAATGTGGATTTCTACACTGGAATCCTCGGACTGAGAATGGTGAAAAAGACCATCAACTTTGATGCACCAGATGTTTATCATTTCTATTTCGGAGATGAACTGGGTACTCCTGGTACAGTATTTACAACTTTCCCATTTGAGGGAGCTAGAAAAGGAACAAAAGGAGCAGGTGAATTGACCTATACTGCTTTTTCAATTCCTGTTACTTCCTTGACTTACTGGAAAGAGCGATTGAGAAAATACAACATCATCACCTCAGATGTATTGACCAGATTCGGTGAGCAATTGATCCGATTTGAAGATCATGATGGTATGGGTATCGAATTGATAGCCAATGATCAGGACGATAGAAAAGGATGGACCTATGGTAATATACCTGCTGAGCATGTGATTAAAGGTTTTTACGGTGCGACCCTCAATTTGAGAGCGAAGGATTTAACAGAAAAGTTGCTCACCCAATTTATGAATTATAAATTCATAGCTGAAGAAGAGGGTCGCTACCGTTATGGCACACAAGGCAAACCAGGTGATATTGTCGATATTGTATTAGACAAATCAGGAAGACAAGGTGTGCAAAGTGCGGGTACAGTTCATCATATTGCTTTCAGAACGGCTAATACCCAAACTCAACTGGAGATACAAAATATCTTGATGAATAATGGCTACCATGTGACGGAGGTGAAAGATAGAAACTATTTCAAATCCATCTATTTCAGAGAGCCAGGAGGTGTATTGTTCGAAATTGCGACAGATGAACCAGGTTTTGCCATAGACGAGGATGAAGCGCACTTGGGGGAACTATTAAAGCTTCCTGAGTGGGCTGAACCTCATAGAGAGAAAATAGCCTCAAGATTGGCTAAAGTTCAATTAAATACAGAAAAATATGTCTGATATCATCAAAGCAGGAAAGTCAATAGAAGTAGCAAGTAAAGTAGCAATCATGGTCCACGGCAGGGGAGCGACTGCTCAAAGCATTGTCAGCCTAAAAGATCATTTGAATTTGGGCGACTTTGCCATATTAGCTCCTCAGGCTCCTGGAAATACATGGTATCCTTACAGCTTCATGGCTCCTGATCAGAGTAACGAGCCTGCTTTTTCACAATCCATTCAGAAAGTGGATAACATTGTGAAGGAGGTTTTAGACAAAGGGTTCAAGCCTGAGCAGATCTACTTTATAGGTTTCTCTCAAGGGGCTTGTCTGTCCTTGGAATATGCAGCACAAAATGCGCAAAAGTACGGTGGCGTCATTGCATTTACAGGTGGACTTATTGGAGAGAAGCTCAATGCGCCTAAGTACAGTGGAAAGTTTGCAGGAACTCCAGTTTTCATAGGTTCAAGCCATCAAGATATGCATGTGCCTTTATCAAGAATTGAAGCTTCAGCCGAGCTGTTGGAGAAAATGGGTGCGGCTGTGAAGACTTACATTTTCCAAGACTCTGACCACACCATCCGACAAGAGGAGATCAATTGGGTGAATGTCAACATTCTTAAATAGTATAGATTTTCATTAAATTTGTTTCTTAGATTAAGTAGAAAGAGCTGGCGTTATTGTCAGCTTTTTTTTGATTGCTTGTTTCGTTAGGCTAATGCAAAAATCATCAGAACAATCACAAAGCTCTATGAGAACTTAGAGAAAGCAGAAGAAATAAAAAAAAGGAGAACAGCTACTGCAAATCTCCTTTTTGAATCATTAAAGCAAATCAATTTTTAAAATCCCAATTTATAAAATGCATCACTCCATCTGATTTCGTTTTGGAGTTGCTTTAAGTTACTGTTTTTATCGATGGTAATATTTTCTATGCCTGCGATCTTGGCAAAATCATCCAAATGCTCGGTTGTCAAACTTTGACTAAAGCAAGTATGGTGAGCACCACCAGCATAGATCCAGCCTGCGCAACCTGTGTTCATATCAGGTAGTGGCTTCCACATCACTCTGGCCACAGGTAGTTTTGGCAATGCATGTGGTACTTCCACAGCCTCCACTTCATTGACCACAAGCCTGAATCTATTGCCCATATCTACCAAGGAGGCATTGAGCGAAGCTCCTGCTTTACCATTGAAGACCAATCTTACAGGATCTTCTTTACCACCGATTCCAAGAGGATGAACTTCGCAAGTAGGCTTTCCATTTGCCAATACAGGATCTACTTCAAGCATGTGCGCTCCGAGTACCATGCTATTGCTCGGGTCAAAGTGATAGGTATAGTCTTCCATGAAGGCATTGCCGCCTTCTAAACCAGTTCCCATGACCTTCATGGCTCTGACCAAAGCAGCCGTCTTCCAATCACCTTCACCGGCATAGCCATAGCCTTCAGCCATTAGCCTTTGGGTTGCAATGCCAGGTAATTGCTTCATGCCATGTAAGTCTTCAAAGGTGTTGGTGAAACCTTTGAACCCACCTTCTTTTAAGAATTTTCGCATGCCAATTTCAATTTGAGCAGCATCTACAAGTGAAGCTCTTTTGGAACCGTTCGCTTTTAGGTTGTCAGCTAAGGTATAGCTAGCTTCATACTCCTCTATCAGGGTCTTTACTTCTGAATCTATAACAGCATTGATTCGTTCTACTAGGTCTCCTACAGCAAAAGTATTCACTGCAAATCCAAACTTGAGTTCAGCTTCTACTTTATCCCCTTCTGTCACGGCTACGTTGCGCATATTGTCTCCAAATCTTGCAAATTTAGCCCCTTGCCAATCAGCCCAAGCAGATGCAGCTCTAGCCCAAGTATCGATTTGTTTTTTGACTTGCGGGTCTTGCCAATGTCCTACCACTACCTTTCTCTCAATCTTCATCCTAGAAACCATGAAACCAAACTCCCTGTCGCCATGTGCACTTTGGTTGAGGTTCATAAAGTCCATATCTATACTATTCCAAGGAATATCCCTATTGAATTGGGTATGGAGGTGAAGCATTGGTTTCTGGAGGATTTTCAAGCCATTGATCCACATCTTGGCCGGGGAGAAGGTGTGCATCCAAGCTATGACTCCAATACAGTTTTTATGTAGATTAGCTTCTTGGCATACAGCAAAGATTTCCTCTGTTGTTTTTACAGTAGGTTTGAAGATGATGCTGACACTGATATCTTCGGCTTCATGGAGTGATTTTGCGATTATTTGCGAATGTTCCGCGACTTGACGAAGGGTCTCCTCTCCGTAAAGGTGCTGGCTTCCGGTGAGAAACCAAACTTCGTTATGCTTAAGGTTATTCATGATTCAATATAATTAGGTTTGATATTCTTTTTTTACATCCAGAAGAAATAGTAAAGTAGCCCAACGATCAAGATGATTCCTGCTGCACCGAGATTGAAAGGTGTGGCAGTATTAAACAAAACAGGATCTACAGTCAATGATTTTGGATCAGCAGTTTTCATTTTGACATTGGTATATAATATAACACCAAGCATGATGAATAAAGCTGCAGCCATAAAAACAGATTCAAATCCAATACTTGCCCAAGCGCTATATTGGATTATTCCTATGATGGTCAATATTATTCCTGATCCTAGAAAAAGATAAGCAGCTGAAAGTGATTTACTACCTTTCCCAGTTTCTTTGAATGCTGGATTTTCGAATGTTTTCTTTTCAGAAAAACTGATGGCTGAGGCGATGGCCAGTAATATGATGAATACGTAACCCATTCTCAACAAGAATGGCATATCAGGGTAGATTACTTTGAATACAATTCCTGCTGGAATGGTAGCAATCGCCGTCCAAAGGGCTGCATTGCCTGTGATCTGTCTCCAGAAAAGTCCCATACAGAATACAGCCACTACGCCAGGGTAGATGTATCCAGTATATTCTTGGATATACTGAAACACTTGATCTAAGGAGGCTAACTGAGGCGCTACAAGCATCGCAATCAATAAAGCCACTACTGCAACTAATCTTCCTGATTTAACTAATTGATTGTTATTCGCGTCAGGGTTGAAATAGACCTTGTATATATCCATTGTGAAGATGGTGGAGGTGCTATTGATCATGGATGCCAAGGAAGATACAATGGCAGCCGCTAATGCTGCAAATGCTAAACCTCTAATGCCTGCTGGTACAAAGTTTTTCAATAACCATGGATAAGCTTCGTCAGATTTATTGATTGTACCGATTTGCTCAAATGGAATATTGAGCATAGCAGAGAGTTCTTCTGGGGTTGACTTATTGATCAAAACCCAAGCAGCAATTCCAGGGATGACAACCAAAAGTGGTATTAAAATCTTTAAATATCCTGCGAAGATGAGTCCTCTCTTTGCATCTTCTATGCTTTTTGCAGCCAAACCTTTTTGAATGATGTATTGATTGAATCCCCAATAGCCAATATTGGTCAACCACATGGCACCCAAAACAACAGCAACCCCTGGTAAATCCTGATAAGCGTCTTTTAAACCACCGACTCCATCAGGAATCATGATTTCACCTTTTGGTATCACCATGACAAAATGTTCCCTAGCGCTTTCATATAAATTTGCCATACCAGCTATGACTCCTGATCCATCCCCTACCGCATCTAAGGCTAAATAGGTGGTCACTAATCCGCCTGCAATCAACACAATCACTTGCACCACATCAGTCCATGCTACGGCAGTGAGTCCGCCATAGATAGAATAGATACCTGAGAATACCAAGAGACCGATAATACCATATTGCAAAGGTACCCCCATGATTTTCTCTAAAGCCAATGCTCCCAAGTAACTTACTGAGGTTAAGTTTACAAATACATAAACTAGCAGCCAGAATACAGCAAAGGCTGTGCTCACTCTTTTGTCAAACCTAGATTCCAAAAACTGTGGCATCGTATAAATGCCATTTTTAAGAAATACAGGTAAGAAGTATTTGGCTACGATAATAAGGGTGATTGCTGCGATCCATTCATATGCTGCAATCCCCAGACCTATCGCAAAACCTGAGCCTGAGGTACCGATGAAGTGTTCTGCTGATATATTGGCAGCAATCAAGGAGGCGCCGACTGCCCACCAAGTAAGGGATTTATCTGCCAAAAAGTATTCTTGTGCGGTTTTTTGAATTCCTGCTTTGGATCTGGAGACCCAGAGTCCTACTGCTACTATGACTACAGCGTATACTGAAAATACAATATAATCCAGGGTTGAAAATCCTGCTTCCATAAAGGTTTGTTGGTTCTAAAGGGTTTAATTGTCAATCTTACACATTATTTTTTACAAATAAAAAGAAAATAAGTGTCAATGTAACACTAAAGATTGAAAAAATATATAATTGAAGCAGTTGGTGCTTTATAGAAAGATGGGAGTAATCAAAATAAAAAAAGGAACTGATTACTCAGTTCCTACAGGGATTTCATTTTTTGGGATAAAGTTGTGAATGTTAGTGAAGTTCTCTTTGTAATGCTCTTCGTCTAATGAATAATAGAAGGCTCCTTTTTTAGAACTTGACTTGTCTTTGTCTTTCTCTTTTTTCAAAAGCTTAGTAGATAGTACTTTACGTGTAAAATTTCGTTTGTCTATTTTGGTGTCATAAAGTCCCTCGTACATTGCCTGTAATTGAGGCAGCGTAAACTTTTCTGGTAGCAACTCGAATAGAATTGGATGAAATGCCGCTTTATATCTCAACCTATTGAGGGCCATCTCTACCATTTCGTTGTGGTCAAAAATTAAATTAGGCAATTCTTTGAGTGTAAACCATCTGGCATGGAAATCATCATTGATCTGTGTTTGATATTTTTCTATATCAATTAAAGCCACATAGGGAAGTGCAATCACTCGCTCAATAGGATCCCTTTCTGGAATGCTAAAGGCTTGAATTTGTTCTAAATAGACATCATGAAGCCCAGTGAGTTGCTGCAAGATTCTTTCAGCGGCCTTATCTGCAGATTCTTCTGGCTGTATAAAGCCGCCCATCAAACTCCACTTTTCCCTTTCTGGAGCAAATCCTCTTTGTATTAGTAGTAGTTTATAATCTGTGCCATCAAATCCAAAGATGATACAATCTACAGCAACTAAGAGTCTTGTTTGGTTTGAGTATTTCATAAAAATGAGTTCAATTAGGTTTAAAGGGTGCTTACTAAAATGAAAGATAGTAAAATTATTTTTATAAATTCAACATTGACACTTAATAATCTGATTTCTCGCATTTATTAAGAATTGTTCCTAGGAATCATTTTTGAAAATTGAATAGTAAATCAATGTTTTAGTCTATTAAGTGTCTAAAAATATTTTTTAATTTTTTTGCTATTAATATCTATCATAAAAATCAGGTAATCAATTGATATGGTGCTTTTTCAGTCTATGTTTTAAGGTTTTTTACAGTTGATTTATATTAGTGAAAAGTAAATTTTTGATTTAATAGTGTAAAAAATACAATTAATAATTTGCGACTTTTAATTTTAATTTCTAATATTCGATTGTGATAGTAAAAAATCTACTTAATTGATCTCAAACTCAATCTAATGAAATGAGCGTCGATTAATAATTTTCAGCTATTTCAAACAGTGAAAATTATCCCAAATTCAATAAACCCTAAATTTTATGAACTTAAAACGTTTACGATTGAGGATAGCCACACTTCTTTCATTATGTGTAATTTTTACATTTAATGTTAGTGCATCAGTGGCTGTCAAAGATGCAAAAGCTGGGTTGGAGGCAGAAGCTCAAGAAGTAACTGTGAGAGGTACAGTTATTTCAAGCTCAGATCAACAACCAATTCCAGGCGTAACAGTGTTGGTAAAAGGGACTACAAGAGGTGTTGCCACCGATCTTGATGGTTCCTTTTCTATTTCAGTACCAAGTCAAACATCTGTTTTGGTGTTTTCTTTTGTAGGTTATACTTCTCAAGAGGTGACTGTAGGTAATCAGTCTCTTCTTAATATAACACTTCAAGAGGATATATCTAATTTGGATGAAGTCATTGTAGTGGGCTATGGTACCCAAAAGAAGTCGGACATCACAGGTGCCATTTCTGTTGTGGATACCGACGAGATCAAGAAATTTTCTACCAATGATGTGGCACAAATGCTTCAAGGTAGGGTCTCGGGGGTTCAAGTTACCTCAGATGGTCAACCTGGAGCGTTCCCAAGTGTTAGAATTAGAGGAATTTCTACTTTCGGTAATGGACAGCCACTTTATGTAATTGATGGAGTTCCAGTTGGGACTACACCTAGAGACTTCAATCCAAATGACATAGAAACCATGCAGGTGTTGAAAGATGCTTCTGCTGGGGCTATTTATGGATCTAGAGCTGCCAATGGGGTGGTAATCATCACTACGAAGCAAGGAAAGAAAAATACCCCACTTAAAGTAGAGTATAATACTTATGTTGGGGTTGATCAAGTATGGCAAAGGATTCCGGTCCTAGGTAGGGAGGATTATCAAATGATCATCAATGAGGTGCAGAGAAATGGAAACCAACCACTAGTTCCAGCAAATGATCCAAATAATCCACGATTTATTTCTGACATTGATACTGATTGGCAAAGAGAGGGTTTGAAGAATGGCTTTAGACAAAATCACAACCTTAATTTCTCTGGAGGTGGTGAATATACCCAATACAATGCATCCGTTGATTATTTTGAAAATAAGGGAACGCTTGTAGGTAATGGACCTAATTACGAGAGATATTCTATGAGAATGAATACGCTTTCTGAGAAGGGTAGATTGAAAGTTGGTACATCTCTCTATTATACGCACTCTTATGAAGATGCTTTGACTTTCAGACCAGATGTTTTGGCTGGTAATAGACCTCCACTTATTGCCGACTTAGTTCAAGCTATTCCAACCATGCCAATTTTTGATCCAAATAACCTTGGTGGTTATGGCGGTACCGAAGCAGATTTGCAAAGAGCAATTTCTCTAAATGTAATTGGTGTGAACAACTTATTTACTGCCAATACAACAGTAGATAGAACATTTGCTACAGGATGGGGTGAATATGCGCTTATCGATCAAGAAAATCATAAATTGAGTTATAAGCTCAACTTGAATTATGATAGAACCCATGCTAGAGACTTGGCTTATCTTCCTGCATTCAGATTGGGCTTTTTCTTCAATGATGGAACCTCTCGTATGGATGATGGTCATAGAATCATCTCTACAGGCCTAGTAGAAAACACCATCAATTACAATGGAACATTTGGAAAGCATAGGCTAGATGTATTGGCAGGCCAGATGTACCAAGAGGGTGGGACAATCAACAGAAGTGGTTATTCCGAGGGAATAGATGTCAACTTTCCTGTCTTAAATAATGGTGTAAACAAGCAAGCTTCAGGATCTGAATTTAGATATGCGATCGCTTCATACCTAGGTAGAGTAAACTATGCTTATGATGACAGATACCTCGTCACTGCGACGCTTAGAAGAGATGGTTCTTCCAAGTTCTCTCCTACCAATAGGTATGGTAACTTCCCATCTGTTGCCTTAGGTTGGAATATTCACAATGAAGATTTCATTACCTTACCTTCTTTTATAGCAGACTTGAAATTCAGAGCTTCTTATGGTCAATTAGGTAATGCTAATATAGGTGACTATCTATATTTTGCTACGATCAACCCAAATGTCCTATATAATTTCGGTGGTGAAGTAGTGAGAGGTTCAATTCAAACACAACAAGTGGATCCTAATATCAGATGGGAAACCCGAACTACTTCAAATATTGGTTTCGATGGAGCCTTGTTTGATGGGAAGTTTGAATTCTCAGCAGAATACTATAACAGTACAACAAAGGATATCCTAGTAAGTGTGCCGATTCCTGCTTCTACAGGTGCTGCCGGAAGTCCAGTAGTAAACGCAGGAAGCTTGAGAAATCAAGGTTTTGAATTTCAGTTGACTTACAGAAAAATGACAGGTGATTTTACATTTGATATTTCTGCAAATGCAACTACTTTGAAAAACGAAGTTTTATCCCTTGGAGGGGATAACCAACCGATTTTTGGGGCTGGTTCTAGGACTATAGTAGGCCTTCCTATTGGACATCATTTTGGACACAAAGCTATCGGAATATTCCAATCTCAAGAAGAGATAGATAACCACGCCTTCCAAAGTGCAGGAACCGCACCAGGTGATGTTAAGTTCGCGGATATCAATGGTGATGGTGTCATAGATTTTGCTGAAGATAGAGTGAATCTAGGCAGTGGATTGCCTACAGTTTACTATGGTTTAAATTTTTCTGGTAAATACAAAAACTTCGACTTTACGCTCTTTGCCTCTGGAGCTGGAGGATATTTGATTCATAGTCGTCAATACAGAGATATCATGCTGACCATGGACTTCACTAATAGGCACGAGGATATCCTTCAAAGATGGACTCCTGAAAACCCAAGTGAAGTATGGCCAAGATTGGTAGCAGGAGATCCAAATCAAAATCAAAGAAATTCTGATAGAGAGGGCTGGCTGCAAGATGGAACACACCTGAGAATTCAAACCGTCTCTGTGGGTTACAAAATCCCTACGATTGGAAATGTATTAGGCAAACTGCAATCAGCAAGGGTGTATGTGTCAGTTCAAAACCCATATACATTCCAGGCTTACAAAGGGTATAATCCAGATTTTACTTCAGGTGTATTCAACCCTGGGTTTGATTTTGGGTCATTTCCGAGACCAAGGACAACCATGCTTGGATTACAAGTATCATTCTAAGACATCGTTTTCAACCAAAATAATCTAATTATGAAAAAGTATATATATACCCTTTTGGCAGGCGCGATGTTAGCAGGAGCTAGCTGCGACTCACAATTGGAACTTACAAACCCTAATATACCTACTACGGGAACTTTTTGGCAAACAGAGGCTGATGCTGTGGCTGCCGTGAACTCTATCTACAACAGTTTGATGATAGATGGTACCTACATGAGAATGTTTCCTTCCTTGATGGATGGACGAGGAGATGATATCCAAGGCGATAGTCCTTGGCCAGATCTGATGCTGGTAGCCAATTTTACAATCCCTACTACATCAGGTCCTGTTGCTTGGGTATGGGAGGCACATTATCAAATGGTCTGGAGAGCAAATCAAGTTTTAGGCAATGTGCCTGATATTGACATGAATCAAGATCTCAAAAATAGGGTGTTGGGTCAAGCTTATTTCTTGAGAGGGTTGGCATATTTTAATTTGGCGAATTTCTACAAAGAAGTTCCTCTAATCACTACACTACCTGCTGATAGATCAGAATTTTATCCTAGCACGGCTTCAGAGGAAGATATTTGGAATCAAATCATTTCTGATTTCACCAATGCTAAAGCTAATCTTCCTGTTAATTACCAAAATGTAACTGGTCCAGATAGAGGGCATGTGGGTAGAGCTACTTCAGGCGCGGCTACTGGAATGCTCGGAAAAGCATTAGTCTACAGACAGAGATGGGCAGAAGCCGCGGTTCAATTTGAAGAATTGATCGCTGGTCAACATGGACCTTACAGGTTAATGGAGAATTATAGGGACAATTTTGACCCGAGAACTGAAAATAATGCAGAGTCTCTCTTCGAAGTACAATTCGCCACACCTGAAGAAGTAGGGGGCTCTGAACTGAACTGGGGAGGTAATCCAAATGCCAACTGGACGCAAGTGTCTGCACAAGCAATCACCTACGCCGCAAGAGGTTATGGATTCAACGATTTCTTGCCTACCAGAGCACTTTACAATGATTTCCACTTGGAAGCTACCGTAGATGGTAGAAAAGACCCAAGGCTGCTTGCGACTATTGCTTCATTTGAACCAACTGAAAATAGCACAAGGCTTTATAATGATGAGTGGCCTTACGGTCCAGATGAAATCTATCCAAGAAAATATACCAATGATGGTTTTGGACCTTCTGTCGAGCCTCAATTTAGATCAGGAATCAATTATCGAGTGCTCAGATATGCAGATATTTTGATGCTACATGCAGAAGCACTCAATGAATTGGGAAGAACACAAGAGGCTTATGGATTTATCCAACAAGTGAGAGATAGGGCAAGACTTCCTAATCTTGCTACTGTCAAGCCAGGAATGAACCAAGCTCAAATGAGAGATCAAATTGCGCATGAAAGATTCTTGGAGTTTGCAATTGAAGGTCAGCGAATCAATGACCTCATCAGATGGGGTTGGTTTAACGATCCTCAAAAAGTAGCCTTCTTGAGAAGTAGAGATGCTGAGTTCAATACTTGGACACAAGGCAATCAATACATGCCTATACCTCAGGGTGAATTGGACAACAATCCTAACCTGTCTCCAAATAGCGCGAATAATTAATAGGGTAAGTAGTTTTGTAAAAGCGGGTTCTTGGTTTATTTAGCCAAGAGCCTCGCCTTTCTTCCTACATCCTTTCAAATCATAAAGGCTCATAGCCTTACTTTCAATCTCAAACCTATAATACATCTGAATAAAAGTAAGGTAGATTTCTACCTTACTTTTTTCAAAAGTCTGCTCTATTTGAAAATAGCAGTAACATCCTTGGCTGATTGGAGTGATGTATTTTGAATGTTTACATAATCCCAACCCAAAATGAAAACCTTCCTAATAACCATAATTGCTTTTTTTATTTTTTCTGCATCTCAAGCACAAGATTCAGAATATAGGACTGATATTCCTGTCCATGACCCAGTAGTGATCAAGCAAGGAGATACCTTTTACCTTTTTTGCACTGGCTTTGGAGTGGCTGTCTGGTCGTCGCCAGACTTAAAACAGTGGAAAAGAGAAGCCCCTGTATTTGCTGAAGCACCGACTTGGGCGAATGATATCAACCCTGAATTTAAAAACCATATTTGGGCACCTGATATTACTTTTCACAATGATCGATATTACCTCTACTATTCAGTATCTGCTTTTGCCAAAAATACTTCTGCTATAGGTTTAGCAGTGAATAAGACTTTAGATCCAACTTCCCCTGATTTCAAATGGGAAGATAAAGGTATTGTTATCCAATCAGTGCCAGGTAGAGATCTCTGGAATGCGATTGATCCTAACTTGGTATTTGATGAAGCGGGTACGCCTTGGTTGAATTACGGGTCTTTCTGGAATGGGATGAAACTTGTCAAGCTTGCCGATGACCTCAAAACAGTCCAAAATGGACCAGAAGACTGGTATACTATCTCAAGAAGAGAAAGATCTTTCGAATTGGATGATCGAAATCCAGGTGATGGGGCTGTGGAAGCTCCTTTTATATTTAAAAAGGATGGCTGGTATTACCTCTTTGTGTCTTTTGATTATTGCTGTAGAGGAGTGAATAGTACTTACAAAATGGTGGTAGGTAGATCCAAAGATGTGAAAGGTCCTTACTTAGATAGATTCGATAAAAGCATGTTTGAAGGAGGAGGCACATTGGTGCTTGAAGGAAATGCTGACTGGCATGGAGTAGGGCATAACTCTGCTTATACATTTGACAAGCAGGATTACTTGATATTTCATGGCTACGATGCACATGACAATGGAAGATCAAAATTATTGATCAGAGAAATGAAATGGGACAGTGATGGCTGGCCTATAGTGAAATTGGAAGAATAAGAATAATTAACCCTAATTAAAATGTTTGATTTCAAAAAAATGACCACAGGCTTAGCATTTTGCAGTGTGATGTTTGGTTTCTCAGCCACATCACCTGCCCAAAATGCTAGAATTAAAATCGACCTAGATCGTAAGATTGGTGAAGTAGACAAGAAAATCTATGGAAATTTTGTAGAACACCTTGGACGATGTGTTTATGGAGGTATCTACGACCCCGGAAATCCGCTTTCAGATGAAAATGGCTTCAGGCTAGATGTGCTTGAAGCGGTCAAAGGCCTGAATGTCTCCTTAACCAGATACCCAGGAGGAAACTTTGTCTCCAATTATAATTGGAAAGATGGTGTAGGCCCTAGAGAGGATAGACCCACTCGATTAGAGTTAGCCTGGAGTCGTCTTGAATCAAATCAATTTGGTACCAATGAGTTCATGGATTATGCCAAGTTGATGAATACAGAACCATATTTTGCTGTAAACTTAGGCACAGGAAGCATCCTAGAAGCTCAACAATGGGTAGAATACACCAATGTTGAATCAGGCCCATATTATGCTGAGTTAAGAAAAAAGCATGGATATGAAAAACCTCACAATATCAAGTATTGGAGCTTGGGAAACGAAATGGATGGCCCTTGGCAAATGGGACATCTCAGTGCTGAAGATTATGCCAAAAAAGCCCGAGAAGCTGGTAAGTTGATGAAATTGACAGATCCTTCAATCAAGTTGGTTGCTGCTGGTTCTTCTAATTTTTACCCAGGTGCTAACCCTATGCATTGGAATAGGGTAGTGATTGACGAGCTCAAAGATGTGGTAGATTACCTTGCTTTACACATGTATGTAGGTAATGTAGAGGATAATTATTACGCATTTGTTGCCTCTCCTTTGGTTTTGGAGGAAAGAACCCACCTGGTAAAAGGCATGATTGATGAAGCCATGACGAGAGCCAATAGGAAAGGGAAAGACCCTATATACATCGCATGGGATGAATACAATATTTGGTACAGATGGAGGTCCTCTGAGACCATGTCAGGTGATATTGCTTTAGAAGAAAGGTATAACCTAGAGGATGCATTGGTGATAGCCTCATTCTTGAATGCATTTATTAGGAATGCAGATGTAGTGAAAATTGCAAATATGGCTCAATTGGTCAATGTAATCGCTCCAATTTTTACAAACGAAGAAGGGCTTTTTCTACAGACGATTTATCACCCTTTGGCATTGTTTGCTCAGCATGCGCATGGTACTGCTTTAGATGTCTATGTAGATTCTGAAACTTACAATACGGGTGATTTTGCCTTGGGTCTAGGAGAACAAAGGGCTAATTTGAAGAATGTGCCTTATTTAGACGTTTCCGCCACTATGAACGGCGACGAGGTCATCATCAATGTAGTCAATAGACATAAGGATAAAGCAATTACAACTGATATTTTAGCTTTTGAAGGCGAGTTTACAGGAGATTTTGAGGTGTTTGAGGTAAATGGTCCAGATATCAAATCCATGAATGATTTTGGGAAAACTACTGTGGATACTAAAACAAAGTCTCTCAAAGGGAAAGGTGGAAAAGTAACCTACACCTTCCCAGCGCATTCCTACACGATGATAAAAGCGAAAATCAAGTAATCCCTTTTAAGATGCTAGCTAGATCAATTACATATCGCTTTTTTCTCTTAGTGCTTACCATGGGATTGATTCTTTCTTGTAGTGAAGCGCCTGATGAAGCTCCTAGCTCAGAACCACCTACAGGTCCCACTGGACCTACGCCTGTACAAGGAGTTCCGGTACCGTTGGAAGAAATACAAGACTCGTACGGTCAAATTTCTTCTTTTCAATTTGTTAGTCAATGGGGGCCATATAATTCCCATGATCCATCTGTAATCAAAGACGGAGAATGGTTCTATAGCTTTGGAACGGATGTAGCTTATGGACAGCCTTTGTCTAGGGTTGGGATTCAAGTTAGAAGGTCCCGTGATTTGGTAGCATGGGAGTTTAGAGGTTGGGCTTATAATGGAAGACCTCAGGGTGGAGTCAATTTTATCAGACAAAATGGTGGAGAGCCTTTTGACAATGTTTGGGCTCCTTACATCATCAAAGTTGATGAAGAATACAGGCTGTATTATTCTCAATCATCCTCCACATTCAGGTTGAGTGCCACAGGGCTATTAGTTTCAGATAACATAGAAGGACCATGGGAAGAAAGAGGCTTGGTGGTAACATCCACGACAAGTACACCCATAACCAATGCGATCGATCCAGCTGTAATCATAGATCTAGAAGGGAGACATTGGATGTACTATGGATCTGCCTACGATGGCCTTTATGTATTAGAGTTGAACCCAGAGACAGGTCTAGCCAAGACCCAAAATGACAAAGGCAGAAGAATAATTCAAAGAGGTTTCACAGGAGGTAGAATCAATGGGAATATAGAAGCCCCAGAAGTTATTTTTAATGAAGCCACTGGCTATTATTACATGTTCCTATCTTATGATTGGTTGGAAACCAAATACAATATCCGAGTAGGAAGATCAACTAGTCCCACAGGCCCATTTTTAGATTTCAATGGAAGAGATATGAATGGTGAAGAGGATAATGGACCGATGATCGTGGCACCGTATAGATTTCAAGGTCACGGAGGTTGGCAAGGTGTAGCTCACAATGCAATATTCAGAGATGGAGATCAGTTTTATATCGCACACCAAGGAAGACCTTCAACAGATAGATTTTATATGATCAAACATGTCAGAAAAATCTATTGGACCGAAGATGGCTGGCCAGTAGCTTCACCACAGAGATTTGCGAATCTTGCGCCAAAAGAAATTAATAGAGAGGATATCGTTGGGACGTGGGAGCAGATCATTCTAGGGTATAGGGTCGTGCCTGGGTACGCGGAAGAACAATTTTTGCCTGATCATCAAGTTTCAGCTGACCTTAGGCTCAATGAAGATGGTACCATTGGCGCTGATGCTAACAATGTATGGTCTTACGAGAAACCGTGGTTGACCTTGAATTATGGGAATGGCGCATTTATAGACAAAGTCTATGTAGATGTGGAATATGATTGGGAAAACAGAGTAGAAAGTATCATTTACACTGGTCTCAATAATGAAGGAACAGCCATTTGGGGCAAGAAAAAGCAATAAATATGACCTATAAATTTAAATTATGCATATTGTTTACCTTTTGGTTCAGCCTTACTTTGAAGGGTTCAGCTCAAAATGATTATGTGCAGTTTTTTGGATTGGATCAGGTCAAATTACTCGAGAGTCCTTTCCTCTATGCCCAAGAAGTAGATAAGCGCTATATCCTTGACATGAATGTGGATAGATTACTTGCACCTTACATGAAGGAAGCAGGGATTCCTTGGGCTGCTGACAATTATGGCAATTGGGAAAATACTGGTCTCGATGGGCATATTGGAGGCCACTACCTCTCTGCTTTGTCCATGATGCTAGCATCCACTGGGGACCCAGAAATCGATCAAAGGCTTGACTATATGTTGGAGCAATTGAAACTTGCTCAAGATGCGGATGGGAAGGGGTATCTCAGTGGCGTTCCAAATGGAAGACAAATTTGGGAAGAGCTCCGATCAGGTAATATCAGAGCAGGGAGCTTTTCTCTCAATGACCGTTGGGTACCCTTATACAACATCCATAAAATTTATGCAGGTCTGAGAGATGCTTATTGGATCGGTGGTAAGGAAATAGCCAAACCCATGCTGATCGCATTGTCAGATTGGTTTTATGAACTGACGAAAAATTTTTCCGAGGAGCAGTTTCAGGAAATGCTGATCAGTGAACATGGAGGGCTCAATGAAGTTTTCGCAGATGTTGCTGTGATAACAGGTGAAGCCAAATACCTAGAATTGGCTAGGAAAATGTCTCATCAACAGGTCCTAAACCCTTTGAAAAACTCAGAAGACAGACTAACAGGCATGCATGCCAATACACAAATCCCCAAAGTCATCGGATTTCAGCGTATTGCTCAAGTTGCCAAAGATGAAAAACTCCATGATGCCTCAGATTATTTTTGGCAAAATGTGGTCTATCAGAGATCGATATCCATTGGAGGAAATAGTGTCAGAGAACATTTCCATCCTACTGCAGACTTCTCCTCCATGCTTTCTTCCGAACAAGGGCCTGAGACTTGCAATACCTACAATATGCTGAGACTTTCAGAGATGCTATTTCAAACTGCTCCTGATAGCAAGTATATTGATTATTATGAAAGAGCTGTTTTCAATCATATTCTTTCTACCCAACATCCCGAAAAAGGAGGTTTTGTATACTTTACCCCAATGCGGCCCCAACACTACAGGGTATATTCACAGCCCCATGAAAACTTCTGGTGTTGTGTAGGTTCTGGATTAGAAAACCATGCCAAATATGGACAAGCCATCTATGCTTATCGAGAAGATATTCTTTTCGTCAATCTATTCATAGCTTCCGAATTGGATTGGAAAGAGCAAGGCATAAAAGTAATACAAACAACCAATTTCCCAGAGGAAGAAAATACCACTATAGGATTTACACACAGGGGCAGGAAAGAATTTAAAATTAAAGTTCGCTATCCTAGCTGGGTCAAACAAGGACACTTGAAGGTTGCTATCAATGGCAAACAACAGGAAATTACAGTAGATAAGTATGGGTATTTTTTACTTGCAGGCAAATGGTCATCAAAAGATCAAATCCAAATAGCCCTTCCCATGGAAACGAAGACTGAACAAATGCCTGATGGCTCACCATGGTATTCTTTTACACATGGTCCGATTGTATTGGCGGCAAAAACAGGAGATGGAGACCTAAAAGGACTTTTTGCAGATGACAGCAGAATGGGGCATGTGGCTTCTGGAAAAATGATCCCATTAGAACTGAGCCCTGTTTTAAAACAAGATATTCAACCAATGCCGAAGCAAAAAGGAGATGAGTTTAAATTCCTATTAGCAGCGAATCAGTTTTATCAGTTAGAGGAGGACATTGAGCTTGTTCCTTTCTACTCAATTCATGATAGCAGGTATCAAGTTTATTGGCCAGTAGTAGCAGATGTAGAGCTAGAAGCATTCAAAAAAGAGCTAAATACCAAAGATGAATGGATGCGAAGATTGGAAGAAATGACAGTCGATCAAGTAGCAGTCGGTGAGCAACAACCTGAAACAGAGCATGGTTTCAAAGGATCCAACACACAAATAGGTCAAGAGAATGGTCGATTTTGGAGAACTACTTCCGAATATTTCCAATATACGCTGAAAAATAAGGAGCAAGAGGGTAAGGTTTTGCGCTTTACCTACTTGAATACCCATTCATCGCAGCCCTTTCATATTTACATCAATGGACAACTTTTGAAAACAGAAAGTCTAGCCGGTTCTAGTGACCAACTTATTGTCATAGAGTATGATTTGTCAGGTTACAATGGAGAAACTTTAGATGTGAAAATCGAAAGCGTGGAAAGTAAATCCACTCCAAAATTGAATCATATCCGATTGATGAAAAGAAATATGTAGTGCATTTTACAATAAACCTATAATCTATAAGAAATGAAGACAAGAAGCTTAAAAGGAATGATTTTATTGGCAGCAGCCCTGCTGGTAACTTTTGTTTCCAATGCTCAAAACCGACTAATCGTCAATGCTGATCAAGGTAAAACAACCATCAGTAGACATATCTATGGTCACTTTGCCGAACACTTGGGAAGAAATATTTACGGAGGAATATGGGTGGGACCTAACTCTGATATACCCAATGAAGATGGCTATCGAAAAGATGTCATGCAAGCCTTAATTGATCTTGAAATCCCAAATTTGAGATGGCCAGGAGGTTGCTTTGCCGACGAATACCATTGGACAGATGGTATAGGCGATCCTGCTGATCGCCCTAAGATGATCAATACCCACTGGGGTGGAGTGACTGAGGACAATTCTTTTGGTACACATGAGTTCATGAACTTCGCCAAGAAAATCGGAACGGAGCCATACATCACAGGCAATGTAGGTTCTGGTTCTGTAGAGGAAATGTCTAAGTGGATAGAATACATCAACTTTGATGGTGTAAGTCCAATGGCAGATTTGAGAAGAAGAAATGGGCAAGAAGAACCTTGGAATATCAAATACTGGGGTGTGGGCAACGAAAGCTGGGGCTGTGGAGGAAACATGACTCCAGAGTATTATGCAAATGAGTACAGAAGATATGCTACCTACGCAAGAGATTATGGCGGAGCAAAACTTTACAAAATTGCTGGTGGTGCAAACAACTGGGATTATAACTGGACTGAAGTCTTGATGAAGAATATCCCACTTTGGATGATGGATGGGCTTTCTTTACATTATTATACCATCGCAGGTTCATGGGAAAACAAGAAGTCAGCTACACAATTCGATAAAGAGACTTACCTTGAGACACTAAGAAAAGCTGCATTCATAGATGAATTGATCACCCGTCATGGAACCATTATGGATAAATATGACCCTGAGAAAAGAATCGGGATGATTATAGACGAGTGGGGAACATGGTTTCAAGTAGAGCCAGGAACTAACCCAGGATTTCTCTACCAGCAGAACACCATGCGTGATGCCCATGTAGCTGCTATTTCCTTGAATATTTTCAACAAACATGCCGATAGGGTACACATGGCCAACTTGGCACAAACTGTCAATGTCTTACAAGCAATCATTTTGACCAATGAGACTGATATGATATTGACTCCAACATATCATGTCTTTGATCTTTATAAGCCTCACAAAGACGCTACTTTATTGCCCCATCATTTAGTGTCCGAGGAAGTAAGCTTTGGAAAAGAGAAAATGGAAGCTTTGAATGTATCAACTTCAAAATCAGACGATGGTACCGTAAATATCAGTATTGCCAATATCCATCCGGATAAAAAAATCGACCTGGATGTCGTATTGAGAGGTATAGAAGCTAAGAACGTTTCTGCTGAATTCGTAACTGCTCCTGCCATTGACGCTTACAATACCTTTGAGAAAAAGGATGTAGTCAAAAAAGCAGCTTTTAGAGATTTTAAATTGAACAAAGACTCTTTGAAAATTTCCGTACCAGCAAATTCGGTTTTGATGGTAAGGGTGAAATAAAATTGATTGCGAGAAATAAGAAGCAAATGAACGAACAATTTGTAATAGGACTAGACTATGGATCTGACTCTGTAAGGGCTGTATTGGTAAATACTGCTGATGGTAACTGTCTAGCTAGCCATGTCTATTGGTATCCTCGATGGAAGGAAGGGAAATATTGTGATCCCATTTCAAATAGATTTAGACAGCACCCTTTGGATCATTTGGAAGGCTTAGAAGTGACCATCAAAGCAGTCTTGGAAAATTCTGGAATTTCAAAAAATCAGGTCAAGGCGATTTGCGTTGATACCACTGGGTCTTCGCCGATGCCAGTAGATGAAAATGGGATATCCCTAGCTTTGAAACCTGAATTTGCTGAGAATCCTAATGCCATGATGGTACTATGGAAGGATCATACAGCAATCAAAGAAGCTGATGAAATCAATCATGTAGCGAGAACATGGGGAGGAGAAGATTACACCAAATATGAAGGGGGAATATATTCTTCCGAGTGGTTTTGGGCAAAAATTCTCCACGTTATCAGAGAAGATGAGGCAGTGAAAGCAGCAGCCTTTTCTTGGATGGAGCACTGTGATTATATTACTGCGCAATTGATCGGCTGTAAGGACCCTTTGGAAATAAAAAGAAGTAGATGTGCTGCCGGACATAAAGCGCTCTGGCATGAGAGCTGGGGAGGACTTCCTCCAAAGGACTTCTTAGGGGAATTTGATCCTTATTTGGTTGACTTAAAAGATAGACTCTATGCTGACACATATACTTCAGATGAAGTCGCTGGTCAGCTAAGCCCTGAATGGGCAGAGAAACTAGGGCTTTCAACAGATGTAGTGGTTGCAGTGGGAACCTTTGATGCACATGCTGGTGCAGTAGGAGGGGAGATAGCTGAAAACACGTTGATTAAAGTCATGGGGACTTCTACCTGTGATATCATGGTAACCAATAAAGAAACCCTAGGAGATAAATTAATTCCTGGGATATGTGGTCAAGTTGATGGTTCAGTGATTCCTGGGACAATAGGACTCGAGGCAGGTCAATCTGGATTTGGTGATGTCCTAGCTTGGTTTAAGAGCCTTCTTTTGAAACCCTCTCTAGCGCTAATTGAACAGAGCGATTCACTCACAACAGATCAAAAAGAGCGCCTGATTGCAGAATTAGAAGATAAATTGATCATCAAACTTTCGGAAGAGGCCGTAGCCATCCCTGTAAGGGAATCCTCCATTGTAGCTCTGGATTGGATCAATGGTAGAAGAACACCTGATGCCAATCAGGCACTTAAAGGAGCTATTAGAAATCTCAATATGGGCTCAGATGCAGCTCGAGTTTTCAAGTCTTTGGTTGAAGCCATCAGTTTTGGCTCCAGAAGTATCGTGGAGCGCTTCAGACAAGAAGGAGTACAGATCGATGCGGTCATCGGACTAGGTGGAGTTGCCAAGAAATCAGCATTGGTCATGCAGACCTTAGCAGATGTCTTGAACATGCCGATCAAAGTAGCGTCTTCTGACCAAGCGCCTGCACTCGGAGCAGCGATGTATGCTGCTGTAGCCGCAGGTATCCATCCCAATACCGAGGCTGCTATCCAAGCCATGAGCTCTGGTTTTGATAAAGTCTACCAACCAATTCCAGCCAATGTCTCAGTATATGAGAAGTTGTATGCTGAATATGTGAAGTTCGGAAAGCTGGTGGAAGAAGGTAATTGATTTTAGATTTTAGAAGGTAGATTTTAGATTGGGAGAGAGATTATGTAGTTTTAATAGTCTTCAATTTTTCCAATCTAATTTTTACTACTATGCAAAATCTAATTAAGGAAAGAACTAAGAGATTTGCTCTTGATGTGATTGAACTTATTGAATTGCTGCCAAATTCGGCTTCGGCAAAAGTCATTTCATATCAATTTACCAAATCAGCTACTTCTGTAGGGGCAAATTATAGAGCTGTATGCAGGGCAAGAAGTGATAATGAGTTTATTTCAAAACTTCAAATTGTTTTAGAAGAAGCAGATGAAACTTGTTATTGGTTAGAGTTAATTCAAGCGAAGGGTTGGGTTGATGTTTCGTGTCAACTACAAGAAGCAAATGAGCTAACAGCTATATTTGTCAGTAGTCTAAAAACAGTCAAAAATAGGGTTAAAAATTCAAACAAATAATTTTAATTCCAATCTTAAATCTTAAATCTAAGATCTAAAATAAAATGTACAAAGAACTTAAACGCGAATGTTACGAAGCCAATATGCAACTGCCCAAACTAGACCTTGTGGTTTATACTTTTGGGAATGTAAGTGCCGTGGATAGGGACAAGGCTGTCTTTGCAATCAAGCCTAGTGGTGTTCCTTATGAAGTATTGAAAGTGGAGGATATAGTAATCGTGGACTTTGATGCCAAAGTCGTGGAAGGGAATATGCGCCCCTCTTCTGATACTAAAACACATGCATTTTTGTATAAGCATTGGGGAAATATTGGAGGGATTTGTCATACGCATTCTACCTATGCGGTAGCTTGGGCACAGGCATTGAAAGATATCCCAAATTTTGGAACCACTCATGCGGATCACTTGACAGCTGATATTCCATGTGCACCCCCAATGGCCGATCACCTGATCCAGGGTGATTACGAGCACAATACGGGACAGCAGATTTTAGATTGTTTTGCTGAAAAAAAACTAAGTCCAGAAGAAGTAGAAATGATCCTAGTAGGAAGTCATGGACCATTTGCATGGGGAAAGGATGCTGCAAAGTCAGTCTACAATAGCAAAGTCCTAGAGGAAGTTGCTAGAATGGCTTATCTTACTTTACAAATCAATCCAAATGCAGCAAGACTAAAAGATGCTTTGATCAAGAAACACTATGAAAGAAAGCATGGAAAGGATGCTTATTATGGACAAGGATGCTAAAAATCACCACTCGATATATGACAAATAACAAAATCACCACCACCGCCCGCATGCTAGGTTTGCTGGCTTTTATAAGCTGGAGTTGCTCCGCTCCCAAAACTGAGGAGAAGAATATGATTCAAGAAACCATCAATTTCAAAGTTAAGGTACAGGAAGTATCTGTTGGAGACAAAAAGGCCAAGCTCTTTCAATTAGACAATGGCAACGGAATGGAAGTGGAAATCTCCAGTTTTGGAGGAATTATTTCCAAATTGATTGTTCCAGATAGGAATGGCAAAAGTGAGAATATCGTACTCGGCTATGAGAAGATCGCTGACTATGATAACAATGACTATTATTTTGGTGCAGCCATTGGTAGATTTGGAAACAGGATCGCTCAAGGCACTTTTGAATTGGATGGAAATACCTACCAATTGGCTACAAATGATGGAGAAAATCATTTGCACGGCGGATTAGCTGGTTTCAACAGGGTTTTCTGGGATGCTGAATACATGGAGGGAGATGAATCCATGATTGTAAAGATGACTTATACAAGTCCAGATGGTGAAGAAGGTTATCCAGGGAATCTGAAGACGACTTTGACTTTTGAGTTGACCTCAGACAATAAATTATTGTTAGAGTTTGCTTCTGAAACAGATCAGCCTACCATAGTCAATTTGACACATCATGGATATTTCAACTTGAGTGGGATGAAAGAAGATATTCTTGGTCATGAACTGACCATTCATGCGCCAAAGTATACTCCTGTAGATGCTGAATTGATTCCAACGGGAGAATTGAAAGCAGTGGCTGGAACTCCCTTTGACTTTACAAGTCCACATTTGATTGGAGCACGGATAGGAGAGGTTCCTGGAGGCTATGACCATAACTTTGTGGTCAAAGAAGCACATTCTGAGGAATTAGTGAAAATGGCCGAATTGTATCATGAAAGTTCAGGAAGACTCATGGAGGTGCATGCAGATTCGCCGGCTGTTCAGTTTTACTCTGGCAATTTTCTAGATGGAAAAGTAACAATCAATGGGGTGAATTATAAACAATATATGGGTCTTTGCCTAGAGCCACAGACTTTCCCCAACGCTCCCAATGAGCCAACCTTCCCCTCTGCTAGACTAAACCCAGGAGAGCTGTATTCACATAAAATTCAATATCACTTTAAAGTAAAGTAAGAATTAAGAAGGATGAAGGTGCTTTCTTCATTCTTCTTAATTCCTTTCCTCTTCATTCTTTTGTTTTTTAATCTAAAATCTAAGATCTAAAATCACAAAGTCTTCTCAACTCCTTCCGTAGTCATCACGACTCTTTTTAAGGTGCCGTCAGGATTATAATAGAGGTAGTCTATACAGACAGATCTTCTATAGCTCCCCCCTTGGGTAGGAATGCTGCCGTTGTGATAGATAAAATAGTCTTTTCCTTTGTACTCGATGATTGACTGATGGTTAGTGTTGGTATTTCCTGCTACTTCATTGAGAATTCCCTTGTATTCCCAAGGACCTGTGATGCTCTTACTCATGGCATAGGCGGTTTTCTCTGGGAATTGATAAGCATAACTGAGATAGTACCAATCCTTTTTCTTGTGTACCCATATCGCTTCAGTGAAATTTGGTAAGTCTATTTTATGGATTGCACCATCTAACTCAATCATATTAGGTTTAAGTTTGGCCCAATATGCTATCGTATTGCCCCAAAAAAGGTAAGGCTGTCCATCATCATCTATAAAAACAGCAGGATCAATGTCATCCCAGCTAATATCGGTGTCTGTAGTCATGTCATTGGTGATCAATGCAGCTCCAATAGCATCTTGCCATGGACCAATTGGACTGTCAGATACAGCTACGCCAATTGCTTTTCCATGGATTTCTTTATGGCTCACTGTAACAAACCAATAGAATTTACCATCCTTTTCAATGGTATGGGCTGCCCAAGCATCACCCGAAGCCCATTCAAAAGTTTCTACCACATTTAAGGCTGCTCGCTCTTCCCAATTGACCATATCCGTAGATGAATAGATCAACCATTCATGCATTTCATAAAAATCCTTTCCAGGAGGTGCTTGGTCATGTCCTACATAGAGATAGACCGTATCATTGTGTACCATAGCAGCAGGATCTGCTGTGAACTTATCAGTAATGATTGGGTTGCCAACTCGCTCTATCAATGAATAGGGCACTTGTTCTTGAGTTTTTTCCTGCACAGATTCAGAACAGGATCCCAAAGTCAAAATCAATCCTGCCAAGGCAAAACTGATTTTTGCAGCTAAGTTTTTCATAGTTTAAGAGATATGTTTTTAAGGTTTATTTATTCAATAGCAATATAAAAAATTTAAGTGTAAAAAATACATTTAAAAAACTCAAACCTCAAAAATCTCTGCTGATAGATTCGGGGGGATTTCTTGGCAAGAATTTTTGGAGCTGGATGTTGTCTCTTATCTCTTTCTTCTTGCCTCTCCGCTTTTCTTCCTAATCACTCAATAACCAATAACAAATCCCTCTCCACAAGCTCCTTTGCGCATCTTTGCACCTTTGCACCCTTTGCGAGCCTCTATCTTACCTCTTATCTCTTGCTTCCTGTCTTGCCCTCAATCTTACTTCTTGTATCTTGCGTCTCATATCTCCTAACTTAAAAAGAATACCCCACCTGACTGCCTTTTTCAGCATCCAATTCAACCTTCGCATAGACTTCGATTTCTTGTTGGAGCTCCTCGACATGGGAGATGATACCCACAACTCTGTTTTCATGCCGCAGGGCCTTGAGCGTTTCGAAGACCACTCGAAGGGAATTTCTGTCCAAAGCCCCAAATCCTTCATCTAAGAAAAAGAAACTTTGATCTGCCTCATTGAGTGACTTGACTTTCTCAGCCAAGGCCAAAGCCAAACAAAGGGATGCTTGGAAGGTTTGGCCACCAGAGAGTGTTTTAAGAAGTCGCTTTTTCCCTCCATTAAGGTAGTCCACCACCCAGAATGTGTTGTTGTCGTCGATCTCTAAACTCATGCTGTTTTTGGTGAGTTTGTTGAAACGAATATTGGCTGTATTACAGAGCTCCTTGAGGTAGATAGAACTTACATATTTGACAAATCCACTGCCCTTGAATAGCCTCTCTAATTCTTTCAAGTTGCTTTCCCTGTTCTCTAGTTTTTCGTAGATCTCTTGCAGTTTTTTCTTTTCGGCTAACTTTTCCTTACTTTCTTTGAGCTCACGATCTAGTAAAGTAAAATCCTTTTTGATGGCTTCTAGGGCTTTTGATTTTTCTTCTAAGTTACATTTCAAAAGCTCAAAATCCTCTTGATTGAAACTGCTGATGCCTTCCGTGGTCTTGATCTCTGCGATTCTATTACCTACCAAATGGAGTCGCTGCTCAAAATTTTTGATCTCAACTTCCACCTTGTCCACATCCAATTGATGATGAAAGAGTTCTTGTAGCAGGGCTTCATCCTCAAAATGATACGCTGCTTTACGCTGTGTATAGAGAGCTTCCAGCGAATCAATCTTCTTTTCAGCTTCGAGGAGGGCTTTTTGGGCATTTTCCAAATTAGCAAGGTTCGTCGCTTGCTTTGCTCTGATTTCTACGAGTACCTTCTGAATACCACTCAGTAGATCGGCTGTTCGATCGATATCATATTGTACTTTCTGTATGGTTTGATGGATTTCTCCTGCGTCCTTGGTGAAAAAAGCTTGACAGAATCCTGCATCCTTGATGTCATCTCGCTTGGTGTTTTGGGTGGTAAGGAGCATTTTCAGCTCTTGCTCCAAGTTGCGTAACTTCTGATCTTCTCGCTCCAAGTCCTCTTTGCCTTCTTGCCATTGCTTTCTTTGGGCTTTGATTTGCTTCGATTTTTGCTCGGCATTCAGAATGGCCTCTTCTGTACTTTTGAGGTGCCTCTTGAGCACTTCAATGTCCTCAAATCCTTGCGCTTGAAGAGATGTGCTTTGTGCTTTTATTTGATTGACAATTGCCGTAAGCTCTTTTTCTTTTTCAAGTATTTGCTGGGACAAAGCTTCTTTCTTGAAACTGAGTTCTGAAACTTTCTTTGAGGTTTCAAAAATAGCATCCAGCTTCCCTTTTAGTTCACTAATATTGCTTTCAATTTGTAACAAGACCTTATTTTCCGCTTCTGCTTGGAGAGGATTTGGATGGGTCAGTGATCCACACAGGGGGCATGGATTGCCATCTGCTAGTAAATGAACATGTGCACTCAACCCACTTTTTTGAATCAATTGATCTCTTGCTGATTCCAATGTTTGAATTTGATACTTCAGACTTGAAGACCAAGTGTCAAAGTTTGCCTCATCAGCAGGTAGATGCTCTTGAAGGCTGTTCTTAGCATCTTCAAATTCACCCATTGATGTTTTTAAATCCTCGATTGATTGGATGAGCACTTCCTTATTACTCGTCCAAGTTTCCAAATCTTTCAGCCAGCTTTTCAGTTCGGCCAACTGATTGGCATTGGGTAGTGCTTGGGTTTCGAGTTCATCTTCAAGCATTTTGATGGCTGCCTCTAACTTTAGCTGAGTGGATTTTTTGCTATCAAGCTGCGGTTGAATCAAGTCAATTTCCTTGCTTAGCGCTTTGATCTTAACTTGGAGCTCCTGGATTTCTTTGACTTTTTCCAAGTCTCGGATCTTCGATTCTCGCTCTGACTTTTTATTGGCTTTTTCTTTGAGTTCTGCCTCTTCTTTCTCTTTAGCTGCTATCTCCGATACAAAAGTTTTTTTGAAACGTTCACAGTCTGTCACGCTTACTTGGTGCTTTTCTATTTCTTGTTTCTTCTCCTGGATCTGATCAAAAATCGGCTTGAGGTAAGTTCTTGCAGTAAGAAAATCCTTATAAATGCTTTTTTGCTTTTCTATCTCAGGTTTCTTCAATTGCAATGCTGTCCACTCTTTTTCGAAGTTTAGGAGTGATTGATGGAGGGTTTGAATTTGCTCTTGCTTTTTGAATTGAATTTCTACTTTCTGGAACTCTTGGGTGATAATTTCCGCTTGATGGGCGATGGCTTTGAGCTGCTTTTCCTTTGTTTTGAGTACTTCTTCTGAGAAGGCTTCTAGACTTCCAAGCTGTGTCTCAAGCCTGATTTTCTCGTCTTTAACTACACGGAGTAAGCTGCCAGTTTTTTGACTGAGGTCAAATCGCTCCAAGCCAAACAATTCCTTCATCATCTCAGCCCTTGGGCCAGGAGTGAGGTCTACAAATTCCTTGAATTTACCCTGTGGGATAATGACTGTCTGCTTGAAATGTTCCTTTTTCATCCCGACGATATCCTCTCCTCTGCTTGTCAGGGGCGCCCAGCCTTCCTCGGTTTGGAGATAAAAGCCGTGTTCTGCTGGCTTGACATCTTCAAATTTCTTTGCGTTTCGCTTTGCCGCATAGCGCGCACGGTAGATTTTGGAATTATTTTTCCCTGCTTTGAATTCAAAATTGATCAGCAACTCTTCACTTTGCAGATTGACCATGCTGTATTTTTCTCCACGATCAGAAAGTCGCTCGGTGCTTCCATAGAGTGCAAGCAGTACAGCTTCTAATATAGACGATTTCCCACTTCCTACTGCCCCAAAAATCCCAAAAAGTCCAGCTGCTGTCAGTTGATCAAATTCGATGACTTGCTTTTCCTTGTAGGAATAAAGCCCTTGTATTTCCAGTCTAATTGGGATCATAAATCTTCGTTTTGGCTGATTACTTCTTTAAAAATATCGATCAACTCCGCATTGGGATCTTGACCTTTTTCGCTTTTGTAATACATCTTGAAAAGTGTTACCATATCTTTTCCCAAATCCTCTACTTTGAGGCTTAAGCTTTCCTGACCTTTGATATGCAGAATCTCTGGGATCAAGTTGACAATTCCATCGTGAGCTTTCATGATGGCTTTTCTCGTCGCTGCGTCAATGGCATGCTCGGTGGCGAAGGTGATTTCTACAAAACAGTAAGGATTCTCTTCCAGCCAAGCCAAGGTGTCAGCTAAATTTTCAAAGCGTTTTCTGAATAAAGGTCTACCTTCTTGGAGGGGTATAGCTTCGTAGGAAACTTCTTTATTAGCTTCTGCTTGTATGATCACTACTCTTTTTTCCTGATCCGCTTCGCTAAATGAATAGGCAAGGGGAGAACTCGAATACACCACAGGGAAAGGGGATTTGCTCACCGCATGATAACGGTGTAAATGTCCGAGGGCAGCATATTGGATTTGTGCAGGAATATTGGAAGTATAAAGTGCCTGTGCTCCGCCAACATGTAGGATAGGACGCTCACTTTCAGGTTCTGGCTCTGGTTTTTCACCTTCTTTGACAAAGAAAAAATGCCCTGCAAATAGGTTGATGCCGCTCTCGTCACAATAACGGTCAGCAAGGTCATGCCATTTTGCTGCAAGAATGTTTCGCAACTCAGCTTCCCGATCTTCTTCGCCTAGATAGGTTTTCAGTAGTACTTCATTGGCATATGGAGCTAAAATGATGCGGATTGGTTCTGCATGTTTTGGGAGTTTGATTTCCATAAAACCTGATTCAGAGTTCAGGATTTCAATTCCATTGTCCAACTTTCCTGTAGAGATGACGGAATCATAGCGGCTGTAAAAAAAGATGCCCATTTCCCGCGCTAGTGGATCTGGAGCTTCGACAAACTGCGTGCTGTCATGATTGCCTGAGATGGCAATGATCGGTCTTTCACCATTTTTGGATAATCTTCGCAGGGTTTTGTAGAGTAATTCCACCGCTTCATGACTAGGGTTGAAAGTATCAAAGATATCCCCTGCGAGTAGAACTAGGTCAACTTCTTGATCATATGCGATTTGAATGATTTCTTCTAGGACGAGTTTTTGTTCTTCCATCCTAGAAAAATCCTGCAATCTTTTGCCCAAATGCCAATCTGCGGTGTGAAGGATTTTGATCATAGCTGAAAAGTCTTTAGTGTTTTTATCGTGAAAATAAATTAACTTCGTCAAGTTAGAGGTTTAAAGTTATCAGCTTGGGAATTCCTTTCCAAGTGAGATTTTAATAAATGACCGTAACTGACAATAAATAAATTGTCAGAAGTGAATGAAAAAAATGAAATTGAAATTTATTTTTATTATTTATAGCTTATATGCCAATCTAAATCCCGTCATAATTGCCCGCAGATTAACTTGATCGGGGACAATTAATGTTGTTGATCCACCAGGTACAACTCTTTTGTACATGATATAGTCAAAATCTGCAAAACGATATGAAAGGTTAAATCCTAAATCAAACTTCTTTGATAAAGATATACTTGCCAATAAACCACTCTCAAGATATAGACTGTTTGATTTTGGTCTATCTCTATCATGAATAAGTGTCGTCCCTGGTGAATTAATACTCTCTAATATGTAAAATGGAAATGTTAATCGAGAAAATCCTATTTTTTGAAATGGGCGAAATTCAACTGAATTGGTTAAAATAAATCTGTAACCAATTAGATAAGCTAAGTTTTGTACCTCATATTTTTCGTGAAAATTAACCTCCATAGGGAATTGATTACTTCCGAAGTATTTATTTGCTGATTCTATCCTGATAGCATTTGAAGATTGTCCAAAAGATAAACCATGCACCCAAAACCTTCCCGCGAGAAAGTTGACCTCTAAATTTATATCTCCTCCTCGTCTAGCATGCCCATGGTTTCTTTTTGAAAAATATTGAATATCATATTGAGTATCCCCTTGAATTGCGAAAACAGTTTGTTCAAAGCCTGTAGTTGATGTAGAAGCAAATTTCCCAACGGGTATAAGCGCTCCACTACCTACTGAAATTTCAAATCTTCCGGCATTAGTTTTGTCCTTTTGTGCAAATGCATTATTTGAGAAAGAAACTAAGATTACAAAAATGATTAATCTAGCCATGGATTATTTCTTTATGATTATTCTTTGTTCGTTGACTACTTTTCCTTCAAAATAAATTTTTAGCCAATATTCACCATTCGGTAAGTGCCTGATATCAAAAGTTGATTCTCCCTCAATTCTTATATTTGTTTTTAGTGACGGAGTTTCTAAACTGATGATTTCTGATTCAAAACCAAGTTTTGGATTGATATCAATGTTTACTAAGCCACTTGTTGGGTTTGGGAATATTTTGAAGGATCCAAAGTTGTAAAAGGTTATATTTCTAGTTTTTATCGTTTGACCATTAGCTGATTTTGCATCCACTTTGAAGCTAATATTCCCTCCGCTAGGCATCTGGATCAAAACATTATTATTGTTCCATATCCAATATGGTGCGCTACCAGATGTATGTGTCCACTGTATATTTGCGGCAGATGGACATAAAATGTTGGTTATGATTTGACCTGATGATACAGCATTTACAGTATTGAGCGGTGCATTACTTTGTGAACTGCTTGTGTATGTCCCATCCAAACAAGCTGGTGCGATGTTAATTGGGAAGTTTTGTATTTTGGTTGATCCAGATCCAGTCACTGTTAACCGAAGAGTGTCTGTTCCTGATAGATTAGGATAACAGATATTTGATTGGGTGAATCCTTGAATGGAAAATAGGAAAAGCAAAATAGAAGTAATGTGTATATGTTTCATAAAAAAGAAGTTGAAATAGTTTAATACATATATAACTATTTAATCTAGTAAAATCAAATTTTAATGAAATAAAAAGGAGTTATTCGTTCATTTGCTAAATGAATATTTTGTTCTTCCATTCTGGAAAAATCCTGCAATCTTTTGCCCAAATGCCAGTCTGCGGTGTGAAGGATTTTGATTATAGCTGAAAAGTCTTGTGTAGATTTAAATGAAAATAGTTTAACTTTATTCGATAAGAAATTTAAAGTTATCAGCTTGGGACATCCTTTCCAAGTGAGATTTTAATTAATGACAGCAATTGGCATATAAATTGCCAAGTAATCGCAGATGAAAAAAATCAGCTTAATCATAGGTCTTTTTTTATTTTTTGGCTTGACGAGCGTTCAAGCTCAGGATGAGACTATTCTCTTAGAGAATGTCCATGTTGCAGATTCTACTTTCTTGATTGAAGAAGGTGTGGCGAGTTATTATGGGACGAGATTCCATCTGCGGAAAACAGCCAATGGGGAAGTGTATAATATGGAGGAGCTAACTGCCGCACACAAGCACTTGCCTTTTGGAACCATGCTCAGAGTTGTGAATTTGAAGAATGAAAAAGAAGTTTGGGTTCGAGTCAATGATCGCTTACCCAAATCTTCCAAAAGAGTGATTGATCTTTCCAAAGGCGCTGCCAAAGAATTGGAGATGATTAGAGATGGGGTTGTTCCTGTAAGATTGGAAGTGCCTGATCAAGAAACCATCGTGTCGCTGATTGATTACTACCAAGATAACAAGCCAGCAGGCATGCGTCTAAGACTTTATCCCAAACCCATTGAATTTTTAAGACCCAATATAGAGATGCTTGAGTTGATGCTCAACCTTCCCTCTGAAATGCTTCTATCTAGAAATAATTGAATCAAGACGGTCATCGTGATTTAGGGTAGTACAATATGTACAAAGTACCATGTACAAAGCAATCCAACCCTATTCCCCAATCAAAATAATCTTCCAATCTTCCAATCTTCCAATCTTCCAATTCCCAACCTATCCAACCCAACTTTCCAGCCTTCCAACCTTCCAACTTTTTAACCAATCCCCCAATAACTAAATCCCCCAATCATCATAATAAAAAATCCGCCTAATCTATGTAATCTGTGCGATCCCCCAACCTTCCAACCTTCCAACTTTTTAACCAATCCCCCAATAACTACCGCCCCCCCATTCCCTCAATCAACCAATAACCAATAACTACCCCCCCCTCCCTCGCTTTCATCACATTTTTTCATTTTTTAACACTATGATATTTTGATATTGTTTAATTTGTTAGTTTATTGAAGCCCCAATACTTTAATTCAATTATTTATGAGTCATCGAAGATTGTTTTTTATGGCTGCCTTGCTTTTGGGCAGTATATTTTCTTGCGAAGAAGAGAAAAAAGAAAATGAAGAGATCCCTAAGGATTCTTTCAGAGCCGAAGTAGCAGCCACTCCAGTGAGAGTCGCCAATGCCGAACAGCGCACATTCGACTACCTAATCAATGCCACAGGTAAAATTGATGCAGTGGATCAAGTGAAAGTTGTCATTCAAAGACAAGGGATCCTCAGCGAACTCAATGTCAAAGAAGGTGATTTTGTGGAAAAGGGAGCTGTTTTAGCCCGATTAGATGACTCTGAGGCAAATTTCAGAATGGAAAAAGCTCGCATACAGCTCAAAAATGCGCAAGCCAACTATGAATCTGAAATCCTCAGCTTTGGGACCATCATGAGTTCTGATGATGAAGAGCGTAAAGGAAGCATTACTGATCAAATTAAAGCAAAAAGCGGTCTTTTTGCTGCAGAGATAGACTTGAAAGAAGCGCAACTCGAAATAGAAAAATCAGTTGTCAAAGCTCCAACTTCCGGCAGAGTAGCAGACCTACAAATCAAAAAAGGTAGCTTGGTTTCTAATGGAGCAGAGTTTATGGAGATCATCAATACCAATTCCCTCGAACTAAGAGTAAAAGTGCTGGAGTCAGACATCAACCTAATCTCTCTAGGACAGAAAGCAGAAGTATATCCAGTCTCTGGTTCTGCTGAGCCATTTTCTGGGACAGTTCGTAGTATCAACCCTAAGGTAGATGAAAATGGCTTGGTCCAAGTCAGCATTTTGGTCAATAATGGCAAAGGCCTTCTTCCTGGCATGAATGCCCGAGCAATCATAAGAGCCCCACAAAACAACAGTATCGTAGTACCAAAACAAGCACTTGTGTACAGATCTAGCAGAGCGGTGGTATTTACCATCGAAAACAATGAGTCCAAATGGAATTACGTAGAAGTTGGCAAAGACAATGGCAAAGAAGTGGAGATTCTCTCAGGAATAGAACCAGGCAGTACAGTGATTACCACCAATAATTTGCAGCTCGCCCATCAGGCACCAGTGCAAATTGTAAAAGATTAATCGCTATGGTTAGATTTTTACTAGCGAGACCCATTGCCGTATTGATGACTTTTGTTGCACTGATGGTGTTCAGTGTGATTGTGTTCAGAACATTGCCGATTTCGCTGCTACCACCCATAGATGTGCCGCAGATTGTGATCAAAGTCAATTACCCCAATGCCTCACCGGAGGCTATTGAGCAAAATGTTCTTGCCAATATCAGGGCAGAACTCATGACACTCAATGGACTCGAAGAAGTAGACAGCAAAGCGGGTAGTGAAGTAGGTACCATTCGACTCACTTTTGATTATGGGACCAAGATGGAGCTGGCCTATATCGATGTCAATGAAAAAATAGATAGGATCACCAACAGCCTTCCTGCTGGATTGGCTCGCCCTCAAGTGATCCGAATCAATACGAATGATATTCCCGTCATTCGGGTGCAAGTGATACCAAAACCAGGAATCGATTATGCAGAAGTCAGCTTGTTGGCTGAAAATGTGCTGAAAAAGCGACTGGAACAACTCCAAGGAGTTTCCCTAGTGGATATCAATGGCAAAAAGGAAAGAGGCATCACTGTCACCCCGGACAAAGCAGGACTCAGAGCGCTTGGAATGACAGAAGAAAATGTCATTCGAGCCATCCGCTTTGGCAATGAAGAACTTCCTGGGATCAGTGTAGAAGATGGCCAATTCAGATATTACCTCCGAATGGCCACACGAGTAGATACTCCTGATGACATCATGCGTCTGCCTGTGACCAATGACAAGGGACTCACAGTAGAACTAGGTCGCGTAGCTGAAGTAAAGTATGAAAATAAAGATGTATTAGGTTATCACTACTTTGGAACACAAGAAGGCCTGGTCATCACAGTTCACAAGCAAGCCTCTGCCAAAATGAATGAAATGATGCCTTTGATCTACGAATCATTGGATTATTTCAGAGCAGACTACCCTCAGGTGGATTTTGATGTCACTCAGGATCAATCTACCTTGTTAAATGCTGGAATCAGTAACCTTCAAACCTCCCTACTTTTTGGGGGAATGTTTGCATTTGGCGTTTTATTCATCTTCATGGGTAACTATAGAACACCCGTCATCATTGGGATTTCCTTACCTTCTTCTCTGATCATCAGCTTTTTGGTCTTTTATTTCTTCGAAATATCCATCAACGTCATTTCCTTGAGTGGTTTAGCACTTGGATTGGGTATGTTGATTGACAACTCCATCATTGTCTTGGATAATATTACCAGAAAAAGGAAGGAAGGCTTACCGATATTTGAGGCTTGTGTACAAGGAGTGAATGAAGTCATGTCGGCTTTGATCAGTTCTGTCTTGACAACCTTGGCTGTATTTATTCCGCTGGTATTCCTAAGTGGAATATCTGGAGCTCTATTTTATGATCAAGCGGTATCAGTGGCAGCGATTCTATTTGTATCACTTTTGGTCGCCTTCATCTTATTACCAATGCTCTACCACTTCTTTTTTAGAAATAAATCTGTGGAAGAGTTAGCCAAGGAGGATAGTAAGTTTTTCCGTGCAGTGCTAAGAGGGTACAAAGCCTTATATCAAAAGATTTTCCTGAGAAGAGGACTGAGCTTTACCGTTTTCATGCTTTTTATACCGCTAGCACTTTTGGTCAGTCAGCTTTTGAAAACAGAAGGCTTACCACCAATCGAGAAGTTTGACGCTTTGGTAGAGATTGATTGGAATGAACCCATAGGCGTGGAGCAAAATAGAGATAGGCTGCTCAGTAGCCTAGAGGCGCTAGGAGAGGGTTATCTCAAAGCAGAGTCAGACATCGGGGTTAGGCAGTTCCTGCTTTTTGATGGAGAAAATTCCATTCAGCAAGCTAGCGTATATTTCCTTTTTGAATCTCAGGAGAGTAAAAATGAAATGACGCAACGATTCAGACAATTGGTAACGAGCAACTTTCCAACTGCTGAAATCAGCGTCATGGATGCGCCCAATGCTTTTGATCAATTATTTGCCTCAAATATCCCTTACTACGAAGTGCGCTGGAAAGATTTGGGAACAAAAAGACCAGTGGATGAAGCAAAAATGGATGAATGGTTGGAGACTTTCCCAACACCTGAATACGATAGAGGTCCAGGTTTACAAAAAGAAGCTTCGGTAGTATTCAGCTTGGATGCACCCAAGATGACCACATACGGAGTGACAGTTTCGGGAATTCAGGATCAGATCAATAAGTTGTTTGGGAATTTTACCATTACCGAAATCAAACGATTTGGTGAAATCACACCGATCCGCATGAAAGGGGAACAGGCAGATTTTGAACAATTGCTGCGATCCAGCTTCGTAGCTGGGCAAGATGGCAATGAATATGCTTTAAGTAACTTCATTCGCTTCGATTATGTGAATCACTACAAATTTGTCACAGCAGACAAGGGAGGGATCTATCAATCTGTAAATCTCAACGCCGACAATCCCACCCAATATGATTCTCAGATCAATGAATGGGCTGCAGACAAGAATCTTGGGGTTTCTTTTTTTGGTCAATACTTCAAGGATCGAGAAACCATTAGTCAGCTGATTGGTATTCTTATGGTAGCTGTGTTACTCTTGTATTTTATCCTTTCGGCTCAGTTTGAGAGTTTTGTACAGCCATTGATTGTGATCTTTACCCTGCCACTAGGGATAGGAGGAGCATTTATTGTACTTTTCCTCACAGGCACATCTCTGAATGTCATGTCAGCCATCGGACTTGTGGTGATGCTAGGTATCATGGTGAATGATGCCATATTGAAGATAGACACCATCAATAGGTTACGTATCAAATACAAAGATACCACAGCGCTTACCGCCAAAGAGATCTTAGATAGAGCCCTTTACGAAGCTGGTGAAATTCGCTTGAAACCCATTTTGATGACTTCAGTCACAACGATTCTGGCCTTATTACCAGTTGTATTTAGTGCTGGCTTGGGTGCGGATTTGCAGAGACCATTGGTGTTCTCTGTGATAGGTGGTCTGACGATTGGAACATTTACAGCCCTGTATTTTGTGCCTTTGGCTTACTGGTTTATTGGAGGAAAGATTACTGTGAAGGAATCAGAACGGATTACCGTGTAGTAGATAGCTTATGACACCTTTTAGAATCATCATATCATTTATTGTACTCGCTGTCATTGGCTTTGCTTTGGTACCCAAACTCTCCGTGGATTTGAACCCAAGAGACAAAGAACCCATACTCACAGTCAGCTACGGAGTAAGACAGGCATCCCCTGACTTGGTCGAAAAACTAGCAACTTCTCCACTTGAAGGAGCTTTATCGCAACTAGCAGAACTAAAAAAAATCAGGTCTGTATCCCGATACAACGGAGGTAATGTCACCTTGACATTTGACAAGGAGACAGATATGGAGTTCAAAAAATTTGAAGTGGCCTCCATCATCAGGCAGGTCTACCCATCCTTGGATGAAAATGTCAGCTACCCATTGGTGACTCAGACCGCGGAGCGTAGGGCCAATGTCAAAAATCCCATTTTGATATACAGTATCAATGGCCCCTTTGCTGCTTTTGAAATCAAGAAAATCACTGAGGATGTCCTAAAGACCTCCCTCAATAGGTTTGAAGAAATAGAGGAAATCAACGTCAGGGGAGCTACAGACTTGCAGCTTTTTGTAGACTATGATATCAAAAAATTGCAAGCGCTGAGGCTTTCAAGATCGGATGTGACGTCTGCGATCAATGGTGCCTTTGGAAGAAATTATCCAGGAGCATTGACCAATACCAGGGGAGAGACGCTTTTTATCCAAGTGGATCGATCACTCCAGCAAATGTCCCAAGTAGAAAACCTACTGATCACAACCCGCGAAGGAAAGGAAGTCTACCTCAAAGACATTGCAAAGCTTACTATCCAAGAAGCCGAAGCAAGCTCCTATTACAGAATCAATGGCAATAACTCCGTCAGCCTATCCATCATCAATCGTGATGGAGTCAACAAGGTAATCCTTGCCAAAGAAATCAAAGCTGCCATCGAAGAAGCCAAACCATTGCTCCCAGCAGGTTTTGAGGTTCGGCTAGAAACTGACGATACAGAGTTTTTGGAAAAGGAGCTCAACAAAATCTACAAGCGCTCGGGCCTGTCTATTTTGATCTTGATAGTCTTTATTTTCCTGATCAACAGAAACCTCAAGTACCTCAGCATTCTATTCCTAGGCATTGTGGTCAATTTGAGTATCACGGGGATCGTTCTCTATTTACTCAAAGTAGACATCCACCTATATTCCCTAGCAGGGCTGACTATTTCCTTTGGATTGATCGTGGACAATGCTATCATCATGATCGATCACCTGCACAAGCATAAGAACAGGAAGGTGTTTCTCGCTTTGCTAGCTGCTTCATTGACTACAATTGCTGCATTGATGATTGTGTTCTTCTTACCTGAAGAGGAGCGAAAAAACCTCACCGAGTTTTCCATTGTAGTGGCCACCATGTTAGGGGTTTCCCTTGTGGTAGCATTGCTTTTTACCCCAGCCATGTATGCTTTGCTATTTGGTGGTAAAAAGATCAAAGGAAGGCAACTCACTTTGGCCCAATTGAGAAAGAGAGTGAAAGCTTTCAGACTTTATAACAAGACCATCAGCTTTACAGCCAAATATAGAAAGACCTTTGTGACGATGTTGTTGCTACTTTTTGGTTTACCTGTGTTTTTCATGCCAGCCAAGTGGGAAGGACAAGAATGGTACAACAAAACCATAGGCTCCACACTCTATCAAGAAGAAATCAGACCTTATGTGGACAAGGCACTAGGTGGATCTTTGAGGATGTTTGTCCGAGGGGTATACGAAAAATCCGGCTACAGAGAAGCCGAAAAAACCAGGCTGAATGTGCAGGCCAGGTTACCTTTTGGCAATACCTTAGATCAGATGGACTTCATCATGAGGGAATTTGAGGGATATCTCAAAGGTGTAGAAGGTATAGATCAGTTCATCACCAATGTCCAATCAGGCCAGTTTGCAAGCATTTCAATCACCTTCAAAGAAGCATACGAAAAGTCAGCGCTTCCTTATCAGCTCAAAGGTAGACTTTCGGTCAAATCCACAGACTGGTCAGGTGCAAGATGGAATATCTATGGTGTAGGACAGGGGTTCTACACTGGCGGAGGAGGAGAAGGGATTCCTTCCTTTCAAGTAACCATGAAAGGTTACAACTATGACGAACTCGAGAGACAGTCGGAAGTACTTGCCGAGAAACTACTCAAACATAAAAGAATCCAAGAAGTCAATACCAACGAGCGGGTTAGTTATAATGAAGCCAAAACAGAGGAGTATGTCTTACGCTTAGATCAGAGAAACCTTGCACTTGGAGGTATCAACCAATACCAGTTGATCAATTCGCTGAACGACGTATCCAAACCAACAGGAACTTCTGGAAGCTTGACTTTGGACGAGAAAAATTATGGGGTAGTAGTCCGAGAAAATCAATCGGAAAGATTCTCTAAATTCGACTTGGAAGAGACGAGCTTAATTACAGGAGAGAACAACATCTTTAAAGTAAGCAATTTCGGAACTTTAGCCAAAGAGTTTACCACCAACTCCCTCTACAAAGAGGATAGGCAATACATCCGCTCAGTGGCTTTTGAATACATGGGATCTAGGAAATTTGGTGACGAATACCTCACAGAAGTGCTAGATGAAATGAAACTAGCCATGCCTATTGGCTATACAGCTACCAAGCAAACTTGGTCTTGGGACTATGGCAAAGCCAAACGTCAGTATGGTCTAATGGCAGTCTTGATTGTAGGAGTGTTTTTTATTACCGCTGTGTTATTTGAGAACCTGAGACAACCCTTTTACATCATCGCAATCATACCACTCTCCTTTATTGGCTTGTTTTTGATCTTCTCTTTGGGCAATTTCTACTATGACCAAGGAGGTTGGGCAGCATTTGTCATGCTGGGAGGACTAGCGGTCAATGCAGCTATCTTTATCGTCAATGACCTCAATAATAGGAAGTCAGGTGGACCTGTGAATTACAATAGAAATGTCATCAAGGCTGCTGCTGGCAAATCCATCCCGATCATGCTGACCATCATGTCCACTTGTTTTGGTTTGATTCCATTCATCATGGAAGGGCAAAATGAAATATTCTGGTTTTCCCTAGCCATCGGAACCATTGGAGGATTGGTATTCAGCATTGTAGGCGTGTTTATAGGATTGCCAGTGTTTTTGTGGAGAAAGGTGAGGAAGGCTTAAGTGATTCAAAAAAAGATTCGGTTGTCGCCGAATCTTTTTTTGATTTAGGGGTCATATATTCATGCTTATTTGACACTAATAAGCGTGTTAATGAAATTTTATATCATGAAAAAAAGATTCAAATTACTTTTACCGCTCTTGCTCATTTATCTGGTATCGTTCAGTTGCAGCCAAATTAAAGAAGAAAGCATCAACAATCCCATTGACCTTATCAAACTTGAACTGATTGATTCCTTGGTTATCGATGAATTATCAATTCTTAGAATTCAAGATATTGACGTGGATGCTGGAAAGGCTCTTTTGGTTTCTAATAATAAGAATCTCTTCCTAACTGACTTACAGGGAGAAAAGCTAAAATCCTATGAATTAAATAATGATGGACCTGATGGATTGGGAAGAAATGGTGCATTTGGTTACAAATTTTTGGATAAAGATAAATTTGTAGCCCAAGGCTTAATGACCTCCTATTTTATATATGACTTGTCGGGTAAGCAACTCAAGAAGGTGCCATACAATGCAAAGGAACTCTATAGAATAACCATTTACAATAATAGAACGACTTTTCATCCCTACATGAAGGATGGTCAAATGATGATGATTGGTGAAGAGTTAAACTTCTTTTCCGCTGAAGAAAGTGATCCCAAAACCTTGGGTGTAGGCTATTACGAAAAAATCAGTAATGTTTATCGGTATAATCTAGATACAGAAGAAAATGAAATATTAGAATCCTATCCCCCAAGCTGGGAGCCAAGAGCAAATCAGCGATTCGTAGGAAACAACCTATCTTTTGTAACCTTACATGATTCCAAAAAATCCTACGCTTTATTACCCTTAACAGGATCACAACTTTTCATCTATGATTTAGGAGAAGAAATTTCCCTGCGTACAGAAGTTCAACTCCAGCACCCCGAAAGGCCGGACTTGCCACCTACAATTTCCCCAGACAATGCAGGTAATTACAGTGATTACCCTGCTTTTGGCAATGTACTTTATGCTGGAGAATATTGCTTGATTCAGTTTACTTTAAGGATTCCTGCATCTCAAATGAGTGAATTGCGAGCTCTTTCACAGCAATATTGGAACACGGATGAATACAAAGAGGCTGCAATGAAATTCATGAAATCTTATTATATCCTTGTCAAAAATGGAAAGCAAGTTGGAGTCATTAACGAGATGCCTGTCAATGGCACAGTTGAATTTCTCGACAAAAATGGCATCATCTACATCAATGACAATGCAAACCCCGAAGAAGAAAGAGATTACAATGTGTTCTACAAAGTGAAGATTGTGGATTGACTAATCTAGGGCTTGCTGAAAAAGTCTCAGGTATGCCAGGTTCAAAGTGGGCGAATGAAGATGTATACTTATACTTCGATTGAGCCCAATGAAGAACCTGTCAAGTTGCCAGGCAGGGATGGTATGCCTGAGACTAGCCTGAAAATTTCGAGTTTTGAAATTTTCAAGAGCACGCAAATCAAGCTATATCATTGAATAAACTTGCTGGGGTATTCTTCAAAATTTAAAGAATTTATTCTCCAATTGGCATTTTTCAGCACGCCCTAATCCATCTCTAGCATGTAGACTTAAGTATAAAAAAACAGCCTCGGGATTTCTCCTTCGGCTGTTTTTTCTATTGTTATAGTTGGTTTAGTATTCTAACACCAACAATTCAAACTCTATGCCAAAAGGCTATTCAATGTAAAAAGTAATCCCAATCGATGGCTGTATCATATTCAATGAAGACTTGCGGGAGAAATACTCAAACTCCCCATTCACCCTGCCATCTGGGTCTGGACGAAATCGAACATCTCCTTTTGTCAAATATTCCAATCTACCAGTGTTCTGATACATCAATTTGATTTCAAGGTTCCCATTCATACTTTTTCCTAAGGGGATCAGCAAGCCACCTCCCAATTGATTCATCCTAGCCCAATTCCCCATATCTCGACCCTCTTCTATCGGTTCCGTAGTTGCAGTTTCTCTAATCTTAAACCTAGAATAAGCGTATACAGCTCCCAATTGTGCCTCGAAAAATGGGAAGGCTTTGCCATAAACCTGTGGAAAAAATCGAAACATACCCGCAGCGGTAATTAAATTATTATTTCTCCTCAAACGCAATTCATCATTGAAACCAACATAAAGATCCCTACGCTTCTCAAGTTCAGTACCATAGATGCCATAACCCAAGCTCAAGCCGATCTCAATGGGAAGCTTCGGAACCTGATAGGTAGAAAAAAATACAAATTCAGGAACCTGTACATTTCCCGATTCAGCTTTGAAATCCTGCACAGCCACCCCATGCTTATATTGCAATCCCCACAGGAACTCCTGCGCCAAGGCCCCATTTGAAATCAAGAAAACAAAAATCAAGAGTTTTTTCATTGAAGCTAATTTAGATTCCCTTAAAAGTACGCATCGCTATGCCGAATGTTGACCTGCAATGATTTATTTAACGTTAATCTACAACATTTATGTTGCTGCATCCCCAGGAGATTCTAAAATCCTTAAAACCGTTCATCGTTAACCGTTCAAACGTAAAAGTCCTTACCATTCACACACTCCCACGCTTACCGCGCAGCCGCAGGCAAGCATTACCGTTTAACGCTTAACGCTCTTTCCGTTCACCGTTAAATAGCTTGTCCGCCGCGGCGGATTATTCGTTCAAACGTAGAAGTCCTTACTATTCACACACTCCCACGTTTACCGCGCAGCCGCAGGCAAGCATTACCGTTTAACGCTTAATGCTCTTTCCGTTCACCGTTAAATAGCTTGTCCGCCGCGGCGGATTAACCGTTCAAACGTAGAAGTCCTTACCATTCACAACCCCCACACTTACCGCGCAGCCGCAGGCAAGCATTAACGTTTAACGCTTAACGACAACCCCGACCCCTCGGGGCAATCACCTAATCCCCCAATAACTAATAACTAATCAACTAACCCCCCATCACTTATTCCCAAACGACTTATCAGGATAAGCAGGCGGATTTGGAACAGGACGAGGATCCTTTTTGATCAATTCCTTCAAATGCTCAATAGCAGCTTCCAGCTGCGCATCTTTCCCATCAAAGGTGGCTTTTGGTAGATTGATGACCTCGATATCAGGAATAAATCCCTCGCCCTCAATCAACCATTCTCCCTCTTCTCCATACACACCCATCATCGGGGCACGAGCTACTCCATTGTCACTCAGTGTATTGGCCCCACTCAGCCAGACTTCTCCTCCCCAAGTGCGGGCACCTATAGATTCACCCATCTTCAATCTCCTAAAACCTTCCGCAAAAGCCTCTCCGTCAGATGCTGTAAATTCATCCACCAACAATACCAAGTGTCCCCTAAAGGCATATTGCATATTCCAGTAAGGCTCTCCCTCTCTGTTTTTCCAATAGAAAAATGCCTCTCGCATCAACTTTTCTAAGATAAAAGAATCAATATTTCCTCCTCTATTGTGACGCACATCTACAATCAACCCTGACTTCTTAAACTGAGGATAAAAATCTCTGTACCATTGAGAAATATCACTCGTAGTCATCGCTCGCAAATGCACATAGCCAATCTCTCCATCTGATGCAGCTTCTGTAGCCAACATCCTACTGTATTCCCAATCATTATACCGCAGATTGGATTCTGCCCTAGAGTTCATGGGTATAAGTATCTGATCGGGCAACTTGTTCCCATTGGCCGAAACCAAACCCAATCTCACTTGCTTCCCCGCTTTATCTCTCAAATAATAATTCAAATCAGGTGCTTGAATCACTGCTTCCCCATCTACATGGGTGATCACTGTACCCACAGGGATATTGATATCAGGGTGGGAGAGAGGTGAAGCCTCATCAGGATAATCTGGGTCTGATTGATAAATATATTCGATCTGAAAACCCTTCAATTGCTCGTTTTTGCGCAACCTAGCACCCAAAAATCCCATGCTGATATTGTCAGAACCTCTTCTCAAATCACCCCCACCAACACTTGTATGCAACACGGACAATTCTCCAATCAACTCCCCAATCACATCGGACAACTCTGCCCTTGTAGTCACTCGCTCAGCCAAAGGAAGATATTTTTCATACATCTTATCCCAATTCACCCCATGCATGCCTGGATCATAATAATAATCCCGCTCCATCCTCCATGCATCTGTGTACAGTTGCTTCCAGTCTTCTCTTGGATCTATAGAGAAATTCCACTTGCTCAAATCCAAACGCATATCCGACAGATTGCTGATCGCTGAGGTCTTCAATTCTACCACATGATGATTGCTACCCACAGTGACCAACATATACTTATTGTTGGCAGATGGCACAAACCTTCTCACATTGTCTATAAAAGTCTTTTGCTCTGCTTTGGGATCAATCACTGTCATTGTGATCGCATTTTTCCCATTATCATCCGCATCATTGAGATAGTACAATGCCTTGTCTGTCACGACCAGGTTACGATAGTTGCCCGCAGGAACAGGAACTTCTCTCAACCGATTCAGCAAACCTTCCTCCTCTATGACCACTTTGACAGTTCCCTCAGATTTTTTCTCCTCACTCGCAGGCTTCGCCTTCAATTCATGATTGAAATGGAAAGGTGATACAACATCTTTTTTCAAAGAAATATGGTAAATCTTCATCTGCTTATGCCAGTAAGGCTCGGGCTGTCGCGTACCCCAAGGGGAGCCTACTTTAGTCTCAAAATTTCTATCTGAAAGGAAATAAATCCAATTCCCATCAGGACTCCATTGCGGGTTGCTGCTATTGGCCTTGTCTGTCGTCAAAGCAATCCTTTTGCTCGTATTGAACTCATAGGCAAACAATTGTGAAAATGTATTGGAAGCTGTCTGCGCATAAGCCAGCCACTGACTATCTGGTGACCAAGCCATGGATCCACTGATTCCCTCGCGATTGGTAGAAACCTTCACCTGTTTTTGGCTAGCCAACTCCATGATCCACAAGTCCCTGTTCAAATCGGTGTAGGCCAATCGCTTTCCATCGGGAGAAGGAGTCAAATTGAATCTCAAAGTCTTGCCATCTTTGGTCAGTTGCTTTCCTGAGGCTAAGCCCTTGCTATCATATTCAAAAATCTCAAATTCTCCACTTTCATCTGAAAACACATAAATAGACTTTCCATCGGGCGCAAAGACTGCATCCCTAAACCTAACTCCATCTTTTCTATCCAATCTCACCAAGCGACCTTCCTTCGCTGGCAACACAAAACTTCTACCCCTGGCAGTCAAGGCTACATAATCTCCGTCATTGCTCACAGAAATGCCCGAAATATAACTCTCAGGATTGGTGACCCATTTCTCTCGCATTTGCTCAAAATCAGAACTCAAACGAACCTCCAATTTTTGCTCAGTTCCCTCTTGCAATTGATGCAAATAAAGATCAGCTCCAACACGATAGACCATCAAGTTGCCGTGAAAGGACATCTCCCGAACATCATAAGTATCCTGCTTGGTATGTTGCTTCAAGTCTCCACCATCACTGCGCATAGACCATACATTTTGTATCCCATCCCGAGATGATAAAAAGTAAACCCTTCCTTGATGAAAAGTAGGGTGGTGGTCCTCTCCTTTATAATTTTGCGTCAACTTTACAGCCTCTTCGCTGCCATTGGTATATTTCCATACTTGTCGTGCCGTCCCCCCCTCGTATCTTTTGGTGACATTATTGTGAAAAGTTGGTCTGACAAAAAAGTAAGTATTCCCATCTTCGGTGAAGCTCCCCTCGGCAGCCATTTCCAAAGGTAATATGGTCCGATGATCAGTTTTGACATTCATCGTGACGGTTTGTAGTCTTGGTAAAGTAGCATACTGATTGGTAGTATAAGCCAATTCCTCAGCAGATTTCCATGCAGTAGGAACCGATGCCGCAGCCTCATAGGTCATGCGCTTGGGTATACCCCCATCGATCGGAATCACGTAAACTTCCGTAGGCCCCTCGTACGAAGCAGCATAAGCCACCCATTTGCCATCAGGTGAAATCTTCGGAGACATTTCCTCCCCATGATGCGTAGTCAAGCGTGTGGCACTTCCTCCAGAAGTAGCTACCTTCCACAAATCCCCCTCAGCTACGAATACGATTACATCCCCATGTATATCAGGATGCATATAATATCCCAATTCCTGCGCCTGCAAGCCTTGAATTCCAAAAACAAATAAGATAGAGTAGAGCAATTGTCTCATGATTTTTTCAGGTATGGTCAAACATGTCGTCAATTTAAACCATCCCCCCACAATATCAAAACCACTGACGTAAACAGAATTCTGAATCCTCGAGGCAACCCCGACCCCTCCAGCCACATAACCATAATAAGTTTAATCGATTAACTGTTTAACTGAACCTCTCAAATAGCATTTCAATTAATCAACCCCGACCCCTCGGGGCAACCCCGACCCCTCGGGGCAAATACCCCCCACAGGGAGGATCTGGGAGCCCCACTATCTAAAATCTAATTAAATCCTTTGCTATTTATATTCAAGCGAGTACTTTTGTTACTCGGTAAGCAAACACCTTTCATGTTAGACTCTTTGATCACTTCCAAGACTAGACTGAAACTTTTAATTAAGTTTTTTAGCAATCCTAAAAACCAAGGTCACTTGCGCGGGCTAGCCGACGAATTCGGAGAATCTACCAACTCCATCCGCAAAGAGCTCAACAACCTATCTGACGCTGGATTCCTCCTCAAAATCGCAGATAAAAACAAAATCGACTACCACGCCAACATCAATCATCCCTTCTTTTCCAACATTCAAGACCTCATCCGGAAATATTTAGGTCTTGACAAGCTTTTGGCAACAGTTTTGGATAGAATGGGAAATGTTCATGACGTAGCCCTTGTTGGAGATTATGCGCGAGGAATAGACTCAGGAAAAATTGAAGTCCAAATCACAGGTTTTGAACTCAATGAAGAGTATTTAGATACCATCTCAGAAAAACTGGAAGATCTCATACACAAGAAAGTCATCTTCAAAATTCAAGACCACATAAGCGACCCAGAAGCACTCTTGCTCTACCATACTCAGGATTGATAGCTTTTTCCTATCTTCCTGCTTCTTATCTCCCCCCACCCCGCTAGGTCCCCCCTCATGTGACCGACCGGGCGAAGCTGTAAAAAGAGGTTAAAGGTTCGAGGAAAAAGGAAAAAGGATTTCCTCTTTATTAAACTATTATAACAATAAAACGGAAAATGGTCAGGGTCAGAATAGGCATCTCAAGCCACCCCTTTCCCCTTTAACCTTTAACCTTTTCCCTAAAATAACCAACCCTACAACCTGGCCCGTCACTAAAAAGATCCAATGGGATCATTTCTTAACTTTCCGTCCTCCTTTATCCTTTATTCTAATCTAAACATGGAAATAAAAACTTTTGAAGACCTAATAATTTGGCAAAGAAGTTTTAGACTTGCTGTTGATGTCTATAAAGAGTTTATTTCATGTAAAAGTTTTAGTGTAAGAGATCAATTAATTAAATCAGCACTTTCTGTTCCTTCTAATATATCAGAAGGCTTTGAAAGAGAATCAAATAAGGAATATATCCGCTTCTTAGATATTGCGAAAGGTTCTATAGGTGAGTTAAGAACGCAATTATTATTTGCCCAAGAGGTTGAAATCATAAAATCCGAAAATTGTCAGCCCATGATTCAAGAAGCAAAAGAAGTCAGCAAAATGATTGGAGGACTAATTAAATCTCGAAAATCAATTCAAAAAAAGAAAAGTTAAACGGTCAAAGTCAAAAAAGGCATCTCAAACCATTCCTTTTCCCTTTAACCTTTTTCCTTTTCCCTAATAAAACTTATGAAAAAAGTAATTCTTCTTCTCAACCTCATCCTGATTTCAGGGTTTATTTTCGCTCAATCTATGTCGGACATCGCCTCCATCAAAGTCGATAACCTCTCCGACTCACAAGTGGAACGAATGATCAAACAAGCAGAGGCCACAGGCATGAACGAACAGCAACTCATAGCCATGGCCCGCGAACGCGGTATGCCAGCCGGAGAAGTCTCCAAACTTCAAGCCCGAATCAATGCCATTCGTAGTGGTAGAATGGGCTCTGGAAACAACACCCCCAATGCCCAAAATCAAGGTAGACAAGTAGAAGGGATGGAGATGAATGATATTTTTGAAGACAGTCGCAATCAAGACCCTTACAGAGACCTCACACCAAAACAAAAGAAAATATTCGGCTACACACTTTTTCACAACCGCGAACTTAACTTCAACCCAAGCCTCAATATTCCTACCCCACAAAACTACACCATCGGTGGGGGAGATCAGCTTTTGATTGATGTCTATGGTGCCTCTCAACAATCCTATGACCTCAAAGTAAGCCCAGAAGGAAGGATCCTCATTCCCAATGTAGGCCCCATCCAAGTGGGTGGTTCCACCATCGCTTCGGCCACTGCCAGAGTCAAATCTGCCCTCACTCAAATCTATTCGGGTCTTGCAGGTGCCAACCCAAACACTTTCATGGAGCTTCGTTTAGGTAACATCAGGACAGTATCCATTGCCATGGCAGGTGAACTCAACAAGCCTGGCAATTACACCCTCCCTGCTTTTGCATCTCCTTTCAATGCCCTCTTCGCAGCAGGTGGCCCAAATGAAAATGGCTCCTTCAGACACATCCAAGTATTCAGAGACAGCAAGCTATTGTTAGAAATTGACGTCTATGAATTCCTCATCAAAGGAGAAAATACCAACAACATCACCCTCAGAGACAATGACCTCATCATCGTTCCTCCAGTGAGGGCCAGAGTAGAACTCACAGGACCAGTCAGAAGAGAAGGACTCTTTGAAGTAAAATCAGGCGAGACAGTAGAGAACCTCATCGCTTTCTCCGGAGGATTCAAATCGGAAGCCTATAAAGAAAGACTCACTGTCACCCGCAAGACAGGTACCGAACTCAGAGTGGAAGACATCGATGCCGCCAACTTCCAAGCATTCTTACCACAAGATGGTGACCTATTCAGAGTAGGACAGATCCTAAATAGATTTGAAAATCGGGTACAAGTTTCAGGTGCCTTGATGCGTCCAGGTACTTTCGCCCTGCAACCTGGCATGACCATTACCCAACTGATAGCCAAAGCTGAAGGACTCAGAGAAGATGCCTTTCTGAATAGAGCTACCCTCTACCGAACCAAACCGGACTTTTCCCTAGAAGTCCTACCCATAGACATCAAAGCAGTAGTCAATGGGGAAGCTGAGGATGTACTGCTCAAGCGAGAAGATGTCCTCAACATCCCTAGTATCTACGACATCAGAGAAGAATACTATGTCAAAATCTCCGGTGAAGTCAACAAGCCTGGTGCATTTGCCTATGGCGAAAACATGAAAGTGGCGGACATCGTCCTCAAAGCCGGTGGTTTCAAGGAATCAGCCTCTGCTTCCCAGATTGAAATTGCCAGAAGGGTGAAAAATGACGTCTCTGGCAAACTCGCAGAAATCATCCGCATTGACATAGACAAAGACCTCCGTATCAATGGTGCCAATGCCGACATGGTACTGCAACCCTTTGACCATGTGATCATCCGTAGAAGCCCAGGGTTCCAGCGTGAGAAACTCGTGCGCGTAGAAGGAGAAGTCTACTACCCAGGTGAATACGCCCTTGCCAATGCCAATGAAAGAATCTCCGATGTGCTCAAAAGGGCAGGGGGGCTCAACCAATTTGCTTATGCCAAAGGTGCTACCTTAATCCGAAGAAATGAATTCTACACCGCGCCAAGCGAGAATGACATCAAAACGCAAAACTTGACTTCGGTAAAATCAAATATTTCACGTGACAGCTTGGACAGAACAGAATTCGATAAAATCCTGCTTGATAGAATTGATCTGAAAATCCAAGAAAAAGGAGGAGACCAAGCCAACAAAAAAGGAGGTTTGATGGCAGATGATTTCAGAAGACAAACCATAGAAAGTATCGTAGAAAGAGATTCTGGAGAGGTTGACATCAAAACACTTGAAATGGTAGGAATAGACCTAGTAGCGATCTTAAACAATCCAGGAGGGAAAAATGACCTTATCCTCCAAGAAGGAGATGTACTCTCCATTCCCAAAGAATTGCAAACGGTCAGGATGCGAGGTGAAGTACTCTACCCGACCACAGCCAGGTATAGAGATAATACAGGCTTCAAGGGTTACGTCTCCCGTGCAGGGGGCTTCACCGAAAAGTCCAGAAGGAGCCGTTCTTATGTAGTCTATGCCAATGGTGATGTGCAGCGAACCAAAAGAGTGTTATTCTTCAATTTCTACCCGCACCTCGAACCCGGAGCCGAGATCATCGTTCCCCGCAAGCCAGAAAGAGAACAGCTCTCAGCCCAAGCCTGGGTCGGCCTAGGTACCAGCCTCGCCACCCTAGCCCTAATCGTGAATAACCTCTTGAATTAAAGTTTAATCGGTTAAGCCCTGTCCCGTAGAATTACGGGGTGCTTAATCGTTTAACTGAACCTCACAATTTAACATCAAATAACCAGCAATGTTTAATCGTTTAAGCCTTGTCCCGTAGAATTACGGGATGCTTAATCGTTTAACTGAACCTGACAATTGAACATCAAATAACCAGCAATGTTTAATCGTTTAAGCCTTGTCCCGTAGAATTACGGGATGCTTAACTGTTTAACTGAATCTGTCAAGCAACACATCAAATAAGCAACCCCGACCCCTCGGGGCAGTTAAGCAAATAACCAACTAACCAAATAACCAACTAACCAAAAAGGCATGTCTTATCATATCTATTCTTTTGAAAAACTAGAAGTTTATCAATTAGCGAGAAAGTTAAGGGTGAAGGTTAGAAATTTATCGAAAGACTTTCCTACTTCTGAAAGATATGAATTAACAAGCCAAATAAGGAGGGCAGCAGATAGTATTGGAGCAAATTTAGCTGAGGGTTCAGGAAGAGCGTCAAATTTTGACCAAGCTCACTTTACAAATATGGCCTATTCAAGTTCATTAGAAGTAATTGACCATCTTAATACAGCGTCTGACATGGAATACATTACAAATGAATTATATGAAAAAACCAGATTAGAAATTGATGAACTTAACAATAAACTAAACGCACTTTACAGATTTCAATTAGGAAACAAAAACAATAACCTAAAAAACAAAAAGTAGATAAAATGTTTAATCGCTTAAGCCCTGTCCCGTAGAATTACGGGGTGCTTAACTGTTTAATTGAACCTATCAAACAACACATCAAATAATCAACCCCGACCCCTCGGGGCAAATAAGCAAATAAGCACATAACCAACCCCGACCCCTCGGGGCAACACATCAAATAACCAACCCCGACCCCTCGGGGCAAATAACCTTTAGCTACCTCTCTATCAAATGGCAGAAAATCAAAATACAACATCAAATAATCCTCAGGACGACGAAATAGACCTCCTCGCACTAGCCAAGACCATCTGGTCCCAACGTAGGAAAGTCATCTCCATCACCATCTCCTTCATGCTAATTGGACTAGCGGTTGCCCTACTTTCCCCCAAGGAATTTACAGCATCCTCTACCTTCATCCCCCAAACCTCCGAATCTGCCAAAGGCGGTGGATCCCTCGGTGGTTTAGCATCCCTAGCAGGAATCAACCTTGGTTCCATGGGTGGTGGATCGGAAATCCCGCCGGCATTGTATCCGAAAATCACCTCCTCAGTGACATTTAGAAAAGCACTCTTAGATGCCAAAATCAATGTCGAAGGATTAGATGAAGCAGTTACCTATCGAACCTATTTTGAAGATATCCACGCGCCAGGAGTTTTGGGTTTAATTAAAAAATACACCCTAGGTCTTCCAGGAGTCATCATCAAAGCCATTCGTGGTGAACAAGAAGAAAACATCACGCTGAATACAGACAATGGCTTGATCAAAGTAACGCAAGAGGAATTTGAGTTGTTTAAAGAGCTAGAAGGCAAATTCTCAGTCTCTCCAAATGAAAAAGAAGGCTTTGTGTCCCTTTCCTTCGTGATGCCAGAGCCATTGATGGCAGCTCAGATGGCTAAGTACGCCCAAGAACTCCTCCAAAACGAGGTGATCGCTTACAAAATAGGCAATACCAGAGAACAACTCAAATTCACCGAAGAGCGCTTCGAAGAAAAGAAAACAGAGTTTGAACAAATCCAATCTCGCCTCTCCACCTTCAGAGACCGCAACCAAAACATCGCCTCGGCAGCCGTACAAAACCAACTCCAAAGACTAGAAGCAGAATACAACTTTGCATTCAACATCTACACAGAACTAGCCAAGCAACTCGAGCAGGCCAAACTCCAAGTCTCCAAAGACACCCCCATATTCTCAGTAATCCAACCTGTAACCATCCCAACAGAAAAATCCGCCCCCAAGCGACCCCTCATCCTAGTTATCTTCACCATCCTCGGCCTCATCCTCTCCCTAGCCTACATCTTCGGCTCCGAATTCCTCAAAGGAATGAGGGAGCAGTGGAATGAGGGATAAATAAGGTCGAATTTAAATAAGGCCACAAAACTCACAAAGAAGCCCAAAGCCCACAAAAAAATAATCTTTGAGTTCTTCGTGTTTCTTAGAGTTTTTAGTGTCCCCCAAAAAAAAGAAAGCGCCACAAAACTCACTAAGTCCCTCAAAGCCCACAAAAGAGATGATCCATCGTGCTCTTTGTGTTCCTTAGAGTTCTTTGTGTTCCAAAATAAAAGGAAGCGTCACAAAACTCACAAAGAAGCCCAAAGCCCACAAAAAAATTAATCTTTGCGCTCTTCGTGTTTCTTAGCGCTCTTTGTGTTCCAAAATTCCTTTTTGAATAATTAAAAATTGTAGAATATGAAAATCACAGTCATCGGTACCGGCTACGTCGGACTAGTCTCAGGCGCTTGTTTCGCCGAAGTAGGAATCAATGTAGTATGCGTAGACGTCGATCAAAAGAAAATCGAAGGTCTCAAAAACGGCATCATGCCCATCTATGAGCCAGGCCTAGAAGAGATTGTCAAAAGAAACTACGCCTCTGGCAGACTACAATTCACCACAGACCTAGGCGATGCCATCCAAGGCTCAGAAGTAGCCTTCATCGCTGTAGGCACCCCTCCTGGTGAGGATGGTTCTGCTGACCTCAAATATGTCCTCGCCGTAGCTGATGAAATAGGAGCTAAAATGTCAGACTACATCGTAGTCGCCACCAAGAGCACCGTCCCTGTCACCACAGGTGAAAAAGTCCGTGCTGCTATCAAAACTGCCTTAGATAAGAGAGCATCGGACCTACCATTTGCTGTAGCCTCCAACCCAGAATTTCTCAAAGAAGGAGCAGCAGTAGAAGACTTTATGAAGCCAGATCGTATTGTCATTGGAGTAGATGACGAAAGGGCAGAGGCCATCATGAAGCGACTCTACAAGCCTTTCCAACTCAATGGAGACCGCATCATCTTCATGGATATCCCTTCTGCGGAGATGACCAAGTATGCAGCCAATGCCATGCTTGCCACCAAAATTTCCTTCATGAACGACATTGCCAACCTCTGCGAACTCGTAGGAGCCAATGCCAACATGGTCCGCAAGGGGATAGGTTCTGATCCAAGGATTGGTACCAAATTCATTTATCCTGGCGTAGGCTATGGAGGGTCTTGCTTTCCCAAAGATGTCAAAGCCATCATCAAAACAGGCAAGCAATACGGCTATGAACTCAAAGTTTTACAGTCCGTTGAGGATGTCAATGACGCACAGAAACATGTTCTAGTGAAGAAAATCAAGCAGCATTTCGGAGAAGACCTCTCAGGCATGACTTTCGCCATCTGGGGCCTCAGCTTCAAGCCTAACACAGACGACATGCGCGAAGCCCCGGCCATCGTCATCATCGATGAATTGATTGCTGCAGGTGCCAAAGTCAAAGGCTATGATCCCATCGCCATGAAAGAAGCCCAGCATATCTACATTGGAGACAAGATCACCTACGCCAAAGACGCTTACGATGCCTGTGTAGATGCTGATGCGCTTTTGCTGGTGACAGAATGGTCTGAGTTCCGTATCCCATCTTGGGAGGCCCTTGGCAAACTCCTCAACAACAAAGTCATCTTCGACGGCCGCAACATCTACGACAAAAAATACCTCCAAGACCTCGGCTGGATACATTACGGAATAGGAGTGTAGAAGGGGTTAAATGTTAAAAGTTAAGCGGTTAAAAGAGATTAACCGCTTAACTGTTTAATCGTTTAACAGAACCTCACAATTACACATCAAATAAGCAACAATGTTTAATCGGTTAATTGCTTAATCGTTTAACTGAGTCCATCAAAAAGAACAAAACCCAAACCTTTACCCTTTCATCTTTATCCTTTTACCTAAAAATTATTTCATCGTGCTCTTTGTGGCCCAAAAAAAAAGAAAGCGTCACAAAACTCACAAAGTCCCTCAATGACCACAAAATTATTTCATCGTGCTCTTTGTGATCCTTAGAGTTCTTCGTGTCCCAAAAAAAGAAAGCGTCACAAAACACACAAAACCCCTTAAACCCATCCTTTCACCTTTTTCCTATCTCCTATTTGTATTGCTTAATCGTTTAACTGGATCTCACAATTAAACATCAAATAAGCAACAATGTTTAATCGGTTAATTGCTTAATCGTTTAACTGAGTCCATCAAAAGGAACAAAACCCAAACCTTTACCCTTTCACCTTTATCCTTTTACCTAAAAATTATTTCATCGTGCTCTTTGTGATTCTTAGTGCTCTTTGTGGCCCAAAAAAAAAGAAAGCGTCACAAAACTCACAAAGTCCCTCAAAGCCCATAAAAAAATAATCTTTGAGTTCTTAGTGCTCCTTAGAGTTCTTGGTGTCCCAAAAAAAAAAGCACCACAAAACTCCCAAAATTAATTCTTCGAGATTTCGGTTCTCTTAAAAGGAATCAAATCTTGTAAAAATCGTTATTTCTGACTCTTGACTAACCAATTCTACAATTAATCAGTTAACTTAGTCCAAGTGCTTTAAATTCTGTATAAAATGAAAAATACCGAAAAATTACTCCAGCAATTTATGAAGTTACCACCACTTGAAAAAGCCAATATCATAGATCAGCTTCTGAAAAGCTTAGATGAACCAGACCCTTCTGTAGATAAATTGTGGGTAGAAGAATCAGAAAACCGCGTAAATGCTTATGAATCAGGTAAACTTATGGCATTAACTGAAGAAGAGTTTTTTAATATGAAGAAAAGCTAAATTTAATGACCTTACGTTATTTAAGTCTTGCAAAAATTGAATTAGACCAATCATATGAATTCTACGAGTCTCAAAAACCAAAACTCGGAGCAAGATTTTTAAGGGAGGTAAGACAAGGAATAAAAAGAATAGAAAATCAACCTACAGCTTGGACCCCAATTTCAAAAAGACTAAGAAGATGTTTATTAAATAAATTTCCTTTTGGAATAATTTACCAAATAAGAGAGAATGAAATTTTGATTATTGCAATCGCTCATTTACATAGAAAACCAAATTACTGGAAAAGCAGAACTTAAATTTAGTTAGTAACTATTTCTACTAACTTACAGGGTGATTCAATTAAACACCATTTGTGAAAATCCTCAGCGCTTCAGCGCTTAAAATTAAAAACATATCAAAATAAATACATCAACATCAAATCTCATGCTGTTATTAAAAAGCTAAAATTTAAAAATTCGATTAATTCGTTAAATTAGTGGTCAAAAACTCGTAAAAAGTTCAATAGGTTAAACCTTGTCCCGTAGAATTACGGGATGCTTAATCGTTTAACTGAGTCCATCAAAAAGAACAAAACCCAAACCTTTACCCTTTCACCTTTATCCTTTTACCTAAAAATTAATTCATCGTGCTCTTTGTGATTCTTAGCGCTCTTAGTGTCCCAAAAAAAAAGAAAGCGTCACAAAACTCACAAAGAAGCCCAAAGTCCACAAAAAAATAATTCATCGTGCTCTTAGTGCTCCATAGCGCTCTTAGTGTCCTAAAAAAAGAAAGCGTCACAAAGCTCACAAAGTCCCTCAAAGCCCACAAAAAAATAATCTTTGAGCTCTTCGTGCTCCTTCGAGCTCTTTGTGTCCCAAAAAAGAAAAGAAGCGTCACAAAACTCACAAAGAAGCCCAAAGTCCACAAAAAAATAATCTTTGAGTTCTTCGTGGTCCTTCGAGCTCTTTGTGTCCCTCAAAAAAAAGAAAGCGTCACAAAACTCACAAAACCTCTCAAAACCAACCTTTCGCCTTTCTCCTTTTTTTCCTAAACTTAACCAAATAATAAATCAATTTTTAAATTTCACTTTGCTATTTCCTATGATATAATTAAATTTCACAGATGAACTTTCAAAAAACTGATATCAAACCAAGCCATTTTTCATCCTATTTGTTTTGGGATATAGCTGTTGATAGCCTCGATTGGGATACTTCCGCCCCTTTGATAGTCGAAAGAGTCTTACAATTGGGACAACTTGAAGATTGGAATTTATTGAAATCCTATTATGGAATAGATAAAATCTTAGAGCTGGCAAAAAAACTAAATTCCTTAGACGATGTAACGATTAACTTTTTATGTACAATTTTTGAACAAAAGAAAGAAGATTTCAAATGCTACACACGGAGACAGTCCAGCCCGCACTTCTGGAATTATTAAGCAAGATCATGACTGATCCACTTTTTAATGAATTTAGATTAGTAGGAGGGACATCTTTAGCGTTACAGATTGGTCATAGACAATCAATTGACATAGATTTGTTTGGTGATCAGGAATTGGAAGAATATGAAATTTCTGATTTTTTGAGTCAGCTTGGTAAAATTCAAGTACTCAAGAAAAGTAAGAATATCTTAATTTATAGTGTCAATGGTATCAAAGTAGATTTTGTGAATTATAAGTATCCATGGCTAACTTCGGTAATTTCTGAAAATGAATTTAGACTTGCTTCAAAAGAAGATATAGGAGCCATGAAGCTAAACGCAATAGCTGGTCGTGGGAGCAAAAAGGATTTCATCGATCTATATTTTCTGCTTAACGAATTTTCTCTTGAAGAGCTGATTGGGTTCTATAGAGATAAATATCAAGATGGATCTGAATTCTTGGTATTAAAGAGCCTTTCTTACTTTGCTGACGCTGATACCGAGCCAACGCCATTAATGCTAAAAGATGCAAACTGGGATAAAATAAAGAATCAAATAGCAAATTCGACAAAAAATTATATGAAATAACCATTAATAGTTTAATCGATTAAGTGCTTAACTGTTTAACCGAACTTCTTAAATAGCACTTCAAATAAGCAACCCCGATCCTTCGGGGCAACCCCGACCCCTCGGGGCAACTAACCACTTTAAAGCTCCTGGTTACCCCAAAAAAAAGAAAGCGTCACAAAACCCACAAAACCTCTCAAAACCAACCTTTCACCTTTCACTTTTTACCTTTCTCCTAACTGGATTGCTTAATCGCTTAACTGAGTCTCTCGTCCATCTAGGCATAACAATCTTTCCGTTAAACGTTAAATGTTCATCGTTCAAACGTAGAAGTCCTTACCATTCACACATACTCCCACACTTAACGCTTAACGCTTAACGCTTAACGTTTTTAACGCTTAACGCTACCCACCCTCAAACCCAACCTTTAACCTTTTACTTTTTTCCTTTCTCCTAAATGAATTGTTTAACTGATTCTGACAAACAGCACTTCAAATAAGCAAATAACCAATTAAGCAAATAACCATTAAATGTTTCTTCGTACATAGTACAATTTTTTTTATAACCTTTCCCCTAAAAACTTGCATTCTCAAACCCAACCGAGTACTTTTGTTACTCACTTTGGAAGCTTCTATTTCATACTAATTATTCAGTATATAAGTTTTCCAAAGAAGCCGTTAAACAGCTTGTCCGCCGTGGCGGATTAATCGTTCAAACGTGGAAGTCCTTATCATTCACATATACTCCCACATCTACCTGGCGTAGACAGGTTTAACGCCTAACGCTTAACTTACATTCCCGCTAAGTCTGTGACCGAAAGGGCGAAGCTGTGCAAACATTGTCTAACTGTTGAATCGTGTAATCGATTAGAAAAACCGCTTATTCTCAACAATTCCTCAGTTAATCCTTACACAAAAATATTCGCTTTTCATTTATTCTTCGCGCCCATTGTGCCTACCTCACTTCAGCCTGTCCCGTAGAATTATGGGGGGAGGCTTCTTCGCGCTCTTTGTGGCTCAAAAAAATAAATAAACCACTTTTCCAAATGAAAAAAGCCATCATCGTATCAGGTTACTTCAATCCCATACATAAAGGCCATATTGAATATTTCAACCATGCCAAAGCAGCAGGTGATGTACTAATTGTCATCGTAAACAATGACCATCAACGTACCTTAAAAGGCTCAAAAGAATTCCAATTGGAAGATGAACGACTTTTTATTGTCTCCAACATCAAAAGCGTAGATCAAGTATTCCTTTCCATTGATCAGGATAGAACAGTATGCGAGACGATCAGACAAATACACAATCAATTAGGCGATACGTACCAACTAGCCTTCGCCAATGGAGGCGATCAAAATAACCAATCCATCCCAGAAGTTCCTGTTTGTGAGGAGCTAGGTATAGAACTCATCGACGGCCTAGGTGACAAGATTCAGTCAAGCAGTTGGCTGTTGAAAAAATAAAATGTTTAACGTTAATTGTTAAGCGTTAAGACGAATAGATTTAGTAAAGTTACAATCACCCCACATTGAAAGCTTAAACTCTGTGCAACTCGGTGACTCCTCAGTGAATCTCTGTGTTACTAAAAAAATATGGACAAATTTTCTAAAATATACATAGCAGGCCACCGTGGCATGGTGGGTTCTGCAATTTGGAGAGCCTTAGAAAATAAAGGTTATACCAACCTAATAGGTCAATCTTCCAAAGAACTGGACCTAAGAAACCAACAAGCAGTCCTAAATTTTTTCGATAAAGAAAAACCAGAAGTTGTTATAGACGCTGCCGCTAGGGTAGGAGGGATTCTGGCTAACAATGATTTTCCTTATCAGTTTTTGATGGAAAACATGCAGATTCAAAATAATTTGATCGACTCATCTCTCCAAGCCGATTGTCAAAAATTCATCTTCTTAGGATCTTCTTGCATTTATCCCAAACTTGCCCCGCAACCACTCAAAGAAGAATACTTACTCACGGCAAGCCTGGAGCCTACCAATGAATGGTACGCCATAGCCAAAATCACTGGGGTCAAAGCTTGTGAAGCCATCAGAAAGCAATTTGGCAAAGATTACATTTCCCTGATGCCGACCAACCTATATGGCTCTTATGATAATTTCGATCTAAAGACTTCTCATGTACTTCCTGCAATGATTCGCAAATTCCATGAAGCCAAGCAGTCAACAGGCAAAGGAAAACAGTCGACAGTTACGCTGTGGGGTTCAGGAACGCCTATGCGAGAATTCTTACATGTGGATGATATGGCTGATGCAGTTGTTTTCGCCTTAGAAAATCAATTCCAAGACAACCTTTACAATGTGGGAACAGGAACAGACCTCACCATCAAGGAACTCGCTGAATTGATACAAAAAATAGTAGGTCACCAAGGTGAAATTATCTGGGACAGCTCCAAACCCGACGGTACACCAAGAAAATTGATGGACGTCTCCAAAATGACCCAAGCCGGCTGGAAAGCCAAGATTGGATTAGAAGAAGGTATAAAAAGCACCTACCAATGGTTCCTCCAAAATGAAGATTCCTTCAAGGAAGTAAAGATGTGAAATTGCTTTCGCTTTAATTACACAGAGTTTCACTGAGGAGGCACTGAGTCACACAGAGAAAATATAAATAAAAAAACTCAGTGCATCTCGGTGCCTCCTTTGTGTATCTCGGTGATAAAAATGTAAAAATAGCGCATAGCCTAAATACACAGAGTTTCAATGAGTAGTCACAGAGTCATACAGAGGAGATATAAATAAAAAAACTCAGTGTATCTCGGTGCCTTCTCTGTGTATCTCGGTGATTAAAAAAAGTAAAAAATAGCTCTTAGCTTTAACTACACAAAGTTTCATCGAGGAGTCAAAAGTCATAAAAAAGAAAAAGTAGAAAATGATTGAAGAAGATTTACTAACTAAAAAAGTCATTGGAGCAGCTATAGAAATTCATAAAGAGCTAGGTCCTGGTCTTTTAGAATCAGCATATCAATCATGTTTAGAGTACGAATTAATTAAGGCAGGATTGGAAGTAAAAAAGGAATTATTTTTTCCAATTCGCTACAAAGAGATAGTTTTAAATCAATCTTATAGAATTGATTTATTAGTAGAAAATAAATTAGTCATTGAATTAAAAACAGTAGAGTTTCTTTCTGACGTCCATTTAGCTCAGATTTTAACATACATGAAATTTGGTGGATTTAGAAAAGGACTATTGCTCAATTTCAATGTTAAAATGATGAAAGATGGCATCAAAAGAGTAATCCTTTAATTTAAGAAAATTGAAAAATAATCTCAGTGCATCTCGGTGCCTCCTCTGTGTATCTCGGTGATAAAAAGAAATAAGAAATAGCGAATAGCTTTAATTACACAGAGTTTCACCGAGGAGTCACAGAGCGCCACAGTGAAAATATAAATAAAATAATCTCAGTGCCTTCTCCGTGTAACTCGGTGATTATAAAAAATAAATATATGAAAGTTGCATTAATAACTGGAATTACAGGCCAAGACGGCTCCTATCTAGCCGAACTTTTACTCGAAAAAGGCTATATGGTTCACGGGATCAAGCGTAGAGCCTCCTCTTTCAATACCCAACGTGTAGATCACCTTTATGTAGATCAGCACGAAAATAATGTCAATTTCAAGCTCCATTACGGTGACTTAACAGATTCTACCAACTTGATTAGGATCATCCAAGAAACCCAGCCTGACGAGATTTACAATTTAGGAGCAATGTCCCATGTAAAAGTATCTTTCGACTCTCCTGAATATGTAGCTAATGTAGATGGAATTGGTACATTGAGGATTTTGGAAGCGGTAAGAATCTTAGGCTTAGAAAAGAAAACGAGAATATATCAAGCTTCAACTTCTGAACTTTATGGAGGGATGCCTGAGAATAAAAATGAGAAGGGATTCTATGATGAAAATTCTCCTTTTTATCCACGTTCTCCTTATGGTGCAGCTAAGATCTATGGTTTCTGGATTACCAAAAATTATCGTGAAGCCTACAACATGTTTGCTTGTAATGGTATACTTTTCAACCACGAGTCCCCTAGAAGAGGAGAAACCTTTGTAACCAGAAAAATCACAAGAGCTGTTTCTAAGATAGCACTAGGTCTACAAAAAGTAATTTACATGGGAAACCTTGATGCCAAACGTGACTGGGGACATGCCAAGGATTATGTAAAAGCTATGTGGCTTATTCTCCAACAAGACGTTGCAGAAGACTTCGTAATAGCCACAGGAGTCACCACCAAAGTTCGTGACTTTATCCAAATGGCCTTCGCTCATGTCGGTTTCAATATTAAATTCGAAGGAGAAGGTGTAAACGAAGTTGGAATCCTTGATTCAATTGATCAAGTGATTTATGAAAAGGCAACCGGTTTAACAGTTAACTCCTTAACCCTTAACGTCGGAGACACTTTGCTAAAAATCGACCCCATCTACTTCCGCCCAACCGAAGTCGATCTTCTGCTCGGCGATCCTACAAAATCTAAAATCAAATTGGGATGGCAGCCAGAATATGATCTTAAAGGTTTAGTTGAGGACATGATGGTATCGGATTTGAATTTGTTTCAAAGGGATATGGATTTAGTAAAGGCAGGGCATCAAATATTTAATCAAGGAGAGTAAATGTTTAAAGTATTTTTAAAAGATAACACAAGTTTTGAATGTGAAAGTGGAGACACTATTGTAAATGCAGCTATGAAAAATGGTGTTTTTCTTGATCATAGTTGCCTTTCAGGTAGGTGCTCGTCATGTAAATTTAAAGTTATAAAAGGAGACTCTATCGCGAGTGAAAATGAAATCTCACTTTCAGAAGACGATGTAAATAAAAACTATATTTTAACTTGCGTAAGAAAGCCATTGTCGGATATTTATTTAGATGCTGAAGACTTGAGTTCTTTCGGACTTAAAAAACCAAAAACGTTACCTTCTAAAGTAGCTTCTTTTGAAAAACTTACAGACTTAATTCTTAAAGTAAAATTAAGATTGCCACCAACTCAAAATTTCGAGTTTATTGAAGGTCAATATGTTGATATAATAAAAGGCTCCATCAAAAGAAGTTATTCTATAGCAAGTTCATCTTCATCAGACAACTTAGAGTTTTTAATTAAAAATTACGAAGGTGGATTTATGAGTCAATATTGGTTTAATGATCTTGCTATTAATGATCTTCTAAGAATTGAAGGCCCAAAAGGGACTTTTTTCTTAAGAAATAACCATGACAAAGATACTTTGGTGTTTGTCGGTACAGGTACGGGAATTGCCCCAATAAAAAGTATCATAGAAAGTGAAAATTTTGATGAAAAAACAAAGCACATTAAAAACATATTTATTTTTTGGGGAATGGGGTATAGTGAAGAAATTTTCTGGAAGCCAAATAACTCACGAGTTAAATTTGTTCCAGTTCTATCTAGAGAGACAGATAGAAAACTATATGTTCAAAATGTCATTTTTGATTACCATTTCAATCTGGAAAGTACAGTAGTTTATGCTTGTGGTTCTGATATTATGATCTCAGAATTGAAGAGTAAATTTTTGAATTCTGGATTGAATGAAAAGGATTTTTTTTCAGATTCTTTTGTTCAATCAAACTAAAAAATATAAAAATAACTCAACTGAGCATTCTTTAAATCAACTTATTATGAAAGCAGTAATTTTAGCAGGTGGTTTAGGAACCCGATTAAGTGAAGAGACCTCAATAAAGCCTAAACCAATGGTTGAAATCGGAGGTAAGCCAATCTTATGGCATATAATGAAAATATATTCAAGCCATGGAGTTAATGATTTTATAATTTGTTGTGGATATAAAGGTTATGTTATAAAGGAGTATTTCGCTAATTACTTCTTACATCAATCAGATGTAACTTTTGATATGACAAACAATTCGATGGAAGTTCATCATAAAAGAGTAGAACCATGGAAGATTACATTGGTTGATACAGGTGATAATACGATGACAGGGGGTAGGTTAAGAAGAGTTTTTGATTATATCAAAAATGAAGAATCTTTTTGCTTTACTTATGGTGATGGCGTTGGTGATATCAATATCAAAAAATCTATAGAATTTCATAAAACTCATGGAAAACTAGCTACAATGACTTCAACTTATCCTCCTGGGAGATTTGGAGCCATTGATATTGATGGAGATCAAATTAGAAGTTTTAAGGAAAAACCAAAAGGGGATGGGGCCATGATTAATGGAGGTTTTTTTATTCTTTCTCCAAATGTAGTTTCAAGGATTAGTGGAGATAGTTCGATATGGGAGCAAGAACCATTGATGTCTCTAGCTGAAGATGGAGAATTAATGGCATTCAGGCATGAAGGTTTTTGGCAGCCAATGGATACATTAAGAGATAAAATTAAATTACAAGAATTGTGGGAGGAAGACAAAGCACCATGGAAAAATTGGAAATAGGAAAAGTAAATCCTTCTTTTTGGAAAGGAAGGAGAGTTTTCCTTACAGGACATACTGGTTTTAAAGGAAGCTGGTTAAGCCTTTGGCTTCATCAAATGGGTGCTATAGTTAAAGGTTTTGCGCTTGAACCGAATACTAATCCATCTTTGTTTGAGGTAGCCAAAGTCAATGAATTGCTTGACAGTCAATTTGGAGATATTAGAGATATATCGATCATTAAAAAAAGCATGGTTGATTTTAATCCTGACGTCTTAATTCACATGGCAGCCCAACCACTTGTTAGACTTTCTTATCATGAACCAGTAAATACTTACATGACAAATGTAATGGGAACAGTGAATGTTTTAGAATCTGCTAGAAGTTGTAAAAATCTAAAAGCAATTGTTTCTGTAACCACCGATAAATGTTACGAAAATAAGGAATGGGCTTGGGGATACAGAGAAAATGAACCAATGGGCGGACATGACCCTTATAGCAGTAGCAAAGGCTGCGTCGAGTTGGTCACAGCTGCCTATAGAAGTTCTTTTTTCAATACTAACGATACAGCCAATTTAGCATCTGCAAGAGCTGGAAATGTAATTGGTGGAGGTGATTGGGCTGAGGACAGGTTAATTCCAGACATTCTAAAAGCATTCGAAAAACAGGAACCCGTGATTATTAGAAATCCATTGGCTACACGTCCTTGGCAACATGTACTTGAGCCACTTTCTGGCTATTTGGTATTGGCACAACAACTATACAACAAGGGCAAAGAATTTGCAGAACCGTGGAATTTCGGGCCTAAAGATGAGGATTGCCAATCTGTTGGTTGGATCTTAGATAAAATGGTTGCAAAGTGGGGAGAAGGTGCTTCATGGGAATTAGATGAAAAAAATAATCCACACGAAGCTGGATATTTAAAGTTGGATTGTTCTAAAGCTGCAATGAAGTTAAATTGGCATCCAAGATGGAATTTAGAATACACATTAGACAGTATTATCAATTGGCATCATAGCTGGTTATCTGGAAAAAATATACAAGAACAATGCCTGCAAGAAATTGCAGCTTACAATGATATTGAAATATGAGTAATAAATTAGATAGCTTAAGAGCGGAAATTTCATCTTTAGTAGCAGAATATGCTAAAGAACAGTATGCACCCAAAGCTTTTGTCCCAGGACAAACCGTTATACCTCCTTCAGGAAAGTTATTGGGAGAACAAGAATTACAAAACATGGTTTCAGCATCCCTTGACGGATGGTTGACTACTGGTCATTTTAATCAAAAATTTGAAGTAGGTTTAGCAAAATTCCTGGGTGTAAAATATTGTTTATCAGTAAATTCAGGCTCTTCTGCTAATTTAGTAGCATTTAGCACGATAACATCTCCAAAATTAGGTGACAGAGCAGTAAAAAGAGGCGATGAGGTTATTGGTGTTGCTGCGGGTTTTCCAACTACAGTAAATCCAATTATCCAATTTGGCGCCATACCGGTTTTTGTAGATGTAGACATCAAAACGCACAATGTAAATGCAGACTTAATTGAAGCTGCCATCACTCCAAAAACCAAAGCTATTATGTTGGCTCATGCTTTAGGAAATCCTTTCAATGTTGCCAAAGTCAAGGAATTGTGTGATAAGTACAATTTATGGTTGATCGAAGATACATGTGATGCTTTAGGGGCAGAGTATAATGGACAAAAATGTGGTACGTTTGGAGATATAGGGACGCTAAGTTTCTATCCAGCACACCACATGACTATGGGTGAAGGAGGGGCAGTGTTTATGAATGATCCTCAATTAAAAGTTATCGCAGAATCTTTCAGAGATTGGGGAAGAGACTGTTATTGCCCTCCAGGTTGCGACAATACCTGTGGTTGTCGTTTTGAACAAAAACACGGTGAACTTCCTTTTGGATACGATCACAAATATGTGTATTCACATTCAGGATACAATTTGAAAATTACAGATATGCAAGCGGCTTGTGGTTTGGCACAGCTAGATAAACTGGACTTTTTTATACAAAAACGTAGAGAAAATTACGAGTATTTGTTCAATAGACTACAATCATTGACCGACTTTTTAGAATTGCCGGTAGCAACTCCAAATAGTAATCCTTCTTGGTTTGGATTCCCAATTACTTTAAAAGATACAGCAGGTGTTACTCGAGTTGAAGTAACCCGTTTTTTGGATGATAACAAGATTGGCTCTCGTTTGTTATTTGCAGGAAACTTACTGAAACAACCTTATTTTAAGGATGTGGAGTACAGAGTTGTGGGTGAACTAACTCATACTGACAAAACGATGAACGATACTTTTTGGATTGGAGTACAACCTGCATTGACCAATGAACAATTGGATTTTGTTTGTGATAAATTGGAAGAGTTCTTCGGATTGAATTTTTAGTAACATGAAAATCTTCGTTACTGGTGCAACAGGGTTTATTGGCTCCCATTTTATTAATCTTGCAATTAAAAATGGTTTTGATGTAGTTGGTTTAAAAAGGAGTCTTTATTCAAAGCCAAGAATTGAACTAGATAAAGAACCAAATTGGCTTGTCAAGTCAATTGATGAGTTGGAAGAAAATGATTTTAAAGGAATTGATATTGTGGTTCACCTTGCAGCTCATTCAATGCAACCGCCATATGATTCTTTAGAAAATTGTATGTACTGGAATGTTATTGCCCCAATAAAAGCATTTCAAAAGGCTGTTAATTTAGGATTAAAAAAGTTTGTAATTGCAGGTAGTTGCTTCGAATACGGAGAATCGGGTTTATTGTATAAGGAAATACCAGTTAATGCACCTTTAAGACCCACATTAAGCTATTCTGCTTCTAAAGCAGCTTCCTCAATTGCCTTTTATCAAATGGCTGTTCAATTTAAATTATCACTATCATATTTTAGAATTTTCCATGTTTTTGGGGAAGGAGAGTCAAATGATAGATTATGGCCTTCATTAAAGCGAGCTGCAATTGAAGGTAAAGATTTTCCTATGACTAAAGGTGAACAAATCAGGGATTTTATTCCAGTTGAATATGTTTGTAAAAGATTGCTTGAGCAATGTAAAAGAGATAATCATGTTCCTTTCATTGAGAATCTAGGAACAGGAATACCAAAGTCAATTTTAGAGTTTTCTCAATACTGGTGGGAAGTATGGAATGCTACAGGGAAGCTCCTTATAGGAGAACTAGATTATAGGGATGGTGAAATTATGAGATACGTGCCTAAAATAGATTAAATGAAAAGAAAAATAATCGTTTCAGGAATTGGACCAGGTAAGGGAGGAGTTGGAAGATTAATTAATAATATAATAGTTAAAAAAAGTGAACAAATTGATATTCTATTTAAACCAGAAAAGAGATCAATTAAGAATCTTTATTATAAAAAACAATACTTTAATATTATTATCGAGTATCTGAAAAGAGTTAGATTTTTTGTTTTGTACTTTCCAAAAATTTGGCTATTGTCTAAGAGAGAAGTAATCTTACTGCACCCACAAGCTTTAGGTTACAATTTGTTTTTTAGAATAGTTAAACGAAATAAAGTTTATTTTTATGTTATGGATAATGGATTTTTTTGTGTTAAATCATATAATAATAATCCAAATACTGGAAATGAATGCTTTAAATGCATTGGATCTTCTGCGAATATTGATGAAAATTGCAATCCATTTCCAATTAATTACGAAAGAAATAAAAATATTAGTTACCTCAAAAAGCTAAAGGAAATTTCTCCCTCCTTGATTTTTTTAGCACAGAATAAGTTACAAAAAAAAGTACTTGAAAATCATTTTGGAGAAGGTATAAAGTGTACAATAATAGGGATGGATACAGGTGAATTTTCAAATATTGTTTATGAAGAAAAGTCTTTTCCTGTAAAATACGATATAGTTTTTCATGGCGCTAATTTATCTGCAAAAGGAATAAACTATGTTATTGATCTATCATTACTTTTGCCACAATTTTCATTTGCAATTCCTTTTTCCAAAAATGAAGTGGAAAGTTATTTAGGGTTTAACATTTATAATGAAAATTTGAAATTTATTCCATGTTCTTGGGAAAGTGGTCTTAAAAATATGGTAATTAGTTCTAGACTAGTTTTGAACCCGTCTTTATGGTCTGCTCCAATTGAAGGTGCTTTACTTAAATCATATTTGTATAATCCAAATTTAGCTACTGTAAAAACAGATTTTGGTTTTGAAAAGGAGTTTAGCAAATTATCAAATCATTTAAGACTCAGTGAAGATTTAATTATCGCTTCAAAACAAATTATTGAATATTTAAATCAAGAGAAGCGAGATAATAAAAATGAATTTATGAATCGCCACCAAATAATAAGTGGTGTTTTGAGTAACTTCGATAGATCACTTTTTTAGATGCAATGTTATTCCCAAGGTCTCTATTAATATTTGACTATTTTAAGTTAAATATTGCTTGATTGTAAACTGTAATCAATCGACTTTTTTTGAAAAATTATTAATATTCTAATTATATTATTTTGAATAAAACCTTATATCAATGCTTTTTTTTAATTATTTGCATTTGTACAAATTATTCATTTTTGATTCTGATTTCAAATATTGAAAATCGTTTACTGCTTGAACTCAGTGTTCAATTTAATAGATAATTACACTACGGAGAATATGAGCTTACAAGGTAGATATGCTGAATTCATTAATTTGAATTGCTACATATTAAAAATATGATTTTGAATATGTATAATCTTATTTCACAAATTAATCATGATTAATTATAAAGGTGAGAATATTGTTAAAAAATATTTTCTTAATTTATCTAAGAATAACATTATTTTCGAGAATGTGATTTGGCTATTTTTTGATAAGTTATTTAGGATGGGGTTGGGATTATTTGTAGGAGTATGGGTTGCAAGATATTTAGGCCCTAAGGATTTTGGTTTATTAAATTATGCTAAATCTTTTATTCTCCTATTTTCAGCACTAGCCTCATTAGGATTGCAAGGATTGGTTGTTAGAGAAATTGTAAAAAACAAAGCTAATCAATTTGAAATTTTAGGTACTAGCTTTTACATGAGGGTGTTTGGTGGAATATCCGTAATGTTTATATCTTTCATATCAATTAAATTATATGAACCTGAAAATGATATATTGCATTATTTAGTGTTAATAGTTAGTGGTACGATGGTTTTTAAAGCCTCTGAAATTATTTCTTTTTGGTTTGAATCTCAAGTACAATCTAAATTTCAAGTTTGGGTTGAAAATAGTGTTTTTTTTATATCAGCAATAATTAAGATTATATTCATCTATTATGGGCTGCCCGTAATTATGTTTGCTTGGGCTTTTTTATTCGAATCATTTCTTATCGCTATAATATTATTTGGAGTATATAGGTCAAAGGGATTAAAAGTTAGGGATTGGTCTTTTTCTATATATAGAATGAAGTATCTTCTTAATGAAGGATGGCCTCTTATTTTAGCTGGCTTATCGATTATGCTATATATGCAGATAGATAAGATAATGATTGGTAAAATTTTGGGTGAAAAGGAAGTTGGTTTATATTCAGTGGCTGTTCAAATTAGTGAGGTTTGGTATTTTCTTCCCACAGTAATTGCATCTTCCATTTTTCCTTCTTTAATAAAATTGAAAGAGAATAATTCAAAACTCTATAAAAGAAGAATTGAAAAATTATTTGATATTATGGTAGTTTTATCATTGATAATTGCTATCTCAATGACATTTCTTTCCCATAAATTGATTTTTTTATTGTTTGGTGGTGATTATATAGAAGCTGGCAAAGTATTATCGATACACATTTGGGCTGGTGTATTTGTTTTTCTTGGAGTTTTGAGTAGCAAATGGTTCTTGATTGAAAACTTACAAAAATTCTCCTTTTACAGAACTGCTTGGGGTGGTTTACTTAATATTGGATTAAACTATTTGTTAATCCCAAAATTTGGAATAACAGGTTCCGCTATAGCAACAGTAATAAGTCAGTCTTTTAGTAGTGTGTTTCTCAATGCATTTTCAAAAGATGTTAGGCCATTATTTTATATGCAAATAAGGGCTTTGATATTTTATAATTATATTAAATTAATAGCAAAATGATTTTAGCACCGATTATTTTATTCGTTTATAATAGGCCTAGACATACACGAATGACTATTGAGGCACTGCAAAAAAATAAACTAGCCGAAAGAAGTGACTTAATTATTTATTCTGATGGAAATAAAAATGAATTAAATTATAACGAGGTACTTGAGGTAAGAAATTACTTAAAAACGATAGATGGATTTAAATCAATAGAAATTATAGAAAGAGAAAAAAATCTGGGTTTAGCTTCAAATATTATTGATGGTGTTACTATTAATATTAAAAAGTTTGGTAAAGTTATAGTTTTGGAAGATGATATTGTAACAAGTCCCTTTTTCTTAACATTTATGAATTCTGCTTTAGATTATTATAATAAAAACCATAAAGTTTGGCATATAAGTGGTTGGAATTATCCAATGAGTAGTGAAGGATTGAATGATGTTTACTTTTGGAGAGGTATGATTTGTTGGGGTTGGGCTACTTGGGCTGATAAATGGGAATACTTTGAAAAAGATCCGATAAAGCTGAAAAAAGAATTTTCAGCAAAACAGAAATATGTTTTTGATTTGGAAGGATCAGGAATATTTTGGCCTCAAATAGTAAAAAATTTAAAAGGGAAATTAAATACATGGGCAATTTTTTGGTATGCTTCAATTTTTAAGAATAATGGATTATGTCTTCATCCTACTGTTTCATACGTTGAAAATGTAGGTTTTGATGGGTCAGGAACCAATTGTGTTGATTCAGGGAATGTTCATAATTTTGAGTTGAATACAAAAAATAGTTTGAACTTTGATGAACCAATTTTTGAGTCAGAAATAGCTGTTAAAAGAATTAAGCTATATTACAAAAGTATAAAGAAAACTATATTTTTAAAAATAGTTAACAAATCGAAAAAAATACTAAAAAAATATATGATTATACGGAGTATTGCTAACGAGTAAATTGAACGTATTTATCAAAGTTAATAGAGTCCATAGCTGGAATGTAGCTTAGCTTACGGATAAAATTTAACAGAATCACTATTTTATTGAAAAAAATAATTTGAATATTTAATGGAGTGAAAATTAGTAAGCGTGAAATTACCTTTTACTTTATAGCAATATGATTGTTTAAATTTAGTTCGTCAGCTTTGAATAATAAATAATGATTAAGATTGATATTAGATCATTTAAAATTAATTTTTTTCTGTATGTAGCTTTTTTTGCTCTAGGTTTAAATAAAATATCATTTTATTTACCAATTTTTACTATCTGGATTTTTTTTACTGCTAATAAACTTTTGAATGGAGGTATAAGTAAAAACTTTGCTCTTTTATCTAGTCTATTTTTGATAACGATAGTTCCAATTTTTTCTTTCGGATTCAATAGGTTAAAATTAGATAACCCATATTTGAATTTTTCAGCTATTATGTTCTCTCTTATTGTTGTTGGCTATATATTTCAGGTACAAAATCGACAGAGACAAATTAAATTACTGATTTGTTTTATTTTTGGAATGGGATTCGAAGCTTTAATTATAACAATATATTCTTTTTTTACAGATCCTATAATTTATGGTTATGGCCTACTTATTGATCCTTTTACAAAAATAGAAATTAATTCACCTAGTGTAAGTAACAGTTTAGCTATATTCTCTACAGTTCTACTCTTTTTCTTATTTAAAGGGTCGAATAAGAAAATAAAGCTAGTAGTATTAGTATTGTTTTTAACTTGTTTAGTTTCTGGTGTATTTTTAGGGGGGAGAACTTTTTTCATAATTATTTTTCTATCTCTTTTATTATTAATATCATATGATTTAACCCTATTTCAATTTTTGAAGCTACTTAGCTTTTTTATGATATTTACAATTTGTTTATTATACCTATTTAATAATAGTGATTTTTTCTCTCTGTACGTTGAATTTTCACTTACAAGATTTGAGAAAGGGTTAGAAAGTACGCGTTCACGACATTATGCACACGGAATGGAACAACTATTATATTATCCTTTTGGTGGGTTTGAAGTAGATACATCAATTGAAAAAACTTATTGGTTTCACAATGTATTTTTAGATAATGCTAGATTAGCAGGGTGGATACCATCAATAAGTTTGTTTTTTGCAATTTTATTTATTTTCATTTCCTCTTTTAAGTATAAAAGACTAAAAAGCTTGAGTTTTTTTATATTTTTCATTACATTTTTAATCTTGCAACAAGATGTTGTAATTGAAGGGAATTATAGGTCGTTAATTATAGTATACTTATCTGGAGTCTTGCTTGTATCAAGAAATAAAAAGTAATGAGCTTTAAATTCAGTAGTTCTATATTTAAAAATATTATTAAAAATAAATCTTCATTTTTTTTTCCTCTAGAAAGAAATTTTAGAATAGAAGGAGGCTTTGAATTTAAAGGAAATGTAAAAAAGTCAAATAAAGAAATATGGTAATTTCAATTATTACTGTAGTTTTCAATGGTAAAGAATGCCTTGAAAAGACAATTTTAAGTGTTTTGAATCAGAGTTACTCAAATATAGAATTCATAATTATTGATGGAGGCTCACGTGATGGAACAATAGATATAATTAAAAAGTATGAAAATCAATTAGATATTTGGCTATCAGAAAAAGATAATGGTATTTACGATGCAATGAATAAAGGTATTAGGCTATCAAAAGGGCATTATATTAACTTCATGAATGCTGGTGATACCTTTATTGATAATTTTGTTATTGAAAAATTTGTTACATTATGTAATAAATCAGATGTAGTTTATGGTAACTACATGCTTCAATATCAGAGTGGTTTAAATAAAATTATAGAGTCTGGATTAGCACGTAACCTATGGAAAGGTTCACAGTTCAATCATCAAGCTACTTTTGTGAAGTCTTCACTCTACAAAAAGATGGAATTCGATATTCAAGAAAGAATTGTTGCTGATTTCAAATTTTTTTATTCTGTGTATATCCAAGGTTATCAATTTCAAAAATTAGATCTAGTAGTGGCTAAGTTTTTAGCAGGCGGGGTTTCAGATCAAAATAGACTTAAAGTTAAGTTTCACTTTTGGTCTATTGTCAATAGAAATTGGAAATCATACTTATATTACTCATATATCATCACACTGACATTTTTTAAAGTTCTAGTTAAAAAAGTATTAGGTACTAGATTATCCGATTATATAGCAAATAAAGTTTAAAGAATGTATAAAATATCAGTTATAATCCCAACTCATAATCGACCTAAATTATTGAAACGGGCGATTCAAAGTGTTATAGAGCAAAAGTATAATGCTTTTGAGATATTAATAGTTGATGATGTTAATTGTCAAGAAACTGAAAATTTAATAAAAGGATTTAGCCAGTCAAATTTATTTTATATTAATAATGCTTGTGGAAGCGGAGCATCTTCATCAAGAAATCTAGGAGTTGAATTTTCTAAAGGAGATTATATCAGTTTTTTAGACGATGATGATGAATGGTTACCTGATAAATTAAGTGAACAGGTTAAAGAAATAGACAAGAGTGGAGCTGATGTGATTTTTTCTAAAATTCTCATTAAATATGAGAATAAAGATTTATCCTATATAACAAATACATCTATTGTGAAAGATCCTCTCAAGCAAATTCTAATTGAAAACTACTTGGGAGCTACTATTTCAGCAGTTATTAAAAAACAAGCATTTCTAAATATAGGAGGTTTTGATATTAATTTTCCTGCTAGAGAAGAATATGATTTATGGATACGGCTGATCAGTGGAGGATTTAAAATTTCTGTTGTGAGTAAGGCTTTATGTATTTCATATAGGTCTTTACAAAAAAGGAGTAGAATATCAGCTAATATCGTTAATTACGAAACAGCTATTAAATTATTAAATTCAAAACATAAAGAGCTTGTACTTAATAATCTTTCTGATTCGGAAATTCGTCTTAGGAAATCAAAACAATTTGAATTTCTTTCTGCGCAAGGTATTTCTATTGGGTTAAGATATTCTCCCTTTAAATATTATTTTAAATCTTTTATGATTTCATTTAAGATAAAGCCTTTAGTTCTAGCTTTTATAGCAGCCATTAGTCCATACTTATTGATTTTTTTAAGAGCTAAAACTTCCAGATAACAATTTGCTTAATTAGTCTTTAGAAAAATTCATATGAATACAAATTTTAATGTTACGGAAAGGTACATAGCAAATCTTCTTTCCCAGTTCCCAGGGCTAAAATCTAGTGCGAAAAGACTGTACCAGAAAATTAATTATTTAATATATAAAAAAAATTATAGTTATCAAACAAAATATCAAATTCAAACAATTGATTCAGGAGAGCGTGAAACATTTTTTGGATATTACGACAAATCACCAATTTGCAATAATGGTAAATACATTATATATCATGAATCGGAAATTTCAACAAAAAAACTGCCTTCTGCTACAGTTCCTGTTTTTTTGAAAGTTTATGATTTGGTTAAACAGAAAGAAATATTTTCTCATGAAAGTTATGCTTATAATTGGCAACAGGGATCAAAAGCTCAGTGGGTAAATGATGAAGAATTTATTTTTAATAACTTTGACAAAGGAGAATATGTTTCTATAATAGCAAACGTTAAAACTGGAAACTTAAAGAAGATTCCATCTCCAATTTATGATTGCTTTAAAAATCAATTCGCTCTAACTTTAAATTTTGAGCGCTTAATGTCATTGAGACCTGATTATGGTTATAGAAATAAGCCGCCATTGAGTAATGATGATCTTTTTGAATTAAAAAATGATGGTGTTTTTTTTATTGACTTTGTTTCATTAAAAAAAGAAATGATTTTAAGTTTACAGCAAATAATTGAAGTTGGACATAAAATACAAATGGATAAGGCTACACATAAGGTAAATCATATTATGGTATCACCTAATGGGGAAAAGTTTATGTTTTTACATAGGTATTTCATTAATAAAAAACGATTTGATAGACTATTAATAGCGGATGTGGATGGTAATAATTTAAAATTACTTTGTGATGACGAAATGGTTAGCCATTGTTGTTGGGTTGATAATAAGACGATTATCTCTTATCTAAGAGATAAGGAATTTGGTGATCGCTTTTACAGAATTAATATTGAAGATGCTTCAAAAGAAATTCTTGGGGAAGGGATAATAGATAAATACGGTGATGGTCATCCAACTTTTAATAATTATAAAGTTTTATTTGATACATACCCTGATAAGTCTAGGATGAAACATCTTTTTATTTATGATATTTCTTCCAGTAAATTAGAAGAAATAGGAGGCTTTTATGAAAGCCTTTCTTATTATGGAGAAACTAGATCTGATTTACATCCACGATTCAGTCCTGATGGAGAAAAAATATTTTTTGATTCAGTACATGAAGGTAAAAGGAGATTATATTGGATAAACTTAAATAGTCAAAGTAAATGAATTTCTCGGTATTGATTTCTTGTTATATCAAGGATAGTGTATCTCAGCTTGGAGAAGCTCTTGAAAGTATCATTAATCAAACTCTTCTGCCGTCAGAAATTATTTTAGTAGAAGATGGGCCATTAAAAAAAAGGCATGATGAACTTATTAAAGAATTTGAGAAGAAAATTGTAATAAAAAGAATTAAAATTAAAACTAACATTGGACTAGGAAATGCTTTGAATTTAGGATTAATGCATTGCGAAAATGAAATTGTAGTGAGAATGGATTCAGATGACATATGCCATCCAATGAGATTTGAAAAACAAATAAATTTCTTTTTGTCAAATCCAAGTGTTGATATTGTTGGCTCCTGGGCAATTGATATTGACAATGATGGTAACATGCTTAATCGCAGAACCTATCCTGTAGAACACGATAATATTATTAAAATAATTTGGACTTGTCCAATTATACATCCGTCTGTAGCTTATAAAAAACAATCTATTTTATCTATCGGCTCTTACAGAAATGATCTAAAGCGAAGACAAGATTATGAAATGTGGTTAAGAGCTGCCTCTCACGGATTGATTTTTTCAAATATTCCAGAGTTTCTATTATATTACAGGTTTACAAATGATTATTATAAAAAGAATAATATTAAAGTTGCTTTTTCTCAGGCAATAATTGGTGTAAAAGGACTAAACAAATTGAAAAATGTTAGTAGCTATGCATATATAGGAGTTTTTTTTCCTGTTTTTAGAGCTCTACTCCCAAGTTTTATAGAGCGTCCTTTTCATAGTTTAATACGTAAAATTGACCCAAGGACTCTTTATTAATTAAGAAGAAAATTTTATAAACACATGAAAAAAACTATTTTATTAGGCTTAAATGAGTTAAATTTTGAATATATTCAGTCTTATATCAAAGAAGGGAAGCTGAATAATTTTAATAAGTTATTTTCAGAAAATAGAATTGTCGAGACTTATTCTGAAAATGAATATCATTTACTGGAGCCTTGGATACAGTGGGTTACAATTACTACAGGTAAAAGTTTTGAAGAACACAATGTCTTTAGGTTAGGAGATATAGTTGATAGAAAAGACTTAACTCAAATCTTTGAAGCAATAGAAAAAAAAGGATATACAGTTGGTGCAGTCAGTCCTTTTAATGTGGATAATAGGCTTGTTAGACCTGTTTTTTTTGCACCAGATCCTTGGACTAAAACGAAACCTATTGGGAACAAAATATTTGTAGGTTTAAGTGATGCTGTGAGTCAAGCCGTCAATGATAATGCACATGGAAAATTAACAAAAAAATCAATATTAGCATTAATTAAAGGCCTTGGGAAATATACCTCTCCAAATGACTATACTTTTTACATAAATAAGATTGCAAAATTAAAAACACAAATAGGAGTAAGAGCAATTATACTTGATAAATTACTATCTGATACATTTATAAAGGAATGGAAAAAAAGTACTCCTGACTTTGCAAACCTTTTTCTCAACACTGGCGCCCATTTTCAACACCATTACATGTTCAACTCTTCTGCTTATAATGGAGAATTTAACAATCCAGAGTGGTATTGTCCAAAAGATCAGGATCCTTTGTTCGAAATCCTAGAATTATACGATAGTATAATAGGTAAAATACTGAAGCTTGATGCAAGACTTATTGTTGCAACAGGTCTTCATCAAAAACCGCACGAAAATCTAACATTCTATTGGAGAATTAAAGAGCATGCTGAATTTTTAAAAAAGATTGGAGTTACAAAATATACCAAGGTTTTTCCAAGAATGTCAAGAGATTTTTTAATTGAATTTAATTCTTCAGAAGATGCAAAAGAAGCAGAAATAGTTTTAAGTAAATATACAAATAATAATGGTGATGAAAGGATTTTTGAAATAGATAATCGGGGAAAAAGTTTATTTGTTGAATTAATTTTCTCGTCAGATATTGATGATGATTTTAGTATTAAAGGGGATATTATTGTTAATAATTTTAAAAAGTATATTGCTTTTGTTGCAATTAAAAATGGCGAACATGATGGAATAGGTTATGTTGTTGATACAGATAATAGAATTAAAGATAAATCGATAAACCTCAAAGAACTTCATTGTTATTTAATAGAGGATTATATATGATTTTATTTTCTGAATTGAAAAGAATTGATTGTTTATGGTTAATTTAATTTCAGTAGGAAGAACATTTATTGATGAGAGGGGTAAGCTTGTAGCCTTCAATGATTTTTCATTAGAAAAAGTTAATAGAATGTATCAAATAGAGCACTCAGATACTACTGTAATTAGGGCATGGCTAGGGCATAAAATTGAGAACAATTGGTTTTATGTGATTCAAGGAGCTTTCACAATAGCATGGTGAAATTAGATAGTTTTGAAAGTCCAAGCACTGATCTAAAAGCGTCTTTTGAGAATATGCATGCATCCGACAGAGAAATATTACATATACCTAAAGGGCATGCAAACGGTATAAAAGCATTGGAACCAAATTCCAAAATACTTATATTTTCTGACCTTTCTTTAGAGGAAGCTAAAAATGATAATTTCAAGTATGATTATAAGTATTGGTTTGATTGGGAGGTGAAATGAATAAGAGTATAATTTTATTTTTCCTATTATTTGGTGGCCTTACTTTTGATCTAGTAAGCCAAAACTTTATTTCCAATAACAGGCAGTTACAAGAGTTCCTGAGAAGAGATCAACTAACCAATGGCTTCGATTCTACCAATGCTTCTTTCAATTATAGACCCTTTCAAACCGATCGCCTAGAAGAATTTAGCTACTCGATTGCAGATAATTCGCAGGCAAAATCTTACAAGCAAATCAAGTTTGCTGCATTGCCTGTAACACAAACAGTACAATGGAACTCCAATCGACAGTATGGCTGGGGGGATGGACCAATGATTCCAAGTGCAGGGCTTCAATCTTACACTTCTACAGGATTTTACGCAAAATTATCCTTTCTCAAAATTCAAATTCAGCCTGAGATTGTTCTCGCTCAAAACAATAGCTTTCAAGGATTTGGTGAGAATAGAACGACCGAGGAAGTAAGGGATATGTTCTATTTTTTAAATTATGGAGATTATCCAGAACGCTTTGGGAAAGAAGGTTATGAAAATATAAGTTGGGGGCAATCAAAAATTAGTTTAGAAGTAGGAGCCTTTGAAGCAGGAGTAAGTACTGAAAATATTTGGTGGGGTCCAGGACATTTTAATTCGCTAACTTTTTCTAATAATGCACAAGGATTCCCTCATTTAACGCTCAATACGATAAAGCCAGCTAAAACATTTATAGGGAATTTTGAAGGGCAGATCATTGTAGGAAGATTAGAAAACTCAGGGCTTCAACCAACACAGTTTGATGAATTAAATAACAGATTTGGAAGGTCATTCTCTGGTGATTGGAGATACTTGAATGGAATTACAGTTTCTTTTAATCCAAAATGGATCCCTGGTTTATTTGTAGGTTTTACAAGGACCTTTCAACAATACAATGAATTCAGAGGAGAACTATTTAGAGATTATTTCCCAATTTTTGATGCTTTTCAGAAAGTTGAAGTTGGGTTTGACAAAGATGCAGAAGGCAAAGATCAACAAGCTACCGTAATTGCAAGGTTTGTGGCCCCAAAAGCCAATGCTGAAGTTTACTTTGAATACGGTAGGAGAGACCATGCTTTTAATTGGAGAGAAGCTGTTTTAAACCCTGAACATGCTCGAGCATATCTTTTTGGTTTCACTAAGCTATTTCAGACATATATGGATAAAAAGTTAATCCAAGTAAGAGGTGAAATTACCCATCAACAGGAGTCTGTGAATAGATATTTAAGATACCCTAATTTACGTGGAGGCCAATCTTGGCATACTCATTCCAGAGCAAGAGGTTTTGCTCATTACGGCCAAGCCCTCGGAGTAGGCATTGGAACAGGCTCCAACGTCCAAACCCTAGAAATCTCCTTGGTTGAAAAATTCAACAAAATGGGGATTCTCCTTGAACGCCTAGAGAATCATCAAGACTTCTTTTATCGTGCTTTCGGTCAGCAGCAAGAACATAAACCTTGGATAGACCTCAGTGTTGGCTTCCTATTCGATAAGCAATGGAATAACCTACTCCTCAGCTCCAAACTCCAATTGATCAATGGCATGAATTACCAATGGCAACTAGCCCCTGACAGTACCCCTGAATACCCCAGAGGAGAAAACCTATTCTCCATCCACTCCCAAGTCAGTTTAATTTACCTCTTTAATAAGAAATAATGATATTTTCATTTTTTCCAGAAGCAAAAGAAAAGTTCAAGTTTTTTGATGAAATCAAGTCAAATATAATAGATTTAGGCTTTAATATTTGCTCAGAAGACTTTCATAGACCCTGGGGTGGTTTTTTAGTCATTGACCCAGACCAAATAGAGGCTTTCAGCAAGCAATTCTTTTCAGAGCTTGATTTAGACTTAGACAGCTCACTCTCTTACAGTCCCAAGATCCTATTGGTTGCACCAAATCAAAAACTCTCCTGGCAGTACCACCACCGTAGATCAGAACTCTGGAAACTCGTAGCTGGCAAAGCCGCCATCTCAAGATCATTCACAAACCAAGAAAATCCAGCTACCGATATGGAAATAGGGGACCTGATCAAGCTGGCACAAGGAGAGCGTCACAGGTTGATAGGTAAAGATACCTGGGGCATAGTCGCAGAAATCTGGGTCCACACCGACCCCACCAACCCATCCGACGAATCCGACATCGTCCGCATCCAAGACGATTACCAGAGGAAATAACGATTTCTATTTAGCTGAATTGTTAATTTCTGTAAAATTTATTGACGGTAATATTACAGGATTCATACCAGCTTGTAATGTGAAATTAGATATAAAAGCTCTTAAAAATGGAAAAGCAATCGCAGGAGCATTAACTTTTGGGAAATGCGACAGTTTGAACTCATCTGTTATCTTATTATCTACCTCAAAACGAAATGTACATTCAACATTTAAATCAAAATTCAAATCATTGACTTTGATCTTGAAACCTACCAAAAATATACTTTCACTGTCTTCTGGAAATGAGTGCCAAGTACTTAAATCAAAAACATTATCTTTTCTTCCTTCTTCAAGAATTATGTCATAATTGAGGTGTTCAATTCTCCAATCTAATAGTTGAATTTTCATGTTTACGCTGCCTGAGGCAATGGATCGGTGGGTGAATTGGTGTCTAAAGAATATTCAGTATTTTTATGATACAAATTTACATTGATATGAGTGAATAATTTATCTTTAACATCTAAAGATAAATCTTCTTGGAAACCATATTTGATAGATGAAACCTTATAAAGATCCTCTGAAGTGACTATTTCAAAGTAGCTGTCAATTTTTCGCTTTAATTCTTCAGTTAATTTCATGGCTATATGTCTCCCTCTTTTACTATCGTAGAACTTGTAATGTTCTTATTTGGTTCATAAACAGAACAAATGGTACAATTAGCTGTTCTAAGATTTATTCCTCTTTTTCTTTGTTCCGCAAATTTAATATAATAATTTCCTTTAACAACGTCAATATTTAATAATCCTTCTCCTCTTGCAAAATCAATTATATATCCGTCTTTATAATCAAAAAAGCGACCCATATTTTGAATTTTATTTTTATGAGCCTAGATTATATAATTTAAAATATTCACCCCATCTTCAGTCGTTAAATCCAATAAATGTTCTTCTTCTACCTCAATTTCAGATTTAATTACTGCAAACCTTTTATATGTATTTATTTTGCTTGTATTGTCCCAAGCTTCGGCGATTGCCCATTCGAGAGCTTGATTGCTAGGAGTGGAACTAATTCCTCTAATAAAGAAGTAAGTACCTTTGCCAATCCATTCATTTTCACCTTCAGAGTTTTTAAATCCCTCTTTAATAATGCTTGCAGCGGAATCAGCACTAGTTCCATGATAGCCTACAATGTTTAACATTTTGACAATTTATAAATAAATGGATTTGTCATCAAACATTTTTTTACTTAACCACATGTAATTTATTAAAGTTGATAGAAATATTTAAAATAGTTACGTTTACCAATTGGAATTCGGACTTTATTTTGATGCCATAGGTTTGACCCCTCTGGTTCAAACCTCTTGACCAACTGGTTCAAGTCTTCAGACCTGTCCGATGCAGGCGGGCTTGGACTTTCCTAATTACAGTTTTCAAACTTTCCCACCGTGCTCCTCCGAGCCTCAGTGGAAATTACCAAAGTACCTCTGCGCAATCCCTTCGTGCCAATCCCAGCGCTTCAGCGCTACAAATTTAAAAACATTTCAAACCTAAAAAGTAACCTTCAAACCTCTACCACTTCACAAATCCTTAAAATTCCCATTAGTGTAATTCGAGAAATTAGTGGTTC
>NZ_FTOP01000008.1 GCF_900156785.1 Belliella pelovolcani | reverse complement strand
CTCAGAGTGGTTTGGCAAGACAAGACCGATTCACGACTGCGGAGACTGCACAGAAGCACAACACCAAGAAAACAGAAGAACAGAATTGAAGTTGAGAAAGTAATTGAGAGATTAAAAACTAAATAAGATGTATAAAGTACCTAGTACCAAGCATGATGTATCAAGTACGATGTACAAAGAAATATAGAACCCAAAGTGCTCTGTAAGAAATACATGACGCGGAAGTTTGAAGAAATAGAAGTCTTATACAGGTGAATAATCACCCATAAGCTTAAGATCCCTAACCTGTAGAAAAATAAAGAGCCACCTGTTTCGGGTGGCTTTTTTTTATGATCTTAATTTTCAGCGACTAGTTTATCAGCCGGGTAGCTGATTGGGATATTGGCTAGCAGTTGAAGTTTATCGAATTTTACTTGATCGAAGGCCATTCTATTGGCTGGGAGAATTGGGTCGGAAGGTGGGATTTTTTCCTGAAGCCAATCTACTTGCTTCCCATTTTTCCAAAATCTAAAACAAAGGTGTGGTCCAGTAGCAAGTCCAGTAGCACCTACATAGCCGATGACTTGTCCTTGCTTGACTCTTGCGCCTGGCTTCATTCCCGAAGCGATTTTGGACATGTGCAAGTATTGCGTAGTATAAGTGCCGTTGTGTTTGATTTTAACATAATTGCCATTGGCACTGGTATATCTTGCCTCGACTACTGTTCCGTCACCTACAGTTCTGATTTCGGTTCCCGTCGGTGCGGCATAGTCTGTGCCTAAGTGTGGTTTGTAGCGCTTTTGTACAGGGTGGTATCTGTTGAGATTGTATCTAGAGCTGATTCTGGTGTATTTGAGTGGGTCTCTTAGGAAAGCTTTTTTGAAGCTATTGCCTTCTTGATCGAAGAAGCTCGTTTCTCCATTTTGCTCAAAAGGAATTGCATGATAGCTTTCTCCCTTGTGTTCAAAATATGCAGCTTCTATATCTGTGATGCCTACTACATTTCCTTCTACGACTTTTTCGTGATAGACCACTTTGAACTTGTCACCTTTCTGCAATTTTTGGAAATCTACATACCAGCCGTAAAGATCCGCAAATTGATCAACGAGGTCATTGGTGATTCCAAGCTGATTCATATTGACAGATAAGCTATGGTCTATTTCACCTCCCAGTTCAACTTTTCTAAGTTCTACTGGTTTTTCTTCCTTGTAGATTTCTACTTCATCGAGCTTGAATACTACATATTCAGATGGATTTGGCTCATAAATGAAAAATTGAGCTTGTGAGGAATCTCTTCCAGTTAAAACAGTGAATTTTTTGTTGAAGGCTATTTTTCTTACGTCAAAAATATCTTTGGACTTCCTAGCAATTTCGTCTATGATCTGATAGGGAACATTGAAAGGAGCTAGTAGCGTGGAAAGGGTTTGGTTTTTTCCAACGATTCCTTCTATTACGTCCAGTTCATTGATATTGATACCATAAAGCAGGAGGTCTTCCTGCATTTCTTCTTCAAAGTTTTCTACGATGACTTCTTCTTTTTGATGCCTGAAGTCTATTCGATCCCATGTAAAATAAAATCCTCCTCCCAGAGCCAGCGTCAATAGCGCGGCACCAATCCATTTTTTTCGCATGTTTATTTTGTATTTGTCGGGTTCTTGATCTCCAAAGGAATTTAAATTTCAGTCAATTTCCAAATCTTTTGATGGCTGTTTTGAGCAGGAAATGCACAAAGCAATAATGCTATCAAAACTTACATTAATCTAATGATGAAACGGAGCTGATTGTAATTCATTTTCTGATGTGTCGATTTTTATTGAAAATTTATTGGAAACGGCTGTTTGTTAGTGAATTTCTAATTTTAGAGCCTTATTTTTTTTAAATTATTCATATCATTGCAACAGCAATATTGAGTAGCGTATTTCTTGCCATTGGGTTTAGAATTGTATGATTTTAACCGAGTGGAGCTATCGAAAATCAACGTTTGATTTAGCTTGCTGTATATTTTACTTATCTTTGTCGCTTTAAAAAAAGATTCCAAAAACATGCTTAGAACTCATACTTGTGGGGAATTGCGCCTCGCAGATGTCAATAAAGAAGTAACCCTAGCTGGCTGGGTACAACGTGTCCGAAATAAGGGAGGTTTGATCTGGCTAGACCTGAGAGACCGATATGGTGTGACGCAGTTGATTTTTGAAGAAGGATCTACAGACAAAGCTCTTCTAGAAAAAGCAGCGAGCTTGGGTCGTGAATTTGTGGTGCAAGCGACAGGAGTAGTCATAGAACGTACTTCTAAGAATGATAAGCTACCTACAGGAGACATTGAAATCAAAGCTAGTGCTTTGGAGGTATTGAATGCTGCTAAAGTTCCGCCATTTATCATAGAAGATGAGACGGACGGTGGCGATGAATTGAGAATGAAATATAGGTACTTGGATCTCAGAAGAAATGTAGTCCGCGAAAAACTACAATTGAGACATCGCATGATGCAGGAGACTAGGAAATACATGGATGCTCAGAGCTTCATAGAAGTAGAAACGCCAGTATTGATCAAGTCTACCCCTGAAGGAGCTAGAGATTTTGTAGTGCCTTCGAGGGTAAATCCGGGTGAGTTCTATGCTCTTCCACAATCTCCACAGACCTTCAAGCAGCTATTAATGGTCAGTGGTTTTGATCGTTATTTTCAGATTGTGAAGTGTTTCAGAGATGAAGACTTGAGAGCCGACAGGCAGCCTGAGTTTACACAGATAGATTGTGAGATGTCTTTTGTAGATCAAGAAGATATCTTAAATACTTTCGAAGGCTTGGTTCGTCACCTTTTCACCCATGTAAAAGGAATTGAATTGGGTGGTGTGGAGCGAATGACATTTGCCGATGCCATGAAGTATTATGGTAATGACAAGCCTGACTTGAGGTTTGATATGAAGTTTGTAGAACTTAATGAACTCGCACAAGGTAAAGGTTTTACCATATTTGATCAGGCAGAATTGATCGTTGGGATATGTGCTACAGGGGCGGGTGAGTATACTAGAAAGCAAATAGATGCCTTGACGGATTGGGTGAAAAGACCTCAGATTGGTGCAAAAGGCCTAGTATATGTGAAGTGTAATGAAGACGGAACGTTCAAGTCTTCTGTAGATAAGTTTTACACACAAGAAGATTTGAAAGCATGGGCAGAAAAAGCCAATGCAAAAGCTGGAGATTTGATTTTAGTGCTTTCTGGAGATGCTAAAACTACTCGCAAGCAAATGTCTGAGCTTCGTCTGAAGATGGGAGAAGAATTGGGATTGAGAGATAGAAATGTATTCAAGCCGCTTTGGGTTGTTGATTTCCCGCTTTTGGAATGGGACGAAGAAACACAGCGCTACCATGCGATGCACCATCCATTTACTTCACCGAAGAAAGAAGATATTCCTTTGCTTGAAACCGATCCAGGAGCTGTAAGGGCCAATGCCTATGATCTGGTGATTAATGGCGTAGAGATCGGTGGCGGTTCTATTAGGATTCATGATCGACCTACTCAGCAGTTGATGTTCAAGCATCTCGGTTTTTCTGATGAAGAAGCACAGAAGCAGTTTGGCTTCTTGATGGAAGCCTTTGAATACGGTGCGCCGCCACATGGAGGTATCGCCTTTGGTTTTGATAGATTCTGTGCGATTTTTGGTGGCTCAGATTCGATCAGAGATTACATCGCTTTCCCGAAAAATAATTCAGGTAGAGATGTGATGATCGATTCTCCGAGTACCATTGCTGAGGAGCAATTGAAGGAATTGTCAATTGCTTTGGCTTTGAAGAAGGAGTAGCATTAGTTTGCAAGAAATTGACAGAAGCCTTCTAGATTTTTGAAATCTGGCAGGCTTCTGTGTATACGCTTATTCGATTTTCACATAATGGAGTACATATTCTTTTCCTTCAACTTCTTCGGTGAATATCAAGATGGTATCTTGATTAAATCCTACCACTTCATAATAGTCACCTGAGCTTAGTTTTCCAGATTTAAAGTCTTTTGACCTAATTTCAACCTTTTAGGTAATGCGCCCTGATACCCATTATAATCAATAGTTGAGCGAGTATATAAGTGCCCATCACGAGCACGGGAGCCTCAGGGAAGGGCTTGTAAAACATATTGATTGCTAGTATACCATCTGAAATCATGAAGGTAAATGCACCAATAAAAACTTGCCAGAAGCTGGAGGCATTTGTTTTCCCAAATCGCTCTCTGGCTGTCGTGACCATGGTGACGATAATTAAGATATAGATCACTACTGGGATTTTGAATTCTCCCAATCCTGGATTGATCAGGAAGTAGGCTATCCCAGCGGGGATATAAATAGGAAGGTTGTATAGAAATAGTTTGATGAAATTGACCTGACCAATTTCAAAAGGTTTTTCTTGGCTTATCTTGAAACTGATGATAAAACATACATGCGCCATCAAGAATGCTCCCAAGCCGTAGAGAAAAAGATATGGAAAAAGTAAGAGTACATCACCCAACCAAGAAAATATCAATGCACCTAACATGGCTTTCCGGATCAGGGTGCCTGCGACATTTTTACTGATTTGCCAAAAGTAAAATCCTAATGACAAGATAATCAATGGTTTGCTGTATATTCTAAATTCTGAATTCCCTTCTGCTGTAAAAAAGAGATCAATCACGGCAACGAGAAGAAATATATACAACCAAAGGATATTTTTATTTCGCATGAATTGGCTCGTTTTAATTGAGGTTTAAAGTGGAAATATAGCCAAATATTTTTGGGTTTTTTGAGTCCAATTTTGTGTTAACATTGAGTTAAAGAAAACTTAACACTGAAATAGATCAAAGAAGTTAATTTCAGTATAAGTGGGTAATTCGTGGGTTTAAACCGTTTGAAATGTAAAATTTCAGGCAAAAAGAAAATTTCCTTCTTTTTTCAATGTTAAGAAATTGTTAAGTATTATTGTGAATAAATGTTAAAACTTAACAATTACAAAAAAGAAAACTTGTCTAAGTGGTATACATTTGTACTTGGAAAAACTAAGTAAATCCTAAAACTGTAATTCTAAAATTTTCCACAAAAAACAAAAATTATGAGGCAATCATTACTTAAGAGTTTATTTGCGATAGCAATGCTCGTATTCAGTACGGGTCTTGTGTTTTCGCAAGGTGTTACAACCGCCACTATCTCGGGTATAGTGACGGATAACACAGGTGAGACATTACCTGGAGCGAATGTCGTTGCGATTCACACCCCATCTGGTACAAGATATGGGGCAGTTTCTAATTTAGAGGGCAGATTTGTGCTTCCTAACTTGAGAGTTGGTGGGCCATACACTGTTTCTGTATCTTTCGTTGGATTTGATACAAGAAGTTATGAAGGTATTACCCTTGGTCTTGGGCAAAATTATTCATTAAATGCTGTTTTGGCTGATGGTGTTGAATTGGAAGCCATAGAAGTTAGTGCTAGTAAGGATGGCATCATGAACGCCGATAGAACAGGTGCTGGAATCAACCTAACAGCAGAGAGAATAAATAGCTTACCAACAATCAGTAGAGGTATTAATGACTTTACTAGAATGACCCCTCAATCTAACGGTACTTCTTTTGCTGGTAGAGACAATAGGTTTAATAACTACACAATTGATGGTAACATTTACAATAATAACTTTGGATTAGGGAGTGATCAATTTGCTGGTGGTAACCCTTTATCATTGGATGCTATTGAAGAAGTTCAAGTAAACCTTGCTCCTTATGATGTTAGACAAGGAGGTTTTACTGGAGCTAATGTAAATGCAATTACTAGGTCGGGTACTAACGAGTTCAAAGGATCTGCGTATTTTTTAACTAGAAACCAAGATTATCAAGGTAGTAGAATTGGAGATAATGAATTGAGTGGTCAAGAATTTGATTCTAGAATTTTTGGTTTTAGAGTGGGAGGTCCAATCATTAAGAATAAATTATTCTTCTTTGCAAATGTTGAAAGTGACGTTTCTACAAGACCAGGACAACAGAATTTAGCTGCTCGTCCAGGATTAACTGGTGATAGAATTACAAGAGTCCCTGCGACGGAATTGGATTTTGTTAGACAAAGTTTGATTGATAATTATGGCTATGATCCAGGGGAGTATGAGAATTACGGTTTTGGACAAGAAATACTTAGATTAAACTTTAGATTAGATTATAATCTAAGTGAAAAAACGAAAATTGCACTTAGATTCAATCAATATACATCCTCAGACGATTCTTTCTTGAATGGTTCAAGCACTTCCAACGCTTTACCTGGAGGATTTGGAAACAGGAATTCTCTTCAAGCTATGGGTTTTAGAAATTCTAATTATACAACGGATGATAAGACTCAATCAATTGTTGCAGAAATATCAACTAGAATTAGTAATAATGCAACAAATAGTTTGAATATCGGTTATACGAATTTTGTAAGTGAAAGAGGGATTCCTGGAGGGCAAACATTTCCAATGATTGAGGTAATAGAAGGTAGTCAATATTATATGACTATGGGTAATGAGCTTTTTTCAATCGCAAATCAGGTTAAAAACAGAACATTAAATATTACTAATAATTTCACTTTCTTTAAAGGAAACCATACGTACACTGCGGGTTTGAATTTAGAGTACATGCAATTCGAGAATGCCTTTAATAGATTCTTTAATGGAGTTTATAGATATGGTAGTTATAACGATTTTGTGTCTGCTGTAATTGATAGAGACCCTACTGTTCAGCCTATTGGTTTTATTCAAGGGTTTGCTTTTGGCGACGATCCTACAAGGCCTGCAGTTGACGAAACAGCTTTTGGTCAGTTTGGTTTATATATACAAGATGAATGGCAAGCTACTAGACAATTAAAATTGACATTTGGTATCAGAGGAGATATCCAATTTTATCCAATACAATTGGCTGCTAACCCTGCAATTGAGAATTTTACATTCAGAGATCCAAGAGATTTTTCTCCTGTATCTATTGATGTATCAAAGCTTCCTTCAGCTAGACCTTTGTGGTCTCCAAGAATAGGATTTAACTGGGATGTTAATGGTGACAGAACTTTACAAGTACGTGGTGGAACAGGTGTCTTTACAGGTAGAATACCTTTTGTTTGGATTTCTAATCAAGTAAATAACAATGGAATATTAAGAGGTTTTGAAGTTATACAAGGAAATGGTTTTGACTCAAACCCTAGACCTTTTAATCCTGATGTTAATGTTTATAAGCCTGAAAACCCAACTCCAAGTGCACCATCAGGAGACGTGGCAGGAACCGATCCAAATTTTAGATTTCCTCAAGTCTGGAGAACTAACATTGCTGCTGATAAAGTGTTGGGAAATGGCTGGGTTGCAACATTGGAAGGTATTTATACTAAAGATATTAATAATGTTTTGCCTGTAAATGTGAATTTACCTCAACCAACTGGGTTTTTCAATGGTCCTGACCAAAGGCCTTACTGGACAAACCAAAGAATCAATGCACCGTTTACTCAAGCAATTTATTTGACCAATACAAATCAAGGTTATTATGCTTCTTTGATGGGTCAGATACAAAAAACTTGGGAGAATGGTATGTATTTCATGGCAGCTTACACGAGATCTGTTGCTAAAGACCCTGGATTGACAGGTGGTTCTACAGCTGGTTCTTTGTGGACATCTAATGTTCAGTTTAATAGAAATGCTCCTGAAATGAGCTGGACAAGATTTGATCAGCCTAACAGAATTATTTCGACTATCTCCAAGTCATTTGAATATGGTGGGATTTTTAAGACGCATCTTTCTTTATTCTATGAAGGTGGAGAGCAAGGAAGATTCAACTATGTCACAGGTGGTAACATGGCTGGTGATAATGATGCAAGATTGATTTATGTTCCAGCAGACCCATCAGAAATAAATTTCTTAGATATTGTTTCTCAAGGACAAGTCAGGTTTACTGCTCAACAGCAGTCTGATGCCTTCTTTGCTTTCATTGATCAAGATAAATATTTAAGCTCAAGAAGAGGTATGTATGCTGAAAGAAATGGTGTTAAACAACCTTGGTTACATAGATTTGATTTCAGAGTACTTCAAGATTTCAAATTAGATGTTAATGGTAAATCAAATATTCTTCAGGTAAGTTTGGATATTTTGAATGCTGGTAACATGATCAACTCTGAGTGGGGCGTTGGTAAACTTACTAATGCTGCTACATTGCTTCAGTATGCTGGTAGAAATGCAAATGGTGAGCCTCAATACAGAATGAATCTTGATAGAAACGAATTGCCTACTGAAACATATAGACAAAACTTGAATCTTTCTCAAGTTTGGAGAATGCAATTTGGTGTAAGGTATATCTTCAATTAATCTTGATAAAACTCTTTCAAAAAAACCCTCAAGCAATTGAGGGTTTTTTTATGCCTATTATTTTTTAACTTCATCCCGATATGGATCCATTATACCTCAATCAACCCATTGGCCGTGTTATTCGAAATGAAGGTACAAAATACCTTTATTTTAGTGGTACATCCTATTTAGGGATGCAGGCTGTAGATGAGTTTCGAAGTCTGCTTAAGGAAGAAATGGATCATCTTGGTTTGAATCATGGACTGAGTAGGGTCAACAATGTCAGATTGGGTATTTATGATGCGTTTGAAAGCTACTTTGCTCATAAAGCAGGGGCAGAGCGAGCATTGGTATTTAGCAGTGGTTTTTTGGCAGGTTATGCAGTGATTTCTTATTTGGAAAAGGATGCTGACGCTGTCTTTATTGCACCTGATACCCATCCAGCTGTTTTGCCGAATGGCCTGACAGGAAAAATTTATGGCAAAGCAAAAGACTGGATAAACGCTATTCAAGAATATGCTAATCAGTATCAGAACAAAAGCATTTTAATCCTTGCGAATGCTGTGGATGCATTGAAACCAGAAATCCATGATTTTTCTTGGATGAGTCAATTACCAAAAGGGAATCAATATACGCTTTTGATTGATGATAGCCATGCTTTTGGGTTGGTTGGAGACGGAATTTTTGGGACTTACGCTCTTTGGAAAGATTTGCCTGTTCGGCTATTTGTGTCAGGCTCTCTTGGTAAGGGTTTGGGTTTGCCAGCTGGAATTGTATTGGGCAATCAGGAGTCCATGCAGGAATTGTCATCACAAGTGATTTTCAGAGGTGCTTCTCCTCCACCTCCAGCTTATTTATCGGTATTTCGAAGGGCTCTAGCTTTGTATTCAGCACAATTCTATAAGCTTCGATCCCATGTTAAATTATTCAAGGATTTGACTCGTGACATGTCTCTTTTTACATCAGCAAAGGATTTTCCTGTTTTTAGTTTTAAAGAGGCTGATTTGGTGAGTTATTTGTTCGCCCATCAATTTATAGTTTCATCCTTTCCATACCCTAGACCTTCCGATCAGCCTATTCATAGGATTGTTTTATCAGCTTGGCATGAAGAGGCTGATTTGATTCTTTTGGCAGAGGCAATTGAGAAATTTAGGGTTAAATAATTATTTGCTTTTGAGAATCCTGTGGACCACCTACCGAAAAGTGAAGTCACTCTTATAAATTTTCTAAATATCCCATTGTCATCTGAATGATTGAATCGATTGAATCAATTCCGAAAAATCGGAACAAGTCATCTATTAGGATCAAGTATCAACCAATAGCTGATTTTATCAATATGGATATACGGAACTTTGCCAGTAACATTACAAAATTCCGATTTACCTAATTTCCGATATTAATTGATATTGGATATTTATGGATATTGACCATTAGCAACCTATAGAGCCAATGGATTGAAGTTACTGGCAAAGAAGCGTATAATCAGATTTATCCATAAGCACATTTAAATTATTGCGTGGATTAGATTATAATTCTTCTATTTTCATAAGATCCCTAATTCCTCATATCAAAGCCCCAGTTTAGCTTTTGCCTGAGTGTATCGAAAAAGTGATAGCCTGGGAATTTAACCAAGCAAGCTGAAAATATAGCTTTTTTTACTTTGAGTTCGTCGCTAGCGTCTATGGTTGTCGATCTTGAGTCCAAAGAAACTAAGAATTTTTCTCCTCTACCTTCTACTTTGAAGCTGATTTCACACTCATCTGAGATGATCATCGGTCTTACGTTCAAGTTGTGTGGGCTCACGGGCGTTAGCACGAAGTTTCTTGCTCCTGGGCTGATCAATGGACCACCGCAGCTCAGGGAGTATCCTGTGGAGCCAGTAGGCGTGGCTACAATCAAGCCATCTGCCCAATAGGAGTTGAGGTATTGTCCATCGATGTAAGTGTGTATGGTGATCATGGAAGATGTGTCTCTCTTATGTATGGTAAATTCATTGAGACCAAAATTGACTCCATTGAAAAGTTGTTTTTCGGTATGTACGGAAACTAGGGTTCTTTTTTCGATGGCATACTCGCGGTTTATCAAGCTTTTCACAGCTTTTTGGATTGCCTCTTTTGCTACCGTAGCTAAGAAGCCTAATCTTCCAGAGTTGATTCCTACTATGGGTACCTCGTGACTTCCTACTAGACAGACAGTGTCCAATAATGTGCCATCCCCACCGACAGAAAGGATAAAATCCATCTCTGAAACAATTGATTTAGGAAGGAGTGGTTCGTAGGAATCGATTTTGACTTGATGTTTTTTTAGCGATTTTGAGAAAGCTTCTGTAAAAAATATCTTTACATCATGCTCTTGTAGGCTTGCAATAAGCTCTTTGACATGGGGTACAAATTCCTTTGGGAAGCCTATCCCATGGATAGCAATATTCATGTAGGTGCTGGTTTAAAGGTCCAAAAATCTCAGTAGATTACCGATTCTATCTTGCTCGTTGCTTTGTTCTTGTTCTTCTTGATAATGATCTAAAATTCTGTAGCCAAATCTTTCTAGTGTCGCTTTGATATGTCTTAGCTCAGTTTTATCTAATTTAAGGGTGACTTTGATCTTGCTATCGTCAAGTGGGTCTACAGATATGAAACTGGATAGGATTTTGGCATTTTCAGATTCTATCACTCTGGCGATTTCATACATGCTGTAGTCAGTCATAAACATTGACAATACGACCACAGCTCCCTGAGATTGGATGGATAGACTCTCAGCAAAAGCAGAAATGGCATCTTCCATGGTGATGACACCTTGATAATGCTGCTCTCTGTCCAATACCGCAACCATGTTGGACTGATGTTCCGCTGCAACCCGAAGGACATCATAAATATGCTTGTCTTGGTACACAAAACAAGTCACTGATTCAGGACTGATATCAGCGATCTTTAGCTCTGGGTTGTTGAGAGTATAAATCAAGTCATCAGTTACTAAGCCTTTGAAAATCCCTTCGTCTACCACAGGCAATACATCCTGTCTAATTTCCTCCATCCAAGCCAATGCCTTCTGTGCATTGTCTGTCATTTTTAATGGGGGGATTAGATTGTTGATAAATTCGTAAGCCTGCATGAGTTAAAGATATTAAATTGAAATCAATTATTAAAACTAAAAAAATGGAATAGAGGTTCGTTTAATTATTTGCTTGGATAATTGGGACTTTAGGAGAGTGAGAGATTTTTTAGTATTTTCCCCAATCTATAAGCGCAAGTTATGTTTAAGAAAATAGCACTAGCATTGGCATTTTCTCCACGAATGGAGGCATTGATCTGTGAATCAAAGCGATTGAAGGATTTATTTGGAGCGGAATTGATATTGATCCATGTGGGGGAGAAAACCGCGACCTTAGAGCAAAATCTGAATTTTATGCTGGACAAGCATCAGGTTGACATTAAAAAAGTAAAGGTGGTTTGGGAATCAGGAAATCCAGCCAAAAAGATTATTCAAACCTGTAACCAAGAAGGTGTTGACCTATTAGTTGCTGGTGCTTTGAAGACAGAAGGCTTTTTTAAATATTATATAGGATCTATCGCGAGGAAAATCATTCGTAAATCTAAATGCTCAGTTTTGACATTAGTAGACCCTCTGATGGAGCCTACTCCTTTTGAAAAAGTCGTGATCAACGGTACGCAACAAGAACAAACGCCTTATGTCATCCAAAAGGGTATAGAGTGGTGTCAGCAAGATCAAGCCAAGCAGGTCTATGTCGTCAATGAAATCAAAATGTATGGTCTTCAAATGGCAACTGCGGGTGAGGGAGGAGAGTCTGAAGTGGCAAATACCAGAAGAAAGTTGGTGGGAGAGGAAGTAGCATATGTAGAGAATATCCTAAAAAATATTGATAAAGGGGATTTGCGTGTGAATGTCAAGATCACCTGTGGCAAATGGGCAGTGGAGCTAGCTAGATTTGCTACAGATTTTGGTGCAGATCTGTTGATCGTAGGAGATGAGGGAAATCTAGGGTTTTTTGATCGGATTTTTCCACATGACCTGGAGGATATCCTCAGTGACCTACCCTGCAACCTATTGATCATCAAAAAAAAATAGAGACTACATATGGAAAGTTTATCACATCAAGATGTAGTCAATCTATTTCTGCAGCTAGCAGCTATGCTATTGCTGGCAAGAGTATTTGCTGAGATTGCCCAAAAATTCAATCAACCCGCAGTCGTGGGGGAGTTGCTAGCTGGAATTATTTTAGGTCCTACAATACTGGGAACGTTTTTTCCAGGAGCATTTGATTTTCTATTTGCGAGTAATCCAAGTGCAAACTTGGCCTTAGATGGCTTTGTGCAGATTGCTGTTGTATTGTTGTTGTTTATTGCTGGCTTGGAAGTAGAGTTGCATTTGGTTTGGTCTCAAGGAAAGTCAGCCTTGAGTATCAGTTTGCTGGGCTTGGTAGTGCCATTTGTGCTGGGTTTTATATTTCCTTATTACTTTTCTAGCTTCTTTGGTTTAGCAGATGGGGACAGGTTGCTATTCTCCTTGTTTATGGGGACAGCCATGTCTATTACAGCCTTACCAGTAGTCGTCAGAATCTTAATGGATATGAATCTCTTCAAGACCAAGATGGGGATGCTGATTGTAGCTTCTGCCATGGTCAATGATATCATCGGTTGGTTGATCTTCTCTGTGATTTTATCCTTTATGGGAAAGGGGAGTTCTCTTTCTTTGATGCAAACGATAGGCGTTACCCTGCTCTTTACATTCTTTATGTTGACGCTTGGCAAGATCATCATCAATAGGGTGCTTCCTTGGGTCAATAAGAAATTGGCTTGGCCTGGAGGAGTGCTGTCTCTGTCTATGGCATTTTGTTTCTTAGCTGCTGCTTTTACAGAGTGGCTGGGTATTCATTCTATTTTTGGAGCGTTTTTGTTGGGTGTGGCATTAGGAGATTCAGAGCACATGTCAGAGCGTGCTAAGGAAATTGTCCATCAGTTTATCAATAATATATTTGCGCCTTTATTCTTTGTATCGATAGGTTTGAAGATTAATTTCTTCACCAATTTTGAACTGATGTTGACCTTGGCGGTGTTGGCGATCTCCTTTGCTGGTAAGATTGTCGGGAGTGGTTTCGGGGCGTATAAGGGAGGTTTCAATGTCAAGGAGTCATTGGCTGTTGGATTTGGGATGAATGCAAGAGGGGCAATGGAAATCATACTAGGATTGATTGCTTTGGAGAATGGCCTGATTGATGAAAAATTGTTTGTTGCTTTGGTCATCATGGCTATTGTGACAAGCATGAGTAGTGGGCCATTGATGAAATGGGCTTTGAAAGAAAAGTCCAAGTGATTTGTTATATTTGAATATAAATTGAATTTATAAAAGAAAATACTGTTAATAAACTTTAAAAAACTTCCTAAAAATGTGAATTCGGTAAGGATTTTGTAATTTTATCATTATCGATAAACAAAAACTTACCAAGATGAAGTATTTAACAAACCAATTTTCTAAAATTCTCACCCTTTCTATTGTTTTTGCCCTATTAGGATTTGCAGCTTTAGCGCAGCAAATGCCTACTCAAATGGAAATCAAAGAAGACTTCAAGGATTCTGAATTAAAGGAATTTGTAAAAGTTAATCTAGAGCTGATGCCCATCCAAGAGAAGTCCCAAGAAGGCATGCTAGCAGCCATTGAAGCTTCGGGATTGACTGTAGAGCGTTTTCAAGAATTGGCTCAAGCACAGCAGGGAGGTAATTTGACAGATGTAGCGGAAAGTGCAGAAGAGATGGCAATGTTCAATGAAGCGGGTCAAAAAGTAATGGGGATGCAGCAGGATATGCAAACGGAGATCCAACAAGTGATAGAAGATAGTAAATTATCTCAGCAAGAATTTCAGCAATTATACATGGCTTATACTCAAAGTGCTAAAGTAAAAGCCAAGGTCGATGAAATGATGGCTAAGGAGTTGAATTAAGCGATTATTTTATAAATAAAGACCTAACAGGATTTAAAACCTGACAGGTCTTTATTTAAAATGTAAAAAAAGGCTGTCTCGATATCGAGGCAGCCTTTTTGTTTATTTATGAACGAGTATTTATTTTTTGAGTACTTTGATATGTTCTACTTTTTGTCCCCATTGGATTTCGACTACAAGGACGCCTTTTGGTGCTCTTGGAATTATAGTTGCCAATTGATCATTCATTTCATTTTCAGAATTCACCGTGATCGCTTGAGTGACCAAAGTAGGGTGAACGATCCTGAAAGTAATTGGCTCTTCACCGTATTGGGTTCTGTCCAAAAGAGAAATCCTCAACTGATCTCCAAGTGTGGGATTAGGGAAAGCCCTCCAGGCACCAGTAGTTGCTTGTACGCCCTCAGCTCTTACTGAAAGCACCTTGCTGTAAGTGTATTTTCCATCGAAGTCTACTTGCTTGATTCTGTAGAATAAGTTGCCACCACTGAGTGGGAGTTTTTCATCTATGAATTGGTATTCTGTGACGGTGTCCTTCCAGCCCATTCCATCTACCTCACCAATTTTTCTGAAATCATTGATGCCTATGTCAGAGCGTTCGATTTCGAAATGGGAGTTGGCGTTTTCTTTGGCGGTAGCCCAAGAGAGGAAGGAGGTTTTGTTAGAAGATTCGAATCTGGCATTTGGATTTAGAAGTTCTACTGGGAGAATTCTTGAATTTATGGGAAATTGATACTCTCTACATAAACCCGTTTCATTATCAATGATCGTAAGCCTATATATCCCATCATCTAGTTTATCAAGATAAGTAGGGTCCTCAGGATCAAAGAAATTACCAAAATCATCTCTCCAAATAAAAGTATAATTTTCTGGATTATCTATTTCAACAGTAGCAAAACCATTAGGTTGAACCTCTTGACTTGTATCATTGTCCTTAGAGTTCGGTGTTGCAATAAAAATATATGGTACAGTAATATCTTCGTCACTTAATCCTGTGTCAGAAGGCCTTCCATTTATTACTAAATTAGGGTTTATTGTTTCTCCACCATCTAGTCCTCTGACAGTAAAAGAAAACTCACCATTTGGGTATTCTGTATAATTTGTACCGTCTATTTGGATATTCCAATTAATTGTAAGTGGTCTAGTCCCTCCAGCTAATGCTGAAATAAAGAAAGTAACATCAACAGTTTCAGACGAACTATTTAAACATTCAATAACAAAATCAAAATCATAAACAAAACCATCTACTCCAACATCTATGACTGGCTGATTTGAAAAATTGCATAGTCCTGGAGGGTAGTCACAAATATCTGTAATTGGACGACTATTAGCTGACCAAAAGCCTCTTGAATTGAGAAGTTCAAGTCTTTGAGCTTTGCAATCAAATGTAAAATTATTAGGAAAAGTGATCGGAATAGTGATTTTGCCAGGATTAGAACCGTTAGCAGAAGGTGCCAATGCTACATAATAATCAAAATCAAATTCAAGAAGTTCCTCATTTCCTACATTGGTAAGAACAAGAAGACTTGATAATATTTTTAGATTATCTAAAGCTTGTCTTGATGTATAATTAATAGTAATGAAAATTGTTTCTCCAGAGATACAATTATTTACATCGAGTCTATCTCCATTGATATTACTTAAAAAAGCTTCAAGAATCACAAAATTCTGTCTATTATTACCTGTTGGTTTACATTCTTCGCAATCTCTGGGAGTCGATTGCCCAAATAAATTCACACCACTAAGTATAGTGCTGATGGTAAAAGTGGTGATTAGTAAAAGTTTTTTCATAGCAAAAGCGTTGTTACTATTAATTTGCATTTCAAAGGTAGTATTTTGCATTTCATAAAACAAGCAAATATTTACATTTCTTTGTAAATAAACTGTTTAGCTTTTTTGAATAAGCAAATACGATTCGAACTGACCTTTTGGATTTCTAGCAATAAATAATAATCGAAACCTCCCCTAACACCCAAAAGCTCAATGGAAAAGGACTTTAATATTATGACTAATTACATTCGTATCAAAATTTAGTTCAAACTTTGTCACCAAATGCATTTTTGGATATTTGTCAGACATTTTTATAAGCATAAAACAGAATAAAAATAAAGTATATATTTGATAAACAAAATATAATTCTTTTCACTATCTTTGAATCAATAAATACTTAGGAATGCTTCTCTTTCTTATGTGATTCCATTTCACTAAATCTCAGAGAGCTATGAAGAAGGTGATAAAATATATATTGGTTTTATTGGTGATGTTTTCATCAGCAATGCTTTCTCGTGGTCAGGACGTTGATTTAAGGAATTGTTCGTTTAGTTGCACATCTAATGATATTACAATAATAGGATTTACACTCGTAGATGCCACAACGGGTTTGCCAATATCAAATTCTGTATCACAGTGTCAAGACGGTGAAACTTTTCAAGTGAAACTAGAAATGACATATAAATTCAATGCTGCTGCTACGAGATATAATTCTAGATTCCAAGGCTTGCTGAAAATAGGAAATACAGAGGTGTTTATAAATCAATATGTTGGGACATTTAATAGTACCTCTACTGAAACCAAACTGATAGTATATGATACTTTTACATGGGAATGTGGGACTAATCTTTCTATAATAAATCCTCAATTTTTTTGGAGACCAAATGAAGGTGGAGCGGCTCTAGAGTCTACATATGTATGTAATGATTATTCAAATTCAAAATGTAGCGGGTCTGCTGGAACAGTTTTAGTAAATGTCCCTATTGAATTACCAGTTGTTTGGCATGATTTCTCAATTTCAACTTCTCCAGATCAAAAAAACACTTCCTTAATTTGGTCTACTCTGAAAGAATGGCAGTCAAGTCACTTTGAAATCGAGAGATCCGTAAATCAAGCCGACAGGTTTGAAATCATTGATTCCATTCCAGCCGCTGGATATAGTTTTGAAGTTAAAAATTATAGATTTATTGATAATCAAATACCAAATAACTCTACTAGAGTTTATTATAGGGTAAAGCAGGTTGATTTGGATGGATCTTTCGATTTTAGTAAAGTTGTAATGGCTAATGTTAATACAATTGTTGAAGGTACAAGTTCTTGGAGGCTTTTTCCTAATCCTTTGTTAGATGATAATTTAAAGGTTTCTTTACAAAATCCATCAGCATATCAAGGAGAGGAGATTTACGTGAGGTTAATTACAAGTCAGACCTCTTACCTGCATTCCATACCTATATGTCCTGATCCTTACAATATTGATCTTAGTCCGATTACTAAAAATATCCCCACTGGACTGTTTTTGGTAGAGATCTCTTGGGGAGATAGAGTCGAGACATTTAAAATCATCAAGCGATAAGCTTGATGATTTTATTTTTTTATCAGTTTGATATGTTCCACTTGATCGCCCCAGATTATTTCTAGAATGGCTACTCCTTTATTCAGTGATTGTGAAATTCCTCTCAGTGCCTCTGTAAGATTAGAAATATCATCTACAGTCACTTGTTGCTGACTGACCTGCGGATTAGCTGATAGCAGTCTCAAAGCAATAGATTCCCCTTTATATTTCTCTTGATTGGTTAGTTCCAAATGGATATCAATCCCCGTACTGGGGTTTGGATAGACTCTCCAGGTGGCTGATGAATTGATTCCAGTTACTCTTGTTGCGATCACTTCTCCGTAAATATATTTACCTTCAAGATCTACTTGTTTGAGTCTGTAATAGATCATTCCTCCCGCCAATGGGAGTTGCTCATCTGTATAGCTGTATGCCTGAGGTGTTTCGGAATTGATGGCACCAGCAACTTCTCCAATAGCGACCCATGATTTGATGTCATTGACAGACCTTTCTAATACAAAATGGGAGTTATTTTTCTCAGATGCAGTTACCCATTTGATCTCGTTGCTGCGGGTATTTGCTATGTGGTTGACTATGAAGGAGAGGTATTCAACTGGAAGGACTCCAAAATTTAGAATTGCACAGATATTTACTGTATCTGAATTCCACGAAATATTGCCTGATTGCCCAGTTGAAGAAGGGTTTGGTGAATTACCTGAAGGGCATACCAAGTCACCTGTCCAGCCTACAATATCTAAACCACTCACAATATTGATATTTGCATCTCCAAATTCTAACTTAGCATCAGGTCCTTGAAGATTGATTGTGACACCATCAAAGGTATAAGTATTTCGAGCATTGTTATCTCTGTCGTCATCAGAGTCAAAAATAATTTTACCTCCATCTTCGACACATACATCAACATATTTTAATGTTGAGATCCACGCTAAATCTAATGTTGCTCCACTTTTGACAATAATACAGCCCCTATCTGTTGCACTTACACCGATAATGCTAAAGGCTTCTGTATTTCCTTGATTCCTACTCCCAAGAGTCATATAAACTCCAGGTTCTAATATTATTCCTCTTAAGGATATAGTGTTATTTGTAGTCCATGAATAGAATCCTGTACCACTAAATTTAAAGATATTTCCTGATGCATTATTAAATGTTACATTAGTCGGACTTGCTAAAGTTCCTGTATTTGGTAGGGTTTCACTTCTATTTGGAGTACAGGTAGGACATGTTTGTCCAAAGCTATTGTTCACAAATAAAACACATAACATAACCACGGTTAGGGATAAACCAAGGCTTAATTTCCTGAAAATTTTGATCATACAGTGATGGAATAACTATTGAAACTAGGGTGATTGTTTTTCAATAATTACTAAGGCTCACGAAGATATATCAAGTATTTGAAAAGAGAAATTTTTTATGCTTTTTATTTACTAAAAAATGTACTTTATATGCATTAAAAAGTATATTGATTTTAGTTTTTCTTCAACTTGTAAATGTATGATTGTGAGTTGTTTTCAAGTTTGATAAAGTAAAGTCCAGACTGTAGCTTTGCAGTCTCAATTTTTATTTCGTTCCTTGATTGGTTAATTGATCCTTCGTGGAGTATTCTACCAGTATAATCTCTTAACGACCAATTGAATTTACCCAAGTCTTTTCCCCGCATGTATAAATGCTCTACAAAAGGATTTGGGTACACTTTGATTTCCCAATTAGGGTTGAAGTCAGCTCTGATAACTTTGGAATAGCTATTGCTACCATCCATGTCAAATTGGATCAGCCGGTAGAAATTAGACCCAATCAAAGGGTTTTCATCAGTCCAAGCATAGTCTGTGATTTGTTCTGTAAAACCTTGCGCTAAAACTGTCCCAAGATTCTCCCAATTTTTCACATCACGCGATCGTTGTATCATAAAATGATCACTATACCTCTCTTTGGCTGTAGCCCAAGAGAGTTGAATAGTTTCATGAATGAGCTTTCCTTGAAATCTCAGCCATTCTACTGGGAGTTCAGAAATTGGTTCAGTTGTAGCACTGGCATAGTTGTTATCATCTCTGGTTTCAGGGATGCCGTTGTTGCTAAATGTTTCCACAAAATTGAAATAATCAACGGCATCCAAAACTTCCACAACAATAGTAAGTGTTGCCATTTCCCAACTTCCAAGTGTTCCTATATCCCAGATTGCAGGACTAGCAAGTGGGTCATAAGTTCCTTGAGAGGCTGTATGACTAATATATGAATATCCTACAGGCATATTTTCTTCTAAGAATACTTCAGTAGCAATGCTATAACCACTGTTTTCCACAGTGATTGTAAAAGTAATCTGATCCCCAACCTCAGGTTTGAGTGCTGATACTGACTTTCCTGCGATCAAGTCATATTCAATAGGACGAATTCCGAAATTGGCATTCGACAAAGAAGCATTGTCTACCAATATATTGGGTAAAATGCTATTTGGAGTGCCATCATGTCCTTCTCCTGACCCTAGAAATTCCCCGGTACTTTCATAGTAAAGTGGGAGAATAATGGAAGGAGCAATCTCATTGAGTGTAGGTAACTCAGTCGTAATAATAATACTGAACGTTCCATTAGGAACATCATTGATCACGTATGTACCGTCTGATTGAACTGTTGCAAAACTGACCACATTATTTAAATCATTGATCAAGACAGCATATAGGTTAGCAATATTTACTCCAGCACCATTGACTGTATTGTCTTGCAAAGCATTCAAGTCTTCAAAAACATTTCCAGAGATTGATAAGAAGGTAAACCCACTTGTGCGCTGCACCACTCTATAAAAAGAGGCAGTCCAAGTATTAATAGTTTTATTGTTACTAAAGCCATTATCTCCAGTAGCCCACCAAATATGTTCTGGACTTTCCAAGCCTGTGACATTCACTTCTATGGACTGAGGGCTATCAGCAGGCGTCAGTCCAGTTCGGGGAATCAAGGAATCATCCCAAAAGATAAAATCCTTCCCCGGGTCACCTGGGCGAACATTGTCCACATGAATTCCCAAACATTGCTCCAAGTCGTAAATGGGAAAATGTACCGGAAAAAAAGCCACGGAAGCAACAAAATTGACCTCTCCGCCACTAGGTAACTCTACACCATGGGCATCTTCTCCATTCCAGTAAATGGTGTAATTACCTGGGCTTTCATAAATTTCTGAAAGTATCACATCCGAATCTGCATCATATTCCCCATTTCCATTGATATCGATAAGGATATCTACAATGGCTGGGAGACTGATATTGATGTTGACATTAGCTTCACCGCCAGTGGCAGGAGGTGCTTTTTCACTGTACACGATATCTAGGGTAGCTGAAGGGGGCGTTGTGGTCTTCCAGATACTAGGGTCAGGGTCATTGATGAAAAGGGGATACTGATAGTTATTCGTGGAAGTTGTGGTGATGGATTTTCTGTTTTCTTCGTAGCTTAATGTATTTCTAGGTCCATCTTGGTTGGCAAAGAAGTTTGTCCAGCCTCCAGAGGATCCAGGAAACCGAATGTGTTTGACAAAGTAATCGTCTGAAGCTGTAGTGTAGGTATTGTCAATGGGAACAAAGAACCCAAAATCTTCATGAAAGGAATAAGCATCTGCTTGGCCTTTGTTGAGAATGGTAAGTGCCGTAGATGTAGAACTACTTCTAGAATTGGCAATACTCCAAAACCTTGAATATACTCTTCCCTTATGCTCTGTGTAAGATCCCGATGTACCTGAAGCTACGGTGATATCCCAAAAATCAATATTGAATCCAAAAGTAGAAAGTTCTACCCAAAATGCTCGGTCACTTCCTGTGTTATTAACAAAAGAGAATGCAGTATATCCGCTACCTGTTACTTGGCTTGGACCTATATGCGCGCTACTTGCTGTAGCTGGTTTCCCCGTTGCTTCTGCGCCACTAAAGTTGTATGTATTTGAATTAATTTGTACTCTGTTTGACCCTGTTGCCATTGGGAAAAAGCTGGTGTCAGAGGAGTCATAAAACCAAGAAACAGTAGTTGTTCCAGAAGTAGAGCTATTCCTATGAAAGCCATAAAACACAGTTTCTCCATTTTTTACATAAACATAAAGTCTATGACCTGGGTTATAGTCTGCGACTGTTGAAGGGGTTAACATGCAACCTCTAACTCTATAGCTTGAAACTTCTGAGCCAGATGCTGGCACCCACAGCATACTTTGACGATTGGAGGCTGTACCCCAATCTCCTGAACCTTCGGCGGTTAATTTTTGAATTGTAGCAAGAGATATTAGGAAAAATATTGCTAAAATGAGTTTAGCTAAAGAATAAAATCCCTTAGTGCAATTATTTGAAAAGATATAAACGTTGTAAGTCTTCATTTTACCCTGGGTTTGGGCTTACGGGACTAACTCTTTTTCCTTTTTAGTAAGGTTAAAGACCTGTCCGTAACTTTCTGAAAACAAATATCCTACGCGGTATAATATAAAACAATAGATTAGTTTACAAAGCGAAATACAGTATTCAAAATCCATTTTATTAGCTGAATTCAAATAACTAAATATGTAGAAAATTAAATTGACTTTTTATAAGAAAAAATTAACCCCTACCAAGCTAATGATAGGGGCTTTGAATTCAGTTTTATAGATTGGTTGGCTTAGCCATTCATGCTGATCAAAAATTCAACATTATCTCTGGTTCCGCGCATTCTTTGTAGCAAGAATTCCATGGCTTCTTGAGAATTCATGTCTGACATTAGCTTACGTAAGATCCACACACGTTGCATTTCCTCTTTGTCCATCAATAGATCCTCTCTTCTTGTACCAGAGCTAGGCACATCGATCGCAGGATATATTCTTCTATTGGAAAGCTTTCTGTCAAGAGCTAGTTCCATGTTACCAGTTCCTTTGAATTCCTCAAAGATTACTTCGTCCATTTTGGAGCCTGTTTCTACCAAAGCTGTAGCGATGATGGTCAATGAACCACCATTCTCTACATTTCTTGCAGCACCGAAGAATCTTTTTGGCTTGTGTAGGGCATTTGCATCCACACCACCAGAAAGGATTTTACCAGAGGAAGGTACTACTGTATTATATGCTCTAGCCAATCGGGTGATAGAATCTAGGAGGATCACGACATCATGACCACATTCGACCATTCTTTTCGCTTTTTCCAAGACAATGGAAGCCACTTTCACATGACGCTCAGCTTGCTCATCAAAAGTAGATGAAATCACCTCCGCCTTCACAGATCTAGCCATGTCTGTCACCTCCTCAGGTCTCTCGTCGATCAAAAGGATCATCAAGTGAACCTCTGGATGGTTTTCGGAAATGGCATTTGCGATTTGCTGTAAGAGTACTGTTTTACCCGTCTTAGGCTGTGCCACGATCATCCCTCTTTGGCCTTTACCGATTGGAGCAAATAAGTCCAAAATTCTGGTAGAGTAGTTGTCAGATCTTGTGGTCAAGTTTAATCTTTCTTCAGGGAAAAGTGGTGTGAGATACTCAAATGGAATTCTATCACGAATTTCCTCTGAAGTTTTGCCGTTTACGGTGATTACTTTCAATAATGCAAAGTATTTCTCACCTTCTTTTGGAGGCCTGATGGTGCCTTTGATGTGGTCACCTGTTTTGAGACCAAAAAGTTTGATTTGTGAAGGGGAAACATAAATATCATCTGGAGAAGCCAGGTAGTTGTAATCCAAAGATCTCAAAAAGCCATAGCCTTCTGTCATGATCTCAAGCACACCTTCATTTTCGATGATGCCTTCAAATTCCTTTGGACTTACATAAGTTTTTCTTTTGGATGGTACGACTTCAGCGGTAGGGATGTGGACTTCATCAATATCTTTGATGTTTTTCCTCCTAGGAAGTTCGATTTCCTGCTCAGGAGTTGAAGCAGCTTTTGGTTTTTCTGTTTCGATTTCGTCTATTACCTTTCTTCTAGGACGGATAAATTTTGGTTTTTCATCCTCAGCAGCTGGGCTTGGAATAGAAGATTTTGATGGTCTATTGGATTCTTCAGCTGGCTTTTCTTGAGGTTTCGACTCTTTTGCAGGAACTTCTCTTATTGGCTTTTCTTCCCTAGCGATTGGTTCTCGCCTAGGTTTCTCTTTGGCCTCAGATTTAGGTTCCTCTTTTTGCTTTTCCTGTTCCTCTTTTGCTATTTCAGTGACATTCTGCCTTCTGAACTTAGGCTTGGTGTCTTCAATTTTTGGAGTTTCAGCAGCAGGGGAGGGTGATTTTTTTTCTGGCTGCTCTTGTTCTGCTTCTGCGACAGAAGGTTTCTTTTTCGGGAGGGCTTTTTCTGGGGTGATGGCTTGTTGATCTAAGATCGCATAGATTAGATCGTCTTTTTTCAGAGTTTTGAAATTCTTCACTCCCAACTCCTCTGCGATTTCTTTCAATTCAGAAAGAAGCCTGATTCTTAATTCTTCTATGTTATACATAAAAAGCTTATGAAATGGATAATTTTACTAAGATGTGTAATTGATTAAATGTATTGAGTATTACTGAACTGAATTAAAAATATATTCAGGATAGTATAAAATCCACGGGGAGAGGATTTTGAAATACTGTGACAGCACAATATTACACCTTCCAATTTTAATTCGCAAGTTTTTAACCAATTGACTTTATTATAATAGCAATTGTCTGAGGACTTTCACTGATTTCCAAGCTCCATGATCCTCTAAATGTTGGGAATAGAATATCAATAGATGGTCTAAGAGCGCCTTTCTAGTCTTACTTGGTATGGTCTCTTGACAGCCAAAGGATGCTACAATCAGGAGATCTAATGCTTGTATTTCTTGTTGGATCAATTCTGGTACTTTCATTTCCTGAAGGATTTCTTCAAAGAATGATTTGGCATCACTCGGCGCAAAGCCAAGGTAATTAGACATTTCTAAAAGAAAAATGATGGGGAACAAAGCTAACTTGACCGAATCTCCATCTAAATGCTTCAAAGCTTGCTCCAAAAAGTCATAAAGCTGTTCGTTCTGATATCCTTCATGGATGGATTTACTGATGGCTTCAGCTACAAACATAGCTATGCCTGACCTGATAAAATCAAAAGGAATCTTCTGAAAGGGATGTTGGAGTTTTGCTTCCGATATTCTATTGAGGCTCAAGGATTCTTTGTCATAGACCACCAAGTCAAGGATAGTTAATGGTTGGTAGAGGGCCATCTTTGGCTTTCCTTTGGCAGACCTGACTCCATTGACTATATAGGACTTGAGCCCCAACTCCCTCGTGAATATCCGAACGATGATTGATGTTTCCTGATATCGGATGTATGACAGGACTATACCTTGTGACTTTTTCAGCATCAGAGGATCACAAATTTACCAGCAATTCTTTCTCTACCTATTTCATCTATTACAAAGACCAAATATACACCTGGGATAGGTCTTTTTCCTGATAGATCTCTCACATTCCATGTAAAACTACCGCCTCGTACTTGATTCGAAAAGACCACTCTGCCTGCAGTATTGCTGATTTTGATTTCGGTGAAATCTGTTAATCCTTCTATGGTCATTAGCCCATTGAAATCAGGTCTAATAGGATTTGGGAATATTTTGATGTCGCCCAATTGTTCACTGGGTGCTATACTTCCTGACCTGTAGCTTTGCCCTCCAGCAGGAGTGGTGATCAATAACTCTCCAGTAAAGTTGTTGAATTGAAGGTTACTGATCTGATTGGTGAATAGGGGGCTATTGGCATTTGTGAAGTGAGTGATCAATGCTAAACCCTCTGAGGTAAACTGAAACAAGCCATTGGAATTTGTGCCTAGCCAAAGATTCTGATCAGGAGAAATAGCGATAGCAGTCACCATCTCTCCAGCTAGCAAGGGTTGATTTTGAAAAAGTGGCTGAACCACATTGATGGCAGTGGAATTCTGAATCGAAGCTACATTTGGTAAAAAAACGATTCCATTACTCAAGCCTATCCAAAGTCTATTTTCTCCATCTAGCTTGATATCTCTGACGCTTGAGTTGGGTAAGCCTCCTTGATTAGGGCTTGTGCTGAGTGATCTGTTGAGTTGTGAATCTTCATTGAACACCCTAATGGAGGTATTGCCAAGGTTGTTGGATTGCAAGATCCAAAGGTTACCTCGGTTGTCAACCTCTATTTTTTGTGGAAAGGAAAGCCCGGTTACTTGAATGCTAGATTGAGAATCATCACGGATCTTGATCAAGCGACCTTGATTGTCTTCTAAACCAACCCAAAGTTGCCCCATAGCATCAGCTTGGATGGTTCTAATTGGCGTGTTTGGATTAACACCATTTAGGATTATTTGACTTAATTCGTTGTCTTCTGAAATCCATAATCCCTGATTTCTGCTCGCGAAGAATGTTTTTGATCCGATGGATTGAATGGCTAAGATATTCTCAACTTGGTCTATTTCGGACCAATTTCCTGAAAATAGTTTGCTGCTTTGATTTCCAGAAGAAGCATTTATTTGCCCATTACTTTGTCTGAAAAATGGAAGAGCATAGCTTCCACTTCTGTCAAAAGCAAATGCTTGTACCTTCGTCTGTGGCCCATTAGGTGAAAAAGTGCTTCCATCAGCGCTATCTAATAATCCCTTTCCAGTAATACTCAAATATGTATGTTGAGAAGTAATGTGGAAGTCATCAAAAGATTCCTCCCAAGTCAAATAAGTGCTATATGAACCATTGGCTTGCACCTGATATACCGTTTGACTTGATTGGAAAAATAGGCCTTGTGGAAATCTCTTCAAGTTTTTTGCATTGCTTATTCCCAGAAGTGCGATTGCATTTCCATTCTCAAAAACGAAAACTTCCCCTTCCTTGCTCAATGCAAAAAGGGTGTTTTCATAATATTCGATCTGTTGGTACCTATTCTGACTACCTAGGTCTAAAAGGTTCCAGTTTCGAAAATCTCGCAGGTTCGAAGACTTGTTGCCGATCAAAACTCCCATAGCTGTAGCCAAGTAATAGTTCTCTGAGTCTTCGGTGATATCGAATACAGCAAGTGTGGAGGCGTTCGGTCCGATATTGATGAATGCATCTACAAACTGATTGTTTCTACTATTGATAATGGCTACACCAAAGTCTGCTGCTAGAAATGTGTTGACGCTTAGTTTTTTGACACGATTGATTCCTTTTTCACTGATCTGTGTGTTATTTCTCAAGGTGGCGATGTTGCGGATGTTGTTCTCTCCCAGTAAGTCTATACTACCGTCCGCATAGGTGATGATCAGTTTTTTTTCAATTTCATCAAAATTGGCATTGGTGAATTGCTGCGCATAGAGCCCATCTAATTTAGAGACTTGGAAAGTTTCTTTGGATGTGGTACTAAAGTAGAATAGACTTTCTTTTCCAATGTGAAAAACCGTTTGATCACTGCCAGTGAGTCTTGCAGGGTCTAGGTAACTTGCCTGTGTGCGCCAAGCACCCACAGGGATTTTGGATTGGGCGAAGGTAAAGGAATTAGAAAAGCTAAAAACGAAGTACAGACTTAGCCCCAAGATGAATTTCCATTTCGAATACACACATGTCCAAAAAGAGGTCTTAGTCTGATTTTTCATTTCCAAAATCACTTTCGTTGTATATAAGCTTCCTTACGAGGATTTTCAACTTATCGGTTTAATGGATTGCAAATGGTCAATATCAATTAGCATCCAATATCTATCAATATCAGAGATGATCATCAAACTTGGCCATTTATATTATTGTTGGCAAAGTTCCGTATGTTCAATTTACTTTTTATCCTCGTAGAAACATTTCCTACATCGGGCTTCATAGCTTTCTTTTTCTCCTAAGACTACTTTTTCTTTGGCATCAGAAAGTCGGAAAGAATAAGAGGCTAAGTCTCCGCATTTCATACAAATCGCATGAACTTTGGTGACATACTCTGCAATGGACAGCAGCTGTGGCATGGGGTCAAAGGCTTTTCCTTCAAAATCCATATCTAGTCCAGCCAAAATCACTCTTTTACCTGAGTTGGCTAGGATGTTTGCTACTTCGACGATCCGATTGTCAAAAAATTGAACCTCGTCAATCCCCACTACATCACAATCTCCAGCCAGCAAGATGATATCTTCTGCAAACTGTACAGGTGTAGAACGAATAGCATTTTCATTGTGAGAGACTACATCAAATTCATGATACCTTTTGTCAATGGCAGGCTTGAAAATCTCAACTTTCTGCTTTGCAATCAAAGCCCGATTCAGCCTTCTGATCAGCTCTTCCGTTTTCCCGGAAAACATAGATCCGCAGACCACTTCGATGTGTCCTTTTCTATCTTTTTTATTGTTGGATCCTATAAAAGGCTCTATAAACATATTTGAATTCTTTTTTGAGCAAAGGTGGCTGGTATAAGATGTGATTTATGAATCATGAGATAAGAAACAAGAGACAAGAGACAAGAATCAAGAAGTGAATTTCTTATTATCCATCGAGAAAGGATGAGGGGTGAAGGATGAAAGTAGAAGTACCATCCTACTCGTCCTAATTTCTTATAACTAATCCACTTAATCAACCAATCCCCTAATCTCCAATCCCCTCTTTAACCCATGAATAAATGAGTAGGGATAAAGATAGAATCACCATTCAGCTTGCCAGTCCCTGATAACTAATCCACTTAATCAACTAAACCCCTAATCCCCTAATCACTATACTTTACATGTGGAAATTTATTGATGTCTGCTACTCGGATTTTGAGTGTTCCAGATTTCAATTCAGCTTGGCAAGATAACCTTTCATTCAATTTTAATCTGTCTTTTTCTCTAAAAAATTCTTCTCTTTCCGTCAATGGACTCAGATTTTCAGCGCCTTCTGTGATGATCATTTTGCAAGAGGTACAGCGACCTTTTTTGCCACAAGCATGCATCCAGTCGATGTAGTTTTCATGAATTATTTCTATAACTTTACGCTTACTTTCAAGAGTATTTATTTCCTTGTGATGTAAGTTCTCGATGATAATTTTCAGCATGATTTGTGCTCTGAATATTTTAAAATCCCTACTTATGAGTGTTAAAATTAACAGCAAATATCTAGAAAACTATTCCTTAGAATTCGCTAAAAAAGTTTGCGACCAATATTTTTCTTCCAAAAAGTACATGACAGGTGCAGAGCTTGTCAAGCTCACGCCAAGCAAACAAGTCAATTTCTTTGTGATCAAGTCACTTTTTGAGGCTTGGCAAGAAGAACTGGAAAAGCTAAAATCTAATCCATATTTTGACTATAGAGATAATAATGTCCATCTAGCTTTACAGGAATTTATGAATGTGCTCTCTAGGTCTATCAAAATAGATAGGGAGAACTTTGAACCCTTGCTGGTAGAGGCTGTAGGTTTTTCTATCGTATTGGCGCTCGACCCTTTGAATTTTTTTAGAGGAGAGTTTGACAAAGCAGGTGATTCAGGAATCAATACCTTTTTGAAAGAGAACAAAAAGTATTACCGCTGGCACGAGAGTTTGGTGACAAGCTTAATTGATAGAGCTGGAATTTCTCAAAATGTAGATGCTTATAAAAATGCCTTGCAGCAGAATTTTGAACAGCAAAAAAATACCTTGAGCACTGCTGAAGCCTTATTAGAGGAGCTCAAACAAGTGCTTTATCTGGATTCTGAGATTCTTTTTGAAAGAGTTGAAAAAAAGTCAGAAGAAGCTTATCTAAGCCCTAGTTTAGCGGATAGTGCAATTGAAAAGGAAGCTGAAGAAGTAGCTAGTCAAAGTGAAGAAGTATCTGAGATAGCAGAGGGTTCTGATGTAGAGATGAAATCTGAAGAAGAAGTATCTGAGGAACTTAGCCAAAGTCAGGAAGAAGCCACACCAAGTACTGCTGCGACAAGCTTCAAGTCTGTAGATCCTAAAAAAGCCATAGACCCATTGCAAGCTTGGGCAAAATTTGAATCTGAGCAATACTCCATCATGAAGGGTACCATCTCTGAGCTTTCGGAGAGTGTGGGGATCAATCAACGGTTTATGTTTACCAAAGAATTATTTGATGGTAATCCAGATTTGATGAAGCATGCATTGAAGTCAATAGATCAATGTGATAGCTTTATGGAGGCGATACAGCTGGTGAATGAACGTTACGTTGGGGAGTTGAACTGGGACAAGAACTCTGAGCCTGTGGAGGAGTTTTTACAATTGATTTTCAGGAAATTTGATCAAAAGGTTTGATAGCAAAATGGTCAATGGAAAATTCAAATGTGTTTTGGACATTTGTAGATACCTTCCCAGAGCTGTGGAATTTGATCCGCTAAGCCTTGGTTCCTTAGACTTGGCGGAAAAAGTTTCTTATTAATATTTTTTTCTAATAATAAGCACTCCTTTGCATCTTTATCCCTCAATTTGACCACTTCTAATACATGGATTTGTTCGAACTCAGGCAAATGCCTACTTTTTGAATGATATTCAGCAATGAAATCATTTTAAAGATTCAAAACAGCTCAGATATGATTAGACAAAAACTCAACTTGAGACCATGGGGATTACTCCTATTTGGTCTGCTGATCTCCTCCATGCAGGTCATGGGGCAAAAAATTCCTACTCCAGAAGAACATTTCGGTTTTGGCATGGGGCAGGATTATCATATTTCCAATTACACCCAAACTGAAGCTTATTTCAAAAAAGTCGCAGGGATCTCTGATCGTGCAGAGTTAGTGTCTATCGGCAAAACCGAAGAAGGTAGAGAGCAGTGGATGATGATCGTCACTTCTCCTGAAAACCATAAAAATCTTCAGAGATTCAAAGATATCTCAGTCAAAATGGCCAGAGCCGAAGAACTTACCGAACAAGAAGCCAGAGAGCTCGCAGAAGAAGGTAAAGCGGTAGTTTGGATCGATGGGGGCTTGCATTCTACTGAGACTGTTGGTATTCATCAGTTGACAGAGACGATCTATCAGATTCTGAGCAGAGACGACAAAGAGAATCAGCGCATTTTAGATAATGTGATTACCCTTTTTGTACATGCCAATCCTGATGGTCATGAAAAGATCGGAAACTGGTATATGAGAAATCCTGAGCCAGAGAAAAGAAGTTTGTCTGGTCTCCCTGTCCTGTACCAGAAATATATTGGACATGATAATAATAGAGACTTCTATATTCAGAATATGAAGGAATCTACAAATCTAGGCTATCAGCTTTTTGTAGAATGGATCCCTCAGGTAATGTATAATCACCATCAAAGGGGGCCTGCAGGTTCAGTTTTGGCAGGACCTCCGTATAGAGACCCTTTCAACTATGTTTTTGATCCAATGATGGTGACTGGAATCGATGCGGTGGGTGCAGCGATGTACAATCGTCTCAATGCTGAAAATAAGCCAGGTTTTACCAGAATGAATGGTTCTACCTTTTCTACTTGGTACAATGGTGGTCTGAGAACTACCACCCATTATCACAATATCATCGGGATTCTAACTGAAATCGTTGGTGGACCTAATCCAGAATCTATTCCGTTAGTGCCAGATAGATTGGTTCCAAATGCCAATACACCTTTCCCAGTGACCCCACAGGAAACATGGAAGTTCCAACAATCCATAGATTACTCAGTATCCCTGAACTATGCCGTATTGGATTATGCTGCTAGGAATAAGGATCATTTACTTTATAATATCTACTCTATGGGTAAAGGCTCAATTCAGAGAGGAAGTGAAGATTATTGGACACCTTTCCCTAAAAAAGTGGAAGCAATCAAGACTGCCTATGCAGATTCTCAAAAGGACAATGCAAGGGGTGGCAACTCAAGATGGGGTATTCCTTCTGTATTTTATGATAGCGTCTATCGTGCTCCAGAGAAGAGAGATCCTAGAGGTTTTATCATTCCATCAGATCAAGAGGACTTTGCTACCGCAATCAAGTTTGTCAATGCATTGATAAAAACTGGAATCAGAATAGAAAAGGCTTCAGCAGACTTTACTGTCAATGGCAAGCGCTACCCTAAGGGCTCTTACGTGGTCAAAACAGATCAGGCTTTCAGGCCTCATATCATCGATATGTTTGAGCCGCAAGACTATCCTAACGACTTCCAGTACCCAGGAGGACCTCCAATCAGACCTTATGATGCTGCAGGTTGGACATTGGCTTACCAAATGAATGTAACATTTGATAGAGTTCTTGAAGGTTTCGATGGGCCATTTGAAACTTTGGCCTATGGAGAACTCGAAAGCCCTGCCCCAGCAAGCTTGAAAGAATCCAAATCAGGCTATTTGATCAGTAGTGTGCACAATGATGCTTTTGCTATCGCCAATGAGTTACTTAAGAAAAATATAAAAGTCGGTAGAACTACCGAAGCTACAGCTGGAATGCCAGCGGGCTCTTTCTATGTGCATGCTAATGGTTACAAAGTCTTGGTTGATTATGGTAAGCAATTCGGAATCAATATCTCAGAAGCCAAATCAGAACCTAAAGGGGTTCAATATATCAAGCCTTCTAGGGTTGCCTTATATGATAATTATGGTGGTTCTATGCCAAGTGGTTGGGTGAGATGGATACTGGAGCAATACAATTTTGACTTTCAATTGATCTTCCCTAAGGAAATCGATAATGGAAATTTGAATGCAAAATATGATGCCATTCTATTTATTAGCGGTGGAATTCCTAGTGTAGGTTCCTCTGGAGGCTCAAGAGGTCCAGACGAATCCAACATTCCTGCGGAGTACAGGCATATGGTTGGTAGCTTGTCTACAGATAAGTCTATTCCTCAATTGAGAAGATTTATGGAAAATGGTGGCAAAGTAGTAGCAGTAGGATCGGCTTCTATACTGGCCTATCATATGGAATTGCCAGTGAAAAATGCCTTGGTAGAGATTCAAAGAGATGGTTCTGAGAGACCGCTAGCCGGAGAAAAATACTATGTGCCTGGTAGTGTATTGCAAACAAGAATGAATACCAACTTAGGTGCTACCTATGGTATGAATGATTATGCATATGTTTTGTTCAACAACAACCCAGTCTTCAAATTTAAGCCAGAAGCAAAACTTCAAGGGTTGGAAGTATTGAGCTGGTTTGACACACAGACGCCATTGAGAAGCGGCTGGGCATGGGGTGAAGCTTATCTGGAAGATGGAATCACAGGATTCTCCGCTCCAATAGGTAAAGGCTCACTGATCGTCTACACGCCAGAGATCACATATAGAGCACAATCGCATGGTACATTCAAGTTGCTCTTCAATCAATTGTATAAATAAATTATAATTATTGAGTTGCTAATTGAATTGAAGAATTGATTTTCAGTAGATAATCGTCGACAGTCAATAGTTGGTAGTCAACTGAGACTATAAGAATATCGATTTACAGAGGAATCATTATTCTTGTAATCAAGGAATAATCGTAAAAGTACATTAATCAAAAGCCCACGGTTTCGGATCGTGGGTTTTTGCTTTGTAATAACATTCAATCAATCAAAGGTTAGTGTTATTTGGAGTAAAGTTTTTCATCCCTTCTGCGCATAATAATTGTAGTCTTTGATGATATTATCTATAAATTCTAGGTTTTTTTCTTCTGGACTTACTTGAATCAGAGAGGCTGTTTTCTCTGCTAGTTTTCTGATCAATCCAAAGTCTCCTGCTTTCAGTGCTTCATTTTTGATCTGTTTGATATTTTGGATTTGTTTGTCTGTGAGAGAAATCACCTGGGGATATCTGGGTACATAGTCCTCCGGAATCTCCTGAAGTAATGTCTGATGCAATCCTATAGTGAAATTTTCAGAGACTACCGTAGTTCCTGCTGCAACATCACCTACCCTTTGTCCTCTACCACTTACCAAAATGCTAATCACAGCTATACCGCCTGTGGTGATAGAGATATCGACAAACCTCAATAGCCATCTGATCAGGTAATTGCTTAGTGTGGGTTTGGAGCCATCTAACTTTACAACTCGGATATTCATGGCCATCTTGCCTGGAGACTGTCCATCAAAGAAGCTCTCGAAGAGTAAGTGATAAAGTAATACAGGTAAAAAAAATAGAGAATAGACCGACCAAGCCAATGAAGTGTCTGATTTGATTTTAGATCCTACAAAAATGATGAAAATAATATAAAAGAAAATGATGGCCCCATCAATCAGATAGGCTGCTATTCGAGTCCCAACATTAGCTGTATTTTGATTTATACTAATATTTTGGGCAGTCTTGATTTGAAATTCTTTCATTTATTATTTTCTTTGATAAAATTGAACAAATAGATGAGGGAAGCCACCTTTATTAAGCGAAATAAGGATAAATGGACGAGGTTTGAAAATGTCCTCGTTTCAGACTTGGCTATATCACCTATGGAGCTTGGGGATCTGTATATAGAAATCACAGATCATCTGAGCTATGCACAGACATTCTACCCAAATAGCAATACGCATCAGTACCTCAATCAGCTTGCTTCAAAAGCGCACCAAAAAATCTACAAAACAAAGAAGGAATCCAAAGGAAGGTTTATAAATTTTTATAAATATGAATTTCCAGCCATGTTTTACCAATACCTTCCGCAGCTGGGTGTTTCATTTTTGATATTCTTGATCTTTTCTATGATCGGTGCCTATTCGGCTGCGACAGATGGTGCCTTTGTTAGGAGCATCATGGGCGATGCGTATGTTAATATGACCTTGGAGAATATTGAAAAGGGCGATCCCATGGCTGTCTACAAGGAAATGAACAAAGTGGATATGTTTTTGGGAATCACCATCAATAACATCAGAGTTGCATTGCTCGCTTTCTCAGCAGGGATACTGCTAGGTGTGGGAACTTTCTTTATCATGATGCGCAATGCGATTATGCTTGGTTCTTTCCAATATTTTTTCTTTGATCAAGGATTGCTGTGGGAATCTGCAAGAACAATCTGGATACATGGCACCATTGAAATCGCTGTAATCATTGTGGCTGGCTGTGCTGGTATCGTGTTGGGGAATAGCATATTGTTTCCCGGCACTTATACACGATTGGCCTCGTTCCAAAGAGGAGCCAAGGCCGGTCTCAAAATCCTGATCAGTACAATTCCATTTTTCATCATTGCAGGCTTTCTAGAAGGTTTTATTACAAGAATTACTCATTTTCCTGATATTTTCAATGTCACGATTATTTTAGCTTCCTTGGCTATAATTATTTTCTATTATATCATTTATCCAATTCGTATCCATCAACAAAAAAATCTATGACAAACAATTACATCCAATTCAAAAAACGTAGGGAACTAGGGGAAATTCTTTCTGATACTTTTGCTTTTGTAAGAGGCAATTTCAAGGACCTGTTTACGGTACTGATTCGTACATCATTGATTCCATTTATTTTGGTGATTTTAGCCTCTGTATATTATCAGTATGTAATTGGTAATATTAGCGAAATCACACCTTATTCTGCTGTATTTTCATTAGGTGGTTTGGGACTTGCAGGCTTGTTGTTTTATGCCACATCTTCAGCTACAGTTTATAGCTTTATCAAAGAATATGATACGACAAAGGGGAAGGAGCTCAACTTGGAGTATGTAGTATCAGAAGCCAAAAGCAATATAGGGAACATGATTGGACTTACTTTATTAGCCTATTTAATGTTGATTTTTGGATTGATCTTTTTTGTTATTCCCGGGATTTATTTTTTAGTGCCCTTAGCAGTGGTTTTTCCTATTTTATTATTTAAAGAAACAACGATTTTTGGAGCTCTTGGAGAAAGTTTCAAGTTGATAAAGGGCTTTTGGTGGGTGACTTTTGGCACCGTGATCGTCATTGCGATCATTATCGGTGTGATGTCTTTCGCTTTTTCAGTTCCTGCATTGATTTATAATGTCACCAAAATGGTCATCACTTCTTCCAATGAAGGGACATTGACAAGTGGCAATCCAGGTGATTTTATTTATTTGACCTTAAGCGCTTTGGGCTCAGCGGGTAGCAATCTACTCTCTATTGTATTTTTGGTGGCTCTAGGGTTTGTGTATTATGACCTAGATGAGGAGCAAAATAGAACAGGCCTCAAGCAAAAAATAGAAGAGTTAGACATTTGATATGCGAAGAGTTACGCTTGGGCTGATTTTCTTTTTTTGCTTTTTCCAGCTCTCAGGATTGATGGCAGAAACCACCTCGGAAATACAATCCGAAGGAATAAAGCCATTGAGTTTTGGGGAAGCTTACATTGAGGAGTACCTTTCTGATGAATCCTATCAATATGTGGAGTTAGATGATGGAGAAAACTGGTACGAGAAATTGAAAAGGAAAATCAACCAAGCAGTCAATAAATTCATAAGTTGGTTAATTGGAGTTGGTAAGTTGGGTAAGTTTGGAAATTTTATAGTTCAGGCGCTGCCTTACATTGCCGTTTTGTTGCTTTCTGTTCTCCTGCTATGGGTGATTACCAAATATGAAGTCTATCCCACATCGGATAAGAAAATCAACAACGCCAAAGTTGGATTTACAGACGATGAGGCCGTCATGCAGCGTCAGGATATTCAAGACCTGATTGAAGCAGCAATTGCTCAAGGAGATTTCCGACTGGCAGTTAGATATTCTTATCTGTCTATTTTGAAAAAAATGATGGAGCAATCACTCATCGATTGGAAAATTCAAAAGACCAACCATGATTACATCAAGGAGTTACCTGAAGGGATGCTGAAAACTGGATTTACTAGTATTACTAGAATATATGACTATATCTGGTATGGAGGATTTGAGTTGGACCAATCATCTTTTGATGCAGTCAAGAGAAGCTTTCATCAAGTTGAAGAAGCGCTATGAGACAAGGTAAGCAAAAGTTTCTCATAGGCTTTTTGGTATTCACAATCTTGGTGATTTTGATACTTCAAGCCACCTCTAAGCCACCTTTGAACTGGGAGGAGAGCTATGACAAGATGGATAAAGCGCCTTATGGTGGTAAGATTTTTTATGAGCAGTTTGCGAAGGTAATCTCTCCCGAATCTCTTGCTGAGATCAACTCGTCTACTTACGAATGGCTAAGGTCTGATGCAGAAAATGGCACATTGTTGATTTTCAATAGTGGGTTTTTCCCTGACAAAGAGACTTCTAAAAGGCTATTGACTTGGGTAAATGAAGGTAACGCAGCTTTTATATCAGCAAGGTTCATTGGGAAGGAATTGCTTGATTCCTTGGGGATTGATATCAAGTCAACGATAGAATTGAGTAATTTCCAGGAGCATATCAGTTTGTATTTGAATGATACTAGCCTTTCGAAAGGGCAAGAATTTATGTTTGATAGGTCTACTCGCTTGACATATTTCACTTTTCCCGATTCGTTGGACTTGCGAGTCCTAGGCATGTCAAAATTCACTAACTCTGAAAAAGCTGCTCAGCCCATGTTTTTGGAAGTAGGCTATGGTGAGGGCAAGTTTTTCTTACATCTTTTTCCCCTCGCATTTAGCAATTATTTCTTGCTAGATGCTGAAAATAAAATTTATACTGAGTCGATTCTTGGCTATTTGCCTATTAAGCAGCTTGTATTTTATGACAACTATGTCAAAAATGGGAAGTCTATCTTTTCATCACCACTCTACCTCTTTCTTTCTAACCCCAATCTCAAGATGGCTTACTATGCTATCATTGCCATGTTGTTGCTATGGATAGTATTTGAAGGAAGAAGAAAGCAGCGGAGTATTCCCATCGTGAAGCCTTTGGAGAATCAAACAGTGGCTTTTGCCGAGACTATCTCTGCCATGTATTTGGAAAAGAATGCCTACCGGGAGAATATTGAACAACAAATTGCGCTATTTATGGATTATTGCAGAACTTCTTTCAGGCTTGGACTTGAATCTGTGGAGGATGATCTGAGAAAATTAGCGGCAAGATCAAGCTATCCTTTAGAAAAGACCAAGGACTTATTTGCCTACATAGAGATTTTGAGGCATAAGCAAGAATGTACTTCGGCAGATGTCATTGCATTAAACAAAAAAATCAACGAATTCAAAAAATATCAACATGGAGGAAAATAAACCACAAGAGTCAGGGGAAATGGATTTTCAGAGTAGACTTCCGCTGGAGGAACTCCGGGCAGCTGTAGCAGCAATCAAGACCGAAATCAGAAAGGTGATCATTGGTCAAGATGATTTGGTGGACTTGTTGTTAGTCGGGATGTTGTCCAAAGGCCATATTTTGATTGAAGGTGTGCCTGGGATTGCCAAGACCATTACATCCAAACTTTTTGCTAAGACGCTGGAAGTAGGTTTTAGCAGGATACAATTTACCCCTGACCTTATGCCTAGTGATGTTCTAGGTACTTCTATTCTCAATATGAAGCAGGGTGCATTTGAGTTTAAGAGAGGGCCGATATTCTCTAATCTCATCTTGATCGATGAAATCAATCGGGCACCAGCCAAGACCCAGTCGGCCTTATTTGAAGTGATGGAGGAACGTCAAGTAACCATGGATGGTACACAGTACAATATGGAAGCACCTTTTATGGTATTGGCGACTCAGAACCCAATCGAGCAGGAGGGAACCTACAATTTGCCTGAAGCACAGCTTGATAGATTTTTGTTCAAGATTAAGCTTGATTACCCAGACTTAGATCAAGAGTTTGAGATTCTCAAAAGTCACCATGCAAGAAAATCAGATAGTGCCTTAGATCAAGTGCAAGCAGTTCTCAAGCCAGAGGCTTTGATTGCATTCCAAGACTTGACCATGGAAGTCAGTGTGGAGGAGAAAATTCTCAGATATATCTCAGAGATTGTAGTCAGGACTAGGAATCACCCTAGCCTTTATTTAGGTGGTTCACCTCGTGCAAGTCTTGCTATCATGAATGCTTCCAAAGCGATTGCCGCCATTGATGGCAGGGATTTCGTAATCCCAGAAGATATCAAGAAAGTGGTGACTCCAGCATTGCGACACAGGATATTGTTGAGTCCTGAGCGAGAAATGGAAGGTATGAGTACTGATACAGTCATAGATGGAATAATACAATCTGTAGAAATTCCCCGTTGATCGTGAAAAAGTTTATCCAACAACTCTTTCTTGGTTTTAGACTTTACCTCACATTGATTGGGTTGAGCCTGATTTTCTTGCTTTCCTATTGGATTACGGCATTATTTCCTATTGCTGTGATTTTACTTTGGAGTTTGGGAGTAGTATTTTTATTGGATTTGGTTTTACTATTTAGAAATCCTCATCCCTTACAAGCGAGTAGGGTACTACCAGAAAAGTTCTCTAACTCTGATAGCAATGAAGTGGAGCTAGGATTGGAGAATAAGCTCAATATTCCAATTGATTATGTAATCATTGACGAAATTCCTATGCAGTTTCAGAAGCGTGATTTTGAATTAAGTGGCTATCTGTCAGGTAAAGGAGAAGGTACTTTGTCTTATCATTTGGTTCCACTCGAAAGAGGGGAGTATTTCTTTGGAGATCTCCATGTGTTTATCCAGAGTAGGTTAGGCTTAGTGAGGCGTAGGCTGAGTTTTCAAAAAGGGCAAATGGTCAAGGTTTATCCATCATTTGTACAGATGCAACAGTATGATTTTTTGGCCAGTAATACTTATAGAGTGGAGCAAGGACTCAAAAAGATCAGGAGAATCGGGCATACACTAGAATTTGAGCAGATCAAAGAATATAACCTTGGCGATGATGTACGCTCTATCAACTGGAAGGCTACTGCTAAAGCCGCAGACCTGATGGTCAATCAGTTTCAGGATGAAAAATCACAACCGATCTATTCCATCATAGATATGGGAAGGGTGATGCAAATGCCATTCGATGGGCTCAGTTTGCTAGATTATGCCATCAATAGCTGCTTGGCTTTTTCAAACATTGCAATCAAAAAAGGCGATAAGGCTGGTGTGATCACTTTTTCACATATCATGCACCGCTCACTAGCTGCAAGCAATAGGAAGACCCATCTGCTTGCTATCCTAGAGCTCCTTTATGGTCTGAAGACAGATTATTTGGACACGGATTTTGGACTGCTATACACTTGGCTGAAGCGTAAAGTGAGTCAAAGAAGTATGGTGCTTCTCTTTACCAATTTTGAACATCATTCGGCACTGGAAAGACAGTTACCATATTTGAAGGCTATTGCTAGACAACATCTATTGGTTGTTGTGATGTTTGAAAATACGCTACTGGAAGAAGTTGCAGGACAGGACTCAGCGCGGATTTCGGAAGTCTTTTTGCAAACCGTAGCGGGTAAGTTTATGTATGACAAAAGGTTGATGGCCAAGGAGCTCAACCGTCACGGTATCCAAACCATCCTAACCAAGCCCAAAGAGCTAAGTATCAATACTATCAATAAGTATTTGGAGTTGAAGGCAAGGGGGATGATTTAAATTTACTTCATCCTTCCAAGCATCTGTACTCTATGCGAATCTAATTTGATAAAAATGAAGAGTAAGATTGTAAAAGCCCAAAGTGATGAACCTCCATAGCTAAAGAATGGAAGTGGAATCCCGACTACAGGGAATAGTCCTATGGTCATGGCAATGTTGATAGCAAAGTGAAATAATAATATAGATACGACACAATATCCATACACTCTAGAGAATCTTGTTTTTTGCCTTTCAGCCATTATTACCAAACGAATCAATAGTGTACAAAAAAGCAAAATCACTACAAAACTTCCAACCCAGCCAAACTCTTCTCCCAATGTACAAAAGATGAAATCTGTATGTTGTTCTGGGACGAAATCAAACTTGGTTTGAGTGCCTTCTAAGTAGCCTTTCCCAAGAAATCCACCTGAGCCAATTGCAATCTTTGATTGCGTTACATTCCACCCCACACCCAAAGGATCCAAGTCAGGATTAAAGAGCACCATGATTCTGTTTTGCTGATGCTGTGGTAATTTAGATACTGCATAATCTAAGCTGTAGGTATACCCTATCATCAAGATGCCTATGACTATAAAACTAATGATTCTTGTAAAACTCTTTTTGCCTAATAAAATTAAAATTGTGATTACCGCAAGTATGGCAAATGCCAAATAGAGGTTGTTCTCAATACCAAGCGCAAGAAGCGACACCGCGATGAGTGTCAAGGCCAATACATAGTACCTTTGCGGCATTCCTTCTCTATAAAGCATGATGAAGAATGCAAAGTAGACCATGGCTGTTCCGGTATCGGGCTGTAACATGATCAATATCACAGGAACCATGATGATGGCTAATGCCTGAAGTTGATATTTAACTTGACTTAGGTCGAAACTCGGTCTTTCCATGAATTTAGCCAATGCCAAAGCAGTTGCGAACTTGGCAAACTCAGCCGGCTGAATCCTAATCGAGCCAAATCCTACTGTAAGAATTTGACCGTTTACCTCTTTTCCTATAAAGGGTGTAACTGCTAATAACAGAATAAAAATACCATACAAAATGAGTGATAGATTATCAAACAAGCGATAATCCGCAACCATGATTAAAAGAATCATAATCAAAGCAGCACCGATCCTGACGAGTTGCTGACCAGAATTAATTGATAAATCAAAAATACTCTTGGCATTCTGCTCGTCAAAAACTGCTGCATAGATATTGAACCAGCCTATTGTGACCAAGGCCACATAGATAAGGATACTAATCCAATCAATTTTATTGATATATAAATCGTCCTGTCTCAAATTACATGAATTTTCCTGCTAAGACATATTCTTCTAGCGCAGGTCTTGTGATTTCTCCCCTGATGTATTTTTCGATCATGAGTGATGCTGTACTTGCCGCTGCTCTTCCACCCCATCCAGCATTTTCTACATAGACTGCGATCGCAATCTTCGGATCATCTTTTGGAGCAAAAGCTATGAATACAGAATGATCTTCTCCATGAGGATTTTGCGCGGTTCCTGTTTTGCCAGCGATCTGAATATCAGATATGGCAGCTCTCGCCGCTGTACCATATATGGCCTCAGCCATGGCATCTTGAATCAAATCAAAGTGATGGGCATCTACACCTACTTCTTTTTTTGTTCGGTACTCAGGGTTGATTCTAGTAGCGTCACCATCGATGGCTTTGATCAGGTGAGGGGTATAATAGTAACCCTTGTTGGCAAATATCGCCGCCAAGTTTGCCATCTGAAGTGGTGTCACCATCATTTCTCCTTGTCCAATTGATAAGGAATAAATGGTCGAGTACCTCCATCTTCCTTGCCCGTATACTCGGTCGTAATAGTTAGAGGTAGGAATACTTCCGCCCTTTTCATTATTCATATCTAGTCCAAGTGGCCCCCCTAGACCAAATGCCAATACCTTGTCCCTCCATTGATCTAATCCGATCTGGGTGTCCTTGAAAGTATTGGAAGACACTTCTCTATTGATCATAGCGCGATAGGCCTGATGATAGTAGGGGTTGCAAGAGTTTCTGATCGCTCCAAAAAGATTGACTGGGCTTGGATGATTGTGGCAAGCAACAAGTGATCGGTTGCAGGCATAAGTGGTATTAGGAGTCAATACACCCATTTGAAGGCCTATTAGGGATTGTACGATTTTGAATATAGACCCAGGAGGATAAGTCGCCATGATCGGTCGGTTGAAGAGTGGTTTGCTTTCATCCCGGTTTAGATTCATGTAGTTGGCGCCAAACTGAGATCCGGTAAGGATGTTTGGGTCATAAGTAGGAGCGGAAATCATAGCTAAGATTTCACCCGTCTTTGGTTCGATGGCCACCACTGAGCCAACTTTTCCTCCCATTAATTTTTCACCATACTGCTGCAGGTCAAGGTCAATGGTAGAGGTTAGGTTATGACCGGCTACCGAAGCAGTATCATATTCTCCATTCTTGAAAGAACCTTTGTCCACCCCCCTTACATTGACCATTTTATACTTGACCCCTTTGACCCCTCGAAGTTCTTTTTCGTAGAATCCTTCGAGCCCTGCAAGACCTACAAAATCACCTTGTCGGTAGTATTTCACAGTATCTCTTTCTAATTGCCTTGCACTGATTTCCCCGATGTAGCCCAAAGCACTTGCTGCTACTGGTTGCGGATAGGAGCGTACAGATCTAGTTGTAACAAAAAGCCCAGGGTAGTCAATCAGGAAGTCTTGAATTTTGGCAAATTCTGTTGTTGAGATTTGTTTGATTAGAGGTGAAGGCTTTACTGAGGAATATTTCCTTGCGGCAGTATAACCCTCTATGAGATGCTCTTTAGAAATATTGAAAATCTCACAAAATCTAGCGGTATCCTGAACAGAAAATTCCTTAGGAATGATCATCAGATCAAAAAGTGGATTGTTGTAAACAAGGATTTTTCCTGTTCGATCATAAACTAACCCCCTGTAAGGATGATCTACTAATCTTTGCACGGCATTTCTTTCAGCTTTTTTGAGAAAACTGTCATCAGCCACCTGAATCAAGAATAATTTGGTTAATAAAATGATGCCGATCAAGGCAATCGCAATGATTAAGACGATGGGTCTTTTGTCGTTCATTATATTCCTCTCCTTCTCCTGTAAAACAACAGTTGAACAATAATACTCATTACAAATACAAAAATAGTACTCGCTATAATTTTTTGAACGACAGGGATGAATAAATCCGTGCCCAAACTCTCAATAAAAAAGAAAGCGATATTGTAAATCAAAAATAATGGTACACTGAAGGTTGCAAACCAACCAAAGCCCATGTTGAGCATAGATGGTTGTAGGTTATCATCATATCCTCCAGTAGGTGTTAGGATTTTGATCCAAGGCTTCTTGATGAAAGCTACAATCAATAATGAAGCTGTATGTATCCCGATAGTATCATAAAATAAATCTACCATTAATCCTAAGCCAAAAGCGATCAATAGACTTGGGATAGTTTTGGTTTCGATTGGTAAAAGCAATATAAATAAAACATGCAAAAAGCAGAAAGCTACACCAAAAAGCACCAAGTTTTTAAGTATTAGCACTTGCACCAAAGTAAATATGATGAAGCTTCCGATCAATATAAAAATCCTACTACTATTCATTACTTATTCCAGAGCTATTGTATAAAGAGTCTAATTCCTGCTCGACTGTATTTTCTACCAAGTACACGTAAGATATCCTCGTGAAATCCGTAGACAGCTCTACTGTGATATCCAAATAATTGGTATCCGCGCCTTGTTTTACTTCCGAGATGGTGCCTATGGCGATGCCTTCAGGGAAAATGGCGTTGTAGCCTGAAGTTACAACCTTGTCACCTTTTTGGACTTTCACGTGCCTTGGAACATAGAGCATTTTGGCAAATTTCGGATTGTTACCATCCCATTTGATCGAACCAAAAACTTCTGAGCTTTCAATTTTGGAAGAGACTAAGAGATCTGTATGAAGTAATGAGATCACCGTAGCGAAGTTATTGGAAACACCTTTAACTCTCCCCACTACGCCTTGTCCATTAAAAACACCCATACCTGGCTTAATGCCTTGATTTGCACCTTTGTTGATCGTGAGGTGATTTTGACTCAGCCTGATTGAGTTGTTGATGACTTTGGCTCCTTTAAACTCAAAACTACTCTCAAAAGCACTATCCAGTTGTATATAAACACTGTCGGCAGGTTTTCTCAAGACTTCCAATGCTGCTAAAAGTTCGGCATTGGTATCTAGAAGTCTTTTGTTGACTTCTGCTAAAGAAAAATAATCAGAGATATTGTTTTGTGCTCCTAATATTTTTCCGCTGAATTGATTGGAACTGTTGAAAAAGGCAGAGCCTTGTTGTGAATTGAAGGAGACAATCAGCCAGATGGCGATTGCCTCCAAAAAAACAAATAATAGAAATGCTCTTAAACTGTAGAGAAATAATAAAATCCGCTGCATTCAGTCATCAAGTCATCAAAACGGTTCTAAAATTGGAAATATTTTTCAAGGCGGTTCCTGTTCCTCTTACTACTGCTCTTAATGGATCTTCAGCGATGTGAATAGGCAGTTTTGTTTTTTGATGTAGACGCTTATCCAGTCCCTTGAGTAATGCCCCACCACCTGTGAGGTGAATACCATTGTCATAGATGTCGGCAGAAAGTTCTGGTGGCGCTATTTCAAGTGCTTTCAATACAGCTTCTTCTATTTTAGAAACAGACTTATCCAGTGCAAATGCGATTTCAGAATAAGATACTTTGATAACTTTAGGAATACCTGTCATTAAGTCTCTACCTCTGATTTCATAATCCTCTGGAGCGTCATCAAGTTCCGTCAAAGCTGAGCCGATAGCGATTTTTACTTTTTCCGCAGATCTTTCTCCAATCAATAGGTTGTGCTGTCTACGCATGTAATCAAGGATGTCTTTGGTGAAAGTGTCACCAGCTACCCTGATAGATTGATCAGCGACGATTCCAGACAATGCGATCAATGCGATTTCAGTGGTGCCACCTCCGATATCCACGATCATGGACCCCATAGGCTTCTCAATATCAATACCAATACCAATGGCTGCTGCGATTGGTTCATAGATCATGTAGACCTCCTTAGCACCAGCATGCTCAGCAGAATCTCTAACGGCTCTCTTTTCCACTTCTGTGATGCCAGAAGGAATACAGATTACCATTCTATGTGATTGTGGGAACATGCCTTTTTTGTGACCTGGGATCATTTTGATCAGACCTCTGATCATCTGTTCAGCTGCATAGAAATCAGCAATCACTCCATCTTTTAATGGACGGATTGTTTTGATGTTTTCATGCGTTTTTTCGTGCATGTTCATCGCATCTTTTCCTACAGCCAAAACCCTATTGGTAGTCCTGTCTATGGCAATGATGGATGGCTCGTCCACGACGATTTTATCTTTATGGATGATTAGTGTATTTGCAGTACCTAAATCTATAGCAATGTCGCTCGAAAAAAAATCGAATAAACCCATTATTTGTTTGGTTGAATTTTGATTGAGAATTTGTTAAAGTTAGCATTATGAATGCATAACACGAAACGTGGGACAGCAAAATTATTATCTTAATTGCAATTTCTTATCAATATGCCTTTTTTTTTTGAAACAATGTTTCATGCTACAAAAAAAGGCTTGTCATACTCGTTTTTCCATTGTTGTAATACAAAAGCTTTCAATGACTTGCTGCCAGATTAGCAAGCAACGTACCAAAACTCCTGAATTTTCAAATATTGATGGTTTATCAAAGCTATAATATTTGATTTCAGGGACTTTAAATAGATATGATATTTTAGATGCTTTTTTTTCTGGAAATAATTTTGTTAAATTTGTGGCGTATTAGCCGAATATAGGAGGGGACGACAGTCCCCTCTTTCATTATGGTAAAGAGTAATATGAGTATAAAACAAACCATAGAAGAAATCGTCGAAAAGCACCTTCCTGATCAGGAGCATTTCATAGTAGAGGTTCAGGTGATCGAAGGAAAGGGCAAGCCACAAGTTAAGATCTTGATAGATGCGGATAATGGTATCAGTATTGATACTTGTGCATTTGTCAGTAGGCAAGTAGGTGAGGAGATAGAGGCCAAGGAGCTTTTGGATGCTGCCTATGTGCTTGAAGTTTCTTCACCTGGAGTGGATTATCCTCTAAGCTCAAGAAGACAATATCAAAAAAATGTGGGCAGAAGTCTTAAAGTGACCTTGACAGATGGCAAGGAAATGGAAGGAGAGCTTCTTGCAGTGGAATCTTCAACTGTCAAGCTGAAGGTAAAGAAAAAAGAAAAAGGGAAGAAAGCGACAGAAGAAGAAGTAGAACTCCCTTTGGAAGAAATAAAGAAATCAATTGTACTAGTCTCTTTTAAGTAAAAAAAATGGATGCTAAAGTTCTTATAGAATCATTTGCAGAATTTGCAAGATCAAAAAATGTGGATCGTCCAACGATGATCCGTATTCTGGAAGATGTTTTTAGAGCGATGATTCGCAAGAAGTATGAGACCGATGAAAACTTTGATGTGACCATCAATGCTGACAAAGGTGATCTTGAGATTTTGAGAATCAGAGAGATCGTAGATGATAACTCTGAAGATATCTGGGATTTTGACAAGATCAGCTTGACTGATGCTCGCAAAATTGAGCCTGACTTTGAAGTAGGCGAAGAAGTCTATGAAAAGATAGAATTGGAAGAGTTTGGGAGAAGAGCTGTTATGATGGCGCGTCAGACTTTGATCCAAAGAATCAAGGATTTGGAGAAAGATTTGCTATTTAATCAGTACGAAGAATTAGTTGGAGAGATCATTTCCGCGGAAGTCTACCAAATTCTAGGCAGAGAAGTATTGTTGATGGATGGAGAAGGTAATGAACTTATCCTGCCAAAAAGTGAGCAAATTCAGAAAGACAGATTCAGAAAAGGAGATACAGTAAGAGCCATCGTCCACAAAGTGGAAATGGTCAATGGGAATCCTAGAATCATTTTGTCTAGAACTTCGCCGATCTTTTTAGAAAGATTGTTCGAAAACGAAGTACCTGAAGTATATGATGGTTTGATTACTATCAAAAAGATTGTCAGAGAACCAGGAGAGCGTGCAAAAGTTGCGGTGGAATCTTACGATGATAGGATTGACCCAGTAGGTGCTTGTGTAGGGATGAAAGGTAGCAGGATCCATGCAGTAGTGAGGGAGCTTCAAAATGAGAATATTGATGTAATCAATTATACGGATAACCTTGATCTATATGTGTCTAGAGCTCTGAGTCCTGCTAAGGTGACCTCTATCACGGTAGATCAAGACAAAAAGCGAATCTCAGTATTCCTGAAGCCAGATCAAGTTTCTATGGCTATTGGAAAAGGAGGTTTTAATATCCGACTTGCAAGTAGATTGGTGGGATACGAGATTGATGTATTCAGAGAATTGAATGATATCGAAGACGAAGAAGATGTAGTGCTTGATGAGTTTGTGGACGAGATCGATGGCTGGATCATTGACGAACTCAAAAAGACAGGTTTGGATACAGCAAAAAGTGTACTTTCATTGAGTAAAGAAGACTTGCTGAGAAGGACAGAATTAGAAGAAGAGACCATTGAGGAGATCTTCAGAATTTTGAAACAAGAATTTGAACAATAAAATAAAGGCCTAAATACCCAAATATAGGTCTTATATTTGCCAAAGATTAAGAAATAGGTTTTTAGCGTATGTCAGAAGAAAAAATGATGAGACTGGGCCAAGTAGCCAGAAAACTCAATGTAGGGATTTCTACATTGGTGGATTCTATGGCTAAAAAAGGCTTTGAAGTCGAAAACAACCCCAATTCCAAAATCAGCATAGATCAATATAATTTGCTGGCCAAGGAATTTAAGTCCTCTGCCCAAGAGAAGGAAGAGGCATCTCATCTGTCGATAGGTAAGCGTCACAACGAGACATTTACGATCGAAGCTGAGTCGGAGGCCCGTGAGGAGCCAAAGCCCGAGCCAGCTAAAGAGGAGAAGAAAGAGGCAGCTCCTGCCCCAAAGCCAGCTCCTCCAAAAGAGGAAGCTGATCCTAAAGTTGCAGCAGAAGCTCCAAAGCTTCCTGGAATCAAAGTATTGGGTAAGATTGATCTAAACCCCAAGAAAGAGACGGCACCTACTCCTGAGCCTATAAAAGCTGAAAAGCCTGCTCCTAAGGTAGAGGATAAGGTAGAAGAACCAGTTAAGCCTAAAGAAGAGGCTCCAAAAGTAGAAAATAAACCTCAGGCTGTGAAGCCTCAGCAACAAGACAACGCTAAATCACAAAAACCTGTTTCTGCTTCCGAAAAAACTGATAAACCTACTCCTCCTCCTGCTAAATCTGCTCCAAAAACTGAGCCTGTGAAGCCAGTTCAAGAAGTCAAAAAAGAAGAGCCTAAAGAAGAGCCTAAAGAAGTTCCTAGCCAAGTGATCTCTGCCAAAGCAGATTCATTGAAGGGGCTTACAGTTTTGGGTAAAATTGAACTTCCTGCTGACAAGTCTAAGAAAAAAGGCAAGCCAGTAGCCTCTTCCGATGAAAGGAATAAGGACAAGAAGAAGCGAGTAAGAAAGAGAATCGATAAAAATCCTACCGGTGGCCCTGCTGGTTCAAGACCAGCACAACCTGGAGCAGGAGGGAATAGACCTGCTGGAGGCCCTGGAGCAGGAGGCCAAGGTGGTGCGAATACTCGTGATAGAAGAGGAGGTGGAAACCAGGGAAGAGGAGGAAAACCTGCCCCTGGAGGTGCTAGAGTACAAAAAGCTGAGCCTACGCAGAAAGAAATTCAGGATCAAATCAAACAGACCCTCGCTAGACTTCAAGGCGGTGGTAAGTCTGGAGGTAAGGGTAAGAATAGGAGAGATAAGAAAGCAGAAAGAAATAGAGAAGTTGAAGACGGCCTAGAGGAAAGCAGGGTATTGAAAGTAACTGAGTTTATCTCAGCTAATGATCTTGCCTCGCTCATGGATGTATCTGTAAATGAAGTGATTTCTACTTGCATGTCACTCGGTATGTTTGTGTCTATCAATCAGAGACTTGATGCAGAAGCGATCACCATCATCGCCGATGAATTCGACTATGAAGTAGAATTTACTAAGCCTGATGAAGAAGAGAATGCTGTAGTCGAAGTAGATAATCCTGATGACCTTGTAGATAGAGCACCTATCGTAACCATCATGGGTCACGTCGATCACGGTAAGACTTCTTTGCTTGATTATATCAGAAAATCTAAAGTAACTGGTGATGAAGCTGGTGGTATAACGCAGCACATCGGGGCATATGATGTAAGAACAACCAATGGAGATAAGATTGCTTTCTTGGATACACCAGGTCACGAAGCCTTTACGGCAATGAGAGCTAGGGGTGCAAAAATCACTGACGTAGCGATCATTGTAGTGGCTGCTGATGATGACATCATGCCACAGACCAAAGAAGCGATCAATCACGCTCAAGTAGCGGGTGTACCAATGATCTTTGCGATCAATAAAATTGATAAGCCAAATGCTAACCCTAATAAGATTAAGGAGCAGCTAGCTAATATGAATCTCTTGGTAGAAGAGTGGGGTGGCAAGTACCAGTCTCAGGATATTTCTGCCAAAGTAGGTACTGGTATTGACGAACTACTAGAAAAAGTATTGCTCGAAGCCGAAGTTTTAGAACTTAAAGCAAATCCTAATAAAAATGCCATAGGTACAGTAGTTGAGGCGTCTTTGGATAAGGGTAGAGGATATGTAGCTACCGTTATGGTACAAGCAGGTACTTTGAAAGTCGGTGATGTCATGCTTGCAGGCCAGCATTATGGCAAAGTGAAAGCCATGACTGATCATAAAGGTAAAAAACTCAAAGAGGCGGGCCCTTCTACTCCAGTACAGGTATTGGGTCTAGCTGGAGCACCTCAAGCAGGCGATACCTTCAAAGTGTATGACTCTGAGAGAGAGGCAAGAGAAATTGCAAACTCCAGAGAGCAAATACTCAGAGAGCAAAGCATGCGAACCAAGAAGCATATTACTTTGGATGAAATCGGTCGTCGTTTGGCTATCGGAAGCTTCAAGGAGCTTAATATCATCATCAAAGGTGATGTGGATGGTTCAGTAGAAGCACTATCTGATTCCTTGTTAAAGCTATCTAAGGATGAAGTTTCTGTTAATATCATTCACAAAGGTGTAGGCCAGATTTCTGAATCTGATGTATTGCTAGCGTCAGCTTCTGATGCGATTATCTTAGGCTTCCAAGTAAGACCTTCTTCCAATGCGAAGAAACTTGCCGAGCAAGAAGAAATCGAGATCAGACATTATTCCATCATCTACGACGCGATCAATCAGATCAAAGATGCGATCGAGGGTATGCTTGAGCCAGAATTTGAAGAGGTCATCACAGGTAATATTCAGGTGAGAGAAGTATTCAAAATCTCAAAAGTAGGTACTGTAGCGGGCTCTTATGTGACGGATGGTTACATCACTCGTAAGAATAAGATCAGAGTCATCAGAGATGGTATCGTTATTCATGATGGAGAGATCGATCAGTTGAAGCGATTCAAAGATGATGTAGCTGAAGTAAAAGCTGGATACGAGTGTGGTATTTCTATCAAGAAGTTCAACGATATCTTGGTAGACGATACAATCGAAGGCTACATGATGCAAGAAATCAAGAGAAAGAAATAATTACAATCATAAACATATCAAAAAGGAACTTTCATTTGGAGGTTCCTTTTTTACTTTAGTATGCTGGCATCATTGACCATTTTACTCCAAGCCATGATTGCACTATGTGTAGTCCTTCTAATTTTAGGACTATACAGGCCTGTGATTGTGCTTTGGTTTTTAGATCGATTCAATAGGTTGAAAGTTTTGAAAATATATGGAACTGCAATGATTTGTTTGGTCTTATTTTATTTTTTTATATCAAAATAGGTAAGAATGAGATTTTTTGTTAGATTTCGAATTCAGCTTGACCAAGTGAAAAAAATTATAGCCATATCGCTTTTATGTGTTTTTGCCTTATATCACTTTGGCTATCATGTTTTTTATTATTCCTTCAATCTCCAAATAGAATCTCTATGGACAGAACGGGTTTTTGAAGAGAATAATGAGGTAGAGTATATGATGGAAATACCACTTGCCGTGCCTTACATGTCGGATCAGCAAGAATTTCAAGTAATCAATACGTCTTTTGAGAAAAATGGTCAAAATTACCGTGCTATCAAACAGCGATATGCTAATGATACTTTGCAGGTTATCTATGTGGCTGATACATCTAAGACTAGACTGAATGAGGCCGTGAAGAAATGGGTTGCTTCATTGGTTTCAGACGAAATACCAGGAGAAAGTAATAATTCACAAAACATTAAGATATTTATCAAGGATTATTTTAAGCCAGATATTCATCGTCTTGTGCTATTTGGTTTTTATGAATTACAACATTATCAAGGGTTTATTTTTTCGAATTATTCAGACCAATTTTTGGATCATACCAGTCCACCTCCAGAGCAGGTTTAATCTATTTTATATTTAAAGTCAGTTGCCAGCAGCACTTACGTGCTTCTTTTTGGGTTTTCCATGTTTTACAGAGGGGTTTGTTGTTCATGGATATGGCAAGGAGAAGCCTATTTGCTGATGGTTAATCTTTATCATCATACTTAGCAATATATTCTAAGAAGTACTTGCTAGTTGTGGTAAACACATAGCCCTGCCTATACATCAAGTTAGGCAGGGGCTATGGCTGACTTTTGATGTTTTTATAAATATTTTCAATACTTATCCTTTCAAAAAATCAAATGAAAAAATTATTACTATCAATAGTTATTACTATTTCTATCCTTTTTAGCCATGAGACTAATGCTCAAGGCTGTGTAGCAATCAGACAATTTTCTGGAATTGGCAATGCTGTTGGTCAAGGTAACCTACTAGAGCAAGGAGAATGGAATATCAGTGCAAATTACCGTTATTTCAAATCTTTCAGACATTTCAGTGGTACAGAAGAACATCCACATAGGGTAGAAAACAACACCGAAGTGATCAACTGGTCGCATGGTTTGGATTTGAATTTGAGTTATGCTATTACAGATAGAGCTTACCTGATTGCTTCAATTCCTTACGCATACAATGAAAGGAGTTCGCTCTACGAGCATGGGAGAAACTCAAGGCACATGACTTATTCAAAAGGAATTGCTGATATGCGCGTAGGTGCTGGCTATTGGTTGCTGTCTGGAGAAAAAGCAAAAAATGGGAACACAGCAGTAGGCCTGGGGCTAAAACTACCAACAGGGGATTATAATGCCCAAGGTACATTTTATAATGTAGGTCCAGGTGGATCGCCAGAAATCAGACCAGTGGATCAATCGATCCAATTAGGAGATGGGGGCTGGGGATTTATAGTTGATGCTCAAGGGATTTGGAATCTTCCTAAGAGTTTTTTCTTGTATTATGATGGTTTCTATATGTTCAATCCAAGAAATACGAATGGAACCCAGACAAATAGGGCGAGAGCTTCAGAAGCTATCATGAGCGTACCAGATCAGTTTGCATTTAGGACAGGTTTATTCAAGCCAATATCTTTTGTGCATGGCATGGGACTTTCGCTAGGAGGAAGAGTAGAAGGGGTTCCAGTGAGAGACTTGATTGGCGAAAGTGATGGCTTTAGGAGACCTGGTTATATTGTTTCTGTGGAGCCTGGGGTGAGTTATATGCTTGGAAATTTCACAACGACATTGACTGTACCAGTAGCGTTAATTAGGAATAGAACTAGGAGCTTGACAGATATAGCTGATTCTACGCCTGATAATCGACGTCATGGTGATGCTGCCTTCGCAGATTACCTGGTCAATGTGAATTTGGCTTGGAGGATCCCGAAGAAAGTGAAAGGGGTGTTTAATAATTTGGATTAAAATTGATCTAAGGTCGAGGTTAGAAAATAATCCTAACCTCGACTTCTTTTTAGCTTTTTGGGATATGTATGCTCGAAATATGGTATGAAGGTATTGAAATACTAAAAATTGAATTCTACCATAAAAAGTACTGGATTACCTTCCTTTTCCATATTTGCCCCAAGTTTTTTTAGTTTTTCAAAATGATTGCTCGTACCTCGATAGCTTTCAATTCCTGCCAAAACATTTTGTGGATTTGCCTTGAAAACAAACTTATTCCCAATCACTCCAACTGGGAAAGCTTTGGGGTCAAACATGATGTCATTTATTATTTTGTTTCTCTTTTCAAACTTCTACTAGCTAATAGAATTAGAGCCAATGAAAGAAGAAACAAAATCACTGCTATGGCACTCAGAATATATCCTCCATTTTGAAAATTTTTCCAAGCAAACAACCCTAAAGAAGAAAGGGTGACGGTAAACATGAAGAACATTGGAATCAATACAAAAGAAGCGCTTATCTTCTGTTTCAGTAGCCAAACTGCAATGGTTAGTAATGCCAGTGCAGCGAGAAGTTGATTGGCTGATCCAAATATTGGCCAAAGTGTTGTAAACCCGCCTGATGCCAATAGCATGATGGATAATAGCATAACTATTCCTGTAGCTAGAAACCTATTCTGACCAGCTTTTCTGATGACAGGACTCTTGATGTCTTCAAAATACTCTTGAAGTGTAAATCGTGCCAATCTCGTACAAGTATCTAAAGTAGTCAAAGCAAAAGCTGATACAGTCAATGCTACAAAACCAACAGCAAAGGTTTCTGATAACCCCAAGCTTGAAATCATACCACCTAATCCATTGGCAAAAAGTGGGACAGGTCCAAGCAGGTTGATTTGATCTAAGTATTCAGCTCTGCTGAGGATAATCACCGCTCCAACTGAAATGATCGCTAGGAATGACTCAATCAACATACCTCCAAACCCCACCAATTTGGCATCACTTTCTTTGTCAAGTTGCTTGGAAGTAGTTCCTGAAGCAACCAATGAATGAAAACCACTGATTGCACCACAGGCGATGGTGACGAAAAGTACAGGGAATATATAACCTAAGTTTTCTGAATTAAAATGGACTTCATTGTCCATGACTATTTCGGGATTGGCAACAAATACCCCGACCACAGCAGCTATGATTAATCCATATAAAAGGAAGCTATTCAGGTAATCTCTAGGCTGCAGTAGCATAGAAATAGGTGCAACAGAAGCTACAAATGCGTAGGCTAACAAAATATAAACCCAAGCTTGATAGCTCAGTTCAAATGGGAGCTTCATCCCTAAATAGACAAAATAGTACATTAGAATCACGCCGATAATTGATAACAGCGTGAAAGCTATTCCGCGATGTCCAATCATTTTATTGATAGCTCCAAAAGCAATTGCGAGACCGATAAATAAGATGGATGCCGATGCTACTCCTGGATTGCTGACAAAGGTCTTGGCTATGATATCCGCAAATACCCCAATGATAAGGATCAAAGTTGAAAAGCTGAATAGGATAAAAAGCTGTTTGCCCTTGTAGCCAATGTTGTTTTGAATGATCACGCCGATGGATTTGCCTTGATTCCTCAAGGAGGCAGCCATGCTTCCCAGATCGTGCACCGCCCCAAAGAATATTCCCCCAACCAATATCCAAATCACAGCAGGTATCCAGCCAAAAGTCAAAGCAATGATAGGTCCTACGATAGGTCCAGCGCCCGCTATGGAAGCAAAGTGATGGCCCAGCACGACGATAGGTTTGCTGGGGATATAATCGATGCCATCTTTGAATTGATGTGCAGGAGACCGTCTATCTTTATTCAACTTAAACTTATTGTAGACATACCTACCATAGATGAAATACGCCAACAGCAGAATCAATCCAGAGATAACAAGCAAGGTTAATATCGTCATAGCACTGAGCTTTTTACTAATCTAGCTTTGAATATCCTGCTATTTGTCCAAAAGACAAAGATCTCAGGTCGATTCCTTAATTTCTTAGAATATTATCAGTGGATCACACGATTCACTAATCTGACAATCAATTGGTTTGTAATGCATTAAGTTATTTGAATCACAGTTACTTAGTGATGTAATTTTATTTAATGGATATAACCTATAAATTTGTAGTCCCTGATTTTAACTCAGGAAACAAACAAGAATATAATATGGCTTGGTTTAAAAGAACAGATAAAGGAATAAAAACCTCAACTGAGGATAAGAAAGATGCTCCTGATGGCCTATGGTTCAAAACCCCAAAAGGTAACATCATTCATACTAGAGAGCTGAAGCATAATTCTTATGTATGTCCAGATGACGATTATCATGTAAAGATAGGCTCTAAGGAATATTTTGAGATTTTGTTTGATGGCAATAAATTCAAGGAACTAGACCAAGACATGAAGTCGGGTGATCCATTGAAATTTGTGGACACGAAGCCTTACAGTTCTAGAATAGAAGCCACAATCAGTAAGACGGAATTGAATGATGCAGTAAGATCGGCAGTAGGGAAGATGAACGGCATTGATATCGTGGTATCATGTATGGACTTTAATTTTATTGGAGGTTCTATGGGTTCTGTAGTAGGGGAAAAGATTGCTAGAGCGATAGATTATGCATTGAAAGAAAAAATTCCATTTTTGATGATTTCAAAGTCTGGAGGCGCACGTATGATGGAAGCAGGTTTTAGTTTGATGCAGATGGCCAAGACCTCAGCAAAGCTTGCGCTCTTAGACAAGGCAGGGATTCCATATATTTCACTTTTGACAGATCCAACAACGGGTGGAGTTACAGCATCTTATGCCATGCTAGGAGATTTTAATATCGCTGAACCAGGAGCTTTGATTGGATTCGCAGGTCCAAGAGTAATCAGAGAGACTATAGGAAAAGACCTGCCAAAGGGCTTTCAAAGTTCAGAGTTTGTTTTGGAACATGGATTTTTGGACTTTATCATCGATAGGAGACAGTTGAAAAACAGATTGACAACTTTGCTAAACCTATTGAACAATTAATCAGTTAAAACTATAAGTAAATACCAGATAAAAGGTCAAAATTCAATCAGATCTTGGCTGTTTTTATCTATTTATAAATATATTTGTGTTCCCTAAGCAGGGTCAAATACTGAAAAATAAAAAGTAAAAATCAATCAATAAATGGGTTCAGTAATTATTACCTCGATTGTAGCATTTACTCTGATTATTCTGCTACTCGTTTTTATCCTTTTGTTTGCCCAATCAAAGTTGGTAGCATCTGGAGATGTCAAAATCATCATCAATGGTGATGAAAGTAATCCTATCGTGACTCCAGCTGGTTCAACTTTGTTGAACACCTTGGGTAATAAGAAAATCTTCTTGCCATCTGCCTGTGGTGGAGGTGGTACTTGTGCTATGTGTAAGTGTGTGATCGAAGATGGAGGTGGTGAAGTGCTTCCTACAGAAGAAGGTCACCTTAGCCGAGCAGAAAAACAAGGCAATGTAAGACTTTCTTGTCAGGTGAAAGTAAAACAAGACATGAAAATCAGAGTTCCAGAAGAGATCTTCGGAATCAAGAAGTGGGAGTGTGAAGTTATATCTAACTACAATGTTTCTACTTTTATCAAAGAATTTAAAGTAAAACTTCCTGAAGGAGAAAACTTAGATTTCGAATCAGGTGGTTATATCCAGATAGATGTTCCAGCTACTACAGTAAACTTCAAGGATATGGATATCACTCCACATCCAGAGTTAGGACACCCTGACGATGTTTACAAGAGTGATTGGGATAAATTCGGTCTTTGGGATTTAGTCATGAAAAATGATGAGGAGCTATTCAGAGCTTACTCCATGGCCAACCACCCTGCAGAAGGAAATATTGTAATGTTGACTATTCGTATCGCTACTCCACCATGGGATAGAGCGAATAACAAATGGATGGATGTAAATCCTGGAGTTTGTTCATCTTATGTATTTGCCCAGAAACCAGGTGATAAAGTGACGATTTCTGGTCCTTATGGCGAATTCCATATCAATCCAACTGACAGAGAGATGATCTACATCGGTGGTGGTGCAGGTATGGCGCCTTTGAGATCGCATATTTTCCACCTTTTCCATACTGAGAAGACAGATAGAAAAGTTTCTTACTGGTATGGTGGTAGATCGAAGAAAGAGTTGTTCTACACGCCTCATTTCAGAGATATTGAAAAAGATTTCCCTAATTTCAATTTCCATATAGGTCTTTCCGAACCACTTCCGGAAGATAATTGGAAGATCAAAAAGTCATTAGACGATAAAGAAGGCGATGGATACGTTGGATTTATTCACCAAGTGCTTTATGATAACTACTTGAAAGATCACCCAGAGCCAGATGAGGTAGAGTTCTATCTATGTGGACCTCCGTTGATGAATGCAGCGGTATTGAAACTTCTAGATGATATGGGAGTTCCTCAGGAAAACATCAGATTTGATGACTTTGGAGGTTAAAAAATTAGAGTCCCGCATTTGCGGGACTTTTTTATTTCCCTCTGATTTTTTTAACTATTTTTGACTAGCTATAGCATTTAACTTATGAATCTCAAATCCTTCTTTGATCCAGTTGCTGAAGAAATCACTTCTCAGAAATATGCCCACAATTCATTTTTTAATTACATCCATTATTATGGTGAAACATTCCCAGATATCAAAGGAGTACAGTTAGCTATCATCGGATTGAAGGAAAAACGGGGTATGCCTCAAGCTGACACCATAGAAAGAGCAGCTACAGAAATCAGAGAGAAACTTTATCATCTCAAGAAGGGAGAGGGCTTATACAAAATTGTCGATTTAGGTGATTTAAGAATTGGAGAAAGCCTTCAAGAATCATTAGAAATTATCAGAGCAATTGGCGAGTTTTTGATCAAGAAGCAAATTCTCCCCATTTTCATTGGGGGATCTCATGACCTTGATTATGGCCAATACCTTTCATATCAAGGAATGAAGAAGTTGGTCAGTATGGTGACTATAGATGCTAAGATTGACATGGAAGAGGATGGATTACCATATCAAAGCCATACCCAGAATATTATACTTCACCAGCCTAATTTCCTCTTTAATTACACTCATCTTGCGTATCAGAGTTTCTTGGTAGATAAAGATCTAATCAATGTGATGGAGAAGTTATACTTCGATCATATCAGGCTTGGAAATCTAAGGAGTAATTTCAAAGAAATAGAACCTTTGGTGAGAAATGCAGATTTGCTAAGCTTCGATGTTGCTGCTATTCAATCTGCGGATGCGCCAGGTGCTGCCGATGCACAGCCTTTTGGACTTACAGGAGAGGAAGCTTGTCAGATTTGCAGATTTGCTGGAATGAATGAAAAATTGAGCTCCTTTGGTGTCTACGGTTACCAGCCATATTATGATGATACACGTAATAAGACTGCTTCTGTCATAGCTACGATGATTTGGTATTTTATCGAAGGATTTTATGATAGAAAAGATAGTTTGAGCTTTAAGTCCAATGATTACACCAAATACACAGTATCACTTGATTCCAACCCATCAGTGATTGTTTTTTATAAAAGTAAGAGAAGCGAAAAGTGGTGGATGGAGATCCCTCAAAATGACAAAGATAGGTTTGATCGAACCACCATAATCCCTTGTAGCTATAAAGATTACCAAATGGCTCAATCCGGAGAAATCCCTGAACGCTGGATTAATGCACAATTGAAATTATTCTAAGTATGAAAGCGTATACCAAGCAGCAGCTTGCGCTTAGGAATGGGCAAGATAAACCAGAAATTTGGGTAGCTTATAAAGGTACTATATATGATGTTTCTACTTCTCGTCTTTGGAAAAATGGGAAGCATTACGAGCATTGGGCTGGTCAGGATCTAACAGAGGAGTTGAAAGACGCCCCACACACAGAAAAAGTATTTCAAAAATTCGAGTCAATTGGACTCCTTATTGGTTAGTATGCAATTAATCGCAGATAGTGGATCAAGTAAGACAGATTGGAGAATCGTTCTTCCAGATGGTAGCATTCAGCAGCATAGAGGTGTAGGCTTTAATCCCACCTATCAGAGTTCCGAAGAGATGTCAAAACTTTTGCGTGATGATTTTTTACTGGGTATTAGTTCTGATGTGCAAACAATCCATTACTATGGTGCAGGTTGCTCTAGTGAGGGGATGAAATTACAAGTAGAAAATTCTTTAAGAACCGTTTTTGCTCATGCCAAAATTTTTATCGAACATGACTTACTTGCAGCGGCACGTGCTACTTGTGGAAGAGAGCCTGGAATAGCGTGCATCCTAGGCACAGGTTCCAATAGCTGTGATTATGATGGGATTGAAATTGTTCATTCCACACCAGCTCCAGGCTATGTGTTAGGCGACGAGGGAGGAGGCGCTTACATTGGTAGGAGATTTCTTCAAGACTTTATTCATCAGGAGATGTCATCGGATATTTACAAAAGAGCAAAGGAGGAATTAAACCTAGATTACAACGAAATTATCGATCGAGTTTATAAACAGCCTTTTGCAGGACGTTATATGGCGAGTTTTTGTAGGTTTATTTCCAAATATAAATCAGATCCGTATTGTTATTTGCTTTATTATAATGCGTTTCAGGAATTTTTTAAAAAATATATATTTAAATATCCTGACTGGCAAATTAGGCAAGTGAACTTTGTTGGCTCTATAGCATTTTATAATAGTGACATCCTTCGAAATGCAGCTGCAGAGGCAGGGATAAATGTTAATTTAATCCTTGAGAGTCCCATAGCGGGCTTGACGCTTTATCATAAACAATAATATGAGCACGACTGAAAGCAATTCCCTATATGACAATTTAGAGCTATTGGACCTAGCTTCTATTCTCAAAAATATCAATCAAGAAGATCAAAAGGTGCCTCAAGCTATTGGTAAGAGCTTACCGCAAATTGAAGCTTTGATTGAGCAGATCATTCCAAGGATGCAAAAGGGCGGTCGCTTGTTCTATATAGGAGCTGGCACGAGTGGAAGGCTTGGGATTTTGGACGCTTCAGAATGTCCTCCTACTTATGGAGTGCCTCATGATTGGGTAGTCGGTATCATTGCAGGAGGGGATAAGGCTATCAGAAAAGCGGTTGAAAATGCAGAAGATGATCCTGTTCAAGCTTGGCATGATATTGTTGCATTTGGATTTAATGCGGAAGACACAGTGATTGGCATTGCCGCATCTGGTACCACTCCTTATGTAATAGGAGGTGTAAAACAAGCCAGAGAAAAGGGTCTTCTCACAGGCTGTATCACCTGTAATCTCAATTCACCGCTAGCTGAAGCAGTAGCATTCCCAATAGAGGTAGTGGTCGGGCCAGAGTTTGTGACTGGTAGTACAAGAATGAAAGCAGGAACAGCTCAAAAGCTTGTACTGAATATGATCTCCACAGCTGTAATGATCAAATTGGGAAGAGTCAAGGGTAATAAAATGGTCGACATGCAACTCTCCAATGAGAAGTTGGTGAAGCGTGGGACAAAAATGATTGTCGAATCCACTGGTCTTGAGGAGGAAAAAGCTAAAGAATACCTAATCAAGTTTGGTTCGGTAAGAACGGCTGTAGAAGCATTTTATAAGAAATAATACTTACCTTTGCATCCCATTTGCTTTCAGTGACTTAGTGTCATTGAGTAATATGGAATAATATTTAATACAGCAGAGATGCTGAATGCTATGAAAAAAGATAATAATCGAAACCAAGATTCTAGAAAAGGATCAAAATCAGGAAGTTCTAAAGAAGGGAAAAGAGACTTTTCGTCTACTAGGAATGATAAAAAAACTTCTTTTGAAGGAAGAGGGAAATCAGAGTCCAGCTACAAAGGGCGGAATTCAAAAGACGAATCCAAAGGGAAAAGATGGTCAACAGAAAAACCAGCTTATTCTGGAAAATCTAAGCCAACAGAGAAGAAGGAGTTTAGCCTAGAAGGCCATCCTAAAAAGAAATACACGCCTAAAACTTCTGAACAAAGGCCTGCAGGTTCTTACGGAAAATCTTCATATAAAAAGAATGATGATAGTAAATCAGCTGAGAAATCAGGTGATTTTAAAACTGTATACAAAGGAAGAGGGAAAGATGAGAGGCCAGTTTTTGAAACGGTAAAAAGGTCAGACGCAGATGCAAAAGCTTCAAAGAAAAAGTTCAATAAAGTGATGCCAGCAGAGGCACCAGCCGAACCTAGACCTAATTACAATTTTGAGGTCATTGAAAAAAAACTCAATAAGACCAATAAGAATGAAGCGATTAGGCTCAATAAATATATTTCCAATTCAGGGATTTGTTCTAGACGTGAAGCTGATAACTTAATTCAAAGCGGAGAAATCAAGGTCAATGGGCAAGTAATCATGGAAATGGGTTACAAAGTGCAGCTCTCTGATGTGGTAACTTACAAAGGGAAAAATATCAATCCTGAGAAGCCAGTTTATGTGTTGTTAAATAAGCCTAAAGATTTCATTACAACAACGGATGATCCAATGGAGCGTAAGACTGTCATGCAGCTGGTTTCAAATGCTTGTAAGGAAAGAATCTTCCCAGTTGGAAGGTTGGATAGGAACACCACAGGCTTGTTGTTATTTACCAATGATGGTGAATTAGCAGCCAAGCTATCACACCCATCAAATCAAATCAAGAAAATCTACCAAGTTACTTTAGACAAGCCATTGACTAGGGTTGACGAGGAAGTAATCTTGGAGGGTTTCGAATTAGAAGATGGACCAGTCAAAGTAAATGATATGCAGGTGCTTTCTAAAGATAGGACAATCTTAGGGCTTGAAATCCATATAGGAAGAAATAGGATAGTCAGGAGGATTTTTGCTCATTTTGGATACGAGGTAGAAGCACTTGATAGGGTGATGTATGCAGGATTAGATAAAAAAGATTTAACCAGGGGGAATTATAGATTCCTGACAGAAAAGGAAGTCATCAACTTAAAATATTTCAAATAATAAAAAAAGGCCTCTCAAAACTTGAGAGGCCTTTTTCTTTTATTTTGCTGCAAGAAGGGTAGAGAACCCATCTTCTGATCTTAGATAAAACTCTATGTTTGCATTTGAACGACCTACTCCATTTGCGAAAATATAAGTTTTCTTGAAGCCCTTAGTGTCATTCAATTGTTCCGAATAGATCAAGACATTGTTTTCATAAATATCTACGGTCATGTCAGTAGGGAGCAAAGCGTTGACAAGTAGTCTGTATTTGTTACCTTCTTGCTTTTCCAATTTTGAATAGACGATTGGCTCTACTTTTTCATTTTCTAGGTTTAGTTCCAAGTGATCGATTTCGCCATTTTTGCTAAATACACCTACTTGGTACTTGCCAGGGATCAAATTAGAGAAGTCATAAGCCTTTGAAAAAGCTTTTTTAGATTTAATTTGATCGGCATGTATCAGCGAATTGTTACTGTCAAAAATCTTAACAGTGACCATACTTTCTGGTTCCACACCGTAGATTAATTGTACTTTACTGTCGTCTACCTTTCTTAGCTTGACAGTACCTTCTGTTCCTTTTTTTTCCGCCAAAGCAGCAAATGAAATGCTGAAGGCTAATGTGAGCGCTGTTAATAATCTCATAGTAGTATAAGTTTGATAGGTTTAAGAAATACTATTTGGATTAACCTCAAGTCTCAACTGATGCTGAGTCATAAAATTTGAGGCCAGCTATTTTGGGATGACAGTACAAACATACTGTTTACAGATTTTAATTACAAATTTGGTAATGAAAATGTTTAAAAATTAATGAAAATGTTAGCAAAAGCTTTAATAATTATTGATTTGGTAAAAATATTAAATTTGTTCGGAAACGTTTTCATGAAACACCCATGAGAGATAGATTTTATTTTCACCAAATAAAGGTTGGAATTTACCCAAATTACATTATATAAATAGGTGAAAATAATAGCGTGGAAAATTTTTTGAATTTTATACTCCTCAGTTGTATTACTAGACTCAGGTTGAACCCAAAGCCTAGTTGTAAAAAAAATACCTTGATGAAAACTGTTCATCAAGGCATTTATGATTGAAACGATAATATGTCTAAATCATGTCAAAACCTAAGTATGGAACAAGTACTTTTGGCATTTTGATACCATCTTCAGTCTGATTGTTTTCTAATATGGAGGCCACTATTCTAGGTAATGCCAATGCCGAGCCATTCAAAGTGTGGGCAAGTTGTGTCTTCTTATCTTCTCCTTTGAACCTGAGCTTAAGCCTGTTTGCTTGGTAAGTTTCGAAGTTGCTAACAGAGCTTACTTCTAGCCATCTTTCTTGCGCTGCTGAATAGACCTCCATGTCATAAGTTAGTGCAGAGGTGAACCCCATGTCGCCACCGCAGAGTCTTAATACTCTATATGGAAGCTCAAGTTTTTGTAATAAGCCTTGAACATAGCTGCTCATATCTTCTAATGCATCGTAAGAACGATCTGGGTGTACAATTTGTACGATTTCTACTTTGTCAAATTGATGTAGTCTATTGAGTCCTCTTACATGCGCTCCCCAGCTACCAGCTTCTCGTCTGAAGCAAGGTGTATAGCCTACATTTTTGATTGGGAATTCTGCTTCATTGAGGATAACATCTCTGTACATATTAGTGATAGGCACTTCTGCTGTAGGAATCAGGTAAAGTTTGTCAGCAGTAGCCTCGTACATTTGACCTTCCTTATCGGGTAGTTGTCCTGTACCATATCCAGAATCTTCATTGACCAGGATAGGAGGTTGCACTTCTATGTAGCCAGCTTTCATGGCCTCGTCTAAGAAGAAATTGATCAAAGCTCTCTGAAGTCTAGCTCCTCTGCCTTTGTACACTGGAAAACCTGCCCCAGCTATCTTTACGCCTAGATCAAAATCAATAATGTCATATTTTTTAATCAATTCCCAATGAGGTAATTTGTCTGCATGCAATTCTGGAATACTCCCATGTTCCAAGACGATCTCATTGTCATCAGCGGATTTACCTTTGGGTACTGAATAGTGAGGTACGTTAGGCAGCGTATATAAAATTTGTTTAAGATCTTCTTCGATATTGTTATAAGCATCCTCCAGCAACTTTACTTGAGATTTGATCTCACTGGTTCTTGATTTGATCTTTTCTGCTTCCTCTTTTTTTCCAGATTTCATCAGCATGCCAATTTCCTTTGCTATGCTGTTAGATTCTGCTTGAAGATTATCTCTTTCGGTTTGTGTTTCTTTTCGCTTTTTGTCTAGCTCCAATACCTGGTGTAAAGCTGCTTCGGCATGTGGGAAATTTCTTTTTTGAAGGCCTTCTAGCACTTGCTCAAAATTTTCCCGAATTGTATTGACCAGTAACATAAAATGTATCTTATTTTCTGTTTAATTATTGCGTGCAAAGATAAGGATGTTATTCAAAAACAGTCCTAATTATCCATTTAGATACTTATTACTTTAATTGACGAAAATTCTTTTATTCACAGAGGAAAAAGGGCCGTCCAATTCTTTGCCATTATTCTGCACAAGTTTCACGCTGATCAGATGCTCACCCTTTGGTAGATTGGAAATCCGTACTGGAGTCACCTCATTGACCTCGTACTTGGCATCGTCAATTGCTATGATAACCTTCAATTGATCTAATTTAAGGTCTCCTCCTAGTAATAGGAAGTCAATAGTCACCTCGTCTTCGGCATTGAACTCCTGTTTGTCATAAGGTAAATTTACAGCCAAGTAGGGTTCAGAGGAAAACGGGAATGGCCTAGTGTCTCCAACCCTAAAATCTCGATCCACATAGTTACCAAACTCCTTCAAAGCCAAACCCTCTTCATCGACTAGAAATGCTACAGCTCTGTAGGTGCCTTCTTTGAGCTCTCTCTGGAAAATAGGCATATTATAGCCAACCGGGTCACTTGCATTCAAGATTAATTTTAACTGAAAACCACTCAATCCATCAGCAAATGGATAGTTCTTGATGTTGAACTCAAATGGTACTTTGCCTGGCTTGAAGACTTGATTGCCTAAAGGGCTGAACATTTCTAAAATAGCATCTGGGTAATCGTTTTTTTCTTCATAAAAGTAGAAACTCACCTCTGCTGTTTCTGTAGATACAGAATCAGACATGCTAATAGGGGTCTTCATTTCTGCCTTTTTCTCTCTTTTTGATTCACAAGCAATCAGTGAAAGTGAGAAAAAAACGAGTGCGCAAAAATAAGTGTGCTTCATAGAATTAGACTTGTTGACTAAAGATATTTAAAATTAGCTTAAAAAACCGTACCTTTCGGGGTAAATTATACCCGTATGACTGAGATTTTATATGACGAGATTCCATCTCTAGATTTAGCAGATTTTACATCTGGAGATGCAGCAAAGAAAGCAGCGTTTGTTGAAAAGTTGGGACAAGCCTATAATAACATTGGCTTTGCTGCGATCAAAAATCATGGATTGAGCCAAGAGTTACAGGAAAAATTGTATGATATCATAAAGAGATATTTCCAACTTCCTGATGAAGTAAAAGTAAAGCATGAAAAACCGGAAATTGGCTATCAAAGAGGATATACAGGAAAAGGTAAAGAGCATGCAAAAGGTAGAAATACAGGTGACTTGAAGGAATTCTACCATGTGGGGCAGGAGTTGTCTGATATTCCAGATAATGACCCAATCAAAGCCGAATATCCAGAAAACGTATGGCCAAATGAATTGCCAGAGTTCAAAGAAATCGCTTTGGAAACATACAAGACTTTGGAGGCAGCTGGCAAAAATATGCTAAGAGCCATTGCACTTTATTTGGAGCTTCCTGAGGATTATTTTGAAGATAAGGTGGCTTATGGCAACTCAATTTTGAGACAAATCCATTATTTCCCAATTACCAATCCTGACGAGGTACCAGCTGATGCAGTACGTGCAGCTGAGCATGGTGATATCAACTTGATTACGCTATTGATGGGCGCAAGCGCTGATGGTTTGCAAGTATTGAGAAGGGATGGAAAATGGATACCAATCACAGCACTTCCAGATCAATTGGTAGTGAATGTAGGCGATATGCTAGAAAGATTGACTAACAAGAAACTTAAATCTACCATTCATAGAGTGGTCAATCCTCCGAGAGAACTGATGAATACGAGCAGATTCTCAATTCCATTCTTTATGCACCCTAGATCTGAGATGGATCTCACTTGTTTGGAAAGTTGTATTGACGAAAACAATCCTAAACAATTCGAAGACGCAACAGCTGGAGAGTTCCTTGATGAGCGTTTGAGAGAACTAGGTTTGAAAAAATAAGGTGACAGTCAAGAAAGTAAGATATTACCTTTATCTCAAGGATGTACTTTTACTTTCCGTGACAGCATTTGGAGGCCCTCAAGCATTCCTCGCCATGGTGCTAGAGCTCATGGTGAGGAAGAGGGGCTACATCAGTGAGCAAGAATTATGGGAGCTCAATGCTCTTTGTCAAGTCTTGCCTGGGCCGACTTCTACACAGACTATTTCTGCCATAGGATATAGAATTGGGGGGGCAAATCTAGCTTATCTTTCACTTTTTGTCTGGATATTGCCTGCGACTATTTTGATGATTGGAGCGGCTTTCTTGATCGATTTTTTACAGGAAAATACACCAGGGGCATTAAACTTCGCCAAGTTTATCCAGCCGATGGCCATTGGTTTTATCATCTATGCTGCACAGAAGACCATTTTCAAAATGGTCAAAACTGCAGAAGCCACTGTTTTGATGATGTTGGCTGCTTTTATTTCGTTTTTCTATAACTCACCCTATGTTTTTCCTATTTTACTATTGGTAGGTGGACTGGTGACTTCTATGAATTATAGAAATCATCCCCGTGAAAAAGGTGATAAAAGATTAAAGGTCTCGTGGTCAAACTTTTATTTGTGGGCTGGGATTTTGATACTTGCTGCGGTATTGGGTGCATTGACAAAAAATCAATCTGTCTTATTATTTGAGAATTTTTATAGAAATGGTAGTCTGATTTTTGGAGGAGGGCAAGTCTTGGTGCCTTATTTATTCACTGAATTTGTAGAGTTCAAAGCGTTTCTCACTTCTCAGGAATTCCTTACTGGTTATGCGATTTCTCAAGGTATGCCAGGGCCGACATTTAGTATTAGTTCTTATGTAGGAGCACTATCAATGCGAGAGTATGGTATTGCGGGCTTGTTGACAGGTGGTCTGGTAGCTGCGGCAGGGATATTTCTGCCGGGTACATTTCTGATTTTCTTTGTGATTCGATTTTGGGATCAATTGAAAAAATATAGGCCAGTACGTGCAGCATTGGAAGGCGTGAATGCCGTAAGCTGTGGCATGCTAATCGCAGCGGCCTACTTACTGTTTGAGCCTTTGGATGCGAACTTGTTCAATGTATTGGCTATTTTAGGTACTTACCTTTTGTTGAATTTCACCAAGCTTTCCTCACCTTTGATTATTGTTATTGGGATTTTGGCAGGAATTGGCTATAATTTGATTTTTTGAAATCATGGATTTTGTGAATGTTTTGCAGTAACCTAGGTATCGATTTTTCTAAGTTAAGGGATTTGTTTTTTTGATTTGTGAATCATTATATGCCAGTGATAATTGTTCTGTATGTATAAAACTTGTTCTTTAGGAACACAGAACAAGGATGAAAATTCCAGATGGATTTTATAAACCATCTAGAATTTTCAGGAAATTTAAAAGTGGAATCGCCATGGTGTCATTGCTGATAGGATAGCTTTCGCTTCCACTATATACGATGTATCTGTCAGTTGCTTTGATATCCTCACAAGAAATTATAAAGCCCTTGGAAACCTTTGGACTTAAGGTTCTTTTGATTTCAATAGCGATCACCTTGGTTTTGTAAGTGATGACCAGATCGATTTCTGCTCCTGAAAACGTCCTGTAGTGCCAATACTCAGCTCCCTTTGGTAAAACAGATAGGATGTTTTCAATGATAAACCCTTCCCAGCTTAACCCCAAGATAGGATGGCTAAGAAGTTCGTCCATTTCGCCTATATTCAATAAAGCATGTACCAAGCCTGAATCCCTGATATATACTTTGGGACTTTTTACCAAGCGTTTGCCGACATTACTATACCAAGGCCTGATACTTCTCAAGAGAAGCAGGTCTTCCAGCAGTTCAATGTAGCTTTTGATAGTAGGAGAGCTGAGATCCATGCTACCACCTAGTTGACTCATGTTGAGTTGCGTTCCTTGTAGATGAGCTAGCATTGTCCAAAGTCTCCGAAGTCTATTTGCTGGGATAAATTGTGCTATTTGTGGAATATCTCTTTCTAGGTAGGTGGTGATGAAATTATTCCTCCATCTCAAGCTTGCTGCATTTGATCTTGCCAAGAAGCTATCTGGAAACCCACCTCTTAGCCACAATCTTTCCAATGAATTGTCTTCTTTCTGGACTTCCAAAAGATTTAGGGCGAATAGCTCTTCATAAGCGATCCTTCCCGCCAATGATTCAGATGATTGCTTGATCAATTCAAGAGAAGCTGATCCCAATATCAGAAATTGACCGTACCGGTATCCTTCTTTTCGCCTTTTGTCAATGACTCCTCGAAGTATTGGATAGAGCTCAGGTACTCTTTGGATTTCATCCAAAATGATCAATTTACCTTTGTGAAGGTCGAAATATTGCTCTGGTTCAGCCAGTTTACTTCTGTCACTTGGGCTTTCTAAGTCCAAATAAATAGCTTCTTTGTCTAATTTTGTGGCGATTTCCTGAGCGAGCGTGGTTTTCCCTACCTGCCGCGGCCCAAGGATGGACACGGCTGGGAAGTCTTGAAGTAATTCTTCTAGTTCCAACGCTATTTTTCTGTAGATCATCCTTGTAAATTTAAACATTAAATTTAAAATTTCAATGTATAGTATTGTAATTAACATTGAAAATTTAAAATACTATTTTAAATTTTCAATGTTATAAATCTGTGTAATCTATTCATTTAGCTTCTAAAGGCTATTTTTGTCTTTTTTAGATTTCCCTAGGTCAATTTTCAAAAAAGAACCAAAAAGAGAGGTGATCGCTGAAATTATAAAGAAGATTAGGCTGAAGGCAACAGCTGCATTTTTATCAATTCCGATGTATTCGTGACTATAGATGAAAACCAACTCTCTTGCACCAACTCCACCAATAGTGAGTGGCAAGACTGCTACGATAGATGAACATAAAAATACAAATTGATACTCGAGGATTTTTTGATCTATTCCTAAAGCGATTAGGATAAAATAAGCTGCTACCATTTGGGCTATTTGTCCGCCGATGGAATAGAGGTTTGCGGCTAAGAAAGAGGGTGTGAATTTTGGAAAAATAAATTTATGGATCAAAAAGAAGACTGGGTAGGTAATTAGAAGTAGAATAATGGAAATAGCCGAAATTGGTAATGCTGGAATCAAATTGATATTTATTTCTACAATGAGTATAAGGCCAAGTAAAATGAAAATTATCGCGACCAATCCTCCTAATCTATCTAAAAGAGAGGCCTGAACAAGCTGTTTGACTGGCGTTTTGAAATGCTTGTTCAGTAAATAGACTTTATATCCATCTCCACCAATTCCTCCAGGAAGAAATAAATTATAGAACATCCCGATTCCATAGAGGATGATGTTTTTCTTTTCACTTAATTGAATACCAATATTTTTGAAATAAAGATTGAGTCGGAAAGCAGTTAATATTTTGCTCAGCAAAAAAAGGAGAAATGCAAAAAACAGCCAAATTGGACTTGCTGATTTGAGTATAAGCCCAAGTTCATTGGTATCTACCTTTCTGAAGACCAAAAAAACAGCTAACCCGGTGAGGGTTAGCTTAAGTAATAATTTGAGCGTCTTTTTATTCACCTTGATAGACAGCTTTGATTTTATATGTTTTTTTATCCTGAGACTCAAAATAAGTTCTGATGATGATCTCGGCAATAATTCCTGTGGTGATCAGTTGGATCCCACCTAGGAGGAAAATAAATCCGAGCAGGAGTATAGGCCTCCCCCAAATATCAGCTCCCATGAGCTTTTCCACTAAAAGATAAAAATTAATCAATACTCCAATCAGAAAAGAGAATAATCCAAGTGTGCCGAAAATATGAATTGGCCTTTGGAAGTACTTCTGAAAAAAGAGCATCAAGATCAAGTCAGCCATGACTTTGAAAGTTCTGCTCAATCCATACTTGGAAGTGCCATGGATTCTTGGGTGATGTTTCACATCTACTTCTGTCATGCTTGCTCCTTCTTGCTTGGCAAGCACAGGAATGAATCGATGTAGTTCACCATATAAGCCCATATTCTGAGCAATCTCTGCCTTGTAGACTCTCAAGCTACAGCCGTAGTCATTCAAATAAACCTTGGTGCTGTGTCTGATGATGTAATTGGCAATTTTGCTAGGGAATTTTCTCAGGACAAATCCATCTTTTCTATTGGCTCGTCTTCCAGCTACGACACCCCAATCTTCATCTATGGCTTTCTGGAGCATTGCAGGGATGTCTGTTGGGTCATTTTGCAAATCTCCGTCCATTGTAGCGATATATTGACCTTGAGCCATGTCTATACCAGCAGCCAGCGCAGTGGTTTGTCCATAGTTTTTATTAAAGATGATAAGTTTGGTTCTGCTGTCAGCATATTTTTTTACTTCAGCAACAGTCCCGTCAGTAGAACCATCTTCAATCAAGATTACCTCGTAGTCTATGTCCTTGAGTGCTTCATAAGTAGCATCTAAGAGTGGTTTGATATTTTCTTCTTCATTGTAGACGGTGATGACTACAGAAATCAATGGCTTGGTCATGAAAATAAAATTTCGTCAAAATTACTCTTTTATCTCTAAGTCCACAAATAACCCAAGTTTTCTCTGCCTAATTCATTTTTTCATTTCGAAGTTCTTTAGTGAAAGGTTGATACTGTCCTTGACTAAAATAGTATCTTTGCAAGCAGACAAATCAAAAACATGTTGACTGAAAAGCGTTTTTCTATTTGGGGGCTGATGTTGGCCTTTGTAGTCTTGGTAGGGCCTTTTGCATTGAGTTTTCACATGCATTATCCAGATGAGATGTATTATTCGGATGCTGCTGTCAGGATGCTTCAGACTGGAGATATTCAAACTCCCTACCTTGGTAGTGAAGAGCTGAGATTCAAAAAGCCAATTTTGACCTATTGGTTTGTTTTGGCAGGTTTCAAGCTTTTTGGTGTTACTCCTTTTGCTTCAAGGATTTTCTTTTTATTGGCTGGAGCTGCTACAGTCGGTTTTGTATATTGGGGAGCTCGAGTACTGTTTGATGATAGGAGGGTCGCCAGACTTTCGGCAATTATTATGGCTTCCCAGCCAGTATTGATTTTGAGCGCTACACGTTCTATACCTGATGTACTACTCGGGATGTGTATGGCGATTTCGACTGTTGGATTTTTAGGATTCATCAAGTATGGCGATCAAGCACCAAAACGGTTCCACTGGCTGTTGTTTGTAGGACTAGCATTGGCCTTTGAGGTCAAAGGACTCCCTGCAGCTGCTTTGGGAGGATTGGGCATGGGTTATTTGTTATTGAACCCTTGGCAGAGGATCAGTACTTCAAAGCTGTTTTATTTACCAGCTGTTTTGACTGGTTTGATCATTGCTTGCTATTGGTTTGTTGCTATGTATTGGGTTCATGGCCCCATGTATTTGGAGTCTTTTATAGAAGACCAAGTGGGTATTCGAGTGGGTAATAGGTTTTTGCTATTAGTCAAGAACTTCGTATTAGCAGCAGTACTTTTGATTGTGCTTTTTATACCTTGGTTTATTTTTGGGTTGAAAAAGATCAAAACCCAATCTAAAAATCTATTTCTTCAAAATTCTGCATTTGTAGGCTTGGTTGTACTTTGGGTATTGGCTATTGTCTTGATGTCTGCAGGCGTGACTAAGTTTTACGAAAGATACCTGTTGCCTGTATTGCCCTTAGCTAGTATTTGGCTAGGTTGGTTACTGATTGAAAACGGTGCTTTAAATTGGACTAAATCCCTTAAGTTTGGTTTGTTATTTTTTCTTACACTAAATTTATTTGTGCTACTAATAGGTATATATTTTAATACCTTTTTGGAAAGTAACTTTTGGGTTTGGGCTCAGTGTTTATTTGTTTTTTTATTTCTCTTTTACCTTTACCTAAAAAGAAATCATTCAGAAGGTCTGCTTCTGCTAATTGCGTGGAGTGTTTTATTACTCTTTTTTGGAGCGAGTATTTCTACTTATCAGATTTCTTTGCCAGATGCTGGTCAATTAGTCAAAGAGTATGTTGCCGACAAGCAAATTCCAGAAGGGAGTAAAATAGCATTTATCGGGCACCTTCATACTGGAAGTAAGATTAGGATTGGTTTAGGCACACAATTTTACATGATTGATTTGAACCCTGATGATTTTATGGATCAGCTAGGACAGTATGATTTTATCCTTGTCGAAGACAAATATCTAGAGTTGATACCACAGGATAAGTTTAGCTTCGATACTGCTGCTATCAATTGGGATGCAAAGTTTATCAAAGAGATGGCGCAAAGTCTTTGGGTGAACAATTCTCAAGAAGTAAAAGAGGCTACCGGCAAAAAATACTATTGGGGGACACCACTTTAATTAATATTCTCCAGTATCTAATTCTTCGATATGATTCAAATTTGCAAGTATTGCAATTGTGTAGGTTTTGACTGTGTCTCCTCTATGAATGGTGTAAAACTTCTCTGTTGATATCAAAGAATCAAAACCTAGTCTAACCGCTTCCTGAATTTGATCTTCTTTGGTTATATATATGCCTGTATAGTTTTTTTCTTCGAACTGTTGAATGCCAGGCCATAAGTCAAATTGATTTTTTCTTCTACCTAGGTTGATAGTATAAGTTTGAGGATTTCCTTGCATATAGAAGGCCATTTCTGAGGCAACATGATAGTTGTCACTAAAGATGAATTGGCGATCCAGCTTTAAAGAATCAATCAGATGATCTAACCTTGTGCCCATTTCTCGGTACCCAGCCAATCGCATCATGGGGTCTTTGCTGGGCTTTAGGACTTTTTTGAATCCTATGGCATCAAATGGAGCAGGAAAGAATAGAACCAAAAGTAAAGCACCTGTAATTAATCCGCTGAACAAAGTGTATTTCTTCCAATGATATGAGGCTTGATATACTGCCTTAGCCATCAATGGGGCTAGTGTAAGCATTGCAAAAGCAGGCCAATTGACATTGACATTTTTGAAGATAGACATGCCCAGAAATAGTCCCCAAACAACAGTAGTTGGTAAAATCAGAAATAGGTTCTTAGGGGCTTTCAAAAAACTTAATTTTCTAAGGCTTAGAATCAAAACAGGAATGAAAAAAGGAGAAAGAAAGCCGAGTTGACCACCAATATATTCTCCCATAAATTTCAATGATTGGGAGGTGTCAAAACCACTTTTTTTTCCTTCAACACCACCAAGTGTCCCCACGTGTTTGAAAGTAACCCAGTCATTCTGAATATTCCATACAATAATCGGTATCAGCGAAAAGCAAGAGACTAGGACATAGATCCAAGGACCTTTGCTGAAGAATCTTTTTGGCTCAACAAGCAAAATATATATCCCTAATATTGGCAGGGTGAGTACCATGATATTTTTGGATAGTATTCCGAGTACTGTTGCTATACCAGCCCAAATCCACCATTGTGTATCATTAGATATCCAAGCTTTCCAGATTAAGTAGAACGCTAGAATCCAAAAAAAGTACAGAGAGGAGTCTGTCGTATGAAATATAGATCCTAAATGGAAAAAAGGCATTACCATCAACATCAAAACTGCATAAAGGGCAATCTTTCCTTTTTGAAATAATAGAAAGGTGAATTCAAATATGACCCATGCAGTGAGTGAGCTAAATAAGATTGCATTGAACTTGATAGCGAATTCTGTATCTCCAAAGACTCCAGTGCTCAAGTAATTATACACTGCAATCATCAATGGCTTGGAATAGTAGTTCCAGTCAAGATGCTTTGACCAAAGCCAATATTGTGTTTCTTCTGTAAATAAGCTTAAAGTGGAAAAGTGAAAATAGAGTAGCTTGAGCAGGCCAACTATTGATATAAGCCCCAAGCTAAGCTTCCTGTAAAAGTTAATGTCTTTCATATGCTAGATTCAGACTACAAATATGCAAAAAAAGAAGGCCTTCCGATTAAAGAAGGCCTTAAATTAGTTGATGGGTTTATCATTGATTGGCAAGTACTACCTTTTCTTTATACTTTTTGATCTGTCTTCTTAGCGCTTCTACGGCTTCATCTGCTGCAGCCTCGAAGGAATCGCTCTGATGTTTGGCGAAAAGTTGTTTGCCTGGGACATTCATTTTGATCTCTATAATTTTATTTTCATTCTTTTCGTTTTTATCTAATCTCATAAAAACCTCACCGTCAATAATTCGATCATAGAAAGTGTCAAGCTTGTCAGCTTTTCTTTGGATGAAGTCTGTCAGCTTACGATCAGCATCGAAATGGATGGAATGCATTTGAAGTTTCATAACGGTATTTGTTTATAGTTGAACTTATATTAAGCTTTAGGATGTGCTTGATCAAACACAGCCTTAAGTTTTTCCATAGAATTGTGAGTATACACTTGAGTGGCAGCAAGGCTAGCGTGTCCGAGTAAGTCTTTGACAGCATTGAGATCTGCACCTTTATTGAGTAGGTGTGTAGCAAAGGTATGCCTAAGAAGGTGCGGGCTTCTTTTTGAAGTTTGCGCAAAAAGATCTAAATAATGTCTGACAATGCGATAAATCTTCATGGGGTATGCCGGGCTCTTATCTTTTCTAACGATAAAATAGTCACTCTGGTCTACAAATGAAAATGTTTCTTCAAATACTTTTTTATACGAAATTATATTCTTTTTTAAGGTATTTGTTAGTGGTATTATTCTTTGTTTTTTTCTTTTTCCGAGTACTCTAACGCTGTCTTCGAGTAGGTTGATATCTTTCCATCGTAAGCTCAGAAGTTCACTTAACCTGACACCTGTCAGGTAGAGAAACTCCATAACCATTCGATCTCTTTGCCCTTCGAAGTCTGGTGCGTATACATCTGATTCTAGAATTTTTTCTATGGACTCTTCTTGGACAAACTCTGGCAATCTTTTAGGGGTTTTGAGGGCTTTAATCTTATAGGTAGGATCCTTGGAAATTTCTCCAGACCGCATCAAAAACTTATAAAAAGATCTTAAAGTTGCGATTTTACGGTTGACTGAGTTTGGGCTGAGTCCTTGTTCTACCAAGTCTATGATCCAAGCCTTGATTTCAGCATGGTCTGCTTGTGTAATATCTTCTTTTTCAAATGAAATATTACAAAACTCTTGAAATTGCTCGAGATCTTTCTGATAAGCGAGTACGGTGTGCTTGCTTGCCCTTTTTTCATGCTCAAGAAAATTGATAAAGGAGTCTATCATGTATGGTAGTTCTACTACATTAAGTTAATTGTTTTAAATGAGATATGATAGAAATGGATTGAAATAATGTGGGAGGGCTTCGTCTGGGTGTATTTTGCAACTACACCTAAATATCTTGACTAAGTGGTCTCTCGTTGTTGAATACGAAATTTTAAATTCCAAGAATAGGAATGCATAGATGAAATCTACGCCTAGGGATCATCCCATTTTTTGAGAAAACCTGGGAGTGCTTAGTCTGGGTGTAGTTTACAACTACACCAAAATATCTTTAGCAAGTGGGTTTATTTTTATTAAGAGAGGAATTATAAATTCCTAGGATATTGAAGCGTAGATGAAATCTACGCTTAGGGGAAGGCATTGTCTGGGTGTAGTTTGCAACTACACCTTAAATATTTTAATTGAGAGGATTTGATTTGCTTAAAAAAGGTTAATAAAAAAAGCGCATCCACTTTCGGTAGATGCGCCATTAGAATGTATCTCAAAAAGATAGCAAACAATAATTAAATTATTTTGCTTCTTCTGTTTGAAGTCTCTGCTTGTAGGCAGCTTTGATTCTTTGCTCTCTATTTTTTACAGAAGGCTTTACAAAGTGTTGTCTAGCTCTAAGTTCTCTTACAGCTCCAGTTTTATCAAACTTCTTTTTGAAACGCTTAAGCGCTTTTTCGATAGATTCGTTTTCTTTTACGTTGACTATGATCATATGTATACACCTCCTTTCAGGGAGGCAAAGGTAGTGAATATTATTTTGTTATCTAATTTATGATGAATAAAATCTTCATATGTTTGGTTTGAGAACCTTTGTCTTAGGGAATAAATTTGGAAATTGGAGCTTGCCATTAAGCTCTGTGTTTGAATAGGCGTCCGTTTTGGGTTGTTCTTTTTTTAGTTTCAGGTATTTGGCATACTTCATATAAGAGAAAAATGCCTGCATCAGTGAAAATGTGAGACCGTCTACACCATTGAAAATTCCACTTTTGAGGAAATAGCAACGAAAGAAGGAATATATGCCATGTATGACAGGACTAAGCGCAAAAATATTTTTGTTTTGCTCCAAGTACTCCTCTGCTTGCCAATTTGTATATTGATTGTATTTCGAAATGATTTGGTGAAAACTATCCCATCCATAGTGAATTAAATGGAGGTTTGTTCTTTTCATGTTTTGAGCCACCACAGACTGATGAACTTTAGCAGTGGCTGGTTGTGCTGTTTTTTGATTAAAAAATCTACAGGTATATGAAGGGTACCAGCCTGCAAAATCAATTCTTTGATCTTTTAGGTGATTTTTCCTTCTAAAATTATAAGCGTCATAAGGAAGACTAAGATATTGCTGAGATTTGATAAATTCATAGCTATCCAAATCTAGCCTCTCGTCAGCATCGAGATTCAAAATCCAATCATTTTTACAGTATTGTAGACCAAATATTCGCTGCTGCCCATCTCCTAGAAAAGTTTGCTCGACCACTTTGGCTCCTAATGAAAGAGCAATTTCTTTGGTTTTGTCTTTGCTATAGGAGTCAATGATGATAATTTCATCACAGACTAATGAAAGCGATTCTATACACTTTGCGATGTTTTTTTCCTCGTTATACGTGATGACGAGACCACTGATCTGAAACATTTCACCTATAATTGTAAGATTTGTGAGATATGCTATTATTGGATTTCTTTGGTCAAAAAATTTTGGCAAACACAAAAAATCTGGACCTGTTATATTTTTTGACTAAGGCAAAATTACAATAAGAAAAATTATAATAATGATATTCTGGTAGCTATTTTATCATCTAAATTGAAGTATACTTCTCTAGTTAAAAGTTTTTGATGATGATTTTTTAGAAAAAAGAAAAAGCCTGACTATTGCCAGGCTTTTATATTATTAAGGGTTTTCGTTTGCTATTAAGAAAGTACTTTTTCAGCTAACACTACAATGGTATTTTCTTTAACCTCTACGACTCCTCCATCTATGACCAAGCTTTCATGGCCTTCCTTAGTTGTATAAGAAACAACTCCCTTGGCCAAAGCTGATACTATAGGAGCGTGATTATTCAGTACTTGAAAAGCTCCGTTTGCTCCCGGGAAGCTAGCTTCAGAGACTTCTCCCTGAAATACTTTTTTATCCGGTGTTACAATTTCTAGTTGCATCTTTTTAGTTATTGAGTTATTAAGTTAGTAGTTATCTGTTTTCTTACCTAGTTAACTGATAACTACTGACTAGAAACTATTTTACTTTACCTCTGCAAGCATTTTTTCACCCTTAGCTATAGCATCATCAATGCTACCTACCAAGTTGAAAGCTGCTTCTGGGAGGTGATCTAATTCACCATCCATGATCATATTGAATCCTTTGATGGTGTCTTTGATATCAACTAGCACACCTTTCAAGCCCGTGAATTGCTCAGCTACGTGGAAAGGCTGAGATAAGAATCTCTGAACTCTTCTAGCTCTGTGTACAACCAATTTATCTTCTTCAGAAAGTTCTTCCATACCTAAGATGGCAATGATATCTTGAAGTTCTTTGTATCTCTGTAGGATTTCTTTCACTCTTTGAGCACATCCATAATGCTCTTCTCCCAATATCTCTGGAGAAAGAATTCTAGAGGTAGAATCCAATGGATCTACAGCAGGGTATATACCTAGTTCAGCAATTTTTCTAGAAAGTACTGTAGTAGCATCCAAGTGAGCAAAAGTAGTCGCAGGCGCAGGGTCAGTCAAGTCATCCGCAGGTACGTAAACGGCCTGCACAGATGTAATAGATCCATTTTTGGTAGACGTAATTCTTTCCTGCATTGCACCCATTTCGGTTGCCAAAGTTGGTTGGTAACCTACTGCAGATGGCATACGACCAAGAAGAGCTGATACTTCAGAACCAGCCTGAGTAAATCTAAAGATATTATCAATGAAGAAAAGGATATCTTTTCCAGCACCATCGCCTTCACCATCCCTGTAATATTCTGCAAGCGTCAAACCTGTAAGAGCCACTCGTGCACGTGCCCCTGGAGGCTCGTTCATCTGCCCAAATACGAAGGTTGCTTTTGACTCTTCTAATTTTTTCAAATCTACTTTGGAAAGATCCCATCCGCCTTCATTTTCTAAGGAATGGATAAAGTCATCACCGTAAGTTACGATGCCAGACTCGATCATTTCTCTCAAAAGGTCATTACCTTCACGGGTTCTCTCACCAACACCAGCAAATACAGAAAGACCTGAATAAGCTTTAGCGATGTTGTTGATCAACTCTTGGATCAATACAGTTTTACCTACACCAGCACCACCGAAAAGACCAATTTTACCACCTTTTGCATAAGGTTCAATCAAGTCGATTACTTTGATACCTGTGTAAAGTACTTCAGTTGAAGTAGAAAGATCTTCAAACTTAGGAGCTGATCTGTGAATAGGAAGTCTTTTGCCTTCAGGTAGCTGAGGAAGACCATCGATTGCTTCTCCAACTACGTTGAAAAGACGACCTTTGATACCTTCGCCAGTAGGAACAGAGATCGGAGCACCAAGATCGGTTGCTACCATGCCTCTAACCATACCTTCAGAAGAATCCATTGCAATAGTTCTTACTCTGTCTTCGCCCAAGTGCTGCTGAACTTCCAAGATCACTTTTTGACCGTTTTCTTTGGTGATTTCAAGTGCATCAAGGATGTTAGGTAATTTACCTCCTTCGAAAGAGATATCCACTACTGGACCAATTACCTGAGTTATCTTACCAAGATTTGCCATTTTTATGTGTTGATGTAAAAAGGGAATTACGCTTTATCAATTCGGATGCAAAATTAATTATAAAAGCTTAATACCAAAGGATGTTTGGAAATTAAATCTGGATTTGTTGCCTTTTTGTACAAAGTATTTGTAATCAATCAAATTTGGTAGGATAGGTATCGAAATTTCAGAGAATTTATGCTTTTATAATCTTAAAATACCCTTCTTCCAAATAGGTAAGCTTTAGACCAATATTTATTGTTAAGATTATCTTCTGTCACTCCCAGAGAGGTAGAAGAATGGATAAACCAAACCTGACCTTTTGTGGTCTCCGTGACAATACCTGCATGTGTTACCTGCCGTCGTCTTTTTCCTGTTGCGAAAAATACCACATCACCTTTTTCAAGATTTCTTTCCGCTATTTTTTTACCAATCTTACTTTGTTCTTCTGATGTCCTAGGCATCGTCACTCCTACACTTGCAAAGGAATGGTAAATCAATGCAGAGCAGTCTATTCCAGACCTTGTTGTCCCACCATAGCGATAAGGAGTACCTCTGTAAGACTTTGCTGTATTGACTACTTGATTGATATTTTGTTTCCTGATTTTCTTGGTGGAGGAGCAGGAAGATAACTGAATACTCAATGCCAATAAAATAAAAATATAAAATACGCTGGAATTGGAAAATTTTCTTGACTTGGTATTCATTAATTGGATAGAATAAATTAATTTCAATAATACGTACCTACAAAATAGATTCAAAGTTTTAACGGATAAGAAACCGAATCATTATGAAAAATTATTGGAGTTTTTTTATGACGCTTTTGGTTGTTTTCTCGGCTTGTGATAGCAAGATAGTAGATAAGAAGAGATCGACTAATAATATTATCATCCCTAATGAAGAAGTATTTCAAACAGTTAGCTTACTAGGAGATTCTCTTTTCACAAAAATTGATTCTACAAGTCAGTCTATGCAAATCAAAAATCTCCAAGAGGCCGAGAAGCAATACCTGGAAGACCCAACCTTGGAAAATCTAATATGGATAGGTAGGAGAGAGGCCTACTTAAGCAGATATGATCTTGCAATCAGAACTTTTACCAAAGCTATTAATGAATTTCCAGAGGCTTTTGAGCCTCTGAGACATAGAGGGCATAGGTATGTTTCGATCAGGAAGTTTGATGAAGCTATAAGAGATTTTCAAAATGCAGCTGACTTAATGGCTGGAACTCCTATCCAAATTGAGCAAGATGGTATGCCTAATAAGTTAAATATACCACTTTCTAATGTACAATTTAATGTGTGGTATCACCTAGGATTGGCTCACTATCTGAAGGGAGAATGGGATGAAGCACGTGAAGCTTATAAAAATTGCATGGAGGTATCTGTCAATGATGATTTGAAAATTGCCACCTTAGACTGGTATTATATGACGCTCGTAAAGTTAGGTAGGACTGATGACGCTCAAGAATTACTCGTTAAAGTGAATTCAAAGATGGATATCATAGAAAATGATGCCTATTTCAAAAGACTCTTGATGTACAAAGGAGAGTTTCAGCCTGAGAAGTTACTCAATGTGGACAGTGAAGCAAGTGACCAAAAATTGCAATATGTGACTCAAGGTTATGGCTTGGGGAATTATTATTTGTCGAAAGGTGATACTTCTATGGCTCAATCAATATTTCAAAATGTGATCAATACTGGATATTGGTCTGCATTTGGGTATATTGCATCGGAAATGGAATTAGCAAAGTTGAAGGATGAGTAGAGAAGATTTTAAAAATTTGCCCTTGCATAAGAAGATTCAAAAGTTATATATTGATGGTACTTTTGTAGTGGCTATACGGTACTACTCTTACAAAGTCAATTTATACCTCCTTGGAACAGATTATGTGGAAGTATTTTACAATCATAAGTTGGATAAAATTGATAAAATTGACTTCCTCAATAGAGAGCATACACGTATGAAATTCTATCTAGATCAGATCAATATATCCATCTGACTTTTTGTCTATCACTTTTTGAGCGTGGCTAATATTTTTTGATGAATGCCTAAGACTTGGGGGATCAAAAGTTTATTGTCAACATTCTTTACTACAAAATCACTCCTTTTGATTTTCTCTTCATCTGGAAGTTGCTGATCGATGATTGCATTGATCTGTTCTTCATTGCGGTGAGGATCTCTTAGCAAAATCCTGTTGATTCTTACTCTAAGTGGGCTGCTTACAGTGATGACAAAATCTAGTTCTTCAGCAGACCCGGTTTCAAATAGTAATGCGGCTTCTTTAAGGACATAGGCAGATTTTTGATCTAGTGCCCATGCTTCAAAGTCAGCTTTGACCACAGGGTGAACGAGGCTATTGATTAATTGGGTTTTTTCAATATTTCCGAAAACCTCAGAGGCCAAAAATGTCCTATTTAGCTCACCCTTATCAGAGTAAGATTTTTCTCCAAACACTTCCAGTATTTTTGTTTTTAACCCAGTATCATTAGTCATTAGCCATTTTGCCCGGTCATCTGCATGGTATACAGGAATACCTAATATGGAAAAAATCTGTGCTACAGTCGATTTACCGGAGCCTATTCCTCCTGTAATGCCCACAAGAAGTATTTCGGTTTTATTCATATTTCAATCTAAAAATAGCCGGTTCAATTCTTACATCTTCCAACATGGAAGGCCTAGGGCTAATGACCACAAAGATAGTGCTGTCTTGTCTATTCCTGTTGTTATAATTGAGGATAGCTTCAAATTCAATCTGCTTGAGTTCATCTAGTTTTCTTTCGTCTACGAGATAGTACATCATGATATGATTCGGTTCTTGAACCAAGCTTACATTTTCCGGGAAATTTGTTTTATTAATTTTCAGCCTCTTGTTTCCTTCTAGTAGCTGATATAAGTCAAACTTCACTTGAACGCTTTCATCTTCGAGTTTGAGAAAGTCTTCGTAAGGCGCAGGTACAGAAAGAGGGATGATCTTATTGAAACTTTTATTGATTTTTTCCTCTCCTAGTTTGATCTTGAAAACGCCATCTAGTTTTTGTAAAACTGAAGTTGGACCTTTGATATTAATCGTGCTTGGATCTACTTCAATTTGATTGATTACTTTGTGATTTTTAGCAATTGTGCTTCCAGAAGTATCTACTTCAACCTTCACTTTTCTAGTGACTACTTTGTCAATATTGAATTTTATGGTGTCAGAAACCATGGACACCAATGAAGTGGGTGAGATGTTCTCCGCTAGATTTCTTCTTATCTCTGAGGTAAGGATATAGTTTTTAGTAGCTGGATTATTAATCTCTATTAAGAAAGGACTTTCATTGATATTGAAGTATTTTCTGAGCAGGTCCCAACCGTTACCGTTTATTTCAATTTTGATTTTTGTGGGGAGATCTTCCACTGCCATGAATTCCTCTTGGTCAAAAATAATTTCAATCGGAAAATCAACGACTGTGTTGTAATTGTCCTTATTAAGGGCATTTAAAAACCAGAAAGTGGCAGCCGCTAAAAAGCACAAGGCTACCACTTTCATGTTTGCAACCTTTCTTGGGTTGCTTGGTTTAAAGAATTTTTTGAGACTAGTCAAGGGACAAATTATTTTGTACCGTTTGCTCTTTTGGTAAAGTCCAGAGAAACGGCGGACTTTTCTATTTTGATTTTGAATCCTTTATCAAGTTCTAATGTAATGGTGTCACTTTCCACAGCATTTACTTTCCCATGGATACCACCGATCGTAACTACATTATCACCTTTTTTTACTTCTTCAAGGAAGTTTTTGGTTTCTTTTTGTTTTTTCTGTTGTGGTCTGATCATGAAGAAATACATAATCAAAATGATAGAACCAAACAAAAAAACCTGACCTAGGATACCACCTCCGGCACCTTCTGCTTGTAATAAGATAAAGTTAATCATATTTATTGTTTAACAGGGCCTAATTGTCCTTGTGTATTGGTTGTTGATCTAGGTGTTACGTTTCCTTTAAGTCTAAGTCTGTTGACATTTGGGCTTGTATTAGCTTGAATGCTCACAGTAGGCGCTTGGGTGCCTGGCTTTCCAGCGGAATTAAAAGCAACTTTTACAAAGCCTGATTCTCCAGGTTTTACAGGTGTTTTAGTATAATCAGGTGTGGTACAACCACAAGAGGCAGTCACATTTGAAATTACCAATGGGGCTTGTCCGTCATTGACAAAGTTGAAAACATGCTCAACAACTTTCCCTTCGGCAATTGTTCCAAAGTCAAATTCAACTTCTTCAAAACTGAATTTTCCAAGGGAGCTTGGATCCACAGCAGTAGTCGTTTGTACGTTTGTAGGAGTAGCAGTTGCTGCCTCCATTTGCGCTATTTTTTGTTCGAGTTGCGCTATTTTGTCAGATTGGTCATTACCACTGCAGCTCGAGAATCCAAGGATTCCTGCAAGTGCCAATGCTGATAAACTTAAGTATTTCATAAATATATTAGGTTAATTAGCTTCTTGGTTGATTTGATCGATGAGTTTGTTGACATCACTCAAAAGATTTTCCGCCTTATTTTTGGCATCTGATATCACTTTATTTCCTTCAGACTTTGCTTCGTTGAAAGGCATATTTTTTCCTTCTCTCAAGTCTTTGATAAGCTCTTCTAGCTCTTCCTTGTATTTTGAAAGCTGATATGAAAGCTTATCTCTTGTGTTTTTTCCTGAATCTGGGGCAAACAGTATCCCCAAAGCTGCGCCAATGCCGGCACCAGCTAAAAATGCGATCCATCCTGTGCTGCTTTTACTCATTGTTTTCTAATTTATTTGTTATCTAAAAGACCTCTTCCACTCTTTTTGATTTCCCCACTCTCCAACATTTCCTTAGAAAGAACATCTAGTAAACCATTTACAAACTGCTTACTCTTTGGAGTACTGTATGTTTTGGATACATCAATGTATTCGTTGATAGTTACTTTTACTGGAATGCTAGGGAAGAACTTCATTTCCGTCAAAGCCATCGAAATGATGATTTTGTCAGTAAAGGCAATCCTTTCAATATCCCAGTTTTGGGTTTTTTTGGCGATCAATTCTCTATTGACTTCTTCATTTTCGATCGTCAAGTTAAATATATTTTGGAAGAATTCCTTATCATCTTCCCAGTTCATAGCAATCTCAGGAAGCAAATCACTACTGCTTTCTTCCTGTTCATACACGTTTTTGATCAGTTTGGTGGCCAAGCTTCTGACCACTGATTTATTTTCAATCCAACTCATGTCTTTTTCTAAGAAAAAGTTGAGCATGGCTTCATTCTTGAAAATGATTTTTTTGAGAATAGATTCCAAAATATTGTAATCCTCCTCCCTACTTGGCTGACTAATTTTGATATAAGCTTGGTAGGCTTCAGATGGTTTGATGTAGTCTCTAAACCATTCTTTGATTTCAAGTTCAAGGTCTTCGAGTGTAGCATCATGTCTGATTACTGCAGTTTCAAAATCAGAGTTTGTACTGAGTTGTTGTAAAATAACGTTTTTGCTAAGGTTAAGTTCGCCGGCGTTGTCCGTAATACGGTCTGTAGCTATCTTTCTTTTCTTTTCACTTTCTCTTTTGACATGATTGCCAAATTCTAAGAGTAACTGAACAGCATTCAAGTACAATTGTGGGATCCGTTCCGCGGCAGTGATCATATTTTTCAACAAAAAGTCATAATCCTTTTCGTTGGCTTTATGAAAAGTGTTGATCGCTTTTATGGCTTCGGATTTAATTTTAGCGCTGACTTCTTGTGCAGAGATCAGAGATTTATTATTCAGGTTATTTTCAAAAAGCTTGATGGTGGTTTCCGCATCTTTTTTTAATTGAGCCTTATCTTGAACCTCCATACTGTTGAGGTCAGGGAGGAAAGCCTCTCTTATTTGGTCTTTTGCAAGATTGAAATTAGATGCTTTGCACTGCTCGTAAGCATAGAGACTTTGAAATGCCTTGACTCTGAGGATTCTTCTGTTTAACATACCTGAATTTAAAGAACGTAAATATAATATTTTAGACGTAGTAATTGAAGACAGTTCGTCTAATCTGACTTTAAGCATATTAAAAACCACCTGAAATTGCAGCATAACTGAATTTCAGGTGGTTTCAATTTTTATTTAATTTTAGTAAGGAAGTTTTACTCTTCCGATTGCTTCAATTCTACTCCAAGCCATTTCAATTGCCGCTTGTTGAGAAGGGATGTTTTCAATAGCAGACTTTTCCAAAATGGAAGTTGTGATGTCATAGATTTTTTCTGCGTGTCTGTAGGTAGACTCTCTATTGTAACCACCCATAAACTCTGCACAAACATTGATCAAGCCACCTGAGTTGATTAAGAAATCTGGAGCGTAGATAATGCCTTTTTCAAGAAGTATTTTACCGTGGTACTCTTCATCTTTCAGTTGATTGTTGGCTCCACCAGCGATTACTTTACATTTCAGTCTATCAATCGTATCATCATTGATGGTTGCACCTAATGCACATGGAGAATAGATGTCCATATCAAAGTCATAAACCATATCAGGTGAAATTGCAGTTGCTCCAGTATTTTTGGCTACTTCAGCAAGCTTATCTTCGAAAATGTCCGTTACGAATACTTCGGCATTTTCTTTCATTAGTCTTTCTACCAAATATTTGCCTACTTGGCCTACTCCTTGAACAAGGATTCTTTTACCTTCCAATGAATCGGTTCCGAAAGCTTTTTTTGAAGCAGCCTTCATTCCAAGATAAGTACCATAAGCTGTCACAGGAGATGGATCACCACCTCCACCTCTCACTTCAGGAAGGCCTGTTACATATTTAGTTTCCATAGCGATATATTCCATATCGCTTGTTTTCATATTGACATCTTCTGCAGTGATGTATCTACCTCCTAGGCTATCAACAAATCTTCCGAATCTTCTTAAAAAAGCTTCATTCTTCAATTTTGGATCTCCTATGATAACAGCCTTGCCACCACCCAAGTTGAGGCCGGAAATAGCAGCTTTGAATGTCATCCCGCGGGACAATCTCAAAACATCAGTGATGGCCTCTGCCTCTGATGCATAGTTCCACATCCTCGTGCCGCCTAGTGCAGGTCCAAGGACTGTATTGTGGATACCTATAATGGCCTTCAGCCCTGTAGGTTCATCATAACAGATGACCAATTGCTCATGACCTAAAGAAGTGATCTGTCCATAGATGGATCCTTCTCTTACTTTTTCCACAGGATTAATCTCTACCATTTGAACTTGGAATTTTTTATTGTGTTATATTTGGGGTTGTTGTCTTGTAAAATCACCGATGCAAAATTATATATTTTTCTCGGGCTTTACCAACGCAATTAAGGTAGTTAAAAAAAACTAATCAAGTGATTTAAAAGTTTTTATTTCGTGAAACCACTCTGGCGATTAAATAAGTATTTGTATAAATATAAGGGTTACCTATTGTTAGGAATCATATTTACTGTGATTTCTAATATTTTTGTAATTATTCCAGCTCAACTTGTAAGGATAGCCATAGATTATGTGGTGGAGAGTTTTGCTTATTACCAGGTTTTTAGCGAAGGTGAACTGAGTGTTATAGCGAGATCTTCATTTTTGAAATTCATCTTTATTTTTGGTGTTTTGATATTAGTCATGGCCTTGCTTCGAGGTTTCTTTTTGTTTTTGATCCGTCAGACTATAATTATCATGTCTCGATTGATAGAGTATGATATGAAAAATGAGATTTTCAATCATTATCAGAGTCTACCTTTGAGTTTCTACAGAAGAAATAGTACAGGAGATTTGATGGCTAGGATCACTGAGGACGTGAGTAGAGTTAGGATGTATTTGGGCCCAGCGATCATGTATGGACTCAATCTTCTGATTTTATTTCCTTTGGTAATAGGATATATGCTCAGCGTAAATGTAGAATTGACGATCTATTCTTTATTACCACTTCCTGTGCTGTCTATTAGTATCTATTTTGTCAATAATCTGATCAATGAAAGATCAGAAAAAATTCAAAGAAGCCTTTCAGGCCTAAGTACTTTTGTCCAAGAAGCTTTTTCTGGAATCAGAGTATTGAAGGCTTTTGTCCGAGAAGATGACAGCGCTCATGATTTCAAGACCGCTAGTGAAGATTATAAAGACAAATCTATTCGACTGACGCTTGTACAGGCACTTTTTTACCCACTTATATTGGCATTGATAGGTATCAGTACCATCATTACAGTGTATATAGGAGGAATGCAAGTGATTGATGGAACTATAGGTTATGGTGTAATTGCCGAGTTTATTCTATATGTCAATATGCTTACTTGGCCCGTGACATCACTTGGATGGGTGACTAGTATTGTGCAGCGTGCGGCAGCTTCTCAAACCAGAATTAATGAGTTTTTAGACGAGAAGAATGACATAATCAGTTCAGAAGGATTGGATATTCCTATAAAAGGTAAAATTGAAGTCAAAAATGTTTCATTCACCTATCCAGAGTCAGGCATCAAGGCACTTGATAGTGTGAGTTTCGATATAGATTCTGGAGAATCACTTGCAATCATTGGAACAACAGGCTCAGGAAAGTCTACAATAGCCAACCTTCTGATGCGTATGTATGATGTGTCAGAGGGAGAGATTTACATAGATGGTCATGAAATTGAGAAATTTGATACAGCAGCATTGAGGCGTCAGATTGGATTTGTACCTCAAGATGTTTTCCTATTTAGTGATAGTATTTCCAATAATATTGGTTTTGGACTGGATCAAATCCCAGGAGAACTGGTAGAAAAAGCTGCAAAAGATGCCGATGTCTATGATAATATTATTGCTTTTCCAAAAGGATTCCAGACCAGATTAGGCGAGAGAGGAATTACACTTTCTGGAGGTCAAAAACAACGAGTTTCGATTGCTAGAGCTATCGCCAAAGAGCCAAGTATTTTACTATTGGACGACTGTCTTTCCGCAGTAGATACCAAAACTGAAAATGCTATTCTTAATGCTTTGAGTAAAATCATGGTAAATAGAACCTCAGTAATTATATCTCACAGAGTGTCTTCTGCTAAGCTTGCTGATAAAATCATTGTCTTAGATGACGGTAAGCTTGTCGAGCAAGGAAGTCATGAAGAATTGATGGCTAAAAAAGGCGTCTATGCAGAATTGTATGAAAAGCAAACCCAGATCAATGAACCTATTGAGGATTAGGAGTTTCTCGGTTTTTTGCAAACATATCAAAGCCAATTTTTTGTGGGTTGCCCATACTTGAAGTGTGTTCTAACTTTTGATGGTAATTGATCATCATGATGTCGTGGAAATTGGGAGCAATCAGGTCATTGTTGAGTGCAGAGAGGATTAAGCCTTCAATAAGTTGTCTGTTTTTCTCCTTTGAGACTATATTCTCTTTTAGTTCTGGGAAACCAAATACAATCTTTCTGTCCCCTTCAAGGAAAAATTTATTTTCCCTATTCAGTAGGACGCGGCTTATCAAATAGCCCGGATCTTCCAACCTGCCATAAGTAATGGTGTCAGCAAGAAAATTATAAATCAAGACTTGACCAAAGTAGCGAAGAGAGACATCATTTTTTAGGTATTTGGTTTTACTGATATAGGCTTCGTCTGGAATTCTTACGATATTGCTTTGCATCATAAAAATCAAAACATCCCCTCCTATTCTGAAAAGAAATTCATAGTCATTTACTTTTTCGACTCTGATTGGCATGTTCTTAATATTTCCTGCATTTTCTAATTCCGAGGCTACTTCTCGACAAGTTTTTTCTAAATTATCAAAATACATCACTAATTGATTGAATAAATCATGTTTCAATTTAGTGGTGGTTTCTAGTTTTTCGATTATTTCTGCTAACATTTCGTAAATTAGTTTTACAATCAAATTAAAGATTATGGCAGGTCATAAAAAGTCCGGATTTGAGGAAGTAGAGTCTCTTCTTCAGGACATTGGTACTAAAATAGAACAATTAATTGAAAAAGCAGCTGATGCTGGTGGAGATGCAAAGGTTGAACTAGAAAAGAAAATCAGGGATCTAAGAGAGAAAAAGACTACCATAGAAGAAGAATTTAAGAAGGGGAAATCAAAAGTTGAAACCCTTTACAATTCGAAAAAGACAGAAATAGAACCCAATTTGAAAAAATCCCAAAAGCATTTTAAAAATGCTTTTAAGCAACTTGGTGAAGCATTTAAAGTTTTAATTAAAAAGACTTAGGGTATATCAAGTCTTGGAGTTTTGACGAATAGTAGCTGCTTCATGTAGTCCTGATTGTAGTTTGCTCAAAGCAGCTAATGCCCCCTCTGATTTTTCGCGATCTACTTCCAATTCCAAATTGCAGCTCGGGCAGGTGATCGCATTGCTGTGTAGGAGCATTTTTGCAAAAACTTGTTTTCTGTCGTTTTAATTAAGTTATTGAAATGTATAAGGAATTTTTCAAAAGCGCAGATTTAGCACTTTGCAAACACTATCTTTGCACCATGAATTACTTATCAGTAGAAAATCTAAGCAAGTCTTTTGGCGAGCGTAAACTTTTTCAAAACATTTCTTTTGGTCTAGATCAGGGTCAAAAAGTAGCCTTAGTTGGAATAAATGGGGCAGGGAAATCTACATTGATGAAAATCATAATGGGGATAGAAGTCCCCGACTCAGGCCATATTGCAATCAATCAGCAAGTAAAGGTCGCTTACGTTCATCAAAATCCTGTTTTCACAGGAAACCTATCCATTTATCAAACCATTTTTGATGGGAGTGATAATGAAACCTTGAAAGTCATCGAAGATTATCACAAAGCAATGATTGATTCAGAAAATGGTAAAGACAACTCTGATCAACTTCAGAAAATTTTCGAAAAAATGGATAGACTTGAGGCTTGGGATTTCGAATATCAAGTCAAAGAAGTCTTGGGGAAGTTAGGGCTTCATGATACAGATATAGCAGTGGGTAATCTAAGTGGAGGTCAGAGGAAAAGAGTGGCATTGGCAAAAGCCATTTTAGAAAAGCCTGATTTGCTATTGTTAGATGAACCAACCAACCATTTGGATTTGGAAACTATAGAATGGCTTGAAGAATATCTTTCTAAGGCTAATTTAGCTTTATTTATGGTAACCCATGATAGGTATTTCTTAGAGAAAGTGACCAATCAAATCCTTGAACTTGACAATGGAAGTATTCATCGTTACATGGGCAATTATGGTTACTTTTTGGAGAAAAAAGCTGAGCGGAGAGAGATAGAAGCTACAGAAATAGATAAAGCAAAAAGCCTTTATAAAAAGGAGTTGGATTGGATTAGAAGACAACCTAAAGCCAGAGGAACTAAAGCAAAATATAGGGTAGATGCTTTCGAAGAAACAAAAGAAAAGGCTTTTAGCAAAAGAGAAGAGCGCGAGATCGAATTGTCGGTAACCTCTCAACGACTGGGAAATAAAATTATAGAGATTGAGCATATTAAAAAGTCCTTTGATGATAAAAAGATCATCAAAAACTTTTCATATATCTTCAAAAAGGGTGATAAAATTGGAATCGTAGGCCCAAATGGTGCTGGCAAGACAACTTTCCTGAATATGATCACAGGAGCTCTAGCACCTGATGCGGGTAATGTAAGTATTGGTCAAACTACTGCTATCGGGTATTATAGGCAAGAGGAGGATGCATTTGATGAGGAGAAAAGACTGATCGATATTGTAAAGGAGGTTGCTGAGGTGGTCACTGTTGCTGGCGGTGCGACGATTACAGTTTCTCAGTTTCTAACAAAGTTTGGCTTTCCTCCAAAGCAACAACATACACCAATAGCTAAGCTGAGTGGAGGAGAAAGAAGAAGGCTACAACTGTTAATGATCTTAATTAAGAGTCCAAATTTCTTGATTCTCGATGAGCCTACCAATGATTTGGATATTGTGACGCTCAATACACTTGAGGAATTTTTAGATAATTTCCCAGGCTGTCTGATTATAGTATCTCATGATAGGTATTTTATGGATAGACTGGTAGATCATCTGTTTGTCTTTGAAGGCGAAGGAGAGATCAAGGATTTCCCAGGGAATTATACAGATTTCAGAGAATGGGAAAAAGAAAATCAGTTTCAAAAGACGCAAGAAAAGGATACACCACAGAAAATCACTCAGGAAGCTAATGATCTGGCACCTTCTAAGAATAAGGCTAGTTTCAAAGATAAAAAGGAATTTGAAGAGCTAAATCAAGTGATTGAAATGCTTCAGCATGAAAAAGATGACCTTGTATCAAAAATCACTCATGGTTCAGAGGATCATGAAGAGTTGATGAGATGGTCTGCCAGAATTCAAGAGATCGATGATTTGCTTGAAGAAAAAGAAATGCGATGGTTGGAGTTGAGTGAGCTAGATGGAATCATATAAAAATTCTATAGCAACAAAAAAGGCCTCAGATTAATCTGAGGCCTTTTTTGTTTGAATATGTTTTGATCTTATTATAAATCTATACCCATAAAGGACATAAACGCTATACCCATAAGACCGGTCAGAAGCATGGTGATTCCCAAACCTTTCAGACCATTTGGTACGTTCGAGTATTTCAATTTCTCTCTGATAGCAGCAAGTGCTACGATCGCTAAGAAGAAACCAGTACCAGAACCGAATCCGTATACCGCAGATTCAGCTAAAGTGTAGTCTCTCTGTGCCATGAAAAGGGATCCACCCAAGATAGCACAGTTTACAGCGATCAAAGGAAGGAAAATACCCAAGGCGCCATAAAGGGCAGGAGCAAATTTTTCTACAACCATCTCTACTAGCTGTACCATCGCTGCAATAATTGCGATAAACATGATGAACCTTAGGAAAGATAGATCCACTCCCGCAAGGGAAGCACTAGCCCAAGTCAAGGCTCCTTCTTTTAGGATGAATTCGTTCAATAGCCAGTTAACTGGAACAGTTACAGTCAATACAAAAATTACTGCTGCACCAAGACCAAGAGCTGTGCTTACTTTTTTGGAAACAGCCAAGAATGAACACATTCCCAAGAAGTATGCAAAAACCATGTTGTCAATAAATATTGACTTAATTGCTAAGCTAAATAATTCCATTTCTCTCTTCTTTATTAATGTTCAACATAACCTGTCTTGGTACGCTGTACCCAAATGATCAATCCTAGGATGATGAAAGCACCTACCGGCGATACCATTAGACCATTGGTCGCTAAGCTGAATTCTCCACCGAAAACACTGCTGATTCCATCATAGATTTGAACTCCGAATACTGAACCTGAGCCTAGAAGTTCTCTAAAGAATGCTACTGCAAGGATAATCCAAGAGTATCCCAATGCACTACCAAAACCATCAAGAACTGAGTCATAAGGCTTATTTCCTAATGCGAATGCCTCAAGTCTACCCATTACTATACAGTTGGTAATAATCAAACCAACGAATACAGAAAGCTCTTTGTACATATCAAATGCAAATGCTTTCAAAACTTCATTTACCAAAGTCACCAAGGAAGCAACAACGGCCAACTGTACGATAATTCTAACCCTAGACGGAATGGTATTCCTCAATAAGGAAATGGTCAAATTGGCCATTACCATTACAAATATTACAGAGATAGCCATTACCAAAGTAGGCTGCATCTGGGTTGTCACCGCAAGTGCTGAACAAATTCCCAATACCTGTATGGTAATCGGATTATCGTCGACAAGTGGATCACTGATTAATTTCTTTCTTCTTTTGGAAAACAAGGCTTCTGACACCTTTTTTTCTTTTATTTCTGCAGTTTCTGTGCTCATTATATTTTCTTTATAATGTCGGGATTAGTTTAATGCGGCAATTTCGCTAGAGGAAGAACTTTTGATTTTCTCAAAGTATGCCTTATAAGCCTTCAGGTAATTGTCCAACATGGCATTGACACCATTTGCTGTGATTGTAGCACCGGAAAGTCCATCTACTTTATGGTCTTCACCGCTATAATCTTTGCCCTCGCCTTTTTGCATGGCCACAGACTGGAATTCACCTGATTCATTGAAGATTTTCTTGCCTTGATATCTGTTTTGAACACCACCTTCTGTGATTCTAGCACCAAGACCTGGTGTCTCACCTTTGTGACCAAAAGTAACCCCTTCGATTGTATTCAAATCTGTGTCTAATGCAAGAAAGCCCCAGATTTCATCCCAAAGACCAGCACCATATACTTGAACGATGATAGCTTCTGCGTCTTCTTCATTACCCTCTGCATGAAAAATGAAAACTGGGTATTTTCTTTTCTCTGGTGCCATTTTATAATTTTTGGCTACATCTACATTTTCAGCTACGATATCATTGCCATCAGCATCTTTTTCGATTTCATTACCATCAATGTCGACTACTTTAGATGTGATTCTTTTGTCATAAAATTCAAGGATTTGATCTGGCTTCATCGCTCTTATTTCAGAAGCATCCAAGACAGCACCTAATATCTGCTTTTTGGTATCTAGTTCTACAGCTTTTTTCTGAATCGGACCCAGCAACTGAGAAGTACCTGATAAGAGTAATCCTAAAACAACTGTCAGAATTACTGAGAAAGTGATGATATATGCGTTAGACTGTTGCACGTTGTAACCTCCTTTTCTTGTTTGCTTTTACTACATAATAATCGATCAAAGGTGCAAATACGTTCATGAAAAGAACGGCAAGCATGATTCCTTCTGGATAAGCAGGATTGGTCACTCGGATGATTACTGTCAAGACACCAATCAAAAGTCCGTAGATCCACTTACCTATTTCTGTTTGTGCAGCAGATACAGGATCTGTTGCCATAAATACTACACCGAATGCTAATCCACCCATCACAATGTGATATTCTGGTCCCATTTCCATGTATTTATTTACTGCAAATGCATTCATGACAAGTCCCATCAAGTATGCGCCAGCAAAACCTGATACGATAATTTTCCAGCTAGCTACTCCAGTAGCTACTAAGATAACGGCACCAATCAAAGCCATCAATGTGGATGTCTCTCCAATTGAACCTGGAATCCAACCTATAAATAAGTTTGCAAAGTCAAATAACCCAGCACCTATAGCACTGTTGTGGGATGCGAGTGCTGTGTTGACAGTCTCACCTTCTACTCCTGCATTGTATGCTACTGCTAGTGCAGTTGCTCCTGAGAAGCCATCTACTGGTGCTTTGTCACCAAGGTATGTCCATACTTGATCACCTGATATTTGAGCAGGATAGGCGAAATACAAGAATGCTCTTGCAGTCATCGCTACGTTCAAAATATTCATTCCAGTTCCACCAAATACCTCTTTCGCAATTACGACTGCAAATATTGTGGCCAAAGCTACTTGCCAAAGTGGAAGTGTCGCTGGTACAACTAAAGGAATTAACATACCCGTAACTAGGAAGCCTTCGTTGATTGGGTGTTTTCTGATCACTGCAAATGCAGCCTCAACAGCTCCACCAGCAGCGTAAGCTACAATTACAATTGGAAGTACCAATTGTAAACCAAGCAATGCTTTTGGTCCAAAATCTTCCCACAAACCAGCTGTTTGTCCTGTGGCTAGAAAGTGTTGATGACCTGTATTATATATACCAAATAGTAAACAAGGGATCATAGCGATTACCACTGTAATCATCATCCTTTTTAGGTCAATTGCATCTTTGACCTGAGCTCCTTTAATTGCATTGGTATGTTTAGGTGTAAACAAAAATGTTTCACCAGCTTCAAATGCATAATAAAGATTCTCTAATTTTCCTCCCTTTTGAAAAAGGGGCTTCTGCTTATCCAACAGATCTCTTAGAAACTTCATATTGATTAACTGTATTGAATTAAGTCTATTCCTTTTCTAACTATTTCCTGTACTGGGTGTTTGGAAACGTCCACAAACTCACATAGCGCTAAGTCTTCTTCTACGATTTCGTAGATACCCAACTCTTCCATTTCGTCAAAATCTTCTGCCATGATGGCTTTTAGTAGATATACTGGAAGAATGTCCATTGGTGTTACACTCTCAAATACACCTGTCTGGACAAAAGCTCGCTCTTCACCTCTAACGTTAGAGTCAAGAACGTACTCCTTGTTTGGTTTCAAGAAAGAAAGTAGTCCTAGGGCTCTGTGGAAACTTAGTTTGTCTGTTGTTGGCTTCATCCAGCCTAAGAATTCATGATACTCTCCTTCTGGAATCAAAGTCAATTGGTTATGATAGAAGCCCAAGTAACCATCATGATTTATTTTTTCTCCAGTCAATACATTGCCAGAGATGACTCTTGTTTCTGGAGCAACATTAGACTTTTCGTCTTCTTTCAAGTTTCCATTTACAAGCGTATCTACACACGCACCAACAAATGTTTTTGTGTATACAGCCTTCTTAGCTCTTGATCCAGTGATGGAAATAACTTTAGAAGCGTCATATTTACCTTCAAGGAAAAGTTTTCCAATTTGCACTACACCGTAAGGGTTAATTGTCCAAGCAATTTCACCTTTATTGATAGGATTAATATGGTGGATTTGAACACCTACGTTGCCAGCTGGATGTGGACCTGAGAATCTATTGATTTGTACATTTTGTACATTAGCAAAGACGGCTGGAACTTCTGCATCGGCATTAAGATTCAAATGGATTGTTCCCTCTGTGAGTTTTTTGAGGATATCAATTCCAGCTTGAAAATACTTTTCTTCACCCTTTAAGGTAATCGCATAATCTGGAGCTAGCGGGTGAGAGTCAAAACCTGAAATAAATATGGCTTTAGGGCTATCTTCAGGATTAGCCACTATACCAAAGGGTCTTTGGATCAATTGAGGCCATACGCCGCCTTTGGTCATTTGGGCGATTGCTTCTTCTTTACTGAGTGATTTGATAGATGATTCAGCATATTTTTCGAAGCTTTCATAGCTGATTTCCTTATCAGCTAAGATTTTAATCTCCAATAGCTTTCTTTTTTCACCTCTTTTGATCTCAACGATTTCACCAGATACTGGTGCGACATATTGGACTTGATCCAAAGCCTTGTCGAATAAAATCGGAGTACCTGCCTTTACTGTATCGCCTTCGTTTACAGTGACTTTGGGTCTTTGAAGACCAATGAAGTCCGTAGGTTTGATAGCAAAGGTCTTTGCTGGCTGGAAGTCTTCTAGCTGCTTTTCAGCCTTTCCAGCGAGCTTAATGTCGAATCCCTTCTTAAGCTTAATTAGTTTTGACATATTATTTTGAACTGTATGGTCTTTTGAAAAACGCCTCAAATCTAAGAAAATACATCAGTTATTAGAATATAATTCTGTGTTTATTTGACAGTATCCTGCTAAGTTGACATATTTAATGAACGTATTTCTTTGAATTAATTACTCTCTAAAGCAAAGCCTTGTTCGAGGGACATGATGTAATGCATCACCTGCTCCATTAGCCACATAGGTGTAGAAGTCGCTCCACAAATACCAACTTCATCCTCTGGACTAAACCAGTTTGGATCGATCTCTGATTCATTTTCTACGAAGTAGCTTCTTTCATTTTCGTTTTTGCAGACTTGATATAGCGCTTTTCCATTTGAGCTTTTTTTGCCAGACACAAAGATGATTACGTCCTTTTCGCTGGCAAAATGTTTCAGCTGTGGTTCTCTATTTGATACTTGTCTACAAATGGAATCATTGGCATTGAAGTCGACCTCGTTCAACACTCCCTTTGTTGCTTTGATTTTTTCTTCAATTTTTTCTTTCAGCTCGTAAAAGCCTTTAGTACTTTTCGTAGTTTGGCTGAATAAGGTTACAGGTTTTGTGAAATCTATTTTTTCTAAATCCTTGTCTTCCATTACAACAATGGCTTTTTCCAAGGTTTGGCCAGTAAGTCCAATCACCTCAGCGTGCCCTTTTTTGCCATAGATTACGATTTGACCCTTCTCTTTCTCCATCTTATCAAATGCCGTCTTCACCCTATGTTGGAGTTTCAGAACGACAGGACAAGAAGCATCAATTAATTCTATGTTGTTCTCAATGGCAGTACGGTAAGTCTCTGGAGGTTCACCATGAGCCCTTATGAGAACCTTACAATCGCTTAACTCTCGAAGCTCCTCTCGGTCGATGACCACCAAGCCTTTATCGCTAAGTCGCTTGACTTCCATGTCATTGTGGACTATATCGCCAAGGCAATAAAGTCTATCAGTTCCCTCCATTTCATCTTCGGCCATTTTTATAGCGAATTCCACTCCAAAACAATAGCCAGAATTTTTATCTATGGTCACATTCATAAGTCTATACTTTCTCGGCCAATCGCTCCTTGGCCAGTGATACAATCTGTTCGACTTGATTTTCGAAATCAAGGTAGCTAGTGTCTATTTCTATGGCGTCTTCCGCTTTGATTAATGGACTTTCAGCTCTGCTTGAATCGATTCTATCTCTTTCTTGAAGATTATTGATGATTTTGTCTAATTCGATCAGTTCTCCTTTTTCCAAGATTTCTTTTTGTCGTCGCTCAGCTCTAATCTGTATAGCAGCAGTCATGAAAATCTTTAACTCTGCATCAGGGAAAACAACCGTGCCAATGTCCCTACCGTCCATTACAACCCCTTTTTTAGAGCCTAATTTCTGTTGTTGAGCGACTAATTCTTGTCGAACTTCTTTAATTTTGCTTACTTCACTAACGTAATCAGATACCCTCATGGTTCTGATTTCTTCTTCGACGTTGAGTCCGTTGAGGTATGTTTCTTGTTTTTGATTATTGGGATTGACTTGAAAGCTAATATCTAGTGTGTCAAGGCCTTTTTTGACATCTTTGGGATTGGTCAATACAGTGTGGTTATTCAAAAAGTGTAAAGTGGCGGCCCTGTACATGGCTCCAGAATCAATGTATGTGTAACCAAGTGCTTTCGCTACAGATTTAGCTGTGGAGCTTTTGCCACATCCAGAGTGCCCATCAATTGCAATAACAATTTTATTCATCTAGTAAAAGTTGTCCCTCCTTTTTATTTCAGGGGCAAATATAGTAGTTTTATATCTATTTCCTTTAGAGAACAAGATGTATTCAAAGTTCCTGTAAAGTATCTGCTCTATTCTGGATTATCTGTCAAAAAGCCTAACTAAAATCATTGAATTATGAATTGTTTTTTCATTGAAGGTCAATATATAGACATTATAAATAAGACCATTTTTGCTGTTGAGCTGAAGGTAGGAGATGGGAAAATAGTATCAATTCGAAAGATCAAAGATAATCCCGAGCTACCCTATATTTCTCCCGGGTTTATTGATGCACATGTGCATGTAGAGTCATCTATGTTAGTCCCGTCCGAGTTTGCTAGATTAGCTGTAGTGCATGGTACAGTTGCTACGATATCTGATCCACACGAAATAGCAAATGTCTGTGGTATGGTAGGTGTGGATTATATGATAACAAATGGGACTCAAGTTCCTTTTAAGTTCTACTTTGGAGCTCCATCATGTGTTCCAGCGACTCCCTTTGAGACAGCTGGTGGAGAGATTACTACAGAAGATATTCATGATCTTCTAGAAAGGAAAGAGATTGTCTACCTTGCAGAGATGATGAATTGGCCTGGTACGGTCAATAGAGATCCATTGGTGATGGAGAAAATCGCTTTGGCAAAAAAATATGGTAAACCAGTAGATGGTCACGCACCTGGGCTCAAAGGAGAACTCGCTGCAAAGTATGCTTCGGCAGGTATCACTACAGATCACGAATGCTTTACAAAAGAAGAAGCATTGGGTAAAATCCAGTACGGAATGAAGATCGCTATTAGAGAAGGGAGTGCAGCAAAAAATTTCGAAGCGCTTATTGATTTGATAGATGAATATCCTGCAATGATCATGTTCTGCTCAGATGACAAGCATCCTGATAATTTGGCTGAATCACATATCAATGAATTGGTCGCAAAAGCTGTGGCAAAAGGTAAGAATTTATTTGATGTCTTGCGTGCAGCTTGTATCACTCCAGTGAATCATTATAGACTTGATGTGGGTTTGTTGAAGGTGGGCGATCCTGCTGATTTCATTTTGCTGAATGACATCGTGGAGTTCAAAGTCAAGGCTACCTATATCAATGGTCGCGTCGTAGCGCAAGATGGTCAAACTCTTATTCCAAAAGTCAAGAACGATGTGATTAATAATTTCAATACCTCACTGAAATCAATTGGAGATTTCGCTTTAAAGGCAAATCAAAGTCGAGTGAGAGTAATTCAAGCCTTGGATGGCCAATTAATCACGCCAGAACTGAAAGGGGAAATTTTACTTAAAGATGGTTCGGCTCTGTCAAATCCTTCTTCTGATATACTTAAAATAGCTGTTGTCAATAGGTACGAGGATGCCCCGCCAGCTGTCGCTTTTATCAAAAACTTCGGCCTAAAGTCAGGTGCAATCGCCTCTTCGGTAGGTCATGATTCTCATAATATCATTGTGGTGGGAGTTGATGACGAATCCATTTGTAGAGCCGTCAATTTGCTTATCAATGTCAAGGGAGGAGTTTCAGCTGTGAATGGAGATCAAGAGGAAGTATTACCGCTGCCTGTAGGAGGAATCATGTCGACCGAAGATGGATATGAAGTTGCTAAGGCTTATACAAAAATTGATCGAATGGCTAAAGAAATGGGTTCCACTCTACAGTCACCTTATATGACATTGAGTTTCATGGCCTTGTTGGTCATTCCAGATTTGAAATTAAGTGACAAAGGACTTTTTGATGGTCGAAAATTTGAGTTCACAGACGTCTTTCTTCAATAGAATCAGCCAATTATGTAAAAATCATCATTTTTCAAAGCAATAAATATTTGGTAATTACTTGAAATGTAAAAATACCTTGTTGATCAAAGTTGATTTAGATTGGGGATTATATTGTTGATACTTTTATTGACTACATGGTAGGGTTATTTACAGGGATTTTTTCAAACTTCCAGTTTGAAAGGAAGTTGTTATATTAGTGAAAAATAAACCCAATAATAACGAATATGATGAATTTTGAGCTCAATGAAAATCAGGCAATGATTGCCCAAATGATCAGGGATTTTGGAGCGAAAGAGATTACCCCTTTTAGAAAAGAATGGGACGATGCTCAGCATTTCCCAATAGAAGTATTCAAAAAGCTTGGCGAACTTGGTTTGATGGGCGTTTTAGTGCCCACGGAATATGGTGGCTCTGGTTTTGGATACTTTGAATATGTGACAGCGATAGTGGAGTTGTCTAAACTAGACCCATCTGTAGGTTTGTCCATGGCTGCACACAATTCCCTCTGTACTGGACATATCATGATGTTTGGGAATGAAGAGCAGAAAAAGAAATATTTGCCAAAATTAGCTACTTGTGAATTTTTAGGCGCTTGGGGCTTGACAGAACCAAATACAGGATCCGATGCAGGAAATATGCGCACAGTAGCCGTTCAAGATGGAGACTACTACGTGATTAATGGTGCTAAAAATTTCATCACTCACGGTGCTTCTGGTGATGTGGCTGTAGTGATTGCTAGGACTGGAGAAGTGGGGGATTCTCATGGAATGACTGCATTTGTGGTTGAAAGAGGGACTCCGGGATTTTCAGCAGGAAGGAAAGAAGATAAGCTTGGGATGCGAGCATCTGAAACAGCCGAGATGATTTTTGAGGATTGTAGAGTTCACAAAGATCAAATTTTAGGTGAAGTCGGAGAGGGGTTTATTCAGTCCATGAAGATTCTCGACGGAGGTAGGATTTCTATTGCAGCTTTGTCATTGGGGATTGCTGAAGGAGCCTTGGAAGCTTCTATTCAGTACTCCAAAGAAAGGCAGCAGTTCAATCAACCGATCAGCAGGTTCCAAGGGATATCATTCAAACTTGCTGATATGGCAACCCAAGTAGAGGCAGCCAAACTATTGACTTTCAAAGCTGCTGATTTAAAAAACAAAGGTCAGAAGGTGACATTGGCCGGGGCAAAAGCAAAACTTTATGCTTCTGAGGTCTGTGTTTCTGTTTCCAATGAAGCCGTGCAGATTTTTGGTGGATATGGCTTTACCAAAGATTACCCAGTAGAGAAATATTACAGAGACTCCAAACTTTGCACTATCGGAGAAGGGACATCTGAGATTCAAAAATTGGTGATTTCAAGAGAGATATTGAAGTAGTCAACAAACGACGGTCAACAGTCATCAGAGTTCAATTGCACTCTCCTAACTTATGAAGATTGTTTGTAGCTTTCATTTAGTTGATTTGATAGATAATCACGTAGTTATATTAAAAGTCTAACCCTTCCAAAGTTTCGAACTTTGGAAGGGTTTTTTATTCCAAGCTTTTCCAGTTTCTGATTTGAACACCTTCTCTTTCTTGGTGGAGATCGCCCGCATAGACCAGTTTTAATTCAGATTCTGGAGCTAATTTTTTGAAATATTTCAGACCTTTCAGAAAATCTGAGTGATAAGTTTCGGAAGATTTGATCTCATATGCGATCAGTTTTGCATTTTTTTCTTGTATGAGGTCAAGTTCATTTTGGTTACTGTCTCTCCAGTAATATAGATTTGGGACATGTCCTTTGTTAAGTTCTTTTTTGATTAAGTCAAGGATGATAAGGTTTTCAAAAACAGCACCTCTTGCAAAATGCAATTTAAGGTCTTCTTCCTTGCGAATGCTTAAAAGGCTACTTAATACTCCAGTATCATAGAAGTATACTTTTGGTGTTTTCAATATTCTTTTGTTGAAATTTCTGTAATAAGAAGGTAGTCGAAATGCAATAAATGATGCTTCGAGTACAGAGAGCCAAGAGTTTATTGTTTTTTGATCTATCCCAAGTTCATTGGAGAAGTTGCTTTGATTGAATATCTGACCGGCTCTTCCAGCCAATAATTGTAGGAATTTTTGAAAACTATTCAAATCCTTAATGTTTAATAATTGCCTAACATCTCTTTCTATATAAGTTTGTATGTAGTTGGGATAGAAATCTTCTGGAGCTATTTCATATTTGTATTTTCTTGGGTATCCTCCACTGACAGCCATTTCCTCCCATGATTTTAGACTATAGTTTTGACGAATTTCATCCAAAGAAAATGGCATTAGATGTAGAATAGCCACCCTTCCAGCCAGAGATTGAGAGATTTGGTTTGATAAGAGGAAATTTTGAGAACCAGTCAGAATATACTCCCCAACTTTCCCCCTTTGATCAGTGACGACTTGTAGATAGGAAAAAAGCTCAGGAACCCACTGTACTTCATCTAATATTGCCCCATCCTTATAGGTATTCAAAAAGCCTATAGGGTCATTTTTTGCATAATTTCTTTCTTCAGGTAGTTCCAAGTTTACGTAAGAGTATTCTGGCTGAATCATTTTTGCAAAAGTGGTTTTCCCCGATTGCCTTGGTCCACTTATAACTAAAAATGGAAATTTTTCCAATAAAGCCATCGCTTTTTCTTGTAAATCTCTTTTTATCATTTTATGCATATTTGGAATTGAATTCCTAATATGCATAAAATATTTGATAATGAAAATACTTAATGGTCTAAATTAGGTAAGTTTAGATTCTAATTCATTTCAATGGTTGTACAGGTTTTGTTCTATAATATGTTTATATTCTAGTTATATTCAAACTCAAAATACTGATTGATATTTAGATCACCTTGTTTTTGAAACAATTTTCAGAAAAATATTAATAATCTCTTGCGCATAATAATAATAATAATATTGGGAAAGCTTTTAGGTTGAAGCTACTCTGAAAAGGCTTTTTTAAATTTATAAATCGGAATACGATGAAAAAGAAAGTAAAATTATTAGTCGCTGGAGCCATGTTGGTATTGTTTTCAGGAGGTGTTTACCTTGAGTTGTCTGCTCAAAGGTGGGGAGAGGTAGGTTGGAAAAAAGATAATGGACAGCATTGTTGTTTAGGAACTGGAGATTGCTATGTTTCTGAAGCCGGTAATTGCTAAAATCAATCAATTTAATAATTTGCATCCCTCTTGCTTTATGGGCAAGAGGGATGTTTTTTTAAAATCAGAAAACATGAACAAAAAATATATAACTCTTTTTTTATTTAACATTGTTTGCTTGCTTGGTTGTGAAGAACAGACTTCAACAAGTCAATCACTTGATCCTTCACCAAGAAAATTTGATGATCTAGTTACATTGGATTTGACAGATACTATTTCCATTCCAATTGGGCAAAGAACCAATGTGTTTTCAAAGTACATTTCAAAGACTCGAATCAGGGAATATGATTATTTAGGCCTTGTAAATGAAGGTACAAACCATTTGGAGTTTTATGCATTGTCAGATGATGCGGAAAGTTTCAGTATTAAGTTTCAGCAAGAAGGACCTAATGGTGTAAGGACAATTAAGGCATTTGAAGTTATGTCTGATAGCACGCTATTGATTGGGAGTTCTTGGCGTCGTGAACTTTACATTACAGATTTTAGTGGTAATGTTCTCCAAAGAATAAATTCAATAGAAATTGAAAGAGAAGATAATAAACCTTTTGTACAGCTATATTATACCAATCAACCGTTAATCTATAATCGAACAAAAAATACAACTTTCACTTTTGCGGCGGGAGACCAAGATTATAATTCACCGGGTCTATGGTCTGGAACTTATTTCATGAAATTTACACTTGGTGATCGGCCACAGATGGAGCATGTTTTGAATTTACCTTCTCATTTGTCACCACTGGTATATAGTGCTTTTTTTTCACATACCTCACACTTGCTTAAGGGAGATGATCAGTTAATCGTTAGTTTGCCATTCTTAAATGATCTGCTGATCTATAATATAGACTCGGAAGCGCTTACTTATGCAGCCGCTGGGCATAGTGAACATGGAGATATATTGCCCTTGGATAATCCAAGCCCGTATCACGATCAGCAAGAATATGTGGAGAGCGATTCATACCGTGAAATTGTTTACGATCAAGAGACGGGCTACTTGTATAGATTTGCTTATGAAGGTTTGGCTTACAAAGATTTAGATGGAAGAAGAAGGAACTGGGATAACAAAAGGCCGACTATTATTATTTTGGATAATAACATGAAGAAGGTGGGGGAATATGAACTCCCTCAAAACCAATTCTATACAAGGATGTTCTTTACCCACCAAGGAAAACTATATATTTCAATCAATCATCCGGATAATAATCCGTCTGAAGATGAGTTGATTTTTGTTGGATTAAAACCCGTTGACAAATCATGAGAAGTTTATTTTTACTATTGATTTTGGTAGGTTCCTTTGCGTGTACAAGCGAAAATGCACATAAGGAAGAATTTGGTAAATTGGTTGATTTATTGGCAGACCAAATGTCTGATGAAATTGAATCGGTAGTGATTATTCCTTTGGAAAATGCATGCTCTTCCTGTTCCCAAATGACAATCGTTAAGTTACCTAGAATGGAGGGAATTGAAAAGTCTTCCATGCATTTGATCTTCACGGCTCGCTCTGGAAAATTGATTGAGGAGACGCTTACAGATGCAGGTTTAGAAGATTTTCAAATACAAAAAGACCCCAGTTATGAAGCTTGGAAAATGGGAATGGTTGACAACAACCCATCTTACTATTTGCTGAAGCAAGGGGAATTAATTGAAAAAGGAGGGATTACTTTTGAAAATGTAGATGAACAGCTTCTGAAAATCTCTAAACATTTAGAGAAGAAATAGTAGAACACTGATGATGCAGAGCTAGTCACAAATTGCGATAGAATGAAATGATCGTTAATATTTAATCAGTGTCAATCTTCTAAACCTGCGTCATCAGTGTTCAGTTTTTAAACCATCCCACCGACTCCAAGCAAGAGATAGATGCCGGCGGCCAAAGAAGCCCCTATGATTGGGCCTAGTATCGGTACCCAGCTGTATGTCCAATCACTACTTCCTTTTCCCTTGATTGGAAGAATTTGGTGCATAATTCTTGGTCCGAGGTCACGAGCAGGGTTGATGGCATAACCAGTAGTTCCACCCAAAGACAAGCCAATCACCCAAACCAAAAAAGCTACAGGAAGAGCGCCAAGCGACCCCATGCCAATTGGAGTATTATTACCGTCTTGCAAAACAGGTTCAGTGGAATATAGAATCACGATGATCAAGACAGAAGTACCTACAATCTCTGAAATAAGATTTGAAGTATAATTTCTGATAGCAGGTGCAGTGGCAAATGGAGCGAATTTAAGTCCTTGATCTTCTGTGGCGTTAAAATGATCCTTGTAGACCAACCACGCCACTCCTGATCCAAACATAGCTCCAAGGACCTGTGCCAAAACATAACTAGGAACATCCCCCCAATGGAAATCTCCCGTCATGGCTAGCGCAATGCTTACTGCTGGATTTAGGTGAGCGCCGCTATATGGTCCTGCTACAACCACTCCTATAAATACTCCAAGTGCCCAAGCCGTTGTGATTACAATCCAACCACTATTTTGGCCTTTGGTTTTATTCAAGACCACATTGGCTACGACTCCAGAGCCCATCGCAAGTAGGAGCGATGTTCCTACGAATTCAGCTACAAATGCATCCATTATTCAACCCAGTTTTTAGATCTTTCAACTGCCTTGTGCCAAAAATGTAAATATTTTTGAACTTTTTCAGGGTCCATCTTTAGTTCAAAACGCTTATCAACTTCCCAGAGAGACTTAAGTTCTTCCTCATCTTCCCAGAATCTGACGGCCAATCCAGCCAAAAAAGCTGCTCCAATGGCTGTGGTTTCAATGATTTTGGGTCTAGTAATGCTACATCCTAAAATATCTGCTTGAAATTGCATGAGAAAATTATTGGCAGTGGCTCCACCGTCTACCCTCAGTTCTTTGGTGGGTTCTTTACTATCTTTTTCCATGGCTTTGAGGACATCATTTACTTGATACGCGATGGCCTCTAATGCTGCTCGCGTCATGTGTGCTATGGTCGTACCTCTAGTGATTCCAAAAAATGACCCTCTAGCGTCTTGATCCCAGTGTGGTGCTCCAAGTCCTGATAAGGCAGGCACAAAATAGACGCCGTCATTATCTTCTAAGCTAATAGCAAGTTTTTCACTTTCCTTGGCATGGCCGAATAGCTCCATCCCATCTCTCAACCACTGAATAGCTGCTCCACCTATAAATACAGAGCCTTCTAAAGCATAACTCGTTTTGCCTTTGACTTTCCAAGCGATGGTGGTGAGTAGTTTATTTGAAGAAGTTACTGGCTTGTCACCTGTGTTCATGACAAGAAAGCACCCTGTGCCATAAGTGGTTTTTGCCATACCTGCTTGGGTACAAAGTTGCCCAAAAAGTGCGGCTTGTTGATCTCCAGCGATACCAGCAATTGGGATTTTGTGAGAGAGGATATCTCCTGCTGTTTCTCCTACGATTTCAGCACTCTCTTTGACTTCAGGAAGCATGCTGCGTGGAATTTTAAAAAGTTCTAAAAGTTCCTCGTCCCAGCTTTCTTCATGAATGTTATAAATCATCGTCCTGCTGGCATTGCTGATATCTGTTGCATGAGTTTTGCCTCCTGTGAGTTTCCAAATCAGCCAAGTGTCAACAGTCCCAAATGCCAATTCTCCTCGCTCTGCTTTATCTCTTGCACCTTCTACATTGTCTAAGATCCACTTGATTTTGGTAGCAGAAAAATAAGCATCTAAAATCAGCCCCGTCTTTTCGGTTATCAATTCAGCTATTCCTAAAGCTTTCAATTCATTGCAAAAAGCTGCGGTTCTCCGGTCTTGCCAGACAATCGCATTGTAAATTGGGCTGCCAGTTTTTCTATCCCAAACAATAGTCGTCTCCCTCTGATTGGTTATCCCGATAGCTGCGATTTGGTTAGCTTTGATACCTTGATTTGCTAGGGATTCTATCATGACTGATGATTGGCTTGACCATATTTCTTGTGGGTCATGCTCTACCCATCCTGACCTAGGAAATTGCTGTCTGAAATCTTTTTGAGCTACTGATACAATCTCGCCTTTCTTATCAAAAATGATCGCTCTTGAGCTCGTAGTTCCTTGATCTAAGGATAATATGTATTGAGACATGGGTTAATTGTTTTAGGTATTGTTAGTTGGTTGAATATTGTAGAACCAGATTTGAAATATTATAGAAATATGATTGAAATAAAATTGATATAATTGGGAGCATCATACATATGCTCTTTGAAGCCATATTTCAGCGAAGCGATATTTCTATTTATTTATCTTCAATTATATTTCGCCGTAGGCATATTTCAGCGAAGCGATATTTCTATTTATTTATCTTCAATTATATTTCGTCGTAGGCATATTTCAGCGAAGCGATATTTCTATTTATTTCATTTCAATATATATTTATTTGCCGTTTTTTCGAAATCTGAAAGTTCTTCATTGATCCAGTCTTCATTTTCACCAAACATTTTTGCCATCAGTTGAGCTACTTTAGGTGCTATAGATTTTGCGGCTTTGGCGTCCAAAAAAAGGATACGCAATCGCCTAGCTAAGATATCTTCTACTTTGATAGCCATTTCATATTTGACAGCCCAGATTACTTCTGCAAGTGTATAGGGGTATTCAGAATGAAGTAATTCTCCTAGTTTTGGATCGTCCTGAATCATTTTTTGAATTTTCTCCGCGTTTGACCCGTAGCCTTTCCAGTGTCCTTCTTGTGGATGTTCTGTATAACCATGGTATTTGATCTCCGCTGACTGACTTTTTCCAATTGATTTGCCAGAAACTTTTGAAAATTGGTTTACTGTATCTTCTCCCATTTTTCTGAAAGTTGTCCATTTTCCGCCTGTGATTGAAACCAAATTGCTATCGGAAACAATGACTTTGTGTGAACGGGATATTTCCTTTGTTTTAGTACTACCTTCTTTTGGAGCGGCTAAGGGTCTCAATCCAGCATAAACAGATAGAACATCTGATTTTGTAGGCTTTTTTGTCAGATAGGCGGATGCTGTTTCCAAGACAAAGTCAATTTCTTTGGCAAGCGCTTCTGGCTCAAGCTTTGCTTTTTCTCTTATAGTATCAGTAGTTCCAAGTACCAATTTGTCTTGCCAAGGAACTGCGAAGAGAACTCTTCCGTCTGTAGTTTTGGGAATCATCAAGGCGTCTTTTCCACCAATGAATGATTGATCCACAACCAAGTGAATTCCTTGGCTAGGCTGTATACTTTTTGGGGCGCTAGGTTGGTCAAGTTGTAGAATTTTATCAGTGAAGACTCCTGTGGCATTTACTACCATATTTGCTTTGATTTGATAATTTTTCTTTCCTATCAAATCTCTCACCTGAATTCCTGTGATTTTACCTTTATTGTTTTTGATTAAAGCATTTACCTTCGTGTAGTTGAGCATATTCCCACCCATTTCATTGCAAGTCATTGCAATACTCAAGGCTAATCTCGCATCATCAAATTGCCCATCATGATAGACCACTCCGCCTTTCAAGCCTTCTTGCTTGACTCTTGGGAGTCTTTTTAGCGTTTCTTCTTTGGAAATGAATTTGGATTTCCCAAGTCTCAGCTTTCCAGCCATCCAATCATATATTTTGAGACCAACACTGTATTGAAGCTTATCAAAAAAAGTATAAATGGGAATAATGAAGGGTTGATTGTGCGTCAAGTGCGGGGCATTTTTAAGTAATCTCCCTCTTTCTTTGAGTGCTTCGAAAACCAGCATCACATCCCCTTGTGCTAAGTACCTTACACCTCCATGGACGAGTTTTGTGCTTCTACTTGAAGTCCCCTTTGCAAAATCTGCTTTTTCAACAAGAACTACTGAAAGGCCTCTCGACAATGCATCTAGCGCAACTCCTAACCCGGAAGCTCCTCCTCCTATTACAGCAAGATCCCATATCTTCCCAGTTTCTTCTAGTTTTTCTATGTTTTTAACTCTATCCATTTTGAAAATATTTGATCCAAAAATAGTAATAAAAGAAATAAAAAGAAAGTAAAAGAAATCATAATTTGCTAATTATTCATTTTGTGATTGTTCTGACTTATATTTGATAATCAAAAGAAAGTAAGGATGACATTAGCGGAAAGACATAGGTATATCTTAGATAAATTAAATCAAGCAGGAATTGTGCATGTTTCAGATCTGAGTAAAGAACTTAATGTGACTGTAGTGACAGTGAGAAAGGATTTGAAGTTATTGGAAGATAAGGGGTTGCTTTTTCGGTCACATGGATCTGCCACACTTCATTCACCCTATGTAAATGATAAGCCGGTAAATGAAAAAAAGCTCGTAAGGGTAGAGGAGAAAATAAAGATAGCACAGGCAGCTGTTCAATTGGTGGAGAAAGAAGAAGCAATCATCATTGGTTCTGGAACTACCGTTGTTTCATTTGCGCAACTCATACCTAAAGATCAAAAGTTAACTGTGCTGACAGCTGCCATGAATGTGACCTTGGCACTAATTGACTCACCAGAAGTGGAGATTGTACAATTAGGAGGTGTTGTTAGAAAAAGTAGCAGTTCTGTGGTAGGGAATTATGCAGAGGAAATGATGGCTAATTTTGCTTGTAGTAAGTTGTTTCTAAGTGTTGATGGTATTAGTTTGGATTTTGGCTTGACCACATCCCATATGATGGAAGCTCATTTAAATGCTCAGATGATTCGTTCAGTACAAAAAACCATTGTCTTGGCAGACTCAAGTAAATTTGGAAAAAAGGGATTTGGAAAAATTTGTAATCTAGAAGATGTCGATATGATCATTACCGACTCAGGAATACCAGATATATATAAAGAAAAACTTGAGGAGATGGGGATTGAAGTGAGGGTTGTATAAAAGAAAGAGGCGGAATTTCCGCCTCTTTTAATATTCTTTGTAAATTTTTCTTTCTACGGAACTACTGCCATCTTCAGCTAGAGTTATTTCAAATATAAAATCATATTCTTCGTCTTTGAGTTCCTCGAATTTCTCACCGCTATCGACAAAGTAATTAAGGATATGATGCACTGTATTACTATGTCCCACCACTACGATATTACCTTTTCTTGTTCTCAACTCTTTTACCAAATCATCATGGAACTGAGGGTCATAGATTTCTTTGGCGATGCCATGTCGGTTAGCTGTTGGTTGAATCGTTGCTAATGTCCTCACTGTATTTGTGCTGAAAGCATGCTTAATTGCTTTATCAGCTAAAATTTGATCTAATTTTTTTGCTCTAGCTGTACCAGCTACACTGAGCATAGGGTCATTACCATCTAGCATTTTTTCTGCATGTCTGACAACATAGATAGTCTTTGGTTCCTGCTTTGTGCTACATGCCCCAATTGTCAAGCATAAAAGAAGCGTATAAATTAAATTTTTCATGTTAGTAGTTAGGTGATTAGTTTTTTGAACTTTCAAGTTATCCGCTGTAAGTATTGTCGATGTGTTGATCTTTGGCTTTGACAGGTTCAAGCTCAAGATATTGCTCCCAGAAAGGTTCTTCTGGAAGTGCTGCTCTAATATAGAGTTTTTCTTTTCTAACAGGATGAACAAAAATCAAATGGAATGCGTGCAAATTTATGCTTTTGTCGGGATTTCCTTTTGGGAAGCCGTATTTTACATCCCCTCTGATGGTACATCCCATAGATGCCAATTGAACTCGGATCTGGTGAGGACGTCCAGATACTGGTCTTACTTCCAAGAGCCAATGATCGTTCAGTTTGCCGAGCCTTTTGTAGGTAAGCTCAGCTTTTTGAGATCCTGGGACTTCATAGTCGTGAGCTGTTACAAAATTTTTATTTTCGTCTTTTACCAGATAATGGGTTAATTTCCCCATTTCATCCTTGGGTTTTTTCTTCACTACAGCCCAGTAAACTTTGTGAATGTCACGCTTTCTGAAAAGCTCCATCATTCTTTCAAGTCCTTTTGATGTTCTGGCAAAGACAACCAAGCCACTAACAGGTCTATCCAGTCTATGGACAGGGTGGAGAAAAACATCTCCTGGTTTGTTATATTTCTCAGCGATATACTCTTTACAATAATCTGTTAAGGTTTTGTCTTTAGTCTTATCGCCTTGAACTAAAATGCCCGCAGCCTTATTGACTACCAACAGGTGGTTGTCTTCATAGACGACTGAAAATGGCCTCTTTTTCATTTCTTTGTTGATTTTATATTTGCCAAAATCTGGCAGTATTTGAACTTTTTACTTCTGGAAATTAAAATTCAGAAGTAAAGTGGAATTCTATATCAGGATAGTTGTCCTGTACCATTTGCAACCAAGAGCGAGATTCAGCCATGAATACTAATTTCCCATCTTTATCATGAGCAATGTGTCGATTCTTAGATTTGATAAACTCGTCCAATTTTTTCTTATCGCTACTATTGATCCAACAAGCTTTGTACAATTGCATAGGAGCGAATTCTACAGAGGCATTATATTCTTGCTTCAATCTGAATTGAATCACTTCAAATTGAAGTTGACCTACTGTTCCGATTACCTTTCTCGAACCCATGTCAAAGGTAAACAGTTGTGCAACACCTTCTTCCATCAATTGCTTCAACCCTTTTTCTAGTTGCTTGGTCTTCATTGCATCTTTATTGATGACTTCTTTGAAGATCTCTGGAGAGAAACTTGGGATTCCTTTGAAGGTCATTTCCTCACCGTCTGTCAAGGTATCACCAATTTTTAGATTTCCAGTATCATATAGACCTACAATATCCCCTGGATATGCTATATCAACCATTTCTCTATCCTGAGCCATAAATTGGGTGACATTTGAGAACCTCAATGGTTTTGTCCCCCTCACGTGTTTATATGGCTTATTTCTCTCGAATTGACCAGAGCAAATCCTAAGAAATGCAATTCTATTTCTGTGATTTGGATCCATGTTTGCATGGATTTTAAATACAAATCCAGAGAAATTGTTCTCTGTTGGTACAACCTCCCTATCCTCTGTGTTTCTACTTTTTGGAGCAGGAGCAATTCTTATAAAGGTGTCGAGCATTTCGTTGACGCCGAAGTTGTTCACAGCGGAGCCAAAGAATACAGGAGCAACTTTTCCTTCAAGGTACTCTTTGGTATCAAAATCAGGATATACCCCTTCGATCAATTCCACATCTTCTCTGAGTTGATTGGCATTATTAGTCCCAATCAATTCATCTAATTGGCTATCTTCCAAGTTTTTAATCACCACGCGATCGTCGCTTAGTTTTCTTTGGCTTGGTGTAAATAAGTTTAGCTTTTTCTCATATAGGTTGTAGACACCTTTAAAACCTTTACCCATGCCTATAGGCCAAGAAAGCGGTCTTACTTTGATGTTGAGTTTGTTTTCAACTTCGTCTAACAGTTCGTATGGATCTCTGCCTTCACGATCAAGTTTATTGATGAAACAGATCACAGGTGTGTTTCTCATCCGACAAACTTCCATAAGTTTTTCAGTCTGAATTTCCACACCTTTTACACAATCGATTACCATGATTACAGAATCTACCGCTGTGAGTGTACGGTAAGTATCTTCAGCAAAATCCTGGTGACCTGGCGTATCGAGTAGGTTAATTTTAATATCTCTATATTCAAATCCCATGACTGAGGTCGCAACAGAGATGCCTCTTTGCTTTTCGATTTCCATCCAGTCAGATTTGGTAGCAGTATCTATTTTGTTAGATTTCACAGCACCTGCGGTCTGAATTGCACCACCAAAAAGCAAAAGTTTTTCTGTTAATGTGGTTTTCCCCGCATCTGGGTGGGCAATAATGGCAAATGTCCTGCGCTTTTGTATTTCTTTTGTTAAACTCATTTGGATAGATTCAAAATTTCCAAGGTGCAAAGGTACGCTTTTCTAGGTGAAAAATATAGATGCAATGTAAAGTAGGCAATTGATAAAAAAAGTCTGCCCCAAATAAGGAGCAGACCCTAATGTATTTTAGGGGCAAAAAGATTCGTCAAACTGTCATGATCTCAGTTTCTTTTTTAACCAAGAGCTCGTCTATTTTTGTTGAATATTGATCTGTGAGTTTTTGTACAGCATCCTCAGCTCTTTTTATTTCGTCTTCTGATGCGCCATCTTTTTGGAGTTTTTTAAGCGCATCGTTGGTATCCTTTCTTACTGTTCGAACACTCACCTTTCCATTCTCACATTCAGCTTTCGCCTGCTTTACTAATCCCCTTCTCCTTTCTTCTGTCATGGGAGGGATGGTTAGGATGATGATCTCCCCGTTATTTTGTGGTGCGAGACCTAGGTCTGAGTTGATGATGGATCTTTCGATTTCACTGATTAAATTTCTTTCCCAAGGTTTGATGGAAAGTGTTCGCGCATCTGGGGTAGTCACTGAAGCCACCTGTTGCAATGGAGTTGGGGCACCATAGTAAGAAACCATAATGCCATCTAGTAAGTTAGGCATGGCTTTGCCTGCTCTGATTTTTACCAATTCTTGTGAGGTATGATTTACGGCTTTTTGCATCAACTCTTTTGCCTCGTCCAGGTGCATTTGTATCTCTTCCATAATAGATTTTAGTCTGGATTATTTATAATGTTGTGATTAATGTTCCTATCTCTTCTCCTTGGATTAACTTTGCAAGGTTGTCTTCCTTGTTCATATCAAATACGATAATTGGCAGATTGTTTTCCTGACATAATGTAAACGCCGTCATGTCCATGATGTTGAGGTTTTTTTCATATGCCTCTTGAAAAGAAAGGGCGCTATATTTGGTGGCTGATTTATCTTTTTCTGGATCTGCCGTGTATACGCCGTCTACCCTAGTGCCTTTGAGAACAACTTCAGCTTCGATTTCTACAGCTCTTAGACTAGCTGTAGAGTCGGTTGTGAAATACGGGTTACCAATACCTGCACCAAAAATTACGATTCTGCCTTTCTCCAGATGTCTGATTGCTCTTCTTCTAATAAATGGCTCACAAACACTCTCCACTTTGATGCCAGACATTAATCGAGTAAACATGCCGTTTTGTTCTAATGCACTCTGGAGTGCCATGGCATTGATCAAGGTAGCAAGCATCCCCATGTAATCTCCTTGAACTCTATCTATACCCGTTTTTTCGGCTTGTACGCCTCTAAAAATATTACCTCCTCCAATTACTATTGCGATTTCAACACCTAATTCTTTTACTTTTTTGATCTCTTCTGCGTATTGCTGCAATCTATTGGGGTCAATCCCGTAATTATTTTCCCCCATTAGAGACTCTCCGCTTAATTTTAATAGTATCCTTTTGTACTTCATTTTTTGGTGTTGATTTGAAAAACGATCTGTGAATCTATGATTGATAAATTTTACAAATATAAGCCCTTCAACTCGGAATCTAAAGATACCGCCTTAAAATTGAATCAGAACTTGATTTTTCTCTACACTGTCTCCCTTTTTTATTTTGATTGATTTCACGACGCCATCACCTGGAGCTTTGATGATATTTTCCATTTTCATCGCTTCTAAGATTAGGACAGGATCTCCTTTTTTAACCTCGTCTCCTTCTTTTACTTTCAAATCAAAAATCAACCCAGGCATTGGAGCTTTGATATCTTTGGCGTGGTTAGCAGCCGCAGTATTCATCCCCAATTTTTCCAAGAGCAGGTCAAACTTATCTTGAAGTTTAATTTCAGCGAGTTTGTTGTTGAGTTTAAGTTTGAGTATTTTTTCTGTACTGTCAATAGACACTACCTCAAGGTTGAAAGATTGATCTTCGTAGATGACATGATATAATCTTTCACCAGTTTTAGTGATATCCCATAATAGTGATTCCTCGTTTACTACAAGAGTATCACCTGATTTCTCTACTTTTATTACTGACTTGTCGATGCTTACTGAATACATTTCTATTATTTTGCGCCAATATACAATTAAATTATAAAAAGCCTGTTTATGAAAATCCAAACTTATAAGCTTTTACCATCACTTTTTATTCTACTTTTTGTGGCTTGTAAAAGTAGCGAAAACATTCCTGTAGAGCCGCAAAAAGTACAGGAATTACCTTCTTTGCAACAAAATCTAGAAGGGTATCAGGAACTCCTTCGAACAAAAGAAGCTTTGATTTCTGATTATAAACCTGAGCGAACTCGGTATTTTGATCTTTTGCATACATCCCTTGACCTAGAATTTGATTTTGAGAAAGAGCAAGTAAATGGAACGGCAATTTTAACTATTAAGCCATTCTTTTTCACTCAAAATCAACTTGAACTAGATGCAAAGGATTTTGATATTCATTCATTCAAGCTTTTAGGAAAGGATGAAAGGGAGTTGAATTTTAAGTATGATGGAGCAAATGTTTTGGCTTATTTGCCTCAAAATTACTCAAGAGAAGACACTATTCAGGTTTCCATAAAATATACTGCAAAGCCTAACGAAAACCCGAGAGCAGGAAGTAAAGCCATTACGGATACCAAAGGGCTATATTTTATCAATGCATCTGGAGTAGAGAACAAGCCTACTCAAATATGGACGCAAGGAGAGACTGAACATAATTCCAAGTGGTTCCCGACCTTTGATACGCCTAATGAAAGAGCCACTCAAGATATCAAATTGACAGTGGATGAAAAATACCGAACGATCAGCAATGGAGATTTGATTTCTAGTCAATCCAATGCAGATGGAACAAGGACTGATCATTGGGAAATGGATCTTCCCCATGCTCCTTATTTGGCTGCGATTGTAATAGGTGAATTTGTAGAAATCAAAGATGCCTGGCAGGATATTCAAGTCAACTATTATGTTGAAGAAAAATTTGCAGGAGGAGCCAAGACAGTTTTTCAAAATACGCCAGAGATGATAGGTTTTTTCTCTGAGATTTTAGGAGTAAGATATCCATGGCAGAAGTATGATCAGGTAGTGGTCAGAGACTTTGTCTCAGGGGCAATGGAAAATACAACGATTTCAGTTTTTATGGAAGAATTGAACCTGAACGAGAGGGAGGCTTTAGATAGTGAATGGGATGGAATCATTGCACACGAATTATTTCATCAATGGTTTGGGAACTATGTGACTACAGAGTCCTGGGCAAACCTAACTTTGAATGAAGCTTTTGCAAATTACTCAGAGTATCTATGGTACGAATACAAAGAGGGTTTAGATGAAGCTGACATTCATCATATCTCAGAAATGGAGCAATATTTTGATGAGGCATTAGAGAAGCAAGAAGATTTAATTCGCTTTTATCATGAAGATGCTGAGGATATGTTTGATAGTCACTCTTACGCCAAAGGTGGTAGAATTCTGCATATGCTCAGAAGATACCTTGGTGATGATGCTTTTTTCGGATCGCTCAATCATTATTTGACCAAACATGCATTTTCAAGTGTGGAGGTTCATGATTTAAGATTAGCTTTTGAAGAAGTGACAGGGCAGGATCTCAATTGGTTTTTTAATCAATGGTTCTTGTCAGCTGGTCATCCAGATTTAGAATATGATATTGATTACAGTCAAAGAGACAATCTATTACTTACAGTGTCACAGAGACAAAATTTGAGCAATACTCCGTTATATAAAATTCCATTTAAAGTCAGCTGGTACACAGACGGGGATAGATATGAAAAGCAGTTCGTTTTAGAGAAGGGTACACAGCAGTTTGCAATAGAAAATGCCGACCCTGTTTATGCTTTATATTTTGATGAAAGATTGGAGTTATTAGCAGAGAAAAAAAGTAAAAGAGGGTTTGAACACTTTATGAGACAATTTGAGTCATCGATTTATGGCATAGCTCGATATGAAGCAATGGATAGTTTAATAAATAATTATTCTGATGAACCCAAAGTCATTGAATTGATCGGAAAAGGCTTAATAGACTCATTTGCTCCTATCCGTGAAATGTCAATGATTGCTGTGGCGAGAAACCCTGAATGGATCATGCAAGTGAAAGGGCTGGAAAAAACATTATTAGAATTAGCGGAGAATGATCCTAAGAACACTGTTAGAGCGGGTGCTATTGAACTGCTGGCATTATTAGATCCAGATAAGTACGCTACATCATTTCTAAACTGGATGAATCATCCTTCTTATTATGTAGCAGGTGCTGCATTGACTGCATACTTGGAAAATGAATCAAACCCTAACAGAGAGTCTGTCGCCAATCAATATATGGTTGATGATAATATTAGGATTGTTGTTGCGATTGCAGATTATATGATAACCGATGAACGATTTGATCAAGCGACTTGGTTTCACGAGAAATTGGATAAAATGTCCGGTCAATCGCTTTATTATTTGATTGGTTATTATGGAGATTATTTTGCCAAAGCTCAAAACTTATACGAAAGTGAAATAGCGGTAGAGAATTTATATCAAATAGGTCTTAATCATCAAGCAAACTATATCCGAGCAGCTGCATTTCAGGCTTTATTTGGATTTGTTGATGATCCTGGAGTAATAGAGAAAATTAAGGATTTATACGAAAAGGAAGCGGATATTTTAGCGAAGCGATACAAAGAATATTACCTTGAACCATACCTTGATGAAAATTAATCACTTGATTTCTTTGAGTTTATTTAAGGGGTGAGAAAAAAGACTTGAAAATTTTTGATAGAATTTTGAATGTTTCAGAAAAGGGTATAATTTTGCCATCCGTTAAGAGAACGAAAAGTTCAGAAAACTTTAAATCTTATCGATAATTTCAGTTGGGGGAATACCAAAGCGGCCAACTGGGACGGACTGTAAATCCGTTGACTTATGTCTTCACAGGTTCGAATCCTGTTTCCCCCACATTGCGTTTTTGTCAAAAAAATAATTACTTTTGCAAACACGTAATAAAAAGCGGGAGTAGCTCAGTTGGTAGAGCGGCAGCCTTCCAAGCTGCAGGTCGCGGGTTCGAGCCTCGTCTCCCGCTCTATGCTTTTTATAGGCATATGTAAATGTCAACAGCCGACGTAGCTCAGGGGTAGAGTACTTCCTTGGTAAGGAAGGGGTCACGGGTTCAAATCCCGTCGTTGGCTCAGAAACATTGAAATAGAAAAAAAAATTAATTTATATCTTTAACTAAAACAGAGGATTTTCACGCATGGCAAAAGCAACCTTTGACCGTTCCAAACCGCACGTTAATATCGGTACGATTGGTCACGTAGACCATGGAAAGACAACTTTGACTGCTGCCATTACTACAGTATTGGCCAAAAAAGGTCTTTCTGAATTAAGAGATTTCTCTTCTATCGACAACGCTCCAGAAGAAAAAGAAAGAGGTATCACGATCAACACATCTCACGTTGAGTACCAAACAGAATCTAGACACTACGCTCACGTTGACTGTCCAGGTCACGCTGATTACGTAAAGAACATGGTAACTGGTGCTGCTCAAATGGATGGCGCTATTCTAGTGGTAGCAGCAACTGATGGACCAATGCCACAAACAAGAGAGCACATCCTTCTTGCTCGTCAGGTAGGTGTACCAGCTCTAGTTGTTTTCTTGAACAAAGTGGACATGGTAGATGACCCAGAGCTTCTTGAGCTTGTAGAAATGGAAGTTAGAGAGCTTTTATCTTTCTACGATTTCGACGGAGATAATATTCCAGTTATTGCTGGTTCTGCACTTGGTGGCCTTAATGGCGAAGCTAAGTGGGAAGATAAAATCATGGAATTGATGGATGCTGTGGATAACCACATTCCACTTCCTGAGCGTCTTATTGACAAAGACTTCTTGATGCCTGTAGAGGATGTATTCTCGATCACTGGTCGTGGTACTGTAGCTACTGGTAGAATTGAAAGAGGTGTAATCAACTCTGGTGATCCAGTAGATATCATCGGTATGGGTGCACAGGGACTTAAGTCTACTGTAACTGGTGTTGAGATGTTCCGTAAGATTCTTGACAGAGGTGAAGCAGGTGATAACGTAGGTCTATTGTTGAGAGGTATTGAAAAATCTCAAATCAAGAGAGGTATGATTATCTGTAAGCCAGGTTCTGTGAAGCCTCATGCTCACTTCAATGCTGAAGTTTATGTACTTTCTAAAGAAGAAGGTGGACGTCACACTCCTTTCTTCAACAAATACCGTCCACAGTTCTATTTAAGAACTACTGACGTAACAGGTGAAATTAAACTTCCAGAAAACGTTGAAATGGTTATGCCAGGTGATAACGTTACTATTGAAGTGAACTTGTTGAACGCAGTAGCACTTGAGAAAGGTCTACGTTTCGCTATCCGTGAAGGTGGTAGAACAGTAGGTGCTGGTCAGGTGACTGAGATTCTAGACTAATCAATAGAATTATTATATTGACAAATGCGATCTTGAAATTTTTCGGGGTCGCATTTGTTTCTTAATCCTTATTTCCCTACTTTTGCGTTCCTTTTAAGGATCAAAATAATCTACGGGCATAGTTCAATGGCAGAATAGCGGTCTCCAAAACCGTTGATGGGAGTTCGAATCTCTCTGCCCGTGCAACAATAAAGTAAAACCATGAATATCAAGAGTTTTGTCATTGAATCCATAGACGAGATGAAAAATAAGGTCACATGGCCTAACTACTCGTTCTTACAAAACAGTGCTGTTTTGGTCATCGTAGCTTCCCTTATTTTTTCTCTATTGATTGGAGTAATTGATTTGGGATTTGAGAATTTGATGACTTGGTTTTACGACTTATTTTAATTGAATAGAAATTACTGATGGCTGAATATAAGTGGTATGTACTTAGGGTGGTAGCTGGGCAGGAGAAAAAAGCCAAGACTTACTTGGATAATGAAATTCTGCGACAGAAACTTGAGGATTTTATTCCTGAGGTTTTGATACCATCTGAGAAAGTTTACGAGATGCGCAATGGCAAGAAAAGAGTCAGAGAGAGAAACTTCTTTCCTGGCTACGTTTTAGTTAATGCGGATCTTACCAATGGTGAAGCTAATCACGTAATTACAAGCATTCCGGGTGTTATCGGTTTCTTAGGGTCAAACCAAGGGGGGGCTTCCAAAACCCCTGAGCCATTACGTCAATCAGAAGTCAACAGAATCTTAGGACGAGTTGAGGAGATTGATGAGTTTGCAGAGAAATTAGATACTCCATTTATAGTTGGAGAGACCGTAAAAGTAATGGACGGTCCTTTCAGTGGGTTCGCCGGAACAATAGAAGAGGTGTTTGAAGATAAGAAGAAATTGAATGTTATGGTCAAGATCTTTGGACGAAACACCCCTGTAGAGTTAAACTTTATACAAGTAGAAAAACAAGACTAGGAAATGGCTAAGGAAATCACTGGTTATGTGAAATTACAGGTGAAAGGTGGCCAGGCAAATCCATCGCCTCCAGTTGGTCCAGCCCTTGGTTCAAAGGGTTTGAACATCATGGAGTTCTGTAAGCAATTCAATGCCAGAACCCAGGATAAAATGGGTTCAGTATTGCCTGTTTTGATTACTGTTTACTCTGACAAATCTTTTGATTTTGTGGTAAAAACTCCTCCAGCTGCTAATATGCTGATCGAGGCTGCAAAAATTAAAGGTGGATCTTCAGAGCCTAACAGGAAAAAAGTAGGATCTGTTACTTGGGATCAAGTAAAGGAAATTGCTGAAGTGAAAATGCCTGACTTAAATGCTTTCAAAGTTGAGTCTGCCATGAAAATGATCGCAGGTACAGCTAGAAGTATGGGTATCACAGTATCTGGAAAAGCCCCTTGGGAGGAATAAAATAAACACTATGGCTAAGTTAACAAAAAAGCAAAAAGAAGCTCTTTCTAAGTACGACCCAAGCCAACAGTACTCCCTAGAGGAAGCTTCTTCAATTGTGAAGCAAATCACTAACACCAAATTTGATGCTTCAGTGGATATCGACGTTCGTTTGGGCGTAGATCCTAGAAAAGCTGATCAAATGGTAAGAGGAGTAGTTGCATTGCCGCATGGTACAGGTAAGGATGTTAAGGTTTTGGTACTATGTACCCCTGACAAAGAAGCTGAAGCCAAAGAAGCAGGTGCAGACTATGTTGGATTAGACGACTATATTGCTAAAATTGAAGGTGGATGGACTGATATCGATGTGATTATCACCATGCCTAACGTAATGGCAAAAGTTGGTAGATTAGGTAGGGTTTTGGGACCTAGAGGCTTGATGCCTAACCCAAAATCTGGTACAGTTACATTGGAAGTAGGTAAAGCTGTTAAAGAAGTAAAAGCTGGTAAAATTGATTTCAAAGTAGATAAATTTGGAATCATTCACGCTGGTATTGGTAAGGCATCTTTTACTCCTGAGCAAATTCAGGAAAATGCAAAAGAGCTTATCGCTACAATTTCTAAACTTAAACCTGCTTCTTCAAAAGGAACCTATTTCAGAAGTATTCATTTGTCAAGTACAATGTCTCCTGGAATTATTGTAGATAAAGGTAGCATTCAAGGTATTTAATCATGACTAGAGACGAAAAAAGAGAAATAATCGAAAGTCTTACCGAGAAATTCAAAGAAAACCCGTATTTCTACATTACTGATGCAGGAGGTTTCAATGTAGCTCAGGTAAATGCTTTCAGAAGAGCTTGTTTCGAGAAAGGTGTAGAATATAAAGTATATAAGAATACACTTATCGCAAAAGCCCTCGAGAATCTCGATGGTGACTATGTGAAATTCTCAGAAGAGACACTTAAAGGTTTTTCAGGTATTGTGTTCTCCAAAGAAATTGGGAACCTGCCAGCGAAAGTAATCCTTGATTTTAGAAAGAAACTTGGTAAGAAAGAAGTAAGACCAGTTTTCAAAGGTGCATACATAGATTCAGATGTATTTGTAGGAGAGAAAAACCTAGAAATGCTATCTACCCTTAAATCTAAAAATGAACTTTTGGGAGATGTTATCGGACTTCTTCAATCTCCAGCAAAAAATCTTATCTCTGCCCTTCAGTATGGTCAGAATACTATCGCTGGTGTGGTTAAGACACTTTCTGAAAAAGAATAAAATAATTTATCAAATCAATTAGTAAACACAACAATTTAAATATTAATACAATGGCAGATCTTAAACAACTTGCTGATCAGTTGGTAAACTTGACTGTAAAAGAAGTAAAAGAATTGGCTGATATTTTGAAAGACGAGTATGGTATCGAACCTGCTGCTGCTGGTGCTGTAATGGTAGCTGGTGGTGCTGCTGGTGATGCTGGTGCTGCTGAAGAAGAAAAGTCTTCATTCGATGTTATCCTTAAAGCCGCTGGTGGTCAGAAACTTGCTGTAGTTAAGCTTGTGAAAGAATTGACTGGTCTTGGTTTGAAAGAAGCGAAAGAACTAGTTGACGGTGCTCCTAAAGCTGTTAAAGAAGGTATCGCTAAAGACGAAGCTGAAGCTTTGAAAAAGTCTCTTGAAGAGGCTGGTGCTGAAGTTGAGTTGAAGTAATTTTGCCTCTCTTTACCTTGAGGTGAAGGTAATGGTAATAGACCTGACTATATAGTCAGGTCTTTTCCTGTTTGTGCACAGGTAAAAAATTGCACTATTTCAAGCGAAAATTGTCGCATTTGGTTATTAATTATCACTATAAATATATACTGCCTTGGCTATCCAGAATCAAACCGAAAGGAAAAGTTTCTCATCTATTAAGGTAGTCAAAGACTATCCGGATTTCCTTGATATCCAATTACAATCTTTTAAAGATTTTTTCCAGTTGGATACTCCGGCTGAAAAAAGGAGACAGGATGGTCTTTTCAAAGTGTTTTCTGAGAATTTCCCTATTAGTGATTCTAGAGAAAACTTCACTCTTGAATTTATTGACTACGCTGTAGATCCTCCAAAATACAACATCGAAGAATGTATTGATAGAGGTCTTACTTATTCTGTTCCACTCAAAGCCAAATTAAGATTGCTGTGTTCGGACGAAGACAACGAGGATTTTGAGACAATTGAACAAGAGGTTTTCCTCGGGAATCTTCCGTACATGACAGAGAAGGGTTCGTTTGTGATCAATGGAGCAGAGCGAGTTATTGTTTCCCAACTTCATAGATCCCCTGGTGTATTCTTTGCTCAAAGTAAACATACCAACGGTACTAAGCTTTATTCCGCTAGGATTATACCTTTTAAAGGTAGCTGGATTGAGTTTGCTACTGACATTAACAATGTAATGTATGCTTATATTGATAGAAAGAAAAAATTCCCAGTTACTACGCTTCTTAGAGCTATTGGGTATGGTTCTGATAAAGCTATCCTTGATCTTTTTGGTTTATCTGAAGAAGTCGCAGCAACTAAAGCAGCGCTCAAAAAAGCAGCAGGTAGAAAACTTGCGGCTAGAGTTCTGAGAACTTGGGTTGAAGACTTCGTAGATGAAGATACTGGTGAGGTTGTATCAATTGATAGAAATGAAGTTCTTCTTGAAAGAGACTCTATTCTAACAGATGAAGATATAGAACTGATTTTGGAATCAGGTGCTAAATCCATTATTCTCCATAGGGAAGATGTGAACGTCGCTGATTACTCAATCATTTACAATACACTTCAGAAGGATAACTCCAACTCTGAAAAAGAGGCGGTAGAAGTTATTTACAGGCAGTTGAGAAATACCGAAGCTCCTGATGAAGCTACTGCTAGAGAGGTTATTCATGGTTTGTTTTTCTCTGACAAGAGATACGACCTTGGTGAAGTAGGTAGATATAGAATCAATAAAAAGCTTGGTCTTGATATTGATGCAGAAAAAATTGTACTGACGACAGAAGATATTATCAATATTGTAAAATACCTTATTGGTCTTATCAACTCTAAAGCCGTAGTAGATGATATTGATCACTTAAGCAATAGAAGAGTCAGAACTGTAGGCGAGCAATTATATTCTCAATTCGGTGTAGGTCTTGCAAGAATGGCAAGAACGATCAGAGAAAGAATGAATGTAAGGGATAATGAAGATTTCAAGCCTGTTGATCTGATCAACGCAAGAACCTTGTCTTCTGTGATCAACTCCTTCTTTGGAACCAATCAGCTTTCTCAGTTTATGGATCAAACCAATCCACTTGCTGAGTTAACGCACAAAAGAAGATTATCGGCATTGGGTCCAGGTGGTCTTTCAAGAGAAAGAGCAGGCTTTGAAGTTCGAGATGTTCACTATACTCACTACGGTAGACTTTGTACGATCGAAACGCCAGAAGGTCCAAACATTGGTTTGATCTCCTCACTTTGTGTGCATGCAAAAGTAAATTCGATGGGCTTCTTGGAAACACCTTACAGAAAAGTTAAGGATGGAAAAGTAAGTATGTCCGCTGAAGATATTGTTTTCTTGACTGCTGAAGAAGAGGATGACAATAATATCGCTCAGGCAAATGCTCCTCTAGATGAGAAAGGAACATTTATAAATGATAGAGTTAAGGCCAGATTTGAAGGTGATTTCCCTGTATTGGATCCAAAAGAGATCAGTTACATGGACGTAGCTCCTAATCAAATTGTATCAGTTGCAGCTTCTTTGATTCCTTTCTTGGAGCATGATGATGCCAACCGTGCTTTGATGGGGTCAAACATGCAACGTCAAGCAGTTCCTTTATTGAAAGCTGAGGCGCCTATCGTTGGTACAGGTTTAGAAGCAAAAGCTGCTATTGATTCAAGAGCATTGATCATTGCGGAAACAGATGGTGTAGTTGACTATGTGGATGCTACTAAAATCACTATAAAATATGATCTTACTGAAGATGACCTTTTGGTTAATTTCAGTGATGAATATAAAACGTACAATCTTGTAAAGTTCAGAAGAACCAACCAAGATACTACAATCAACTTGACACCACTTGTTCTAAAAGGACAGAGGGTGAAAAAAGGCCAGGTCTTAGTGGAAGGTTATGCTACAAATAATGGAGAACTTGCCCTTGGTAAGAACTTGAGAGTAGCGTACATGCCTTGGCAAGGGTATAACTTCGAAGATGCAATTGTAATTTCTGAAAGAGTTGCGAGAGAAGATATCTTCACTTCCATTCACATCGAAGAATTCCAACTTGAAGTTAGAGATACTAAGAGGGGAGAAGAAGAGCTTACATCTGAAATTCCAAACGTATCAGAAGAAGCTGTTAAAAACTTAGATGAGAATGGTATCATTCGAGTAGGTGCGGAACTGAAAGAAGGAGATATTATCATCGGTAAGATTACTCCAAAGGGTGAGACCGATCCTACTCCTGAGGAAAAATTATTGAGAGCTATATTTGGTGATAAAGCTGGTGATGTTAAAGATGCTTCCTTGAAAGCTTCTCCATCATTGAACGGCGTTGTTATAGAGACCAAGTTGTTCTCAAGGCCTAAAAAAGATAAGGATTTAAGAGCAAAATCTAAGGCTGAAGTAGAGAAGCTTAAGGGTAAATACTCTAAAGATCTATTGGGAATCAGAGCCAAAATGATCAACAAATTGGTGGCTTTACTTGATGGGAAAACATCCCTTGGTGTGAAACACAAATTTGGAGATGAAATCATTAGCAAAGGAGTGAAATTCAATGCTAAGAATATCGAGCAGAATTTATTCCCAGCTAAAAATCCATACAGAGACGAATCTAACTACAATGTTCAGGAAGAAGCAAATCTAATCTCTGATATTATCCTAGATGACTGGACTGATGATGCACATGTAAATAAGTTGATTCAGCAACTAGTTAAGAATTATATCAATGCTAGAAACGAGATCGCCGGTATTTTCAAACGTGATAAATTCACATTGGAAGTTGGGGATGAGTTACCTGCAGGAATTGTGCAGCTTGCTAAAGTATACGTGGCTAAAAAACGTAAGCTAAAAGTGGGTGATAAGATGGCTGGTCGTCACGGAAACAAGGGTATCGTAGCTAGAATCGTAAGAGAGGAAGACATGCCATTCCTAGAGGATGGTACCCCAATGGATATCGTATTGAATCCACTAGGTGTACCTTCAAGGATGAACATAGGTCAGATCTTTGAAACAGTACTTGCTTGGGCAGGTCACAAAATGGGCAAGAAGTATGCTACGCCTATTTTCGATGGAGCTACCATGGAGGAAGTTTCTGAAGAATTAGAAAAAGCAGGTCTTCCAGCTTATGGCAGAACATACTTGTACGATGGTCTTTCTGGAAAGAAATTCGATCAACCGGTTACAGTAGGTATTGCTTATATGTTGAAGCTAGGTCACTTGGTAGATGATAAGATGCACGCAAGATCTATTGGGCCATACTCTTTGATTACGCAGCAGCCACTAGGTGGTAAAGCACAATTTGGTGGTCAGAGATTTGGTGAAATGGAAGTGTGGGCGTTAGAAGCATTTGGTGCATCTCATGTACTTCAGGAAATTCTTACTGTCAAGTCTGATGATGTAGTCGGAAGAGCTAAAGCTTACGAAGCAATCGTGAAAGGTGAGAATCTTCCTAAGCCGAATATTCCTGAATCATTCAACGTATTGGTTCATGAACTTAGAGGTTTGGCTCTAGAAATTACCTTAGACTAATTGAAAAAATACGGGCCGAAAGGCCCTTAACATACTCTTCAAATATTATGGCGTTCAGAAAAAATAAAAAACTAAACAACGACTTTTCCAGAGTCACTATTAGTTTGGCTTCTCCAGAATCAATTCTGGATAGCTCACATGGTGAAGTAACGCAGCCTGAAACTATCAATTACAGAACCTACAAACCAGAAATGGGAGGTTTGTTCTGTGAGAGGATTTTCGGTCCTGTAAAAGACTGGGAATGTCATTGTGGTAAATACAAGCGCATAAGATATAAAGGTATCATCTGTGACAGATGTGGTGTTGAAGTTACTGAAAAGAAAGTGCGAAGAGAAAGAATGGGACACATCGAGTTGGTGGTTCCAGTAGCGCACATCTGGTACTTCAAATCCCTTCCTAACAAGATTGGTTACCTGTTGGGGCTCCCAACCAAAAAATTGGATCAAATTGTTTATTACGAAAGATATGCTGTCGTACAAGCTGGTATTAAGGCTGAGGATGGTATCCAATATCTAGACTTTTTGACTGAAGATGAGTATTTGGATATCATGGATAAGCTTCCAAAAGAAAACCAAATGCTTGATGATGATGATCCAAATAAATTCATCGCTAAGATGGGTGCCGAGGCAATCGAGATGCTATTGGCAAGACTAGATCTTGACGATTTATCTTACAGCTTGAGACATCAAGCGGCTACTGATACTTCTCAGCAAAGAAAAGCGGAAGCTTTGAAAAGACTGAAAGTGGTAGAAGCATTTAGAGATGCTAGAACTAGAATCGAAAATCGTCCTGAATGGATGGTTGTGAGAATGGTTCCAGTGATTCCACCAGAATTGAGACCTTTGGTACCTTTGGACGGTGGTAGATTTGCTACCTCAGATTTGAATGATCTATATAGAAGAGTGATCATCAGAAACAACCGTCTGAAGAGACTTATAGACATCAAGGCACCTGAAGTAATCTTGAGAAATGAAAAAAGAATGTTGCAGGAAGCTGTAGATTCTCTATTTGATAACTCAAGAAAGGTAAACGCTGTAAGGTCTGATGGGAATAGAGCATTGAAATCCCTTTCAGATATGTTGAAAGGAAAGCAAGGTCGATTCCGTCAAAACCTTCTAGGTAAGAGGGTGGATTACTCTGGTCGTTCTGTTATTGTAGTAGGACCTGAGTTGAAGCTTCACGAATGTGGTTTACCTAAAAACATGGCTGCTGAACTTTTCAAACCTTTTATCATCAGAAAACTGATTGAAAGAGGTATTGTAAAGACAGTGAAGTCTGCTAAAAAGATTGTTGATAGAAAAGATCCTGTGGTATGGGATATCCTTGAGAATGTATTGAAAGGACACCCTGTATTACTTAACCGTGCTCCAACACTTCACAGACTAGGTATTCAGGCTTTCCAACCAAAATTGATTGAAGGAAAGGCAATTCAGCTTCACCCGTTAGTATGTACTGCATTCAACGCTGACTTTGACGGTGATCAGATGGCTGTTCACGTACCTTTAGGTCATGAAGCAATATTGGAAGCTTCTACTTTGATGCTTTCTTCACACAATATTCTTAACCCTGCCAATGGTGCTCCTATTACTGTACCTTCTCAAGATATGGTATTGGGTCTATATTATGTAACCAAAGGCAAGAAGTCAACCCCTGAGGAACCTGTATTGGGTGAAGGTTTGACTTTCTATGGAGAAGAAGAAGTGATCATTGCAATGAACGAGGGAAGAGTTTCTCAACATGCTATGATCAAGTGTAAAGTTAAAATCAGAGAGAACGGAGAACTCCTTGAGAAAGTAATTGATACTGTTGCTGGTAGATTGATTTTCAATCAATTTGTGCCAGAAGAAGTGGGATTTGTAAATGAACTTTTGACTAAGAAAAAGTTACAGCAAATCATCGCAGAGGTAGTTAAAATCTGTGGTATTTCTAGAACAGCACAATTCCTAGATGATATCAAGCATCTTGGATTCCAAATGGCATACTCTGGCGGTTTGTCAATGGGATTGAACGATGTAATTATCCCAGATGAAAAAGATCCGTTGATCAATAAGGCCAAGGAAGAAGTTGACCAAGTTTGGAACAACTACTTAATGGGTTTGATCACAGACAATGAAAGATACAACCAAGTAATTGATATTTGGACTAGAACCAACTCAAATCTTACCAACATCTTGATGCGTCAGATGGAAGAAGATAAGCAAGGTTTCAATGCCATCTACATGATGATGCACTCAGGAGCAAGAGGTTCTCGAGAGCAGATTCGTCAGCTTGGTGGAATGAGAGGTTTGATGGCTAAGCCGCAGAAAAACCTTCAAGGTTCTGTTGGGGAGATCATCGAAAACCCAATTCTGTCTAACTTTAAAGAAGGGTTGGATGTATTGGAGTACTTTATCTCTACTCACGGTGCACGTAAAGGTCTCGCCGATACTGCATTGAAAACAGCAGATGCTGGATACCTGACGAGAAGACTTGTGGACGTAGCGCAAGATATGATTGTTTCTGAAGAAGATTGTGGAACTTTGAGAGGCCTTGTTGTTCAGCCTTTGAGAGACAATGATGAAATTGTAGAGCCACTATCTGAAAGAATTGTAGGTAGAGTTTCTGTCCATGATGTCATAGATCCTATTACAGAAGAGCTTCTTGTAAGTTCGGGTGACACTATTTCTGATGATATTGCAAGAAGAATTGATGAATCTGCAATTGAAGAAGTTGAGATCAGGTCTGTATTGACATGTGAGACAAGAAGAGGTGTTTGTGCCAAGTGTTACGGTAGAAACCTTACTACCGGTAATCTGGTACAGAGCGGAGAATCTGTTGGTGTAATTGCTGCACAGTCAATTGGTGAGCCAGGTACACAGCTTACTTTGAGAACCTTCCACGTAGGGGGTACTGCTTCCAATATTTCCGTAGAAGCTAGTATCAATGCGAAGTTCGATGGTGTAATTGAATTTGAAGAGGAATTGAGATGGATCGAAACCACAAATAAAGATGGTGAGCCAGTATCTATCGTAATGGGTAGATCAGGTGAGATCAAAATCAATGATGCAAAAGGTAAGCTTTTAGTTTCTAATCACGTGCCATATGGTGCAGTGTTGAATGTGAAAGATGGTCAGAAAATAGCTAAAGGTGATTCTCTATGTACTTGGGATCCATACAATGCGGTGATCTTATCAGAATTTGATGGAGAAATCGAATTTGAAGCAATCATCGAAGGGATCACTTACAAAGAAGTAGCGGATGATCAGACTGGATATAGAGAGAAAGTGATCATCGACACCAAAGATAAAACTAAAAACCCTGCGGTTGTAGTTAATCACGGTGATGAAAGTAAGGCTTATAATATTCCAGTTGGAGCCCACCTTGCTGTGGAAGCTGGCGATAAAGTAAAAGCTGGTCAAATTCTTGTGAAAATCCCAAGATCTGTTGGTAAAACAAGAGATATCACTGGTGGTCTACCAAGAGTAACTGAATTATTTGAAGCTAGAAACCCATCCAATCCAGCTGTAGTGTCTGAAATCGATGGTGTAGTTTCTTATGGTGGTATCAAGAGAGGTAATAGAGAGATCTTTATCGAATCAAAGGATGGTGTAAGAAAGAGATATATGGTATCACTTTCTAAGCATATCTTGGTACAGGAAAATGACTTTATCAGAGCTGGGGAACCACTTTCTGATGGAGCCATCACACCTAATGATATCTTGGCTATCAAAGGACCAACAGCAGTTCAGGAGTACTTAGTGAATGAAATTCAAGAGGTTTATAGACTACAGGGTGTGAAAATCAATGATAAGCACATCGAAGTAATCGTAAGTCAAATGATGCAAAAAGTAGAAATACTTGATGCAGGGGATACTGGATTTCTTCAAAACCAAGTCGTTGATAAGTGGGCCTTTAGAGAAGAGAATGATAATATTCTTGATAAGAAAGTAGTAATGGATGCTGGTGATTCAAGCACTTTGAAAGCTGGTATGATCATTACTGCAAGAAGATTAAGAGATGAAAACTCTAGCTTGAAGCGTAAAGATTTGAAACTTGTACAAGTAAGAGATGCTGAAACTGCGGTTTCTCGTCCTACACTTCAAGGTATCACTGCCGCTTCATTAGGTACAGAAAGCTTTATCTCTGCAGCATCCTTCCAAGAGACTACAAAAGTTTTGAGTGAAGCAGCTATCAGAGGTAAGCGCGATGAACTTCTTGGATTGAAAGAAAATGTTATCGTAGGTCATTTGATCCCTGCTGGAACAGGTCAGCGTAATTTCAAAGATATCATAGTAGGTTCTTTGGATGAATACGAAAGAATGTCTGGTGACAGAGAAAAATCTGTAAACAGATCAAAAGAAGTTGTTAAGTAAATTATCGATATAACTTTAATGAAAAGGCCTGTGTAAAAGCAGGCCTTTTTTAATCTTAAAATTATGGAAGACAATAAACACCCACATCCTGATCAGCAGATTAATGTAGAATTGTCAGAGGAAGTAGCAGAGGGTACTTACTCCAACCTTGCGATGATCGCACATTCCAACTCGGAGTTTGTGATAGATTTTATCATATTGATGCCAGGAGTGCCCAAGGCAAAAGTGAAATCAAGAATCATCATGACTCCTGACCATGCCAAAAGATTGCTTGCAGCACTGAAGGATAATATCAATAAGTACGAGAGTGCATTCGGTAAAATTCAAGGAGGGGGAGAAGGTCCTTCATTTCCAATGAATTTTGGCGGGACGGCTGGGGAGGCCTAGTAAAAATATAACATCTTAATTTTGTTTGTTTTACCTATTTGCTTACCTTTGCAGTCCAAAATTCACAAGTTTACAAGGAACAAAATAAATTTTATCAGTTAATGCCTACTATACAACAGTTAGTAAGAAAAGGTAGAACTACCCTTGAGACCAAGTCCAAGTCTAGAGCTTTGGATGCTTGTCCTCAGAGAAGAGGGGTTTGTACAAGGGTGTACACTACCACGCCTAAGAAGCCTAACTCAGCGATGAGAAAAGTGGCTAGGGTAAGATTGACGAACGGAAAAGAGGTGAATGCCTACATTCCTGGAGAGGGTCACAATTTGCAAGAGCACTCTATCGTATTGATCAGAGGAGGTCGTGTGAAAGATCTTCCGGGTGTGAGATATCACATCATCCGAGGTGCACTAGATACAGCAGGAGTTAAAGACCGTAAGCAAGGTCGTTCCAAGTATGGTGCTAAGCGTCCAAAGGATGCTAAAAAATAAGACATTATAACATTTAGAAAAAATGAGAAAAGCGAAACCAAAAAAGAGATATATTCTTCCTGATCCGAAGTTTAATGATACTTTGGTAACAAAGTTTGTGAACTGCCTAATGGTGGATGGAAAGAAGAGTATTGCTTACAAAATTTTCTACGACGCAGTCGCGAAAGTTGAAGAAAAAGTAGGTGAGAACGGTCTTGAGGTTTGGAAAAAAGCGCTTAACAATATTACTCCAGCTGTAGAGGTGAAGAGTCGTAGAGTTGGTGGTGCTACTTTCCAGGTCCCAATGGAAGTTAGACCTGAAAGAAAGTTGTCCCTGGGGATCAAGTGGATGATCACTTATGCCAGAAAAAGGGGTGAGAAAACTATGATGGATAGACTTGCAGGTGAAATCATCTCCGCATCCAAAGGAGAAGGTGCAGCTGTTAAGAAAAAAGACGACACGCATAGAATGGCTGAAGCCAATAAAGCATTCTCACACTTTAGATTTTAATTGAAATGGCAAGAGACTTAAAATATACAAGAAACATCGGTATTGCTGCGCACATTGATGCAGGTAAGACTACGACCACGGAACGTATCCTTTTTTACTCTGGTGTAAGCCATAAGATAGGTGAGGTACACGATGGGGCAGCTACCATGGACTGGATGGCTCAAGAGCAGGAAAGAGGTATCACTATTACTTCTGCTGCTACCACTGTTTTTTGGAATTACAGAGACAATAAGTACCAAATCAATATCATCGATACTCCAGGTCACGTTGACTTTACAGTTGAAGTAAACCGTTCCCTTAGAATTTTGGATGGGTTGGTGTTCCTTTTCAGTGCTGTAGATGGTGTAGAACCACAGTCTGAGACCAACTGGAGATTAGCTGATAATTATAAAGTAGCCCGTATCGGATTCGTTAATAAAATGGATCGTTCTGGAGCTAACTTCCTTGAAGTTTGTAAGCAAGTAAAAGAGATGCTAGGTAGCCATGCTGTTCCTTTGCAACTTCCTATCGGTGCTGAAGACAAATTTAGAGGTGTTGTTGATTTGATCAACAATAGAGCTATCGTTTGGAATGAAGATGACTTCGGAATGACTTACGAAGTAGTTCCAATTCCTGAGGATATGCTGGATGAAGTAGCAGAATACAGAGAGTATCTCTTGGAATCTGTTGCTGAATTTGACGAGTCTTTGATGGAGAAATTCTTCGAAGATTCTGAGTCAATCACTGAAGCAGAGATTCTTAATGCACTAAGACAAGCTACTATTGCCATGAAAGTGGTTCCAATGGTGTGTGGATCATCTTTCAAAAACAAAGGTGTTCAGACTATGCTTGATTTAGTAATGGAATTATTACCTTCTCCTCTAGACAAAGATGATATTATTGGTCATGCTTTGGAAGATGAAGAGAAAGAAATAAAAATCGCACCAGACGAAAGCGAACCATTCACTGGTCTTGCATTCAAAATTGCTACTGACCCATTTGTAGGTAGACTTTGTTTTGTTAGAGCATATTCTGGTGTATTGGAATCTGGTTCTTATGTATTCAATAGCCGTTCTGGAAACAAGGAGCGTATCTCTAGAGTATTCCAGATGCATGCTAATAAGCAAAATCAAATCCCTAGGTTAGTTGCTGGTGATATTGGAGCCGTAGTCGGTTTCAAAGATATCAAAACAGGAGATACCCTTTGCGATGAAAAGCGTAAAGTAGTTCTTGAATCAATGATTTTCCCTGAGCCAGTTATCGGTTATGCTATTGAGCCTAAAACTCAAGCTGATGCTGATAAGCTAGGTATGGCGATTGCCAAATTGGTTGAAGAAGATCCTACTCTAGTAGTAAATACTGATCATGAAACTGGTCAGACAATTCTAAGAGGTATGGGTGAACTTCACCTTGATATCATCATCGACAGATTGAAGAGAGAATTTAAGGTTGAGATCAACCAAGGAGCTCCTCAAGTTGCTTATAAAGAAGCTTTGTTCTCTAATGTGGAGCACAAAGAAGTTTACAAAAAGCAGTCTGGTGGTAAAGGTAAATTTGCCGATATTGTATTTGAATTAGGTCCTAAGGATGCAGATCCTGAAACTAATGAAATCAAGCCAGGACTTGAATTTGTGAATGGTATTGTTGGTGGTGTGATTCCTAAGGAATTCATTCCTGCAATCCAAAAAGGATTTGCTGAAGCAATGAAAAATGGTCCTTTGGCAGGATACCCAGTTGAGGCAATGAAAGTAAGACTATTCCATGGTTCATTCCACGATGTCGATTCTGATGCATTGTCATTTGAATTGGCAGCAAGAATTGGTTTCAAAGAAGCCGCTAAAAAAGCGAAGCCTCAATTACTTGAGCCAATCATGGCGGTAGATGTAGTTACTCCAGATGAGTACACTGGTCCTATCACGGGTGATTTGAATAGAAGAAGAGGTTTGATGAAAGGTATGGATACAAAAGGATCCTCAACTGTAGTTAAAGCTAGCGTTCCTCTATCTGAATTGTTCGGTTATGTAACAGACCTAAGAACAATTACTTCTGGTAGAGCAACTGCTTCACTTACCTTCTCACATTACGAGCCTGTACCGAGCAACATCGCTGAAACGGTGATTGCGAAAGTAAAAGGTGAAAAAGCCTAAATTCTAATTGAAAATGAATCAGAAAATCAGAATAAAATTAAAATCATACGATCACAGCCTGGTGGATAAGTCATCTGAGAAGATCGTAAAAGCTGTCAAAGCTACTGGTGCTATCGTGGTTGGGCCTATTCCTTTGCCAACAAAAAAGGAAAAGTTCACGGTGTTGAAATCCCCACACGTAAACAAAAAAGCAAGAGATCAATATCAACTTTGTACTTACAAAAGATTGGTTGATATCTACAGCAATAGCTCTAAAACTGTCGATGCTTTGATGAAAATCGAACTTCCTAGTGGAGTTGATGTAGAAATCAAAGTCTGACAAGTCTAGATTGAAGCATAAAAAACCTATCCGCCCCGGTGGATGGGTTTTTCTTTTGTCTTTAGTCAAGTAGAAAAGTTGTTTTGGATCGAATGGAGGTAAATCTTGACGAATAAACCAAATAATTTTTCGTAAATAATTGAAAATATTAAAGTTGGGGTTTGTAAGGTGGAATTAAATTCCTAACTTTGCAGTCCTTTAAAAAGGGCACATGCGCGTAAATGCTTGTGTTTAATTATATTATATATCAGAAGATGTCTGGAATAATAGGTAAAAAAGTCGGAATGACTAGCGTTTTTAGTGCCGATGGACGTAATGTCGCATGCACGCTAATAGAAGCTGGTCCTTGCGTAGTGACGCAAGTAAAAAATGTAGAAACAGACGGGTACAACGCTGTTCAGTTGGCTTACGGTGAGCGTAAGGAGAAAAACACTCCTAAGCCACTTATCGGGCACTTTAAAAAGGCCGGTACAACGCCAAAACAGAAAGTTGTTGAATTCAGAGACTTTAGGGTCGAATTCGAAGGTCAGGTTGATCTTGGAAAAACCGTAGAAGCTGGTCAAGTATTCGTTGAAGGTGACTTCGTCGATGCTATCGGGACTTCTAAAGGTAAAGGTTTTCAAGGTGTAGTTAAACGTCACGGTTTTGGTGGTGTGGGTGGTCAAACTCACGGTCAGCACAACAGACAAAGACACCCTGGTTCCATTGGTGCTTGTTCTTGGCCTTCAAGAGTATTCAAAGGCATGAGAATGGCAGGTAGAATGGGTGGAGACAGAGTAAAGGTGATCAACCTCAAAGTGTTGAAAATCTATCCAGAAAAGAACTTGCTATTAGTAAGTGGATCTGTCCCTGGACCAAAAAATTCTTTCGTTATTCTAGAGAAGTAAGACAATGGAATTAGCAGTATTAAAACATAACGGCGAAGAGACAGGTAGAAAAGTATCGCTTTCAGATGATATTTTTGGCATTGAGCCTAATGATCATGCGATCTACCTAGATGTGAAGCAGTTTTTGGCAAACCAAAGACAAGGAACACATAAATCAAAAGAAAGAAATGAAATTGCTGGATCTACTAAAAAGATCAAAAAGCAAAAAGGTACTGGTGGTGCTAGAGCAGGCTCTATCAAATCCCCTGTTTTCAGAGGAGGAGGAAGAGTGTTCGGTCCAAGACCAAGAAACTATTCTTTCAAATTGAATAAAAAATTGAAGCAAGTGGCTAGAAAGTCTGCTTTATCTTATAAAGTAAAAGAAAACAGCCTAATGGTTTTGGAAAATGTATCTTTTGATGCTCCAAAAACAAAAGATTACTTGGCATTCTTGAACGGACTTTCTTTGGTAGATAAGAAAACACTTTTGGTTCTTCCTGAGGACAACAAGAACGTATTTCTTTCTAGCAGAAATTTACCTAAAGCTAAGGTGGTTTCAGTAAACGATGTAAATACTTACGAATTGCTTAATGCAGACAACTTAATGTTGTGTGAAGGTTCAGTAAGTATATTGGAAAACTTATTATCGAAGTAAGACAATGGAGATACTAAAAAAACCTTTGATTACGGAAAAGATTTCTGCAATGAACGAAAAAGGCGTTTATGGATTTGTAGTTGAGAAGACTGCAAAGAAGCCAGAGATCAAAAGAGCCGTTGAGAAAATGTACGGTGTGACTGTAGTTGACGTGAGAACCATGCGATATGCTGGTAAATCTAAGACTAGATACACCAAGTCAAAAGTTGTAAGTGGATTCACTAATGCTTTCAAGAAGGCAATTGTACAAGTTGCTGATGGCGAAGTAATCGATTTTTACGGAGAAATTTAATTGAATCAAGATCATGGCAGTTAAAAAATTAAAGCCTGTAACCCCAGGGACCAGATTTAGAGTAGCTCCAGCATTTGATGAAATCACAACATCAAAGCCAGAGAAATCTCTATTGGCTCCTTTGAAGAAGTCAGGCGGTAGAAATAATGTAGGTAAAATGACCTCCAGATATATCGGAGGTGGCCATAAGAGAAGACTTAGAATCGTTGATTTTAAGAGAACTAAATTTGGAATTCCTGCGGTAGTAAAATCTATCGAATATGATCCAAATAGAACAGCACGTCTAGCGCTATTGTATTATGTGGACGGTGCAAAGACTTACATTATTGCACCGGAAGGTTTGCAAGTTGGACAAACAGTGATTTCCGGTGAAAGTGTTGCTCCAGAAGTGGGTAATGCGATGCAATTGGTGAATATACCTTTGGGTACCATTGTACACAATATCGAGTTGAAGCCTGGTAAAGGTGGGGCTATGGCAAGAAGTGCTGGTGGATATGCGCAAGTAGTTGCAAGAGATGGTAAGTATGTTACTGTCAAGTTGCCTTCTGGTGAAATGAGACTTGTACTTGGTGTTTGTATGGCTACTATCGGTGTAGTATCTAATGGTGATCACATGAACGTGGTATTAGGTAAAGCTGGTAGAAAGCGCTGGTTAGGTAGAAGACCTAGAACAAGAGGTGTGGCTATGAACCCTGTCGATCACCCAATGGGTGGTGGTGAAGGACGTTCATCAGGTGGTCACCCAAGATCTAGGACTGGTTTGCTTGCAAAAGGTAAGAAAACTAGATCTCCTAAAAAGTATTCAAATAAATTCATTATCAGTAAAAGATCTAAATAATTATGGCACGTTCATTAAAGAAAGGCCCTTATATAGAACATCACTTGGGCAAAAAAGTGGATGCTATGAACGAGTCTGGCAAAAAATCTGTCATCAAGACTTGGTCAAGAAGATCCATGATTTCTCCGGACTTTGTAGGTCATACCTTTGCTGTGCATAATGGAAATAAATTTATTCCTGTATTTGTAACAGATAATATGGTAGGTCATAAACTAGGAGAATTTGCTCCTACGAGAAACTTTAGAGGTCACATTGCCAAAAAAGATAAAGGAAAGAGATAATCATGGAAGCAATAGCAAGATTAAATAATGTTCCTACTTCTACTCGCAAAATGAGATTGGTAGCTGACCTTGTTAGAGGTAAGCGCGTAGGACATGCACTAAGCATATTGAAGTTTACACCAAATCATGGTTCTATTAAATTAGAGAAACTTCTTCTTTCTGCTGTGGCCAACTGGCAAGCAAAGAATCCAGATGAAAAACTTGAAGATGCTGATCTATACATCAAAACAATTCAAGTTGATGGTGGTCGAATGTTGAAAAGACTAAGACCTGCTCCTCAAGGAAGAGCACACAGAATTCGCAAAAGATCAAATCATGTGACCTTGGTAGTTGATGCATTCAGTACCAATGTTACCGCTGATGAAGTACAAACAAAAGAAAACTCTAATTAAGATTAGACTATGGGACAAAAAATAAACCCTATTGGTTTTAGACTTGGTGTAGTCAAAGGTTGGGATTCTAACTGGTATGGTGGTAAAGATTTCGCTGAGAAACTTTACGAAGATCAGCAAATCAGAAAGTATGTCAATGCTAGAATTCCTAAAGGTGGAATTTCCAAAGTGATCATCGAAAGAACTTTGAAAAGAATCACCCTAACTATTCACACTGCCCGTCCAGGTGTTGTGATTGGTAAAGGTGGAGCTGAAGTAGATAAGTTAAAAGAGGAATTGAAGAAGCTAACCAATAAGGATGTACAAATCAACATCTTTGAAATTAAGCGTCCTGAGTTGGATGCTAAATTGGTAGGAGAATCAATTGCTCAACAACTACAAGCTCGTATCTCTTTCAGAAGAGCGATGAAGCAATCCATTGCAGCAGCAATGAGAGTTGGCGCTGAAGGTATTAAAGTTAAGCTTTCCGGTCGTCTGGGTGGAGCTGAGATGGCAAGATCTGAAATGTACAAAGAAGGTAGAATTCCTTTGCATACACTAAGAGCGGACATCGACTATGCTATTTCTGAAGCAAATACTGTATATGGTATCATCGGTATCAAAGTTTGGATTTTCAAAGGTGAAGTTTACGGTAAGAGAGATCTTTCTCCTAACGTAGGAGCAGCCAATGAACCAAAAGGAGGTAACGCTAGAGGAAAGAGAAGAGAAGGCGGCCCAAAAAGAAGAAAGAGAAATAACTAATTTTCACCCTTAAGTGAGAAATCATGTTACAGCCAAAAAGAACTAAATATAGAAAAATGCACAAGGGCAGAGTCAAAGGCATTGCACAAAGAGGGCACACGCTTTCTTTTGGCAACTTTGGTATCAAATCCCTTGAAGCTGGATGGATAACCTCTCGTCAAATTGAAGCGGCTCGTATCGCTATGACAAGAGCAATGAAAAGAGAAGGTCAAGTTTGGATAAGGATTTTCCCTGACAAGCCTATCACTAAGAAGCCTGCAGAGGTTCGTATGGGTAAAGGTAAAGGTGCTCCTGAATACTGGGTTGCAGTAATCAAGCCAGGAACTATCCTTTTTGAAGCAACTGGAGTAAGTTTGGAAGTAGCTAAAGAAGCTTTGAGACTTGCACAGCAAAAACTACCTGTAAGTACAAATTTCGTGGTACGTAGAGATTACGTAGGATAATAAAAGCTATGAAAAATTCAGAAATCAGATCACTTTCCGAAAGTGAAATCATCGAGCGAATCGCCGCTGAGCAGACTAACTTGACTAAGTTACGTTTTGCTCATGCTATTTCTCCGATAGAAAATCCTAACAAATTAAAAGAGGTAAAGCGTACAATCGCGAGATTGAAAACAGCTTTGACCGCGTTACAATTAGCTAAATAAGAATAGAGATGGCTACTACTGAGAGAAATCTACGTAAAGAAAGAATAGGAAAAGTAGTCAGCAACAAGATGGATAAATCCATTACAGTTGCCGTAGAGAGAAGGGTAAAGCACCCTATCTATGGTAAGTTTGTTGCGAAGACTACCAAGTTTATGGTTCATGACGAGAACAACGAGTGTCGTCCAGGCGATCTTGTTAAGATTAGTGAAACTCGTCCGCTGAGTAAAAACAAGCGTTGGAGATTAGTAGAAATTATAGAAAAGGCTAAATAACATGATACAACAAGAATCCAGACTAAGCGTAGCGGACAATTCAGGTGCTAAAGAAGTGCTTGTGATCCGTGTATTGGGAGGAACCAAGAAAAGATATGCTTCTATTGGGGATAAAGTTGTAGTAACTGTTAAGTCCGCACTTTCTTCCAGCAACATGAAAAAAGGTACCGTTTCTAAAGCGGTTATCGTGAGAACGAAAAAGGAAATTAGAAGAAAAGACGGTTCTTATATCCGATTTGAAGATAATGCTGCCGTTCTTCTCAACAACAACGACGAACCAAGAGGAAGCCGTATCTTCGGCCCTGTTGCTAGAGAGTTGAGAGAGAAGCAGTTTATGAAGATTGTATCTTTGGCCCCAGAAGTATTGTAATCATGGAAAGAAAATTCAATAAACAACCCAAATTACATATCAAAACAGGTGATACTGTAAAAGTATTGTCAGGTGATGATAAGGGTAAAACAGGCAAAGTGCTTTCTGTAAACCTTGAAAAGAGAAAGGCAACTGTAGAAGGAATCAATATTGTGACTAAACACGTGAAGCCTACTGCTACAAACCCTCAAGGTGGAATTGAAAAAAGAGAAGCAGCTTTACATATCAGTAACCTAATGCTTGTAGATCCTAAAACAGGTGAAGCTACCAGAACTGGTAGAAAGCATGGTGAAAACGGAAAATTAGTTAGATATTCTAAGAAAACTGGGGAGGTGATCAATGGCTAATCCTAGAATGAAAGATAAGTACCTTACTGAAATCGCTCCTGCATTGAAGGAAAAATTCCAGTATAAGTCAGTTATGCAAGTTCCTAAATTGACCAAAATTGTTCTGAACAAGGGTATTGGTGCTGCTGTAGCTGATAAGAAATTGGTGGATCAAGGTGTTGAAGAGCTTTCTTTAATCACTGGTCAAAGGGCTGTTGCTACAAAGGCTAAGAATTCTATCTCTAACTTTAAATTGAGAGAGGAAATGCCTATCGGTGCAAAAGTCACATTGAGAGGAGATAGAATGTACGAATTCTTAGATAGACTTGCTACCGTTGCTCTTCCTCGAGTAAGAGATTTCAAAGGTATCAGTGATAAAGGCTTCGATGGAAGAGGTAATTATACTTTAGGTGTAACAGAGCAAATTATCTTCCCTGAAATCAGCATTGAGAAAGTAAACAGAATCTCTGGAATGGATATCACTTTTGTGACCACTGCTGAGACAGATGAAGAAAGCTATGCTTTGTTGAAAGCTTTCGGTATGCCTTTTATCAATAAAAATAATCAAGAATAATTATGGCAAGAGAATCATTAAAAGCTCGCGAGAGAAAAAGAGAACGTCTTGTAGCCAAGTATGCTAAGAAAAGAGCTGAACTTAAGGCTGCCGGTGATTACGAAGCCTTGGACAAGTTGCCTAGAAATGCATCTCCAGTAAGACTACACAACAGATGTAAGCTAACTGGCCGTCCGAAAGGTTATATGAGAAAATTTGGTATCAACAGGGTAACTTTCAGAGAAATGGCTTCTGCTGGAAAGATTCCTGGTGTAACTAAGTCAAGCTGGTAAAAATCGGACAAAAGTTTTTATTCTAAAAATCATTGTGTAACTTTGCACGCCCATTACGGGTGTGCAGTTAGACTTATATAAATATGACTGATCCAATAGCTGATTATTTGACCAGATTGAGAAATGCCATCAAGGCATCTCATAGAATCGTAGAGATTCCTGCTTCCAACATCAAGAAAGAATTGACTAAGGTTCTTTTTGATAAAGGATATATACAGAATTATAAGTTTGAAGAAGAGGGTCCTCAAGGATCTATCAAAATCGCTTTAAAGTATAATCCTTCTACAAAGCAGAATGCAATCGTAAGCCTTGCTCGAGTGAGTAAGCCAGGTCTAAGAAAATATGTTAAGCATGACGAATTGCCTAGAGTAATCAATGGTCTAGGAATCGCCATTCTATCCACCTCCAAAGGCGTGATGACTGATAAAGAAGCACGTACAGAAGGTATTGGTGGAGAAGTACTTTGTTACGTTTATTAATAAACCGTTATGTCTAGAATAGGTAAAAAACCAATAAATCTACCAGCGGGTGTTACTGTAGACGTGTCAGCACACAATACTGTCACTGTTAAAGGTCCCAAAGGTACGCTAACTCAGGATGTGAATCCCGACATTACCGTTGCGGTTGAGGATAATCAAATTGTAGTAACAAGGCCTACAGAGTCTAAGAGACACAAGTCTCTTCACGGCTTGTATAGATCTTTGTTGAACAATATGGTTATAGGTGTTTCAGAAGGTTACAAAAAAGACTTAGAGTTGGTCGGTGTAGGTTACAAAGCCTCCAATCAAGGACAAGTGTTGGAGTTATCTTTGGGTTATTCCCACAACATCTTCTTTGCTCTTCCGGATTCAATTTCATTAAAAACAGAAACGCCTAAGGGTAAGAACCCAATTGTGTCTCTTGAAGGAATTGATAAGGAATTGATCGGTCAGGTAGCTGCTAAAATTAAATCTCTACGTAAAGTTGAGCCTTACAAAGGTAAAGGTGTTCGTTTCGTAGGTGAAATTGTAAGACGTAAAGCTGGTAAAACCGCAGGTAAAAAATAATTAAGATGGCTTTCAATAAGAACTCAAGAAGACTTAGAATCAAGAAAAGTATCCGTAGAAAAATCTCCGGATCTGATTCTAGACCTCGTTTGTCAGTATTTAAAAGCAATACTGGTATATATGCTCAGTTGGTTGATGACCTTAAAGGTCATACACTAGCGCAAGCCTCTTCCAAAGAACTTGGTGCTAAAAATACTACGATTTCAGTGGCTACTGAAGTAGGTAAGAAATTAGCAGAAAGAGCTGTTGCTAAAGGTGTTGCTTCTGTTGTATTTGACAGAAGTGGATACTTATATCATGGTAATGTTAAAGCTCTTGCCGAAGGTGCAAGGGAAGGTGGCCTTAAATTTTAATAGATATTATGTCTCAAGTTAAAAGAAAACCCATTAGGGCAACAGATACAGAACTTAAAGAGAAAGTTGTTGCTATCAACCGTGTTGCTAAAGTAGTTAAAGGTGGTAGGAGATTTTCTTTCTCTGCAATTGTTGTAGTTGGAGATGGTAACGGTGTGGTTGGTTATGGATTGGGTAAGGCCAATGAAGTAACAGATGCTATTACCAAAGGTATAGAAGATGCTAAAAAGAATCTTGTCAGAGTGCCTATTTTGAAAGGAACCATACCTCACGAGCAACTTGGTAAGTTTGGTGGTGGATTTGTTTTGATCAAGCCCGCTGCTGCTGGTACTGGTGTGATTGCGGGTGGTGCTATGCGTGCGGTTCTTGAAAGTGCTGGTGTAACTGATGTATTGGCAAAGTCCAAAGGTTCTTCAAACCCTCACAATGTAGTAAAAGCAACAATTGATGCTTTAGTACAATTGAGAGATGCTATAGCTGTATCACAGCAAAGAGGTGTTAAAATGTCAAAAGTTTTTAACGGTTAAGAAGATGGCAAAGGTTAAAGTAACTCAAGTAAGAAGCATAATCAAAAGACCAAAAGATCAAAAAGCTACTATTACAGCTCTTGGTCTTGGTAGGATTAATAAGTCTGTTGTAGTTGAAAATACTCCTCAGATCGCTGGAATGGTAAGAAAAGTAAGTCACCTTGTAAAAGTGGAGGAAGCTTAATCATGAAATTACATACATTAAAACCTGCTGAAGGATCTGTAAAGAATAGAAAAAGAATTGGTCGTGGAACTGGTTCTGGTAGAGGTGGTACCTCTACTAGAGGTCATAAAGGAGCCAAGTCTAGATCTGGTTACAAATCTAAGTTAGGCTTTGAAGGTGGTCAGATGCCACTTCAAAGAAGAGTACCTAAGTTTGGTTTCAAGAGTCTAAATAGAATCGAGTGTAAACCTATCAATCTTTCTGCATTGCAAGAGCTTTCCGAGAAATATAACTTGGATACAGTTTCTTTCGATGTTTTGGTAGAACATGGACTAGTTTCGAAAAAAGATGTTGTAAAAGTCCTAGGTAGAGGCGAACTTACAGCGAAATTGAATGTAAGTGCTCACTATTTCTCTGCTTCCGCTGTTGAAGCTATTGAAAAGGTTGGCGGAACAGTTAACAAGATTTAATCAATGAAAAAGTTTATCTCAACAGTTAAGAATATCTTTGCTATTGAAGATCTAAGAGTCCGAATTTTGAATACAATCGGTTTTCTGGTTGTATTCAGATTGGGTTCTTTTATCGTTTTACCTGGAGTAGATCCTTCAAAATTGAATGATGCTCCAGAAGGTATTTTCGGTCTAATCGATACTTTCCTTGGAGGAGCTTTTAGTAATGCTTCTATCTTTGGTTTAGGGATTATGCCATATATTTCTGCTTCCATCGTGTTGCAGTTGTTGACTGTTGGAGTACCATATTTTCAGAAATTACAAAAGGAAGGTGAATCTGGTAGAAAAAGAATCAATCAGATCACTCGAGTATTAACTATTGCTATTACAGTGGCTCAAGGTATCGGCTATATTACAGCTACTATTCTTCCTACTGGTGCAGTAATGGTAAGTACTTCCTTATTTATGTTTAGTTCTTTGGTGTTGCTATCAGCTGGTACAATGTTCTGTATGTGGCTTGGGGAAAAAATCACTGAAAAAGGCATTGGAAATGGTATTTCAATGTTGATCATGATTGGGATTATCTCTAGATTCCCTGGAGCTATCATTGCGGAAGGTTTATCCAAAGGTACTTCTGGGATGCTATTGTTGTTGATTGAAGCAGCAGTACTATTCTTTGTTGTATTGGGTGTGGTAGCATTGACTGAAGCAACAAGAAGAATTCCTGTTCAATATGCCAAGCAAGTTGTTGGTGGGAAAGTTTATGGAGGTCAAAGACAATACATTCCTATTAAAGTGAATGCTTCTGGTGTAATGCCAATTATCTTTGCTCAATCATTGATGTTTCTACCTGCATTGATTGCTCAGATTTGGTCGAGCGACAACGATATAGCTAATTATATCGGTTCCACGTTTTCGGACTTTACATCTTGGCAATACAACTTGGTATTTGCTATTATGATTATTCTTTTTACTTTCTTCTACACGGCTATTACTGTGAATCCAGAGCAGATATCCGAAGACTTAAAAAGAAATGGAGGTTTTGTACCAGGTATTAAGCCAGGTGCTCCAACTTCTGAGTTCATAGATAATATTATCTCAAGGATTACACTTCCTGGTTCAGTATTATTAGCTTTAGTTGCCGTACTTCCAGCTTTTGCAATCATTGCTGGTGTTGGTGGAGAATTTGCTCAATTCTATGGTGGTACTTCCCTATTGATCATGGTAGGTGTGATCATGGATACATTGAGACAAATTGAAAGTTACTTATTGATGAGACATTACGAGGGCATGATGAAGAGTGGGAATATGAAAAATAATCCTTCGAATTACGCACCAGCTGTATGATCCATTATAAGACTTTTGAGGAAGTCCAATTAATAAAAGAAAGTGCTCAAATACTTGGTAAGGCTCATGGAGAGGTAGCCAAGAATATTAAAGAAGGAGTAAAGACTTCTTTCTTAGACAAAATAGCGGAGGAATTTATAAGGGATCACGGTGGTGTTCCCTCCTTCAAAGGTTACAATGGTTTTCCTGCATCATTATGTATCTCAGTGAATGAGGTTGTGGTTCATGGATTTCCTAGTGATTATGTTTTGAAAGATGGCGATATAATCTCAGTAGATTGTGGAGTCTTTCACCAAGGTTTTCATAGCGATTGCGCTTATACTTACCCTGTCGGTGAAGTTTCCCCTGATGTATTGTCATTGCTTAAAGCGACAAAGGAATCTCTGTATTTAGGTATTGAAAAAGCAGTTTTTGGTAATAGAGTTGGTGATATAGGTCATGCTATCCAAAAATTTGTTGAAGCTAAAGGTTATACTGTAGTTAGAGAACTTGTGGGTCATGGTTTGGGTAAGAATTTACACGAATCGCCGGAAGTACCCAACTATGGTAAACGTGGTAGTGGGCCTCTTTTGAATGAAGGGCTAGTTATAGCGATAGAGCCAATGGTTAACCTAGGTAGTAGAAATATTGTACAAGAAAGAGATGGTTGGACTATTCGTACTGCGGATAGAAAGCCTTCTGCACATTACGAGCATACTGTGGCTATCTTCAGAGATAAAACTGAAATATTGACCACACATCAATATATTGAGGAAAACTATAAATTCTAAATATGGCTAAACAGACATCTATTGAACAAGATGGTACTATAATAGAAGCATTGTCAAATGCAATGTTCAAAGTGGAGCTGGAGAATGGTCATCAATTGATTGCCCATATATCTGGAAAAATGAGAATGAATTATATAAAGATCCTTCCTGGAGATAAAGTAAAATTAGAGCTTTCTCCGTATGATCTTTCTAAAGGTAGAATTGTTTATCGATACAAATAAACTGTCATGAAAGTAAAGGCATCAATCAAGAAGAGAAGTGTTGATTGTAAAGTGATCAGAAGAAAAGGAAAACTTTACGTGATCAACAAGAAAAATCCTAAGTTTAAACAAAGACAAGGTTAATAATTATGGCAAGAATTGCAGGTGTTGACATCCCAGACAACAAACGTGGAGAAATCGGCTTAACCTACATTTTCGGTATAGGTAGAAGTTCGGCCAGAGCAATCCTGGACAAAGCAGGTATTTCTTATGATAAGAAAGCTGGTGAGTGGAATGATGAAGAATCTACCGCTATTAGAAATATTATTGCTGAAGCGTACAGAACGGAAGGTGTTCTCAAGTCCGAAATTCAGCTTAATATCAAGAGATTAATGGATATTGGTTGTTATAGAGGTCTAAGACATAGAAAAGGTCTTCCTTTGAGAGGTCAAAAGACCAAAAACAACGCTAGAACTAGAAAAGGTAAGAGAAAGACTGTTGCTAACAAAAAGAAAGCAACTAAATAAATCTTGATTTAGATTATGGCTCAGAAAAGAAACGATAAAGCTAAAGGTAAAAAAAGAGTAGTTAAAGTAGAAGCGGTAGGCCAAGCGCATATCAAAGCTTCCTTTAACAACATTATCATCTCTATTACCAATAATTCTGGACAGGTGATCTCTTGGGCTTCTGCCGGTAAAATGGGATTCAGAGGTTCTAAAAAGAACACACCTTATGCAGCTCAAATGGCAGCTCAAAATTGCGGTCAAGTTGCTTATGATTTAGGATTGAGAAAAATTGAGGTTTTTGTAAAAGGTCCAGGTGCAGGTAGAGAATCTGCTATTAGAACTTTACAAAATGTAGGTCTTGATGTAACTACGATTATTGATGTGACTCCACTTCCGCACAACGGTTGTCGTCCTCCAAAACGTAGAAGAGTTTAATTCATTAAAGAAGATATAGAGAATGGCTAGATATAGAGGTCCAAAGGCAAAGATTGCCAGAAAATTCGGTGAGCCGATTGAAGGACAAAGCAAAGCACTTCAGAAGAAAAACTATCCTCCAGGCCAACATGGTAGAGGTAGAAGAAAGAAACAATCAGAATATGCTATTCAGCTGGCTGAAAAGCAGAAAGCAAAATATATCTATGGTATTTTAGAGAGACAATTCTCTAAAATGTTTGATATTGCTTCTAGAAAACAAGGTATTACTGGTGAGAACCTATTACAATTGTTAGAAGCAAGATTAGACAACGTAGTGTATAGATTAGGTATTTCTCCAACTAGAAGAGGCGCAAGACAACTTGTTTCTCACAAGCATATCCTTGTTAATGGTGAGTTGGTAAATATTCCTTCTTACACTTTGAAGCCAGGTGATGTTATTTCTGTGAGAGAGCGATCTAAGTCTCTTGAAGCTATCACAGCTAGTTTAGCTGGTAGAGGAACTGCTCGTTATTCTTGGTTAGAGTGGGATAACACCTCGTTAGCAGGTAAGTTCGTAAGCATTCCAGTTAGAGAAGATATTCCTGAGAATATCAAAGAACAACTGATTGTTGAACTTTACTCTAAGTAATATTAATTCAGACTTAAAAAGAACTATTGATATGTCCATATTAGCATTTCAAATGCCTGAAAAAGTGGTAATGGAAAAAGCCGATGATTTTCACGGTCTATTTACATTTAAGCCACTGGAAAAAGGCTATGGGGTTACCATTGGTAATGCCTTAAGAAGAATTCTTTTGTCTTCTCTTGAGGGTTATGCAATCACCTCAGTAAAACTACCAGGTGTTGTTCATGAATTCTCTACTATCGAAGGTGTAGTAGAAGATTTTACGGACATCATTCTTAACCTGAAGCAAGTGAGATTCAAAAAGGTTCATGAAGCTATCGACGGTAAAATTACCGTGGAAGTGAAAAACCAATCTGTGTTCACTGCTGGTGATATCGCTAAATTCACATCTTCTTTTGAAGTGTTGAATCCTGAATTGGTAATTTGCCACTTGGATGAATCAAAAAGTCTGGAAGTTGAACTTACAGTAGAAAAAGGAAGAGGATATCTTCCTGCTGAAGAGTCTAAACCAAAAGAACAAGTTTTCGGCGTTATCCCTATTGATGCTATTTTCACTCCTATTAAGAATGTGAAGTATAGTGTAGAAAATACAAGGGTAGAACAGAAGACTGACTTCGAAAAATTGATTCTTGAAGTTACTACAGATGGATCCATCCATCCTGAAAAAGCTCTTCAAGAGTCAGCAAAGATTCTTATTCAGCACTTTATGTTGTTCTCTGATCAAACAATGGTTCTTGACTCCACTGGAGTTTCTGAACCTGAGCCGATCGATGAAGAGTTCCTTCACATGAGAAAGTTGTTGAAGACTTCTCTTGGTGACTTGGATCTTTCAGTTCGTGCTTTTAACTGTTTGAAGGCAGCAGACGTGAAGACTTTAGGAGATCTTGCAAAATTGGAAATTTCTGACATGATGAAATTTAGAAATTTTGGTAAGAAATCTCTTGCTGAACTAGAGCAACTTATCCAAGAAAAAGGATTAACCTTTGGGATGGATTTGTCTAAGTATAAACTTGATGAAGAGTAATAAAAATGAGACACGGTAAGAAATTTAACCACCTTGGAAGAACTGCTAGTCATAGAAAAGCAATGCTTTCTAACATGGCAGCTTCTTTGATCCTTCACAAGCGTATTTCCACGACGCTTGCAAAGGCTAAGGAATTGAGAAAATATGTAGAGCCTCTAGTGACTAGAGCTAAAGAAGATACCACACACAACAGAAGAATTGCTTTCTCTTACCTTCAAAACAAAGAAGCTATCAAAGCTCTTTTTGGCGAAGTTGTTGAGAAAGTAGCTACTAGACCAGGTGGATATACTAGAATCATTAAAACTGGTTTTAGACTTGGTGATAACGCTGAGATGTGTATTATCGAATTGGTTGATTTCAACGAATTGATGTTGAAGGAAGCTAAGCCTGCTAAGAAAACTACTAGAAGAAGTAGGAGAGGTTCAGGTGCTGCAAGTACTGAAGCAAAGGCTCCTGTTGAGTCTGCTGCTCCAGAAGTTGAAGCTAAAGAAGATGATAACAAAGAAGAAAAGGGAGCAGAATAAAATGTTGCTAAACTCTTCATATATAGGGATTGAACTTTGGTTCAATCCCTTTTTTTATATCAGTTAAAATTTACAAGGCATATCTTTATAATTTCCTTAAATTTGGCGAGTCGTTATAACACAATGAACAAACAAAAAGCAACTCTTCTATTAGCCGACGGGACTATTTTCCGAGGCACTCTTATCGGAAAACCCGGTACCAATGGCGGTGAAATCTGTTTTAATACGGGGATGACAGGGTACCAAGAGATCTACACAGACCCTTCATATACAGGTCAAATCATAGTTACTACTACTTCTCATATTGGTAATTATGGTGTAATAGATACTGAAGTAGAATCGGATAGTCCAACCATCTCAGGTATTGTAGTCAATACATTTTCAGATGTATATAGCAGACTTGATGCAGATGGATCGCTTCAAGATTATTTAGTCAAACATAATATTACAGGTATAGCTGATATTGATACTAGGATGCTTGTAAGACATATCAGGTCTAAAGGGGCTATGAATGCAATTATTAGTTCAGAGTTTGAGGATGATCTTGCTGGTCTTAAAGCCGAATTGAATTTGGTACCTGATATGAATGGCCTCGAATTGTCATCAAAAGTTTGTACCAAGGAACCATATTTCTTTGGTGATGAAAATGCTACCATAAAAGTAGCTTGTTTAGATTTCGGAATTAAAAAGAATATTTTAAGAAATCTTGCTGATAGGGGCGTTTACTGTAAAGTATTTCCTGCTAAAACTTCTTTATCTGAGCTTCAAGCTTGGAGTCCTAATGGGTACTTTTTGTCCAATGGGCCTGGTGATCCTGCCGTCATGGAATATGCGGTGAATACTACCAGAGAAATTCTTGAAACAGGTAAACCAGTCTTTGGGATTTGTCTTGGTCATCAACTTTTGGCAGAGGCCTGTGGGGTATCTACCTACAAGATGCACCATGGACATCGTGGTATCAATCACCCTATCAAAAATCTAGTAACAGGTAAAAGTGAAATTACATCTCAAAATCATGGTTTTGTGGTAAAAAGAGAAGATGTAGAGAATAATAGTGATTTGGAAATCACACATGTTCATTTGAACGATGGTACTGTAGCAGGGATAAAATTGAAAAGCAAACCTGCTTTTTCTGTTCAATATCACCCTGAATCGGCTCCAGGGCCACACGATTCTCGTTATTTATTTGATGAATTTGTATCTTTAATGCAATAAAATAAAACCTAATTAAACCATTAAAAATTATGACATTAATTCAATCTATCCACGCTAGACAGATTTTAGACTCTAGAGGTAATCCTACCATCGAAGTTGATGTAGTGACAGAAACTGGAGCTTTTGGCAGGGCTGCCGTACCAAGTGGTGCTTCCACTGGTGTCAATGAAGCTGTGGAATTAAGAGATGGAGACAAATCAAAATATCTTGGAAAAGGAGTTTTGAAAGCAGTATCAAATGTAAATGATGTAATTGCTCCTGAATTGCTTGGAATGGATATTTTTGAGCAAAATATGATCGATCAGATCATGATTGACCTTGATGGAACCCCTACTAAGAGCAAGCTAGGAGCAAATGCAATTTTAGGGGTGTCTCTTGCGGTAGCTAAAGCTGCAGCTATGGAAGCTGGACAACCACTTTATAGATATATTGGTGGGGTCAATGCCAATACTTTACCTGTTCCAATGATGAATATCATCAATGGCGGATCGCACTCTGATGCTCCCATTGCTTTCCAGGAATTTATGGTAAGACCAGTTGGTGCGGAGAATTTCTCAGAAGCTATTAGAATGGGTGCTGAGATTTTTCATCATTTGAAAAAAATCCTCCATGACAAAGGCTTGAGTACAGCGGTTGGAGATGAAGGTGGGTTCGCTCCAAACTTCTCTGGAGGTACTGAAGAAGCACTTGCTTGCATCTTAGACGCAATTAAAAATGCTGGGTACAAGGCTGGTTCAGACGTTACGATTGCTTTGGATTGTGCAGCATCTGAATTCTTTGTAGATGGCAAATATGATTACAAGAAATTTGAGGGCGAAGGAGGTCAAATAAGAAGCAGAGAAGAGCAAGTTGCTTACTTGGCTGAGTTGACTGAGAAGTATCCAATTGATTCTATTGAAGATGGCTTCGCTGAAGAGGATTGGCAAGGTTGGGCTATGCTTACTGCCAAAATTGGTGATAAAGTGCAGCTCGTTGGTGATGATCTTTTTGTGACTAATGTAAAGTTCTTGGAAAGAGGTATCAAAGAGAAGTCTGCTAATTCAATTCTGATTAAGGTAAACCAAATTGGAACATTGACAGAAACTTTGAATGCCATTTCTATGGCTCACAAAGCTGGTTTTACAGCTGTTATGTCACATAGATCAGGTGAAACAGAAGATGCTACCATTGCTGACTTAGCCGTGGCTGTTAATTGTGGTCAGATCAAGACAGGTTCTGCTTCAAGATCTGATAGAATGGCGAAATATAACCAGTTGATTAGAATTGAGGAGCAATTGGGAGACTCTGCTATATTTCCTAAGAAATAATAGGTATTAAAATTTGAAGTGAAAGGCAGCCGAGAGGTTGCCTTTTTTGTTTTCAAATCGGTTTTAGAGCTGAAGGGTTTGAATCAGTATTTATCATTTTTTCTTATGTTTGTAGCTTATATTCTACATATCTGTTGAAGCCAATATGCTTTTTAACTCCTTAGATTTTGCAATCTTTCTGCCGTTGGTATTTATATGCTATTGGTTCCTTTTTAGGTGGAATCTTAAGGCTCAAAACACTCTAATTTTACTAGCAAGCTACGTTTTTTATGGATGGTGGGATTGGAGATTTTTGTCCTTGATTGCTTTCAGTACCTTGATTGATTATTTGATAGGAATAGGTTTAGGCAAGGAGGAGAATACCTATAAGCGAAAGCTGCTACTGACGATCAGTATATGTATTAATCTTGGTTTTTTGGGGTTTTTCAAATACTACAATTTCTTTTTAGATAATTTTATCGATGCTTTTCAATTGCTAGGAGTACCTTTTAAGGCTTCCTCCTTGAAGATTATTCTACCTGTTGGAATTAGTTTTTATACTTTCCAAACGATGAGTTATACCATTGATGTCTATAGGAAAAAGTTGATACCAACTCACGATTGGATTGCTTTTGGCGCTTATGTCAGTTTTTTTCCGCAATTGGTAGCAGGGCCAATTGAAAGGGCGACAAACCTTTTACCTCAATTTTCAGAAAAAAGAGTTTTTGATCAAAATAAAGCGGTAGATGGATTGAGGCAGATTCTTTGGGGTTTGTTTAAAAAAATGGTTATTGCGGATAATTGTGCAGAATATGTAAATATTATATTCAATCAAAGCGAGTCCCTGTCTGGCAGTATACTTGCTTTGGGGGCTGTATTATTTGCTTTCCAGATTTATGGTGATTTTTCGGGCTATTCGGATATTGCGATTGGAACTTCTAGACTTTTTGGATTTCAATTGATGCAAAATTTCGCATTTCCATATTTTTCAAGAGATGTGGCAGAGTTCTGGCGAAGATGGCATATATCACTTTCTACATGGTTTAGAGACTATCTTTATATCCCGCTGGGTGGAAGTAGAAGTGGGCTGGCCTTAAGCATTAGAAATACATTTATAATTTTCTTGGTATCTGGATTTTGGCATGGTGCCAATTGGACTTTTATTATATGGGGGGCACTCAATGCCGTCTATTTTCTGCCTTCTTTACTTTTGGGTAAAAATAGAAATAACTTAGACGTAGTGGCACAGGAAAGTAGGTGGCCAAATCTGAGAGAGCTGATTTCAATGCTGTTTACTTTTGGGCTGACTAGTTTTGCATGGATTTTCTTTAGAGCTGAGAGTATGTCCCATGCATGGGGATATGTACAAAATATGATGCAGCCAAGTTTATTCTCAATCCCAGATTTTCATATTCTTGAAGGTGTCATTTCCCTTATGGTTTTGATTGTCATCTTTATCCTGATAGAATGGAATGGTAGAAGGCGCCAATATGCTATCATGGATTTAGCAGCGAGTAGAAGTAGGATGTTTCGCTGGTGCATGTATTTATTGATCATATTAGCGATAGATATATTTGGTAATACTTCTGAGGAAATAGAGTTTATTTACTTTCAATTCTAATGCTATGCGCCTATTTCTAAAAAATACCTTCGCATTTCTTCTAGTTCTTTTGTTAGTTAATGCATTTCTTTTTCTATTGGTCAGAGGGTTTTATATCAAAGATTACGAAGAAGTAGATCTTGATTTTGACGAGTTTATATTGGCAGATTCTCATGGGACACCGCTTGGAGATTTTGCAGAAGAATTTGAGGTACATAATTTTTCAGCTCAGAGCGATTCTTACTTAGATATGGAAAGAAAGCTAAAGTATCTGCTTCGAAAAGGTAAAATTGAGCGCATATATATCAGCGTAGACGACCATACGCTATCTCCTACCCGAGAGAATCAAAATAACTTGGATCGATCGGCATACTATACAGAAAGGGATGATTTTGAATCTTGGTTTGATTTTGTAAAGGAAAAATACCTCAAGTACTATCTAGTTTTTCTTAATGATCGCTACAGTTTGGTAATCAAAAATTTCATAACTGAGGAACTGTTTGATTATAGACGTTGGGGTGGGAGCAAGGGTAAGATTGCTTGGGAAAACTTAACAGAAGAAGAAAGACAGAGACAAGCTCAAGATAGATTTAAAAATTACTTTGAGCAAGATGGGGCTTCAGAAAAGATGATGGCTGCTTTAAAGAATATCATTTCTATGAGCAGAGAATACGATGTAGAATTGATAGGGGTCAGGTTTCCTTTATCTCGCTCTTATTATGGGATCCTGGGTGAAGAAAGTTATCATGCAGATAGTCTTTTCATAAAAGAAGGCTTAAGGATTCTGGATTTCGATAATGTTTTTCTAAATCAAGACTCTTTATTTAGAGATATGGATCATTTAGACAAAGAGGGAGGAGAAATTTTTGTAGATATTTTACTTGACAGCTTGGAGCTGTTTATGGATGATAAATAAAAAAGACTGATCTAATGACCAGTCTTTTTACTCCAAACAACTCAAACACTAAACTGTATTTATTCTACTTCAACCTCGAAGTAGTACTCTTGTCCATTAGGGTATAATCCTAGGACTACTATTTCTTCACCTCTACTTTCTTCCAGAAGAGCGATCAGGTCATTGGATCCTGTGATTCTGTATCTACCATCAGGACCTATTACCGAAGTGATAATAAAGCCCGGTTTAGCTCCAGCTTTCTTCCACGCGTCATTCTCTACCGAAATGATCGTTGCACCTCCTTGGATTTTGAGTCTATCCTTGATATTTTGCTTAATATCTTCGAAAGTTAAACCATTGAAGCTAGCCACTACAGGTACTTCTTTTTTGACAATTTTGGTGTCACCTGAGAGATTCTTGAGGGTGGCTGTTGTAGTATACTCTTTGCCTGCTCTGAGGTATTTCACTTCCACTTTGTCACCTGGTCTTTTTCTAGCCACCATCTCCTGTAGCTTTGCTACGCTATTGGTAGTGACGCCGTCCACACCGATGATGATATCTCCTTCTTTTAGGCCAGCTTCTTTTCCACCGCTGCCATCATTGACTCCAGCGATGTAAACACCCTGACTTACACCAAAGGATTTATCGAGGCTCTCTTCCAACTCAGGAGATACATCTTGTATGGTTACTCCTAATAATCCTCTTTGTACTGTCCCAAATTCAAGGAGGTCATCCATGACTTTCTTGACAATAGATGTAGGAACAGCAAATGCATATCCATTGAAAGTACCGGTTCTTGAGGCAATTGCTGTATTGATTCCAATCAACTCTCCAGCTAGGTTCACCAATGCACCACCTGAATTTCCAGGATTTACAACTGCATCTGTCTGTAAGAAGGATTCTATGGAGAGGTTACTTTCAGCAGTTCTTAGAATTCCTATATTTCTAGCCTTAGCACTGATGATACCTGCAGTTACTGTAGAAGTGAGATCAAATGGATTCCCTACTGCAAGGACCCATTCGCCTACCTTTGTTTTGTCAGAATCACCAAATCTCACATAAGGGAGATTTTTTTCCTCGATTTTGAGCAAAGCAAGATCGGTAGAAGGGTCTGTTCCTATGACTCTAGCCGTATATCTGGTGTTGTTTTCCAAGGAAACTTCAACCTTACTTGCATTTTCGATTACATGGTTATTGGTGACTATGTAGCCATCTTCAGAAATTATTACCCCAGATCCAGAGCTTCGGGCTTCTTGGGGCATTTGTCCTCTATTGGGAGATCTAAATCCGAATAGTTCTTCTAGTGGATCAGCGCCACGCTGTCTTTGCGTGACAGAAACTGTACTTTTGACATGGACTACAGCAGGGGTGACTTGTTGTGCCGCTGCCACGAAATTGATCCCATCAGGGATAGTGAACTTGTCATCACTAAGCCAATTGACAAGACTAGCATCTTGCTTTTCGGAGAAATTGGTGGCGGTGTCTTGCTTAGCCAAGAAGCTAGCCCCCGCCAAAGCAACAATCCCCCCTATCAGAGAGGCCAATACGATGCCTAAGAAAAATTGCTTTTTGTTCATTTCTTTTATGTTTAAGTTCTATAGATGATACACGAAATTTACACACATCAGTTATCAAAAATCAAGCATTTTGATACCAATGGCAGTTTTATTTAACATGGTTTAACAGCAAACTGGAATTTTCTATTTATATAACCCATAATCTGGGCTACAGTTCATGGAATATGATTTTTTGATCTAATGGATTGCAATGTTGGTATTAAATCAGATAATCATATATCTTTAATTCATAGAGCCTCAACCTATAACTTATGAGAATTATATTCCTTTTCTGTTTTCTCCTACTCTTATCTTTTCAAGGGTTTGCTTTTCAGACTGATATAGAAGTACTCGATACACTTCTCAAAGTCAATGAAAAGCTTCAAGAAGAAGAAAAGCCTGAAAGACCTTCATTAGAAGGTAGTATTCGGAAAGCACAAGACTTCACGATTCAATTGAATCGAATGAATTTTAATCTCAATCGAGAGCTAGATACCTTGTCACTTATGGAAGATATGCCAGATATAGAAAGACTGGTCAATGTGATCCAAAGTAGGCTTGAAGATCAAGATAGCAAAATCAATATCAGGTACCTCAATGAACTTGACAACCTGCTCAGAAATATCAGGGTGCAAGTGGGTGATGCTGAGCGAAAGGTGACTGCTCGTACTGAGGAATTGATTGGAGCAAAAAGTCAGCTTGAGGATATGAAACAGTCTGATCTGATGAAATTAGATCTTAGAGATTCCTCAATACTTCCCGAGTATCAAGCTGCGCTGTCTCAATTCAGAGACCGTATTGCACAAACAGATAGTTTGCTGAATGGTCAGAGGATTTTAACTGCCGCTTTTCAAACAAGAATATCAAGAATGATGATCAAGATATCTGAGCTATCCATTGCACTTGATGTGGAAAGGAGAAGTGCAGAAGCGGCTCTATTGAGAAAGGATATTAATTTCATCTGGGAGAAAAAAAGTTATGAACCTAATTTAAATCTTTCGACTGTATTTTGGGAGTCGATCAGACTCAACGAAGTAATCTTGAAACGCTACATCAAAAACCACATCGGCATGACGATATTTCTGATGCTCGTTTTTGTGGGATTTTCTATTTGGATAAAGAATTTGATTTCAAAAATCAGAGGAGAAAAAGAGTTTGCAAAGATTATTCTAGAAAGGGCGCATTACGTTCCCAAATTCCCAATCCTCAGCGGGGTAATCATCTTGCTTCCATTTATTCCTTTTTTCTATACTAACCCTACGATTTCATTTCTCACGGTTTTGCTTTGGATAGCAGTTTTGGTGGTTACTGTGATGCTAAGGTCTAGTTTTCCATCAGGACTTTTTAGGCTGTGGTTGATGTTCGTGTTTATTTTCTTTATTTATACTGTTAGCAATTTATACAGAGACACCAATTTTTCAGAGCGATGGTATTTGCTTTTTTTGAGTATGATAGGGATATATCTTGCTGTAAAGATCGTTAGGTTTAAGGAAAACAATCCTGAACTTTTACCCAATTTAATTGACAAATTAGTCAAGCTCTATATTGGATTGCAAGTGTTTTCCATTTTGGCCAATATTTTTGGACGTTTTAGCCTTAGTAAACTTTTAGGAGTAGCAGCTACCTTAAGCTTTGCCCAGGCGATTGGTCTTTATCTATTCGTGCAGATTGTAATGGAAGTTATTTATCTTCAGATCGAAGTAAGAAGGAAGAGTGAAAATGACTTTACTTCTTATATTGACTTTCATGGCATTCAGACAAGAGTCAAACGTACTTTGTATGGAGTAGCTTCATTGATCTGGGTCTACTATTTTTTAGACAACTTGTCGCTGTTAGATCTCTTTATAGATCAGGCAGGTATCCTCCTGACTACTGAGCGTTCACTTTTCAATACTAAATTCACCTATGGGAATATCGTCGTATTTGTTGTCATTGTGTATGTCGCCAGCTTGTTAGCTAATAATATTGCCTACTTTGCTACTATCAAAGATCAGCAACAAGCAAACTTGCGAGAAAAGAGACTTGGATCCTCCATACTATTAATCAGACTCGGTGTACTTTCTTTAGGGTTTTTATTGGCAATAGGGGCTTCAGGTATTGGTTTTGAGAAGATCGCCATCGTCTTGGGGGCATTGACACTAGGGATCAGTTTTGGATTGCAGACTATTGTCAATAACCTTGTCTCGGGAGTGATATTGGCATTTGAAAAACCCATTCAGGTAGGTGATAATATTGAGGTGGGAGGAAGAATGGGGACGGTAAAAGATGTAGGAATCCGGGCAAGTAAGATTCAGGGGTATGATGGTTCAGAGATAATTATTCCCAATGGAGATTTATTGTCACAGCATTTGATCAACTGGACATTATCAGACAAGAAGCGTAGAGTGGAGTTGTTGATTGGAGTGAGTTATGGATCAGATATAGATTTGGTTACTGATCTTATTTCAAGACAGTTAGCATTGGATGAAATTCTAAAAAATCCAGAGCCGAGGGTTTATTTGCAGAATTTTGCAGATAGTGCGATTGAATTTAGAGTGCTCTTTTGGGTTGAGAATTTTGATACTTGGGTGTTGATTCGCAATGCAGTCATGAGAGGGACTTTCAAATCATTCAAGGAGCATGGAGTAGAAATTCCATTCCCTCAGCGCGATCTCAATTTCAAAAACTTCCCAGCCGTCTTGGATGAAAAAGTAAAGTCTGTGGAAGAGTTGAATGAAATAGAAAAGCTGAAAAAGCTCAAAGAGGAAGAAGATAAGGGAGATGAAAAAAGTCAATAAAAAATGTGGAGCTCGAAAGCTCCACATTTTTTATTTCCTCTGCCTGATCGCTTCGTAGATGACTACGCCTGCTGCTACTGATACATTTAAGCTTTCTATATTTCCCGACAATGGAATTTTGACAAATTCATCACTTAAACCCATCAGTTCTGGAGAAATCCCATCTTCCTCTGACCCCATGATCAATGCAGTAGGTGCCTTGAAGTCGGCTTCGTACATTTCTCTTTCGGTTTTCTCAGTCACACTCACTACGTTGAGCCCCATTTTTTTGAGGTCTTTGACAGTATAGTAGAGGTTTTTTACTCTACACACTGGCAAAAAATTCAAAGCACCTGCTGAAGTTTTGACCGCATCTGAGTTGATCTGAGCACTACCTTTTTCCGGGATTACGATCGCATGTATTCCAGCACAATCAGCCGTACGCGCGATAGCACCGAAATTTCTTACATCAGTCACTCTATCCAAAACCAACACCATTGGAGCTATTCCTTTGGAAAAACATTCATCTATGACATTGTCAAGCGAGGCATATTGAATCGCTGAGATATGAGCGATCACCCCTTGGTGGTTTTTTCGGGTGATCCTATTCAACTTGGCTTCTGGAACTCTTACCACAGGGATTCTTTCCTCTTTGGCAAGTTTGAGTAGTTCCTTGATCAGATCGTTATTTAGTTCTTTGTTGACAAGCACCTTATCGATGTCCTTGTTGGCATTGATGGCTTCCATCACTGCTCTGGTACCAAATAAAAAATCCTTGTCTTGTTCTCCTTTGTTGATCAGAAATCCATCCTTCCGCTTCTCCATAATGTGATGCTTTTGAACCACTCAGGCTGAAGTGCTCTGGAGCGGTTGAGTATATAATAATTTGGAGTCAAAATATTTTTGACGCGTGCAAAGGTAAAGTTTATTTTGGAATTTGAGTTAAGGTCTCCATAAGTCCATATCTCCGCGTTCTGTCTGAAGGTGACGCCTGTTGGTGGTCCCATCACGGTGTAGACCATTCCTCGATCTGTTTTCCAGCCCTCTTTGAAATCCGTGAATAGTATATTGGCAAATTCAATCTGTCGGAAATATTCTCGAATTAGTGTCTTGGCAGCCTCTTCGTCTTTGGTCAAACCTATCCAGTATTGATCAAGTGCTTTTTTCTTGTCTGATGCCTCCATGAGCGCTTCATGTTCCCTTCTAGTGGAAATATAAACCACCATGTCTACCATATCTTCCCAAGTTTCTACTCTCGGGAAGGCTTGAGACACTGTTTTGATCAAAAGGCCCTCAGTAGAGTTTGTGTCTGATTGAATGAAGTAATAACCCTTCTCGTCAAAAGTCCTTGGGGTATTGACTAAAAAATCACCTTGATTGACTACTTCTACTTCTCGTGGCGCTGGAGCAGGCTTGGTTTCCATAGGAGGAAAAGGTGATGCAAATTCCGTAGGATAAAAGAATCTATTTAGACTTACCGCTGAATTACTTTTGAATAGCAATGCTTCTTCTTGAATCAAAAAACTTTGGTCAAATGGAACATCATTGCCGTAGTAGGCGCCAAAATTAGGGTGGCCAAGTATAAATGGTCCCACTAGATCCATGTGATAATAGTATTCATCCCCTTGTCGAGTATCCACGATTTTGATCAAGGCGATGGCTTCTTCTTGTTCTTCTGGTATTTGAATTCTTTGTTCGAAATAAAAATGGTTAGCAGTATTTTTTTTCAAATCATTTTCCTGAAGTCTGGTTAGATTCTCGTTTTGAAATGCTTGATTGTAGGAAGATAGGATTGTGAAATAGAATTCATAATCATCAAAAACAGGATTGTCCTCTAATTTCTCAACAGGCATTTGTAGTAAAAATGTCCTCTCGGATATTTTCACGGGGATGATTTTTGGTGATAGTCGCGAATACCTTGAGTATCTAAGTGTCTGATTGGTAGTTTCTAAGGTCTGTTGCGAAAAGCCAGAACCAGAAGCCAGCAAGAATGTCAGCAAAGAGGTGAAGAATAGGTGGAATTTTGAAGAGATCTTATTTGTTGTCATATGGTTCAAAAATTAACCTTAATTTTGCTCAAATTAATAAAATTTTAAATGGCTACCTATACAACGGAAATTGCATCGGACAAGTTGGTGAGTGACAATCCTATCCATCAAAGACTTCTAAAGGCCTATATTGCTGCCAAACCAATGGTCAAGGGTGACTTACTGGAAGTTGGCTGTGGAGAAGGTAGGGGTGTCGCTGAGCTTTTAGACGCTGTAGATTCCTATCTAGGTTTGGATAAAATCCAAGAAGTGATTGACAAACTTCAGGCCAAATACCCTCATGTATCTTTCAGACAGGCTGTCATACCTCCATTTGCAAATATCCCATCGGATAGTTTTGATACAGTAGTGAGTTTTCAAGTGATAGAACACATAGAAAACGATCGGCTTTTTTTGGAGGAAATCTATCGTGTACTCAAGCCTGGGGGGAAAGCTATCATATCAACACCTAATATTCGACATACTTTATCTCGGAATCCTTGGCATATCAGAGAATATACTTCAAATCAACTCAAGGCTCTCTGTGAAGGAATCTTTGATCAAGTAAAAGCGATGGGGATAGGGGGCAATCAGAAAGTCTGGGACTATCATGAAGCTAACCGCAAATCAGTCAATAAAATCATGCGTTTTGATGTTTTTGATTTGCAATATAAACTTCCGGCTACAGTACTCAGATGGCCTTATGAAGTGCTCAATAGAGTGAATAGAAATAAACTTCACAAGCAACAAGGGAAGCATGTGACGGCTATTACCCATGCAGATTACTTATTGGTGGATCATCCCGATCAAGGCTTAGACCTTTTTTATGTGTTGGAGAAAAAGTCGAAATAAATACCAAGTTTTTTTGAACCATGCTTATAACAAAAAATCCCCTCAAGTGAGGGGATTTTTTGTAGCTATCTTCTGTCAAGGCCTCTTCCGCCACTACTTCCGACAAATCTTTCTAGGTCTTTCCTCAGCTCAGCGGCTAAGTCATTGTAACCCCGCTCTTCTAGAAGTGGTACGAAGTACTTTAACATTTCCAAAGAGATCATCGCCTCTCTGTCATATTCTCTGTTTGTTCTTGCATAGAAGTCCAATAACTGGATGGACTTCACAGACATTTTCTCTACGATATCTAAGGCTAGCTCCTCTTCTCCAACTTCAAAAAGTAGCGGAGCAGACTGACCACTAGCCAGATCATAAGGAATAGCTTCATGTGGCATTCTAGCCAATCCTAGCTTCAATACATCTGCGGCTTTTTCCATCTCATCCTCGTCAAGGAGTGCTATCGCAATGCTATTGATCGTACTTCTGTGATTAGAAGTAAACCTTCTGAACTCATCATCGAAATAGTTGTCAGGATTATCCATTCCTCTGAATGCAAAATCTTCCATCACGTGCTTGTAGGATTTTTCTGTATTCACTAGCTCAGCTCTGAAGTTCTGTGGCTTTCTGACTGGTAGCAATCTATAAGTCATCCCCTCCATCACAACATAGTCTTCCAAATCCAGCCCAATGGTAGCCATGGATGTATTGTTAAAATAAATAGGTCTTTCCCAATTATTAGTCGTAATCAGGTCGAGGAGCATCATGTTTCCTTTGGTGACGTATTCGCCTTTCACACGGAGGTTCATTTGATCCACCATCAAAGCTTCCATTCCTTCTGGAATCAATCCATCATTATAGACTTTTTCTATATCTACATCCAAGATGAGATTTCTAGCAGGCACCATGTTGATAGTCATTTTGCTAGATCCTGCCGAGAGCTTCAATAGATCGGATTTATTTCTGAGTAACCTTAAGTATTCTTTTGCAGAAATCGCATCCAAGCCCTCTCTTTCATAGAGGTACAGAACATCATTTGTACCTTTTCTATAGTTTTCAATGGTCAAAGAAAATGGTAATGGATCTGACTCGTATGCCTTACGAGTCATCTGATCTACATACCAATCCGTGTCAAAATAACTCAAAACCACGACCCTTACATCTGTCCTGAAGTTTTCTACTGCTTGTACATACCACAGTGGGAAGGTGTCATTGTCACCCCCTGTAAAGAGAATCGCGTTGGGTTCACAAGATGCGAGGAAGTTTCTTGCAGAATCTACGGAGAAATACCTGCCTTGTCTATTATGGTCATCCCAGTTTTGGAAGGCCATGATGACAGGTACGGGGAAGGTGATCAAAGTAGCCATGACACCTGCGATGGCTAGATTTTTATTCATTTTGCCTATCCAATGCGCTAGTGCCAATACCCCGAAACCTGCCCAAATAGCAAAAGCATAGAAGGAACCCACATAAATATAATCTCGCTCTCTAGGCTCTACCGGAGGGGAATTCAGGTAGAGTACCAATACTACCCCCATCATCAAGAATAATCCCAAAGTCACATAAAATGAATTAGGATCTTTTTTGGCTTGGAAGAAAAATCCAATCAAGCCTAGTAGGAGTGGCAACATTAGATAGTTGTTGTGCGCTTTATTTTCCTTGATATAATCAGGGAATTTGTCACTAAATGCGTCTGTAATACCCAGCCACGGAGCATCAGAGTAGTCACTTTCTCTACCAGAGAAATTCCACATGAAATATCTCCAATACATATGACCTAATTGGTGGGTAAACATAAAGTAAAGGTTGTCACCAAATGAAGGCTCCTGTCCTGGGCTGAGACCTAATTTGTTTCTGTAGATTTGTTTATGTCTTTCTTGTGTAGAGTAGATCCTCGGTAGAATAGTCGTTCTACTTGGGTCATACTTAGTGACAGTATTGTAATCTACGATTTCATACTTGTCTTTTCCTTTGACATAGATGGGCGCGCCATCTTCTTGTGAGACGACCTTAGCAGTAAAATACTGCCCATGTAACAAAGGCCTGTAGCCATACTGCTCCCTTTTCAGATAAGAGACATAGCTGATGATGTCTTTTGGATTGTTTTCATTGATGATTGGATCCTGATTGGCTCTGATGACGATCAGTGCATAGGAGCTGTATCCGATCAAAACAAATGTCAATGATAGTAATACCGTATTGAGAATGACCTTTTCTTTTTTGATGCTGTAAAGGATAGCATAGATCAAGGATCCTAAGAAAACTGCGGTAAAGAATACGATTCCTGAACCAATAGGCAATCCGATGCTATTCACAAAAAATATCTCAATTGAACCAGCCATACTTGGCAATCCGGGAATAATCAAGTTATTAATAATAATCAAGGCCAATCCACCGCAGAGTAGGGCAATGATTCCTCCTTTGATGTTTGGGTTAGGGTATTTCTTGAAGTAATAGATCAGTGCCAATGCTGGTAGAGTCACCAAGTTGAGCAAATGGACACCAATTGACAAGCCGACTAGATAGGCGATAAAGATCATCCATTTGTTTTCCAAAATAGGGTCTTCTATGACATCCCATTTCAAAAATGCCCAAATTACGATAGCCGTAAAGAAAGAAGACATGGCATAAACTTCAGCCTCCACAGCTGAGAACCAAAAGCTGTCAGAAAAAGTATAAACCAACGCTCCTACAATCCCAGCACCCATAAGTGTAATGGTTTGCCCAGCGCTTTCTTCACCTGCTTTGATTTTGAATAATTTCCTTCCTAGCAATGTAATAGACCAGAATAGAAAGAGGATAGTCAAGCCAGAAAAGACCGCACTTCCTACATTCATCCAATAGGCTACTTGAAGTCCGTCGCCCATGGCTAAGAATCCAAACATTCTGTATATTAATAGGAAAAACGGAGCTCCTGGAGGGTGAGGAACTTGAAGTTTGTATGAAACGGCGATAAACTCTCCCGGATCCCAAAAACTGGCTGTTTGCTCTACTGTTAAGACATAGACCAAAGTAGCAACAGCTGCTACAAGCCATCCTGTCAGGTTATTGACCTTTTTATAATCAAGCATGGTTATTGAAAATGATGTATCGGGCGAAAATAATGAATAAATTAGTAAAGTCTGGCATTTTAACACGTTTTAAGGCTTTGTGATAAAAATTACTGTCGGTAACTGATTTTGAATATAATTTTGATCTATCATTAAAATGAAATAAGTAGACACAGAATTTTGCCAGTAACGATAGAAAATATCGGCTTAACTTAACTTTGATATTAATTGATACTAGATACTAATTGATATTGACCAATAGTAGCCGATTCGACCAATAAATTGAAACCACTGGTAAAGAGCGAATAATCAAAAACGAAATAACATGAGCACACAACCAATGACCTTCAATGAATTGATCTCTGGAGATCAGCCAGTATTGGTAGATTTCTTTGCCACCTGGTGTGGTCCATGCCAGATGATGCAGCCTATCTTACAAGATACAGCCAAGCAAGTGGGAGATAAAGTGAAAATCATCAAAGTCGACGTGGACAAAAATCCTTTGGCTGCGAGTAATTTTCAGGTAAGAGGAGTTCCGACTTTGATCTTATTTCAAAAAGGAAAAATTCTATGGAGACAATCAGGTGTCGTTCCAGTGCATCAACTGGTAAATGTCATCAATCAAAATCTACCACAAACTGTCTAATTGTGACAAAAGTCATCAATCGATTTTGATAAGAAAATTACATTTGCAATATCATTTAAACTCAGAATTATAAATAAGACAAATATGAAAATCGAACAAATCTATACTGGATGTCTTGCTCAAGGAGCATATTACATTGAATCTGATGGTGAAGCAGCGATCATTGATCCATTGAGAGAGGTTCAGCCATATATCGATCAGGCAGCAAAGAATAATGCTAAAATCAAGTATGTTTTTGAAACACACTTCCATGCAGACTTTGTGTCTGGCCACAAGGATTTAGCAGCTAAGACTGGAGCAGATATCGTATATGGTCCTACTGGGATGAAGTTAGGATTTGATGCTATCATTGCTGAAGATGGGCAAGAATTTCAAGTTGGAAAATTGAAAATCAAATTGATCCACACCCCAGGCCATACGATGGAGAGTTCTTGTTACTTGCTTTTCAATGAACAAGGAAAGGAAGAGGCAATTTTCACTGGTGATACTTTATTCATTGGAGATGTTGGGAGACCAGATTTGGCTCAGAAAGTGATTGCAGACTTGACACAAGACAAGCTTGCAGGGCATTTGTACGAGTCATTAAGAAATAAAATCATGCCTTTGTCTGACGAATTGATCGTCTATCCTGCTCATGGTGCTGGCTCTGCGTGTGGTAAAAACATGAGCAAAGAGACTTCCGATACCTTAGGTAATCAAAAGAAAACCAATTATGCGCTTCAGGAGATGACCAAAGAAGAGTTTATCAAAGAAGTAACCACGGGATTGACACCTCCACCAGCATATTTCCCTCAAAATGTGATGATGAATATCGAGGGATATGATAGCATAGATGAAGTACTGGAAAGAGGGGTGAGACCACTTTCACCAGCAGCCTTTGAAGCAGCAGCCAATGAAACTGGTGCAGTACTTTTAGATACAAGAGATGCCCAGACATTCGCCAAAGGTTTTATTCCTAATTCCATCAATATTGGCATAGAAGGAAGTTTTGCAGTTTGGGTAGGTGCGATGATTCCAGATTTAAAGCAAGAGATATTGGTGATTGCGGACGAAGGCAAAGAAGAAGAGGTCATCACTAGATTGGCCAGAGTGGGTTATGATTATGCGATTGGATTCCTTGAAGGAGGTTTTGAGTCTTGGAAAAAAGACGGAAGAGAAGTAGATACCATCACATCCTTGACTCCAGAGGAAGTAGCTGCCATCAATGCCAAAGAAGGGCATGTCAATATTCTTGATGTCAGAAAAAACAGTGAGTATATGAGCGAGCATGTTGTAGATGCTGAAAATGCACCTTTGGATTATATCAACGAGAGTATGCTTCAGGTAAATAAGGATAAAACTTATTACGTACACTGTGCAGGTGGCTATAGGTCTATGGTCTTTATCTCTATCCTAAAAGCTAGAGGCTTTGAAAATTTGATTGATATCAAAGGTGGTTTTAAGGCTATCAAAGAATCAGAGAAGTTCAAGGTAAGTGAGTACGTTTGTCCTTCTACCTTGTTGTAATTCATCGAATTGTACCTTGATTTCAATAGGATGGCAAAGCTTCAGCTTTGCCATTTTCAATTTATAAAAGGGATTAAGTGATTTTTGTCACTTTTTCTCATGCTTGAATTAGGCAATTTTGAATATGATCCGAGTTTTGTTGGCTTCTTTTCTGATTTCACTTTCGTCATTTGCTTTTGGTAATGATGACCAAGATACTTTGAAAGTAAGAAAGCCTTCGCTAAAGGAAGATTTGAAAAGTGGCAAATTTGATTTCCATTTCAGGTCTTATATGATGTCTACAGTGAATGCTGGAGATGTCATTGATTACGCCACCTTGGCAGCAGGTGCGGGAATTGGTTATACCAGTCCAGAGTGGAATGGCTTGCAGGTTCGATTCAATGGTTTCTTTACTTATCAGGTATTCGAAAACAATATCCGAATTGCAGATCGAGTCACTGGTGGAGGTAACAGATACGAGATCTTGCTCTATGATATGAATGATGTCGCCAATACCAACAAGCTGGATAGGTTGGAAGAACTTTACCTAGCTTATAGAAAAGATAGGGTCAAGTTTGTATTGGGGAGACAAAAAATCATCACACCACTGCTCAATGATCAGGATAACAGAATGCGTCCAAATGTATTTCAGGGGCTATCCGTAACTTATTCAGGCTTGAAGCTGAAAACCACAGCGATGTGGATCAATCAAGTCACAATCAGGGGCACGGTAGATTGGTATAGGATAGATGATTCCTTTGGCGTTTATAGCTTCGGGAGAAATCCATTTGGAGAACCGTCTAACTATAAAGGAAATATCCGTTCAAAGGGAATTGGATTGCTCGGATTACAATACCACGATAAGGGTTTGACGACTCAGTTTTGGAATTATACTGCTGAGAATGTGTTTAACATGAGCTTTGGACAGGCAGAGTATACCATCAACTTACCCAAAAGCACAAGGTTGTATTTTGGTTTGCAAGGCTTTCATCAATTCGCTATCAATGACGGAGGCAATCCAAATAACCAGTTGACGTATATTCTTCCAGGGGAAAAGGCTTCTGGAATTGGTGCTAAGATTGGTATGTTCAAGGGAAATCACAACCTTTCATTTAATTACCTTGGGATCAATGACAAGGGTAGATTTCTGTTTCCTAGAGAGTGGGGACGAGAACAACTCTTTGCGAGCATGCCAAGAGAAAGGTATGAGGGAGCAGGCGATATGAGTGCTTATGTCTTGAAGTATGATTTGGTAACTTCGGTTGATGGGCTATTTGCCCAATTTGGAGCGGGTGTGGTCAATCATAGTAGTATGACCTCCTTCACTACAAATAAGTACGGAATTCCTTCTTATTACCATTTCACAGGTATGCTGGAATATAGGTTTAGGGATTATTTCGAGGGATTGAATATTCAATTTCTAGCTGTGAATAAAACTGCTCAAGATAGAAATGGATTGACAGACAACTTGCGAATTAATCGCGTAGATATGTGGAACTTAAACTTCATCGTGGATTATAAGTTTTGATATGAAGGATGAAGGATGACAACTGAATCCAGTTATAAAAAATGAAAAACAAACAACTAAAATTAATAAAGTAAAATGGAACAATTTATTGAATGGATTACCCAGCCTTGGCCTTGGTATGTGGCAGGTCCACTGATAGGGCTGACAGTGCCAATCCTATTGCTAGTAGGGAATAAATCATTTGGGATTTCGTCTTCTCTGAGACACGTGTGTGCGATGTGTGTGCCTGCAAATATCCCTTTCTTTACTTACAATTGGAAAAAGGAAATGTGGAATATTGTATTTGTGGTCGGAGTACTCTTGGGTGGTTTCTTCGCGACAACTTTCATTTCTAATCCAGATACCATCGTAGTCGCAGAATCTACACAACAGGATTTGGCTGCTTTGGGTATTACGGACTACAGCAAGTTGCTACCAGCTGAAATTTTCAATTGGGAAAACCTATTCACAGGTAAAGGACTGCTGTTCTTTGTGATTGGTGGGTTTTTGGTAGGTTTCGGAACCAGATATGCAGGAGGATGTACATCAGGTCATGCCATCATGGGGATTTCTTCCTTGCAATGGCCATCGGTAGTGGCTACGATTTTCTTCATGATTGGTGGTTTCTTGATGACTCATGTGTTGTTGGAACCTTTGATGAAAATGGTTGGATTTTAATAGTTGAAAGAAGATGAAAGTAGAAGAAAAAGTAAAAAATATGCAACCTGTAGAGTGCGAAGCACCAAATATGCAGGAGAGTAAAGATGGATTGTTGAAATACCTGATTATTGGTATACTATTCGGAACTGTATTCGTCAAAGCTGAAATCATATCTTGGTTTAGAATTCAAGAGATGTTCAGATTGCAATCGTTCTTTATGTATGGCGTGATTGGATCTGCGATTGCAGTTGGAGCCTTATCCATCTTTTTGATCAAAAAATTCAACATCAAAACGATGAAGGGTGAAACCGTAAATATCCCAAAAAAGGAATTTAGAAAAGGTCAGATCATAGGTGGATTCATCTTTGGATTGGGTTGGGCATTGACTGGTGCTTGTCCAGGTCCATTGTTTGCCCAGATTGGTAGTGGATTCACTGTCATCCTTGTTACTTTGGTAAGTGCTATAGCAGGCACTTGGGTATACGGAAGATTTTCGGACAAGCTTCCAAACTAATTGTATTTTGACTGTATGGCAAAAGCCACTCTGATATTCGGAGTGGCTTTTTTTAATTCTGATTATACATTAGGATTTTTATTAAGACTCTAATGTATATCTCAGTTTTAATTAAAGACCTTTTTGATTACCACTCTGATCAACAAAATAGCGGCCAATACAACACTTCCGGCGATTACAAATTCCATAGTTATCTAACTTCTTGATTCATGAAATGTTATGGCTAAGAACCAATAAATTATTGTAACCATGGTTTTTAGCCTTTGATAATAGAAAGGTAAAAATTTCAATCGTTTGAATTACCGACCGTTGATAATCGTCAATGAAAAGTATAAAGCTGATTTTTTGGCCGTATCTTGCGCTTAATTATTTTCCCCAAACCTATGACCTTATTGCAAAAGAGAAGAGCCGCCTTAGGCAGTTTATTTTTTTTGGCAGGCTTATGCTTCGCTTCTTGGGCTTCTCGTATACCAGATGTACAAAGCAAGTTTGAGCTATCTGAATCTCAGCTAGGTACGCTTTTACTCGGCTTGCCTATAGGGTCATTATTAGCTTTACCTCTTGCAGGTTGGTTAGTTCATCGATTTGGAAGTAAGTTGGTGATTTTGATTAGTGGGTTTGGTTACATGATTTTCTTGCCATTGATTGGTTTTAGTCCGACTATATGGACTTTGGTTCCAGTGATTGTCGTTTTTGGCATGATTGGAAACCTGATGAATATCTCCCTCAACACCCAAGCACTTGCCCTTGAGGATATGTATGGAAGAAGTATCTTGGCATCATTTCATGGGTTGTGGAGTTTGGCAGGTTTTACGGGAGCTGGTATAGGTGCAGGGATGATTTACTATGATATTTTGCCAAAGTTTCATTACCTCTTGGTTTCGTTGATCGTGCTTTTGATCATCATGGTCGCGCAAGGTTTATTGGTGAAAGAAGAAAATGCAAGAGGTGGAGGCGGGTTAGTACTCAGGAGGCCTGATGATTTGCTATTAAGGATTGGGGGGATTGCCTTTTTGGGGATGTTGGCTGAGGGCTGTATGTTTGATTGGAGTGGGGTTTATTTCAAGAAGGTTGTTGCTATAGATGCCAGTTTTGTAGCTCTAGGCTATGTATCTTTTATGGGAGCAATGGCTACAGGGAGGTTTGTCTCAGATAGATTGAATAACCGTTTTGGTAGATTGAAAATTCTCAGAGGCAGTGGCTTCCTGATTTTTTTAGGGTTGATACTATCAGTGATTTTTCCTACTGCTGTCGTTGCAGTTTTAGGATTTCTTCTAGTAGGGTTTGGTGTAGCATCAGTGATACCAGTTTCTTATTCTGTAGCTGGTCGCTCAAAGCTGTATTCGCCAGGAGTGGCATTGGCTATGGTGTCTACGATTTCGTTTTTTGGTTTTTTGATCGGTCCTCCACTGATCGGTTTTATCGCAGAGTTATTGAGTTTGAAAGCATCTTTTGTTTTGATAGCAATGGCTGGTTTGGGTATTGTACTTTTGACAAGTGTCAGGCTTGAGGTTTTCTACGAAAATAAGGTTTGATACAAGGAGCTTATTTTCTTAAGGTCTTTTTTCAAATTTATCTTACATTGAAGATAAAATTTAAAAACCGATAAACTTATTGTGAGAAATATCACAAAATGAGAGGATTGAAAAATGCAATTTTGTTTTTGCAATAATCCCCAAAAAAATGAAAGAATCATTTGAACCCTTTGTTAAGCTGATTTCCTTGATGGTTTCTTTGCTACTGATAGTGGCTACATTTACGGCGCTAGTCATAGGAACTGTGCTGTATATCAGTGAAGGAGGAAAACTACCAAGAATTAGTTTTGTGGAAAAAACATCTCCTCTTCCGGTTTCCGAAGAACCTGATTTCATGGCATTGGCGAGTAGTGAAGGAATGTGGACGTCCCCAGATTGGTCATTGGTAGAGCAAGAAGCAAATGCAGATTTGATCAAATACGGTAGAGAATTGATTGCCAACACATCTGAATATTTAGGGCCAAATGGGAAAGTCATGAAGATTTCCAATGGGATGAATTGCCAAAACTGCCACCTCAATGCAGGGACAGCTCCCTTAGGTAATAATTATGCAGCTGTATCCGCTACTTACCCCAAGGTAAGGGCTAGGTCTGGTCAATCTGAAGATATCCCGAAAAGAATCAATGATTGCTTTGAGCGTAGTTTGAATGGAGAAGGATTGCCTGTAGAAAGTAAAGAAATGCAGGCCATGGTTGCTTACATGGAATGGCTTGGTAAAGACGTGCCCAAGGGAGAAACTCCTAAGGGAGCTGGGATTTATGCAGTTGCTTTTTTAGAAAGACCCGCCAATCCAGTAGCTGGGAAGCGTGTATATGATAATCAATGTGCTTCTTGTCATATGGAAGATGGTCAAGGCGTACTGCGATTCGATGGGTTGGGATATACCTATCCACCATTATGGGGCGATCATAGTTATAACGATGGAGCAGGGCTTTATAGAATGTCCAGATTTGCGGGCTATGTCAAGGCCAATATGCCACTAGGAGCAACTTATGAAAGACCCATGCTGACAGATGAACAGGCTTGGGATGTAGCAGCCTATGTCAATTCTATGGCTAGACCTGCAAAAGATATTTCTAATGACTGGCCAGATATCAGTAAGAAACCAGTAGATCATCCTTTTGGTCCTTTTACTGATCAATTCACCGAAGAACAACATAAATATGGACCATTTAAGCCTATCCAAGAGTTTAAGGCAATGGCTAAAAACTAATGAGGAATTTGCTCCTAGTCATAGGGATTATTTGGTCTCAGTCTCTATGGGCAAGAAGCCACTCTGATAGTGTTTATACCAATGAAAAAGCCAAATGGACAATAGGAACAAGGAGCTTTTTCATGTCCACTTCCTATTATGATGATTTCAAAGATGACTTTGCATGGGCTCAATCAGCATATGCAAAAGTGCAAACGCCAAAATTCAAAGGGTTTTCCTTTGCTAGTAGGTATGCGGTTTTTGGAAATATTGTCAGTTCAGATTTAGCAGCGAGAGATCCGATCACTGGAGGAAGAAATAGATATGAGGTAGGCTTACTAGATGTGACAGACCTAGATAACCAATATTTCGGCAGGTTGGAGGAGTTTCAAATCAAATATGAAGCAGCGCTCTTTTCCTTTGCAGCAGGAAAGATGCCTATCAATACTGCTCTTATCAACCCCCAAGATGGAAGACTTTCTCCGACTTTTGTAGAAGGATTGTTTTTCAATTTCACACCAGATAGGGCCAATATTGCTACATTAAATTATATAAGTAGGATTTCTCCAAGATCTACTGCTGCTTGGTTTGGAATTGGCGATACATTTGGATTGTACCCGATTGGATTGGATTTACAAGGCAACCCCTCTGCTTATAAAGGGAATGTAGATAGTGATTTCGTGACAGTTTTTGATTGGAAGCATATTGTGGAGGAAGAGTACTTTTCATTTGAATTTAACCATACTTACGTCCAAAATGTATCCAGCACTTTTCTGACACAATTCGAAAGAGATTGGAAATTGAATCCCGCAAAAAAGTTGCTTACTGGACTTCAGATCATGTTTCAGCATGGCATCAAAAATGGCGGGAATGATGACCCTAGCTTACGCTACAAGGATCCTTATGATCAAAACTGGATTGTCAGCGCAAGAATTGGAGCGAAAGATGCGTTGACTACATGGCACCTCAACTTCACCTATATAGGTGGACAAGGGAGATACCTTAGTCCAAGAGAATGGGGTAGGGATCCATTTTTCACTTTTATTCCGCGAGAAAGGAATGAAGGGTTCAGTGAAGTGACTGCATTGACTGGCTATTTTGAGAGAAGGTTTGTGGAAAAAGGGCTACAAGTCTATGCTTTTGCTGGGATTCACTTCCTCCCTAAACCGGATACATTCGTAATCAATAAATATGCATTTCCTTCTTACAGCCAAGTCAACCTGGGAGTAAAATATTCACCCTCACAGTGGGGTAGAGGATTAGATTTTCATGGAATTATATTGACAAAATCTGCTTTAAATAGAGATAGTCTTCAACCCACATGGATTTATAATAAGGTAGATTTGATCCATATCAACTTGATCGCTAACTATACTTTGCAATGGAAATAACAAAAAAGATAACAACCGAGGATTTTGAAGCATTGCTTGAAAATCATCCCGCCACGCTGGTTTACTTTTATCAAGACAAATGTGGTGTTTGCAAAATCCTTTTCCCAAAGGTCAAGGAATTACTTGACCGAGAATTTCCCAAAATGGACATGATTGTTCTTGAGGCTGAGCAAAACAGAGCACTTGCGGCCCAACTTAGAATGCTCTCTGTGCCAGGAATCATGGTTTATTTTGAAGGGAAAGAGTTTTTTAGATCCAATGGCCTAGTTACTATGGGAGAGCTTCAGAGTAAGTTGGAAAGGCTATATCAGATGTTTTTCAAGTAGAATTATTTGATTTCAGTCAATTGATGGAGCTCCTTGTAAAATCCTCTTCTAATTGGAATGGTGTGATCTTCTATGATCAGTTCTTTTGAGTTAAAAGAATTAATATGCTTGATATTGACCAAATAAGATTTGTGAACTCTTACGAATGAGCTAGATGGTAAATCCCCAAGGACATCTTTTAAAATATCTCTGATGACGTAGGTTTTGGTTTTTGTGTACACTTTGGTATACAACCCGTCTGCTTTGAGAAATAGGATGTCATAGATAGGAACTGGCACAAGGAATCCTTTGTCTCTGATTTTGAGTGTGTTTTTAGTAGGGGGGAGGGGCTTTGAGTTTGCGCTTCGATGTGGTTTTTCTAAAGCGAGATAGATAGAAGACTTGAGGCTCTCAACAGTGAAAGGTTTCAGCAAATAACCATCATATACGACTTTTGAGATGCGATCTAAGATTCCTTGATCAGAGTATGCCGTCAGAAATACAATTGGAATGTTGAGTTTATCTTTAAGTTTGTAACAGAGGTCAATACCATCAAGGTCACCTTGAATCAAAATATCCATAAGAATAAGATCAGCTGTGCCGTCAATAAAAAAGTCCAAGACATCTATGGCGTTATTAAAGATGCCGACAACATCATAGTCTAGATTGATCAAGATTTCTTGGATGTTCAAAGCTAGTTCGTATTCGTCTTCTACTATGAGTATTTTATGCATTTTGTTTCAATTTTACCGCAAGAAAGTTCCAAAAATGTAATTTTAATATAATCGGTATTTTATTGTAAATGAAGTGAAGACTTGACAATTTTTTATGCACTTACTTTACAAATTGAAAAATAAGGCATGGAAAGAAGTTCAATTATCTTAGAGGCGATCGGTAAATCATACTTTACATTACAAAGTTACCCTAGTTTAAAAAAATCGATTCCTCTCATTTTGCAGCATCTAGGTGAGGCTACAGGCGTGGATCGAGTATATGTATTCAAGAATCATTTTAACGAGGCGGATGAGTTTTGTATGACTTATAGCTTCGAGTGGAATGCTCCTGGCGTAAGTCCGCAGATTGATTTTGAATACCTCCAGGAGCTCCCTTGGTCTATTTTCCCGGAAATAGAATCAGTGCTTCGACAAAATAAGGTTATCAATGAATTGGTTAAAAACACTCAAAATGGAGATTTCTATGATGCCATGGTCGAACAAGGTATTTTATCCTATCTCTTTGTTCCGATTTTTTCTGGCGGTGATTTTTGGGGTTATATAGGTTTTGATAATTGTAAGGAAGAAAAATTATTTACAACCCAGCAGGAGTTGGCACTTCATGCATTGGCCTCAACTTTGGGTACTACCATCCTGTCCAAGAAGCAAAAAAAGAACTTGGTTAAAAGTAGGAAAAGCTATCTCAACTTGGTTCACGGGGTCAAGGATGTGATTTTCAAGGTTGATATTGAAGGTAATTGGACATTTTTGAATCAAGCTTGGGAGTCTATTTCAGGATACACCATAGAAGAAAGTATTGGTAAAAATGCGTTTAGTTACTTAGAGCCATCTTTTCATGAACAGATGTATGTCTTGTTTCAGGAGTTGGTTAATGGCGCATTGGAAGAAGCAAAGACCGAATTTCAGTTAGTTACTAAATCTGGTGCATTGGTTTGGATCAAGGCACAAGCTCGCATCATTCTTGACCAGATTGGTACTCCAACATCCTTGTCTGGAACTTTGGTCAACATTAACCAAGAAAAATCCATCCAAGCAGCACTTCAAGAGAAAGAGGTTGATCTTCAGAGGTTAAATGAATTGCTTCAGGCAGTCAATGATACTCAACTCAGCTTTTACCTAGAAGAAGATTTTCAGAGTCCCTTGGATACACTTTTGATCAAAATACTCAATATTACTGGAAGTAAATTTGGTTTTATTGGCGAGGTTCTATATGATCCAGATGGAGCTCCGTACTTGAAAAGCCATACAATATCTAACATTGCTTGGTCAAAAGAGACAAATAAATTTTATGAGCAAAATTTCCGAGTAGGAATAGAATTCAGAAATCTCGACACCCTATTTGGTGAGAGTTTGAAGTCAGGAGAATTAGTGATTTCTAATGCTGTTTCTAAGGATCCAAGGGCAGGAGGGACGCCTAATGGTCACCCTCCGTTGTACAGATATTTGGGAATTCCCGTGTACAAAGGTGAAGAGTTTCTTGGCTTGATGGGCTTTGCCAATAAGGATACAGACTACACCATGGAGGATGTAGAGTTTCTGCAGCCTTTGATTTCAGGTTATGCAAATTTGATCAAAGCAATTAGAATTAATCGGTTGAAGAAAGAGTCAGATCTTTTAAGACAAAAAGCAGATGAAAATTATAAACTAGTATCTCAGAATACAGGTGATATTATTGCCCTGCATGATGTTGATTTGACTTTCAAATACATTTCTCCTTCCATCGAGAAAGTCCTTGGTTATAGTCCTGAGGAACTTATTGGAAGGACGCCTGAGCAAGCTTTTGGTGTTCCAGGAGATCTTGTTGCGAGTGATTTGGATGATCAGATTAAGTTGGTAGTCCCTCATCAGCATAAGTACAATAAATCTACAGTTTATTTGGAGATTTTGATGAAGCCATTGAGAGACGAGCATGGTGTTGTACATTCTCTTTTGGCGACTTCAAGGGATGTAACAGAACGTGAAAAAATGCTAGAAGAGCTCAAGGAATCCTTGATGCGTGAAAAAGAGTTGAATCAACTCAAGTCTAGATTTATATCGATGACCTCCCATGAATTTCGCACGCCTTTGGCTACCATCATGAGTAGTACAGAATTACTTGGGATGATTTTGGAAAGGGTGGACGATGGTATGCTCAAGGAAAAGTCCAAAACACATATAGGAAGGATTAATGCACAAATTAAGAGATTGACATCAGTCATTTCTGATTTATTGATCTTGGAGCGTAACGCACAAGATAAGGTGGTCATTACGCACCAAGAAGTAGGAATCAATCAATTTGTCAAATCTGTCGTGGATAATCATCTTCAAGATATGGGCAGTAAGATTGAACTTGAATTGTCAGAAGAGGAGATTATCATCAATACAGATCCTACTTGGCTTTCTCACATCCTCAATAACCTGATCGATAATGCTGTGAAATATTCGATCAATGCTTCTGATTATCCAAAAGTAAGTGTTTCTAAACTGAATGGAAACGTGTTGATCAAGGTTCAAGATTTTGGAATTGGTATTCCAAAAGCAGATCATAAATATATCTTTGGGTCATTTTTTAGAGCAAAGAATGTCTCTAATATCAAAGGGACTGGTTTAGGACTGAATATAGTCAAAGAATTTATCAACAAATTAGGTGGAGAAGTTAGCTTCGTCAGTCAAGAAGAAAAAGGATCCATATTTACATTGAGTTTACCCTATGAAAATTAAAATATTGCTTGTCGAAGATGAGCTAGAGTTAAGAGAGAATATCAAAGATATCCTTGAAATTCATGACTTTGAAGTAGTAGAAGCGGATAATGGAAAGGTAGGTTTGCAACTTCTCGAAAATCACAATCCAGACATTGTGATCTCAGATGTAATGATGCCTGTGATGGATGGCTTTGAGTTTTTAAATGCAGTTCGAAAAAATGATCAATACATCAATTTGCCCTTTCTCTTTCTTACTGCGAAAGTCGAAAAAGATGATGTGCGGAAAGGTATGGAGACAGGAGCGGAAGATTACCTCACAAAGCCTATTCAGGCAAAGGATTTGATAAACGCAGTCAACACTTCATTGAATAAGAAGTGGAACAGAGATATGTGGCTACAACACAAGGTAGAGGAAGTGCTGGCAGAAGAGAGGAAAGTCAAGTACCATGAATTGCGTACGCCCTTATTTGGTTTGAACTCTCTGCTTCAGATTATCAAGGATTCATTGGGTGTGTTGAGTGAAGAGCATTTGATGGAACTTTTGAATAAAGCCATTGCAGCGGGCGATAGATTAAATATCAGTCTTTTAAATCTAGCACGGTTTCAGACCATTGAAAACGTAAGGACTGAGCGAATTTGGTTGCCTTCTGTAAAGGAATTTTTGATAAGGATACTTGACAGTTCAACATCAAAAGGCAGGTATAGGATAACTGGATTGGATTTCGGGTGTTGGTTTGATTATAAGCAATTTGAATTTATTACAGAAGAATTAATCACCAATTCATTCAAATTCAACTCAGGAGATTATGTAGTCATAGAGCTTAAAAAACAAATGATCAAAGTATGCAATCAGCAAAACTTGTTTGAAGTCCCTCAAAAAGTAGAGATAAAGGCTTTTTCTCAAATCAATAGAAGGTATTTTGAGCAGCAAGGTTTGGGTCTTGGCTTGTATTTAGCTTTTGAATATGCCAAAAAGAATCAAGCTAATCTAAGTATCACAGTAGATCAACAAATGGTATTTTGTGCAGAACTGACCCTACTCACGGAGTAGGGTCAGTAGCATTACATTGCAACTGGGTGATCTTGCAACTTTTCGCTTTCTGCAATCAGGCACTTTGATAGGGATACAAGGCCTTTGATGTCCAATGGTTTTTGGAGCGTATAGTTAAAAAGTGTACGGTTTTTCTCTTCGTTTGAAATGATGCCCGCAGTGATGGCAATGATAGGTAATTCAAACTTCCCATGTCCAATCCTTACTTTTCTAGCCAATCCATAGCCATCTAACCTAGGCATCATCAAATCTGTAATGATCAGATCCGTATCAAAATTGTTTTCAATCAGGGAGTCAAGTCCACGCTGACCATCTTCTGCAAGTGTAACCTCAAATCCCGCTGAATTGAAGTGATGTGACAATATGAACCTGATGATTTCATCATCTTCAACAATAAGGACTCTCATGCTATTAATTTTAAATTAGTGACACAAAAGAAATATATAATTCAATCTTCTCCCTCAGAATGTAGTGGATTGTAAATGAAGTGTGGTAGCTCGTATTATTTGATCATGAATTAGTTGAGCATAAAAAAAGTCCGTAAAGCTATGCTCTACGGACTTTTGTTTATTTATTAAAATATTATTTCGTTCTTTCGACCGATACCTGATCTAAGCCTCTTTTCTTGAGTAATGCATCGATCTTTGGTTCAGCGCCTCGGAAGTTGATGTACATATTCATCGGCTCATCGGTTCCACCTCTTTCGAGAATTTCCTTTCTGAAAGCCTGCGCTTTTTCTTGATTGAAAAGGTCGGTTTCTTTGAAAGCTTGGAAAGCATCTGTATCTAATACACCGGACCATATATAGCTGTAATAGCCTGAAGAATATCCACCAGCGAAGATATGTTGGAAATATGGGCTTCTATACCTTGGAATGATCTCGTCGATTAAGCCGATTTTGGACATAGATACCTTTTCGAATGCAGTGGCATCTATACTGATGTCCTGAGCCTGCGTATGGTAATCCAAATCCATCAAGGAAGCAGCCAAGTATTCAGTAGTTCCAAAACCCTGGCCGAAAGTACCACTGTTGGTCAATTTTGCGATCAATTCATCTGGGATGACTTCTCCAGTTTCGTAATGGAAAGCGTATTGCTTCATTACTGTTGGTTCAGTTGCCCAGTTTTCCATGATTTGAGATGGAAGCTCTACAAAGTCTCTTGGAACAGAAGTTCCAGCTAAGCTTTGGTATTGTACATTGGATAGCAAGCCATGAAGTGCATGACCAAACTCGTGGAAGAAGGTCGTCACCTCGTCAAAAGTAAGCAAAGCTGGGGCATTGGCAGTTGGTCTTGAGAAGTTACATACGATAGAGATGACTGGTGCCTTTCTCTCACCGTTTTCGGTTTTTTGAGATCTGTAGGAAGTCATCCAAGCACCACCTCTTTTGGAAGCTCTCGGGTGAAAATCCATATATAGTACGCCCAAGTGACTACCATCAGCTTCTTTTACTTCATAAGCTTTGGCGTCAGGATGGTATACAGGGATATCTTTGATTTCTTCAAACGTAAGTCCCCAAAGGTTTTTCACTACCATAAATACACCCTCTTGCACTTTAGGTAAAGAGAAGTAAGGTTTGATTTCTTGCTCGTCAAGATCGAACTTTTGTTTACGGAGTTTTTCTTCATAGTATCTCCAATCCCATGGCTCGATGCTGAAGTCATGTCCTTCGGCTTTTACCAAGGCCTGCATTTCGTCTCTTTCAACTTTAGCTTTTGCCAATGCTGGCGTCCAAAGTTGGTTTAGTAGGCTGTATACATTCTCAGCATTCTTAGCCATAGATTCTTCTAAAACATAATCGGCATGTGTATTGTATCCAAGAAGTTGTGCTTTTTGTCTTCTCAAGTTCGCAGTTTCTATCAAGCCTGCTTTATTGTCATATTCATTGCCTTGGTCTGCTCTGTTTTTGTAAGCTTCCCATATTTGCTTTCTCAGCTCTCTGTTTTCGGCATATTGAAGAAAGGGCATGATGCTGGGGTTTTGCAAGGTGAATACCCATTTGCCTTCATGACCTGCGGCTTTGGCATCCTCAGCCGCTCCATCGATCAAGCCCTGAGGCAAGCCTGCAAGGTCAGCTTCATTGTCAATTACAAGCTTGTATGCATTGGTTTCGGCTAATAGATTCTGTCCAAACTGCAGTGTGAGAGAGGAAAGCCTGCTGTTGATTTCCCTAAGCTTAGCTTTGTCAGCTTCATTGAGGTTGGCCCCGTTTCTCACAAATGATTTGTAGGTTTTTTCTAAGAGCATTTGTTGTTCTGCATTGAGATCAAGTTCCTCTTTACTGTCCCATACAGCTTTTACTCTTTCGAATAATTTTTCATTCAAAGAGATGTTGTCACTGTGCGCAGAAAGTTCTGGAGCCATTTCCTTAGCGATTGCTTGTAGTTCATCGTTTGTATTGGCAGAATTTAGGTTGCCGAAAACTCTCGAAACCTTGCCAAGCAGTTCGCCAGCATACTCCATGGCTTCGATGGTGTTTTCGAAAGTTGGGTTATCAGCATTGTTGACGATGGCATCAATCTCAGCTTGGTGCTGTTTGATTCCTTCTCTCAAAGCGGGTGCAAAGTGTTCATTTTTGATTTTGTCAAAAGGAGGAACTTCGAAAGGCGTTTGGTAAGCCTCAAAGAATGGATTCATAGTTGTTGTATTTTCATCTGAAGAGCCACATGAATAGAGCATGGTGGCCGAAGCGGCAAGTGCAAGGATTGTTTTTTTCATCTGTTTATAAATTTGTTGATTCATCCCGCCAGGTATCCAGGTATGGACAGGGTATGGAAATTTGCATTGAAATTAGAAGCGTAAGACCGGAGATAATGTCTGAATGCTTTAGATCTGCTTGATTTCACATAAGTTGACATTTGGGTTATGTCTACAAAGATAAAAGAATTTTAAACACCTAGTCAAAGGATGTTTTGAGAGGTCAAATTTGGATTTTATACAAAAGGATTGGCAAGCCCAATATCAAACTGTACCTTTGATCAATCAAAGAAAAAAGTCAATCATGATGAAATTAAGGTGGTTTTGGTGTCTGTTTTTATGGATTTTTGTCGTCTCGATTTCCCATGGACAAGAGCGAGAGCAGTATGTGATATTGATATCATTGGATGGTTATAGGTATGATTATACGGAGCGATTCCAGCCAGAGAATCTTTTGAAGTTTATCAAGGAAGGGACGGCGGCAGAAGCAATGATTCCTTCATTTCCCACCAAAACTTTCCCCAATCATTACAGCATTGCTACGGGGATGAAACCAGAAAATCACGGCTTGGTCAACAATGCCTTTTATGATTCAAAAAAGGATAAAATATACAGCATTAGGGATAGAGATATCGTGGAGGATGGTTACTGGTATGGTGGCACGCCATTATGGGTTTTGGCAGAACAGCATGGAATCAAAGCAGCCAGTTATTTTTTTGTTGGCTCGGAAGCAGATGTCCAAGGAGTCAGACCAAGCTATTATCATAATTATGACGCAGCCATCACAAATTTGACTAGAGTGACAAAAGTATTTGAATGGCTCGAATTACCCGAAGAGGAGCGACCAAGAATGATTACCTTGTATTTTTCAGACATGGATGATATTGGTCATGCATATGGGCCTGATAATGATCAACAACTTGCTCAGAAATTAGAAAAACTGGACAGAGAGCTCGGAGCACTTTTCGAAGGCTTAAAAAGTTTCGATTTAGATATCAATGTGTTTATTGTATCAGATCATGGTATGGTCAATGTACCAAAACAAAATCTACTGAATTTGGACTTGATCACAGATGGCATTGCAGCAAGGGTGGTTAACAATGGCGCTATGGCGCATCTTTATCTAGAAAACCCCTTGGAAAAGGAAGAGGTAATGATCAAATTATCTAAAAGGGAAGGACCTTTTCAGATGGTGATGGTTCAGGATAAAAAGTATTACAAAAATGTTGACACCTATGCAGATCGACTGGGTGATATTTTGATAATGCCTGATTTGGGTTTCTATCTAGCCACGACGCCTGACATGATCAAATATCAAAATAGGTCGGGACTTCTGAAGACGGATGTGTTTGGTGAGCATGGTTTCAGTCCTGAATACAGAGAAATGGGAGCTATTTTCTATGCACGTGGACCAAGAATCAAATCAAGTTTGGTCATTGAGCCTTTTCAAAATATTCATGTTTACCCTTTGATTGCGAGTATTTTGAGTTTACCTATTCCTGATGGGATTGATGGGAGTCTACATGTTCTACAAAAAATTCTCAAAGATGATAAGTGAAAAGAAGGAGATAAAGAATAGAAAGCAAGTTGCTACATTAATTAGAAGCTTTTATACGAAGGTCAGGTTGCACGCAGATTTGGGTCCTATTTTTAATGGTATTGTAGAAGATTGGGAGGAGCATTTAGAGCGATTGACTGATTTTTGGGAGATGATCCTGCTTCAGACTGGCCCTGGTGCAGGTAAATTCAGCCCTGTTCCCGTTCATAAAGAAGTTGATAGACGAGTCAATCATCACTTAGAAGAGCAACATTTTCTGAGTTGGTTGGGACTTTGGTTTGAGACAGTGGAGCAAAATTTTGAGGGTGAAGCAGCAGCGTATGCCAAAGTCCATGCACAGCGCATGGCTCATATTCTGTTTTTTCGAATCATGGAGAGTAGAAAAACTGTAGAATAAAAAGGCCGAAACAAACTAGCTTCGGCCTTTTGATCAAATAGTAAATCCTAAATTAAACAGATATGAGTTTGAAGTGATAGTCGGTTTGTTCTCTTTTGTTGCAGGCAATTTCTTTTCTAAGGTGGTAAAAGGCCTCCAAAAGCAGGGCACTTTCTGTTTTTCCGGCATCTATAGCCCTAAAACCTATTAATTCTATCAATTTTTTGACCTTGCATTTCACTAAACCATCCTCTCCGCAATAGTAAGTTTCTTTGATCATACCCATAGGGTCAGATTTTGGATAATCTAAACCTAGGTTGTTGAAGGCTTTGTATATGGGTGTTTCATCACCAATACTTTCTTGGATAAATGTAGTGTTACAATAGAAATACTTATTAAACGCACTGTTTGTACAATCGATTAAAATCTTATCTGTCAGGTCGATTTTTTTCAATACTTCACATACGCTTACAAGATTCTCATTGTCACAACAGATTAAAACTATATCAGATTGATCAATAGCCTCTTTGTATCCAAATACTTTGTCCAAGTACATGTTTAGGATTTTCCATTCTACATCTTTAGCTTCGAATCCTTGTCGGACTCCAAAGACTACCTTGGCTCCTGTAGATAGGTATTTATTGCCTAAAGTACATGCCAATTTTGTTCCTCCTATAATTCCTAAATTCATAACTTTCTGGGTTTTCAGCGGGTGATAGTTTGCCTTATCTCGAGTTAGATTTTAGCGTTATTTTATTACTTATTGTTGGCAAATCTTACTCGAAAGTGTTGAAAATTATAAATTAAAAGATGAATAACAAAATTAAATACTGAAAAATATGAATAAAAAGAATGAGAAGCGTTTATGTATATTCAAAATTGATTATTAGGTAGATGAAAATGATAATTTTAATTTAGGTTTTGGTATTTATAGGGTTGATAATAAATTGTTTATCTTTTCTTGGGGGGTATAAAAGTAAATTTAAATGGTCAAAGAATAAGGAGACGCGGCAGCATGCCGAGCCTCCTTGTATAGTTTTATAGGCAACTGACAGTTGGGTTGAAGGGAGCATACATCCCACTTGGATTATGTTTCCAAATCCAAACATGCAGCTGGTAATTATCAAAAGGCAATCCCATAGGATTAGCAGGTACAAAATCAAATTCTACTTCACCAAACATTGGAGGTGTTTCTTGAGACCAGAGGTCAGCCATGATGACATATTCTATTGCTACCAATTTCATTTTCCCGTTTTCCATCGGTTCATACACCAAGACTTCAGGTTGGAACACATCATACTCGCCATCTACAATCCCGAAATTAGGAGCATGATGTCCCATACCCCCTAGTTCAGGATGGGCTACGCAATGTTCTCTGTCTAATATATAGCCATCGGCTTCTGCTATTTCAAGTCTTTGGTACTTGGCAGTAAGACGTCTCATTTCGGCTAAAAGTTGATTTTGATCCGATCTTCTAAGATTTTCCTGACTTGATTCAGTATTGATGATTTCATCAATTACAGCAAGTTTGTTGTCAATAGGCTCAATACCGTCCATGGTACATTGGGCAAACAGTAATACCGATATGCCAATTAAGAATGTCGCAAGTCTGATTTTTGATTTTAAATTTTTCATAATGTTGAGGTTTTGGTTCTGCATAAAATTGCTCAGAATTGTATCCGAAATGATCACCCATTTGGGTGAAATTTGAAATCACCTTTATTTTGATTAGTAAAAATTATTCAGGATTGAAGGTTACGATACTTTAAAAAGCCTATATTTAATTCTGTGTAAGTAAAAAACAATAATATGCTGAAATTTTACTATTTGCTTTGGGTTCAGGTTTGTTTGATTCCAATTGTTTCATTTGCTCAAGAGCATACCTACAATTCAGTCATTTTTGAAAATGTGAGAATCTTCGATTCGAAAACCTTGACATTGACAGAGCCAAGGACAGTTATGGTTGAAAATGGTTTAATCAAATCAATTAGTCAGGTAGCTGTAGCAACAGATGATGTGCTGAGAATCGATGGAGTTGGAAAAACACTTATGCCAGGCCTGATAGATGTGCATGTCCACATGGCATTTGGAGCACTGACCATGCGGGAAATGATGTCGCCCATGCTTTCTGAGGGAGTGATCATGGAGAAGGTAGGTGGTAATGCGGAAAGGATGCTGATGCGAGGCTTTACCTCTGTAAGGGATGCGGGCGGTCCTATTTTTCCTTTGAAAATGGGGATAGATGCAGGCAAACTGACAGGCCCAAGAATTTGGCCATCGGGAGCTACGATTTCGCAGACAGCCGGACATGGAGACTTCAGAACGCCTGACGAGAAGTCTAGAAGGTTCTTCGGTGAGCCTTCAAGAGCAGAGCGTTTCAATGCTACTTTTATTGCAGATGGACGAGATGAAGTTTTGACTGCCACAAGAGAAAACTTGCGCTTTGGTGCCAGTCAGATCAAGTTGATGGCAGGAGGAGGCACTTCCTCTGCTTATGACCCTGTGGATGTGACCCAATATACTTTTGATGAAATGCGGGCTGCTGTCGAAGCGGCGGAGGATTGGGGTACCTATGTAATGGTGCATGCCTATACTCCTAGAGCCGTGCAGAGGGCTATCAAGGCAGGTGTCAAATGCGTGGAACATGGGCAGATGCTGGATCAGAAGACTTTGAGATTGATGAAGAGAAAAGGGGTGTGGTTGAGTACACAAAACCTTGTGGAGAGCACTCCTGATATGGATCCACAAAGAGTCGAAAAACGTAAGCCTGTGATTGAGGGCCAAGCGCAACTTTGGCCTATGGCCAAAAAGATGAAGTTGAAGATCGCTTGGGGAACAGATTTTTTGTTCGAACCAGAGCTGAACGAACAGCAGAATTCCTATATCCTACGCCTTCAGCAGTGGTTCAGTAATGCCGAAATTCTCAAGATGGTCACAGCTGACAATGCTGAGTTGCTACAGCTTTCTGGGCTGAGAAGTCCCTATCCTGGCAGATTGGGCGTGGTGGAAGAAGGAGCCTTGGCAGATTTGATTTTAGTGGATGGTAACCCTTTGGCTGACCTTTCATTGATTGCCAATCCTGCCGAGAAGTTTGTGGTAATTATGAAGGATGGGAAGATTTATAAAAATTTGGTGGAGTAAGCGGCTGGTATATTTCCTTCAGTGCTAATGTTGTAAATTCTCGAATACTTCGGTCAGATCAAGTTCAAAACCAGCTACAGCATTGGACTTTACTATGTCGCCTATGGTAAATAATCGTGAAGCTATATACTTTTCATTGACCAAGGTGTAGATCAACAAAGTACATTCATTGGGATGAATTACCCAGTATTCTTTCACGCCTGATTCTTCGTACACTTCATATTTATTTTGAAGTTCTTTTTTATTGTTTCCTGGGGATAGGATCTCTACGACTAGGTCGGGTGCGCCGATACATCCTAGTTCATCTAATTTATCAGGATCACATACCACGCAGATATCTGGCTGAACAACCGTATCAATGTCCTCGTGTTTTTTTGACTTGACAGGGAGCCTTACATCGAAAGGAGCAGCATAAATTTTACAAGGTTGCCTTTCCAGAAAGTTGTAAAGCATATTAAAAATTTTCCCAGAAACATCTTGATGAATTCTTCTAGGAGCTGCTGCCTGTTTGAAAACCTTACCTTTGATCAACTCGACCATTTCATCCATCTGCCAAGTCAGGTAATCCGCATAGGTATAGTGGCCATACGCCGAGGCTGGCTCTTCTACCCTGTCTTTTAAATCATCCTTTTCCATAAAATAAATTTACTCGTTTTGAAACAGAAATGAAAGACTCTAATTCTCAGTCTCTGCGTCTAATGTCAACAATTCTTATTTCTGGGATTAACCTGTCAAAAATTGGTACATCATTCGGTGCGGGTTTGAAAATTGTTACTTCCGCACCTGTCTTATTGAATATGATATATACAGGAATGGGGTCTTGAACAAGCACTTGAAATGATTCCGGTAGATTGGTCGGGTAGAAAAGATCTCCTTCAAATCTAATTAAAAACTGATGACTACCTCTGGTGGCAGTTTGAATGACCACCTCGGCTTCTCCTTCTTGGACCGGATCATTGTTTTCTACACAAGCTCCCAGAAGCAATAAAATGAAAAACAGAAAAGACGGTGCATAAGCTTTCATATTTGACTGTACGTAAGTTAAAGTATAAGTGCTACAAGAGTGGTTGATTATTTACCCTTTTGGTTCAAGACTTAGTCTTGGACCTAGGTTCTTGCAGTCTTCAGACTGCATTTTCACGGTCTGAAGACTGTGGTGCTTCTGGTCCAAGTCATAAGACTTGAACCATCCTCAATCACCCGCATTCCAATACGCCATCCTTTCGCAACACTCCACCTCAATGCTATAAAAATCAAATTCCTGCGTCACCTTGCCTCGGATCAGGTAGATACCACGGCCCTTAAAAGGGTGTTTTTTGACCACAGGAGGGAAATGTACGGTGTCTATCCAGTCTCCCTCCCGGTCGACAAAGGTGCCGAAGTTCATCACATCGCCCTTCACTGTACGGGTGTATTTGATCGTGACGAGATAACCGATAATCTGTACTTGTTTGCCCAAGTACTGCTTCAAATCCCTAGCTTTGATACTAAGTACCGTCTGATCTTTGACCAGGTGAAAAGGAGAGTCCAGAGGAAACTCCAGGATATCGATCTGATCAACGATCTCTTGCCTCAGGTCAGCCTCCTCAAGCTCAGGAACCTGCAATTCCCGGAATCCCGTTTGCCGAAAGAGCTCGTTGCCCGTAGCCACCGTCTTACGCTTGTTCAGGATAAAGTGTGCCTGCCAAAGCAGTTCCTGCTTGCTCTTGCCCGTAAAGCGAAAACAACCAATGCGGATCAGAATCAGGGCTTGCTCCAAGCTGATGTCTACCCTAGCAATAAAGTCTGACAAGCCCGCAAACAAACCATTGGTTCTCCGCTCGCTGAGTATTTTTTCAATGCTGGCTTTTTCCAGATATTTCAGATGAACAAAACCAAGGTATACAGTTTTCCCTTTGATATTCGTAAGATAATCGCTCTCATTGATATGTGGAGCCTGGATATCTGCCCCGTTCATGCGGAGTTCGTGGATGTAGAATTCCGTATGATAAAACCCCCCGAAGTTATTGATCACCCCCACCATAAACTCCAGCGGAAAATAGGCTTTCAGGTACAGACTCTGATAACTCTCCACTGCAAAGGATGCAGAATGTCCCTTAGCAAAAGAATAGCCCGCAAAACTCTCAATCTGATGCCAGACTTCTTTGGTGATTTTCGGGTCTCTTCCCAATTTTTCACAATTCAGAAAAAACTGATCTTTTACCCGCTGGAATTCATCTTTGGAGCGGGACTTCCCGCTCATGCCCCGTCGCAGAATATCCGCTTCCGATAAGCTGAGTTGGGCAAAGTAATGCGCCACCTTAATCACGTCCTCCTGATAGACCATGATGCCATAGGTCTCGGGCATGATGTCCATCATCACGGGATGGGCTTGCTTGCGCCGCTCTTCATTCACATGCCTCAGGATGTATTCCCGCATCATTCCTGAGCGAGCTACTCCAGGACGGATGATAGAGCTGGCGGCAACAAGCTCAAGATACTCGCTAGCCTTCATCTTGGCCAGTAGCATACGCATGGCCGGAGACTCTACATAAAAGGCCCCAATGGTGTGTCCTGTTCGGAGCAGTTCCTTGATTTTGGGGTCTCTCTTGAATTGCTCCACCTGTCGGATGTCTACTTTTACACCTCGATTCTGATAGATGATCTCCAAGCTGCTTTTGATGTGTCCAAGCCCACGTTGGGATAAAATATCAAACTTATGTAGCCCGATATCCTCCGCCGTATGCATATCAATATGTGCCAGCGGAAATCCCTTCGGGGGCATTTCAGTGGCAGTGTAGTAATGAATGGGTTTGTGGGAAATCAATATCCCGCAGGCATGGATGGTCAGGTGTGAGGGCATCCCGTGCAGCACCTGGCTGTACTTCAGAATCAGCTTTCCGTATTGGTCGGGAATATGGTTGGGCTTGTCGGCATGGTAGATCAGCGATTCGATCTCAGTTTTGGGCAAGCCAAACACTTTTCCCAGTTCCCGCAACATAGAATTGGCCTGGAAGGTACTGTAAGAGCCTAGCAGGGCCACATGCTCTTGCCCTTCCTTGTTGTATTTTTCAAAAATGTACTTCGTTACTTCATCCCGATCTGTCCAGCTGAAGTCGATATCGAAGTCTGGCGGATTTTCCCGATACAGGTTGATAAAGCGCTCAAAATACAAATCCAGCTCAATGGGGTCCACGTCTGTGATACCCAGGCAGTAAGCCACGATGCTATTGGCACCACTGCCACGGCCTACATGGTAGTAGTTACGTTGCCGGGCAAAGCTGACAATATCATAATTGATCAGAAAGTAGGATACAAAGCCCTTCTGTTGGATAAGCTCCAGTTCCTTTTCCAGCCGTGTGCTGATTTTCTGCGTGAGATCTGGATAGCGATTGATGGCACCTTTGAAAGTTTCCTGTCTTAGGTAGTCAAAATCCTCCCAGTCTGAGCCTAAGATGTCCCGCTTGTTTTTGACTGCCTGGAAGTAGAAGGAAAACTGGCAAGCTTCCAGCAGGCGCTGTGAATTGTACAAGAGGTAGCTATGACCTTCGCAGCGGGCTACCATATCCGCATAGGAATAGAGCTGATCACTGATGTCACCTTGCTCCTCAAGTTCGAGCTTGCTGAGCAGGGTGTTTTTATCCACTGCCCGTAGAAGGCGATGGGCATTGAAGCCAATCTTGGAAGAGAAGCTGACAGGTTGTAGCAGTACCAGTTTATCCTTGTACCGGTACCAAGGAGATTTGGCCAGACGGTTGAGTTGATAGGGGTGGATACCGATAAATTCATTTTCCCGTAGGGGGAATACTTTTTCCCTAAATGGATATACGACAAAGCTATGTTGAAAAGGAGGAGCTTGAGTGTCAAATTCCAGCCCTTTGGTCCGTCTATGGGACAGGTGGCGGTTGAGTTCGTAGAAGCCTTCCTGATTTTTGGCCAGTCCTATATACTGCTGCTTTACCCCATTGCGGAAGTCAATCCCAATTACAGGATGTATGCCATTCTTCTGTGCTTCCCGGATAAACGGGAACACCCCGGCCACTGAATTGATGTCTGTCAAGGCCAGCGCATCCAGTTTTTTGCTTTTGGCCTCGGAGACCAGTTCTTCGATCGAGAGCGTGCCGTATTTGAAGCTGTAGTAAGAGTGGCAATTGATAAACATATACTTGGTGAAATATGCCTCCCCCTTGGTCGGGGAAATAATTGGATAGATACTGCGTGATATAAGCGAAGCGATATATCTTGGTTTTTTATAAATGTTAATTTTATTAACATTTATATGTTTATAATTTAATCAATAAAAAATCCAGTTTGCAAGTTTATGAAGGGAATTGTCAGGGAAAGCTTTTGGACTGTCGATAAAAAGGATGAAATTGTAAGTGAAGCTTGATACTTTTGAAAATATGGAACATTGGATAGATTATTTGAATACAGTAGTGGCCTATGAGTTGAGATGGGACATCTACAAGACCATCATGATCATAGTGGTTTTGTGGGTGATTAAAAAGCTCGCTTTCAAGATTATCAGCGCAAAAAGAGAAGAGACAGAGCTTAAAAAGTTTTATCATTGGAGGAAGACTGTTCAGTATATCATTGTATTTATTGGATTTTTACTAATCGGGAATATTTGGATCAGTAACTTCCAATCCATCACGACTTTCCTTGGATTATTATCAGCGGGTATAGCGATTGCCTTAAAAGATATTTTTATCAACATTGCTGGTTGGCTATTTATTCTTTGGCGCAAGCCCTTTGATATAGGGGACAGGGTACAGATAGGGGAGTTTAAAGGTGATGTGGTAGATACGAGGGTGTTTCAGTTTAGTATCCTTGAAGTGGGTAACTGGGTGGATGCTGAGCAGAGTACAGGTAGGATTATTCACGTCCCAAATGGGATGGTTTTTTCGGCACCGCAGGCCAATTACAGTCAGGGTTTTGATTATATATGGAATGAGCAGCATATTAACATCAGTTTGGATTCCGATTATAAGAGAGCCAAGTCGATTTTAACTGAAATGCTTGAAGAGATATTCAAGAAAGAATATCGAAGTATCCAAATAGCCCTTAAGAAAGCGCAGAAGGAGCATTTCATTTCTTTCACCCAATATACTCCCACGGTATATGCTAAGATTCACGAAAGAGGAATACAACTTTCATTGCGCTATTTGTGTAATCCCAGGAAAAGGAGATTTTTTGAACATTTGATCACAGAAAGTATTATTGATCAATTTAAGGCTGAAAGTAGTGTTAGGATTGTCTATCCGACCACATCCATAATTCTTGAGGGTAGGAGACAGTAAAAATCTTATATTTTTTCTTCTGGTATTTTCAGGTTTAAATCACATCTTTAATGGTAATTATTTCATAAAATCTGTTTATGGATAAAAAAAGGTAAAATTTTTTAAACCTTTAGATAATTTTACGTGTATATACATATAAAATAGATTCTTTTGAAATATACTGTAGATTAATTTTGAAGGGTGAAGGGTTGTTTATTTTGATTTAGCTTGAACATCATTTTATTTTTTAAATAAAAGCAGCAAATGTGAATAAATATTCTGTTTTTTATTAAAATATAATTATTTAATGATTTAGTATATCTTCTATAAAATTTTATTTTTTTAGAATAAATAATTGTTTTAAATATTGGTTAAAAAAATCATTAAATTTTTATTATATAACAAAAACAATTAATATTAGTATTTAATATTTATCATTAAACCAAATATTATAACATGAAGAGAGTTTTATTGTCGCTTCTGTTGCTTGTATTTGCTACCAATGAAATGTGGGCGCAGAGTAAAGCAGTAACGGGAAGGGTTACCTCTACAGAGGAACCGGAGGGTATTCCAGGAGTGAATATTCTAATTAAAGGAAGTAGTTCGGGTACTACCACAGACCTGGACGGAAGGTATACTATAGAAGTGCCCTCAGATCAGGCAGTTCTTGTATTTAGTTTTATTGGATACAAAACCCGTGAAGAGCGCGTGGGGTCAAGATCAGAAATCAATGTGAATTTGGCTTCCGATCTTGAAGATTTGAGTGAGTTTATTGTTACAGCTCAGGGAATTGAGCGGGATGAGCGATCGCTTGGATATGCTGTACAGTCTATCAAGGGAGATTTGGTGAGTCAAAAGTCTGAGCCAAATTTACTTAACTCTTTGCAAGGTAAGTTGACAGGTGTGAATATAGTAGGTGCATCTGGAGCCCCAGGTGCTTCTACCAATATCAATATTAGAGGTATCACTTCTTTCACTGGGTCTAATCAACCATTGATTGTGGTAGATGGGATTATTTTTAATAATGATACTGACAATACCCAAAACACACTTTTTGGCTCGCAACCAGCCAATAGGCTGAATGATATTGCTCCTGAGTCCATTGAGTCGATCAACGTACTAAAAGGACCAGCTGCATCCGTGCTGTATGGTTCTAGAGCTTCCGCAGGTGCGATCGTCATCACTACTAAAAGTGGAGCAAATATGAACGATAAGACAGAGATTACAGTAAATTCCTCAGTCAACTTTCAAAATGTGTACGGTTTACCAAGTTTTCAAAACCAGTTTGGACAAGGGACGCAAAATGATTTTAACAATATCTCTACTGCTTCTTGGGGTCCTGCTTTCGGAACACCTGGATTTGAAACTGTAGAAACAAGTTTTGGTACTACGGTCCCCTATCAAGCATTTCCGAATAATGTCAGAGATTTTTATCAAAGAGGTAGAATCGTTCAAAATGGTGTCAGTATAGCATCAGGAAATAGAGATGACAACTTTATTGTTTCGGTGAATTCCTCGTTACAGGATGGAATTATTCCAGAATCTTTTTTCAATAGAAATAATGTTCAAGTAGGAGGGAATAAAAAGCTCAATAATGGAGTTAAGGTAAGTGGTAATGTGACTTATGTGAAATCTGAGTCAAGAAATACCATCACAGGTAATGGGGGGTCTGCTTTTGGTCAGATTACCAGGATTCCAAGATCCTTTGATTTGGTGGGAGAGCCATTCCAAGATGAGTTAGGTAATAGTTTATTCTACAACCCAGCTCAAAATCACCCGCTATGGAGTACGCAAAACGAGTTTCTTGAAAGTACCGTTGATAGAGTTTTTGGTAATTTCAAAGTGGGATATGACATATCTGATTGGTTGAATATTACTTACAGAGTTACTGCGGATACTTACACTGATAGGCGTAAAGCAGTTTCAAGAATTGGTTCGGCTAGAACACCTGCTGGGAGTATTGCTGACGATATGATCTATAGATCTGAATTGAATGGAGATTTATTAATTACAGCCTCTAAGTCTAATATCTTTACTGAAGGGCTTAGTGCTTCATTACTTCTTGGCCAAAACATCAATCAAAGAAATCTTCAAACCATTGGTGTGTTAGGCTCTGCTTTGAATGTGCCTTTTTTTGATAATGTAAGTAATGCCTCAGTATTTACAGGTTCAGGCGAATTTTCTAATGTAAGAAGGCTACTTGGTTATTATGCTCAGCTTTCTTTGGATTATAATAATTACTTGTTTCTAGAGCTTTCAGGAAGAGTCGATCAGTCTTCGACTTTGCCAGCTGGAAACAATGCATATTTCTATCCTTCTATTGCCACGAGTTTTGTGTTGACAGATGCATTCAATATTGAATCAGATGTGCTTTCTTATGCAAAGCTAAGGGCTAGTGCTGCGACAGTGGGTAGAGATGCTGATCCGTATCGATTGAATACATTTTTTGGTATTGCTGGTTTTGGTAACAATGTGGCTTCTGTTCAATTTCCAATTGGTGTTGGTGGAGCAAATATTCCAGGTTTCTCACCAGGTGCTATATTGGGTTCTGACCAGTTGACACCTGAATTTGTCACCAGCTACGAGGTAGGTGGTAATATTGGTTTATTCAACAATAGGCTTTCTATTGATGCAGCATATTTTTTTACGAGGTCTACCAATCAGATTTTCGATGTAGCTGTTTCCAATGCTTCTGGATTTGATGTACAAACTGCAAACGTTGGTGAGATGGTCAATCAGGGTATAGAATTAGAATTGAATGCAACAATTTTGGAAGCTGGTAATTTTTCCTGGGATATGGGATTGAACTTCACCAGAATAAGGAATGAGGTAAGAGAAATTGCACCAGGAGTCGATCAGTCAGGTATCCCAGGTAATGGATTCATTGGTTTGACGCCATCTATTGTAGTGGGGCAACCTTATGGCGTGATCGTGGGTAATGCCATGCAAAGAAATGCAGCGGGTGAATTATTAATTAACCCACTTACTGGTGGCTATCTACCTGGAATAGCAGGACAAGTGATCGCTAATCCTCAGCCTGATTGGTTAGCTGGCCTGATGAATACATTTAGATATAAAAACTGGATGATGAGTGTCTTAGTGGATACACGTCAGGGAGGTGATATCTATTCATTTGGTATGGTAGATCAGAGAAATGGTGGTACACTAGCAATGACTGGAGTAGACAGAGATTTGCCAAGAGTACTACCTGGTGTGATAGAAGTTGGAGATGGGCAATATGTGCCAAATAATATTCAAGTGCCCGCTCAAACGTATTGGGCAGGACTGGGTGGCTTGATATCTGAAAGTGGTGTATATGATGCCACAGTTTATAGGCTAAGGGAAGTGAGTTTGGCTTATAATCTTCCTAGAAGATTCCTTGAAAGAACTCCATTTGGAGAAGCTAGTATCGGTTTCAGTGGTCGAAACCTATGGTTCTTTGCTCCAGGCTTCCCTGGTGATCCAGAGCTAAATACGCAAGGAGCGGGTAACATCCAAGGTCTAGACTTGAATGGTGTGCCCAATACTAGGAACTATGGTGTAAATATCAGATTCACACTTTAATATGACGAAGATGAAAACATTAAATAAAATATTATTAGCAGTAGCAGTGGTTTTTACTGCATCTTCATGTCAGGACTTTTTGGATGTAAATGAAAATCCAAATAATCCTGAATCAGTTACTCCAGATTTGCTTTTACCAACTGGATTGACTGGTACCGCTTTCGCTAACAACAACGAGCTCAATAGATTCGGTTCTACAGTGATTTCTGTGACAGCAGGAGCAGGTGGTTCTCCAGCAGCCTATGATATCTATGATATCGATGGTGATGATTTTGGAAATCAGTGGAGGTTTGAGTTGTATGGCGGGGCATTGATTTCATTTCAAGAAATGATCAAATCTGCGGATGCAATTGGAGCAAGTGCGTACTCAGGTATAGGGAAAATCATGAAAGCATATGCTTTTGCATTGGCTACAGATACTTGGGGTGATATTCCTTATTCTCAAGCTTTGCAAGGATTAGAAAATACCCAGCCAGAGCTTGATAGCCAAGAAGATATCTATAAAGGTACAGATCAAATACAGAGTCTTTTTGATTTAGTGAGAGAAGGCATTGCAGATCTTGATGCTGAATCTACAGCTGTTCCAAGTCAAGATGATGTGGCATATGGAGGCGATTTGCTCAGATGGAAAAAAGCTGGATACACTTTGATGTTGAAAATGGCAAATACCATTTCAGTGAGAGAACCAGCCTTGGCAACGACTATCATCAATGAAGTTTTGCAAAATGACTACATTTCAAGTAACGACGAAGACCTGAACATCAATTTTGGTACTTCTCAAGGGAGTTATGCACCAGTTCACGAATGGACCAATATATCCACATTTGCAGCAGACTTGATTATTAGTACGCGATTCGTGAATTTGCTTCAAAGCAAAAATGACCCAAGGTTACCGATTTTTGTTACAGCGCCTACAGGAGAGTTTGTTACTATAGATAATGGATTTGCAGGTCAGAGACCACTTCCGCAGACTTCCTGGTCTAGATTCAATACCTATGTGACAGGTAATGGAGCGGGGCCAGTCAGATTACTCACTAATTTTCAGAGAGCATTTATCATGGCAGAAGCAGTAGTGAGATTGGGAATCGCAGGAGATGCCAATGCATTTTATCAAGAAGGAATTAGAGCCTCTATGTCTTTGGCAGGATTGACTGCGACACAAATCGACCAATATTTTGCTGATAATTCGGATGAAGTAAATCTAACCGGTAATGTTGAGTCAGATTTGGAAAAAATTCTCACTCAAAAATATATCGCATGGACAGGTAATGGTATTGAGCAATGGACAGACTGGAGAAGAACGGGTTATCCTACGCTTGCACCACATCAAAACGCAGGAGGTATAGATCCGAATCAGCGTCCTTTGAGAGCACAGTATGTATCTCAAGAGGTGGCAAGAAATCCTAATTTCCCTAATAATATTTTCTCTAACGTACCTGTTTGGTGGAATGAATAAGCTAAAGATTATGAAAAAGATAAAAAGTTATATTGTGTTGATGGTGTTCGCATGGTTTGCAACATCTTGTGAGCAAGATTTCGGTGAGCTGAATAGTGACAATGTTGCTGAGGTTCCATTAACTTTCCCAAATGCGACTACTTTCGGATTTGATCCATATATAGAAGTGTCAATTTCGGGAAGTGGGGAGATTAGATATGAAATGCAAATTCCAGAAGCCTCTGGACGAACAATTGCGGAAATCACGAAGGCTATAGGTGGTGCATCCGATATCAATGTGGGGCAGTTGAATTCAAATGAAAGTTATTTGGATGCTCCGATACAAGTTGGAGCTACGACCGCTGTTTTTACAACATCGATAAATGAATTTGAAGAAAAAGTAAGGACGAATAGTGATGGTGAAGTTACTTCTGTTGTTCCAGGTGATGAATTAGCCTTCTTGTTTTTAGTGACCCTTGACAATGGTCAGGAGATTGTGTCTATGCGAGTGAGGACAAGGGTTATAGAGTAATCTATTAAGCAAATTGAAAATTAAAAAAGGGCAACAAAAATTTTGTTGCCCTTTTTTATTTTAAGAATACCTTCCTAATCCCGATAAACACTATCAAGAACACATTATACCCAATAAAAAATGGGATGATATATTCTACAAGTCCTGTAGATAATAGTACCGAAATCAGAAGTAGCTGGAAGCCAAGCCCATAAATTGAAATCATCGACATAAACCATTTTGGAAATACTGGCGCATCGTTAGCATTTTTGTCAAGCTTGAAAATCAGTTTGTCAAATACCCCGTAAAGCATACTGTAAGTGTCAAAGAGGAAATCAACCGTGCTTTGACTTTCTGTAGGGAAAGCCTTTGGGCGCTCGTTTTCAATGATTTTACTAGTACGTTCTCCTCCATCAGTGTTGTGTCTTAGGATGACGTAATAATAATTGTATAAGGTTCCTTGCACTTGGATGCTAATAAAAGCTAATAGCATAAGCCAAAAGGAGGACGTGGTGACATGCCAAACTGCCCCAAGAAAAAGAAAGTTGAGAAAAATGTCGAATATAGAGTCTAAATAGCGACCAGTGTATGATGGGCGATTTTTTGTTCTCGCCAATTCTCCATCTGCTGCATCTAATATTGACTTGATGATTAAGAATATTCCCGCGGCATAATAATAACCACTCAATATGCAATAAACTGCTATCAAACCACTGATTCCAAATAGGTAGGTTACTTGAACTGGCGTGATACGGGTATGCTGTATTTGATTGACAAAAGCTCTAGCGAATGGTCTTCCGTAGTCGGAGACATCTACAAACTTTTCTTCAGAAGATAATTTTGACATGTTGGAGTTCGGCTTTCGACTTAAAAACCCTTGCTAAATTTTAAGTCTGCCTTTGAATAAATAATAATTAGCTAATTCCTAACCTGATATTTTTCTTTAATGTTCAATGTGAGGTTGAGAAATCTTTTAGGCTATGCAGAAATAAAAAGTAAAAATATTTTGACTTATAAATTTAATCGCCTATGTTAGTGTCATAATATACTATGACAGTAAAACAATTCGAAATGATTTCAATTAAAGAACTCAATTTTTCTTATCCCAAAAAGCCGAGTCTTTGTGAAGGCTTGAATTTGCAATTGGAAGAGGGTAAGGTGATAGGCCTCCTAGGCATGAATGGTGCTGGGAAGTCTACCTTAATGCGATTAATGGCTGGCTTGCTCAAGCCTGTTTCTGGTGAAGTGAATTTTGGAATCTATCCTACATTCGATAGAGCAGTTCCATTTTTGAACCAGATGATCTTTGTGCCAGAAAAAGTTTCTGTCCCAGAATTCCTAAGCGTAAAAGAGTATGTTGGTGTTTATAAAGATTTTTATGAAGGGTTTGATTTAGATAAACTCGAAAATCTACTAGTGGAGTTTAAGATTGTCGGTGATCAGAGGATATCAAATCTTTCATTTGGTCAGCAGAAAAAGCTCCAGATCGCTATTGGTCTAAGTACAGGAGCCAAGTTGATGCTGTTTGACGAGCCCACAAATGGCTTGGATATTCCATCCAAAAGTACATTTAGGAAAGTACTTTCGGGGAGTTTGCAAGAAGATCAGACGATGGTGATCTCTACCCATCAAGTGAAGGATATTGAAAATCTGGTGGATCAGGTGATAGTCTTGGATGAAGGTATGATTAAGCTGCATGCAGATCTGGCGGAACTAGAAAATGAATTCGTTTTCTCCCAAGCAGCCAAAGCGCCAGAGGGAGCGATTTATGTAGAATCTCACTTACTCGGTGCACAATATATCGCTAGACAATTTGAAAGTGTCGGAGATCTAGGTGGAAGTCCAGATTTGGAATTGTTATTCAATGCAGTGATTGCAGGAAAACTTACAGGAGAATTTTTATCCACTCAAAATCAAGTAACATCATGAATAGTTTATCCATTTCCAGAATTTTGAAGTTGATTAAGTTTGAGTTTTTGATGCATAGGAGGTATTATCTGATGATTTTGATTGGAGCTTTTGTGTTAGTTACTTCCTATTTGACTTATAGCTTATCCTACTTTAAGATAGATATGGTCCAGTATGGGATGAAGAATAATTTTTATAACAGAGCGTACTTTTTTTATGTAATAGCAATTTTACTTTTTGTTGTAGGGCAAAGTTTTATTGATCTCAGATCCAAGGCTTCTGCTGAGCGATATCTCCTTTTACCAGCTTTACCGTCGGAGAAGCTATTCTCTCAGTTTATAGTGAAATTTACATTGGCTTTTTTGGTTATGCCTATAATTTTTGCTTTAAGTGCCATCCTTGCCAGATGGATAGCATTGGAGTTTTTGATACCATTTACAGGGGGGATAACTAATATTGATATTATAGATTTTGATGTTTTAATACCAATTAAGCAAAGTGCAGACTGGCTATATTATATCTTTATTTTGAGTTTAATATTATTTATCCCTTCAGCGCTATTTGCTGGGAGTCAATATTATGGAAAGTGGAATATTGTGATGCTTCCTCTTTTTATGATTGTATTCAGCGTGGTGACGGCTTTGTCTCCATTTATAATATCTAATTTATTTAATGATGGATATAAGAATATTGGTTATTTTCTTGATAGCAAATGGGATATCAAAGTTTTTGGAAATGAAGCACCACTAATGATTTATGTCTTGCTAGTTTTATTTTACATGGGTGCTGTGCTAAGTTATATTATTTCATATCACAAGCTAAAAGAAAGGGAGGTCTGATATGGAATTTAGCGATGGTAAAACCATATTTATCCAAATAAGAGACCGGCTGGTCGATCAGATTCTCACAGGGAAATTACTTCCAGGAGACAAGATCCCTTCTGTCAGAGAGCTGGCAGTAGACTTGGAAGTGAATCGGAATACGGTTATGCGGAGCTATGCCTTGATGGAAAATGAAGGGATAGTGGATAACAAACGGGGAATAGGCTTTTTTGTCTCGGATCATGCGAGAGAGCGTTTGATTCAGGATGAGAAAAAATTCTTTCTTCTAGAAGAACTCCCCAAGCTGGTGCATCAAGCAAAAGTCTTGAAAATGGTTCCTGCTGATTTTAAAAAGCTATTTGATCAACTTAATGAAAATCAAAATGAAAACAAGTAATAAGTTATTATTCTCTTTTTTGGGATTTGCGTGGGTGTCCGTGGTTGGGGCTATGTTTGCATCTGTTCATTATTCGGGAAAAGAAGATTTACTGTCAAGAGAGACTTTTCTGTTAGAGGAAGATTTAGTTGATTCAATGCCTATTGAAGGTGAATTTTCGGTAGTGTCAATTCAAAATTCAGGGATTTTGATGCTTAATAGGGAGGGTATGAGCAGAATTGAGTATAAACAATTCTCCTATAAAGGAAGGGATGAAAATACTTCTGACGGTAATAGCCCATATTTTATTGAGGTTAAAGAAGATACTTTGTTTGTAAGAGAGGCTAAAATGAAAGAAAACGGATCGTTCACACTTTATATTGGGCAGAATATTAAAACTCTGATTTTAAATGATGTCACTGAGTTTGGGACCCAAAATGCGCTTAATTATGATAGCTTAAAAGTAATAGCCTCCAATTCTTCTTTTAAGCTTAGAAGGGAACATGGTATATCGTTTTTAGATTTGCGAGGAGATGCTGGAGCTCATTTGTCTGTAGAAAGTATTCCCAATTTAGAGATTCATTTGAATCAGAGTAAAGCTGATGTGTCACAATTCTTAGGAAGAGTTTCCGGTAATATTATCGAATCTAAATTGACACTCCCAAGAAAAGCAAATGAAATCAACCTCAAAAAAGATGATAGTTCAGATCTTATGTTTTTCAGTAACTGATTTGTAAGTCTATCTTTTATCAAGAAAGTGTATTTTAAAATCAAGGACCCCTTAAGTCCTTGATTTTATTTTTTCAACTCCTTTCTCTAACCGAAGAATTACATGTTTATTTTCGATCGTAATCGAAAAATTACATGTTTATTTTCGATTATAATCGAAGAATTACATATTTTTGCATGTAATTAGATTGGAAATGATCAAGAGAATCGTAGAAGGAGAGCTTAAGAACCGACTCAATCAAGGGAAGGTATTGTTGGTGATGGGGCCTAGGCAGGTAGGTAAGACTACTTTATTGAGGCAGCTGGTAGAGCGTGAGAAGCTGGATGTATTGTGGCTCAATTGTGACAACCCTGATGATAGGGCTGATTTAGAGGATGTGACGATTACTAGACTAAAGTCACTCATCGGATCACATGCACTGGTGGTAATCGATGAAGCTCAGCGGGTCAAAAACATTGGTTTGACCTTGAAGTTGATCGCAGATGGCATGCCCGATGTGCAAGTGATTGCGTCTGGCTCATCTGCTTTGGAGTTGGCAAATGAAATCAAAGAGCCACTCACAGGAAGGAAGCGAGAATTGAGTCTTTATCCGATTTCTACAGGAGAAATGATAGCTCATAGCTCTCAGAGGGAGGAGAGAAGGATGCTTGATACGAGGCTGATTTATGGTTTTTACCCTGAAGTTGTCAATAAACCAAGTGAAGCAGAGGAGATTCTTGAAGAACTAACGAGTAGCTATCTCTTCAAGGATATTCTCACTTTAGACCAAGTGAGGAAGCCTGTCATTTTGCAGAAATTATTGCTCGCATTGGCTTTACAAGTAGGTTCTGAAGTGACCTTCAATGAGCTGGGAAATACGATAGGAATAGATAAGGAAACTGCTGAAAAATACATAGATCTTTTGGAGAAAAGCTATGTGATCTTTAAGATGAATTCTTTCAGTCGCAATATGCGAAGGGAAATCAAGAAGGGGAAGAAAATCTATTTTTGGGATAATGGCGTTCGAAATGCTATTATCAACAATTTTAATGCGCTGTCTTTGCGGAATGATGTAGGAGCACTTTGGGAGAATTTCATCATCAGTGAGCGAATGAAGTTTTTACATTACAACAGGATAAAGGTTAATAGTTATTTCTGGAGGACGACAACAGGAATGGAATTGGATTGGCTAGAGGAAAGGGGAGGAGTAATCCACGCTTTTGAAGCCAAATGGAATCCCAAAAGGAAATCTTCACTTCCTTCTGGGTTTGAAGAGGCTTATCCTAATACTGTTTATGAGAAAGTGTCTCCTGATAATTACATGGATTTTTTGACAGTAAAGAAATAGGCCTAGATCTCTACGCCACTGAAGGGATTGAATCTACGTCTGCCGACTTGCATACCGATAGCGCGGCAGACGGTTTTATCTCCGTATTTGACATTGAGTCTGTCGAGGGCTTGATAGAGCCGGATTTGTTCTTCGGAATCTTCGAAGAGGTTGATCTGATAGTTGCCATGTACCAAGCTGCTGAATCGCACTCCGATCAGACGGATGAGCATGCGCCGGTTGTAAAGCTTTTTGAAAAGTGCCTTCACTACGGAGATCAAAGTATGATCTGTGGAGGTGTAAGGGATCCGCTGCTGTGTAGTATGTGTTTCAAAGTCCGAATAACGAATCTTCACACTCACGCAGGCAGTGAGCTGTTGGTGCTGTCGGAGCTTGGATGCAAGCTGCTCAGTCATGGCGATTAGGTGTGCTTCGAGCATTTTGACATCGATGGTGTCTTGTTCGAAGGTGTTTTCAGAAGAGATGGACTTGGCTTCAGAATAGGGAGTGACTAGGGAGTGGTCTATGCCATTTGCTTTTTCCCAGATGACCCTGCCATTTTTGCCAAAAGTAGCTTCTAGGAGTTCAGCGGGCATGTTCTGTAAAGTTTGTACCTTCTTGACCCCCATATTGTAGAGTGTATGGGAGGTTTTCTCTCCGATCATGGGAATTTTACGTACAGAGAGGGGAGCCAAAAAAGGCTTCTCTTCCCCTTTTTGGATTTGTTTTTCGTTATCTGGCTTGGCTTCTCCTGTGGCGACTTTTGATACGGTTTTGTTCTGGGAGAGTCCCATAGAGATGGGTAGCCCGGTCTCTTTTGAGATTTTTTTGCGTAGTTCTTGAGCCATCTTGAAGCAGCCAAAGAACCGATCCATACCTGTGTAGTCGATGTAAAATTCATCGATGGAGGATTTTTCAAAAAGAGGGGCATCTTCTTGAATGATAGCGGTGACTTCATGGGATTTTTGACTGTATTTTTCGAAATCTCCCCGAACCAAAATTGCTTCAGGGCAAAGTTGCCTGGCGGTACGCATGGGCATGGCAGCGTGTACGCCAAATTTTCTTGCTTCATAGCTACAGGATGCTACTACCCCTCGGTCTCCTGATCCGCCGATGAGGATAGGCTTGTTCTTGAGTCTATCATCGTAGAGTCGCTCTACCGAGACAAAGAAGGAATCTAGGTCCATGTGTAGGATATGTCGGCTTTGAGAGGACATAAATTTTTTGTTTATTATTTTAACATTTTATTGTTTATAATTTAGGCTATATTGATTAGATTTGAAATACGAATCCATAAAAAATGTCAGGACTTCAGTATTTAATCTGACAAGTAGTGATACAGTGGGCTTGATTTATTTATAAAAATCTGATAATCTGATATGTATATTCATTCTAATATCAAATTCCTCCGTAAGCAAAAGGGGCTGACGCAAGAGACGATGGCACAAAGTGTAGGGATCAGTAGATCCAAGCTAGCGGGCTATGAGCTGAATATCAATCCGCCATTAGAAGCTATTTTGATGATTTCTGATTATTTCGGTGTATCAGTAGATTTGTTGTTGCGCAGAGACCTGGCATCACTGTCGGAGTATAAGCTCAGACAGACATTGGAGACGGACCAATACCTTAAGGGGCGTAATCTCAGGATATTGACTACTACTGTGGATGTACAGGGTAGAGAGTTGATTGAGGTGGTGTCACAGCGAGCAAAGGCTTCCTATTTGGCGGGATTTTCAGATCCAGACTTTATAGAAGAGTTGCCGAGGTTTTCTTTGCCCTTTTTGCCTTCCGATAAGAAACATAGGGTTTTTCAGATTGATGGGGACTCCATGTTGCCTTTGCCAGATGGTGCTTGGATTGTCTGTGAGTATGTGGATGACTGGACTAGCATCAAGGATGGGGAGAAGTACGTCATGGTCACTGAGCAGGATGGTGTGACATTCAAGATCACTTACAATCAGGTCAAGGAAAAAGAGCGACTTTTGCTTTGTTCTAGCAATCCTCTATACAAACCTTTTTATGTTGCTATCTCCGATTTGAGAGAAGTGTGGAGGTTTAGATTGGTGATTTATTAAAAAAATCTTCTTTAGCGAAAATATTACCGTTATTCTAAGACAATTATCCCTAACTTTCGTTACTAACCTATTGGCGTGCGCGTACACAGTGATCATTGAGCGTGGAGTGTTTTAACTTAAAACAAAGAAGAGATGAGAGAGATTGCAGTAATGGAGACGCCCTTGGGCAATGTAAGAGCAGAGACTTTTGATGGATATTTGATTTCATTGAAGTTTACTGAAGAGCCAGTCACCGATACTTTTTTGGATGGTGTACTGATGGATATTAGAATTCAATTGGGGCTTTATTTTCAGGGGAAACAAAAAACCTTTGATGTACCTGTAGCGCTTGGAGGGACTGATTTTCAGAGGCAGGTCTGGTTAGAGGTCAATAAGGTGCCCTTTGGTCAGACGAAAACCTATGAGCAAATTGCAATTGGTCTTGGAAAGCCTAATGCGGTCAGGGCAGTAGGTACTGCGATTGGAGCCAATCCCATTTTGATTATGCTTCCTTGCCACCGTATAGTAGGCAAACATGGTCAACTTACTGGGTATGCTGGAGGAATTTGGAGGAAATCTGAGCTTCTCGAATTGGAAAACAAGGATAAAGTGGGCAGACAGTCTGTTTTAGGATTTTCAAAATAGCTCTTTAGCAATGTCACACAAGCTCTTGCTTTTTATGTAGCATTGGACTTTTCTGAAATGATACCTGCATACAATAAATGTTTTCGTTGTGAATAAAGATGGGATTTAATTTATGAAGGACATGATCAAAATTAGGCAAGGTACCATTGATGAAGTGGTGGCTTTGAGTCAACAGGTAAGCGAATTTTACCAACCTTACTCTGAAAAGACCTATCAAGAAAGGTTGAAATCGATTCCATTTTTAATTTTGATAGCGGAAGTTGATGGTGACCCTGTAGGGTTCAAAGTAGGGTATCAAAGAGATTCTCCTCAAGTGTTTTATTCTTGGATGGGTGGAGTGGTCGCATCACATAGGAGAAAAGGAGTGGCAACAAAGTTGGCAGACGCTCAGGAGCAATGGGCTAAGAACCATGGATTCCTTAAAGTTTACTTTAAAACTAGAAATAAACTAACCAAAATGATCCATTTTGGACTGAATAGGGGTTTTATGATTGTGGATTTGATTAAAAAAGGTAGGGTTGAGGAATATAGGGTTGTGATGGAGAAAGTACTTTGAGCCAGTATCTAAGTTCATTTTTCTTATCGTCAAATTAATCCTACCTTTGCAATCCGAAAATCGGAATTAAGTAAAAATTAGCGGTTCGATCACCCGCTTTATCAAAAATTATCATGGAGAAAAGAGACGCAGTAGCAGCAGGATTGATGCTTCCTGTCATGGAAGCTTTTTATACGATACAAGGAGAAGGTACTTTTTCTGGTCATCCTGCTTATTTCATTAGATTGGGAGGATGCGACGTAGGTTGTGTATGGTGTGATGTAAAGGATTCTTGGGACGCTGCCAAATGGCCAGTGTTGTCTATCGATGAGATTGTGGCAGGTGCTAAGCAGTATTTAGGTAGAAAAGTGGTCATCACTGGTGGAGAACCTCTGATGTATGATCTTGGTCCATTAACTACTTTGTTGAAGTCGGAAGGGTTCTCTACCCACATCGAAACCTCAGGAGCACATCCATTTTCAGGTGACTTTGATTGGGTATGTTTTTCCCCAAAGAAATTCAAAGCACCACATCCAAGTATCTATGAGCATGCAAATGAGCTAAAAGTGGTCATCTATCATCAATCAGATTTTGATTTTGCTGAAAAACATGCTGCTTTGGTTCAAAATGACTGTCAATTGCTACTTCAGCCAGAATGGAGCAAGGCTGCTACTTTCACTTCAAAGATTATAGATTACGTAAAATTTCACCCAAATTGGAAAATATCCCTACAAACCCATAAATTTATGGATATCCCTTAGATCTATGAAGCAGGCCCTTTTATCTATTTTGCTGGTTTTGACATTTTTGACAGTCAGTGGTCAGACCTATACCATAATAGATAACAGAGCGATTAGACTTCATGAAGAAGGAGATGAATTGATTCAAAAGCGACAATATGATGATGCCATTGCCAAATTTAAGGCCTCAATCAATAGGGAAGCTAATTTTTTGGAATCCTATCTCAAATGGGGAAGAATACTCTTAACTCAGGGTTTCCCAGATCAAGCAATTGAGGTAGCTGATAGGGGTTTGAAGCGGAATGTGAAAGCCCCCAATCATTTACTAGGGGAGTTTGCTTGGTTGAAGGTCCATTGTTTTTTGAAGTTAGGAGATTTTAATCAAGCGATTGCTGCTTTCGACCAAAGTGAGCATTTGCTCAACACTGCTTTCCAATCTCAGAGGCCATTTAGGGAAATGAAGGATCAGATCAGTTTTATACGAACTCACTTAGACAATCCGTTTGTGATCGAAAAAGAAAAGCTAGCAGATCCTTTGAATCAATTTGTCTTGCAGTACTTCCCAGTACTCACAGCCGATAGTAAGAAGTTACTCTTTACCAAAAGAGATGGATTAGCTAACAATGAACATGAAGATATCTTTGTGGCTTATTATGATGAGGAAGAAGGGTTGTGGTCTAATCCAAGAAGTATTGCTAATAGTATCAATACGGCATACAATGAAGGCACCTGTACCATCTCCGCTGATGGGAAAATTCTGATTTTTACTTCTTGCCAAATGCCGGACTCTTTTGGAGATTGTGATTTGTATATTTCCTATAAGGTCAATGAAGTATGGCAAAAACCTGTAAACATGGGGAAGCATGTCAATTCTAGAGTTTGGGACTCTCAGCCTTCTCTTTCTGCAGATGGAAGTATTTTGTTTTTCTCTTCCAACAGAAGAGGAGGTTTTGGAGGGAAGGATATTTGGTATACTTTGAGAATGCCAGATGGGTCTTGGTCTGAAGCCAAGAATCTAGGTGCTGATATCAATACTGCCAAGGATGAAGTATCTCCTTTTATCTATTTCAATAATGAGATTCTATTCTTTGCTTCCGAAGGGCATCTCGGCTTTGGTGGCTTGGACTTATTCATGTCTCGTGTGGAGAAAGGGGTGTTTTCTACTCCAGAGAATCTAGGTTACCCAATCAATGATCATCAGGATCAGTTGGCTTTATTCATTACAGCACAGCGAGATTATGCTTATTATACCGAGACCGTATTTCATGAAGGGAAGCAAGAGCGCTCCTTCATTTATAGGTTCAAATTCCCGGAAGAGATTTACCTTGGGGAAAAACTGATGGTCACAGAAGGGCGCGTATTTAATAAAAGTACAGGTGAGCCTGTGGAGGCAAAGTTGTCACTCGTTGATTTGGTTTCAGATAGCACGATGTATGAATTTAGGTCTGATGGGCGGACGGGAGATTTTACCATGCTCTATCCCGATCGACCAGCTTCGGGACTTTATGTGGAGAAGAAGGGCTTTCTGCCGAAAATTTACAATGTAGATCGTGACAGTTTAGCCAATCAGAAAAATTTAGATGTGGAATTGACCCCAGTAGCCTCAGGGGAAGAATTCATTTTCGAGAATATCTTTTTTGATTTTGATAAGGCAGATCTGAAGCCTGAGTCAACTACTTCATTGAAGCGGTTGATTTCATTTTTACAGGATAATCCGAATGTTGAGATTATGATAGTTGGTCATACGGATAATGTGGGTAGCGAACCCTATAATCAAGAGCTCAGTTTGAGAAGAGCTGCCAGTGTCAAGAAATATCTAGTTGAAAATGAAATTTCTGATGAAAGGTTACAGATTTCGGGGAAAGGTTCTCAGGTTCCATTAGTGTCTAATGACACAGCGATCAATCGAGCTTTAAACAGAAGAATCACGGTGAGTATATTGTGATTTTTAGGAAATAATATGGTGTTATTGAATTTCGTAGTGTCATAATGTTGTCTATTTATAAATTAAACTATTTTAATATTGTAGAGGAATTTTTTGCGCATAATGAATCTTTTGTTGGGGTTCAATCATATTATTTTAATTACAAGATTCGTTTTTACTTATTCAAAAATCATATATAAAAATTATAAAAAAATAGTAATAATTATATTGCACATGTTTTTGATGGTTAAAGTTTATTTTTTAAAATTTTTATGTAAATAACTAAATAAAACGCTCAGTTGTCAATTTAATTTTTAGTATAAATGTGACGTTAATAAAGGTTAAAAAAAAATTATATTTTGATTAACCTTAAATACATCGGTCTTATTTTGGTTTTATTTCTTTATTAGCCGTTACTAGTAGAATTATATTCTTTAATTGATTAAAAAACCTATTTCAATATTTGTATTTTCATCAGAGATCACTTTTAAATTTTTTGATAATAGTTGGATTATACCGAGTTAATGAATAAAATTGAGCTATCGTTAAACCAAAAAAAACAAATATGAGGAAAGTTTTACTTCTAGGACTCGCGCTTCTTTTTGTAGGTGCTTCGGCATTTGCTCAAAGTCGCGTAGTAACTGGGACGGTGATATCAGCAGATGATAGATTACCAGTCCCAGGTGCTTCAGTAACAGTTAAAGGCTCAACCATCGGTGTTGCAACCGATTTAGATGGTAGATATTCGTTATCTGTTCCTGAAGGAAATAATGTATTGGTCTTTAGTTTTATTGGACTGAGATCACAGGAACAGGCTATTGGTAATCGTTCTGTTATTAATGTCACCTTAGAATCAGATATAACAAGTCTTAATGAAGTTGTTATTACTGGTTACGGAACTACAGTAAAGAGGGAATTGACTGGAGCAATAGCTTCTGTTAAAGGAGAGGCGTTTGAAAATATGCCTGTACAGTCATTTGATAGGGCGTTGCAAGGTAGAGCTGCGGGTGTTCAAGTAACAGCAACTTCAGGTGCTCCAGGAGGAGGTATCAATGTAAGAGTTAGAGGTGTAGGTTCAATAAACGCTGGTAATGAGCCTTTATATATCATTGATGGAGTTCAAGTTGCCTCGGGTGGTTTGGGATCACAAGCTTCTAACAATCTTTTGAACTCTATCAACCCAAATGATATTCAGTCAATTGAGGTTTTAAAAGATGCTGCTACTGCTGCTATCTATGGTGCCCAAGCGGCTAATGGAGTTGTTATTATTACTACAAAAAAGGGTAAAGCAGGGAAAACACAATTTAACTTAACAGTTCAAGAGGGAACTGTTAATAGAATTAGAAAAATTCCTGTAATGTCCGCTGAACAGTTAGCCACTATAAAAATTGAAGCTTTCGAGAATAGATTTAATCGTATTGGTCCAAGTGCTACAAATGGGACTTCTCTTGAAGACGCTAGACAAAGGGCTATTAACGTATATGGTGACCCAGCTACTGTTCAAAATACTGATTGGCAGGATGCTGTTTATAGAACTGGAAGAAGTAGAACAGTAGATTTTAGTGCAAATGGAGGGGATGATAAAACTAAATTTTTTCTTAGTACTTCCTACAATTTAAATGAAGGTCAAATTATTAAATCTGATTTTGAAAGAGGAACTGTAAGGCTTAATTTAGATCATAGAGCCAATGAAAGGTTATCTTTTGATGTCAATATGAGTTTAGCTACTACAACTCAAAATGGTGCAATTGCTGACGGAGCATTTATTAACTCCCCCTTCTTTGCTGCTCTATTTACACTTCCAAATCAACCGATTTTCAGAGAAGATGGAGAATACAATGCTCCATTGCCTGGAACTTTTGGTTACAATTTAGTTCAGTCAGTTGAGTTTGAAACAAGGAGACTTGTTAGAAATCAGACAGTTTCTAGTATGGCTGCTAATTATAAAATAAGCGATAAATTAAGATGGAGATCTTTCATCGGGATTGATTATGCATTTGCTAGAGATGATAACTATAGAGATGCAAGGGTTCCTCAATTTGCCCCGACAGGTGGTTCAGCTTTTGTTGCGGGTAGAACACTACTAAACTGGAATACTAACCATACAATTTCTTACACTGATGTTTTCAACGATGTGCATAGACTAAGTGTTCTTGGTGGGACAGAGTTTAGGGTTGAGGAAAATGAGGAATTTAGTGCTTCTGGTCAAGGTTTTCCTAATGGTCTTTTCAGGAGTTTACAAAATGCAGCAACTCCTACTGCTGTGAATGGATTTTACACTACATGGAGACTGGGCTCGTTTTTTATGAATGCTAAGTATGATTATAATGATAAATTCTTAGCTTCTGCTACTGCGAGATATGATGGGTCATCTAGGTTTGGTGCAAACAATAGATGGGGTTTGTTTTATTCAGCAGCGGGAGCATATAGGATTTCTTCCGAAGATTTTCTTAAGGATGTAACTTGGTTGGAAGACTTGAAAATCAGGGCAAGTTATGGTGTAACAGGTAACTCAAATATTGGAAATTTTGCATCAAGGGCTCTTTTTGGTAGTGGTGGAGATTATGTTAATTTGCCAGGTATCAGACCTTCACAATTAGGCAATGACGACTTAACTTGGGAGAGAGCTGAAACTTGGAATTTCGGTCTAGACTTTGCCTTATTTGGTAATAGAGTATATGGTTCTGCTGAAGTTTATGATAGAAAAAACAAAGATCTTCTGTTAAATGCTGCCTTACCGAATGATTCTGGGTTCGGCTCTATTACAACTAATATTGGTAAAGTTCAAAACCAAGGTATCGAACTGGAATTGAATACTGTGAATATTGATAGAGGTAACTTCAAATGGTCTACCGCTTTTAATATTTCATTTCAAAGAAATGAAATATTAGAGCTTGATGGAAGAGAAAATATTGGTAATACATTAAGAGTTGGATTCCCAGTTTCTATTTATTGGCAAGCAGAATATGCTGGTGTAAACCCGGCTGATGGTCGTGCTATGTATAGAGACACTTTAAACAATATTACTTACAATCCACAAGGAAGAGACCTAAAATATGTTGGTTCACCATTGCCTAGAGGTTTTGGAGGTCTTACTAACACCTTTTCTTACAAAGGTCTTTCTTTGGAAGTTTTCTTCCAAGGCCAATGGGGTAATGAAAACTTGAATAATACTGCATTCTTCACAGATGCTGCTGGTGGTGCAGGTTGGAATCAAACAGTATCTCAGTTAGGTCGTTGGAGACAACCAGGTGATATTACATCTATCCCTAAAGCATATGAGGGAGTTGAGCCGGGTGTGACAGGATCAAGGGCGAATACTTTCTCCACGAGACAGATTGAAGATGCTTCTTACATTCGTTTGAAACAGGTAACTTTAGGTTATAACCTTCCTGCATCTCTTGTTTCAAGAATGAATTTGAGAGCTGTTAGGTTCTTTGTTCAGGGTATTAACCTACTTACTTTCACTGCTTACACAGGTTTTGACCCAGAGATATTGGCTACTGATATCGGTAGATATCCTCAGTCTAAACAATTAACTGGTGGTTTGACAGTTTCATTTTAAATAATAGATATTATGAAGAAAATATTTAATATAATTCTCTTAGGCTCATTAGTCCTTTTTAATGTGGGATGTGATGACGCTTTGGTTACAGAACCTAGGCAAAGTGTAAGTGCTGAAGTAGCTCTGACTGATATTACCGGAGTTAGATCTCTAATAATATCTGGGTATGATAGGCTTCAAGGTGCTGGTTATTATGGGCAACAAATGATACTTGGTGCCGAAACTCTTGCAGATAATGCCACGGTTACTAATGCTCAATCTAATAGATATTTGACATGGTCAATAAACAATTTTGGTACTCACTTCGGTATCTGGGCTAATGCTTATGCTGGAATTAATGAAATGAATTTCATTATAAATGCAGATTTAAATTCTATAACAACAACCGCTGAAGCAAATCAATTAAGAGGTGAAGCTTTGTTTTTAAGAGCACTAATGTATTTTGACTTGGCTCGTGTGTATGGATATGAACCAGGGAGAGAGGTAAATGGTTTTCAAGAATCAGTTATAATTAGAGAACAGCCAACTTCTACTTCGAGTCAAGCTGATTTTAGACCTCGTTCCTCCAATCAAGAAGTCTATGCGATTATAGAAAGAGACTTGAATGAAGCTATCCCTTTGTTAACAGGTACTAATAGATTTAGAGTGACTACTGGTGCGGCTAGAGCATTGCTTTCTAGAGTTTATCTTTATCAATCTAAATGGCAACAAGCTGAAGAAATGGCCACTAGTGCTTTAGCTAATACTGCTGCAACAATGGTTGATGCTTCTGTAAATCCAGCAGCTTATAGATTGTCTTTTGCGTCTGCACCGCATCCTGAATCTGTTTTTGAACTTGCTTATAATGCGCAAACTGAAACACTGGGATTCAATGAATCGCTTAATTCACTAACTCTAAGACAAGGAGGCCCAGTTGCAGGCTCTGGAGGTTGGGGTGATGTTATTCCTACTCAAGATTTATTGTCAATTTTCTTGCCTGAAGACTCTAGAATAGAAAATTTCATCTCTGATGTAAAACAAGGTCAAACAGCCTTATTTTCTAGAAAATATGCAGGAACAGTCGGCCCTTTTACAGATAATGTTCCATTAATTCGTTTGAGTGAGTTGTATCTAATTCGCGCTGAGGCAAGAGTTAGACAAGGTGGAGCTAAATTAGTAGAAGGTCTTGCTGACTTAAATTTTCTAAGGTCAAGACGTTTCCCCAGTACTTTTGCATTTCAAGTTGTTACTACAAATCAACAGGAAGCAATTGATGCAATATTTACTGAAAGAAGATTAGAATTGTTCTTTGAAGGGCATAGATTCTTTGATCTTAAAAGAACTGGACAAGATATTAGAAAAGGTGCTACTGGTGCTGTTCAGTTTTCAGATACAAGAGTTCTTGCGCCTTTACCACAAGCCCAAGTGGATTTGAATCCACTTCTTAATCAAAATCCTGGCTATTAACTCAATAGAATATGAAAAAATATATTGTAAAAACCGTTTTATTTGGATTTATTTCGCTTCTGTGTTTTGCTTGTTTTGAAGCTCCAGATAGGACTTTCCAAGGTCCTGAAGAGTTTCAATTTAATAATCAAACATTGGGTAGAATAGCATCTACAATTCCTGGAATTGACCAACAATCTTTGACTGCAAAGAGAGTTCGACAAGGAGTTGTCACACAAGACGAAGTAGAAATCCAATTGATTGGGAGACAAAAGTCTACTGACTTAAATGTAGCTTACACTGTTGATCCTGCTTCAACTGCTGTTCAAGGTGTTCATTACACATTGCAGTCGCCTAACTCTGTAGTATTGGGAGCTAATACATCTAGTGCATTTCTTAGATATAATGTACTTGAAGGTATTCCTGTTGGAGGAAGCCCTGTTACATTGATTCTAAACCTCGTTGGTACTGATGAAATCCCAGGTTCTGAAAATTATAAAAGATTTACTATTACAATTTGGAGATAATTTTAGAACTTTAGTATTTGAGTATCTAATGTTTAACATCTGCAGTTTCAAATAATAAAAATTTGATAACTGCACTTTAATAATAAAGGCCGATTTCTTAGATTTCGGCCTTTTTTCAGTCGAAAAACTCATTGCTCTTGGAGAAGATTGGATCAAGAGTTATAAAGGTTCTCTAGAAATTCCTTTCAATGATGAAGAACGAGTTGCTGAGTCAGTTTTGGAGACTGTAGAAAGGATTACGGTTTCGGGTACAGAACTTCTTCTTGACAGGATTTTCAATGATATAGGATTCAATGTCATTAATGATGATATTTTTAGATGGTTGGTCTATTCGAAGATATGTTTTCCAGCTAGTAAGCTCAAAACCTGTGACTATCTAAATACCTACCACGGTCTTGAATTCCATGTACAGGGTCTTTATAGATATTTTGACAAGCTTTATAACAATTATAAAGAAACATTACAGTTGATCAGCTTTGAGCATACTAGAAAGATATTGGGAGGCAGCATCAATATCGTATTTTACGATGTTACCACACTTTATTTTGAGGTGGATTTGGAAGATGACTTAAGAAAAACAGGTTTCTCTAAGGAAGGGAAGCATCAGAGCCCCCAGATAGTTTTGGGACTGTTGGTTGGGCTAGAAGGCTATCCCTTAGCATACGAGATCTTTGAGGGCAACAAGTTTGAGGGGCATACCATGATCCCCGTGATAGAGGCATTTAGAAAGAAGTATAAGCTGCCTGCCCCAATTGTTGTTGCTGACTATGGACTGCTTTCAAAAAGTAACATAGAAGAATTAAGGAGTAACGGATACGAGTTTATTCTTGGAGCAAGACCTAAAGCATCTTCAGATAAAAGTAAACAGAGGTTGTTAGGTCTCGAACTTGAAAATGGTGAGAGTAAGTTACTGGATTGGGAGGAAGGACTCAAAATGGTTGTCAGTTATTCGGACAAGCGAGCAAAAAAAGATAGGATCAACAGAAATAAAGGGCTCAGGAAGCTCGAAAAACAGCTAAAAACAGGAAAGCTCAATAAACCCATATTAATAACAGAGGCTACAACAAATACCTTAAAATGTAGGGAGAAGTCAAGGTTAGTATCAACATGGAAAAGTTTGAAAAGGATGGGAAATGGGATGGCCTGAAAGGTTATATTACAAACACTAACTTGGGTAAAGACGAGATAATTGAGAATTACAACAATCTATGGGAGATAGAAAAGGCCATCAGGATAACTAAAAACGAAATCAAGGTAAGACCAATTTTCCATTACAAGCAACGCAGGATTGAGGCACATATCAGTATAGCATTCGTAGCTTACAAAGTATACAAAGAATTGGAAAGGCAGTTATCGGAAAAAGGATCGAAACTGTCACCACAAAAAACAATAGAAATAGCAAAAGGGATTTACACTGTTGAAATGCAACTCAAGTCTTCAGGGAAAAAGCTAAGAAAGACCCTTTTTTTGAATGAAAGTCAGCAAAACTGGCAAAAATATTCTGTTTTTGATTTTAGGTGTCTCAGTGTCGAAGTCAGGAAGAATTTTTGCTTTCGAATAAAACAACCATTGTATTTACAGAACAAAATGTTGTTGATGGAGATAATTGTAGATCGCCAAGTTAAAAAATCTACCATCATAACATTCCAAATACCTGTCAGTGCATGGTATGAAATAATCGAAGATCAAACTTTTGTAGATGCTAATTTGGACAGAATTGTGCATGTTGCTCTCCGAATAGTACTCAAGGGAGAATCCCTTAGAAGTAAACGAAATATTAATCAAGTAAAACAAGAGATAATGGCAAAATCTGTGAAAGTTGGTTTGACCAATTTCGAAGTTAAATTTTTACCTCGAAATTCTCCCTGCGATTTAGAAGAAATCGTACAGAGAATTTGAAGAATCCGCGGTAGGCGAATACCCTATCTGCGTGTGGACAATTTCTAACCTTTAACACACAGATTGTAAAAATGAAAATCTTTTAAATGATTATGATTTCCTCAAGCAGATAAAGACTGCATTGGAGCTCAATTCCTTTCTTCAACAGCTTCAGAAAAGAGCTGTCGAGAAAATGCTTGAAGGCGAGTTAGATGCCCGTCTTGGTTACGAAAAGCATCAGAACACCGATAATTCCAATTCAAGTAACGGCCATTCTACCCAAGCCATAAAGGACTCCTTTGGAGAAGCTGAAATCAAAGTCGCAAGAGTCAGGGACGACAGCTTTAAACCTATTTTTGTGCCTACTAAACGCAAGAATATGGCAGAAGGCGTTGAAAACGTGATCATATCTATGTATGCCAAGGAAATGTCAAATCAAGACATCGAAGAGCAGGTCCGATAGCTTTATGATATAAATGTATCCACTTCCACCATCTTAAGGGTTACCAGTGCCGTAGCTAAGGATATTGTTGCATGGAGAAACATGCAGATTGACCTTGTTTACCTGATCGTTTGGATAGATGGTATATCCTTCTAAGTCAGAGTGAACTCCAAAGTAGTCAATAAGTCCGTTTATATTGCTGTTGGCTGCTTCGGTTAATATTGGCATCACTGAGCGTGCTTATCGCTAGAAGTTTTTCAATCCCTTGGTAGGTGAGCCGATCTTCAAGAAAAAGAAGGTTTTTACTTAGACTGTTAAGCGGCTGACATTTGGTGACATAACCAAAATTCATAAAAACAAAGTGCTTCCAGGTTGTCATTGTCTAATAATATCCGTCACTTTGATGCTCAGACACAAAGTATTTAACGATTCGACTGAGAAGAAAAGAAAGTAGCTGACAAATTACTGGTTGACCCGCAAGGTTCGTGTTTTTTTTACACACAATGTTTTTGATGTAGTACCATCAAACATAGTGTACTATAGCGGGGTGCTAAAACCTAGCTATTGTATTTTTTCAAGATGATCAAAAACACAAAGTGTTTTTTTCGGATTACAGTAAAAATTAATAACTTATACTTGAACTAATTCATAAATATATTATATTCGTGTGTTAATTGAAAAGTTTATGAAATGTCTATTCCTTGTTTCTTTTTTTATGCTTTCAATAGCTAGCTTGCAAGCACAATTATTAAATCTTAATTCAGCTGATGGAAGACCTATAATTTTAGAAAAAAACAATATTTATGATGGTTCACCTTATTTGAATGAAGATTTTAAAGATGTGATTTTAACACTTGATCCATCCAAAGAATATAAAACCTTGGGTAGAATAAACTTTCTTAGTAAAGTTTATGAATATAAATTTAATGGGGAGTTATATGAAATTGATTTTAGTGATTTAAAATCCATCTTATTCGTTGAAGAAAAGATGTTATTTAGAATTTTAATGATTGACGGGAAGAAATCAAAAGATTTATACCAAATTTTGTTTGAAAACGAAGTTCTATCTTTAATTAAAAAAGTTGATTTTGGTTTAATAGATCAGAATACAGATAGTTATTCAAATACTAATAATAAGAGAAGAATAGTGAAAAACGAATCATTTTATATTTATAGAGATGAATCTTTATTTTCTTTCAAAAAAAACAAGAGATCTTTTATATCGATACTACCCGAAGAATTGAAAGAAAGGGCAGAGAATTTTTTTAAAGAAAATAAAGTCTCTTTCAATAAAGAGGAAGATTTAGTTATGTCTTTGAAGAGTTTTTATGGTTTAAATTAAATCATTGATATTCCTTGTTTAATATTTAATGGATTTGCAAGCGACCTTAAATTTCGGCCATTTAAAAGGTGAATAAAAATTATCGCATATACTCAGGTACATTATTTACTGACCAATATTCAAGTGTTTGGAGTCTTGTGCTCCTTTGTGGTGTATTGTACGTATTTGTATGTGAATGTACGAAAATCAGCTTTAAAGTTGGTTTATCCACATTTTTTTGTGGGGAAAACAGTGTGTATTATTGGTATTCATAGGATTATGTGCTAATATTCAGGAAGCATTTTTATGGGATATTGGACCACAGGGATACGCTTATTCAAGAACTGATCAAGATGATCCACCAGCTTATTGAGGAGGTTAAGTCTTTAAAATCTATGGTATCCGATTTGGAAAATCAGCTTGCCCGTTATCGTAATCCCAAAAACAGTCGCAACAGCTCAGTTCCCACTTCAAAAGACGAGAACCGCCCCTAAAAAACCAAAGTCTCCGTCAGGATACAGGGCGCAAAACCGGCGGTCAGCCTGGACACAAAGGCCATACCCTTGAAATGACATCCTTCCCGGACATTATAGAAAACCACATCCCTTTATTCTGTACCTGCTGTAGTGGTGATCTGTCGGCGGTTCCAGCAGAAATCCTCTAAAAGACAGGTCCTGGATCTTCCTGTGATTAAAGTGGTATTTACCGAGCATAGAAGCTTTTCCAAAAACTGGTCCTTTGGAGAAAAGATCAGTGGGGCATTCCCTGACAATATCAAAGCTCCATTCAGTACAGGAGCAGTGTTGAAACCATTGTCGGTTATCTACATGCCAGACAGTATGTTTCCTACAATAGGATGAAAGAACTTCTCAGGGACTGCTTCGGTATTGATCTCAGCGAGGGGAGTATCGATAACATTATTGGTAGATTTGTCCGCAAGTCTGCACCTATATATGCAAAGATAAAGACAGCAGTCCCTAAAAGTCCTGTAATAGGAGCTGACGAGACTGAATGCAAAAAATGATGAAGTTGACCCCCAGTTGACGATTTAAATTAACCCCCAGCTGGTAATGCAAATTGACCCCCAGCTGGTGATGTAAACTGACCCCCGTCAAAAGTTATTTTTTTGGAATGGAATAGGAAGCTTTTAAGTCCTGTTAGGAGTGCAAACAATTAAGCATTCCCATGGCCAATCGCACTCTTACCATGAACAAGATCAAACAAATTTTACGAGGCCATTTTGATGGCCATGGCTCCAAGCAGCTCA
>NZ_FTOP01000004.1 GCF_900156785.1 Belliella pelovolcani | reverse complement strand
ACAGCTTGTAATATTCGTCGTTGCTAATCTTTTTCATGACGCAAGATTACGAACCAAACAGAAATCAGAAAATATGGGGTTTATCGGACGGATACTTTTCATCCAATGAAACATACTTTATACACAAAGATGGAAGGGCTGACTTGCTATATGCATAAGATGATTTATCTTATTTAGGACATGCTTTCACAAGTGAAGGTCAGTTAATATTGGGCGGATTTAGAGAATTGAGGGTTTCATTAGATGCAAGTCAAGAAAATTTTTACTTTACCATCACCTCTACCAATAACTTTAAATTTAGAGTAATCCAAGATCGATTGGTGATTTGGAACCCTAACTTTGCTGAATTCTATGAAGTAGAGGGTTACAAAGCAGATGAGGAACTTGTAGTCAGAAGGTTGAATAACGAAGGTGTGGAATTTACAAAACTAAATGATATCGCTGAGTTTAACGGGAAAGTGTATCTGGCTACAACTCAAGGGCTATTTAGTAAAAGCCTTGAAGGATTTTGGGATTCCTTTCCTGAGCAAGATGGAGTGAGTGCTGTGGATGATTTTATGGAAGGGCTTGATATGAGGAAGTTTTGAAAAATTAGAAGAATTTAAGATTGGAGATGGCTGATTAAAAATTATCAATAAGTGCAACGTTACAATTTGATTAAGTAGAGGCGTTTACATTTTGAGGAAACCCATCAACAGACAACAGTCAACCGAACATGAAATCGACCATTCTACTTTTAGTTTTTTTTATACTTGCATTCAGGCTGAATACACATAATTTTACAAACAAATCCTGCTTTTGGTAAAAGCAGGATTTGTTTGTATGGCCTTTTAGAAATCTTGATCACAATACTCAATTCCAGATTTATTTGTTTCTTAGGATCAATTGATTTTTAATACTCCTTATCACCAAATTCACTTTTAGAGAACCTCAACAACTTATTTAATTGGTTGAGTCTATAGGAGACACTGAATGCCACGATATCTCTTTCGGAAATGTATTCAGTAGAAGTGAAAAAACCTGTCCCTGACCCGGAAATAATTTGTCTATTGGAATTGATCATTCCCAAGCCTATATTTCTCCAGTGCAGCGCTAAATCCAGCTTGGCTCGAGGCAAACTCTTTTTCAAGCTTAAGTTAGGTGAAAAGAAAGATGATTCTTCGCCCTGGAAGGTTACAGTTCTTGAGAGGTAGTTTAAGTTAAATATCAAATCAAAGCCTTTGGTCAGACCAATGGTGGTGTTGATATCAAAAGAAGAGTTTAAGCTTGAATTGGAACGGGGTTCTCCCATCAGTTCACCTTTGATATTAAAATAGAAGATGTTTGCCCCAAAATAGATTTTTGCCCAATCGGTAAATTCATACTCGGTACCAGTCTCTAGCCCCAAAACATTGGAGACACCTGCGTTGGTATAAACTCTCAATAATATTGAATCATTGAATACTGCATTGATTCTATTGATCGAATTGGTAGTTCTTCTATAATAAGACGTAAGAAATAGAGAGCCTTTGTCATAGAATCTTTTTGCTCCAATCTCAACTGCATCTGTAAATTCAGGTAATAATTCAGGGTCTCCTACTTCAAGAACTTCAGCATGTCTTCTGGCAAAGAAAGGGTTCATCATGGATGTGATGGTTCTGTCAATCCTTCTGGAATAGCCAAAATTAAATGCATAATCCCCTAATGCATAATTGATATTCAAATTTGGAAACAGGTTGAGGAGTGATAAATTAAAATTCGTTGAACTAGAATTATCTGAAAAGTTTCTATCAGTCTTTTCAAGTCTAAGTCCAAAGCTATAATCCAACTTACTTGATCTTTGACCATTGATTTGACTATAAAATGCATGAATATCACGCTCCAATAAAATATCGCTACTAAACTCTGGTAGGATCATATCAATTCCTGATTCAAAGTCTCTTTCAAAAAAATCAAAAACGCCAGTATGATTCAATCTCCTAAATTGGTATCCAGCCATGAAATTGAGGTTATCAGCAATTTTATTTTCAAAATCAATGTTTGCCCTGAATCCTTCTAAGGGATTGAATTCTTCCATTTTTTGCAAATCATAGACATCTAAAGGGTTTTCAGGGTTTCTATTGATGTTGGTTGTAGGGCCTCCCAACGCTGTCTTTTCATATAAAATGGATGCGTCAATTTTAGAATTTTTTGAGATTTTCCAAGAATGATCCATTTGAATGATTAAAAAATCACTATTTCTCTCCCTGCCGTTTTCATTGAAATAAGGGAAATTTTCAAATGCAACAGGGTTTGTGACTGTTCTTCGTGATTGATTGTATAGTAGATCAGCTGTCCGAAGCTCCCTTTTGGCTCCTGCGTTGATAGAAGCGCTTGTTTTGTGCATTTCATTCCAATTGTAAGAAACTAATCCTCTATAGGAAAAGCTATTTCGTCTATAGCTTCTTTCACCGCTTGAATTGGAGCGTGTAAGTGTATCCCCTCTCTGTACTTCTATTGTTCCATTTCTAAATCCAGCGATATCATTCCTATTGAAATCAGCGCCTATTGCGATATCCCATTTATTTTTGATGTAGTTTAGGGTAAAATCAGCATTGTACCTCCTAGGTTGGTTTTGATTGTCATGAAGGTCTAGCGATGGTGCACCGGCAAAGCCATTCATGACTAGAGAAAGACCATCGATGGTGCCCTTTTTTGTCAAAATATTGATCACACCAGCTTTTCCATCTGCATCAAATTTTGAAGAAGGTGAGGAAGTGATTTCGATGTTTTCAATCATATTGGCTGGGAGTTGACCAAGAATGCTGATTGCATCTCCTTGGACTGGCTTACCATTCAAAAGCAGTAAAAATCCCGTCGATCCTCTTAGCGTCAATTCCCCCTCTCCATTGATAGAAATCGAAGGGAGGTTTCTCAGAATGTCTGTCACATTTCCGCCTACCGCAGCTTCAAAATCTGAGCTTGAGAAAATCTGCTTTCCTATGGCTTGTTGGATAGCAAAACTTTTTCCTTCTACTTGATATTCTGAAAGCTCTTGAACTGATTCTTCCAGTTTGAATTGACCCAAGTCCAAAACCTGACCAACTACTTTAATGTCAGGAACCAATAATTCTCTAAATCCCATAAAAGATACAACCATTTGGTAGGTATCAGGATCAAGGGTAATTTGAAAAAATCCAACTTCATCCGCCACAGTGGAGCTAACAAGTTCCTCCCCTGTCTTGTCTAAAAATGAAACCAAAACAAATGGGATAGGATCATCAAGGCTATCGATAATTTTCCCTTTGACATTTGTCTGAGCGAAAGCGTTAAAACTTAAAAGTGGAAAAAGTAATATTGAAAATATGTATTTCATTGTGTAGTTAATAGCTAGAAATTAAGTTCAAATTTTATCTTTCAAATTTAGCCTCTTTATAGACTTGAATTTTGTGTTATCTGTTCAAAATATAGGTTAAATCGTTCATTAAAAATCTTAAAACAATTTATGTGAATAAATTAGTCAATTTTTTCTCAACATTCAGGCACAAAAACATGACGCATCTACTACTAGTATAGATGCGTCAATATCGCAAGCCTGTATTAGGCTTGTCCATTTATTAATTATAAAATCGTCTGCTATAATTTGAGTACTACTCTTTAATGAATATAACTTTCTTAATAGCACATGATATTTTGTCATTCATGTTTATTTACATGGTCATCTTATTCATGATTGGGTGTACCCTATCATTAAATGGTTCTAGTTTATCCCATTGAACACCTATGGCATCCATTACAGCTTTTGTATGTGGGTAGACATTTTTTTTCCTAAACTGCTCCATTTCTGATTTCTTGATTTCACCACTTTTGTTCTTGTCAGCCATTTCCTTTTGAGCTTGAATCAGTGCCAATTTGGCCTCGTATATTGCTTGCTTTTTGGAGTCTTTAAGTTTGAAATGCTTGACTGCCTCAGCAGCATAGTATTCGGCTTTTTTTTCTTGAAGGGAGGTTTGAATATCAGATGCCCAAAGGACATTTGAAAGGATCATTGCTAAGATTAATAGTACATTTTTCATTTTAATTGAATTTAGGTTATAGGTATTAATAAGTTGGAACCGCTTCAGATTCCCATTTTTCTAGTTTGTTTTTTAATGCTACTTCTATGGCTAAGCCCTCTCCTACTCGATTTTGTTGCTCGGAGATGTCTTGGACTACATTAAATAATTCGAACTTTCCGCTTCTGTATTTGATTAGTTTCCAGTCTCCTGATATCATGGCTGCATACTGGTCTTCATAGCTTCTGTAAAAAAACAAATCTCTGGTATCGAGTGGCTCCTCTTTCAATGCAGGCATGAAGCTAACTCCTTGTATTTTATCAGACGAATAAGGCTTTAAAGATGCTATCTCAACCAATGTTGGAAATACATCGATTGTTTGGATGGGTGTGTCAATGGTAGAATCAGGTGTGGTTAAGCCTGGATAATACACGTAAAATGGAACTCTTGCCCCACCTTCACCTAAGGTATTTCCTCCAGTTTTAGCTCCTGACAAAGGCGCATTGCTATAGAATCCTCCTTGATCAGAAATAAGCAAAATTACGGTATTTTCATCCAAACCATTTAGCGCAAGTGCTTCCCTAATACGTCCTACAGATTCATCCACACTTGCCACCATCGCAGCATAAGTAGCTTCTTTTGATTCATAACCTTTTGCAAGAAAATGATCAACAAGATCCTTTCTACCTACGAAAGGTGAGTGAACATTGTAATACCAAAAGGTCAACATAAATGGGTTTTCTTGATTGTAGTTGTTTAAAAAATCCACTGCTTTATCAGTTAGGATATCAGTCAGATAATCTTCTGTATATTCAGAAAGCAGATCATCTTTGAAAAATTCAGGGTAGTAACTTTTGGGATGCCCCCAATTGCCTGTCCCAAACATCTCGTCAAAACCTTGGTGTATTGGATAAAAAGGTTCATGTCCCAAATGCCACTTTCCAATGAACATATTGTAGTAGCCATGTTCTTTTAAGACTTCTGCATAAGTCTCTTCTTCCAAAGGCAGCCAATTGATAGAAGGCATTTGTGCAGGATCATTTTTCCAGTAATTATATTTTTCATCATTGCTGCCGTCTTTGTTTGAATGTTCTATATGGCGAGGCATTTCCAGTCGTATTGCTTCTTTGCCAGTCAATAAACTTGCTCTGCTTGGACTACAAGTCGGTGTAGGTACGTATGCTCTGGTAAACTCCATACCATCTTTTTTCAGGCGGTCGATTTGAGGAGTTTCAAACCTGTCATTGCGGTAGCCGACATCAGCCCATCCCCAGTCATCTACAAATAAGAGGACAATGTTTGGTTGTTTCTTATCAGGAGTATTCTGGGCAAAGGCTGATGCATCAAATAGATGTGCAAGGATGATTGGGATCAACAAGTGCATGAATTGGTTCTTATAGTTCATTTTGGGAAATTGTTTTAATCTATTGGCTCTTTTTCAGCATCTGTGGGATTTACCCAAGGCGTATCCTTAATTGTAAATTCTCCATCCATATAGCGCTCATAGTAATTCCATCCTTGTGGATTGTTGAATCCATAAGAATTGAAAATATCCCCATTACCAAACATCCTTGGATCTTCTTGCTCTTTGAGAATTGCCTCCATCCTACTTTTCAGTGACAATTTTAAATCAAGGAGGTTGGGATCCTCTGATATATTAATCATACAATCTGGATCATTCTTGACGTTAAAGAGTTCCTCTTCAGAAGTTCTTTTGCCAAAGGACAAATTCCAGAAAAACTGGTCTTGACCGGATCGACGCATATTTAATATTTGTGTTTTGGTTGGAGAAGCATCACAATCCAAATAACCTACCTCTGGATTGCCCGCGGGATACAGTGATATGTCGTAATTGAAGAGATACATGTAATCATTAGATACGATACCGCGAATTGGAAAACCTTTGTTTTCAGGTCTGCCATAATCATGACGCTCTCGTCCAATCAAAACATAATCTCTTTCAGGGTTTACCTGACCTTGCTTGTTTGAATAAAATATATCCGTAAGACTTTTTCCAGGAGACGGATGCATTTTAGATTCTTCAAACTTTATACCCGCCAATTCCAAAAACGTAGGAGCAAAATCAATGAAACTCACCATGTCTTTGATAATTCTGCCTGGGCTTTTTATTCCTTTTGCCCATCTAATAGCCAAAGGCACTTTGTTGGAGATTTCATATTCTTGTGCTTTGGCTCTTGGGAAAGGCATACCATGATCTGAAGTCATGACAATGATTGTATTTTCCAGCAACCCTCTTTTTTCAAGGCTTGCTATCATTCTACCCAAGTGCATGTCTGCATATTCTATCTCCAGTGCATAATCCAACATGTCATTTCTCACCGTGTCAGTATCTGGCCAAAATCCTGGCACCCTATCTATATCTTCCAGTTTTTTGCCATTGGCCTGACCGGATCCATATTCATATTTTCTATGGGGTTCATGGGCTCCATACCAAAAAAACCAGGGCTTACCTTCCTCTAGGTGATCAAGAAAATAATCGAATTCAGCAGAATAATCCGCACTGCTCATGCCAGTTGTCCAAGGTTCGGTATTGTGTTTTTTTACTGGAGGTCCAATCAGCTCCCGTCTTTTTCCATTGATTGTTCCAGGATCTCCTGGAGCGTATCCTTTACCGGTTCTAGCAGTTTCATATCCATTTGCTCTTAATACTTCTGGAAATGTCTTGAATTTGGCTGGAAAAACGGCTACGTGATTGCCAGCCTCCTCCAATTGCCAAGAATTTCGTCCAGTCAAAACATTGGCTCTTGATGGGGCGCACTTGGCATTTGGTGTATAGGCATTGGTAAATAACAAGCCTTCACTAGCTAATCGATCAAAATGTGGGGTTGAAACCCAGTCAACTCCATAAGCGCTCATGTGAGGCGATGCATCGTCCATGATGCAGAAAAGAATATTTGGACGTTCTTGAACTTTCTCTGGATACTGGATAAAACCATATGCCAAGACCACTCCCAGCGCTCCAATGGTTAGTGTCCATCTGATCGATCTATTTTTCATGTACTAAAATTTTCAATCCAAAATTCTCTTCAATATTTTCTACATTTTCTAAGTAGACAGTTCTATTGGAATCCTTATCCCTGCCAAAATCTCTTCTCCAAGGGAGTAGGTTTGTATTATCAGGAGATATCACCTTATTATCTAGGAATTTGAGTCCAATAGTAGAGGTGATACCAAAGCCAGGATTAATGGATTCAGAAACCGTGTTTCCTTGGATAGTAATGTTGTTGTGTGCACCAGCTGTCCCCACTTGACCATTGCCTCCGAATGCATATACAGCAATGCCAACATCACGACAATATTTGACTATGTTGTTTATAATCATCAGGTTATTCCCACTTCCTGCTTCCAGCCATTGATGCTCTGGAGAACATTTGATACCCATTCCCCAATTACTTATTAATTGGTTATTTGCAATCGTTCCATTGCTGGCTTTTGCTATGATTCCCCTACTTCTATTTGGGCCAGCTATGCATTCTATTATTTCAAATCCATTCCCTAATTTATTGGCTGAGGCTATTACGCTGCCCAATGGAAGGTTGATAGGTCTATCTATTTCAATTAAGTAGACATTCGGAGCATCTTTGGTTTTACCTGATTCAGCTAAGAATTTTTGGGTACCTAAGAATTTCTTTTCTTCGGCATTAAGGGCTCGTCCTTTTTTTATGGAAAGTACAGTAGCATCCTCGAGGCGACTTCCATCATATGAAACCAATTCTACTGGATCACCTACCTTGATATCTGGAGTTTTTCCTGATTTTCCTACTACTGTGATGATATTTTCATTTGTCGCTGTGATCACATGATATTGTCCGCTGATTGCAAATCCATCGTCCCCATTGTATCGCGCCAAGCAATTTCGATATGAAGGCCCTACTTCAGCAGATTTGGAATGAAATCCATCCGCATTATTGCTACGCATCCTTTTGACTTCTCTTGGTTTGATATCAGATTCTAGAGGTCTTCGGTCTACTTTACAATTGACATACTTGGAACCATTACAACTCATTTCAAAAAATGCAAAAGTTGTCCCTGAATAAACTGTGATACCGTCTAGAACTAAGCCCTCACTATCACGCATAAGTATGGAATGAGGACTAAAGCGTTTATTATAGGTGTCAAACACGATGATATCCCCGATTTCTTCGAAGGAGTGTTGCTCGTTCGCTTGAGGTTTTTTGGTAAACACAACCCTCCTATTGGCTTCATCTACATCATAGGTCACAGAATAATAAGTCCTGGTGACCAATTCGCCTGTTTTGGGGCTGTATATTTCTAGTTTATCGTTCCTGAGGTTGGTGGTATAGCCTTCAAGTATATCTACCGTCAATTGTGTTTTATCATCAGACATCTCCACGATCCTACCCTGTGTAAATGGCAAGGGGTCGTAATCTACTGCCAAGCCTTGAATTTTCAGGTTCTTACAATTGGTGATATTTATTGCTTGAACTGTCTCTGTGCAAATCAACTCTACATCATTTGCTAGAATGGTGATGTCGTTGAGGTTTTCAAAGAGTAGATGTGTGTTTCCATTTGGTTTTACTCGATACCTGCCTGGAGGGATGACGATTTCTTTTTTCCCATTAGAGATTTCTTTATCTATGAATCTTTGAAGGTCAAAATTTCTTCCTGGATCGATTTGGGCCGACAGTGTATTTGAATTCAATACTGCTAGGAAGCAGGATATAATAATTAATATTCGGTTTTTCATTTTGGGTTTTTAAAAGGAAACAATAGGTTTAATAGGGTTGAGATCTTATTTCCAAAGTAATTTTATTTGAACTCAGAAAACAATTCTAGCTGTAACAACAAGCTTTAGAAATGTAACAATTAATGATATTCAATTTGAATGCATGTTTGAGACTATTTAATTCTATCAAAAGCTCTATTTTCTATAGCAAAAGAACCGTTGAAGCTGATATTTCCTGAGTTACATGTCTGATACCTTGTTGATCACATCTATAGCTTTTAACTTATTTTGAAAATCAACTGTGATATCTATATTTTTTATTATAAGTGTGTCTATGTGATGGACATCTAGGACATGAGCACTTGGGTATAATGCCGGAAAGCTCTTAGAGTTTTCGATTTTATTATCTGAAAACTCAAGATAGCGGACACCATTGGCTTTAAGAATAGAAGGATTGAAGTTGGTAAACGTATTGTTTTTAATGGTGATGTTCCCGAAGATGTAATCGGTTTTATCCAAGTCTGTCTCAATATAAATCACAGGTCTGTCTCCTCCTCCATAAGCACAATCACCAAAAGTATTCCCTTCAATCAGCAGATCCTGTGCACTACCTGACTCGTACCACCAAGTTAATTCAACAGGGACAAAAATCGCCGACATCATGTTACTGAAATAATTATTTCGAACAATGGTCTTCTTGGGTGTAGATAAAAGAATTCCTCTAGCTCTGTTATCTGCAAAATGATTATTTGTAATGGTCAATTCAGGATACCAATCCAAGTTTTCAACTACATAATCATCATTAAGCTGCGATGCAATATTTTCACTCAATGTGATGATATAATATCTTTCATTTAATTTGTTGACATGCTGTACTGTAGTCTTAAGTTCTACATTAGCAGATTTCTTTTGATTGATAAATCCAATCTTATCTCCTGCTTCTGCAAAGTCAAAGCCGCCTTGCTGAAAGTGTCCAACCCTCACTCCTATTTTGTTTGGTGAGAGTACATCAGAAACGATCACATAAGATCCATGAACATTGGTAGCATCATCTAACTGATTTCTAAAGTTACAGTTGTTGATGATGATTTCTCCTTTGCAGTTGACAAAGTGAGAAGCATCGGCTGTGGTGGATACCATTAGATCTCTTTCAGGATTTGGAAAGATTTTCATGTTATCCAATGTGATATTGATACTTCTTTCACCAATCACCCCCATCCCTCCTGCATGATAGATGATCACATCATGGATTTTGATATCTTGGCTTTTATTGATGTGAATAGCATTAGCTGTTCTATTGTCTCCATTTTGGCCTTTGGCGACCAAAACCATTCCAACAGGCGGTGGACTTTTGGACAAGCCTGAAATCCGTACTAATCCATGAGCTAATTCTTCAGCTTTGAGAATATTTTCTTGATTCTGATATACATACTCAGGTGACCTCAAATCCACATAGTTTTGAAAATCAAATGAATGCTTGTTCTTGATTTCAATATTTTTGTTCATCCGCAATGGGGTATAATCATTGGTATTATATGCTACTGCCTTTCTCAAAGGGTCATATAAAATCGCATTGCCTAAATCATGTTCGTAACCTTCCTTGATAAAAATTAACTTTTCGTTTCGGATGGTGTAAGGGAAGCTTTCTGCAATCTTCAAATCCACTGAACCATTTTCTTGATCATTGGCTACTACCAATGCTTCACTGTGTAATGGTATGTGCCAATCAATAGAGAATCCAGAGATATTTACTTTTTTTGAATCTTCAATCAAAAATGGCATCATTAGGCCATGAAAAATAAATTTGGCGCCAGATGCCTGAAGCGTGAGTCCATCAAAACCCTTGATTGGAAAAGCAATTCTCCGCATGGTATTGTCATGATTGGAAACGAAACTATACTGCTCGTAAGCTTTTTCTGGGTAAAAATGATATACTCCCTCTTCTATGATGACCTTGCTATTCTTGTATTCAGAGGCATCTTGTAGCATGGTAAGCACAGCCAATGTGGCGTCTTTTTCATTTTCATTCAGATAATTGCTCAATCTAAAGTCCTGTGCATGTAGCTTTTGAACCAACATGAATGCAGGTATTAAAGCTAAGATTCTTAAAAGTCCAAAGTGATTCATGTTTATAATTTTATTCAATTATTCATTGAAGTGTTTTAATGTGATTTTAAAAAAAGAGCCACTTAAGTCAGTATAGTGACATTCAAGTAGCTCTCCTTTTAATTCGATTAATATTTGGGATTCCTAGTACCCAGGATTTTGATCCAAATTTGGATTCAAATCAATTTGTTGTATTGGTATTGGGAACCATACTCTTTCTGATCTCCAGTTTTGCTTAATCAAGTTTACATTACTATTGTAAGCACCAAAATTTGGATTGAGCGCATCGATTTTCTCGTCATATTTATTGAAGCGAGCAAGGTCAATTCTTCTCCAGATCTCAAAGCAAAGTTCTCTAGATCGTTCGTCAATAAGTTCTTCAAAGAAATCTTCCCTGAAATAAGCATTATTCAGAACTTCTACAGATGAAGAAGGTAAGACAGAACGCTCTCTAACTTGACTCAAAAGTACTCTAGCACCAGCTTCATCCCCTGTGAAATAGAGAGCTTCTGCTCTTAGAAGTAAAATATCTCCTAATCTTAATAAAGGGAAAGATAGTGCAGTTGCAAAAGCCGCATAACTTTTCTGAGCTGGATCCATAAGTCTGTATTTACCAACGCTCATCAAAGGGCTATTTGGTCCAGGTAGTGGTCTTGGTTGGAAATATCTCACCCCATCAACAACTAATACATCTAATACATTAGGATTACCCCCTAAATTTCCTGATACATTGTGGCTGAATCGGAAATCATTCACATTATATAAATTATACAATTCACCTGTTGGACGTGTCCAACCCGAGCCAGCGCCGATAATTGGTGAATTTCCTTGAGGGATAAAATTATTCACTACTATGGTAATTACATTTTGTGATGGATCAGTAGAACCTTCCGCAGAAAGCATTACCTCTTGTGCTTGAGCAGTTTTTGTAGTCTCTCTAAATAATCTGTCATAGTTTTCTGTAAGTATGTAACCACTATTAGCAATTAGGTCTGCTGAAATGGTTAAAGCATTATTGTAACTAGCTGCGACATCCACCCATGCAAAACTATTAGGAGTATACCCAAAGTCACTCAAACCATGGGAATTCATGCTTGCGAGGTAAGTATATATTTTTACTAAAAGACCAGCTGCTGTCCATTTATTCACTGTAGCTGCTCTTGGGCCTCTGTGTTGCAGATTTTCATAACCAAACTCTAGGTCAGAAATAATTTGCTCGTAAACTTCTTGAACTGGTAGTCTTGGCAAATTGGGATCGTCACTAGTACTAGTATATATTGGAATTGCTCCAAACATCATGCTTAACATCATGTGTTGAAATCCACGTAATACTTTAGCTTCTGCCTCAATTTCAACTTTCCGATTGCCCGCAAAAAGATTATCAGGCATATTTTCAAGGTTTTCAAGTAAGCTGTTTGCACGTCCAATACCAGCGTAAAGGAAAAACCAAGCGTTATTGATTTCAAAATCAGTGCTCGTAAAGCCAGCAGTTCCAAATTGACCACCTCTTAAATTGGCGAAATTGGCTGGTTTAACACCCTCATCAGTTCCCTTGGCAAGCATTTCCACCAAGTCTCTACGGAAACCGGATGCATTACCAGCTCCTTGAACAGAACCAGCTGTAAGTGTACTGTAAACGCCTACCAAGGCTATTTCAGCATCATTTGCAGTTCTGTAGAAATTTTCTGGAGCTGTAAATGAAAATGGTCTAGGTTCAAGAAAATCAGCGCATGCGCTTGTGACCATTACAGACACAGCTAAGATTATGATTTTTATATATTTTTTCATGACTAATTCTTTTAGAAAGTTGCATTAAGGCTCAATGTGAAGGTTCTGGCTCTTGGGTAAGGGATTCTATCTAGCCCTGCAAGCAATGGATTGTTGAAATTCACTTCTGGATCCCAGCCAGTATAATTTGTCCAAGTAAGTAAGTTGTTACCTATGATATTTGCCCTTAGACTTGCCATGCCTATCTTTCTGGCCAAGGCTCTTGGAAGATTATATCCAAAAGATGCAGTCTTTAAGCGAAGGTAAGATCCATCCTCTACGAAATAGGAAGAGGAAATTTGTCTATCTATTGCACCATGTGCAGGATATTGATTGCTTGGATTTTCAGGTGTCCAGTGATTTTCGAAGTAGTCCTGAACTACGTTTGCCCATGGTTCTCCACCGTTGAGTCTAACTTTGGATGCATTGAATAAGTCGTTGCCATATGACCATTGGAAGAATACAGACAACTCAAAATTCTTATAACTGAATGTATTATTAATTCCTCCAAAGTGCTTAGGATTACTTTGTCCAATGATTTGTCTATCCTCGTCATTGATTACACCATCACCATTGATATCGGCATATTTCATTCTTCCAGGTTGTGGATTTCCTGTGTAAACAGGCAAGTCATCTCTTAACACATAGTTTCTACTTCCATGCGGAATAGAAGGGTCACTATTGTTTTGCCAAGTGAAATCATCAATTTGGTAAATTCCATCAAAGACAAAACCGAACATGGTTCCAATTGGCTGTCCTACTGCTGCTCTACCTATATTTGACTGAAAGTCACCTTGTGTAGAAATTGGGATGAAATCTGCAGATCCTAGATCTACAATTTTATTTCTATTAAAGGTGATATTAAAGTCTGTTCTCCATGTAAAGTTATTTTTATCATAATTCACTGAGGATATTTCTAATTCAAGTCCGTAGTTATCAATTCGTCCAATATTTTGCCACTGTGCTGTAAATCCGCTCTGAGCAGGAATCGGTGCATTCAACAAAAGATCAGTAGTTATTTTTTGATAAACATCAGCGCTCAAATTCAATCTTCCATCTAATAAACCTAAGTCAAGCCCAGCATTAAATTGATTGGTAACTTCCCATTTCAAATTTGGATTGGGAAGAGAACCTGGTGCGAGGCCGAAGATCATGGCATCATTGCTTGCATAGAATACAGGATCCAATTGTGCTAAGTAAGTGTAAGGAGGGATTCGTTCGTTACCTGTTGCACCATAGCTTAACCTCAATTTCAGATTAGAGACTGATCTGATATCCTGCATAAAACCTTCATCGGAAATTCTCCAACCAAAGGCTGCCGATGGGAAATATCCCCATCTATTTTCTGCTCCAAACTTATCCGAACCATCTGCACGAATACTTGCTGTAATTAAGTATTTGTCAAATAGCGTATAATTAACTCTTGATAAATAAGAAAGCCTATTATTAATATACCGTTGCGTACTATAAGAAGTGACAGCTGCACCTTTGGTGATGTTATTTACGCCGGTTGTTTCATCTTCGAATCCAGAAACTGTATTTGCAAAGTCTTCAAAGTTATAACTGAAGATCTCAAATGCTGCCATGGCATCAATTTGATGATTGGTTCCAATAGACTTGTTATAATGCAACTGTGAAGAATGATTATAAGAATAGGTGCTTACTTCTTTCAGCCTGGCCAATCCATTAGGAAGTCTACCCCATGAAGTTTCTGAACCATAATATTCTTTCACTTTTGATTGGCTGAGATTGGTACCTAAAACACCCGTGTATTTAAAATTATCTGTGAATTGATAATTCATATTCACGCTCGAAATCAATCTAAGAATATTAGTGCTTTTGTCTGATTTTTGAATTAAGTCCAATGGACTTATATAGCCATCACTTGCCAGATCAACATCATCTGTTAAAATATTCCAAGGGTTAGCTAAAAGAAGCTGTTGGGTGATTCCTGTAAAACTATTTGGTCCTCCATTATTGGCAACACCACTTAGAACAGAATAAGAAGCATTTGAACTAAATCCAAATGATAATTTTTCATTTACCTTGGTATTCAGTCTCAATCTCATGTTGTATTGAGAATAATCGTTGTTCACCACAAGACCTTCTTGATTGAGCACTCCTATTCCTATAGAATAATTGGTGGTATTGTTTCCCCCCCTAATTCCAAACTGATGCTGCATGGTCACACCAGCCCTTAAGGCTTCATCTTGCCAATCAAAAGATCTTAATCGACTGAAATCTCTAGGGGTGTCAAAAACACCATCTCGGTTTGTATCTTCATTCAAGAATTGATTGTTGCCTCTTTGCGCTTGATATATCAGATAATCATCAGGTGATAATACTGGCATTCTCCTGATAGGCTCTGATACACTTGCATCCAGTGAATAGCTGACCACTGTTCTACCACTTGATCCAGCTTTTGTGGTGATTATTACGACACCATTCGCACCTCTTGAACCATAAATTGCTGTTGCAGAAGCATCCTTCAATACTTCTATAGATTCAATATCAGCGGGATTGATACCAGTCAGCGGATTGACTCTTGCTTGAGAGGATCCTGTACTGGCAACTTCGTCAAAGTTGACATCGATTTGTACACCATCAATGACAAACAAAGGAGAGGAAGAACCATTGATAGAAGTTTGTCCCCTGACAATGATATTCATACCAGCGCCAGGCTGGCCTGAATCAGTAGAAATCTGCACACCAGACATCCGTCCTTGCATGGCTGAAAAAAGGTCTGTGCTTCTCGATTCCATGAGTGTTTCATTCTTAACACCTGTCAAGGATCCTGTAAGGTCACTTCGCCTTTGAGATCCGTAACCAATTACCACAAATTCATCTAAAAGATCATCGCTCTCCTTGAGGCGGATTTGCATATTGGGTTGAACCTTCAACTCGATTCTTTTATATCCAGCATAAGCAATGACAAGAATGGCATCTTCATTATCTACACTGAGGGTAAATGTACCATCAAGATCCGTAATCGTACCTTTTGAGGTATCCTTTACCAATACAGTAGCCCCTATTAAAGGTTCTCCTGTATTGTCATCTGTAACTACTCCCTTTACTTCAATCTGTGCCAAGGAATCATTCACTTGGAACAGGAAGAGTAGGATTAAACTAACTAGTAAACGTGTTTTCATAGAACTCCATGATTATTTTAGGTTATTATTAATTTTAGGTGGTTTTTTAGATGGGAATAAACCAATCTAGGTTGCTAATTGAATTTGTTTTTGAGACGGACTTAGGATATTGTATCCAGAAGCGATTCATTTTTGAGTGATCATTCTGAAGAAATTTATTATCCTGGTCCAATTAGATTTGTAGCAAGAGTAATCTTAGAATAAAGGCAAAGTGTAAAAGGTTGGAAGCCAAAACTTTTTCCTTTAAATCCTGATGTAAGTTTAATTATTACAATTCGCTATAGATAAAAATCTTGTAACACGACTCTCCACTTTTGTAACACAAAACTTAACTCTTCTAAAATGTTACAAAATAAGTTATGGGTGTTACGACGATTTACTTGTCATCTATGAATTGAAGGAAGTCTGAGGCATAATATTTCAGACTTTTTTTGGGTGAATGACTATTTAAGCTCTATTTTCTCAATGTTTTGATTGTAACTTCCACGAAGTTCTTCAAATCTTTTGATCAGCTTTGCTAGTAATTCAGTTTCTTGTTGTGCAAGATTATTCTTTTGGCCTTTGTCTTGGGTGATATTGAAGAGTTGAAATTCTGAGTTATTCCCCAGCTCAATATTCACTGATTCGAGGACTGCAGGGCCATCATAAGGTGGAATCATCACGTAATCTCCACTTCTCAAAGCCGTGCGGCTGATAGCTTCTAGAATAAGATCTTCCCTTCCTTGATTACTTTTTCCCATCAATACATCTATCAAGTTCAAGCTATCATCGGTTTTGACTTCACTTCTAACCATACTTGCAAAAGAGCTTAAGATATCCAATTGGGAAATCAAAGCATCAGATACTCCAGGTTGGATCTTTCCCTTCCAATATGTCATGAAAGGAATTCTTGTACCAGCTTCAAAAAGACTATATTTACCACCTCTAAAGGGTCCCCAAGGTGTATGATTACCAAGTTTTTCTACTGCATCGTCGTAGTAGCCATCATTCAAGACAGGCCCATTGTCAGAAGAGAAAATCACAAGGGTATTTTCCAATATTCCTTCTTCTTCTAAAGTTTTCATCAATTCACCCACGCACCAATCTGCTTCTAAAATCACGTCTCCCCTAGGCCCCATTCCTGACTTCCCCTCAAATCGAGGATGTGGAGTTCTCGGTACATGTGGTTGTTGCATTGCATAATAGAGGAAAAATGGCTTACTGTCTTTGCTTTTAACTTTAATGTAGTCCTTTGCTTTTATTAAGAATTCATCAGCCATGTCTTCATCAATCCATTTGGCACTCTCCCCACCTTTCATATAACCAATCCTTGGGATGCCATTGACGATGCTAGAATTATGGCCATGATGCCACATCATACGGAGCATTTCAGGATTGTCTTTTCCTGTAGGTTCTCCTTCAAAATTCTTGTCATAGTCGATAAGTATCGGATCATCTTTATCAAGTCCGACCACATGTCCATCTTCAATATAAACAGTAGGTACCCTGTCCTGAGTAGCTGCCATGATGAAGGCATAATCAAAACCAACTTCATTTGGGCCAGGGGTTATTTTTTCGTTCCAATTGACATTACCATCTCCAAGACCTAGGTGCCATTTACCAACGATGGCTGTATTATAACCTTCATTTTTTAGCATTTTTGGAACTGTCATCTGATCAATCTCAATTAATAATGGTGCTGAACCAGGTAAAATTTTAGCATCATCATTTCTCCAAGGATAAACACCCGTCAATAAGGCATATCTACTAGGTGTGCAAGTAGCGGAAGTTGCGTATGCATTGGTAAACATCATTCCCTCTTTTGCCAATTTGTCGATCTGAGGAGTCTCAAATTCTGTAGCACCATAAGCACTTAGATCACCATACCCCAAATCATCCAAGTAAATGATGATGATATTTGGCTTTTCTCCAATATCATCAGATGCAACTTTCGAATGTGGTTGGCTACAACCAATGGCCATGATGAATGAAAAAATCAAATAATGTCTGTAACTTTTCATTGCTGTGAATTTAATTTTTTTAAATTATTGAGTAATTGATGGGGTATCAGCAAATGTAAAAAATGATAAATAGGATCTCCCTAGCTGGATTTTACCCTATGTAACATTATGATTTAAGTCTGTAACAAATTGATGTAAAGTCTTTAGAAATGGATCTAAATGAATATTATTATATCATGATCATCAAAGTGAAGTGTCTTATGCAAAATCTCAAAATAACAAATATTATATCGACACTATTGTTAATTGTTTTCCTCGTTGGTAGTGTCGCAGCACAAGAGCTTTACTTCAGGCAGTTGAGTGTTGATAATGGGTTGTCCCAAAATGATGTTAACTCAATCGTACAAGATAGTTTTGGATTTATTTGGATTGGGACTTTTGATGGATTAAATAGGTTTGACGGCGTAAGGGTTCAGTCCTTTCACAGAGTATCGGGCAATCCAGAAAGTTTACCCGACAATAGAATTAGCTCACTAAAAGAAGATGACCAAAAGAGACTTTGGATTGGTACTCAAGCAGGGCATGTTTCATATTATTCTCTTCAGCAAGAGAAATTTGTACGTATTCCCACCCCTGCAGGTACTGGGACAGTTTATGATTTTTTACTGTCTAATGATAAAAAATTCTATGCAGCCACAAGTAATGGGATACTCCAATTGAATGAAGAGAAAGAAGCATATTTTGAGTATATCCAATCTTCCAAAAAAATTCATTTTAAGTCCTCTGCTGAGGACGCCAATGGAAACAAGTTTTTTGTGGGGGATTCAGGTGTTTTTTTGTTAGAAAATGAAATCTTAAAGAAAATAAAAGACCCTACAAATGCAACCGTCACCTGTATGGAAATTGTGAATGAAAAGATAATAGTAGGATCATTGACAGGTCTTTACCAAGTTGTTGACTTAGAAAAAGGTGGATTTTTGAATCAACTTGAGTTAGTTGACAAAGAAACTGTGCTATCACTAGAAGTAGACAATCAGGGAAACTTATGGGTAGGAACTGAAGTAAGTGGTTTAATTCAATTGGATTCTTCTTTGAATTTTGTCAATCAATTTGTTTCATCTCAATTAGATAATAGGAGTTTATTGAGCAATATTGTTTTATCTCTTTATTTTGACCGATCAAACAATTTATGGGTTGGGAATCGACATGGTTTATGTTTTACAAGTCTTGAAAAGACATGGTTTAGTTCATTAAAATTGAATGACCTTAATAGACCATACATTAGGAATTTGTATGTGAAGGAAAACGATTTATACATAGGGATTAATAATCAAGGATTGTTCAATTTTGATTTGGCTACTCAAAAATTCGAAAAACTGATTCCATACGATATCAAATATGTCAACCAGATGGCTGAAATTGATAACAAACTTTATGTTTGTTCGGATCAAGGCCTATTGATATATGATGGAGATAAAAGATTTCAACGCGTGTCTTTGAATGGGGTGATTGCAGATAGGAGATCTCAAGGTATTAGATCAATAGAAAGAGATGAGTTTGGTCGCATTTTTTTAGGAACCAGCAATGGTATAGTTTTTAAGGATAACAATAATTATCAACTGGTATGGGCAGAGCATGCAGCACTTAAGGAACTTGAAGAATATACTGTTTTTAGAATGCATTATGATAAAAATAGTAAACAATTACTTGTTGCTACCATTTCAAAAGGCCTTATAGCAATCAATTTTGATGAAAAGGGAGATTTCTTGGGACTTGAAGATGAATTATTATATGATTTGAATGACTCCCCTATTTTCAATACTTCAGTTTGGGCTTTTCATACAGATAAAAATAATAGCATTTGGTTAGGTTCAGATGTTGGTTTGTTTGTTAGAGAACAAGATTCCAGAGTTTTTGAGCAGGTAGAAATTGATGGAATTTTAGACAAGAAAATCGTGAGCATTGTGGAGGACAACATTGGTGACCTTTGGCTTTCAAATACCCATGGTCTAATTCAGTATAAACCAGAGTCAGGTAAAATCATGAAATATGATTATGGCGATGGTCTTCTATCGAGTAGCATGACAGAAGGTTCAGGTAAGCTCGGAGATTTACTTTTCTTTGGTACAACAAGTGGGGTGAATTTTATTAATCCTCAAAAACTGAACACCAAACTAAAAAAGCCTGAAATTCTATTGTCTAATCTTAAAATCCACAATGAACTCGTTACGCCTGGTAGAGAGCTATTTGGATCAGTGATTTTAAATAAGAATATCAATTCAGCGGAAATTTTAGAATTAAATCACAACCAGAACAATTTCTCCCTTGAATTTGCTGGAACTGATTATTCCAGCATTACAAAGAATAGGTTTAGGTATCGACTAGAAAATTACGATAAGAAATGGATCAATGCCAATGAAAATAGGTTGATTTCGTATTCCAATTTAGATCCAGGCAATTATGTTTTACAGATTCAAGCAGAAGATAATGAGGGTAATTGGGCAGAGAATTCAATATACTTACCGATCAGTATTATTCCGTCGCCATGGAAGACCCCTATAGCATATTTGATTTATTCCTTAGTATTGATATCGATTATTATTGTTTTTATCTATTTCTATCATAGTAAGCAAAGATTAGATCATCAAATACAGCTAGATCAAATCAAAATCAATCAAGATAATGCCCTTAGGGAAAAGCAGCTGAGGTTTTTTGTGGATGTAGCTCACGAGTTCAAAACTCCTTTATCCTTGATTTTAGCTCCTTTTAACGATTTGTTCAAACATGATCTTAATTCAGATCAAAAGAATGTATTCCTTCAAATTGTCTCTAGAAACATCAATCGAATGAATTTTTTAGTCAATCAATTATTAGATTTAGGAAAAATAACAGAAGGATTGAACCTCATCAAGGTGACAAAAAGGGATTTAAGACAAACCATTCGTGACTACCTACAATCTTTTGAATGGCAAGTCAATCACGAGAAAATTGATTTGAGATTAAACCTTGATCATTGTGTGGGATTTTTTGATCAAGATGTCCTTGAAAAAGGGTTTTATAATATCTTATCTAACGCTTTCAAATACACGCCTCAGGGAGGCACCATAAATATATCTTTAAAGTCCAAAGAAGTTGAGGGAGAATTGATTGCCATCATAACTGTGAGCGATAGTGGTCCTGGAATTCCTGATGAGCAAAAAGACCGGGTATTTGAGCGGTTTTATCACGGAAAGGATCGAGCTTCTTCTGGAATAGGTCTGCATTTAGCTCAGCAGCTTATTCAAGCCCATGGTGGATCTATTGAGGTGGTAGATAGTAAGCTGGGTGGAGCGAAGTTTATCATAGAACTTCCAATTTCAAAAGAACGATACTCAAATTATCAGACTGATTTAACTGATGAAACTGCAGAGGTTTACAACGATGCAGATACTCTTTTTGAAGAAGAGACAGCGGTGAATGAGGAAACAATTTTGATTGTGGAAGATGACCATGATTTAAGGAATTATTTGAAATTGAGTTTGCAGCATGATTATGGAATCTTGGAATCTAATAACGGTGAACAAGGTTTTGAAATGGCGCAGAATAAGCTTCCTGATATCATTATCAGTGATATTATGATGCCAATCATGGATGGTATTGAAATGTGTAAGCTTCTCAAATCAAATGAGGGTACTTCTCATATTCCGATCTTATTTCTCACAGCTAAAACGGATGTGGAAATGCAGAAAAAAGGCCTAGATGCTGGCGCATGGGACTACATCACCAAACCGTTTGACTCTGAAGTTTTGCATAGGAAAGTAGAAAATATTCTAGTGACTAGGAATAGGTTTAAATCGTATCTACTTGAACATAATTTAGATTTCGATATTAGAACCCATTATACATCCTATGATCAGCGCTTGCTTCAAAATGTGAATAAGGTAATTGAAGAAAACCTTGAAGATGCTAGTTTTACTGTGAATGATCTCGCCAATGAAGTAGGATTGAGTAGAATGCACCTTCATCGCAAGCTCAAAACTCTAGTAGGTGAAACGGGCAAGGAAATCATTGTGCGGGCGAAAATCAAGCATGCCGTCAGCATGTTTGATCAAGGATGTGACAGGGTACAAGAAGTCATGAACGCCATTGGTATGACCAATTATGGTAGTTTCAATAATAACTTTAAGAAAATCATGAACATCACCGCAACCGAGTACTTGAATAACCTAAAGTCAAAAAGCAAGGAGATTGATCATTGAAAAATGTGAGTTTTGCTTTGTCGATTCTAAAAACGATCTTCTTTAGGATATCAAATTGAGTGATAAATTAGATAATCAAAAGGGGCTTCTACAGAGCCCCTTTTGATTATATATGTATATGCGCTTCCTTGCAATTAGCCAAACAATTAATAGAAGAATGTATGATTTCACCTTCAGTTGACTACGTCACGCACAAGCTGTGGGCTGTTGTCTGTGGACGAGTATCCGCATGATATAAAGCCTCTTTTTTCTGAACGTGCAACTTCGCGGATTCTCATATTTACTTTTCATTAAACCCTTTATTATTTTCAATTTTTAAGGTTTTTGAGCTTTTTTCATCTGGTTTTACGGCTTTGATAGATTCGCCTTCATAACTATTACCTTCTATGCTAATGTTTTGAGAGTTTGTTAGTTCTATCATTGGAGCATCAGGATAAAGATTAGGACCTTGATCGATTTTCACAATTTTATTCCCTTGAATTATTAATCCATCTACCCTATCAGCCATGACGATTCTATTTCCAAATGTATGTATGGTGTTATTCTCAAATCTAATATTACGATCATATAACTGCTCCTGATCAAATGATTTACCTAATCTTGGTGTGATGTTTAGAACAGCATGTTCAGCTCCGCTATATGCACAGTATTCAAAAGTATTGTTTTGGATCAACACATCCGTTACTCCTCCAGATTCAAACCAAAAGAACGTTTCTCCTCTAAAGAATACAGAAGACATCATAGATGAGAAGTAGTTGTTTTCAATAATCGTTTTCAAAGGAGTTTTGAGAACAATATTTCTTGCGCGGTGATTTCTGATTGTGCAGCCTCGCATGGTGAATTCTGGATTCCAGGTCTTATTTTCTAAAATATCCCCAGGCTGCAATCCTGCTGGAATATTAGTAGTGAAGCTAAGTTCAGTGAATTGCTCGTTGATGGTTCTTACTTGACTGACGATAGCTGTTTCACTTCGCTCAGGAGAGGGCTGCTTGATAAACCAAACCTCGTCAGATGGGGCGGCAAATTCAAAACCCATTTGCTCGAAGTGCATGAATTTGGTTAATACAGTTTTATTATCGATGATCTTGTCGATTACCACATAAGTTCCACGTACGTTGGTACCATCGTCAAGCATGTTTTCAAACCTGCAATTTTCAATCAAAATGGATCCTTTGCAATTGGCAAAATGGGTTGCATCGGCTGTGGAGGAAATGACTCTGTTGGAACCTTCTCTTAAATGCACTCCGCTATTTAGAATTTGGATATTTTCAGAGCGTTCAAATAAAAATCCCATACCTAAGGCATGGTGAATAGTGATATTTTCTAAAATGATACTTGAGGATGTTTTGAACTCAAAAGCTGGAGCATACCGGTCATTTTCGCGATCACCTTTGGAGCTAAGCAGTGAACCTACAGGTGGATAATGATTTAAATGTTCATGGAATCTCAAATTTCCATTGGGCAACTCTTCCACCCACCTTGGGTTACTATTGATATCCCAAGCACCATGCATGGGTCTTTTTTCGATCGGGTCAAATGCTAATGTACTTCCTGGATAGGTATAATTGAATCCATCAATATTTGGAAACTCCAACCTGCCTTTTTTAATGATCCATGAAAAACCTTCCCTTCGGGGTTTAATATCACGCCAGCCCTCTTCTTCATTGACAGCTATCACTTCACCTAGGAATGTAAATGGAATATCCCAGTCAATGGTTATTCCACTGATATTTACACTTTCGCAGCTCTCGAAAAAGAATGGCATAGCTTGACCATGAAAGATGAATTCAGATTCATTACCTTGAATAGTGACTGACCGGAATTTATCAAAATTGAAAATGATCTTTTTGTATCCATTTCCGTGATTTGTAATGCTTAAATATTTGCCTGAAGCATAGTCTGGCAAAAACTTATATGATCCTTTTTTAAATTCAATGATTAGGTCTTTTTCATTGCTGTTTTCAATAAGCTCACGGATTTTGGGTGTCATGTCTTCTCTCGTTGGCTCGATAACAATTGTCGAATTAGCAAAGGCAAAGACGCTAATTGAAAGGGTGAGAAACGTAAAAACTAGGTTTTTGATAAATTTGGGTATCATGTATTTTTTAAAATTTATTAAGATTTATAGGTTCTAGAAGACAAATTTACTCTTGGTCTATCCATATTTTGAGTAGTGATTTGTCAAGATTTTCTAGGCCAAAAATAAAGTTTCAGAGATCAAGAGGACCTATCTAGGTGTAACACAAGCCTACAAGATTGTAACTTGGATAAAAAAACTAAGGATAAGACAAGTGAAAAGATTGAGAAATTGAGGATAGATGCAATATAAAGCAGAAGGGATATTTCAGATAGGCATCTGTGAGTTTAAGATGGTAGAGATTGGGTCTCTTGATTTTCTCTTAGTTTTTAAAACTGTACACGAACAAAACTCATTTCATCTTCCGAGTTCAGGAACATCCAAATGGCTCCTTCTTTGATAAAATATTTAGGGATTCCTGATTTTTTGATCTCAGGAATTTCTTGGTCTGAGAGATGATTGAAGTTTTCATCAAAAAATGAAATGTAGAGTGTGCTCTTATCAATCTCTGGGAGTAGATATTCTTCTCTTTCTTTTTCCCCATAGTCGATAGAAGCCGATAATCTGAGGTATTTTTTGTTTGTGTTGTCAAAAACCAAATGGCCATATACGATTTGACTGCGATAGTTTTTAAGCGCATTTTTCCTATCTTCTGTGGAGTTTACTAGGTCACCTTCAGTCGTAGGGGTAACTTTTGAAGGTAAGTTTGGAGCATCGTACTGTATGGAGATCAGAGAATCCTTTTCGGGATACAAAACATAAAAATCATTGGCATATTCGTGGGAGACAATGATGTGATCCCTGACACTTTTAATATTGACTCTTGGGTCCCATTTGTTGTAATTGCTTAAATCACCTAAGGTGTAGGTTTTGTAGTTTTCATTGGGATCAATGTTGTAGGACTGAATGAAATTATCTGAGCTATCGAGTTGTCGAAGAGAAACTGAGTTGGCATGGTCATTCACAACAATGGCAAAAACCTGCTGTTGAAAGTTGGGATTCACCACTTGATAGAATACGCGTTCTTCAGCCAAGATTCCTCCTTTCTCTTTTTCAATAGCAGACCAATCGAATCTGTGTTGTAATTTGCCATCAAGGGTATAGATTCCAGCGCGTTCTCCCCCTAAAAAAAGCTGTTGCTCAGAAGCAATCTTCAGATCAGAAGTCCAAAACCCTGTACCATTGGGGCCTTCTTGCTCAAAAGGAATGACTTTTTCGACTGTTAAGGTATTGAGATTGATTTGTTCGACCTGATTAGTTTTGTCGTTGAAATTGTACAGCATCCCATCAAATTCAGAATAATCTGATGTATATAAATTGCGTTGTAAGAATAGAATTTCATCCTTGGAGTCTATGGAAACTGTGTCAATGGAATAGTTTAATGTACTTTGATTTTGCTTAACCGCTTCATTTCCACAGGAAGAAAATAATGTTAATCCGACAACAAAGAGGCTTGTGAAATGTAAAGTATTTCTCGTTTGTAAATGCATCTTTTAAAACTAAGCAAAATGTTAGTAAGGTGCTGCGTGGTTAACTAAAATTAACGATAGGTGGATAATAGAATATTGATTTGTAGTTTGAGGGGGATTGCAAATCCATTTTATCTGTTTCTCGAAATTATAAATTTCAAGAAGTGGTTGAAATGATAGATTAATCCCTTCCTAATTAGTAAATTATTCTATTTTTGTTCAAATCAAAAACATAAGTCCAACTCGTCAATAACTTTTTAAATGGAACATATATACTCAGACACAGAAGTAGAGTTTGCTCAGTATATTAAAGAAAATCCTCCTCAAAAAATTTGGTATGAGTATATCGATTATGTTTTTGACTATGGCAGCTTCTATTTTAAAATAGAATGTACTTTAGAAGATGTTGATTCCCCTCATATATACTCTGAGGCTGTCATAGGGAAATTGACGAAATATAAAGAGGCGTTTGTTGCGGAAGAACATACCAAGCTAGTCTGTCAGGATAAAAAAATTGAGAAAATATTTATTTCAAGAGCAGTTCTACACTTTTCAATCTATGATGAATTTTCCAAAACCAAACAATTTTTAAATAAAGCAAGGCAAAAGTTGAAGACGTTTTTAACGAGAAAGAAGGATCCATTAGGAGATATGTTTGCTAAATCAGCTGGAATGTACAATACATTTGTAAATCATCCACAATCTACCGAAGCTAAAAATACAGATCCTAAATATTCAAATCTAATAGATTGTGGTCTTCTTATTCGAGTTGAAGGAAAATTCTTAAAAGCTTTTGTCGAAGAAAATGGATATGGGTTTCAGATTTGGGATGACAAGTACTTCTTCGACAAGATTGAATTAAAAGAGATTTATCAACAGTATGAATTAATTGAAATTTAAATGAAAACCTACAAAGAGCAAATTATAGATACGATCAATGAGCTTTGGGAGGCTAGGAACAAAGTTTTTGGTTTGCTCGTTTCGATGGCCATGTCCAATGATCTAAAAGAAATTGATGATGCTTTTGAAATTGGCGATGTTTTTTATTTTGAATATGCTCACTTTGAGGATATATCCGATCCCAATATCCAAGCATTGATCAGTTTATCCAAACAAATGGATCAGACTATAGAGACAATGATGAATATCAATGGTATCAAGGCAAATGAAGTTAATCTCCCTTAATAAGAAAAGTAGTATCCAATCCCTTTGATGGTGATGATTTCGACGCTAGGATCGGCTTTGAGATAGTCTCTGAGCTTGGTGATGTAGACATCGAGGTTTCGAGAGTTGAAGTAGCTGTCATCGTCCCAAAGTTTGAGTAGGATTTCTTTGCGCTCTAAGGGGCTATTGCCATGCTGAAGTAAGAGGCTCAGAATTCCCGCTTCTTTGTGAGATAGTCTTTTGATAGTATCACCTGGCCCCTTTAGTTCGTAGCGTGTGGGGAGAAACTTGAATTTTCCAAAATTGACCTCTTGGGAATTGCTTACTTGACCAGAAGTCAGCGATAGTAAGTTTTCTATCCTAATGATCAATTCTTCAAGGCTAAAGGGTTTTTTTAAGTAATCATTTCCTCCTGCTTTGAAGCCTTTGAGCACATCATCCAACTGACTTTTGGCTGTGAGGAAGATGATGGGCATCTTCGGATGTATTTTTCTGATTTCCTCGGCTAGGGTATAGCCGTCCATTTTGGGCAGCATGATATCTAGGATACAGATATCGGGTTGCAAGCTTTCAAAAGCACGCAAACCCGCCAAGCCATCTTCCGCCATTGTAATTTCATAATTTCTACTTTGCAGGCTTTCTTTGACGATTTTCCCTAAGGCTGGCTCGTCTTCTACATAGAGGATTTTAGTCATGGGCTGGTAGGGTAATGGTGAATAATGTTCCTTTTCCTTCAGTTGAGCTTAGGCTAATTTTTCCATGGTGATTTTGAATAGATGCTGCTACTTGAGAGAGTCCTAATCCATAGCCTTTGACATCATGTAGGTCTGCTTGGGGCACGCGGACAAACTTGTCAAAGATGTCTTTCTGATATTTTTCTGGTATTCCTATTCCTTGGTCTTGAACTTCAAAGACAATTTGCTTATCCTTTTTGTACAGTTTCAGATGAATCAACTTTGTCTTTAGACTGTATTTGACTGCATTATCTAGTAGGTTGAAAACCATTAAGGTCAATTGTTCCTGATTTCCAAACATATTGTAGTTTCCAGCTTGTTTATCAAAGTTAAAAATAAAACCCTTGGCGTGTAAAATGGGTTTAAAAGCTTGAATTTGTTCTTCAAGTATTTGATCAAATCGAAAATGGCTTTTGGTTACCTCTTGTGTACCTGTTACCAAAGAACTTAGGATACTTTCAGACATTTTACTAAGTCTATCAAGCTCTTTTTTGGCTATTTGAATGTATTCCTTTCTATTTTCGACCTGCTGATCTACCCCAAAATTTTCCAATGCCTCCAACACAATTCCCACTGTAGCTACAGGTGTTTTGAGTTCGTGGGTGATGTTGCTGATCAGGTCATTTTTGAGCAGGTTAAGCCTTTGTTGCCTTAGTATATTACTGTACAATACGACAAAGGAAAAGCTGATCAAAGCTAGTGCTAATAATCCGAAGGATAATGTAGGAAGCATTTTCGACCACAGATAGGACTGATAGTTGATCAATTCGGCTTGTAGTTTAACACCAAAAGGAACGATAACTTCATCTAGTACCAAACTATTTGATTCATCAATGGTGGCATCTTGACCAAAGTTCAACTTTCGAACCGTGGCATTTAGGTTGTAATCTTGCTCAGTAAGTTTTTTATTAAAAAATTCAGATACGAGCGCACTATCTAGGATTTCCCTTCTAAAAATAAACTCCATTCCACGTCCAGAGATGCTATCAGGATTTTGGATGATCGGCCTGATAAATTGCCTGATCGAATCAACTCCAAAATTGGTATCAGATGAAATAATACTTATTACTCTACTTTTTACAGAATCATTTATTGCATCCCTAAGAGAATCTACAGTTACTTGAATCTTCAATTTCCCATCGGTCAATTGATTATGGAATTGTTGATCAATTCTTCTTAGGACTACTCCCCTAGTCTCACCAGCTTGGATACTATCTTTATGAGGCATAGATGACATCCTTAGGGGCGAAGCTCCTTTCCATACCAATGAGTCTATCAAGTCAGTGACAGTATTGGAGAAAAGTAAAGAAGTCTCTTGCTTCAAACCTGCTTTATAATCTTGATATACAGCGTGTAACCACAGACCTTGAAGCACTAGCATCACTAGGATGCTGGATATCATTAGGATTAAGAAGGAATTGTTCTTTTTGGTCATAAAACAAAGATAAGCGCTTTTCTCAGGGCTACTTAGCCTCGTTAACCTTAATTAACCTTGTTTACAGTTTGATTAACCTAGTTGTCTTTTTTCTCTACCTACATTTGATGCAGTAATTCAATCAGGATTGCATAGCTAATCAACTTTAAAAACCGTGAGGATATGAAAAAGTACATCTTTGCCATGATTCTATGTGCCCTTTGGTCATTTGTCAGCCAACATGCTGAAGAGGGTGCCATTATTTACCAAACTAAGATCAATATGCATAAAAGGCTGCCAGCTGATCGAGAGGAGTTGAAAAGCATGATCCCAGAGTTTAACGAGACAAAAAATATCCTACTTTTCAACCCAAATGAAAGCCTTTATAGAAGTATTCCTGAGGAGGTAAATCCTTTTGATCAACCTGGGGGCAATCGTATGGTCATGCGTACCATGAATTCTAATGAGACTTATCAGGATAGAAAGGAATCAATGATCACTTTGGTTAGAGAGTTTATGGGCAAAAAATACCATACCAAAAAGGAGCTTAACAGGATTCCTTGGAAACTAGAAGATGATACAAAAGAAATTCAAGGCCTTCTATGTAAAAGTGCCAGTTACACGGATGAAAATCAAAGGGCAATCAAGGCTTGGTATACAGAAGATATTAGAATCCCCCTTGGTCCTGAGAATTTCCATGGCTTACCAGGATTGATTCTTGAAGTTGCGATCAATGATGATGATATGATTATCAGTGTCGATAAAATTGAATGGAGAGCATTGAAGAAAAATGAACTAAAGGCTCCCAAAGGTGGTCAGGAGATCAGTGACGAAGCCTACCGAGCTATGCTAGAAGAGCAAATGAAGAATATGGGTGTTCAAATGCAAGGTCAAGGAGGAGTAAGGACATTTATTAGAAGTTTCTAGCAATTAGAGATTAAAGATTGGAAAATTGGAAGATTCAAAAATTCGGGTTTTTGATTCAATGGAGGTTTTATTCATTCTATAGATCAGAATTTTGATGGTGTGTATAAGCCATAATTGCTAATCAATCGCTTCTCTTTAAGTCCTTGGGCACTTGGTACTTAGTACATCGTGCTTTGTGCAAATATAAAAGCTAGATGTTCTTTACTGGAAAATTTATTAATTCTACTAAGTTTTATTTATGAAAAAGCTTATTGCTTGTGTTTTTCTTCTTTTGTTTGGCGCCTCAATCCATGCTGCAGCGCAAAATAGCCGATGGTCCTTAATGGGCAAGTTACAAGACAGTCAGTCGGAAGCTTTGCGTTCTGCCACTGTTACGCTTTTGAGTACTGCTGATTCAACTTTGCTGGCTTTTGGAATCAGTGATGCAAAAGGAGCATTCGAAATCCGAAATATTTCTGAGGAGTCCTGTCTGGTACAGGTGACTTTCATGGGAATGGAAACATTCTATAGCCTCGTGGAAAGGCCTGAAAATTCCCTCAGTTTGGATTTGGGGATCATTCAAATGAAAGAAAAGACCGCCGATTTAGATGAGTTTACCATCCAAGATATTGCCCCCATTACAATCAAGAAGGACACTATAGAGTATCATGCGGATGCTTTCAAAACACAGCCCAATGCCAATGTAGAAGAACTACTGAAGCGACTGCCTGGTGTGGAAGTGGACCAAGAGGGCAATATCAAAGCGCAAGGAGAAACAGTCAATAGGATTTTGGTGGATGGTAAGGAGTTTTTTGGAACTGATCCAAAACTGGCAACAAAGAACCTACTGGCTGAAGCTATAGAAAAAGTCCAAATCCTAGATCGTAGGTCTGAGCAGTCTCAGTTTACAGGAATAGACGATGGACAGCGTGAAAAGACTATCAACTTAAAACTCAAGGAGGATTTCAAAAAAGGATTTTTTGGGAATTTCACTGGTGGTTATGGTGAAGATCAGCGCTATAAACTTCAAGGTAACCTCAATAGATTTTCAGAAAATCAGCAATTGTCATTTTTGGGGCTTTCAAACAATATCAACGAGCAAGGATTCTCAATTGCTGATTATCTCAATTTCCAAGGCGGTGTACAGAGCATGGGAGCAGCTGGAGGCCAAGTGAGAGTCACTGTAGGTGGTCTTGGAGGAGGAAGTGCTGGGATTCCGATTAACTCTGGTCAACGCATGAATGGCATCATGGATAGTCATGCTTATGGAGCAAATGTCAATCAAGATTTCTCAAAAAATACACAGTTGAGAAGTAGCTATTTTTTCAATCAGCTCAATCATCAGATTTCACAAGATATAGACCGGTTGAATTTCTTTCCTTCTGGTGATTTTACTTTTGAAGAACGCAGCATTCAAGATAATGCTTCCAGCAATCATCGGTTGAACTTGATCGTAGATCATCGTATTGATAGCCTCAATTCTTTTCGCTCCACTACCAATGCTCAAATTACCCAATCTGACCGATTTGGACGGAGTGAAACAGCCAACAGAGACTTAGATGGGAATATACTCAACAGTGGAGAAAGGACTAACTTGACTTTTGGTGATACCTATCAAGCAAATACCGAAATGCTATTGAGACATCGATTCAACAAACCTGGACAGACGATTTCCGCTAACCTAACTTTTGGAATCAATGCGAGTGATTTCGATGGCTTACTGTCTGCTACCAATGAATTTTTTGGTGAAGCCCCAAGTGTAGAAGTGATTGAGCAAGAGAATAGGCAACAGAACCAAGCCATTAACTATGGTGCGAATGTTTCATATACTTCACCTTTGGGCGGAAGGAAATATTTGGAATTGGTCTATAACTTTAGACAAAACCGAAGTGAAGTAGATCGAGCGGTTTATGATAGAGACGGCGAAAATTTGGTATTCAATCAAGCACTGAGTAATCGGTTCAATGCTGTGTACACCTACCATAGACCCGGTGCCAATGTATCTTATAATGCAGGGAAATATAATTTGGTGGCTGGATTGGCCCTGCAAGCCACCACACTCAATGGAGAATTACTTCTATTTGATGAAACAGTGAGTAATAACTTTCAGAATTTGCTCCCAAGCCTCAGGATGAATTACAGCATGAGCAATACAAAAAATCTCGTGTTCAATTATCAAACCTCCGTGAATGAACCAAATATAGAGCAGTTGCAGCCCGTGATCAATAATGCTGATCCATTGAATATTTATGTTGGGAATCCTACTTTACGTCCTGCATACAATCATAGATGGCAAGTGAATTACAATAGTTTCGATATGGGAAAGTTCATTAACATTTTTGCAAATGGATTTGCCAACTTTACAGAAAATGCCATTGTAAATGCTCAAAGCATAGACGAAAGGCAGGTCAGAACTATCACCCCCGTCAATGTCCGCAACAATATGTTGTTTGGTGGAACAGTCAATCTTGGCTTTCCAATACCCTCATTGAATAGTAGGTTTAATCTAGGTCCCAATATCAATTACAGTAATGGCTATAATCAGATCAATGAGCTGGAAGATAGGATTCAGATCAATAACCTAGGGGGAAATCTGCGATACGATTTTACTTGGAAAGAGAATGTCAACCTTGGACTTTCTTCTAATATCAGCAGACAATCTACTGCTTATACCTTCAATCCTCAACAAAATCAATTGTTCTTCAATCAAAACTACAATGTGGATTTGGGATTGACATTCTTGGAGAAATATGCTTTTGCAGCAAATTTCAATTATTTGAAATTCAACTCAAGGACAACGGATTTCAATGAAGCTATCCCATTACTCAACATTTCATTGAGTCGATTTATATTGAAAAATAATATGGGTGAGATCAAAATTTCTGGAAACAACCTACTTGATCAGAATATTGGGGTATCACAGCGTGCTGATGTGAATTTTATAGAGCAATCTGTCACCAATAACCTTGGTAGAATCATCATGCTTAGCTTTACCTATAAACTAAATAGCAGACTCAACCCACTTAACTCCTTGGGCAGGCCAGGATCAGCTGGACCAGTGAGGATTATGAGAATGTAGGAGAGATCTAATTGGTTATTCTTCACATTTTAATGGTTTGAAATTTTTCACCATTAAGGGATTAGGGAGTTAAGTATTTTCTTAATGCCCCTTCACACCTTAATGGTTTAAAATCTTCCCATTAAGAAATGAAGTATTTTCTCAATGCTGGAATAAAAAGTCATTAATTGCTCTTAAGCCTACCTTCTTCTGTTCTACATCAAAGTATAAATGATAGTGATTGCTGCAGCCGGGATTGAAGCTTGCTTCACATTTTGGGCAGGTGTTGTCTGCATTCATGTAATCAGTGATGCTTAATTCATGTCCACATACACCACATAGAATCGCTTTTTGATCAAATTCTCCTTTGGGCCATACTTGGTGTTCATGATTAGCTTCTTCTTCATGACAGGAAAAGCAAGGGTAATATTTATCACAACACTTGAATTTGATGGCGATGACATCTAAGTTAGAATGCCAGTGAACACAGCGAGTTTGGTGATCGATTGATTTACCAAAAACTCTGATTCCTTCAATTTGAATGATGTTAAAAGGACCTGATTTTTGAGTTTGGGCTGAGGCTATGCTTAAATTCAATAGCATGCATAGCAATACTAATAATTTCAATGGAAGCTTGGTTGGAAAGGTTTTGGTAAAGCTCATTATTATTGACTATTGATTTTATAGCCCTAAAGTAATGAATTTTTTATCAGCTCTATCAAGTATCACGAATCAACTCAAACTTGAGAAGGCTTAACCATGGATTGGTTGAGTAAACGAAGTAAATTCTAAAGTCCTTAGGATGTGCTTTAAATAATGATAAAATAAGATCTCTATTCGTCAGGGTCTGCTATGATTAAGCCTACCATCAGAGCTCCGAGTAATAATCCTGTTGCTAATCCACCTCCTTTAAGTACAGAATAGCTAGACATATCTTCTCTACTTTCAAGTTTTTGATTTAGTGTTTTTTCTCCAATATATTTTAGTCTAGCATAGCTAGAAAGGTAAAAATTTTGTATTAAAGTGTTGGTATTCAATGGTTCATTATCCTTATTCAAAACAGAGTAGTTGATAAAACTGGTAAGTTTCAGTGGGCTATCTTCTTGATTATAAAATAGTACTTTCATGTACATGGGTTCATCAAAAAGAGGATAGGTAGTCCAATTTCCGTCAAATTTCTCCCCTATTACCATTTGCTTTTCTACCCTGATATTCGTGTATTGTCCTTCAGCAAAGGAGAATGGAGGTATGATAATGGTGTTGGGTGTTGTTTGCATATCTGCATCAATAATAGAAAAGGATCCGCCTTGAACACCGTTGAATGAATTCAAAACCCCATAGATTGTAGACTTTCCATCAACAAAGCCCATAGCTTTTCCATTGACAGTCATTGCAGATTTGGTCAGATTGATTAGCAGTGGTTTATCTGTATAATTTTCCATTCTGATTTGGATCTTTCCACTTCTGGTATTGAAAGCATGAGAGATCCCAATGGTATCATTTTTTATAGCATAATTGCCTTGATCGGTCAATTCTTTTCCCTCATCATAATTCTGCCATGTTCCAACATAGTTTACAACACAGCCCGAGGATAAAAACATGATAGATGCTAGTAGAAGGATTGATTTGATTATCTTTTGCATAAAACTTTCTTATGATACCTAGCTTCTTATACGGAAAAGAAAAAATAAGTTTGACAGAAAATCCAACTTTCAAACAAATTATTGGAAGAATAAAAATTGGAATGAATCTATTATGAAATATAATATTTTGAAAATAAGCGAATTATATACCGTGGTTTTATGGGGATTAAATAAAAAAAAATAAGGCTTAGGCCATTAAATAAACTTGATGTAATCTATCCAAAGTTTAAAATCTCCTTCTTTTTTATCAGATAAGATTATTCCAATTCTTTGAATTTTGTTCTAAAATTAAAGATTAATGGATTCATTTTCATCGAACTGTGGACTATAATGAGGGATATAAAAGTCACCAAAGTCATTATCTTCATATAGTGTTAATATGATTAATTCTAAATTGTTTTGAACATTGAGTACCAAGATTTAAGAATTTTTAATTTATTACTTACCAAGAAATTCGTTTAATTGCTTTTAAATATATTAGGCTATGAACAGAATTTTAAATAACCTCAAAACATTTTCTAAGCTCTTCATGGCAATGTACATTTTTATTTATTGTTTTCCATTTCCAATCAACTACATGCCTTATGGCTATCAATTACTGGGTAAGTATATCAATAATTTCAAAGCCAAACTTAATATTTTGACTGCTGAGTACCTTTTAGGTTACAAGTCTGTAAGTTATCAGGAAATGAATGGCAGTGGAGATACCACCTTAGATTATGTTGCCTTATTGAGCTACTCATTGGTAGCTGTGATTATTGTGTTGGTATTTAGACTTGTTTTTAGAAAATTTGATTTGATTGATAAAGTCTATCCTGCTGCATTGGTTTATGCTCGTTATTTTGTTGGGATTACCCTGGTGTCTTATGGCGTGATCAAGTTTTTGCATGGGCAGTTTCCAAGTCCTAGTTTGATGGCCTTAGAAACCACTTATGGCGAATCTTCTCCCATGGGGCTTGCCTGGAGGTTTTTTGGCTACTCATCATTATACAAGGGGTTTATGGGAGTTTCCGAAATTCTTGCAGGTATGTTGCTGCTATTTAGGAGAACTGTATTATTAGGGGCTTTACTTTCAATAGCTGTTTGTACCAATATTTTTATTGTGAATCTTTCTTTTGATGTTCCTGTAAAGTTATTTTCAGGTCATTTATTGATGTTTTCTATATTGATAGCTTTGCCATATTTCAAGTCACTGATTTCATTTTTTATCCTACATCAACCAACGCAGATTCACTCTATAACCTATCCATTGGTAAGTAAGTGGGATAAAATAGGCTATTATGGTGCAAAAACTATCCTTGTAGCGCTGATTCCAATGAGCCTTGCTTATGGTCATATTGCTAGCCAATCATTCAGGACTTATCTCAACGAATGGGAAGGCGTCTATGAAGTAACGCATTTTGAAATTGCAGGCAAAGAAAACCTATCAGCAACTGCACATTGGGAAAAAGTCATCATCCAGGGGCAAACGATCATGACAATCAATCGTGCAAAAACAAAAAATTACTACACCATTGAGCAAATATGGAATGAAGGTGAAATCAATTTTATATCCTCATCAGATCAAGAAGATCCATATCAGTTATTCGTTACAGAGTTAGAAGACGGCACCTATTCACTGACCACCACTATTGGCAACAATCAATACCATGTGAAAGCTAAAAGGAAGATCAAAGCTGATTACCTGTTGATGAATCGTGGATTTAGGTTTGTCAATGAATTGCCATTTAATAGATGATTTGTAGTTCTTTAAGAATAATCTAATATTTCAAAATTTTCTTTGCGTCTTGGCGTGAAATAAATGCTGAGATAACGCTGATGAAGGGGATTTAGCGGAAGTTTGCTGATTTTATTGGTATATGCTCTTATTTCTTTATGTCTAAGCTGAAGTAGCTATACTAATTAAAAAGAACTCTCAAAGGACTTTTTCCATTACTACGTAATCCAAACCTGCTTTTTGAAAGGTTTTTGGTGTAGTTACGAGACCAAAATTTGAATAAAAGTCAATTTTTGACACTCTTGCATTACACCAGATTTTGGGGACATCTTTTTTTTGCATAAATCCGATCATATAGACGAGCAATTTGCTACCATAACCTTTGCCTTGGTGCTTTGGAAGTGTTGCAAATTTTCGAAATTGTGCTCCCTCTTCTTTTTTGAAGACAGACACTACAGAAATCAATTCCCTATTGGCAAAAAGTCCAAGATGTGTTGCTTCTTCATCTCCAGGAACCCTAACAAAGTCAAGGTCTTTGTCAGGCCACATGGCTAGGTGCCTAACAGGCAAAGCTTCCTCTAGGCTGATTTCTTTGATAATCATGTCTGTGGTTTAATATTTTGGGTATTATTTCAATTGCATCGCAAAATAGCAATTTTTATCAAGTTCCACAGAAGGTTTGATAACCTTCATCTCCATTTATAGGAGGAAATTGATAAGCGGTAAATCCTGTTTTCGGCCTGTAGGGATCCTGTACTATTTCCAGTAATTGATAAAATAGACTAAAATCACTTGCTTCTGCCGCAGCATCTAGTGCAGCTTCTACTTTATCATTTCTTGGGATAAATTGTGGATTGTATTGACTCATTTGTTGGATCGCTTCCTCAAGCGGACGAGCATTTAGACTGGCTCTTTTGAGCCAATTCATATACCAATCTTGATATTCGAGACTTTCAAAGATACTTTCATTTTGAAACTCTCCTGAAGCAATTCCTAAAAATGTATTGGTATAGTCAGCTAGGAATCTTTGCATCATGCGCAATAGGTCGTCAATTAGGAGCTTATCGCCTTGCTCCTCCCCTAGCCAACCCAGCTTGTTGCGCATCATTTGAAGGAATTCTTTTTGATAGCTGTGGGGAAAGCTGTTGATGACATCTTGAGCCATTTGAACAGCTTTATCTTGATTTTCGTCGATTTGGTTAATCAATGCAATAGCTAACCTCGAAAGATTCCACTGAGCTATCTTGGGTTGGTTACCATAAGCATATCTTCCAGTCGTATCAATACTACTAAATACCGTCTCAGGATCATAAGCATTCATAAAAGCACAAGGGCCATAATCTATTGTCTCACCAGATATGGTCATGTTATCAGTATTCATGACTCCATGGATAAAGCCTACTCGCATCCAGTCTACAATCAAGTTGATTTGTTGCTGCTGGACAGCTTTCAACAATTCTAGGGCTGGGTTATCAGCATTCCTTAATTCTGGATAATGTCTTTCGATGGCGTATTTTGTAAGTGCTTTTTGATCTTCTAAAGTTGTGAACTGGTAGGCATATTCAAAAGTACCCACACGCAGATGGCTTTTTGCTACCCTTGTAAGAATAGCTCCATCATAATTTTTCTCTCTGTAAACCTGCTCCCCTGTTTTAACTACAGCCAGTGAACGAGAAGTTGGGATTCCTAGTCCATGCATGGCCTCTGAAATCAGATATTCTCTGAGCATGGCTTTTACAGTCGCTCTTCCATCACCACCACGGGAAAAGGGTGTTCTGCCAGAACCTTTGAGCTGTATGTCGTAGAGCAACCCATCTTTCCCCCTTATTTCTCCCAGCAAAATAGCCCTTCCATCACCTAGCATAGTGAAATTACCAAATTGATGTCCTGCATAAGCTTGAGCCAAAGGTTTAGAATTAGGGATTATTTGATTACCTGAGCATATTTTTAACCAATCGTTAATTTGAAGATCATCAATACCCAATTGCTCTACTAATTTATGATTGAAAAGTAGCATTTCAGGTGATTTGACTGGAATGGGTTCTTGATGTGAAAAAAATTGAAGAGGAAGATTGCTGTAGGTATATGATAGATCTGGGATAGTCATTTTTTCAATTGGATTTCAAGTTTTCCATTACAACAAGCAAACATAGCTGAATTGCTAATGATTCATTTTTAAAATTTCAGTTTTAGAAAAAGATTAAGTCCATTGGTATAAGGTAAAGAAATGATAATACGAATGCTAAAGCCTACTCCTTATTCATTAATATATTTAAATTGTTTAATATCAAAAGTTTTTATGATAGCAGTTAAAAATCTAAAATCAATTCAACTCCTACTTTTAGGAGTGATGTTTACCAGTCTTTCCATTGCTCAGGATATGGCAAAGGGGGTGATTTATGAAGACCTTAATGGCAATGGTAAAAAGGAAAGAAACGAACCAGGATTGGCAGGTGTAGGCATCTCCAATGGTCGAGATGTGGTACAGACCAATGAAAAAGGAGAATACAATCTTCCTGTTTCTGATGGAGATTTGATTTTCGTTATCAAGCCATCAGGATATGCACTTCCAGTCAATGAATTTAATTTTCCTCAATATTTTTATATCCACAAACCGAGTGGCTCACCTACTGGGTTGAGATACGCCGGCTCTTCCCCTACAGGTGAACTCCAGAAATCTTTGGACTTTGGATTGAAAAAGCAGGTAGAAGACAAGAATTTTACTGCCTTGGTTTTTGGTGATCCTCAGCCATACAACTTGACGGAAGTAGATTACTTTTATCAATCTGTGGTCAAAGAAGTGGAAGGTATTCAGGGAATTCCTTTTGGGATTGCCCTAGGTGATATAGTCGGAGATGACTTGAGTCTCTACCCAGCATATTCTAAAGTAGTTTCCAAGATTGGGATTCCATGGTATCACGTGATGGGTAATCACGATCAAAATTACGATGTAGAGGATGATAAGCTTACTGATGAGACATTTTCAAAGCATTTTGGACCCGCTACTTATTCCTTCAATTATGCAGATGTACATGTTCTAGTCTTAGAAAACATCCTTTATCCAGATCCTAGAGATGGGGTCGGTTATTGGGGTGGATTCAGAGAAGATCAATTGACTTTTGTGGAAAATAATTTGAAACTGGTTCCTAAAGATAAATTGGTGATTGTAGCCATGCATATTCCTTTGTTTGAAGAAGGAGATTCATTTAGGGATGAGGATAGAGAGCGGTTATTTGAGTTGTTGAAGCCGTTTCCGAATAATTTCAGTATGTCAGCCCATACCCATTACCAACGCCAAGACCTGATGGGAACAGCCTATGGATGGCACGGGGAAAAACCACATCATCACTACAATGCAGGGACACCATCTGGAGATTGGTACAAAGGAAAATTAGATGAGCAAGGGCTTCCTATTTCTACAATGAGAGATGGTTCTCCGAGAGGATATGCATTTTTGGATGTAACTGGTAATCAATATAAAATCCGCTATAAGGTACCTGGAAAGCCTGCGACATATCAAATGGATATTTTTGCACCGAAAGTACTAGAAGCAGGAAAGCGAACCACGTCTGGGATTTATGTTAACTTCTTTATGGGATCGGAAGAAAATAATGTGAGATATAGAATCAATGGTGGGAATTGGTCCGATATGAATTATTTAGAAGATTATGCCCCTAAATACCTGGTTGAGCTATTTGAGTGGGATACTACTACAGAACTACTGGAAGGTAAAAGACCCTCCTTACCTCAAAAAAGTACCCACTTGTGGCGGGCAAACATTCCAAGCAACTTACCTGTTGGGACACATACCATAGAAGTAGAAGCCACAGATCTATTTGGTCAAGTACATCAGGCTACTACTCAGATGGAAGTGAGAGCAAAATAGACTTCTCTTTGAAAAATTGAATTGTTACACGTTTGGTGAGTTGAAAAGAGTTGTCAAGTTCAATGCAACCACAATAAAATTCTAGATTTTAAAAGATCAATAGGATAAAAATACCAGCTGTCTCCTTGATCAATCCTATAGCTGCAACACTGAGTTGTGAAAGTCATGATTGATTGAGGAGACAGTTTTTTATTTGATTATCCTTGAATGATAAAAACTGAAATAATTACACAAGAAGCTCTCGGTAATATTTTATCCTTTGAAAATATGAGCTTTTTAAGTCTAGTGACTAGATTGGATATAAAGAAAAATTGATTTAGTTTTAGCTAGAAGAACTATAAACGCATCAATTTTGAAAATACTTGTCATAGACATCGGTGGATCCAATGTGAAGGTTAGGGTAAATAATGGAGAGGAAAGAAGAAAAATCCCATCAGGAAATTTTATGAATCCTAGTTTTATGGTCGCTGAAGTGAAGCGGTACACTGAAGATTGGGATTTTGAAGTGATTTCCATAGGATTTCCAGGAGTGGTCAGAAATGGAAAAATTGCTTCTGAACCTGTCAATCTAGGTGGTGGTTGGAGAGGTTTTGACTTTGAGTCCGCTTTTGGTAAGCCTGTTAAAATCCTCAATGACGCGGCCATGCAAGCACTTGGCTCTTATGACAAGGGTACCATGTTATTTTTAGGCTTGGGTACTGGACTTGGCTCGGCCTTGGTCAGTGAGGGTCATGTGGTTCCCATGGAATTAGCGCATTTGTCTTACAAGAAGGGTGTATTTGAAGATTATGTAGGCAAGCGTGGATTCAAAAAATTAGGCTTGGTCAAATGGAATAAGCATGTGAATTATGTTGTCAGACGTTTCGAAAAGGCATTCAATCCTGATGAAATTGTCCTAGGTGGAGGTAATTCCAAGCACCTAAGCAAAGTCCCTGAGAAATGTAGATTAGGCAACAACCATATGGCATTTGAAGGAGGTTTGAAGATGTGGAATGATAAAAACTAGTTCATTTGATTTTGCCCGACTCTTTTTTCTCCAGCCTACGGAAATATCTTCTGAATAGAAAATTCTGTTTTAAGGCTTCCATATTCTGATTGAAGTTGTCAGTTCCTGCTTCGAGATTCGACATAGTCTGTTGAATATCAGATTTTAATGTGCTATCTTGAAGAATTAGGTTTACTGTTCCTTCTGCTTCTTGAATTTCAGTCAACCAGTTTCTGATTTCAGCTATCAAGGTGACAGCGTTTTCACTGGTTTGCATGACATTATCCATAGAAGCTATCAATTGTTCGCTTAGTTTTTCATTTGTAAATACAGTATGAACCATCCCCTCACCCATTTCTAATTTTTTCAACATGTCTAACCCCGATTTAGTCATGGTGGTTGCATTTTGGCTAGCTTGTTTGAGTTCTTTGATGGTGCTTTTGATATCAGCTGTCATTTCCTGATCCGATAGTACTTGCCATAATGCTTCGCTTTGGTTGAGTTTATTGGTGATATCGTAGAGATTGACCGCGATGCGTTCAAAATAATCTCCCGTAGAGCCAAGCCTTTTGAGCATTTCATCAGTACTCAAGACATTTTGGGGATACAGTGTATCGCTTTCCATTATTGGTCTAGCATCTCCATCTTGGGGAATGATTTGAAGAATTTTGTTTCCCATCAATCCATCTGTATTGATAGAAGTTAGCGCATTTTGCTTGATGTTTGGCTGCATTTTTCTTTTGACCAAAAAGTAAACGAATATTGAGGAATCGTTGACCATATCGATAGATTTTACAGTACCAATATCCATCCCTTTGTATCGCACATTGTTGCCAGGTACGAGTCCATTGACATTGTCCATCACAGCCACGACCTCAATAGAAGAACCAAAAAGGTTTTGGTTTTTCCCAATCATATAGAGGGAAAATACAAGAAAAAGGACTCCCGAGATGACCATGAGTCCGAGTTTGGCGCTATTTAATTCATTTTTTTCTTTCATGGTTAGTCGAAGAATTCACGGATTTTAGGATCCGTTGATTTTTGTAAATTTTCAAATGTATCTTCTGCATAATTCTTCCCGTCGATCAACATGATCACCCGATTGGAAGTGATGCGAATGCAATTCATATCGTGCGAAATAATGATTGATGTTGCATTGTATTTCTTTTGGACCTTTACCATCAATTCTGATATTTCCCTTGAAGTAATCGGGTCTAGTCCTGTAGTTGGTTCATCGTAAAGGATTACCTTAGGTTTGAGAATAAGAGATCTTGCTAGGGCTACTCTTTTTTTCATACCTCCTGAAAGTTCTGCTGGCATCATATCTATGGTATGTGCAAGACCTACATCTGACAAAGCTTCTAGTACAGCTCTCTCCGCGCCTTGTTTTCTCTGCTCAACACTCCAGTGTCTTCTTAAAGGAAACTCCAAGTTTTGCCTGACAGTCATGGAGTCATACAAGGCATTGCTTTGGAAGAGAAACCCAATTTCTGACCTCAGTTGATCTACTTCATCTTCACCCATATCTTGGATTGATTGATTGAGGATTTTGAGTATGCCGCTATCTGCTTGAATCAAATTGATGATGCACTTGATCAGAACCGATTTTCCTGAACCAGATTTACCCAAGACTACGATATTTTCGCCAGGTGAAACCTCCATACTGAAGTCTTTGAGCACATGATTGCTTCCAAATGATTTATAAAGATTTTTGACTTCTACTATGGGTGCTATTTTCTTCATATCGATCAAGTCAAACCCAATAAATCTGTCACTTGTACAGCAATCAAGTCTAGGATGAAGACTAATAATGAGGCTACAATCACAGCAGTCGTAGCGGAACGCCCTACGCCTTCTGTACCTTTCTTGGAATAATAGCCCATGTAGCAACCTATGATGCCTATAGCAAAACCGAAGAAGAAAGTTTTGACAATAGCTGGTAACAAATCCCCAAAACTTAAAGCATCAAATACCTGAAACCAATAAAGGTTCCAACTGACACTACCTCTGATATTTACACCTAGGTAACCTCCATAGAGCGAAATGGCATTGGCCAAACTACTCAAGACAGGTACCATCAGTGTTGCAGCCATTACGCGTGTTACCACCAGGTATTTGAATGGATTGGTACCTGATACCTCCATGGCGTCAATTTGCTCTGTTACGCGCATAGATCCTAATTCAGCCCCGATTCCAGAGCCGATCTTACCCGCACAGATCAAAGCGGTAATGACTGGGGCGATTTCTCGAATCAATGATACAGAAACCATAGCTGGAAGCATGGATTCAGCACCAAATTCTACTAAAGTTGGTCTTGACTGAATCGTCAATACCAAACCCATGATGAATGCAGTGATGCCCACCAATGTCAATGTCTTGAAGCCGATCCAGAAACATTGGTTGAGAAACTCCTTGTATTCTTGCTTTGGCTTGATGACTGTTCTGAAGAACTTACCAGTAAACCTGGCAATGTTTCCGATTTCCTTCAAGAATTCATTTTGCTCTATTTGAAAGGTTTTCAGCATCCTTATTTGGTTCTTGCTCAAATTTGCAGAATTTACAGTCATAAATTCAAAATGTCAATCAGTTAAAAGTATGACATTGATCAGTTTATCTGAAATTGTCCGAAACTGCAAATAAAAGTGTCCAAAATAGGACATCTACGGATGTTGAAATGATGAAAATTTGCATTAGAACATCCATTTTAAGTTTGGAAGCTATTTTGTGAATAGATCTAAAAAAAATATAATATGATGACATTTCTACTTTGGTTGATACTCTTGATCATCTGTTGGCCTATTGCCATATTGGCATTATTCCTTTATCCTATCCTTTGGCTTTTGTTCCTTCCCTTTAGGTTATTGGGATTTGCGATCAATCTATCGTTTGATTTGATCAGGAATATTTTCTTATTACCTTTTAGATTGCTGGGTATTCGATGATTGACATATTTTGACCATTGATTGATTTTGAATGGATTTCATGTAAATGCCTTATCTGATTGTTTAGATTTTTTGTAGATTGAATGATCACTAACTAATTCACTATGAAAAAACGTTACAACGCTGCCCTGCTCTTAGTCTTTTTTTTATGCTTGAGTCAGCTTACTGCTCAGCAATTAGATCAGGTTTACAATCAGAAGATCAAGGATTTTACTACGGATAAGCGGTTTTTGCCTCAGTCTTTACTGGATCTTGTCGATCATCCTACTATTCCTTCGCCTTTGAAGCATTTTGGACATATTATTGGTGCAGAAGGACATGTTCATAGAACTTCTGAGATTTATGGCTACTATCAGCAATTGGCAGCAACCTCCCCCATGGTTCACATGCAGGAAATGGGCGAAACAGAGGAAGGCAGAAAATTCTATCTGATTGTCATTGGAGATGAGAGTTCAATCCAGAATTTAGATCAGTACAAAACACAAACAGCACTTTTGGCTGATGCTAGGAAGACCAGTGTGGAAGAGGCCGAAAAAATCATCGAAAAAGCTAAACCGATTTACTATGTGAGTGCAGGAATGCATGCTACTGAGATGGGTGCCCCAGAAATGTTAATGGAACTAGCTTATCGTTTGGTGACTTCTGAGGCTACACCAATCAAAGAAATTAGAGAAAATATCATTACAGTGATCAATCCTGTTTCTGAACCTGATGGTTGGGACAAGCAAGTGGATTGGTACTACAGATACACCAAAGGAAGGGAATTATTTGATGATGGATTCCCAAGATCTGTTCCTTATTGGGGTAAGTATGTATTTCATGACAATAATAGAGATGGTCTACAAGTATCTCAAGCAATCACCAAATCCATCTTCAAAGGTTTTTTTGAATTTCACCCAACTGTCATGTTGGATTTACATGAATCTGTTCCCCTACTCTACATCTCTACTGGTACAGGACCTTACAATGACTTTGTAGACCCGATTACACAAAGTGAATGGCAGGTGATGGGAAATCATGATGTGGCAGAGGTGGCCGCGCAAGGGATGCCAGGTGCTTTTACTTGGGCATTTTATGATGGTTGGTGGCCTGGATATGGTATATGGGTGGCCAATAACCATAATTCCAACGGTCGTTTCTACGAAACTTATGGTAATGCAGGAGCGGATACTTATTTGAGAGATCTGTCTACCTCCCGCTATGCAGGTGATCTCGCTACTTCCAAAGAATGGTATAGGCCGGATCCTGCTACTCCACAAGTATTATGGTCTTTTAGAAATAATATCAATTATACGCAAACTGGGGTGCTTGCTTCTCTTTCTTATGCTGCCAATAATGGGAAAATGTTGCTTCGAAATTTTTATAAAAAGGGATTCAATAGTGTAGAAAAAGGAAGAACAGAAGGTCCTAAAGCCTTTACGATTGCCAAATCGCAAAGAGATCCTGCTATGGCTGCTTATTTAGCCAATCAATTGATGGTTCAAGGAATAGAAGTACATGAAGCAGCAGAGGAGTACTTGATTTTATCTGAGCAGCCGTATAGAAATCTTTTGGTTTCGCTGATGACTCCTCAAGCTTACCCAAAAGATGCCAAATTTCCTCCTTATGATGCCATTGCTTGGACCCTACCCAATTTATATGGAGTTGAGGTAGATGTGTTGTACGAACTAGATGGCAAAAACCTATCTTCTTATAAACTTTTAACCGAAGAGGTAAAATATGCTGGAAAAGTGGAAGGCAGCGGTAATGCTTTTATCCTTGCTTATCATGCTCAAAACAATATCCTTCCAGCTTTATATGCACTGAAACGAGAGAATAAGAATGCTGGAATCTCGGTTTTGAAGCAATCAGAAATCATTAATGGCAAATCATATCCGGCTGGATCTTTATTGATCACGAAGACAAATAATAACCAAATCAAGCAGCTAGCAGAAACTTTCGAGTTGGATTTTGAAGCAAGTCCAGCAAATTTCGCTGGGTTTGAACAGAAGTCAATCAATCTTCCGAGAGTGGCCATCTACCATACTTGGTACAATACTCAAGATGAAGGCTGGTCAAGGTTTACTTTTGAACAGAGAGGAATTCCTTATACTTCTATAGATAAGGACGAGTTGAAGGCTGGTAACTTGAAATCCAAGTATGATGTGATCTTGATTCCTCGCGTAAGAGGTAATGCAAAAATGTTCATCAATGGAGTAGACAGCAAATTTGGACCTATGCCCTATACCCAAACAGCCGAATTCCCGAGCCATGGGGTTCCCGCTTCTACCAGTGATATGACAGGTGGACCTGGATTTAGCGGCATAGAGCATTTGAGAAAATTTGTACAAGATGGCGGCTTGCTGATAGCCTTAGAAAATAGTGCAGCTATCATGGCGGAATTGGGTCTTGCACCTGAGTTGAGTCCAGTCAGTTCGGGTAGTTTATTCCATCCGGGGTCTATTGTGATGGCAAAAGTGAGAAAATCCAGTTCACCAATTGTCAATGGATATCCAGAGGAGTTTTCAATTTTTAGAGGGAATGGTCCATTATTGCAAACGAACAAATACAACAGAGATTTGATGCTTGTGCAGTATGGAAGCAAGCCATTGAAAGATGAAATTCCTTACGAAGGACCAATTCTTGGGATGCCTGATAAGCCTAAAAGTGAGCAGGTGGAAGCTAAGGAAGAAAAATCAAAGCCTTATGTAGTTGCTGGTATGGTAAGGAATGAACAAGAGATCATTGGTCATGGAACTATATTCAATGTGCCTGTTGGTCGAGGCAATGTTTTAGCCTTCACATTCGATCCATTGCATAGATTCCTCAATCATCATGATGCGCCTATGGTTTGGAATGCATTGATCAATTGGGATGGATTGAGATGAGTTTTATATTGATTCAAATTATAAGAGGCTGACTCGTATGTAGAGACAGCCTCTTTTCTTTTTATTTAGGGATTTCAGGTCTTGTCATTCTAAAATTTGGTGCAGAGAGTGCATGAAGAAAGGCAATTAAGTGTTCTTTTTCTTCCAGTGACAAGTCTAGTTTCTTGAGTAAATGTGATGTTTCAGGAAAGTTTGGATCATCTTCCATTCCAGGTCGTGGTTTGGGTCTTGCCATCCCATTATCATACATCTGCATGATTCCCATGATATCATTGAAGAAGCCATTGTGCATCCATGGTCCTGTATACATTACATCTCTCAGTGAAGGAGTTTTAAACTTGCCAATATCTTTTGGGTCACCTGTAAAATCAAATCTACCCAAATCTTCAAACCTTCCTCCATAGAAGTGTAAGCCTAGATTATGAAATTTATTGTCGGTAAAAAATGGTCCGTTATGGCAATTGATGCATCGGGCTTTTGTCCTGAATAAATGCATTCCTTGGATAGCTTCGTCAGAAAGTGCATCTTTTCTCCCTTTCATAAATTGGTCAAAGTCACTTGTACGACTTGTTAAGGATCGTTGGAAATAAGCAAGAGCAGAGGAAAGTCTTTCTGTTGTAATAGAATCATCTCCAAAGGCTTCTATGAAGTATTTCTTGTATCCTTCAATTTTGGAAAGCTTCGTTGGTAAAAAATGAATTTTCTGGTGCATTTCTATCGGATCTTCCACAGGCATCAAGGCTTGTTCTTCCAGAGTGGCAGCTCTACCATCCCAGAAAAGAGGTTCTGTTTGCCAAATATTGTTTAGCCCTGGAGAGTTTCTTTTTCCAACTTGATGATTATGACCTACAGATTGTGATCGTCCATTAGACCAGCCTAACTCGGGATCATGACAAGTAGCACAGCTGATTTGATTTGATGAAGATAATCTAGGGTCAAAGAATAGCACTTTGCCTAATTCAATCACTGGCTTGAGTGAATCTACATTTCTGTATAGATTATCAGGCATCAAGCCAATTTCTCTAAATTCAACATCCTCGTCTACATGTGGCTCAGGCCAATATTCAGATGGCTGAGAATAAATTTGTCTGAGTTGGTCCGATGTATACTTCTGAGAGACTTGAACCCATCCTATGCAGGTCAGCAAAGTAATGGTAGATAATATGATGATTTTACGCTTAGTCATTTGATAACTCTAAATTATTTGGGTTTGACAATCAATGGATAAAATTGATGCTGAATCCTATGGTCTGTCTTTGTGTATTCCTTATTTCAAAATAGTCTGAATTGAGTGTAGTTAATGGTTGAAAATTGTTGAAGTTACCAAATATGACTGGGTTAAGATCAAATTTTCCCAAGCTGTATCTAGCTGATAGTGTTGCCTGGATTTGTCTAAATTCAGAACTGAAATAGTCAATATTTGGAATCATGATGCTTCTACTGACGACATTGATTTGATTGGGAATGATGTTTACAACTTGATCCAAATTCTGGTTCCAATTGATTGAAAGTTCTGGATAGAGTGTCAATTTTTTGGAAGCCTTTAATGGGATTTGAGCACCAATACCATAGTTAAAATTGATGATTTCATAAGCATGACTTGCATTAAAATCCCGCATAGCATGCGTATTATGATTAATCGTGGAGTATAAATTGAAATTATTCAGATTTTTGAAGGTATAGAAAATATCCAAGCCATAACTATAATCATCTTGCTGGAAGTTGTTCCCCACCAATAGGTTATTGAAATCAGTCCCTTGGCTGACTTGTAGCTTTCCTACTGCTTGAATTACGCTGCTTTGATTCTGGTATTCTACAAAGATTTTATTTTCGATTATGTCGATATCATAAAAGCCGATTTCTTCAAAAATTCTTTGAGATCCTTCTACCCCTCTTCTATTGAATTGTTTTTGGGTCAAGGAGTAATTGAATTCATTGCTTATTTTGAGGTTTTCACCAGTGTAATAATAAGCAGCTGAAATGCCATAACCTTCATCAAATAATTCGTAATTGGGTCTTCTTAGTAAATTGAAAGAGGCACCTCCCATCATGGTATAAATATTATATTCTGAGCGTCCAAAGCTATCATTGCTTTGATTGAAATTAGATACAGATCCTCTTTCCTTTGCACTCAAGATTTGTACACCTGCCGCTATTTGATGATTTTCAATAAACCGATAGGAGACTTGTACCTTTGGTTTGATTAAATAGTAATTAATCAAAGGCCTTGGGTCATTACCTCTGCTGTGGGTTTGCAGTGAGTAGTCTACACCAATTCCAATTCCTAGTTTATCTCCAAAGAAAAACTTGCTGGCATTGATGTAGGAATTGAAAATTTCATTTCTCCAATTTCCTCTCCTAATATTGCCATAGTAATAAGGAGTTTCGTTTACATTTCTCGTTTGCTTCCACCCTACACTGTCTTGCTTTTGATTTTGATACCGGAAGTATCCTTCTATTAACCAACCTTTGACTTCTCTATTACCATAGCTAAAAAAACCATAGTTTCGTTCTTTTTCTGGCATTTGGACAGTATGAAATTCGCCATCTGTATAATCCCAATACGCACCACTAAACCCAAACTCCTGCCCTATCAAGGTCGACCGAAGTGGTTGGATCGCGAATTGATCCAAATACACTTGAGTGCTTTTCAAGAGTAGTTTTTCATTCCACTCAGAATTCTGAGCAAGAACCGAAAAGTTCAAGTTTATAAGGATTAATATGTAGCATAGTTTTTTCATAAATAGAGAACAGAACTCCGTTTTAGATTAGAGAAAGGGGGAGAAATATCCCCCCTTTTTTGAATGGATAGTTTTAATCTGCAAACCCTTTTGGATCAGCTTTCTTCCCTATAATATCATTCTCAGAGTTATTAGAATCTTTCATCACTCTTCTGTCACCAAAAGTATTGGCTGTCAATCTAAATCCTGCTTCAGAGGAAAAAGAACCACCTGGTACATAGAAGAATCCAGCATCAATATCAACAGGAAGCATCTTTGGAACTTGATTAGTAGGAGATTCTTGTCCTTCTACACCATCAATGATCAGTGATTTAGGGATTTGATATCTTAAAACGGTATTGTTTGTGATATTTTGTGAATTAGGCGTGGCATATCTCGGAAAAGTTCTGACATCAACATCAGAAGCAAATATTACCACTGACTCTCTCCCCCTATTATCTAAAATCAAATCAGTGCCTTGCCATTGGATATTTAACATATTTGGAACGGATTGATTGTCAATATCAGAAGCCAATGGCGTAGGTACATCGTCACCGAGATATACTTCAAAATCTGCATTACTTAGATCTACTGTTAAGTCAGGATTATTGACAGTAATAGTATTACCGTCGTTTCCTTCAAAAGGAGCTTTATGATTGACAGCAGTAGCAGCTAATATGATGCTAGCGCCTGGTTCTACTGGGTATTGTTGTCCAGAACCTGGGAATTGATACAACCACTTGGAGTATACATAATCGGTATTTGGATCGCCTTCTGCATTCATTCCAACAGATTTGCTCCAATCCCATTGTCCATCGGGTTGAGTAAAGTCTTGAACTGAATTTGCCAATCTTCCCAATACGCCCATAATGTATAGACCATCCATGTATTGAATTTCTGTGGAGTTGTTATGAATTTCTATAAATTGATCCCTAAAGAGTGCTCCGTCGACTCTATCAGATCCAGCAGCATATACTTGTTTGATCACAAGGTTACCAAGTCTACCAGCTAGAAGTTCTATTGTAAAAGATGAAGCGGTGGTATTAATGGGTACAGCAGTTTGGTTGGCGTTAAATACTACTTCTTCTCCATCAGGAAGGTATCCAGCAAAATTAAAGAATGCCTCAGCATCCATGGTGATAGTAGCGCTGATATCATATATTCCACTCGGAACAGCTTCAAAGATGATTGATCCATCAGCTGTGGTTTCACCTTCAAAAGTTTGTTGAGACGTAGTATTTCTTAAAGTAACCTTACTACCTTGAGCAGGTTCTTGATCGAAATCTTCACTATGGTTGACTTGTATAGTTACATCAGTTGGTTCTACTCTTGGACTATCGTCTCTTTCAGAGCATGCTAGTGAAAAGGCTACAATTCCAGCCAGCATAATTTTAGAAAATAAATTTTTCATAGGTGTGTATTTAAGTTAATAAGTAAATCTTAATTCAAGACCGAAATAGGGATCCTGATTGAGGAAGCTGAGGAAAGTTCCAGTAATAGGATCCAATAATTCCGGTCGAATATTTAGGAAATTGTTAGCGAAGAAGGAGAAGCGAATTCCTTTTCCAAGGTTTTTGCTTAAATTGAAGTGAGCATTGAAGTAGGTGAATTCTGGTCTTCTGAAGTAATTACCCTGTTGCTCTGTTCGGCTTAAGATATCATAGAATGGACTGTCTCTTTCGGATTCTGGTATTTCTACAAATTCCATGTTGCCATTTAAATACCCAACTGCACGATCAGTGGAAGGAAAGCTTCTTTGATAATTATATATAAAAACTTGTCCTCTTAGTGCCATGACCAAGCCAAGTTTTGAAATGTGATGATTGATTGTAAATAGACCATTTGCATTTCCTCCTTGGGATTGTGTACCAGAATAAACTCCAAACCAAAAAGGATCTCCTGGTTGAAAGTTGGTTCGTTCCAGATATTGCAGGTTATCATTGAAATAATAACTATCATAGTAAGATAAATTCAAGCTGAAAGATGTGTTGATAGCTTCTATTTTTTTGGTAGCGGCTACTACTTCAAAGCCATAACTTCTATCATAATTTCCATTTACTACCTGTCTTTCTGTGACTGGAACTATCCTTACTTCGCCTGTTGGTTGATAGATGGGTCTTTGATTTTCTCTGACTTCTACCAGTTCATATTGGGGCACATCTAGGCCAACTCTATTTGTATTTACAGAGAACCCATTTTTGTTCTCGTTCAAAAATGCTGTCACACTTACATTGAATAAACCTTTTTTGAAATAAGCCCCAATTTCTCTTTGGTAGGCCTGCATGGGTCTGACTTGAGAAGCATCATTTGGCCTTTGATAGGTATACACCAGGTAGAGTGACTCTATTTCACGTCCATTGAAGAAATTGATCAAAGGAATATCTTGGAATTGTGGGCCAGGAAAGAGGTGAATTAATCCAGGGGCTTTGTAGCTAATTCCGAATGCTCCAGTTAAAGTTAAGTTTTCATTGACATTGTATCTTGAATTGATCCTTGGTGAAAAACTCCAATTATTGAATTGGTTATCAACCCTGAGGCCAAGGTTGAGATTGTATCCTTTATTTAAAAACTCTCCTTTGATGCCATCTTCAATATAAAACCCAAACTGCTCTAAAAAGGGATTTATTTCTCTGTAGCTTAAGGGTCTTTCATTCCCAAATTGAGAAACTACCCCAGATGTTCTGAGTGGTCTAAGTGGATCAAACACCCTTCCTTCACCATAATTACCATTAAAGTTGTATGTGAACCCATATGAAATATTATGATCTGTATTTTTGTAGACCAGGGCTTTTGAAAAGTCAAGTCTGGCTGAAATATTTACAGGTTTCCCTTCAATAGCTCTAGTAGTTCTATAAGAAGATGGATGGAATGTACCTTCATTTACACCTTCGCCCAAGAATCCTGTTACTGGCAATACACCAGGATTGACAAACTGCTCAACAAAGGAATAATCATAACCTCCATTGTAAGAAAAAACTGTTTTGAAATTGTCAAAAATCGGGGTTTCTAAATTGAAGTAAGTTCTATTTGAAACGGTTTGACCTCTTCTTTCATATAATACCCTTCGTTCGGTGGCAAAGTCTGGGTCTATCCTAAAATCATCTAAAGTAGTGTTATATTTTAAATCCAGTGTATTTTTGATCAATTTACCAGATCCTATGAATGCGCTCCACATCAATCCTCCCCCTACTCTGTTGAAAGATTTGACAGCATCTCTCAAATCAGGACGACTATTCAAATAATCAATATTGGCAAATATGGAATGTCTTTCTGATAGCTGAAATCCTTTGGATAATTGAAAATTCTGATCAGCTCTGGCTTGCCTCAAGGAAAAGTTAAGGGGGGCTTGACCAGCAGATGTTTCTATGATAATAGCACCATTGGACATATCCCCATATTTTGCTGATGCCACGCCTTGGATGACTTCTACTTTTTCAATATTCCCCACTGAGATTTGCCTGAGGTCAAAACCACCACCAGGATTTTCGCCACCTTCAAATGAACTGGATCTGAAACTATTGCTACCTCCAAGCGAGTTGAACCCGCCTGTTTGAATAGGGTTTCTTCCTTGCATATTGCTATTGTTATTCAGCTGATTGTCATTCATAACTATAGAAATTCCAAAGGAATTGTTGAGAGATGATTGACCTGTATTGGCAGATCTGAAATTGATAGCTTGGGCACTTTGCAAATCGGGGTTTCGAATTTCCTGACCAGGTATCAATTGTAGTAATTCCCCAAGACTATTTGCCTGTGACTGATCGATGACATCTTTATCAAGTTTGAAAGCAGAAACAGATACATTTTCATCGTCTCGTTCTGCGGTGACGACCACTTCCGACATATAATTGTCGTTGTCTTGAAGGGTTATATCTCTTGTAATGACATTCTGACTTGGGTTGAGTGTAAGCTCTATTCTTTCTGTTCTTTTACCCACTAGTCTAACAGTCAAGGTTATATTTCGAGCGGAAGTAGCGCTTATTTTCAGCTCATATCTACCATTTTCATCAGCCAAAGCATAGACATTCTGGCCAGCCATTACTGTCACAAATGGTAGCGTTTCCTTACTTTTAGCATCTGTAATTTGGCCCCTGATGGTATACTGTTGTGCTATAGCAAAAGATGAACTACTTAAGGTGAGGATAAGTATAATGCGTAGAAGTTTTCCCATAGAGCGGATTCAGTGTGAAGCGAATTCAGCTCTAAATTTGAAAAACAAATTAGAAGAAAATTAGAAGATGTTAAAAATATGACTCAAACAGTATTAAAATTTGGCAAAAAGCTTTAAAAGCTATCCTAAATTACTGTTTCAGTAATAGGCGTAAAATTGGTTATTTTAAAAGAATGTAAATCATTGATCATTCTATAACTTATTTTAAAATCATGCAATTGTACAATCTCTTTGCATATAGCAAGTCCCAAGCCACTCCCAGCTAAGTTTTTATTGTCTTTATTGAATCTTTTAAAAATCTTATTTTTATCAAGAGCTGTTGAATTCCCCGTATTTTGAATGATCAAAGATTTACTATTGAGGTAAACTTTGATCTTTCCATTTTCAAAATTATGAGTGGTAGCATTCGTCAATAAACTATTTATCAATGTCTCTATTAAAGCAATATTCCCCTTTATAATGATCGAATTTTTAATTTCAGCATAGCTACTCAAATTTTTGCTTTCAAAATTAGATTGATAAAGCTCTAGAGTTTCTTTGACTACATCAGATAAATTTACATTTTCATTGGTTAGATACTGCTTGTTCTCTAGCTTGGTCAAAAGAAGTAAATTTTTGTTTAACCTATTCATTCTATTGACAGCCAAATTGATTTGGTCAACGATTTCAAATTGCTCTTTTGTCAACTTAGATTGTATAAGTAATTCTGCTTTTGACTGAATAATAGCCAAAGGAGTTTGTAATTCATGTGAGGCATTTTCAGTAAATTCTTTTTGCTGCATGTAGGCAGAGTGACTCCTATTGGTGTAAAAGAGTAAATTATCAGAAAGTTTCTTGAATTCTTCAATATCTGATTCAATAGGGCTAAGCGTTTGTCCATTTTGAATATTTAAATTCGATAATTCATCTATGCTCTTGTAAAAGGGTCGCCAGACTTTTCGTGCTATGCTTCTATTGATCCAATAATATCCAATTAGTATCAAAAAGAAAAAAAGCCCTGCAACTGCCGTAGTGTATGGGATTACATCAAAGTACTCTTCCATATCGACTTCGGCTTTCAATAGATATTCTTTGTCAAAAATATCAATAACTGTTTCCAAATATCGGTATGGCCTGATGCTGTTTGAATATTGGTCAAATCTTTCTGCTGTATAAAACCGATCACCCCTTTCAGCAGGAAAAGTATCCATGGATATTATTTGATATCCAATATCCAATTCGTTCAGAAGCCTGATTCTTATAACTGCTGTTCTTGGATGCATATGAAGATGATTGAGCTGATCCTCTACACGTAATTTGTTGTTTATAAGTGATTGATCAGCATCTACAGTATATATATAAACGACTACAAAATAAAACAAAGGAATGCTGACCAAAACCAAAATGGTAGTCATCATCACAAATGGTTTAAATGATTTATCTAAAAGTTTCATGATACTTTCTTGAATTGTACATCAATCGATACTGAATTTATATCCAATACCGTATACTGTTTTAATATATTCAGGACAACCTGCTTGTTGCAATTTTTTCTTCAAGTTTTTAATATGGGCATATACAAGTTTGTCACTATCTACAAAATCAACCTGCTCTCCTAAGAGATGATCTGCAATGGCTGTTTTGGATAAAACACGCTGATGAGACGAAAGGAATAATCTCAGGAGTCTGAATTCACGAGGTGTTAAGTCCAAGTTTTCATTTTGATATTTGACAGTATTATTGATTAAATCTAGGGTGATGCCTCCAAATTCTACGATATTATTCCCATCAAACATTTTTCTTCTGGTAACAGCAGTGATTCTCATGGCCAATTCAGCCATGTGAAATGGCTTGGTAAGAAAGTCATCTGCTCCAATTTCTAAACCTTTGAGCTTATCATCTAAGGAGTTTTTCGCCGAAATAATAATCACGCTGTCAGATTTTTTACGGATTTTTATCTCTTCCAAAATGTCAAAACCAGACCCATCGGGAAGACCAATATCCAGCAGAATACAGTCATAATCATAAAGGTCTATTTTTTCAGAAGCATCTTTTACATTGGTCACTATTTCACATACCACAGGAGAACCCAGAAAGTAATTGTGGATAGCTTCTGCAATTTCAATTTCGTCTTCGATAATCAAAACTTTCATAAAGGATCAAATAATTAATTAATCAATATCTACCAATCCACTTTCCCTCGATTTTGCTTTTTTTGAGAGGTACTTTTTTTAGCTTTTATCCTTGTTTCTATAGCTGATTTCGTTGGTTTAGTAGCCTTCCTTTTTTTCTTTTTCTCAAATGCACTGGATAAAGCATCATAAAACTTCTGTATGGTAATTTCCTTATTTTGATTTTGAGAACGCTTTTCTTGGCACTGGAACATTATTTTACCAGTAGAGTCGATTTTATTTAGCCACTTTTCAAGCAATAATTCTTTCTCTTCCTCAGAAAGTATTTGTGAAGCTTGAATGTTAAAAAATAGTTGAACTTTGGAATTGACCTTATTTACATTTTGACCTCCAGGTCCACTACTTCTTGAAGCTTGAAATTCAAACTCAGAATTCAAAGCTTGATTTTTTATTTTTTGCTGAATGGTCATTGCGAACAAATAGGATGAATCTTAAAGGTAAATATATTTCGTGAAAGGATTTTGTTTCCAAAATCCAGAAAATGGATTTAGCTTTAAACATCATTTGTTTTCACAATACATGTTGAAGATTTACCAAGCTACAGAAAGCCAGTTAATAGAAGTTCAGAAAATAGCTCAAATTACATGGCCATATACCTTTAGGGATATTTTGACTCCAAGTCAGATTGATTACATGATGGAGTGGATGTACACCTTAGATTCATTAAAGTCTCAGGTTAAAGACAAAAAGCATGTATTTCTTTTAGCCGAAGAACATTCCAAATACATAGGATACTGCTCTTATGAGCTCAATTGTGCTGATTCTAGTAAGGTTAAGATTCATAAGATTTACCTTCTTCCTGATGCGCAAGGACATGGCGTAGGTAAAAAATTGATTTCAGAGGTTGAAAAAATTGCAAAGGTCAATCAACTTGATGCCATTTACCTGAATGTCAATAGGTTCAATAATAAAGCTATACATGCCTATTTAGCTCTAGGATTTTACGAAATCAAACGTGAAGTAATAGCCCTTGAAAATGGATTTGTGATGGATGATATTGTCATGGAAAAGAAAATCTAAGTATATGCAAAACTATAAAAATCACGCTCGTTACTATCCTTTACATCATTTTGTGATCACACCATTGACTTTGGTCTTTTTCATATGGTCTATAGTAAAAGTGATCCAGTCTTTTGAAACTGATCTATTTTCTAATGCTATTTTCCATCTTATTGGCGCTTTGATTATTTTAATCCTTCCTATACTGTCAAGGTTGTATGCGTTGAAAAATCAAGATAGAATCATCCGTATGGAAATGAGATTAAGGTATTTTGAATTGACAGGTAAATCTTTACGTGAGCTTGAACCAAAATTACGCCTTTCGCAAATTATTGCACTTCGCTTTGCATCAGATGAGGAGTTACTTTCACTGATTGATGAAACCATCAAGAATGATCTAAGAGCCAAAGTTATTAAGCAAAGAATTAAAAAATGGCAGGCAGATACAAGAAGGGTTTAAAAAAAGAGAGAGAGAAAAAAACTTTCTCTCTCTCTAAATTCATAAACTTAATTAATTCCCTGTGTATTGATCCCAGCTCAATTCAGCCTGAGGATGAGGGAATTGGGTAAAGATTGTTCCACCATCAAAGTTTGTAGGAATTTGATTTAACCTATCATAACGTCGAGCATCTATCCAACGGTGACCCCATGGTTCTGCCCATAGAGAATACCTTCTTTGAAACAGAATTTCGTCGATCAATGCTGCTCTAGAAGTAGCACCTGTATATGGCCCAATTCCAGCAGCATTTCTGATAATATTGATTGCGGCGACTGCATCTGCAAATTGATCAAGGTTAGCATGTGCTTCAGCTTTCAATAAAATCAGTTCTTCATTCTTGATAAATGGAATTGATGTGGTATTTGAAGGCCATCTTGCATCTTGGTGTGTTCCTGTTAAGACACCTGCATCAGTTGATACAGTTACAGGAGTATTTCTTTGGAAGAATTTAGTTCTTCGATTATCATTAGGTAAGGCATCTTCCAAAACTGATGGGTGAACAACAATAATAGTAGTAGTTGGTGCATTAGGAACGTAAAATAATGGATTAAAAGCATCAGGTGGCCCTACATAAGGGTGTGCAGGACCTATATTTAAAGGTCCATTCAAATTCATAAACGAACTATTAAGTGCTGTCAAAACACCTTGCCAGTCCTGTCGATATGCATTAGCCCTTGCCAGGATAGCATTATTTACTTGTCTTAATCCAGCAATTGTATTGAATCCAGAAAAGCCTGATGTAAGGGCTAATGGGAAATTTCCAGTCCCTGCTGCATTAAAATCTGCATCTGCTTCAACTAATATGTTCCTTACATGATCCATTGCTTGTGCATATGGAACAAAAGGCCCCGGATTCAAGGGATCCTCTACATCAATTCTGATTCCATTGTTATAAACAAAATTTGCCGGTATCATGAATTGATAGCCTTGAATCATTTTTGCAAATCCTGCTACAGCTCTCTTCTCAGAATCATTTAAAAAGGTAGTGTTATTTGCCGCACGAATCAAGACATTCGCCTGATTGATTGCCTGGTAAGGAGCTGCGTAAGAACCTCCACCTGTGTTTCCAAATCCGAAATAAGATCTATCAGGTACCCTCCCATTTTGGCCGAGCCAGTCAGTTTGAAATCTTGGATCTGAACCATTTAGGTACCATATTTCTCTGCCAAATGTGTTCCATGCTTGTGATACATTGGTGACATAGCCGCGGTGTCTAGCCTCCAATCCTGTCAACACAAATTGAATCTGTTGTCTAGATGCATTATTGGATACACTTCCCACAGATGGGTTGTTCGGATCGTCAATTTCATCCAGTTTTAGTGGATTACATCCCCAAATACTCATACTGATAAGTATCGTTAGGGTCATATATAAATTATATTTTTTCATTTTTTGTCAATTTTAGAATTAAAAATCGAGCGTTATATGGAAGAAAATTCTTCTTGGCGTTGGATATGGAGCAATGTCCACATTATTCGCAACAGACTGAGCTCCAAAGGTAGAAGTCTCTGGATCATATCCTTCATATTTAGTGAAAAGGAAAACATTATTTGCAGAAGCTCCGATTTTAATGTTTTCTAATGCACCGCCAAACATATTTGCTACTTGGGTTCTAGGGAAGGTATAATACAAACCTATTTCTCTTACTTTCACAAAAGAGGCATCTTGTACCCATCTTGCAGCATTATTATGTGGTGCAGGTGGTCTTTGTCTTCCATTTGGAATGCCATCTCCATTGTCATCATTAAACCAGCCATTTGTTGTTCCTCCTGAGTCTGTTAGGAATGAAGTCAGGTTGATATTGTCACCACCTTGTCTCCAGTCTACAAGGAATGATAGTTCCAGGTTCTTTTTTAGACTGATGGTATTATAAAATGACATATTAAAATCAGGCTGTGCATCACCCCAAATAGTAAAACCACCAGGCACATTTGGGTCGGCAGGTGTTCCTACGATAGTTGTTGGTGGAAAGCCTTGGGCATAAAGGAAGGTTCCCAACCCTGAACCAAAGGCACCCGCAGTATATGTTGGAATTCCTAATCTTGTCAAGTTGACTCTGTTTCTCCAATATAAAACTCTAGAAAACCATCTGAAATCAGACTTATCCACGATTGTACCAGATATACCCAATTCTATACCCTTATTTTGAAGTTCAGCTTCATTACTTGGTGTGGTATTTACACCAGCGGCTGGAGAAAGGTTAAGGTTTTGGATATTGTTTTGTGTGTTTTTGATATAATAAGTAGCTTCAATACCAAGTCTGTTATTAAATAATCCAGCATCAACACCAAACTCTAGTTCCGTTGCAGTTTCTGGGAAAATTCTTTCGTTTCCTACTTGTGAAGAAACTACTGATCCCAAAAGACCTCCAATATTAGCTCCAATCAATGGTGTGTAAATATTACCAAATGCTACTGGCCCTGCTGTTTCCCCATAAGCGATTCTTGGCTTCAATTGGTTAACTACCGTAGAGTTAAAGAAGTCAAAATTAGCTATGTTTACAGCTAAAGATGCTCTAGGGAAAGCGTAGAATTGATTAGCGTTACCATTAAGCGTTGATTTATCCCATCTTACACCAACAGTACCGATGACTTTATCCTCCCAGTTTGCTTCCTGTTGTAAAAATACCCCCGCCTCTTGAATTTCTGAATTAAAGTTTTCATTAATTTCCTGAACAGCAGCTTGCCTTAAATTGGTTTGTCCAGGAACAAGACCTCTACCTCTGTTGAATAATGAAGAATTTTTGAAGTCTAACCTTACTAAACCCGCTTGGGAGTTCATGTTTACTTGACCTAAATTCCAATTATATACCAAAGCAGCTTGAAAATTAGAATTAAAGCTTTCTTGCTTTCCAATCAATAAATCACCTGGATTGGCAGAAGCTCTCTGAGATTGTAGAAATTCAGGTAGGTAGATCATTGTTGAGTTTTGTAAAAAATCCAAACCACCAGCAATATTGGCTTTTAAAAAGCTATTATTTGTTTTTAATAAATCTATATCTAGAGTAAAAGATTGAACGAATCTATTCACTTCTGAATTATTGATTGCATTATCAGTAATAGCCGCAGGGTTATCATTGAAATATGGGTTGTCAGGATAAATTCCATTAACTGGCCTTAAGTCAAAATAATTCGGTACATATGCTATGGTATACCCAATACTAGCACCTGTATTATTTTGGTTACCTGTAAATCCCCTATCTGTGTTAGATTGAATATAATTGGAAGATACACCTAATCTGATGCTATTGGATATTTTGTGGTCAATATTAGCACGAATAGAATAACGGTCAAAACCAGTTCTTCTCACGGTACCGTCTTCAGATGTAATATTTCCCGAAACAAAGAATTTGGTTTTTTCATTTCCACCTGTGACTGTCAACCTAGTATTGCTTAATAAAGCAGTATTGTTGTAGAAATAGTCTTCATAATCAATTCTATTTCCTTCTCTGAATCTTTGAAGCTCTATTTGTCTTCTATTATTGGCTTCTGGGAAGAAGAAATTAATTTTCTCCTCACTCCAATCATCGACACCCAACAATCTTAAAGGTTGAGCAAATCCAATATCTTGAGCTAAGGAAACTTTTGTTTTGCCTTCAGCTCCTCTTTTAGTGGTGATGATAATAACCCCAGCATTCGCTCTTGTACCATATATCGCAGCTGCCGAAGGTCCTTTTAATACTTCTATAGTTTCGATATCCGCTGGGTTTAAGTCGGCAAGTCTATTGGAACCATCATCTTGATTTGATGCCCCCGCTCCTGTAACAGCTGCTCTACCAGTTCTTTGGAAGGAGTTATTGATATATACACCATCCAAAATAATCAATGGTTGTGAAGCTCCTGATAGGGATGAAATACCTCTCAATTGGATAGAAAGTCCACCTCCTGGTGCACCACCATTTGACCTGATCGTTGCACCGGCAATTTTGCCGTAAAGTGCGCCATCTGTAGTTTGAATCGTTGTTGTGCCTGTCAGTTCCCTGGAGGAAACAGAGGAAACAGCATTGGCTAGATTAGACCGCTTCACAGATGAAGCCAAACCAGTCACTACAACCTCCTCTAAGTTGGTAGCATCTTCCCTTAGCGCTACTTGTAAGTTGTTGTTAGATTGACTTACAGTGAAATTCTGGCTTAAATAGCCCAACGATGAAATTACCAATACCACTTCATTATTGCCAGGTACATTCAATGTGAACCTTCCGTCTAGGTTGGCTACAGTACCTGTCGTGGTATTCCTAATTAATACATTAGCCCCAATCAGGGGTTCTCCTGTTCGGGCATCTGTCACAATTCCCGTGACAGTATACTGCGCATAAGACCACCCTACTGAAAGGAAGAGTAATGCGAGTACAGCCGTGAGTTTGTAAGCTTTTCTCATAAGTTATAGGATTTAAAATTTATCTATAGTAAATATAGTTCTTATTGTGAATTAAAAAATTTAAGTAGATAAAATATCTCTAATGATAAATGCCGAAATAAAATCAATGTGTTTAAAATTTTTACAAAAATTAATTATTCTACCTTGAAAATTGTTTTATTCTTTGAAAAAAAGTATAAAAATTTCAAATATTTAAGATTTTACTTTTTTTAAAATAATTCCTACCCTACTTGGTAAGTACATTAATAAACAATTTTCTTGGGTAGCAGTATAATTCAACTGTTTGTCAATTCTTTCAAAACCTCCAAATTTATTATCATCAGAATTCAGAATGATTTCAAAAGAACCTGATTGTGCAACGGGTACTTCATAGCCAAAATATGATTCGCTGGGGTTGAAATTAAATATAAAAATCAGGTCTGCTCTTTCGAAAATTAAGATTTTCTTTTCTGCATCGACATATCGCTGTATGGCATGTGGACTATTACAGACTTGATACTGATTGATAATAGCTAGCATTGCCTTGTCCCAATTAGCCAAGTATTGATACTTCAACTCAGAATTATGCATCAAAGACCATTGTCTCCTGGCATACTGATAACTCCATTCATTACCTTCTCTAGGGAAGTCTACCCACTCGGGATGACCAAATTCATTACCAATGAAATTCAAATATCCCTCACCTCCTAATGCTACAGTAATCAACCGAATCATTTTATGCAGTGCAATTCCTCTATCCACTACTAGGTTTTCTTGGGCTATCCCCATGCTGAAGTACATTTCCTTGTCCATCAGCCAAAAAGCCAGTGACTTATCCCCTACTAGTGCCTGATCATGTGATTCTGCATAAGCTATGGTCCTTTCTTTTTGTGGCCTATTGCTCAACTCGTGCCACAACTCAAACATATCCCAATGTTCGTCAGGTTTATGCTTAAGTGTCTTGATCCAGTAGTCAGGAATTCCCATGGCCAATCTAAAATCGAAACCTAAACCGCCGTCTTCTATGGTTCTACACATCCCGGGCATGCCACTTACTTCTTCTGCAATACTGATTTTATCAGCTCCAAATGCATGTATCAGCTTATTGGCTAATTGTAAATAAATTACTGCATCATAATCTACGCCGTCATTGAAATACTTATCAATATGATCAAAGTCTGTATGACCATGATGTAGGTAGAGTATCGAAGTGACCCCATCAAACCTAAAACCATCAAAATGATATTCTTCCAACCAAAATCGGATATTAGAAAGCAGAAATTGCTTCACTTCCCATTTTCCATAATCAAATAACTTAGAATCCCAGCCTTTATGATACCCTCTAGGCTCTGGATGGAAATATTGATGGGATGAACCGTCAAATTCATTGAGACCCTCATTGATGTTTTTTACGGCATGTGAATGCACAATATCCATGATAACGGCCAAGCCCATATCATGGGCTTTATTGATTAAGTATTTCAATTCTTCGGGAGTCCCAAATCTACTGCTAGCAGCAAAAAAATTGGAAACATGATATCCAAAGGATCCATAATACGGATGCTCCATGACGGCCATCATTTGAATGGTATTGTATCCAGATGCTTTGATATGAGGTAGAATTTGATCTGCAAACTCTAGATAAGTTCCGACGCCTGCTTTTTCCAAAGCCATACCCACGTGGCATTCATAGATGAGTGGTTGCTTTTTGTGTTGATGACTTGTGAAATGCTGATCTGTCCAAGGATAGTCTTGATCAAACCATAATTGTCCTGCAAAATCATGTGTTTGTTCGTCTTGTACTACTCGCAGAATGTAAGCTGGAATCCTATCCAATGCGCCGTTTTCTGCTACAACATGTACTTTTACTTTACTTCCATGTAAAAAGCGGTCTTTGTAGGTACTATAAGGTAGAAAGATTTCCCAATCACCTCTATGGTTTCTTTTCAATGGATGACTAGATCGATCCCATTGATTAAAATCTCCCATCAAGTAAAGTGCGCCTGCTTTTGGCGCCCATTCTCTGTAGACCCAACCATTTCTCAATTTTTCAAAATGAATACCATAGTACTCGTGTGCTCTAGCAAATTCAAGAATACTACCTGCTTCATTTTCGATTTCCCTCAGTGCGTTAGTAAATCTTTCGTATCGATTATAAATATCCTTGGCATAGTCCTCTAGCCATGGTTCGTCTTTTACAATTGGAAGAGTCATATTGTAGTTCACAAAAAATTCATTTAATGGAAACGTAAGTTAGGAATAATTGGATTTTTTGCAAATAAATGTTTCCAGGATTGCGGAATATGATAGCTTAAAGATGGTTCTTGCTTACAATATTTTGAATAGTCATCAATTCACAAAATATGTTTATTTGGAATAATCACAAGATCTTAGAAATTGAATAAAAACTTACATGTATATCCGCAATTATACAACTAACCAATATAAATAAGGGTCTATATAAATCCGATACTCATAGATATTGGATATTCATTGATATTTACTATAAACCACAGGTTTGTTCCATTATGTAGGTTCTACTTGTAAGTAAGCGGATAATCGTCGATTGACGACGGTTGACAGTCGCCAACGGCCGAATTTAAGGTATATACCTAATAAAAAAATGGTTACTGGTGTGAAATCGGTTATACTTAAAACCTTAACTTCTATACAAAAGCCTAAATAATAAAATACACCATGACTGACGCGAAAATATAACCGACTAGGAAGCTTAAGAAAATAGAACCTCCAAGTGAGAATTTTTTATAATCGGGAGCTTGCTTGTGATACATAGAATGGCTGAGCTTGCGGATAAATCTATCCGGGATAACTGATAATATGGTCAAACCATAAATCGCTGTCAGCATGAGGAGTGAAAATAATGTTTCCATAAATGTTACTAGGGCATAACAAAGTTAACATTTCCTTAATAAGGCAAAAGGAAAAAATCATAAATTATTGAAAATCAATTCTGACTGAAGATTAAGGCTAATCATTTCTTCTGTGAAGATGCTCTTACTATCAATTCAGTCTTAAGTATTTTAGTTTCTTGATAGGCAATATCTTGGTTTTTGATCATATCGAGTAATAATTTTGCAGCCTCTACCCCCATCTGAAAACCATGCTGATTGACAGTGGTTAATTGTGGACTCATGACCCTTGATACCATCCAGTTGCTAAAACCAACTAGCCCGACTTCTTCCGGTATTGCAATCCCCTTCTCTTTGAGATATTTCATTGCCCCAAAAGCTACCACATCAGTGATACAGAAAATAGCATCAGGAGGATTTTTTCCTTCCATCATTTCCTTGGTAAATTGATAACCCTCTTCCTCCGTAATGGCTATGCAAGGTTTGATTAAATGATCTAGTATTGGTAGACTAGCATCTTCTAGTGCCTTGATATAACCTTCATACCTATCACAGGCATTTTTGACATCTATTCTACCCCGTATATGTGCGATTCTTTGATAGCCTTGTTCTATAAGGTGACTCACAGCATTATATGCACCATCAAAATCATCTACAATCACCATTGGGGTTGGTAACTGCTCAGTGACTTTATCAAATTGTACGACAGCTTTACCTTCATCTAAAAACTCTTTTAAATGCTCACCTACTGTGGTTTCATTGGAAATGGAAATCAAAAGACCATCTACACTACTATTGAGCATGGCACGACTCGCTTTCTCTTCATCTTTCAAGATATCATTTGATTGAGACACGAGTATGTTGTACCCTTGCTTATTGGCTTCCGAAATCGCACCACTGATAACTGTGGAGAAAAAATGATGGACTAATTCGGGTACAATCAATCCGATATTGAAAGTTCTATTTTTTCTAAAATTGATCGCTAGCAAATTAGGCACGTAATGATGCTCTTCAGCATATTTTTTGACAAGATCGATGGTTTCTTGTGCAATATCAGGATGTGCTTTCAAAGCTCTAGAAACTGTGGATACAGAAAGATTGAGCGCTTTTCCAATATCTTTTAAAGTAAGCTTCTTTTTATCGGTCATTTTGCTTGGCTATAAAAATTAATATTATGCAAATCTACACTTCCATCCAATAGCTTAAATATTATTGATATTTATTCTAAATAAACAATTCGCAATGGATTGTGCAAACGGTTGCGATAATTTGACTCTTGCAGTAGAAAATATTTTTCTCTTACTTTTCAAAGTCAAATAATTCTGTTTGATAGGAAATCTTGGAAATTCATTAAAGAGTTCATCAATAAACCCACCAATTTACCTTATGAATTTAGATTTGATAAGTAATATTGACCTGGTCATCATGGCCGTCTATTTGATCGGAATGATCTTTTATGGGCTTTATCATTCTAAGCGCCAGAACTCAGAAGAGTACTTTCTCGCAGGTAGAAGTATGACATGGCCTATTGTCGGTATATCTTTGTTTGCTGCAAATATTTCTAGTACCACCTTAATCGGTCTCGCAGGAGATGCCTATAGCACTGGAATTTCTGTATACAATTATGAATGGATGGCGGCTGTCATTTTGGTCTTTTTCAGTATTTTCTTTTTACCATTTTATTTGAGGTCTGGTGTTTTTACCATGCCCGAATTTTTAGAAAGAAGATATGACAGAAGAAGTAGATACTATTTTTCATTCATTACATTGATTGGCAATGTCTTGATAGAAACAGCGGCTGGGCTATATGCTGGAAGTTTGATTCTAAAATTGGTATTTCCAGACATCAGTATGACAGTGATTATATTGGTTTTGGCTTTTGCTGCGGCTGCTTATACGATTCCAGGTGGCTTGTCTTCGGTAGTTCATACTGAAGTCATTCAGGCCATATTACTATTGATTGGCTCATTGATCTTAACTTATATGACCTATCAGGCTGTGGGGGGATGGGAAAATGTCATGGCAGTCACACCAGCAGATATGGTGAGTTTGATCAGACCCATGGATGATCCTTCCGTACCATGGACTGGTTTGATTTTCGGTGTCCCTTTACTCGGATTTTATTTCTGGGCAAATAATCAGTTTATGGTGCAGCGAGTATTGACAGCCAAAGACTTGAATCATGGCCGATGGGGTGCTTTATTTGCAGGCTTATTGAAGCTACCAGTATTATTCTTTATGGTATTACCTGGAACTATGGCTAGGGTAATATTTCCTGATTTAGAAAATCCAGATACAGTATTTCCTACATTAGTCTTTGAGTTGTTACCCGCAGGATTGATCGGGTTACTGATGGCGGGACTACTCGCAGCGATGTCATCCAGTATTTCAGCAACATTGAACTCCGCTTCTACCTTGATTACCATGGATTTTGTAAAAAATCTTAAGCCAGGGCTTAGCAGTAAGCAATTAGTAAGAGTTGGACAATTCGCCACAGTGATATTGGTGCTCTTGGCGGCAGCCTGGACACCACAGATAGAGAAATTCGATTCTCTTTTCAAGTATTTACAGATGGTTGTAGGATTGATAGCGCCACCTGTAGTGGTTGTGTTTATTTGGGGAATGTTTTGGAAAAAAGGAAATGCAAACGGGGCATTCTATTCCTTAATAACTGGTTTTGTGATAGCAGCTATTTTGATCGTGATTAAAGTCAGTTTACCAGATGCTGGAATAAGTCAATGGCACTTTTTGCACACGGCACCATTATTATTTTTGATATGCTCTGTCATTTATGTGTTTGTAAGTCTAAGAGGTCCTATGCCATCAGATGCGCAGATTGCGGATTATACATGGAAAAATAGCATTTATACAGATGAAACAGCAGCTATTAGTAGTTTGCCTTGGTATAAAAATTATAGAATACTATCTGTGTTTTTATTGATCATCACATTTGTAATTGTATGGATATTCAGATAGCCAATGAAAAGGCAACAGAGGTGCTTCGACTCGCTTCACACCCTATGGGCTTTTTAGCTTCTGCAGTTGGTAAAGATAATTATCAACGGATATGGGCAAGGGATGGTGTAATCACGGGTTTGGCAGCATTAGCGAGCAGGGATTTAGATTTGATAGCTACATTCAAAGCAACTCTGGAAACACTTGGTGCTCATATAAGTCCTCAAGGGCATGTGCCATCCAATGTAGATATCAACTCTGGTGATGTGAGCTATGGAGGTTTAGCTGGTCGAGCAGATACTGGTTCCTGGTGGATTATAGGTATGTGTCTTTATAGCAAATATACAGGAGACAGATCTCTTTTGGTCAAATACAAAAGTGAAATACAGGGTATCCATGATTTATATCAGGCCTGGGAGTACAATAATAAAAATTTGATCTATGTACCACTAGCAGGTGATTGGGCAGATGAATATATTTTAAGTGGATATGTGCTTTATGATCAGGTTCTTAGATTTGCTAGCTTAAAGCTTTCTTCAGAAGCCTTTGAAAATGCAACTTGGGCTTTGAAAGCAGAGAATGTACATACTTCTATCCGAGATAATTTTGATTTATCAAAAGGTTCAAATCTAGCTGGGATTCATCCATCAGCAAAGAAAAAAGAATTAGAAAAAGGTTCCATTACTTATTTACCAGCTTCTTTTAATCCTGCTGGTTATCAAAATTACTTCGATGCACTTGGCAATGCTTTGGCCATTATTTTTAGAATTCATCCAAATGCGCATGCTTGTTTGGATTGGGTTGAATCAAAGCAACTGAACCCTCTTCCTGCTTTCTATCCAACCATCTTTCCTGAAAATCCCGATTTTCATTTACTTAAACAGAATTTCCGATTCGAATTTAGAAATCATCCTCATGAATTTCATAATGGAGGTATTTGGCCTATGGTAAATGGTTTTTGGGGAATGGCAAGCCTCTTGATTAAAGGAAAGCAAGAAGCAGAGCAAGTGCTCGATAGGATCATCGGTCTAAATTCGCTCGAGAATTGGGATTTTAATGAGTGTTTTCATGGTATCTCTAGCTTGCCATGTGGCGTAAAGGCTTGCACTTGGAGCGCAGCAGGACAATTGTTATTAAGTTACAGTATTTACAAGGGTTTTTACCTGATAGATTAATATTATGCATCATCAAATAGACATTGTTGTAGTTGGGGAATTGTTGGTAGACTTGATTGGTCACGAACTGAGAGAAGAACTATTCAGAACACATTCATTCAGGAGATTTCAAGGCGGCAGTCCAGCTAATCTTGGTGCTAACCTCTGTCGATTAGGCAAAAATGTTCATTTGGTTGCTAGCGTGGGAGCAGATGGAATGGGTAAGTATCTCATTCATGAATTAGAAATGTTGGGCCTTGACATTTCAGGTGTAAAGAAAAGAGCTGCATATCCTACAAGTCTTGTTTTACTATCCAGAAGCCATGGAACACCTGATTTTATTGCTTACAGAGAAGCAGACCATTTTATTTATCCTGCTGATATTGATGATCAGATTCTAAAATCTGCAAAACTTTACCATACGACTTGTTTTGGATTAAGTAAGCAGCCCGCGCAAGCCTCAATTTTAGATGGAGCCAAAAGAGCCTATAATCATGGAGTTCAATTGAGTATTGATTTGAATTATGCTCCTAGCATTTGGCCTGATTATGAAGAAGCGCGAAGTGTAATGCAATATTATTGTGAGTTAGAGCCATTTGTTAAAGTCAGTCAAGATGATTGCAACCGAATTTTTCAAAAAGAGATTTCAGAAACTGAAGCCATCGAAACGATTTTAGATTGGGGAGCTAAGTTGGTTTGTTTTACTAAAGGAAAAGATGGTAGTCATTTAGCCTTGAACACAGGAGAAAACTTCACAGTGCCAGCAGAGGAAATTACCGTGAAAGGAGATGCTACAGGTGCAGGTGATGCGTATTGGTCTGGATTTCTATCTGCTTGGTTAGATGGCATGGATTGGAAAAATTGTGTAAAATCAGCTGGGAAAATGGCGGCCATCAAATTATCCATAGATGGTCCAATGCCCGAAAAAATACATCTTTAAGGTTGAATTCAAGGAAATAGATTAAATTTGGTTTGATGAGCATAATCAAACTGCCTTTTGATCTTAATTGTGACCTTGGAGAAGGAATGCCCAATGATAAGCAATTGATGCCTTTTCTTGGAAGTTGTAACATTGCCTGTGGAGGGCATGCTGGAACCAAGACGTCAATCAGAGCAACTCTTTTGCTAAGTCAATCCTATGGTGTAAAAGCTGGAGCTCATCCCTCCTATCCTGATCTTGAAAATTTTGGCAGAAAGTATGTTTCACTTTCAAAGCTTGCATTTCAGGATACAATTCTTACTCAATTGGCCCTTTTTGAAGATGAAGCAAACGAATTAAATATCCATTTTCATCATATCAAGCCACACGGAGCATTATACAACCGACTTGCGGTAGTTGAAGTAGAAGCAGCTTGGTTTACGGAAATAATGCTCAGTGTTTACCCAAATACTATTTTATATGTCCCTCCTAAGTCAGTGATCGAACGAAAGGCTCAAGAGCAAGGTGTTACAGTTTATCGTGAAGTTTTTGCAGATCGCTCTTATCAAGATGATCTAACCTTGGTACCAAGATCTCATCCACGTGCATTGCTCACAGACCCCATAGAGGTAATAGCACACATCAGGCATATGATTGAGGATAAATGCATAGAAACGATATCTGGAAGATTGGTGCCAATAGAAGCCGATACCCTATGTATCCATGGGGATAATCCTGCTGCTTTAGAAATTTTACAAGCTCTTAAGAAAACTTTTTGACTCAGGTATGGAGATAAAGTTCAAATTTATTCAGCCTGATTTAATAGAAATTCAATGGCCAAATCAGATAAATGATGCGATTCTTGAAGAACAACTTCTTTGGAAAGCTTATTTGCAAGCCAATTACCAAGCTATCATTTATGAAATCAGGATGGGGTATCACGTACTTTCAATTTTATTTTCTAGACCTGTAAATCCTATTGAATTAGAGTCAATAATGATTCAAATGAAGAAAATAAATAAGCAAGATATTGAAATACAGGTTAAACGATGGTCAATACCGGTTTGCTATGAAATGGAGTTTGCTAAAGACCTTACGCTTTTTGCTAGTTTAAAAAATCTTTCCATAGAGAAAGTTATTCAACTCCATACGGCTAGTACTTACCGATTGCATTTTTATGGTTTCCTTCCTGGATTTATGTATTTAGGGGGACTAGTTGAGGAACTTCATCTACCTCGAAAAAGTAGTCCTGATCCTTTGGTTAAAGCTGGTTCTATTGCGATCGGTGGACAGCAAACTGGCATATACCCTACTGATAGTCCTGGAGGATGGTATATCATTGGGAAAACCCCATTACGATTATTTGATATAAATCAAACTTGTCCAGTTGTACCCAAACAAGGGGATTTTATTCAGTTTTTTGCCATTAGTAAACCTGAATACCTAAGAATTGAGAAAGAAGTACAACAAGGAAAGTATAATTGGTCACATGCTTAAAACTACTGCCTATATTCATTTTTTAAAGCCTGGATTGATGACATCAGTACAGGATCAAGGTAGATTTGGCTATGCTGACTTTGGTGTCCCCTACTCAGGTGCGATGGATCAGCTTTCATACAATCAAGCCAATATGTTTTTGAATAATCAAGAGGATGCAGCAGTTTTGGAAATGGCCCTTTTGGGTCCTATTATGATTTTTGAGATGCCAACTAGAATAGTATTTACTGGCGCTGAAGCCGATATTTTTGTTAATGGTCAACTACAACCTATAGGAAAATTAATTCAAATTCAAGCAGAGGATCAAGTCAAAATTGGCCGATTTAGCAAAGGTCAATGGCTGTATATGGGAATTGAAGGAGGAATTCAATCTCCTGAATTTTTGGAAAGCAGAAGCTGGTTTCCTAGCATCAGTGAATATGAAAGGGTGCAGGAGGCTTCGAGTATCTGCTATCTTTCTGAAGAGCATTTTAGCAGGTCTCATTATTCACATCCAAAATTATCAGCAGATTGGTATCAGGAAGAAGTCATTGCTGCCTATAAGGGGCCAGATTGGGAACTTTTGCCGGAAGAATTACAGGAAAAATTAACACAACAGAAATTTTCAAACAGTAATATTTCAAACAGAATGGGAATACAGCTCACTGAATTGCTAAGTAATACCTTGCCGAGCATCTTGACTGCTCCTGTCTACCCCGGCACTGTCCAACTTACACCTTCAGGAAAACTTATCGTCTTGATGCGAGATGCCCAAGTGACAGGAGGCTACCCAAGAGTTCTTCAATTGACTGATCATAGTATTAATGTGATTGCTCAGAAAAAATTTGGGGAAAAAATACGATTTAGCATACTTGAGTTTTGAATTCATTTAATGCGTGGTAAGGGATTAATTAAAATATGCTTAAAGCCTTGAATTAAGTGAATAAGAAAAGTTTTCGCCACTCTTGATTTCATAAAACCGAAATCAATTTTTATATTGAATCACCAAATTTTAAAACCTCAACCATGAACCAAGAGATAGAAAAACAGATTTTGGCCCAAGGCATGTCATTGGAAAATGTAAAAGCACAGTTAAAACATTTTCAAGATGGTTTTCCTTTTTTACCTATTGTTTCACCAGCTACGATTGGCAAAGGAATCAAGGCATTGAGTGCTGAAGAGATCGCTGCTTTTCAGAAAATCTATCCAGAAAAGGCAAAGGATCTTAAGGTAGTCAAGTTCGTACCCGCAAGTGGTGCAGCTTCACGGATGTTCAAGGATTTATTCAGTTATCTTGAGGGAGATGGTGACCTCACCAAAAGCCCATTTACAGAGCGATTTATCATCAATCTTTCCAAATTCGCCTTCTATGATGATTTGAACACTATTTTAGAGCGTAAAGGCAGTAGTATTAAAAAAGCGATCAGTTCTAAAGATTATAAGGGCATTGTAAATGCCTTGTTGTCAGAAGATGGTTTGGGTTATGGTTCGCTACCCAAGGGCCTTTTAAAATTCCACAAATATGATGATCATAACAGAACACCTACTTACGAGCATTTTGTAGAAGGCTTGATGTATGGTTTGGGTAAAAATAAAACCGTGAGATTGCATTTTACTGTTTCCCCCGAACACGAGGATCGTTTCAAGGAAGAGGTATCTAGGATACAAGGAACCTTGGAAAGAAAGCATAATGTGCTCTTTGAGGTAAGCTATTCTCAGCAGAAACCATCTACTGACACTATCGCTGTGAATTTGGATAATACGCCATTTGTAGAAGAGGACGGCAGTATTTTATTCAGGCCTGCTGGTCATGGTTCACTATTAGAAAACTTGAATGAAATTGATGGTGATCTAATTTTTATCAAGAATATCGATAATGTTGTGCCAGATAGAATCAAAGGTGAAACCAAAGAATATAAAGTAGCCCTGGGAGGTTTGCTGCTCGAAATTCAAGAACAAATATTCAATGCCCTTGAAGCTTTGGAAAATGATTTTGATGAAATTACTATCAAAAAGGGAGAGAAAGCATTTGAAAAGGCACTTGGCTCAGAGCTTCCAAAGGCTTACAAAAAAATGTCGGCTAAAGAAAAGGGGCAATATCTATTTCAAAGCCTCAATAAACCAATCAGAGTATGTGGCATGGTCAAGAATACTGGAGAACCAGGTGGTGGCCCGTTTTGGGTCAAGGAAGATGATGGAACGCTTTCACTACAAATCGCCGAAACTGCTCAGATTGACATGAACAATCCTAAGGAAAGATTGCTTGTACAGCAGTCCACTCACTTTAACCCCGTGGACTTGGTCTGTGGGACTAAGGATTATAAGGGTAAGGCTTTTGACTTAATTTCTTTTAGAGATATGCGAACAGGATTTATCACCGAAAAGTCAAAAAGTGGTAAAACGCTCAAGGCGCTTGAATTACCTGGTCTTTGGAATGGTGCTATGGCAGGCTGGAACACCATATTTGTAGAAGTTCCCTTGATCACCTTCAATCCTGTCAAGACTGTCAATGATTTGCTAAGGGAGGAGCATCAGTAAAAAGTAGTTAAAGTCATGAACAGCAAGTCCATTAGTTGTAAAATATTAGACTTGCTGTTCATAGTTATTAGTCGATCAGTTATTGGTCAATCAAATAATATAAAAAGTAAATTGTTATTTTATTAAGTGAAATAGATAGACTGACATTTGGTTTTGGATTCATTGATTTGAAGCGAGATCTAGTTTATAAAAAGTCACAAAGTCTTCTTCTATTCCAAAGTAATCTTGATTTTTAAGGGCTAGGATATCACCATCATTATTGACAACTGAGGACCATATTAACCCTTTGGGTAGGGGTATGTCATTTTGTATGAGTTGATGATCCTGATTAAAGACAGCTGCAAACCTAGGAATGTTATAGATGAAATCCATCCATTCGGTATGATTATCAGGGCTGTAGTTTTTTGAAATCTCTTCATCTACTCCCTTGGTATAGATAACAATAATATCATTATCCCTTCTATAGAGCTGTTCTATTTTCCCAAAGATGATATGTCCTTTTTGCGGATACCATTCCGCATAGTCCTTCATTGGTACACCTGGCATGGGAATAGCATTTTCCAATTGGAGATCTACGGCCTTGACAAACTCTACATCTCCATCCTGCTCTTCGTAGACGAAGTATTTCATTTCGGCAAGAAGAAAAAGAATCCATTCTTTGCCGAACTTTATAATATTTGGAGGAATCACATTAAAAAATTGTCCAGTGCTGTAAATCGTGTTTTCAGGGAATAGCATGGTATTTCTAATAGTTCCAGTTTCTGGATTTAATACTTCTATCAACGGGCTGCTATAATTTTTGAATAAGATATTTGTAAGATCATCCCAGTCTATTCCCTCTGATCCAAACTCCTCTCTTTCAGGTCTGGAATAAGCTAATTCTTTTCCTAATTTATAAGCTGGAAAATTAAGTCCATTGAAAAAAAAGTAATTATTTGGAATAGGTATCTTGTCTATTATTTCACCATCCTCAGAAAACTGAATCAATCCCTTTTGTTGTTCCATAATGGTCAGCTTACCATTCAAAAAGCCTACACCCATTGCCCAATTTATTGCATTTGGACCTTCAGATGGTAATTTGAATCGATTAACAATCTTTCCATTATCATCGAAAAATACATACTCTTCATTATTGTTCCATCTCCCTAAATACAACCCGCTATTTGAATCAAAATCATAAGGAAAAAGATTACCCATGTAAGCCACCTGAATAGAATCAACAATTACGATGCTTAGGTCGGTATCATCATGCAAGCCTTTTTGCTCAGAATTACAGCTTGCCAGCAAAATCAGCGCTAATAATACAATAATTAATGGATGTTTCATACTTGAAAAGTACGGTGAAATGCCAAGACCAAAAACTTAAAAGTTCTTAAAACTGAAATAGAAGAAAGGGAATAAGACTAGCTTATAATACCTTGAGTCTTCCAACTTACCAAAACTTCGCCTTCTTCATCTGTTGTTCCAAATATTCCTTCAATTCCTCCCCTTCCAAGACTTTGATTTCACCCGGTAAGCCAAGAATGAACCTTGCGATGCCTGGAAGTTGAGGGATTTGCCCTTCGAAAAAGTACTTTTTATGGTTCTTGGTGGATGTATATGGCTTGGCATCTGGATACTCTTCTATCATCAATTGATAGGCTTTCCTTGTCATTTGAAGTTGAATCTGGAAATTGTTCTTTCCTGAAAATCCGAATAACCCTTGTTCCAATGTCTCATGCATTGACTCGAATTCAAAAGAGTTAGAAGTGAGCATTATAGCTGCTATCCTTTCTATTTTGAACACCTTCATCATTTCACTTTCTACTTCAAATGCATGAATTGAGTCAAAATTTTTATTGAAATTAACAGGTTCAATCAATCTATCAGAAACGGTTTCGCTGCTTGGAGCATAGTAATCTTTCAAAATTACTTGAGTCTTGGACTTGATTGCTTCAGAAAGCTGGTCTACAAAAAGACCAAGATTGGCATTGAAAAGTTGATTTACCCCTTGACGGAAATCCGAGCGCAAAGTAATTTTTTGAAGGATACTGTCCTTCATCAAGTTTTTTTTAGGCTGCTTTTTCAGCAAACTACCTACAAACTCGATCTCTTCTTCAGAAAATGTCCCATAGTTGTATTCATGACTCGATTCTACCCTATCAATGATTTTGAATTTGGAGTGCTCTTTGACTACTTGAAATCCTAGGGCTTCCAATAATTTAAAGTACCGATAGATAGTTCTGGTATCTGTGCCGAGAGTTTCAGCAAGTTTGTGTACTGGCCTACCAATATTTGATCTCAATAAGGTAATTAATTTAAAAACCCTGAGAATTTTTTGCTGCTCAATGTTAGATGCCTTTGCCATATCTGTGTGAATTGAACCACAAGATAGGACAGTATATAGAGACGCTCAAATTAATGACACTAATTGACTGAAATCTATTTTGGAGATCTATCTTCTCCTTCCAGTGGCAAAAACACGGTTGACATTAAAACCTACTCTAAACTCTTCACCAGGAACGCCATTGCCTCCAGCTAAGAGGTATTGCTCGTTCAAAGCTTGTGAGGTTACAAAATACATTTGGAAGACATGGCCTCCAGCTTCCACATCTATACCAATACCTAAGTTGCTTCTCAGGTCACTATTCAGGTTGGGAATATATTGTAAAGTAAGGGATGATTTACCTGTGATTTTATATTTTGTACTTAGGCCTAGAGCCATATATAAATTTTGATCGCCTTCGATGAAGTATACCTCTCTTGGGTCTACGAAATAGGCCATCATGGGAGAAAGTTGTATACTTAACTTATCGGAGAATTTTCTCGCCAGCATCAATTGAGCCGCATAGCTAGTCCTTTCCTGAAAACTGGGACTTCCTTCTGGTAAAAAACTATAATCTGAACTATTTACTCCTGCTCCAGCCATCAATGATAGCGAAAATGGAATTTTTTCATCGTTGGTTTGCTTCAATAAATGATATCTTCCATAGAGATTATAAAACTTATCTCTACTTGACCTTGCAGCACCAAGAGAGAAGTTTTCATTCAAAGCATATTCAAAACTAAATTGAATATTAGCTCCATTGTCTAAGCCATAAAGATTCCTGATACCTCCATCTAATGTTCCAAAGGTATGCATGATGGCAAAATGAAGTGTATTTTTATCCAGAGGCTCTACCGTGAGCAAATTGATATGTCTTGGAGCATGGAAAATCAAATCTACTTCTTGGTTTTCTGTGGCCAGTTTTCTCTCTAATTGTGCCATTGCAGGACTACACAGAAAAAAGATGAAAAGTATCAATTTGGTCTTCATGTTTATTTTTTTAGAGTTGTATTGATTGTCACTTCTTGTTCTTCAGCTAGTTCGTAAAATACCACCTTAGGAACTTCTATTTTGTAATCTGATAATTTGACTGTGAATTTGGCCTCAAGTTTCAATTCATTATCTGAAATTGCTGTCAACTTTCCTGGAACTTCTATTGATCTTTCCACCCCGTGAATTTTGAATTTCCCTTTGGCTGTTACGGTTTTGCTTTGACCTTTTTCGAGTTTGACAGTTTCCATGATCTCACCCACAAATTCGGCGAATGGATATTTCTTAGTCTCGAGGTAATTTTCCCGCATATGACGGTCTCTCAGACCGATACCTGTTTTCAAAGTATTGAGATCGATAAAAAAATCAAACGTGCTTTTTTCTAAGTCAATTAAACCATTCAACTTATCAGATACACCTGTAAATTCATTCAAAGGAGCTTTCGACAGGAACTCCACATTTCCACCTTCGGTCTTATACACCTGAGCAAAAGCATCCTTTGAAAATGTCAAAATCAAAGAAATTATGAATATTTGAATCAAACCTTTCATTAGCTTCTATTGATAGTCAAAATATCTCCTGACCTGCTATTTGAAAAAGCTTGAAGGGGTCTATTTGCAGGTCCAGTCACTACATTGCCATCTAAAGTAAATCTAGAGCCATGACAAGAGCATACAAATTGATTGTTATTAATAGACCAATTTCTATCACAGCCAGAGTGTGTACAAACTGATGTCAAAGAATTAAAACCACTACCAGTATTGACAACGAGCATTTGTGCTGACGTGATCAGTATCCATCCGCCTTCATTATTGAGAGAGCTTGCTTGACTTAGGTCTATGACGACTGTATCACTATTGACTGTAATCCCTGTAGTTCCGGAACTTGGAGGTGGTGTGTTATTATTATTGTTAGGAGCGGTATCATCATCACTGGCACAAGAAGTGAAAAAGCCAACTCCAAACACGGACATTACAGCAAATGCTCCTGATTTTTTGAGAAAGTCTCTTCTTTGATTAGATAGAGTTCCTGATTTAATTGTCTCTAATTTTTCCATATTCCCATTTACGCTAAAGTATTAAAGATCGGATTGATGAATCTTTAACTTTATTTAAATGTGGAATGTTTTGAATAAAATGTTAAACAAAAAATTAAAAATGCTTTCTATTCAGAATTTCACTCAAAATGATGGCATCTTTTACATTGCCTCTACTTTGAAGAAGTTTGCGGTATCTGTTATTTGATTGCTGTTTTCTTGTTGTTGCTCTTTCTTCTCTAGGGATAAGGCCTTCAATATTAGCAGTCAAACTTACTTGTTCGTCCAAGGTTTTTAATTTCTGTGAACTGCCATCAGTCACCGCCCCAGAATATTTGTCAAAAGCACGAATTTGCTTATTCTCTCTGACAACTTCTTTAGAAGTTTCCTGTGTGGCTCTTCTTTGTACAGGTTTTTCTATTTCTCCTTGTCCTGAGTTTTTCAAATCCTGTTCTCTTTCTTGCTGTCCGGATCTAATTTCTCTGAGTAGTTCTTCAAAAGAAGGTACTTTTTCTCTTTGATCTGCGGGAATATCTGGCTCATTATTATCAGGTTGTGCATTTTTATTGCCCTTTTTTACTGCTGTATAGATAAAGTAAATAATTACAGCAACGATGTATATGATATTTTCTGCGTCCACGATTTTTCTTTTTGATGATTCTAATATAGTTATAAATTTGTTTCTTGTTCAAATTTTAAAAGAGGAAGCATGCTGCTAAGTAAGCTGGAGATAAAAGGTTTCAAGAGTTTTGGTGACAGAATGGTGATTCATTTTGACAAAGGAATCACTGGTGTCGTTGGACCCAATGGATGTGGGAAATCCAACGTGATTGATGCCATCAGGTGGGTATTGGGAGAGCAAAAATCCCGAATGCTTCGCTCTGATAAGATGGAGAACGTGATTTTCAACGGAACCAAAAACCGTAAACCTACCAACCTTGCAGAAGTTTCCTTGACTTTTGAGAATACCAAGAATCTCCTTCCAACTGAATATACTCACGTCACCATTACAAGAAGGTATTATCGTAGTGGCGAAAGCGAATATTTGCTCAACGGAGTAGCATGTCGCTTGAAAGACATCACCAATCTTTTCATGGACACTGGGATCAATTCCAATAGCTATGCGATCATAGAATTGAAAATGATTGAAGAACTCCTCAATGATAAGAACAACTCAAGAAGGGATCTGTTTGAGGAAGCAGCAGGAATATCAAAGTTCAAGGCAAGAAAAAAAGAGACACTGCGTAAACTTGAAGATACAGATGCTGACTTGGATCGTGTGGAAGACGTACTTTTTGAGATTGAGAAAAACTTAAAAAGCTTAGAAAAGCAAGCAAAGCAGACGGCCAAATATTTTGAAATCAAACAAGAATATAAAGAAGCAAGTATCAATCTTGCCAAAAAGTCCGTTGCCAAGCATAGTGAGTCTTTGATTGAACTCAATAAACAGCTAGAAACCGAGTCTGATAATAAAATCATGCTCAGTACCCGAATTACTGAAAAAGAATCCCTTTTAGAACAAATCAAAGCTGATTTGATTCAAAAAGAGAAACTTCTGGCTGGTCGTCAAAAAACACTCAACGATCATGTTAATAAGATTAGGCAGTTTGAGTCTGATAAGAAAATAAAAAATGAAAGGCTAAGGTTTTTAGAAGATCGTGCTCAAAAATTGAGAGAGCAAATCGATACTGACCGAAAGTCAAATGATAGAGCGGGGTTTAGTATAAGATCACTTGAACAGGAGATGGAATCTGCCAATAAATTGCTGGCAGAGAAAGAAATAACTGTAGAGCAGCTCCGAGAGTCCTATGAAAATCAAAAGACATCACATACAGCTATTCAAGAAAGGCAAAAAGATCTGACTCGAGAATTTACTACTCGCAAGGATATGGTCTATCAACTTTCCAAAGAGCAAGAAATCAAGCAAATCCAACTCTCTACACTCAAACAAGAATTAGAGAAAACAGCTTCAGATGATTACTCTCAAGAATCTAATTTGGCGGATTTTGAAGACAAATTATTGGTATTAAGAGAGCAGCTAGATGTGAAGCAGGGTGAATTGAGCAAGCTGAAAACAAAGGAAGAAGAGCAAAATCAAAAAATAGAAGAGCACAATAGGGTCATAGAAATGATCCGAGAGGAAGTGACACAAAATTCCAGAAAACTAGATGCCAAACAGAATGAATTCAACCTAACCAAATCATTGGTTGAAAATCTAGAGGGATTTCCAGAGGCCATTAAATTTCTCAAGAAAAACTCTACTTGGGGTAAGGACACTCCATTACTTTCTGATATTTTGACTACTGAGGAAAAGTATAGAGTTGCCATAGAAAATTACCTCGAGGGCTACATGAATTATTATGTAGTAGATACGCAAGAACAAGCCATCACCGCAGTGAATTTACTCAGTGATGCTGCTAGAGGAAAAGCCAATTTCTTTGTTTTAGAACATTTTGATAAATTTCAAGCTTCTCAGACGAAGCTTTTCGCAAATGCGATAGCTGCCACAGAGATCATTGAGTATGATGACAAATATGCGAAATTGATCGCATTTATTTTGGATGATGTTTATCTGGTAAAGGGAGAGTATCAAGATTTTCCTGGAGATAGTTCGGCAATTTTTATTTCCGAAAGTGGAAAGTTTACCAAGCGGAAGTTTAGTATTTCAGGTGGTTCAGTGGGCTTATTCGAGGGGAAAAGAATTGGAAGAGCCAAGAATCTAGAAAAGCTTGAGAAAGAGATCAAAGAACTGAATAAGAAAGTCAGTATCACCAGGTCTAATTTGGATAAAAAACTGAGTGATCTTTTGAAACTTAAGGAGGTCAGTTACAAGAAGGGCATTGAAGTACTTCAAGCTGAAATCTCCGAAATCAATCAAGAATTCGTATCTGTACGCACTAAAAAAGAACAGCTCAGCGATATGCTTTCTTCAAATGCCAACAAGCGTGAAGATATTTTGGAAAGAGTTGAGGAACTAGAAAATAGCTTGGGGGATATTTTACCACGCTTAGAAGATGAAAAAGCTAAATTCGAATATCTTGAAAATGAAGTAGAGGAGTTGAATGCTCAGCTGCAAATCGAATCTGAGAGTTTGAGTCAAAAATCCAGTGCTTTCAATCAAGAAAACATATTATATCACCAACAGCTGAATAGAGTTAGTAGTCTAGAGCAAGAGATAGAATTCAAAAGAAGTGCTTTTGAAAGCAGCAAAGAGAGGATAGAAAAGTCACAGCTTGAACAAGGTTCAATAGACCAAGAAATCAAGACGCTTCTTGACAATAATGAAGTCAAGGATGATGAATTGATAGAGCTATATACAGAAAAAGAAGCCATAGAAAAAGGCGTCAATGAAGCTGAGAAGGATTACTATGCTTCTCGGGCAGAAATTGATACTACAGATAAGCAAATCAGGGAAATTCAAAAAAGTAAAGAGAACATTGATGCAACTATTCAAGAGCTAAATAATGCGCTCAATGAATTGAAATTGAAGCTCAATTCCATGAAAGAAAGGCTCAGTGTGGAGTTTGAGATTGACCTGGATACCCTAATGGAAGAAAATCCAGAAATAGACGAGGCCTATGAAGCTATGGAAGATACTGAGATCAGGCAAATCGTTCAGCGCTGCAAAGATAGGTTGGAGAAAATCGGACCGATCAATCCAATGGCCATGGAAGCTTATGATGAGATCAAAGAGCGTCATACCTTCATCACGACGCAAAAAGAGGATTTGATCAAGGCCAAAAATTCGCTTGTAGAAACCATCAAAGAAATTGATGAAGTGGCCAAAGAAACCTTTTTGGATGCATTTGGAAAGATTAAAGAGAATTTTGTGAAAGTCTTTAGGTCACTATTTACGGAAGAAGATGATTGTGATCTCAAATTGGTAGATCCAGATAATCCGCTGGAAAGCGCTATAGAGATTATGGCCAAGCCAAAGGGCAAGAGACCACTGACCATCAATCAGCTTTCGGGAGGAGAGAAGACCTTGACAGCTACTTCCCTACTCTTCTCGATTTACTTATTGAAGCCCGCACCGTTCTGTATATTTGATGAAGTCGATGCGCCACTAGATGATGCCAATATAGATAAGTTCAATAATATCATTCAGACTTTTTCTAAGGAGTCACAGTTTATCATCGTGACGCATAACAAGCGTACCATGGCAAGTACAGATATCATCTATGGGATCACCATGATTGAAGCAGGTGTTTCTAGGGTAGTTCCAGTGGATTTGAGGGAGTTGGCTTAATAGATTTGTGCTAAGTTTTGGATTGAGTTCCTATTTTTCAAGTTCGGTTAGTAACTGAACTTTTTTTGTTATAAAACAAATTGAAAACATGTTTTAACTTTAGAATTTTAGATTTAAACTTTACTTTAACCTTTTTCTTTATTAAATTACCAATATTCAATAACCAAATAACATTAAAAATTATGGGTATACCTATCATTTCAAACGTCGTAAACGGTATCAAGGGCGGTGTAAAAGCTACGCTAAAAGGTACTGCTGATACAGGAAGCGTATTAGCAAACTCTGTTAAAAACATAGCTGTTACTACTTTGAAAGGAACTGGTGAGTTGGTAGTGAAGGGGGTTCAAGTTCCTGCATCAATTGTATCTGGTGCATTTCAAGGAATTTCAGATATAGGCGTTTCAGTTGTCAAATCTGCAAAAGGTATTGTAAATGGAACGATTCAAGGAGCGATGGATTCAGGAATAAGTCAAAAAGATGCTGTTCAAGGTAGTGTAAAACAAGCTATTGAGTCTGCCAAAGATCTTGGTGAAGATGTGGCCGAAGTAGCGGTTGAAGCTGTGAAAGGTGCTGTCAATGGGGTTAAGCAGGTTGGAGGCGATACGATTGGAGCCGCAAAAGATGCTGTAGTTGCAGCATTGGACGCAGCAAAAGATATCGGTGGAGAAGCAGTAGATTCTGTAAAGTCCGCCTTGAATTCCAGCGTAGATGGTGCTAAGGAGATAATAAGTGAAATTAAAAAGTAAGAAAGCTGATTAGTAAGCTTAAAAAGAGGGTCCCGACCCTCTTTTTTTTAACCACAATTTTTTAACTGCTTTTAAGAAAGCTTAACTTCCAAAAGCTTTAATGTGTCTATTGTATTAATTTCGAAGAATAAATTGTCCGCTACTCCAAGGTGCATAAGCGTGGTGGATCGAAAATCACTCAAAATCGTAATTAGTTTTAATGCTCATTTTGTTATAAGACAAGTATGGTGTAGCCATCTTATCATTTGTTAAAATCAAATATTAATTATGATTTTTGATATTTACTGACTAATTTTTACGCTTATTAACCATTTCTAAAATCCTAACTATGAAACATTCATCCATTTTAATGGCTGTACTGGCTTTTTTGATTTTGAGCTGTGGACAGCAAGAAAAATTTGATCCGAAGATCATTATCGCAGGAAAAGTAGCGAATGCGGATTCAAAAGAACTTAAGATTTACCTTCAGCAGGAGATTGCTGCTACTACCATCGCTGACGACGGAAGTTTCCAGGTGTCATTTGATGCAGAGGAATCAGAGAATTATTATGTAAGTATGGGTCGCGAGGGGTTCAATTTATTTCTAAGCCCAGGTGATAGCATTTTTGTTGAAGTTGATAAAGAATCATTCAATGATAGCTTCAAATTAGTTGGTGACCATGCTGCAGAAAATACTTACCTATTTGAAAAGAATCAGTATTATCAAGAAAGTGGTATTGGTAATATGATGGAATTGATGGGAATGGAAAAGGATGCTTATTTCGCAAAAAAAGACGAGTTTTTTGCTACACTTAAATCGAAATTGGAGTCAAAAAAGTCTCAAGAAGAATTAGACCCAGACTTTGTTAAACTTGAAGAGGCTTACTTTGAATACCAGCCCTTACTTTTTGATACGCAATACCCAATGTATCATGCTTATGTGAATAAAATTTCTCAAGATTCAATTGATTTTCCAAAAGAGGAGGTAAAAGCAAAGATTGCATCAATGGACCTTGGAAGAGCTGATTTGTTAAAATCTGGTCCATACAAGGGGCTGATTGACAGAAGAGTGAGTGATGAAATCAGCGAAATCATGAAGCAGGACACCACGCTTAGAGGAAGTTCTGAAGGTTATGAAAAAGCCAGATTTATGGCGATGGATAAATTGTTAGAAAATCCTGAAGTTAAAGATCAGTTTCTTTATGACTTTATCAAGTCTAACTTAGAGTATCGGGGACCTGTGCATGTGAAGTCTTCACTTGAAAAGTTTATGGCTGAAAATCAAAGTCCAAAACTTCAAGCGAAGCTAGAGGAAATCAAACAAAAGTGGGAACCAATCATGCCTGGTCAGGATGTCCCAGACTTTAATTTTGTCAATATAGAAGGAGATCCTGTGAATTTGAGTGATCTGAGAGGTAACTTGGTCTACGTGGATATATGGGCTACTTGGTGTGGACCATGTATTGCAGAGCATCCGCATTGGGATAAGATGAAAGAGGAATATAAGGATAAGCCTATTTCTTTCTTGACAGTTTCTATTGATGACAGTAAAGAACCATGGGAAAAAATGGTCAAAGCTAAAAATATGGACGGTTTGCAGTGGTTTACTGAAAATGCTTGGAAATCAGAAATTGCACAACACTTCATGGTCAATGCAATTCCTAGATTTTTGCTACTTGACAAAGAAGGGAAAGTGATAGATCCATCTGCTGATAGGCCTTCAGGAAAAATCAGAGAGACTGTAGACAAGTATTTATAGTAAATGGATATACTGAGCTTGGCCACAAACAAAAGAAAAGCCTAGATTAGCTTATAACCGATCCGCCGCAGCGGACAAGTTATTAATTTGATATTAGATGCTTATAGATATTGAAAATAAGCGAACAATCAACCATCGATTAAGGCTACTGGCAAAGAAGCATTTAATCAAATTATAGTATTAGGTATTTAAGATTCTGAGGATAACTGAAAGGACATACAACTTTAAAACCTAGATTTTGGAAAAAGAGGAAAATTTTAAAATTTTCCTCTTTTCTTTTTTATGCAAATAATTCCAAGGTATTTTTTATTAAAAAATTAGTATTAAATTTTCAGTCATAATCTTAAACTCAATTCTATGAAGAAAATTTTATTGCTTGTTTTTTTGTTTACTGCTTGCTTTGAAGGATTTAGCCAAGAGGTAATCAAATTTAAAAAGGGGTACGTTGGTATAAGTCTTGGATGGACAATACATACCGGATCCTCGTTTGGTCCAATGAGAATCGTGCCTGTACCTTCAGTTGATCCTGGACAAGAACAACAACCCATTATATTGGACCCCGCACCAGATTTAAAACCGGGAAGTATTGGTATCAACATCAATCTTATCGATGCTGGATATACATTTGGAAAACATTGGGGGATTGCGCTAAAATGGCAAGGAGGTGCTCATGTCAGCGAGCTAAACGGAGATACTTTTGTTTCTAGCTTTGGTATGATCATGTTAGGACCTATGTACACTTTGAATCTCCAAGATGATTTAGAATTAGATATTAAACTGAGAGGTGGTAGAATGTATTTTGGGAATGATTATACCATTGGTAATGGCTCAGGTGGGTCATTGCAAGAAAATATTAACTTCGGGTTGGAGTTTGGAGGATCCTTAAGGTACCATTTTGCACCTAAGTGGTCCTGGATCAATAATTTGGAATTTCAAAATCAATTTACTGAGTATTCTGATGAAAGGATTAACAGAATCAATCTTTCAACGGGAATCGCTTTTAGATTTTAAAGACACTTTATTTGTCCTTTGAGTCCTCAAATTAGAGTGTACAAATTCATTTTGTTTAGAAAGGGAGATGTCAAAATCTTCCTTTTTTTGCATGGGATTATATAAGTTTTAATTATCATTGAGGCCAATTCTAAATCACCCATAAAACCTACAAAAATAACATGAAGAAAATCACGCTTTTATTACTGATGATTGCAGTTTATGCGAATGGGTTTGCTCAAGAAGGTATCAAAAAAGGATACTTTGGAATAAGCCTAGGTCCTTCGATTCATACAGGTGGAAATATAAGGTATGTAAATGCCAATCCCGGAATCATACCTGGGTCGAATGATCCAGAAGTAGGGCCAGGTTCAGTTGGTTTCAATTTTAGTTTTGTAGATGCGGGCTATACTTTTGATCGTAACTGGGGGATAGCAGCTAAACTTCAAGGTGGTTTTTTTACCAATAAAGCTGATAGAAAAGTATTGAAATCTAATTATGGTGCTATTTTACTCGGCCCGATGTATTCCTATGAAATCCATGATGATTTGATCATTGATTTTAAAGCTAAGGGAGGTCGGTTTTTCAACGTTTTGGATTATACAGATGAGTTTGCAAATGGAACTCGAGTAAGTGAGTTTGATTTCGGAATTGAGTTAGGAGCCACCGCAAGGTATCACCTCTCTCCTACTTCTTCTTGGTTCAACAGTATAGATTTTCAAAATCAATTCAGAGGATCTGGTAATATCAGTAGAATCAATATAGCAACGGGGATAGCCTTCAGGTTTTAAATGATGCACCTTGGTCATATTCTACATTAATTATATCTTGTTGCTCCAACCCAATTCTAATTATGCTTGAAGTATTGGATCAAAGCACCTTAAATTTTGACCAAGGATCTTTGTTCATTCTTAATATCTCCTTGGCTATTATCATGTTTGGTGTAGCCTTGGATTTGAAAGTAGCTGATTTCAAAGCTATACTGACCAATCCAAGGTCATTTCTAGCTGGTATTCTGAGCCAATTTATTTTTCTTCCTTTTCTGACTTGGGTTTTTGTTTTGTTCGTCAATCCTCCTCCATCAGTTGCATTGGGAATGTTCCTTGTAGCAGCATGCCCTGGTGGAAATGTCTCTAATTTTCTCAGTCATCTTGCAAAGGGTAATGCAGCTTTATCCGTTAGTTTGACAGGGTTTTCTACTTTGTTTTCAATCTTTCTTACGCCATTCAATTTTGCTTTATGGGCAGGATTTTATGCTCCATCAGCAAAAATTTTGAGAGAAATCAGTTTGAGTTATTTTGATGTTTTTCAGACAGTTGCCTTAATTTTAGGAATTCCGTTGATTGTTGGGATTTTGATCAACAGCCGTTTCCCCTCTTGGAGTCAAAAAGCTACAAAAATTCTTAAGCCCTTAAGTATTTTAATTTTCGCAGCTTTCGTAGCCATCGCCTTTATTGGTAATTACAAACTATTCCTTCAATTTATTGGATTGATTTTTCTTTGGGTTTTAGGACATAATTTATTGGGTTTAGCCTCTGGATTCAGTTTAGCCAAGATTTTTAAATTAGATTTACCAGATACCAAAACATTAACTATAGAGACAGGGATTCAAAATTCAGGTTTGGGATTGGTCTTGATTTTTACCTATTTTGATGGTTTGGGTGGTATGGCTATTATTGCTGCTTGGTGGGGAATTTGGCACATCATCTCTGGCATGGCTATCGCCCTCTATTGGAAAAATACTCCCAGTATCAAATGAAGAACTTCTTTAATTATTGCTTAAGGCTGATTGTCAAACTAGCGCTCAATATCTATTTTGGAAAAATCATTGTAGAGGGGAAAAAATTTATTCCAAAAGACAAGGCTGTGCTTATAGTCTGCAATCATCAAAATGCCTTGATAGATCCTATCCTTATTGCTACCAATACGAACTTAAGGCCACATTTTCTTACTCGAGCATCAGTTTTTAGGCAATCTTTTATAGCTAAGCTGTTGAATTATATTCGGATGGTTCCCATCTACCGTGTTCGTGATGGTGTCAAAAATATGGAGAAGAATCAGGAAACGTTTGATAAAAGTGTTGATGTCCTTCTCAATAAAGGATCCATGCTGATTTTTGGGGAAGGTAGTCACAGCACATTGAGGAATTTAAGGCCATTGAAAAAAGGTTTTGCTAGAATTGCTTATCAAGCCCTAGAGAAGAATCCTGAACTTGACTTGGTAATTCTTCCAGTGGCGATCAATTTCAGCAACCACTTACATTCTGGTAGCCGAGTTAGAATCACATTTGGTGAAACCTTAAATCCAAAAATTCATTTTCCCAATTTTGATGCTTTGATAAAAGCAACTTATACTGCTTTGGATCAATTGGTTGTAACCATACCAGATCAAGAATATGAGGAAGATTTGACGGCTTTGATTGCCCATGATGTAGATTTGACTTCCAAGGATAAAGTAGATCAGTTTCTAGCTAAATCCTCTTCATCAAAGGGAAAAACTCAAAAATCCTATTTGAGAAATAAGCTAATGAAACTATTTCACCTTCCATTATATTGGCTTTGGTTATGGCTAGAGCCCAAAATCGAAGATCCAGCATTCAAAGCTACCTTCAAGTTCATCATTGGTCTCGTAGGAGTACCCGTCTGGTATTTAGCATTATACTTCACCTTATCTACAATTGGTCATCAAGATTGGGCAATTTCTTTTCTTTTTTTGGCGATGATTTTCCTACTTGCCAATAGAAATGGGCAGCAATAGCTTTATTTTTTTATCTTTGTAGTCATTCGTATAAACCCAAATCAAAAACACAATGGAACAAGATTTTCTCCCTATCAATGGGACAGATTACGTTGAAATGTATGTTGGGAATGCCAAGCAATCGGCGCTCTACTATCAATATGCTTTTGGATATGAATTGATCGCTTATGCTGGTCCTGAGACTGGAATTAGAGATCGTGCGTCCTACGTTTTGAAGCAAGATAAAATCAGATTGGTACTCACTACACCGCTCAATGAAAATCATCCAATAGCTGATCATATCAAAAAGCACGGAGACGGTGTAAAGGTCTTGGCTCTTTGGGTAGATGATGCCGTGAAATCTTGGGAGGAAACTACCTCAAGAGGAGCTATATCCTACGAAGAACCTAAGACAATTAAAGATGAAAACGGAGAAGTAGTAGTAGCGTCTATCAGAACTTATGGAGAAACTATTCACACTTTTGTGGAGAGGAAAAATTACAAGGGTATATTCCTCCCAGGATACAAGCTTAGGACTTCACAATACAAACCAACTCCTATAGGATTGAAATATATAGATCATTGTGTAGGAAATGTAGGCTGGGGAGAAATGAACAAATGGGTAGAATTCTATGAAAAAGTCATGGGCTTCAATCTTTTGATTACTTTCGACGACAAAGATATTTCTACTGAGTATTCTGCCTTGATGTCTAAGGTAGTTTCCAATGGTAATGGATTTATCAAATTCCCAATCAACGAACCCGCAGAAGGCAAGAAAAAATCTCAAATTGAAGAATATTTAGATTTCTATAACGGAGCAGGTGTACAGCACATGGCAATCGCTACAGATGACATTGTTCACACTGTTTCGGAATTGAGAAAAAGAGGTGTAGAATTCCTTGAAGTTCCTTCTACCTACTATGATGATCTGCTAGATAGGGTTGGAAAAATCGATGAAGACCTTCAACCACTCAAAGATCTCAATATCCTAGTAGATAGAGATGATGAAGGCTATTTGTTGCAGATCTTCACCAAGCCAGTGCAAGATAGACCTACACTATTTTATGAGATCATCCAAAGAAAAGGTGCCAAATCATTTGGAAAAGGGAATTTCAAAGCGCTTTTCGAAGCCATAGAAAGAGAGCAAGAATTAAGAGGGAATTTATAAAGCATACTATACTCCGAGGATTAATTTTCTCGGAGTATAGTATGCATTTTTTTCGACTAAAATTAAATATTACATATTCTTACATCCCGCAATTTTTCATCCTTCATCTTTCCACCTCCTCCTTTCAACAACTAATTCTATTCAATTCTTTCACTTTAAACCCATAATTTATAACTTGAATATTCATTCAAACTTTTTATAAAATGACCAATGTAGATCCAATGATTATAGCCAAAGCAACGTCTTGGCTGAAGAGTAACATCGATGAAAAAAGTAAAGCAGAAATTCAATCACTTCTCGATTCAACTGACAAGTCAGAATTGATTGATTCTTTCTACCGTGACCTAGAGTTTGGTACTGGCGGCTTAAGAGGAATCATGGGTGTAGGTTCCAATAGGATGAATGTCTACACAGTAGCCATGGCCACTCAAGGTTTGGCTAATTACCTTCTGAAATGCTTCCCCAATGAAAGCATATCGGTAGCGATCACCCATGATTGTAGAATCAACAATACGCTATTTGCAGATACCACGGCCAATGTTTTCACTGCTAATGGGATCAATGTGAAATACTTCAAGGAGATGCGCCCTACTCCCATGCTATCTTTTGCTATCAGATATTTTGGATGCAAAAGCGGTGTAATGGTAACAGCTTCTCACAACCCCAAAGAATACAATGGCTACAAGGCATATTGGGAAGATGGCGGTCAGGTAGTTGCGCCACATGATATCAATATCATCACAGAAGTACAGAAAATCACTTCAGTAGATGACGTCAATTGGGATAAAAATGACAGCTTGATCGAATATATTGAAGAGGATTTTGACTTGATCTATCTCAATGAAGTCAAGAAACTCAGTCTATCTCCGAACGCTGTTATGCTTCAGAGAAACATGCCAATTGTCTTCTCTCCGATACATGGAGCCTCAGGTAAGATGGTTCCAGCTGCATTAAAAGTCTTTGGTTTTGAAAACATTCATGTTGTCAAAGAACAAGCAAAGCCTGATGGTACTTTTCCAACAGTCATCTATCCTAATCCAGAAGAAGCTGAAGCTCTGACCATGGCCTTGGCATTGGGAAAGGAGGTAAATGCTGAGTTAGTGTTAGCATGTGACCCAGATGGAGACCGATATGCCGCTTGTGTTCCTGATGAAAATGGCAACTTTGAGTTATTGAATGGAAATCAAACAGGATCTTTGATCACCTACTACCTACTCAGTAAATGGCGAGAGCATGGCAAACTCACCGGTAAGGAATTCATGGTGAACACCATCGTGACCACAGAATTGATAGATGAAATCTGTAAATCTTTTGGCGTGACTTGTTATTCGGTTTTGACAGGGTTCAAAAATATCGCAGAAGTAATCCTAGCTCAAGAAGGTAAGCAAACCTACATAGGAGGTGGTGAAGAAAGTTATGGCTATCTAGTGGGTGATTTTGTCAGGGACAAAGATGGCGTATCCGCTTGCTCAATAGTAGCAGAAATCATCGCATATTATAAGTCTAAAGGTCAGACTGTTCAAGATGTCTTAGCTGAGATTTATATGCAGCATGATTTCTACAAGGAACACTTGATCTCAGTCACCAAGAAAGGTAAGGATGGTGCTGAGCAAATTCAAAACCTGATGGCTGGATACCGTGCTAACCTACCTAAAGAAATAAACGGTATACAAGTAACCAAAGTCGTAGACGTAAAAGAAAGTAAGGTCTATGATATGGTCAATGGGACGGAGCAAACTTTACATTTGGCTAAGTCTAATGTAATGCAGTTTTATCTAGCTGATGGAAGTAAGATTTCTGCCCGACCTTCGGGTACTGAGCCTAAGATCAAATACTACTTCTCTGTCCATGAAAAACTTCCAAATAGAGCAGCATATCGTGCGGTTGAGGCTTCCTTGGATCATAAGATTGAAGGCCTGAAGAGCTTTTTTGGATAATTTGACAATTAATAAAGCCAACATCAATTCATGATGTTGGCTTTATTTTGTTTGATAATATCAAGGATGAAATAGTTTTAAAAACTAGCAAGGGCTGGTATTTCTTTTCAGCCTTATTTTTCCTCTTTTTCAGACTTCATTTCTTCTATTTCCCGTAATTCCACTTTTACAGCTTGCGCTAGAGGAATAACTCCTTTCCCTACTTTCTCAGCGATGTAATAGGTGATCTGCCCCCCGAAAAGAAATATGACAACAGAATAATATACCCAGATCAAAAGGATTACCAATGAGCCAGCAGTGCCATAGGCTGATCCAAGATCTGAATTTCCTAGATACAGACCGATCATATATTTACCTAACACAAACAAAAGCATTGTGATGAATGCTCCTAGCCAAGTATCTCTCCACCTTACTTTGGCATCTGGTAGTATCTTGAACATCAAAGCAAATATCACCACCAATATGCCTTGCCCAATAATCAAATGCCCAACAGATGCCAGTAAGAAGGCCATAGATTCAAAAAAGTCAGAAAACCAATTGAAGATAACTATCAAAAGCGCATCCATGATCAAGGAAACCAGTAAGATAAATCCAATCGACGCAACCATTGAAAAGCTTAATAACCTATTGATCACAAACTTTAGGAAGCCTTTTTCAGGTTTTGCCTTGATATGCCAAATATGGTTGATGGCGTTTTGAAGACTTACAAAAACAGTGGTAGCACTAAAAGCGAGAATACCGATCGCAAAGAAGTTGGAAAAAACGCCATCTGCCTGAATTGTGAAATTAGCCATGATATCAGCCAAGGTCTGAGCACTTTCCTCTCCTGCCAGCTGTCTTACTTGTATAATGATCTCTTCCTTTACCTCTGACTCTTGATAAAATGCTGTACCAATATTCAAAATGATGATTAACAAAGCTGGCATACTGAAGATCGTATAAAAGGCCGTGCTTGCTGCGAAGCTCATCGAATCACTAGAGCCAAAGTCTTTAACACTGTCTATGATGATTTGAAAAAATGTGAGTTTCTTAATTCTCTTGATCATACAAATTTTATTTTTTGTCAACTAAGTCTTTTAACAAAAAGGACCAAGAATTAATTTCCCTGGTCCTTAATATGCTACTATACTTCTTCCCACAAGTCTCTCAGACTATATGGACTCTTAGAACCCGTGAAAAAGCTTCCGTCTATGAACCTATATTGATTTTTGATTCCAAGTAGTAAATCTAAATCGGGTGATTTAAACTGAATTGTGGCTGATTGAAAATTTTGATTGATTCTTTCTTTATTGACTGACTTTGGAATCACCGCGATATCTCTATGAATTGAAAAAGCAATCAAAACTTGAGCAGGGCTGACATCATATTGATCTGCTATTTGCTTTACAATAGGGTCTTCAAATAGATTAGGCTCGTCGGACTTTTTGATGGAAGTAGAGCGATCACCAGAACCCAAAGGGGAATATGCTGTCATCAGCATTTCTTTACCTCTACAATACTCGACCAACTTATCTTGACGGAGATAAGGATGCATTTCTACTTGATTCATCTCAGGACCTTGTCCACCTACAGCGAATAACTCTTCCAGCTTGGAAATATTAAAGTTGGAAACACCAATATGTCTGACAAGTCCTTCCGATTTAACTTGCTGCATGCCTTGCCAAGTCTGAGCTAGAGGTACATCAGAATATGTATAAAATTGCTCTCTACTTTCCGCAAAGCCAACACCCTTTTTAAAACTTATAGGCCAATGTATCAAATAGAGATCTAAGTAATCCAATTTTAAATCCATTAAGGTCTTGCTTAAGCCCTTTCTGACATCTTCTAATCTATGGCAATCATTCCATAGTTTGGAAGTGACAAACAAGTCTTCTCTTTTTACTATTCCATCTGCAATGGCTCTTGCCAATGCATCTCCAACTTCTTTTTCATTGTTGTATATTGCAGCGCAATCAATATGTCTATAGCCAGCTTCAAGTGCCCATAAGACAGCTTGAAAGACTTCTCCAGGTTTGGATTTCCAAGTACCCAAACCTAAAATTGGTAGTTGATCGCCATTATTGAATGTTAATGTTTTCATAAAAGTACTTCAGATTAATTCTTAGATAAAGATACGAATTCAGAATGGCCACAGACCAACCACTTGTACAATTTAATCTTGAAAGCGCTTGAGGTATTTGGCAAAATTATTCATGACAATCAAGTGTGCATGTGCTTGTGTATTGACATAAATATACCAGGGTAGTCGGGGTACGAATTCATGTATGGCCGAAATCATAAATTCACCATCCAATACCTCTCGAAACTCTAGCCAGCCATAATCGAAGCGTTTAACAAGCGAACCGCCTGTGATATAAAACAGCTGTCGCTTAAGATCACTCCTATCTGGAATCCAAGTCAATTGGAGTAAGGGTTTTTCCATATTTAATAAATGAAAACCTATATCGCCTCTTTGATTCTCTCTTGCTTTGATAATCGATCTAAAGAAGAAAGGTAGCCACACTTTGTACCTGTTTGCCACCCAAAGTGCGCTCTTATGCCTGGTATTTGGCAGTCTTTGTATACTTCTTACTGTATTCTTTACCGCTTGTAGTCTTTTGAATTTTGGTAATTTAGGAAGATGATTATTAGGATCTATGGCTATGGACACACTTTCTTCGTAAGACAAATAATCAATAGTTCTCAATTCAAAAACTAGGTCTGGATTAACAGTAAGTGTATGTTTTAAGCTGTCAACTAAGGGGTAAACAAGTTTTTTGGGGCTTTTACCAAAGTAGCTCACCCAAAGCTTGGAGAAACCAACTGAGAAAACTGGAACTGATTTTATCAACCGTTTTTTGCCCATCTTCCTGGCAGTAGTTTCCAGCATACTTTTATACGTAAGGATCTCAGGATTACCTATTTCATAGACCTTACCAAAAGCTTCTTCGTTACCGATACAGGTATCCATGATGGTCAGCGTGTCACGTAAAGAAATGGCTTGGGTATTGGACAAAGTCCATTGTGGACAGATCATTACAGGAAGCTTGTCAACCAAATGGTAGATCATTTGAAATGAAGAGCCTCCAGGACCCACTATGATTCCTGCTCTTAGCGCTGTCACTGGAGTTCCCGAACTTCCTAAGGTTTTTTCAACTTCAAGCCTACTCCTCAGGTGCTTTGAGATTTTTTGATCTTCTACTTCTTTGGGCAGAATTCCCCCCATGTAAATGATCTGTTTGATGTTGTTGGCCTTTGCAGCACGAGCAAAATTATCTGCCAAAAGCAAATCTGTATCTTCAAAACTACCCTGATTTAGCCTAGTAGAAGCAGACATAGAATGAATTAAATAAATAGCATAATCCACCCCCTTCAATGCTTCAATAGTAGAGGTAATAGAATATAATTCCACTGAGCGCCATTCTACTTGCGGATCTGGGTTGTTAAGTGCAACTCCCCTACTTAGCGCTATGATATGGTACTTATCTTTGAAGCGATCTATAAACCATCGCCCAATGTATCCTGCTGCTCCTGCTATTGCGATGGTCTTTTTCATTTTACATCGGTTTTTGTGTGCTGAGTAAAAGTGCTTCCGCTGCTTTTCTACCAGAAGTCATTGCAGCATTGATAGAGCCATTGAGTAGGTAGTCTCCAGCCAAAAACACATGGTCATTCAGTTTTGCGTTGGTAAAAGGAAGGCTTGATTTCATATCATCTACATCTGGTAGTGCATCTAAAATCTGGTAAGTTTTGATATGCTTGAAATATTCTGCCTTGATTCCGCTCAGGGCTTCTAATTCTATACTGATCAATTTCGCTAAATTACTAGGATCTTTGATTGATTTGGTCACAGAGACAGACAGTAATGCTTTACCATTTTGACTATAAGCTTTACTTACATCAGTCATAAATACAATATTGTTAATCAAATAGTTATCATCAGGTATCAATGCGATCATAGGTTGTATCAAAAAGGACTTCTCTAGGGAAAAATAAACATTGTACACTGATCTGAAAGGCTTGATTTGGCCTTCCAACTGTGGAATAATTCTGTCAGGTCTGCAAGCAATGATAACTTTGTCTGCCTTAAGAACTTCCCCATTTTCAAGAGTAACTTCTTGTCCCATGACTGATTTGACAGGGGAATTCAGTTTGATAGTGGTCTGATGTAACTTTTGGCTGAGCTGTTTAGTGATCTCTCCCATACCCTTTTCAGGAACTGCAGCATACCCTTCTCCAAACATCTTGAAAACAAACTGAAACATGCGTGAAGAGGTACTTAATTCGTTTTCAAGGAATATTCCCCTGAAAAAGGGCTTAAAGAAATTGTCAATTATTGTATCTGAAAAACCATAATCTTTCAAAAAATTTAAAGTAGACTTGGATGGTGTTTCAAATATCTCTTCAATTGACTTTTTTGCTAAATCTTTGTTGAGTTTATAAATTCTGATTTTATCTGTCAGACTACCAACTTTAGAGAAAATCATCCCAAAAAGTTTTGCAGGATCTCTCAAAGGATCATGAATCGCGAAGGAATTTCCTGGTTTCATGATGATTGCTCCTGGAGAGAAACGCTTGAGGTTTAGCGCTTCATAATCTAAGTATCTTTTTGCTTCAGGATATGCTGTCAATAAAACCTGGAATCCCCTATCCAACAAAAATCCATTTTTCTCATCTGTGATTACCCTTCCTCCTATTTTGTCTGTTGCCTCTAGTAGAACAGGCTTGACTTCAGATCTTTCTAACTCATATGCGGCAATAAGTCCCGATATTCCCGCTCCAATTACAATTACATTCATGTGTTACTTTGTGCTGTTGCTTAACAAATAGACCAAATTCAAACCAAATTGTTTAGGTCTAAATTAAGAATTTTGATGGTGTAATCATGCAACTTCCTTTTAAAAGAAGACTATTTCATTCAAATAAATTTTCTTTGATGAGAAAATCAAAGCACTTAATTTTCAACTTAAATAAATAATCACCCCATGAAAGCCTGTATCTCATATTTCTTTGTTTTCTTCTTAATTATCAATTCTCTGATTGCTCAGTCAAGGTATTTTCCAAGTTTGGGTACTTGGGATAAGAAAGACCCTTCTACATTAAAAGTAGATAGCAAACTACTACAAGACGCGGTAGATTTTGCTATCGCGACCGAAAGTTCTGCTGATCAAAACTTGAAAGTGGCTCATTACCTAAGTGCTTTTGGTAGAGAGCCTTTTGGTTTTCCTGTAGGCCCGATGAAAGATCGAGGCCCTGCGACGGGATTAGTAATTTTTAAAGGATATATTATCGCCGAATGGGGTGAACCTGGCAGGGTTGATTTGACATTTAGTGTAGCCAAGAGTGTACTATCTACTACGGTTGGGCTCGCTGTAGATCAAGGTTTGATTCGTTCAGAAAAAGATTTGGTTTATCCTTATATGGCACCCATTATACCTTATGATCCTTACAAAATGTTAATGAACAAGTCAGATCATTTGAATGATGAAGATGTTTTTGACTTGTTTGGTACTGATCACAATAAGAAAATCACCTGGGAGCATCTATTGAGACAAACTTCTGACTGGGAAGGATCACTTTGGGGCAAACCAGACTGGGGCGATCGTCCACAGGGGAATTCTGCTACTTGGATCAATAGAGAAAGAAATGAGCCTGGGTCTGTTTATAAATACAATGATACTAGGGTGAATGTATTGGCACTAGCGGCTATGAATGTATGGAGAAAACCCCTACCGATTGTTTTCAAGGAAATGGTCATGGATAAGATCGGTGCTAGTCCAACTTGGAGATGGACTGGTTATGAAAATTCTTTTGTCATCATTGATGGTCAAATCATGCAATCTGTTTCGGGTGGCTCACATTGGGGAGGTGGCTTATTCATATCTGCTTATGATCAAGCCAGATTTGGCTATTTGACCATGAACAAAGGAAAATGGAATGGTGAGCAAATCATCTCAGAATCTTGGATAGAAAAGTCCCTCAGTCCAACTTCTGTTCAGACCAATTATGGCTTCATGAATTATTTTCTCAATACGGACAAAAAAGAAATTCCAGCTGCACCTTCCACAGCCTTCTTCCACTTAGGTGCTGGAACCAACATGATCTATGTAGATCCAGACAATGATTTGGTCATCGTAACTCGTTGGATTGAGAATAGTAAAAAATCTGAATTGGTAGAAAAGGTATTGAAAGCCATTGGTAAATAATTCGGCTAACTTCTTAGTCTACTTAGGACTGCTCTGACTACTGTGATTGTTTGCTCTATCTCCTCATGCGTGGTACTTATCCCAAGACTAAATCGAATTGAAGCTCTTGCTAAATCTGCCTCAATTCCCATTGCATCAAGTACATGGGATGGTTTTGGGGTTATGCTGCTACACGCTGACCCAGAGCTGACAGCCACGAATCGATTGATTTCTCGAAGTAAATCTTCTCCTTCTACGCCTTCAAATGAAATATTGGTGACATGTGGAAGCCTATTTTCTTGACTAGCATTTAAAACTGTTCCCTCTAGTGCAAGAATGCCTGATTCAAGCTCATATCGGAGCTTTTCTATCTGATTTGAATATAAGTCAATATGATCTTTAGCAATTTCTGCTGCCATTCCTAGCCCTATGATGCCAGGAACATTCAATGTACCGCTTCTGAATCCCTTTTCATGACCACCTCCCTCTATCAATGGTTGAGGCTTTGGAAAGGTGTGGTTATGTCTGATAAACAAAGCCCCAACTCCTTTTGGTCCATAAAACTTATGCGCAGACAAGGCCATTAGATGGATTCCACTTGAGTTGACTGGGATTTTCCCTATGGCTTGAACTGCATCAGTAAAAAAAATGACATTGTGCCTCTCAGCAATAGCTGCAATTTCTTCTATTGGATGTATCAGACCAGTTTCATTGTTTGCCCACATCAAGCAGATCATTTTTGTCGTGGGTGTGATGCTTGCTTCTAGCTGTTCGAGATCTATTTTACCAGTAGGATTTACAGGTAATAGCGAAACTTCTGCTCCCTTTTTAGCAATGCTACTTAAGGTATCTAAGACTGCTTTGTGCTCAGTGACACAAGAAATATAATGTTGCTGCTCACCTTGATAATGATCAAATGTACCCTTGATAGCTAAGTTAATTGCCTCTGTAGCACCTGAAGTAAAAATCAGCTCCTTGGGTTTTGCTTGGATTAGATGAGCAAGTTTTTCTCTAGCCTCTTCTACTGCGTTTTCAGCCATCCAGCCAAAGGGGTGATTTTTGCTAGCAGCATTACCAAAGTGAGTAGAAAAATAAGGAAGCATGGCCTCTAATATTACTGGAGCTACTGGCGTAGTGGCATTATGATCTAGGTAAATTGGGTAATTCATTTGAATAGGTTAATGGCTAATAGTGGATTGGTTATTGGTATATATGCTATTAGTTGAACTTCATTAAAAACAAGTTATAGAATCTTCGTAAATAAAATTGTCTTTTGAAATGGTAAAGCCTACTTTCTAAATATTATTTCAATTCTATTACTACTATATTTCTATCATATTTCATATAGAGAAACAAAATCAAACCAAACCCAAATCATGCAAGAAACTTGGTTTTTTAAAATAAATCAGAAGCAATCCTCACTAGAAACTCTTATTAAAGATATTTTGGAAAAGGAACGGAAAGAACTCGGGATTTTCCTTTCCTATTATTTCAAAAGAGAAGGTGCAGTCACTGAAAATGTGGCTTTGAAAGGTGAAATAAATTTTATTTCTGAGTTGAAAGGTTTTTTTACCTTAGATTTTGACTTGGTACACTTCAATGCATGTCTGAATATTCATGATACCAATCTAGATGAAATTAAGGTTGACTTTGAGTTATCGGAAGACATGAAAGAACTTAAGCTCACCGGACCATATTTTCCAGAAAGAGGAATGGACGAAATTTGAGATGCATTATACTGTAAAATACAAATAACCCCGAGTTTCACACGGGGCTATTAAAATCATCAAAATAAAGTCTTCATTTCTTGAATCTTGAGTCTTTTATCTCTATCCTTATCCGCCGTGCCTGACAAAACATCTCAAATCTCACCTACCCCCTTCTGATCTCTAGATTCAAATCAGAAAACTCTTTTTGTTCTATAAATGGTTGACTTCTCAATCTCCTTCCAGTTGCAGCAAAGATAGCATTGGCAATTGCGCCACCTGTCGGAGGTAAGGCTGGTTCGCCAAGTCCAGTCGGGTCATAACCACTGTCAACATAATTAACATCTATTTCAGGCACTTCTTTCATCCTGATCAATCTATAGGAGTCGAAATTCTTCTGCTTTGGAAGACCATTCTCAAATACCAAGTTACCAAACATCGCATGCCCCATACCATCTACTATACCTCCCCTTACCTGATGATTGGCTCCTGTAGGATTGACCACAATGCCACAATCTGTTGAGGCTACTATCTTTTTCAATACGGGCTGATTATTGATCATTTCAATATTAGCCACTTGAGCAACATAGGATCTGTGTGAGAAATAGACAGAAAATCCTTGCTTCACATTGCTATCCTTACCCCAATTGGATCGTTCAGCAGCATCTTTGATAACACCGATCATACGATCAACATCATAATTAACTGATCCAGTTGGTGAACTCTTAGCTTGTTCTAATAAATCTAGTCTAAACTTCACAGGGTCTTTCTGTGCTTCTAAAGCTACTTCGTCCAGAAAAGATTGCTCCGCATAGGCTAGGAAGTTGGTAATAGGTGCTCTCCATGCATTGGTAGTCACAGAGGAGTTGTAATTGATATTCTCGATCAGAAGGTTTGGTACGGCACCAGAAGGGAAATTATCTTGTCTGACGGAGTTACCAGCATTGAGCCCTACTCCTCTTAACTTAAATCCAATCATATTTCCTGCCGCATCTAGCGCGGCAGAGAACCTGTACCTTACAGCAGGTCTGTATGCTCCTCCGGTCATATCATCCTCTCTAGTCCAAGTCACTTTTACAGGTGCATTGACTCTTCTTGAGACTTCTACTGCATCCAAAACATAGTCTGCTCTCAATCTTCTACCAAAACCACCACCAAGTCTAGTGATATCCACGGTGATGTTTTCTTTAGGAATTCCCAATAGTTGAGCTGTCTGCATTCTTGCTGCATCGGGAGTCTGTGTAGGGCCAATTAGCTCCACTTCTTCTCCCTTGACATGCGCAAAGAAATTCATCGGTTCCATGGGTGCATGCGGCAAGAATGGACACTGATATTCACTTGTGATTACTTTTGCTGCATTTTTAAATGCCTCGTCCACATTACCATCCTGTCGCATGACTCTTGCATCTTTGGAATCTAGTAATTCCTTCATGATTTTATCATGATCAAAAGTACTTTCTACATTTCCATCTGATTCGTATTCTACTTTTAATCTACGCTTTGCCTTCATCAATGGCCAAGTAGAAGTACCTACGATTGCCACAAAATTATCATATTGGATGACGTCTGTCACTCCGGAGACACTCCTAGCTGATGCATCATCTACAGATTTGATTTTCATTCCAAAAGGAGGCCTTTGAATCATGGCGTGAAGCATCCCTTCTCTGTAAAAATCCAAACCAAAAAGAGGCTTTCCTGTAAACATATCATCATTGTCTACATTTTTGATGGGAGTACCTATGATGGTAAAATCCTTTGGATCTTTAAGCAATACTTCTTCTGGTGCCTCTAATTCCGAGGCCGCCATGACCACTTCTCCATATGTCAGCTTTTTTCCACTAGCTTTATGGTAAATCATTCCTTTTTCGGTGGATAATGAAGCCATATCCACTTCTAGCTGATTAGCAGCTGCTGTCAACAAAAGGTGTCTCGCTGTGGCACCTGCTTTTCTCAATCTTTCCCATGAATGAGGCATAGCACCCGAACCTCCAGTAAGCTGTCGATCAAATTTATCATTATCCAATGGAGCTTGTAATACGCGTACTTTTGACCAATCAGCATCAAGTTCCTCAGCTACGACCATAGGAAAAGATGTTTTGATATTTTGACCCAATTCTGGATTAGGAGAATAGATCACCACATCTCCATCTGGAGAGATGGATAGAAAACTATTGAAATTATGTGCTTTACTCAAAACTTCCTCAGTTGAGAGTACTTTCATTTTTGGAGAGTCACAACTAGACCAATAAAAGCCAATAAAAAGACCTCCTGTAGCAGTTGCCGCGATTTTCAAGAAATCCCGTCTATTTGTTTTAGTGATATCAGCCATAATTATTTGGTTTTAGCAGCCAAAGCTACTGCTTCTCTGATTTTGTGATAGGTTCCGCAGCGACAGATATTTCGATTCATCGCATTGTCTATTTCTTCCAAGCTTGGCTTAGGGTTCTTTTTCAAAAATGCAGCTGCATTCATAATTTGACCTGCTTGACAGTATCCACACTGTGCCACGTCCACTTCCTTCCATGCCTTTTGAACAGGGTGGTCACCATTATCAGATAATCCTTCTATGGTAGTGACTTTATCTGTTCCAACACTAGATATAGGCATAGTACAAGAGAAAGTAGCCTCTCCATTGATATGTACTGTGCAAGCTCCACATTGGGCGATCCCACAGGAATATTTGGTACCTACTAAGCCTAGATGATCTCTTAAAACCCACAGAAGTGGCGTGTCGTCTTCTACATCTACTTCGTAATTTTTACCGTTTATGCGTAGATTATAATTTGCCATGATAGAAATTATTTATTTAGAGTATAATTTAAACATAAAATCATAAATGCATAAATGCTTGGGTATTTTTTCGATAGATAATTTGACAAACTGCCATTAATGGATATAAATGGATATGGTTTTCACCCAGGCTCGTACTAATGGTTTTTAAAAAGCTTTTAAAGCACTATATTTATTTTTTGAATCAAAAACTACCAAACCTATTATGAAAAAAATAAAAGCAGCAATTGTTGGAACGGGTTTTATTGGCCCGGCACATCTGGAAGCATTAAGAAGAATTCCAAATATTGAAGTTGTGGCACTTTGTGAGGTCAATATTGAGTTGGCAAGGGAAAAAGCCACTTTATTGGGCATTCCAGAAGCTTTTACTTTCGAAGCTATGCTTCAAAATCCTGAGATTGATGTGGTACATATCTGTACGCCAAATTTCCTGCATTTTTCACAATCCAAAGCAGCGCTTTTGGCAGGTAAGCATGTGGTCTGCGAAAAACCACTCGCTACCAAAATCGAAGAAGCTGAGGAACTAGTTGCATTGGCTAAAGAAAAAGGCCTAGTCAATGCAGTACATTTCAATCTTAGGTATTACCCAATGGTTAGACAAATGAAGACCATGCGTGAAAATGGTGATTTGGGAGACATCTACAGTGTCATGGGTTCCTATTTGCAAGATTGGTTATTCCTTCAGACGGATTATAATTGGAGGCTTGAGCCAGATAAGTCAGGAGACTCTAGGGCCATTGCAGATATTGGATCTCACCTTTTGGATATCACAGAGTACATTTCGGGATTGAAAATCACCGAAGTGATGGCTGACTTTTCAACTGTGCACAAAACTAGGTTAAAACCTTTGAAAGCCATAGAAACATATTCTGGGAAAATGCTCAATGCCTCCGATTATGAGGAAGTACCTATCACTACTGAGGATCATGCAACAGTGATGCTCAGGTTTGATAATGGTAACAAGGGCTCGGTGACTGTTTCCCAAGTAAATGCTGGACGCAAAAACAGATTGAATATTGAGATAGCGGGTTCAAAAGCAAATTTTGAATGGTGCTCAGAACGTCCTAATGAAATGTGGATTGGCAAGAGAGAAACAGCTAATCAACACTTGATGAAAGATCCAGCTTTATTTTCACCGGAGGCAGCTGGTTTAATCAGTTTTCCTGGCGGACACAATGAAGGCTTTCCTGATACTTCCAAGCAAATGTTTAAAGAAGTCTATGCTGCCGTGAGAGAAGGAAAGCAGCCTGTTCAGCCAAGTTTCCCTACCTTTGAAGATGGACTTCGCGAATTGATTATTTGTGAAAGAATCATTGAGAGCCATAAAGAACAAAGGTGGGTTAAAGTTTGATTTATTTAAAAGTAAAAATTTAACAATCCAAAATTGAAAACGAAATGAAAAAGAGCAGTTTGATTTTAATTATTTTGATGGCTTTTGGGCTTGTAGCTCAAGCACAAGATGAAAAGCCGAGTCCAGCAAAAACAGCTGAGGGAGAAATTAATGGCACCAAGATCACTATCAATTATTCTAGTCCAGCCGTGAAAGGTAGAACGATTTGGGGTGATCTAGTTCCACTAGGTCAAGTATGGAGAGCTGGAGCTAATGATGCCACCACCATAGAGTTTAGCAAGGATGTCAAAGTACAAGGAAAAGACCTTCCTGCTGGGAAATACAGCTTCTTTGTCATCCCAGGTGAGATGGAATCAACTTTCATCTTCAATAAAGTTGCCAAGCAATGGGGTGCTTATACCTATGATCAATCACAGGATGCTTTGAGAGTGACAGTACCTTCTGGACAAGGGTCTTCCATGGAAGAGCGATTGGTTTATGAAGTCACTTCTTCAGGTTTTGAGATTAGATGGGAATATGGTAGAGCTGCTGCAAAAGTAGAATAAGTCACTTACCTTATAATTTTGAAAATACCACTGCTAGCGCGGTGGTATTTTTTTTACCTTTGAATCTCAAAAATAAAGTAGATTTTGACTTTTGATTCATTCCGCATTGATTTGCCTGTTCGTGAGATTATCTCAGAAGTACAGGAAACATTAGCCCATAAAAATACAGTAATCGTCCAGGCACCACCAGGAGCTGGAAAGAGCACCTTATTGCCTTTGGCTTTGCTTGAGTCCGATTTTCTAAAAGGAAAGAAAATTCTAATGCTTGAGCCCAGACGCCTAGCCACAAAGTCTATCGCTCAGCGAATGGCTGAACTCCTTGGTGAAAACCTTGGAGAAACTATAGGCTATCGAATCAGATTTGAGTCTAAAGTTTCCTCTAAAACCAAATTAGAAGTCCTAACTGAAGGGATTTTGACGAGAATGCTACATGCTGACAATGCCCTCGAAGATGTTGGGATGGTTATTTTTGATGAATTTCATGAAAGAAACATTCATGCTGATGTAGCGATGGCGCTTTGTAGAGAAGCACAGCAAGTATTGAGACCTGACTTGAGGATTTTGGTGATGTCAGCGACTTTGGATATGCCACAGCTATCCCACTTACTTCAAGCACCAGTGATTTCCAGTCAAGGGAGAATGTTTCCAGTTGATATTTATTATGCAGGAGATATAGATCCTTGGTTGATGCCTGAGATGGTAGCCAAAGCTACTATTGATGCAAGTAAAAAGCATACAGGAGATATTCTTGTATTCTTGCCAGGGCAAGGAGAAATCAAAAAAGCAGAAGCTATTTTAAGGAAGCAATTACCTGATTTTTCTATCCATCCACTTTATGGCCAACTCTCCCATACTGCCCAATATCAGGCTATCATGCCCAATAGACATGGCAAAAGAAAAGTTGTCCTGTCCACTTCTATCGCTGAGACCAGCTTGACGATTGAGGGAATTACTATAGTGATAGATTCTGGATATGGTAAAACATCAAAGTTTGATCCAAATTCAGGTTTGAGTAGGTTGGAGACTATCAGGATTGCCAAAGATTCAGCAGATCAAAGAGCTGGAAGAGCTGGTAGATTGCAAGCTGGCGTGTGTTATAGATTATGGTCCAAAGCTACCCAAGCAAAGCTTCAGGAGTTTCGGACTCCTGAGATATTAGAAGCAGATCTAGCTTTTTTGGTGCTTGACATGTTAGAATGGGGTGTCAAAGACATCAGAGAAATGACTTGGCTTACTCCTCCTCCATCAGGTACCATTTCGCAGGCTTTCGAAATCTTGACCCAGCTCAGTGCCATAGAAGACGGTAAAATCACAGCACATGGTAAGCAAATCCATGCCATACCAGCCCATCCGAGGATTGCACACATGCTGGTCATCGCCGAGGAAGAATCCAAACTTGCATTGGCCACTGATATTGCTGGGTTATTAGAAGAAAAAGATCCTTTAGCTCCTGATTCAGGGGTAGATATCAATTTGCGTATAGAAGCTTTGCGCCGTACCCGAAAAGAAAAATTATCAGTTAAAGGATTCAATAAAGTGGAGAAAATTGCTGCAAATTACAGAAGGATATTTGGAGCAGCAGTTGAGAATGATTTTGTAGATCCATTTGAAACTGGGGCTTTGATCGCTTTGGCTTATCCGGAGCGAATTGCTTGTGCTCGGCCAGGAAATAATGCCCAATTTCAGCTGGCTAATGGCAAGTTGGCCATGATTTCACACAAAGATGACTTGGCGCATGATTCATGGCTTGCTGTATCACATATAGACGCTAGGGATGGCATGGGCAAGATATTTCTTGCTTCCCCATTGAACCCTAAAGACCTTCGCTCCTTCTTAAAAACCAAAAGAAGAGTGGTATGGGATAGTAGAAAGGGCGGCCTGATTGCTAGCAATGACTTGAGTATTGGAAGCATAGTATTAAAGTCAACGCCAATCGATGACCTCACAAAAGAAGATTTGTACCTTGCCTTGAGCCATGCACTCAACAAGGAAGGAGAAAAACTGCTGGACATCAATGAGCAAGTCAAAGCTTTACAAGCTAGAATGGCTTGTATAAAACTTTGGAGACCATACGAGAAATGGCCTGATTGGTCTACATCAGCTATTATTGAACGAAATAAAGAACTGTTTGGATCTTATTTTTCAGGGATCAAAAAACCGGAGGATTTCAAAAAGCTGGATTTAGTAGAAATTTTAAAAAATAGTATAAGTTATAAGCAATGGACAAAATTTGAAACACTTGCGCCAGTTAGAATCACTGTTCCGAGTGGAAGTAGCTTGATGCTAAATTATTCACCTCACGGAGATGCGCCGGTATTGGCCGTGAGGCTACAAGAAGTCTTTGGCTGGGTGTATACTCCCAAAATCAATGATGGCCAGACAAGCATCATTCTTCACTTACTTTCCCCTGGATTCAAACCAGTGCAAGTGACGGCTGACTTAAATAGCTTTTGGCATCATGCTTACTTTGAAGTAAAGAAAGAATTGAAAAGGAGATATCCAAAGCACGCTTGGCCTGACAATCCTTTGGAAGCTGAGGCTGTAAGAGGTGTGATAAAGAAGTGAATTAAAAAAGGATCGATGTGACTCGATCCTTTTTTTAGTTGTTCTCTAGATAGTTTAGCAGGTTAAGAAAGCTTGCCAGCGTAAATGGAGTGACCATCATTTCCTCTAGTTTGTCCAAATAAGCCTTTTTCTTTTCCTCGTAGTTATTCGGATTATATAATTTACACAGCGTAATAGCTCGAGCAGATCGATAAGTGAAGTTCTGAGTGATAAATTCTTGATCTGGATTATTATTAAAATAATCCTCAAGAATTATTGGGTCTGAATACCTATCTAGCCACCTAAAACCATCATTTATCAAATGACTTTCAATTTTTTTAAGGACTTCAGGCACTTCTTTTTCTTCTTCAATGAAGTACCGTCTTTGCATGTTGGCATTGATCTGATCGATGGGCATGATCAATGTTGTACTTCTTTCACTAAAATCACCCAATGATGGCAAGAACTGATTGATGATATCTTCTACTGCGTCGATTCTAATGCCAAGCTGAACCTCAATGCAGTTAGAATCTGAATTTGAGATATGATGAAAGAAGACGACCTGTTTGCCTTCATCAAATAATTTGACATAATGAAGAATCGTTGGATCTAGATTGAACCCAAAATCTTCCAAAAAATCTTGGTATGCCGTTTTCATTTCTTTTGATACTATCATCCCTATTATAACCTGTATTTCCCTTAATTTGTTGTTTATATTTAAAGAAATAATTGTTTTATTTCATTCAATATAGTTTCAACCTCTGCTTTTTTGATGGCATAATCATCACTTTCCTGATCGGAGTTGTTCTGAAAATGGCTCCAGTGCTTTTCTGCTTTCTTAATCGTCCTCGGGCTCAAATCAAACTCTACATGATCCAGGTAGGTTTTAGCCAAATTCGATGATTTGAAGTTTCCGAAAAGATATATCCTGAGAACATCAACAAATTTGTCACTCAAATCAAACCCTTCAAGCGCTTGGACAAAGAGTCCATTTCTATTTTTATTTGCATGATCGTGAATTTTCTCTAGTAGTGGTTCAAGAGCCTTATTGTTATTTTCGATCTTACTCAAAGCTCTGGCCGCTAAATAAGCATTGTCAATATTTTCACTGTTCAATACATCGATCAAACTATCTAGCACTTCTTCCGTTCCTATTTCTGCAAGTTGATCAGCATAAGCGTAAGCCTCTTCTTCAGACTTATCACACATTTTATCAAGCAGATATTGTATTTTATTTTCCATGGTTTTTTACTTTAGTATCAAATATAAGACCATCTACAAGGAGGAAACATAAAAAAAAAGTAAATGAAGACTTATTTATTTGAAAAAGAAGCATTTAAAAAGTTGTTTGATTCTCTCCTAAATAGTGGACTAAGTTTCGAATATAGTCAAAAGAAACATCAGATTAGCTATACAGATTCAGGTGAAAATTGTATCAAAATCAGGCTTCCTTTGAATATAAATTTTGATGCTAAGAAAAATGTGATTCAAGAACAGGAATTTCTCAATTATGTCTTAATCATGATAAGATCGGGAATTGGTTCGGTTGGATTTTTTGAAAATTTTGTAAATGAAAGGCATAAAGTTTTTCGTGCTTATATGGTTAGAAAAAAACAGGGAAAAAGTCAAATCAAACATTTGAAAACAAAAGGTAAGTCTCGAGCAGGATCTAGAGTTAGGTTGCAAGAGACTTTAGATTTCTTTGATGACATAAATGAGCGACTGAGAGAGCATTTTGAAGAATTCAGAATAGATAGGATCGGAATTAGTTGCTCGGAAACGTTGATTCCGTATTTATACGGAGGCAAAGTAGGCATTCCATTTGAAAAACAAGATTCTAGGATATTCAAAATCCCAAAACATATCCAAAATCCAACTTATGAAGCATTGATGGAAACTAATGAGTTTTTATTGAAGGCTGAAGTTAAGGTGACTGAACAAGGAAGAGAAATATTGGCTGGGTATTTTTCTTCAAATGATAGTGAGCAGATAGACGAAGAGGAAGAAGATTGGTAATATTGGAATGTTTTTTGATCCTTTTAATTTATTAAATATCATTAATTTAGACTAAGCCTTTGAAAAATCACCTTATACTCCTGATTCCATTTTTCTTGATACTATTCACATTGACTGATGTTCAAGCGCAACGCTATGGAACAGCAGCTGGTTTGAGATTAGGATCTAATGATTACAGTCGAACCTTAGGGCTTACAGCGAAGCAGCGTATTTTGAAACATACGACCCTAGAGGGAATCATTCAATCAGATTTCAGTCGAAATACAACGATGCATTTGCTCCTCGAGCAACACAAGCCAATTATCTCTAAGCGTTTCAATTATTATTATGGTTTGGGCTATTCATTTGGTTGGGAGGAAAGTCAGGTGAAAAACCCTGCAACAATGGAAATCATAACGACCTACGGTAATGCGACCAATGGAATAGATTTGATTGCAGGAATAGAAATGACTGTGCTCAACACTACGATTTCACTGGACTACAAGCCTAATTTTAACATGTCAGGAAGGGAAGAGTTTTTTAGAGGACAAGTTGGAATTTCGGCGAGAACTGTTTTAGTTAAAAGTAAAACTCAAGACAAAAAGCGGAGGCAAAAAGCAAGAGCCAAAAGGAAAAAAAATAGAACGCCATTTTTTGAAGGGCTCAAGGAGAAAATTAAAAGGAATTAAAACCCATTTATAAAATTAAATTCTACTTTTCAGGAATAAAGCTCTATTTTAGGTATTGAAAATAATCCAAATCATACCTATGAGAAAATTGCACTTACTACTGCTACTCCTGTTTATGTGGGGAGTAAGCTCAGCACAAGAAAAGTCTATTTTAGATCAATTAGACGAGGTTGCGGTCATTGATCAAAAAGTAATGATGCCAATGCGAGATGGTGTCAGGTTGGCAACAGATATCTACAGACCCAAAGGAGACGAGCCCGTTCCTATCATTTTTTCGCGTACCCCATACAATTTCAATTCCTATCGAGATGGTGAATTAGTGACTAGAACCATGCAAACAGCCTTGGAAGCGGTCAAAAGAGGCTATGCATATGTAGTTCAAAATGAAAGAGGTCGTTTTTTCTCTGAGGGTGAGTGGGATATTTTAGGTACCCCACTGACTGATGGCTATGATGCTATGGAATGGATGTCCTCACAGCCTTGGAGTAATGGAAAGATAGGTACTATCGGTTGTTCTTCTACTGCTGAATGGCAAATGGCTGTTGCAGCACTGGATCACCCAGCTCACGCGGTCTTAATTCCTCAGGGATATGGCGCAGGCGTTGGAAGAATTGGTGATTATTACGAGCAAGGCAATTGGTACCGAGGTGGTGCTGGACAGATGCTTTTCACGACTTGGTTGTACAGTACGCAGCATGATCCTATGGCTCCAAGACTACCCGAAGGAATTCAACAGGAGGATTTGCAACGCTTGCAGAGATTTTATGACATGGCACCACGATATCCTAGAGTTGATTGGAAAGAAGGATTGAGTCATTTGCCGATTCAAGATATCATCAAGAATGTCAACGGACCTAGAGGTATCTATGAAGAAATGATCACCCGTAAGCCAAATGATCCAAAATGGTATGAAGGTGGTTTATTCCACGATGATATGCCTTTCGAAAAACCTGGATTCTGGTTTGTATCATGGTATGATGTAGCTAGTAGCCCAAACTTAGCGATGTATAATCATATCCGAAATAATGCAAAAGATCCTAAAATCAGAGATAACCAATACCTGGTCATCGCTCCTACCCTACATTGTGCATTTACCAGAGCTTCTGAAAATACCGTAGTGGGCGAAAGATCAGTTGGCGATGCTAGATTGAACTATAATGAACTGACCTATGCTTGGTTTGATTTCTGGCTCAAGGAAGAAGCCAATCAAATCAAAGAGGAAATGCCGAAAGTAAGATACTTCACCATGGGATCAAATAAATGGCAATCTTCTGATACTTGGCCTCCAAAAGAGGCTCAAATGGTCACATATTATCTAGACAGCAAAGGCAAGGCAAATACCAGGCTTGGTAACGGTGTCTTGACGACCAAAAAACCGGGCAGAGATAACCCAGACACTTTCCAATATGATCCAATGTACCCAGTGACATCATATGGAGGAAATGTATGCTGTACAGGCAATGCTGTTCAAGGTGGATCTTTTGATCAGCAAGAAATGGAGTTGAGAGAAGATATCTTGGTTTATACCACTGAACCGTTGGCTGAAGGCGTGGAAATCAGTGGTTTTATTGAGGCTAAGTTATTTTTATCCACTGATGTGAAGGATACGGATCTTACAATCAAGTTAATCGATGTATATCCAGATGGCAAAGCCTATAACCTAGATGAAACGATCCAAAGGGTGAGGTATAGAGAAGGCTACGAAAAGGAGGTTTTTATGGAAAAAGGCAAAGTCTATGAAGTCAATATGACCCCAATGTCTACATCCAATTACTTTGAAAAAGGGCATAGAATTAGAATTGAAGTATCTTCCTCTAATTTCCCGAGGTTTGATCGTAACATGAATACAGGTGGCAATACCTATGATGAGACAGAAGGCATAGTAGCTACAAATAACATTCATCACTCTAGCAGATATCCAAGCAGTATCAGCTTACCAATTGTGAAGCGATAGTTGGATAAAGGACTACAAACAAAAAAGGTCATTCGCTTATTGAATGGCCCTTTTTGTTAGTTCTTACATGGATTAATCATAACTTTATTCCTCGTAAGCTTTAAAAAAATTCTTCTCGTGGATTTCTGAGTTTTTTACGATTTCGCGATACCACTTAGATCTCAAGATTTCTTTTTCACTTTCTGAAATGTAAAAATCAGGGATATTTATTGCTGCTGCTTTTCGTTGTAAATCAAAAAGAAAAATAGAAGCAGAAACAGATATGTTAAAGCTTTCAGTAAAACCGTTCATCGGTATGTGAACAAGCCCATCAGCATTAGCAATGACTTCTTCACTTACTCCTTCATGTTCGTTGCCGAAGACCAATGCTGTTTTGTGATCTGCTGGTAACTCATGGATAGAGATGCTTTCTGGTCTTGGACTGGTGGCGTAGATTTTATATCCAGCCTGTCTTAATTGGCCAAAACATGATGCTATTGCTGAGCCCTCTGGTGTAAAGTATTTGTGAATATCTACCCATTGGGCAGCACCACGCGTGACATAAGGATTAATTTTGTATTGATTCTTTTTCTCAATGATATGGACATCTTGTATACCAAAGCAATCAGCCGTCCTGAGAACGGCTGATGCATTATGGGGCTTGTAGATATCTTCAAGGACCACTGTAAAATACCTAGTTCTTTTGGCCATCACCTGCTCCATCATTGCCAATTTATGGGCTGTGATATAACCTGATAGGTATTTCAAAAACTCCTTCTCTTTTTGATCCATTCTTTTTTCAATTCTTTAGAAAAGGCCAAGTTGCTCTTCGTCATCATTATTCACCTTTAGATCAATGGTCGATCCTACTTCAATTGAATCATCATCAGGAGCATTATCATCATTTTTTTTGTTTGAAACCGACTTGACTGGCTCGATCAACTCTAAATCTATCACTTGATGAGAAGAAAGCTTATTTCCAACGGCTTTCCAACCTTTCACATCAATCAACATATCTAAATCGTACTCCACAGCCTCTTTATCCTTGCCTTTCTGCAAAGTTGCTTTGACTTGTGGCTGCTTGTGCGTAGAGACGATCTTGAGATAAGACTGTCTATGGTCTGAAATGAAGTTGAATTTCTTGTTGATCGTGGAAGTCTCTATCATGAATCTCTTGACAAAGAATGTCTTACTTCCTCCATCAAAATAGATAGCAGATATAACTTTCTGTGCATCAAACTTCTCAATCAACAGTACATTTTGAGCTTCATATCTATTGGTTAACTCAAAGGTGGTCAATTCATATTCACCATTTTTGTAGCAAACTAGAATTTTATCATCACCTAAGAAGTTACCAACCAAATTTCCTCTTTGGTCTGTATTCAATCTACCAATTGCAGGGTCATAATAAATATCAAGACCTCCAAGTGTAGAAACCCCCTCCATTTTTAATTGAACTTTTCTGATAGGGTATTTGGTCAGGATATTACCACCTGCTCCCCTACCTTTGATCTCTATTGTGCTAAAGTCAAAATCAAAAACTTTCACTCTAGCTTTTGCTCCTTGAGTTAAATAGACTGTGACAATTTCTGCTTCCCCATTTGGGTTAGCTGTCATATAGAGGACTTTTGATCCTTTTGTACCTTTGGTCAATTCATATTCCCTATCTCGCGTCACTGCTAAGACTTGGAATCGCTTCACCATGGCCCTTCCTGAGCCTCCATCAAGGTAAATCAGGTTGTAAACCATTCGCTCGTCTCCTTTGCGGAATATCCCTACATAAAGAATGTCTTTACCAACGAAGCCTTTTTCTTGAATTCTTGTAACTACACACTTGCCATCTCTCCGGATGACAATCACATCATCTAAGTCAGAACAGTCACAAACAAATTCGTCTTTTTTCAATCCATAGCCCACAAATCCATCAGCCCTGTTGACATAAAGCTTAGCGTTGTTTGCAGCAACTACCGTAGCTTCAATTTGGTCAAAAGTTCTGATTTCTGTTTTACGCTCTCTACCCTTTCCGTATTTGGTCAATAAGTTTTCGTAATATTTGATGGCATATTCCGTCAGGTGTTTGAGATTGTAATTGACCTCTTTGAGCTCTTCCTGAAGCTTACGCATCAGTTCATCTGCTTTGAAGGCATCAAACTTGGAAATTCTCTTGATCTTGATCTCTGTCAGCCTTACAATATCTTCGGTTGTAATTTCTCTGTAGAATTCTGGTTTGAAAGGATCTAACCCCCTATCAATTGTCTCAATTACAGCATCCCATGTTTCACATTCCTCAATGTCTCGGTAGATTCGGTTTTCGATGAATATTTTCTCAAGAGAGGAGAAAAGTAACTTCTCCATCAACTCGGCCTTACGGATTTCGAGCTCTTTTTTGAGAAGCGCTTTGGTCTGCTTGGTATTGTATTCTAAGATGTCGTTTACAGATAGGAATACCGGCTTATCTGCTATGATGACACATGCATTTGGCGAAATACTGACTTCACAATCCGTAAATGCATACAGCGCATCAATGGTCATATCTGGTGATTGACCAGGCGCTAGCTGAATAGCTATTTCAACATCTGCTGCTGTATTGTCTACTACCTTTTTGATTTTGATCTTGCCTTTATCATTGGCTTTGATAATTGAATCAATCAGGGAGTTGGTAGTTGTTCCGAATGGTATATCTTTGATTAACAGCGTTTTGTTGTCTCCCTCTTCAATCCTTGCTCTAACTTTAATTTTCCCTCCTCTAAGACCTTCATTATATTCTGAAAAGTCCGCCATACCCCCAGTTGGGAAGTCAGGCAGGATGTTGGTTCGCTCTCCTTGAAGGATAGCAATAGACCCGTGAATTAATTCAATGAAGTTGTGAGGAAGAATTTTTGTTGACAAACCTACCGCAATCCCTTCAACACCTTGCGCAAGCAATAGTGGAAATTTAACAGGAAGTGTGACGGGTTCTTTTTTCCTGCCGTCGTATGAAAGTTGCCATTCGGTAGTCTGCGGATTGAATACTACTTCAAGCGCAAACTTAGAAAGTCTAGCCTCTATGTATCTAGATGCAGCAGCACCATCACCAGTACGTATATCTCCCCAGTTACCTTGAGTTTCGATAAGCAGGTCTTTTTGACCCAGATTCACTATTGCATCACCAATAGACTGGTCACCGTGTGGGTGATACTGCATTGATTGACCAATGATATTGGCGACTTTATTGAACCTTCCATCGTCCATTTCTTTCATGGCGTGCAAGATTCTACGCTGTACTGGCTTCAATCCATCTTCTATGGCGGGGACTGCCCTTTCGAGAATTACATAGGAGGCGTAATCTAAGAACCACTCTTTGTACATTCCCGTGACAGGGATGGATTCATGAAGTGATTCCTCGTTTTCTTCTGGTGTATCGTTGATATGATCGCTCATGCTTATTTTTCCTTATTCAAAATACGATTAGGCTGCTTCATTTTCATCTTCTTCCTCAGCTTTCTTGGCAGGGTCATCGTGGACGATGTCCTTTTCGATCTTCAAGTTGTCGATGATAAAATTTTGTCTATCTGGCGTATTTTTTCCCATATAGAAACCTAATAGATCAGCAATTTTGGTTTCCTTATTCAAAATAATGGGCTCAAGACGGATGTCTTCACCTATGAATGTCCCAAATTCACCAGGTGAGATTTCACCCAGCCCTTTGAAACGTGTGATTTCAGCGGTTTTTCCTAATTTATGAATAGCCCTTTGGCGCTCTTCATCAGTATAGCAGTAGATTGTTTCTTTTTTGTTTCTTACTCTGAACAAAGGAGTATCCAGAATATAGAGGTGTCCATTCTTTACCAAATCAGGAAAGAATTGTAAGAAGTAAGTCATGACCAGCAAACGAATATGCATTCCATCTACATCCGCATCAGTAGCAATCACAATCTTTCTGTACCTGAGATTTTCAACTCCATCCTCAATATTCAAGGCGTGCTGAAGAAGGTTGAATTCTTCATTCTCGTAAACCACCTTTTTGGTCATGCCAAAACAGTTTAGGGGCTTTCCTCTAAGAGAAAACACCGCTTGTGTCTGTACATCACGTGACTTGGTAATAGAACCTGAAGCGGAATCTCCTTCTGTGATGAACAGCATGGTATTGTTTTTCTTCTCTTCGTCTCCTTTGGCATCATCATAATGCACACGACAATCCCTGAGTTTCTTATTGTGTAGGTTCGCCTTTTTGGCCCTTTCGTTTGCTAGTTTTTTGATGCCTGAGATTTCTTTTCGCTCTCTTTCTGATTGCAAGATTCGTTTCAATAATGCATCTGCAACAGCTGGATTTTTGTGCAGGTAATTATCCAACTCGACTTTCAAAAAGTCATTTACAAAAGTTCTCAAAGTTGGACCATCAGGTCCAGTTGTTTGAGATCCTAGCTTGGTCTTAGTCTGTGATTCGAATACTGGCTCTTGCACCCGTACGGCAATCGCCGCAACTACACTTTGTCTGATATCAGAAGCATCGTAGTCTTTTTTATAAAACTCTCTGACTGTTTTGACAATGGCTTCTCTAAATGCAGCCAGATGCGTACCTCCTTGAGTGGTAAACTGTCCATTGACAAAGGAATAATATTCTTCACCATATTGATTACTATGAGTAATGGCTACTTCGATGTCGTTTCCTTTCAAGTGGATGATAGGATAGCGTGCACTTTCTTCATCTACTTTTCTCTGAAGTAAATCATACAGGCCTTTTTCAGAATAGAATTTTTTACCATTGTAATTGATCGTCAGTCCAGCATTCAAAAAAGCATAATTCCAGATTTGATTCTCGAGATACTCTGGAATGAAGTGGTAATTTTTGAAAACTGATCCATCTGGTGAAAAGATGATTTTTGTACCATTCCTATCAGAACTTTTGGTCACAGCTTGATCATTGACCAAAACACCCTTTTCAAACTCCGCTACCTTGGTTTCACCATCTCTGTAAGATTGAACTTTAAAGTACTCAGATAGGGCATTGACTGCTTTGGTACCTACTCCATTGAGACCAACTGACTTTTGAAAAGCACCAGAATCGTATTTCCCCCCTGTATTGATTTTGGAAACACAATCGATGACCTTGCCCAAAGGAATACCTCGTCCATAATCTCTTACTTCTACCCTATGCTCGGATATCTTGATGTCGATGGTCCTACCATAGCCCATCATGTGCTCATCGATACTGTTGTCAAGAATTTCCTTTACCAATACATAGATACCATCATCTTGGGCACTACCATCTCCTAGCTTTCCGATATACATACCAGGACGCAACCTAATATGTTCTCTCCAATCTAAGGATTTGATACTGTCTTCTGTATATTGAACGTTTTCTGCCATTTGATTTTGATGACTTTATGATGGATTATTACTAAATTTTATTTGAAGCTTGTACTTCTTTGAATTTTTGAATGAGAATCCAAAACAAGGCTCCTATCCAAATCACAAATAAAACTGGAATAAGATAAAAGAAGAAACTGAATTCTCCTGCACTTATCTCGTTTTGGTTGTTGATACTGTGAACAAAAAAGGTCATGATTATCAAAGAAACATTGATAATCCCAACAAAACTATACATCCAAGCAATCATATAATCACTTAGTAATTTTCCTTTTGGAAAAATTCGTTTTAGACTTGAAATACTTTGATTCTCAATCATTTTTGCTGGCACCACCAATAGCACATTGAGTACAATGAAAGCGACAATACCGGTATAGAAAAAAGTCTCTTTCCCAATACTTTTGTCAAAGCCACCTGAATCATCTAATTGGTAAGCCACAATATCTGTCAGTGCTGCATAGATATAAAGAAATACAAAAACGAAAATCAAAACGGTGAGAAAGTGAAATACTTTTCCGAATCTATAATACATCATGTGAATTTATTTAAGGCGCTAATATAAAGATTTATGCTTAGCAAAATCGAAACAGATTTTTCGTTTATTCAGTTTTTATAAGTAGTTTTCTACTCAAATAAACCCCAAAATACTGAGCATAAGATGAATCTGAGTCCTGTAGTCATAGCCATTCCAATGTATTTTCTTTTGATGGCTGTAGAGTTGATCGTATTGAGATTTCAAAAGAATCCAAGTTACCGCATGAATGATGCAATTACCAATATCAATTTGGGTGTTGTTTCTCAAGTGACAGGTGTATTTCTTAAAGTCCTTTCCATCGGCGTGTATACTTTCTTTTTTGAAAAATTTGCGATTCTGGATATCCCTAGCAATCTCTGGACTTTCCTATTGTTATTTTTTCTCTATGATTTTTGTTATTACTGGGCTCACAGAATGTCACACGAGATCAATCTTTTCTGGGGGGGACATGTAGTACATCATTCTTCAGAAGAATATAATTTATCTGTAGCTTTGAGACAAAGTTCGACCCAGACCATTTGGACTTTTATGTTTTACCTACCATTAGCAATCACTGGTTTTGATCCAGTGGCTTTGGTATTGGTGTCAGGTCTCAACTTGCTCTATCAGTTTTGGATTCATACAGAAGCGATTGATCGCATGGGTTTTTTGGAAAAATTCATGAATACTCCTTCCCATCACCGCGTTCATCATGGGCGTAATCCTAAATATATTGATAAAAATCACGGAGGAACTTTTATCATCTTCGATAAATGGTTTGGGACATTCAAAGAAGAAGAAGAGAGACCAACCTATGGCATTACTACACCTGTCAATAGCTGGAATCCTGTATGGGTAAACTTGTCTCATTATGCCAATATGAAAAATGAATTGAGGCAAATCCCTAAATGGTCCGATAAACTCAGATACCTATTTAATAAACCTGGATGGCTACCTGAATACCTTGGCGGCTATCGTACTGTAAAGGAGGTACCAAGGGAGTATAAAAAGTTTGATACAACAGTCCCTCAACCACTAAATTACTATGTGTTTTATCAATATGTAATGCTAATGGTGATTACAGCTTTTTTTCTATTTAATTTAGGGGACTTCGATTGGGTGCTCAAGGTAGGTTTATCGGCAATGATTATTTGGAGTACGGTGAGTTTCTCTGCTATCTTCGAACAAAGTCGCTGGTATCATGTCCAGGAAATCATCCGAATTGCCTTGTTGAGTGTAACGATTTGGTGGATCGCAAGAGAACTGTTAGCAGAAAATATAATTCTAATCTCCCTTTCTATGTACCTTTTGAGCTCGTACTTTTGGCTTTGGAAAAATGGAACTGCTGTCAAGCAATTTCAACAAATAGTCAAAAATCAATCTCAACATGCATAGATCTTCCGTTTACTTGATATATAGCCTTTTCTTGATGATACTATTCTCCGCTTGCTCTGGTAAGCTGGATGTGGAAACCTTAAATCTTCAAAACTGGAAAAATGACCGCTATGGTTGTAATGGCTTGAGGATCCAAGAGCTTGAAGAGATTCAGCGTATCAAGAATGATTTCTTGGGTGTAAACAATCAAAATTTAATCAAAACATTTGGTAGACCTGACCGAGTGATGTTGGTAGATAAAAGTCAGAGCTACTTTTTTTACTTTCTTGAGCCAAGTGAAAACTGTGACAATTATGATTCCGAAATAGCACCACTCAAAGTCATGTTTCGACTCAACGCGATCAATAAAGTGAGTGAAGTTACCATTAGTAGATTGGATCCTTGATGGTTTTATTTCGTATTAAATTGAGAAATTAAAAAAGATCAAATAAATGAAAATCCCCATGAAATGCTCTTTCCATGGGGATTAATATTTTTTTAAATCTGTTATATGCTTCTTTGCTTTTAACTTCAATTAATTGGTATTTTCGGTTGCTAATGGTTAATATCCACAAGTATCCAATATCAATTAATATTGGGATTTAATGTCTCTAGCAAAGTTCCATAAATTTATTTTTTTAAAATAGGGTTATTAATCTTCTATAAAACAAAGCGCAGCAGCTCCTAATGTACCAGCATTATTTTCCAAACTGGCTTTGATAAGTTTTAAGTCCTCTACATAGTACTTTGTCAAAAACTGTCTCACAGTCTTATCCAATGCAGGCATCATAAATTCCAATCCTGCTGATATTCCCCCTCCGAAGTACACTTCTGTAACATCCAATATTCTTATAGCTGATACAATAGCCTCTCCAAGAACTCTAGCCACTTCCTCGAAGACCATAATGGAAACTTGATTGCCATTTTTTGCAGTATCTACCAATAAGTGTGTACCCAATTCTTGACCGATCAACTCCTTCCCCGCTAAATCTGGGTATGCTCGAATCATCCTATCCATAATCCTTAGAATACCATCTCTACCAATGATGCGCTCTAGTGCTTCATTTCCTCTCGAAAGCATATGGCCCATTTCCATGGCATTACCTCTAGAGCCTTTGAATACCTTGCCGTCCATGATCATCGCACTACCGATACCTGTTCCCATAGTAATAAATAGGAAATTAGGAGAAGGATTACCTTTCCCGTATCGAAACTCACCCAAAGCAGCTGCTGCGGCATCATTTTCTAAATAAAACTTCTTCTCAGGGTAAGCATCCAAAAGCCCTTGCTTCAAATTGAAACCATTTAGCGCTGGAATGGCTGGGATTTCTAGTGTTGTGGTTCTATCCTTCGAAATCAAGCCAGGTAGCCCTATTCCGACTTTATTCACTTGTGGATATTTTCGGAGATACTTGCCAACACCTTCAATAAAACATGCATTAAAACCTCTAGGGTCATCTCTGTATGGCGTGGTATCTTCTTTGTCGAAGGAGACTATCTCTCCCCTTCTATTTACCAAACCAATCTTGAGATGAGTGCCTCCTACATCCACTCCCAAAAAATGTTCTTCATTGTTATTCATAGTTTTTCTTCAATAGGTTTAAGGCACTAAAATAGTAAAGTCTATCCCTTACTTCCTAGAATCTTTTCCAAAGTCTTGAAAAATTTCATGAACTGCCGGACAAACCAAAGTATTGTTTAATGTCAAATTAAGAATGCCATGCATGTTTTTCCGATTTGTATGTGGATACTCTCTGCAAGCTTTTGGACGGACTTCATAGACGAAGCAAGTATTGTCATCATTCAAAAATGGACAAGGAGAACTATGCAGCACGTAATCACCTTCTTCATCTCTAAAAAGATATTGATCAATAAATTCTGATGATTTCATTTTGAAAACTTTAGCAAGCCTATCAATATCAGTTTGTAAAAATATAGGGCTAGTGGTTTTGCAGCAATTGGCACAACTGAGACAATCAAGCTTTGAGAATTTTTCCTCATGTGCCTCTTCGAACATTTGATCAAGTACCTTGGGCTTAATCTTCTTGAGCCTTTCTTTGGTCTTTTTATGATGTGCAAATTCAGCCTTACTTTTTATTTTGAAACTTTCTAAATCCATATTAATACTTCGCTTATGAATAGTTTTGAATTCAAATATTCAACAGGTTTTTATTTGGAATTTTATCTGTATTGCACTATATTAAAACTCACTAAACCCAAAAAACTATGAAAATGCATCCAAACGAGTTATTCTTCTACTACAATCCAAGCCATTCTGTTGACAAGCAAGTGAGGGCTTTTGCACATTCTATTTCTAATCATGTGAATGAAATCAATATTGATAAAGAGAGAATTACAACCACTGGATGGAGGTCCATTTTGGATTTACTTAAGCTAAGACCAAAAGACTTGTTGAATAGAGCACATCCTGATTATCAAAATCACATTGCAGGCAAGAATTGGGATGATGAAAGTTGGTTACAAATATTGGTAAAGTATCCGCATCTTATCAAAGCTCCAATTGCCATTAAGAGAAACAAAGCGGTGCTTTGTACCACGCCAAATGCAATTCTGCAATTGAACTAGACGAGTTCAATACCTTTATTAGTAATCCTGATTGTTTTGGCTTTGTAAAGTTGACCAATTGATTGTTTAAAGTGCTTTTTACTCATTCCCAACAACTCTTTGATGGACTCAGGGGATGATTTATCATGAAGGGGCAAAAATTTCTTCGCTTTTAAAACGGTAAGGATTTTTTCAGCCCCTTCTTCATATTTTTGCCTACCCAAAGAGCCTAGAATCAGGTCTAATTTGCCGTCATCTCTTTTCTTTTTGATACTAGCCTTTACTTTATCTCCAACCTGAATGGTTTCGAATACTTCATTTTTATATAACAGTGCTTCGAAGCTATTTTCAATTAATGCTTTATATCCTAAATCTGTTTCTTCAAAAATCAAAGCCTCAACTTCTTGGCCTTCTTCGAATCCACGAGTATCTTCAATCAAAAAGTCTTGGTACTTGGATACACCAATCAATCTATCTGTTTTGAAATCGACACAAACACGGACAAGATACTTCTCTCCCACCTGCATTTCTTTGTGCATCTCAGACTTTGGTACAAAAAGGTCCTTGGGCAATCCCCAATCCATGAAAGCTCCAAATCTTGTGATTTCCTTTGCTTCCATTACAGCAAATTCATCTAATAAAGCGACTGGAGGGGTAGTGACCGCAACGGGTCTATCTTCACTATCTGTATATACAAAAACTTCAATCTCCTGACCTTCCTTTATTTCTTCAGGGAGGTAACTTTTGGGTAGAAGTACCTCTCCACCTTCTTGCAAAGCCAAATACGCTCCATTAGCAGTAAACCTATTGATCAGCAGACTATTGATTTTTCCCAATTCTTTCATGGTTCAAAGGTAATTAAATTACTTGAAGTAGAAATTGGAAAAAGTGCCTAATCAGATTAGATTTGGAAGTTGAAAATGATTATTTCCTCTCGAGAGGAGACAATTTTTGATTTACATTGTTAAGCTAATCAAATCATATAAACCCAAAGAATTTATGAAAAATATAGCAGTAATCGGTTCTGGAACCATGGGGAACGGAATTGCACATGTTTTTGCGCAATTTGGTTACCAAGTTGCCCTAATCGATATCAATCAAGGTGCCTTGGATAAAGCTTTGGCTACCATTGGCAAAAACCTAGATCGACAAGTAAGCAAAGGATTACTTACTGAAGAAGATAAAGCGAAAGCTCTTGGTAACATTAGCACCTTCACAGCAGTATCAGATGGAGTCAAAGCAGCTGATTTGGTAGTAGAAGCAGCTACAGAAAATGTTGACATCAAATTGAACATTTTCAAAGAGTTGGATCAAATCTGTCCAGCTCATACCATATTGGCATCTAATACCAGCTCTATTTCTATCACTAAAATCGGTTCAGTGACTGGTAGACCTGATAAGGTGATAGGGATGCACTTTATGAATCCAGTGCCTGTGATGAAATTGATAGAAGTGATCCGAGGCTATGCCACATCAGACGAGGTTACCAATCAGATCATGGAGCTCTCCAGCAACCTTCAAAAAGTACCTGTAGAAGTCAATGATTATCCTGGTTTTGTAGCCAATAGAATTTTGATGCCGATGATCAACGAGGCTATTTATACACTTTTCGAAGGGGTAGCAGGAGTTGAGGAAATCGATACGGTAATGAAGCTTGGTATGGCACATCCAATGGGCCCCCTGCAATTAGCGGACTTCATTGGATTAGATGTATGTCTTTCTATTTTGAGAGTACTTCACGATGGATTTGGTAATCCTAAATATGCCCCTTGTCCTTTACTCGTCAATATGGTTCAGGCTGGATACAAAGGAGCTAAAACAGGAGAAGGCTTCTATAAATATACTCCAGGAAGCAAGGATATCACTGTATCTACTCAGTTTAAAAAATAATTTAATCTTAAGAATTTACATCAGGAGGAAAGTGATTAAGCTCTTTCCTCCTTTTATTGAATCAATAATGCACATAGCAGTATCAGGAAATATTGGAAGTGGTAAGACCACTTTGACAGAAAAATTAGCCAAACATTACGGTTGGAAGGCGGAATTTGAGGCAGTGGAAAACAATCCCTACTTGGCTGATTTTTATGAGGATATGAAAAGATGGTCTTTTCATCTTCAAGTTTATTTCCTGAATAGTCGATTCAATCAAATCAATAAAATCAGGCAAAACGCTGAATCAGTGATTCAAGACAGGACAATTTACGAAGATGCTTACATTTTTGCGGCAAATTTGCATAAATCAAACCTTATCAGCCAAAGAGATTATGACAACTATTTGAATCTGTTCCATTCCATGATTGAATTTGTGCAGGCCCCTGATTTGTTGATTTATCTCAAGGCAGATATTCCCAAACTCGTCGGTCAAATCGAGAAGCGTGGACGTGATTATGAAAATGCCATAAGAATTGATTACCTCAAAAATCTTAACTCCCATTATGAAGATTGGATCTCTGGTTATGACAAAGGGAAGTTATTGATTGTTGATGTCAATGATATGGACTTTGTGGCCTACCCTGAGCATTTTTCTGAGATCGTAGAAAAAGTAGATAGAGAAATACATGGACTTTTCTCTTGATGTATGTTTGAGGGTTATTGATTGTCATGTGACAATCAATAACCCTCATTGTTCTAATTTTCTGAAGAACCAATTTTTGATGGCTTGAAAAGTTTCTTCCTTAGGGTTGAGTAGCAAGTCGTCAATTTTTTTCAAACTCCCTCCTGTCATGATATTTTCATACATGGGAATTCTTATTAGTTTGTAGCCATGTAGTCTACTGATCAAATCATACTGTGCATCATTGTATGCATTGAGTCTCCATCCAGCTGAACCACTTCCAGACAAATCTCCTGGTTCCTCAGATGAGCCAAAAAGTTGCGTGGCAAAAGGTGGCCCAATCCAGATTCTTTCTTGAAGTCCAGCCTTTAGACATTCTTTCTCAAAAGTTCTACAAAGCCTCTTATACCCATCTACCCAAGGAAAGGTAAATGAATTATAAAGGTCTGTCTTTAAGGAGTTTAATCTATATCTATTAAAGTGAACTTGATCATCATAAATGAATACGTATCGATTGATTTTGAAATCAAACTTAAGATGCTCAAGTAATGGAAGCTTTTTTGCATTACCATCCAATACTGATAAAACTTCCTGTAATAGCTGTTCTCCTTTACCATTTATATATGCAGGATTGACATCCAATAGGAACTCAGGTTCTAAAAAATGTTCAGAATCTTTGAGTATGCTGTAAAGGTTTTGGACTTTGAGTTGGTGCACTGTATTTGAATTTATCCTTCGCTAAGCACATCCCAGGTATGGTCAGCGAGAAGTTTGATTTCAGCCACAAAGCTAGCAAAACCTTTCTTTCTCCCCCATTCATCAGGTGCGATCATACTTAAAAAATCCGTACCATCCTCTTTCTGATAGAGATAGTAAATATGATTGATCAAAGGCTCGAAGCTGATTCTTGCATTATAAATTCTCTCGGAGACCTCTACCCTTTTCTGAATTTTCTTGGCTTGGTCTGCCAGAAGCTGCATCTGTTGATAGATCTGAGTCATTTGCATATCCGTCTGAGAATGCATGGCTGCTACAGCCCTTCCAGTGATTTTGCCTTTATCTTCGGGTTTGATGATGGCTCCTCCAGAAGTATGCGCATATGGTAATAAACCTGGATTTTCAGTCGTCAACTCTTTCATCCTTTCCAGGTCAATTTGATCTATATCGATCTTATTTTTCTTTGTCATCTATTTTAAGGCTATCGCTCGGAGCTATTCTTTCTTTGAGGTTTCCCTTCGATCCTGGAAATGTCGTGCGGGTAGAGATATCGTATCCTATCCAAAACATGGCAAGTAAAAATATTACTGCCAAAACAAGAAAGATGAGCTTGTTCTTATTCATTTGTTAAAATTAACAGGTTTATCAATGCAAGGTTTAAATGAATTGTAAAAATAAGTGATCAATCATAGATTAAAAACTACTCAATCGTACTTTCCTGCTATTATAAAATGCACTTACAACACCTACGCAAGCACCTGCCAGGTGAGACTCCCAAGAAATACGACCATTAGAAGGAAGGACGCCATATATAATACTTCCATAAATGATAAAAATCGAAATAGCAATGAGAACAGACTGGAAAGTAGCCCGAAATATTCCCATAGAAATCAAAAAAAACAATAACCCGTAAACAAGACCACTAGAACCTATATGGAAATAAGGTCTTCCTGCCATCCAAACAACTAAATTGGTAACTAGATAAACATTCAGCAAAACATGATCCGCCACGCGATCATAGAAATAGTAAAGCAGGAAGCTAAGAATAAAGAAAGGAACTAGATTAGAAATTAAATGTAAAAATCCACCATGAATCAGCGGAGCAAATAGTACCCCGAAAATATGAGGAATACTTAATGGCAAAATCCCCAGGAAGTTGAGTCTAAAATTGAAGCTTATTTCTATCAAAAAGACCAAAAACATCAAGAAACCTAATCTTGAAGGAACTATGAGGCTTTTATTGATCCTCTGACTATTTATAAACTTGTAGGAGGCCATTAGATTTAATTTTGGAAAAATTATTATAAATTTCGACTTGCTCTTATTGAATTATTAGCATATTTAACACAGATTTAATTTTCAATGTTTTAACTGCCCTAAACTGTATGTACCAAATCGTAAACCCACAAACCATTTTTCAGTATTTTGGAGATGATGACAAGGAGATGATCAAAGAGATGATCGAAATTATCTTAGAGACTAACCTACATGATTTGAAGGAATTAGATCAATTTTATGCTCAAGACGACTATGCTACGGTCAAAAAGAGATGTCACAAAGCCAAACCAAGTATGAGCTATGTAGGCGCTTTAGAAACAAGAAAATTATTGGAAGCCATTGAAGCCGATCTGGAAAACTCTAGGAGTAAATATGATTTATTGAAATCCCAGATTATCACCATTGAGCAGGAATTAAAAGACTTTTTAGAGAAACTCTAAACTCTTGTAATCTATAAACCATCCATACATTTTTGGAAGATTATTCCTCTTGATTGCTTATTATTGAAAAAAAAGCAATTATCTATCATGAGGAAAACAACTTTATTAATTTTAGGAATCTTCATAGGTTGCCTGAATGGATTTGCTCAGACTCAGTTGAGTGTCGAAAAAATCATGCAAGATCCCAAGTGGATTGGGAATTTCCCATCGAGCATTAGATGGGACGATCAGGGGAAAACCATATTTTTTAATTACAACCCAGAGGGTAATCCAGCAGATTCGCTTTACAAGATCAATATCAATGCGCCCGATAAAATTGAAAAGGTCAGTTTGGCAGAACAAAGAAATTTTATTTTCCGATTTGCCAATAGTAATCTAGCACAGACCAAGAAAGTTTTTGTAGAAAATGGCTCGATCATGATTTATGATGTGGCATCTAATTCTAAGAAAAAAGTACTTGAAATTGGAGACAGAGTAGGCACACCAAGTTTCCTTGCTAATCAAGATCGCATCAGTTTTGAAATGTCTGGTAATTTGTATGTTTTGGACCTCAAAACAAATGCATTAGAGCGAAAGACTAACATCAGAACTGGAAGTAAACCTCAATCTCGTGATGGTGGAAAATTAAATGATAGAGATGATTGGTTGAAAAAAGATAACCTTGAACTGCTACAAGTAGTCAGAGAACGAGACGAAAAAAGAGAAGCTTCAAGAGCATATAGAGAAGCTACTGCTACAGAAGATGAGTTTGTACATTATCTTGGCAGTGGTCAGATGACTGGTTTACAATTGAGTCCAGATGAGAAATTTGCAACTTTTTCATTGATTACTAGATCCGAAAATAAGCGAACAGCTGTTCCAGACTATACCCATATTTCAGGATATACCACTGATATCAATACACGTTCGAAAGTCGGGGATGAACCTACCAAAGTTCAATTGGGAATCTATGATATTGAGAACAAAAAAGTTATAACAGTAAGTACTTCCAGCTTACCAGGGATCAAAGATCTACCAGATTATGTGAAAGATTACCCAGAAAAGGAATGGGAAGCTTCTGAAAGAATAGTTACTGTGGGATCTCCTGTCTTCTCTAATGATGGAAAAAGAGCTATAGTGAATATCCGATCCTCGGATAACAAAGATCGTTGGATTGCTCTTTTGGACCTTGCGACCGGAGATCTGAAGAATTTAGACAGGCAACGTGATGAAGCATGGGTCGCCGGCCCTGGAATTGGATCATCCTTTGGAGGAGGAACTTTGGGATGGTTGCCAGACAATAAACATATTTACTTTCAGTCAGAAGAGACTGGTTACTCACATCTCTATCTATTAGATGTTACTACTGGAACCAAAAAAGCTTTAACCAGTGGTCAATATGAAGTATTTAGTCCTTTTATATCTAAGGATATGAAATCATGGTATCTGACTACTTCAGAGGTGCATCCAGGAGAAAGACATTTCTATAAGATGCCATTGATGGGAGGTAAAATGGAAAAATTGACCAGCATGACAGGAAATAATGACGTTTCTCTTTCTCCTGATGAAAAAAACATAGCCATCCTTTATTCCTATAGCAATAAGCCATGGGAATTATACCTCAAGCCAAATAATGCAAAAGCTGAACCAAAGCAATTGACCTCTGGATTGACCGAGGAGTTTAAGGCTTATGATTGGCGAGATCCACAATTGGTGAATTTTACAGCTCAGGATGGTGCCTCTGTTCCTGCAAGACTTTACAAGCCAGATCCTGCTAAAAGTAATGGTGCTGCTGTAATTTTTGTTCATGGAGCAGGTTATCTTCAGAATGTTCACAAATGGTGGTCTAGTTATTTTAGAGAATTCATGTTCCATAATCTTTTGACAGACTTGGGTTATACCGTCTTGGATATAGATTACAGAGGATCTGCCGGTTATGGTAGAGATTGGAGAACAGGTATTTATAGACATATGGGAGGAAAGGATCTTTCTGATCAGGTAGATGGAGCTAATTATTTGATTTCGGAGCATGGTGTTCAACCAGGTAAAATTGGTATTTATGGAGGTAGTTATGGTGGATTCATCACTTTAATGGCTTTGTTTAATGCTTCTGATACTTTCACCTCAGGTGCCGCACTTCGTTCTGTAACAGATTGGGCGCATTATAATCATGGTTATACATCCAATATTCTCAATGAACCATTCAATGATCCTATTGCCTACAGAAGGTCTTCTCCTATTTACTTTGCTGAAGGTCTGAAAGGTAACTTGCTAATTGCTCACGGAATGATTGATACCAACGTTCACTTCCAAGATGTGGTGAGATTGGCACAACGACTGATTGAATTAGGCAAAGACAATTGGGAAATGGCAGTTTATCCAGTCGAAGATCACGGTTTTGTAGAGCCTAGTAGCTGGACAGATGAATACAAGAGAATATTAAAGTTATTCAATGATACGTTGGTAAGGTAATATGAAAACAACTCCATTGATCCGGTATTTTCTAGTTAGCTGCATATTATTTGTTTCTTGCAAAGCAGAGCAAAAAGAATCCTCAAAAAGAGGATTGATTGCCGAACATGCTATGGTCGTATCTGCTAGAAAGGAAGCTTCAGAAATTGGGCTCTCTATCATGCAGCAAGGTGGTAATGCTTTTGATGCCATGATGGCAACTGAATTGGCTTTGGCAATCGCATTCCCTTTTGCAGGTAATTTAGGAGGGGGCGGATTCATGGTTTATAGAACTGCTGATGGGGCCATAGGGTCTATTGATTACAGAGAAAAGGCTCCATTGGCAGCAACACGTGATATGTATTTGGACGAGCATGGAGAAGTGATTCCCCGTTTAAGTACAACAGGAGCACTAGCAGTTGGTGTTCCAGGTACTATAGCAGGAATTTTTGAAGTGCATCGCAAATTTGGATCACTTCCTGTTGCAGATATTCTTGCTCCTGTGATCACATTGGCAGAAAAAGGCGTAGTCGTCACCTCCAAACAAGCTAGAAGTTTGAAGGGTAATAGAAGTATCATCGAGGAAGTAAATGGGTCAGCATCCATGTTTGCCCAGGCGTATCAGGAAGGAGACACAATTAAATACCTAGCGCTTGCCAATACCCTGAAAAGAATTGCAGCCAATGGCAGAGACGAATTTTATAAAGGGGAGACAGCACAAAAGATCGTGGACTATATCCAAGGTCATGGAGGAATCATTACTCTAGAAGATCTAGCTAACTATGAAGCTCAATGGAGGGAACCCATTGAATTCGATTACCGAGGTCATCAAATCATCTCCATGGCACCTCCGAGCAGTGGTGGGATCACCATTGCTCAAATCATGGGGATGATAGAAGATCATGATTTGAAAAGCTTAGGGCACAACTCTCCTGAATACATACAAGTATTGGTAGAAGCTGAAAGAAGGGCTTATGCCGATAGGAATTATTACTTAGGTGATCCTGATTTTGTGACAGTTCCTATAGCTCAATTGATGGATAAAGCCTACTTACGAAAGAGGATGGAAAGCTTCAATTGGGATAAGGCAACTTTGTCTTCAGAAGTTTCACAAGGACAAATACAATTCCAAGAAAGCGATGAGACCACCCACTACTCTATCATGGATCAATATGGAAATGCATTGGCAATTACGACTACTTTGAATGGTGCTTTTGGATCCAAACTTTATAGTGAAGAGCTAGGTTTCTTTTTCAACAATGAAATGGATGACTTCTCTGCTAAAGCGGGAGTACCAAATATGTTTGGTTTGATCGGTGCTGAAGCCAATCAAATTGAGCCTGGTAAGCGTATGCTGAGTTCGATGACGCCTACCTTAGTGGTAAAAGATGGAGATATATTGATGATAGTAGGTACGCCTGGAGGCTCTACCATCATTACTTCAGTGGTACAGACCATTCTCAATGTGGTTGAATTTGATATGACCATGCAGGAAGCCGTCAATGCTCCACGTTTTCATCATCAATGGCTTCCTGACGAAATCCGCTTTGAAAAAGATGTATTCACTTCTGAGACACTTGAAAAACTAAAAGCAAAAGGGTATCTCATCAATGAATCCCCCTCACCTATCATTGGCAAAGTAGATGCTATTTTAAAATTGAAAGATGGGAAATTAGAAGGTGGTGCAGACCCTAGAGGTGATGATACTGCGGTAGGGTTTTAATGCTGCTGCAAATCCCTAAAATTCAAAAGAGCCTCGATAGTTCCGACCTATCGAGGCTCTTTCTTTTTGACTTGCGTTTATACTTGGTGGCTTGATATCCTCCATTTCAAATACATAATGACTTTTAGTTTGAACCTATTGATTCAATAAACTTGACTATATCTTCTAGCAGTAGGTAGCTGATAGATTCTTCAATCTTTGCATATTCATCCACAGCACCTGTTTGCGCAGTTTGAAAAAGGTGATTCTGATTTTCATAAACCTTGACCTCGAGGAGTTCTGGTTTATCGCTAAACAATGCTATCAATTCATTACCATTTTGAGCAGCATCAACTTGCAAGTCTTTTGAACCAAATGCTGCAAATACTGGAATATCAATTCGATGAATATAATCAGCCGGCTTCATTTTCAAAAAGTTAATCATCCATGTATCGAGCTGGGATTCATATGCTTGTTGCAATTGTTTGAGTTGGGCGTCCATCATAGATTCAGGGATTCCCATGCTTTTGAGTTGTGATTCAAAAAGCTCTTTTAATTTAGGTTTGATTTCGTCTATATTATTGCTTTCGACAACAACTTGATAGACTTCTCTATTCCTTTCTACAGCTGCTTTGACTATCATTTCATTGGCGCCTGAAACTCTTGTGATAGCTTCTGTTTGCTTATCCATCAACTCCGTGATTGGTATTACTGGTGGGGCCATGGTAATTAAGAAATCTAGCCCTTCATATTCTGCACCAAGCATCCAAGAAATTAAGCCACCTTCACTGTGACCGATGACTCCGAGTCTTTTTGAGTCTACATAATCCTGAGATTTTAGAAAATCTAAAGCAGCTGATACGTCTGTCATCAAATCAATTGTGGTGGCGTCAGTATAGACTCCTTTGGACTCCCCTACTCCTCTTTCATCATACCTAAGTACTGCAATACCCCTATTTGTCAGATAATCAGCCATCACCCAAAATGGCCTATGCCCCATGATTTCATGGTCTCTATTGTGGGGCCCTGAGCCACTGATCAAAACTACAGTTGGAAAAGGACCATTCCCGGCAGGTTTAGTTAGCGTACCTTTCAAGAGAATTCCAGCTTCGGAATTTTCGAAGCTCAGTTCTTGGATTTCATATTCAAAAGGTTCTTGGGGATTTTGAGGTCTGTTCGGCTGAGCACTTTTTAGTTCGCCATCTTTTGCTTTTGTAAAATCCAATGGAATAGACATGCCTGACTGGGAAAAATTGCCTTTGATTTGTTCTCCTAAAAGTAACCCCTCATAAGATGCATTTCCCATACTCATTTCAAAGCTAAGCATAGTGCCATCAAAAAGTACTTTTCGCATCGCAATGCCCATAGCACCTTGGTTTGGGCTATCCATTTTTCCTGACCATTCACCCTCTTTTTCAGAAAAATGAACAATCAATGGAATCTTCTGTCCCATTACGGCTAATTCGCCTTGCCATGAACCCTCAATGGACTGTGCATGAATATTTTGAATACATAAAGCAAAAAGCAAAATTGAAAAGAGTGCGTTTTTCATAGGTTTTAATTTTTCAACAAGATAAACTAGAAAATTGATATTCCAGACTGGATTCCTATTTTTGAGCGATGGATAAGGAAATATTGATGGATTTGGTGACCAAAAGAATGCCTTTTGGTAAGTACAAAGGGAAATTGCTCTGTGATATTCCCGAACATTACCTTGTATGGATGTATGGGCAAGGATTTCCTGAGGGCAAACTTGGTATGTGGCTGCACACGCTCTATGAAATCAGGCTCAATGGATTAGAGGATATTTTGCAACAACTTAAAAAGTTAAAACAATAAAAGCCTGACCGATCGGTCAGGCTTTTGATTTATAAAAGGATCATTTGAAAACTTTTTATCTTGTAATAATCGGATCTGGATTTCCATCAGGATCGCCGATTACAAATCCATCTGTTTTTGGAGCACCCCACATCAAAACACCGGCTGCGTGTGGTGCAGCCATGGATGTACCGCTGATTGACCTGTAGCCGCTACTTATCCAAGTAGAGTTTACACCCACGCCAGGAGCACAGTAATCTATAGGTGGATTTGCAAAATTGGAAAATGAAGCCCAAACATCAGAGCTATTCATTGCAGAAATAGTATATATGTTGTTTCCATTCACTCTAGCTGGAGAGAAGTTATTTGCATTAGCACCTGAATTTCCTGCCGCAATTACAAAAACGATTCCTTTACTAGCTGCCGCAAGTACAGCATTATCCAATGCTGTAGAAGCACCTCCACCTAGACTCATGTTAGCAACATCACCATTGTTAGCATTTGCTCCAACAAAATCAACACCAGCTATCACGCCTGAATTTGAGCCTGATCCTCTTGAGTCTAATACTTTAATAGAAACAACTGTTGCACCAGCAGCAACACCAACTACTCCAAAATCATTATCAATTGCCGCAATCGTTCCAGCTACGTGAGTTCCGTGACCATTTCCGTCATCAAAGCTTGCATCCTTACCTCTAGTAAACGCAGAGAATCCTATGCTTTGATCCACATTTAAATCTGGGTGATTTAATTGAATTCCGGTATCAATTACCCATGCTTTTTTGCTACCTGAGTAAGTCTGGCCACCTTTCACTCTAGTAATACCGTATGGTATAACTTGCGAAGGAGTAGATCCTCCACCTCCTCCGCCTCCGCCAGGACGACCTTGTGCGATAGAGACAATCTGATCAGGCTCAATGTACGCCACTGCTGGATCTTTTGACAACAAGTCAAATTCAGCATCTGATAATTCTACTGAGAATCCATCTAACACAGTTCCAAATGCTAAATCCAATTTTTCTTCAGCAATTCTATATTTTGATAAAATTGATGTAGCATTTTTTCTTGCTAATGCAGCATTTTCCTCGTACGAACCACTTTTTCTGAAATTAACACTGTTGGAATTTAAAACTACAATGTATTTACCAGGAATGATCTGACCACGCTGAAAATCCAATATTTCAAGTTGGTTATCCAAATTAGGATTCTCTAAATCAGTTTGACAAGAGAATGTCAGCATGCTCAAGCCTATTGCTGCTATACCAGCCGGTTTGCAAATGGATTTGTAGATTTTTGTAAACATAAATAATAATGATTAATGGTTAATAAACGTGTTGAACGACTTATTCAACATTCTAACATAAATATTTTATTTTTAAAGTTTTCACATTCAGTAAAATATTTTCAATAATTTTTATCGTTTATACCAATTTTATCCTGATTTAGGGGGTTTTGACCTTATACAATTTTTTATCATGCTATGTGTCAAGTGATACAAAGTTGCATTATTAATAGCTGGTTTAAATTTTTCTTTTTATTTTTGCAACTCTGTTACATTTATGAAAAAGTACCTTTTCCTTTTCTTCTTTTTATCTCTATTACTAACTGCTTCCTTGGCCTTAGGACAAGTCTGCAGTTACTCTTTGAGAGGAAAAATATTGCATGAGGAAAATAATGAAGCCATAGAGGCTGCATATATTTGGATTCAAGAGCTAGAAAGAGGGAGCATCAGTGATCTCAATGGAAATTTTAGAATTGATAATATATGTTCAGGTACGTTTACATTAAAAGTTAGCTACTTGGGACATGAGGATTATTTTGAAGTTGTAAACATCAATTCAAATACAAATCTTACAGTTAGGTTACATGCAGAAGATATTCAATTGGAAGGTGTAGAGATCCATGGACACCATGAAGCACTGATTACTACAAGTTCTGTGAATACTCTCAGAGGAGATGAATTGAAAGCTTCAAAAGGTGAAAATCTTGGAAATGCCTTAAAAAGAATCCCTGGTGTAAATACTTTTTCATCAGGATCCAATATAGCCAAGCCAGTTATTCATGGCCTTCATTCTAATAGAATAATCATCCTAAATAATGGAGTTAAACTAGAAGGACAACAATGGGGTACGGAGCATGCGCCCGAATTAGATCCATTTATTGCTAAAGAAATCGCAGTTGTCAAAGGTGCAGAAACAGTTAGGTTCGGACCTGAAGCCATGGGAGGTATTATTATTGTGAATCCCGCTCCCTTACCTACCAAAGGAGAGAAATCAGGAGAAGTAGATTTTATAGGTTCCTCTAATGGAAGAGGGTTCAATGGTTCAGCATCATTTACTGGAGGTTCAGAAAAGATCAAAGGCCTAGGGTACAGAGTTCAAGGTTCATCGAAAACAATCGGTAACATCCAATCCCCAAATTACTATCAAAATAATACTGGTGTAAGTGAATTGAATTTTTCTGGAGCAATTGGGTATAGTACACCAAAACTTGGTACAGAGCTTTATTTAAGTCATTTTCAAACCAATATTGGAATATTGAGGGATGCTCATACGGGAAATTTGAGTGATCTGGAGGCTATTATTAACAACGGTAGACCCTTCACTGAATCTGATTTTACTTATGAAATCCAGAACCCAAGACAGGCTGTTGATCATCAATTGATTAAACTTAAGGCTCACTATCACTTGGCAAATGGCTCAAAATTGAATCTTCAATACGGATTTCAACGGAATCATAGGCAAGAGTATGACCGCAGAAGAGGTGAAGCCAATGATCGACCTTCTTTAGATTTAGAACTCTTTTCTAACGCACTTGATATTAGTCTCAATCATAAAACTAGAAGGAATTGGAATGGATCTGTTGGTTTGAGTTTGTTACAGCAGGCTAATTCCAATATTCCAGGAACTGGTGTGGTTCCTTTGATTCCTAATTTTGATTTGATCAATGCAGGCATTTTTGTTATTGAGAAGTTTACAAATGGACCTTTGGAACTTGAAGCAGGACTGAGGTATGATTATAGATATGTAGAATCAGCGAGGTTTATCAACCGAGAACTTGAAGAGCGAGATTTTACGTTTCAGAACTTCTCCGCTTTTATAGGTGGGGTTTACGCTTTAGGAAGGTCTTGGGTATTTAACTCTAACCTGGGAACTGCTTGGAGACCTCCAAATATCAATGAACAATTTAGTCAAGGGCTTCACCATGGTGTGGCAGCCATAGAAATTGGAAATCCAGATTTTGTCAGCGAGCAATCTTTTAAATGGGTAAACACACTGGCTTATTCCAATAATCAAGTCAATTTTGAAATTACAGGATATGCCAATCAGATCAACAACTACATATATCTTAACCCTACTGATCAGCAACTAGTCTCACTCAGAGGATCATTTAATGTATTTGAATATCAGCAAACTGATGCCTTCTTATGGGGATTTGACGCCAGTGCAAGGTATAAGTCTTATTTGGGAATAGAACTTTTCACCAAGGCCTCTCTTGTAAGAGCTAGGGATGTTTCCAATGATTCTTATTTGCCATTTATTCCAGCGGATAGACTTGAGAGCGGTATTTCATACAATCTCATCAATTCTAAATCAGGATACAATTCAAAAATATTTTTGTCTAATCTTTTGGTTGCTAAACAAAACAGAGAACCTGACTTTGATTTTGCTCCAGCTCCTGATGCTTATAATCTTTGGAATATTGGTTTTCAAAACAACATCAAGGTTGGAGAAAACAATCTCAATATTGGGCTACATGTCAATAACTTATTTGACACTGAGTTCAAAGACTATATGAATCGATTTAGATATTTCGCCCATGAAATGGGTAGAAACGTGATATTGAAACTAAATTATGAATTTTAAACAATCCATTTAAACTATCTATTATGAAAACAATTGACATGTTAAGAAACCTCCTATTGATCGCTATCATTACATTTTCAGTAGCTTGTTCAAGTGACGATCCTGAAATTGAAAGTGAAGAAGAAGTAATTACTGATGTAACATTAACATTCACAGAAGTAGATGAATCAGGTGCAGCATTAAGTGCATCCTTTGATGTTCTAGCCTCAGATCCTGAAGGTCTTGAATTGGGATCAAGTCCTACAATTGGTTCAATAACATTGGAAGCTGGAAAAAGATACCTTCTAGAAATTGAGCTGTACAATAGCATAGAGGATGAAGATATCACAGAGGAAATTCTAGAAGAAGATGACGAGCATCAGTTCTATTTCTTAGGTTCGGCTTTCGTTGGTACTCCAGTATTGACGTATGTATACGATGATGAAGATGGAGATGGAAATCCAATTGGTTTGAGAGGCTTTGTAACTGTGGCAGAATCACCAGCAGTAAATAATGCTCAATTTAGACTTGTTTTGAGACATGATTTGAACAAAGGTTTCCCTGGTGCCAATAATCCAAATTTTGAAAATTTTGTGAATGCAGGTGGAGAAACTGATTTGGATATCATCTTCCCACTTATCATCACTGGAAATTAATTCAAACAGGTGTTTTACAAAAAAGACTGTTCTATTTATCAGAGCAGTCTTTTTTTATATCTTTAAAGCTAAAATCAACCAAAATCATGAAGACACTTATCAAATCAATCTCGCTACTATTTTCCCTTGCCGTATTGGCGATAGCTTGTAATTCCAAATCAAGCCATGATCATGACCATGAAGAAGTTACAGACGAAAATCTGATTCAGGCTAATATGATTCACCAACAATCCTTAGACATTCGAGAGGAATTGATGGAATTAGAAAAACAGTTAAAAGAAGCAAATATTGATTATGCTGAACTGAAAGAAGAGTTGAAGATATGGGATAAGGATATCATTGAAGTTCCAGGCTTTGAACATTCTCATGATGATGAGCATCAGCGCAAATATCATGTGCACAACCCGATGAAAGAATTCACGCCTGAAGAACACAAGAACTATCAGCAGGTAATGTATGATGAAATTGTTGAAATCTCTTCTAGAATGGGTAGATTACTTACTCCAGAAGTAATGGATGAATCTGAAGAAGGATAAAAAGTAATATAGAGGTCACTTAAAAAATGACCTCTTTTTAGTTAATATGTTGGAAGACAAATTGAAATAGCTTCTCTTTCAAAGGACTCACGGCTATTATCGTTAAGACCTATATTACCTGCTGCAAGAATGACATTATAATCAGGACCGCTTTCTGCTAAGTGGATTTTGATATGCCCATCAAAATTCTTGAAAGCTTCAAAATCCAAGTTTTGTCCATTGGACATCATACCAAGAATAGTTGTGCTTTTTAGATCTTTATTATTGATAGGGTTAAGCTGAAATGCAATAGGAGAATCTGGGCCATCATAAGTACTGAAGTGAAGATGTGCGGGAAAAAAATAATCTTCTGTTGATTTTGCTCCTATCAGCTCTATGTGCATTTCTAGTTGTCCAGATACCAATTCTCTTAAGGTAACTTTTCCTTCGTAATTAAAATCAGACCCTTGATAGAGGTTATATTCTAGGGAATTACGTGTATACCTATTTTCTTTGTCTTTGTTACATGCAAATATCAAAGGCAAAATAAAGATGATGGGTATTAACTTTTTCATGTCTTATGGGTTTCTAACTCAATAACGCATTTATTTTGTATTAAGTTAAATTCAAATTTAAATTTATTGAAATAATTGTATTCTACATGTGAACTAAGTCACAAAACTCCTATTCCTTTTTGAATGAAGCTTTTTGCAGATCTTTATTACCGACTGGATCAATCCAATAAAACCTCTGACAAGTTACAAGCTTTAGAGGCGTATTTCAGATTGGCTCCTGATCAAGATAAGATCTGGACTCTGGCACTTTTTACCCATAGAAGACCCAAAAGACAGGTCAATACCAAGCAACTCAGAACTTGGTGCATGGAACAAGCAGCAATTCCTGAATGGCTTTTTGAAGAATCTTATCAAACTGTGGGTGACCTTGCAGAGACGATCGCTTTGCTGCTACCCTCTCCTAGTTCAGAATCAGATATGAGCCTTTCTGAATGGATCAACTATTTGCAAGAGCTCAAAGATTTAGAAGAAGAAGAAAAGAAAAAGAAAATCATAGCCGCTTGGGAAAACTTAAATCAACGGCAACGCTTTATATTTAATAAAATCATCACAGGAGGCTTTAGAGTTGGTGTGAGCCAAAACTTAATAACACAAGCCGTTGCGAGTACTTTTGGCATGGAAAAAACTGAGGTGGCAAACAGAATCATGGGGAATTGGGATCCTAACATGATTACTTTTCAAGAATTGATTATACAATCAGACCTTGCAGATGATTTGTCTAGGCCCTATCCTTTTTATTTAGCGCATCCTTTAGAGAGTGAGTTGAAGGATTTGGGCAATGTAGAAGATTGGCAAATTGAATGGAAATGGGATGGTATTAGAGGTCAAATCATCCATAGGAAAAATGAGGTTTATATTTGGTCAAGAGGAGAAGAACTTGTTACAGATAAATTCCCAGAATTATTGACTATCAGTCAAAAATTACCTAGTGGGACTGTTTTGGATGGAGAGATCATTGCCATGAAATCAGGAACGCCCTTACCTTTCAATGTCTTACAAACCAGAATCGGAAGAAAATCAGTGGGTAAGAAATTACTTCAGGATGCTCCAGTGGGGTTTATCGCTTATGATGTATTGGAGTTTCAAGGAAAGGATATCCGGCACTTACCTATCAAAGTCAGGAGAAGGATTTTGGAAGTAATCCTTAGCGAAATTGACCACTCTAACTTCAATGTTTCCATCATTTTGAAAGATAATTCATGGGATAAATTGCAAAAGCTCCAACAGCAGGCAAGAAAGTTCATGGCAGAGGGATTTATGTTGAAGCATCAAGATTCAGCTTATGAAGTAGGTCGCAAACGGGGCAATTGGTGGAAATGGAAAGTCGAACCGTTGACCATTGATGGAGTGATGCTCTATGCTCAAAAAGGTCACGGAAGAAGAGCGGATTTGTATTCAGATTATACGCTTGCCGTATGGCAAGGAGATCAGCTTGTCCCTTTTGCAAAAGCTTATTCTGGCTTGACAGATGCAGAAATGAAGGAAGTGGATCAATATGTGAAGAAAAATACCCTAGAGAGGTTTGGGCCTGTTCGGACAGTAAAACCAGGGTTAGTTTTTGAAATTGCATTTGAAGGTATTCAAGTAAGCCCGAGGCATAAGTCTGGTATTGCCCTGAGATTTCCACGGATTCAGCGATGGAGAAAGGATAAACCAATTGCAGAGGCCAATACATTGGAAGATTTAAAATCCCTACTTTCGCTCTATGGAGGATAAGAGACTCAAGGAAGCCCATGATTATTTTAAAACAAAGCAATGGGAGCCTTTTCCATTCCAAGAAGCATGCTGGCAAGATTACCTAGATGGTAAATCTGGTTTGCTCAATGCACCTACAGGTAGCGGAAAGACTTTTGCCTTGTGGTTTGCTGTCCTTCTGGAATACATACAAAACAACCCTAATACTTGGCAAAAACCACAGAAAAACGGATTACAAATCATCTGGATTTCTCCCCTTCGAGCTTTGGCCCAAGATATTGCATTGGCCATGCAAGAAGTATGTCAAGTGATTGGTCTGCCATGGCAGATAGCTGTTCGCAATGGTGATACAGATTCAAAGACCAAACAAGCGCAAAAAAGAAACCCTCCAGAATGTCTAGTCACCACGCCTGAGACTTTACATATCCTTTTGGCCCAGAAAGATAACAGCAAGCTTTTCAAGTCACTCAAAGTGATCGTGGTGGATGAATGGCATGAGCTAATGGGGAATAAGAGAGGCGTACAAGTTCAACTCGCCATTAGCCATATCCGAAACATGCGTTCAGATGCACTCAAAATTTGGGGTATATCAGCTACTATCGGAAATATGGAGGAGGCGTGTAAAATATTGCTCGGGCCTCAACAGCCCATTCACTTGGTCAAGGCTAAGATTGATAAAAAGATTGGTATGTTGACGGTTTATCCAGATGAATTGGAAAAATACCCTTGGTCGGGCCACTTAGGAATACAATTGATCGATAAGGTGCTCCCTATCATTGAATCTAAAACCTCTGTCCTACTATTCACCAATACCAGGGCACAGACAGAAATTTGGTATCAAAAAATCATGGAGAAGCGTCCTGATTGGGCAGGTCTTGTAGCCATTCATCATGGATCCTTGGACATGGCTGTCAGAACTTGGGTGGAAGACGCCCTGCATCACGGAAAGCTCAAATTGGTCGTATGTACCTCTAGTTTGGATCTAGGGGTGGATTTTAGACCAGTAGACGCAGTGATTCAAATCGGTAGTCCCAAAGGAGTAGCAAGGTTTGTACAGCGAGCAGGGAGATCAGGGCATCAACCAGGATTACCTTCAGAAATATATTTTGTGCCAACTAATTCGTTGGAGCTGGTCGAGGCAGCAGCGCTACGAGAAGCGATGGAAGCTGGAGAAATGGAAAGCATCCACTGCCCTACTCTGACTTATGATGTGCTGATACAGTTTATGGTTACTTTGGCAGTCGGCGAAGGTTTTTACCCAGATCATTTATTCCAAAATCTGAAAGCGACTTATTCTTTTGCCAATTTGAGTGAAGTGGATTACAATTGGTTATTGACATTTATCACCCAAGGTGGGGAGAGTCTTCAGAGTTACGATGAATTCTCCAAAGTCGAAATCATGGAAGATGGGATTTACAAGGTTAGCAACAAAAGAACGGCAATGCGACATCGATTGTCCATGGGAACCATAGTATCCGACCCTATGCTCAAAGTTAAGTTCAAGAATGGCGCATTTCTGGGAATGATCGAGGAGTATTTTATGTCTAAGCTTAAGCCTGGTGATCGATTTTTCTTCTCAGGCAGAAATCTGGAATTCCTTAAAATCAAAGATACTGTTGCTTTGGTACAGCTTTCATCCAAGAAAAGTAACAATATTCCCTCTTATATGGGTGGGCGTATTTCCTTGACTTCTAAGCTCTCTGGTAAAATAAGAGAAATACTCGAGGCCACCAATCAGGGAAAATTCGAAACGGAGGAGGTGAAATTTCTAGCTCCCCTCCTTGAACTACAGCAAAGACTCTCTTTAATTCCAGATAGAGATACTTTTTTGATCGAGAAGAATATTTCTAAAGAAGGACATCATGTCTTTTTCTATCCATTCGAAGGAAGGATGGTACACGAGATTTTAGGAGCGCTGATAGCTTATAGGATCAGTGTCAGTTATCCAATCAGTTTTAGCATTGCCATGAATGATTATGGCTTTGAATTGCTTTCTGATAGTCCTATCCCAATTGAAGAAATTTTAGAAGAAGACATCTTCACTACCATTGGGCTTAAGGAAGATATATTTGATTGCATCAATGAGAGTGAAATGGCTAAACGTAAATTCAGAGATGTAGCTACCATAGCAGGTTTGGTTTTTCAAGGATTTCCGGGAAAACCTATGAAATTCAAGCACCTGCAAGCGACTTCAGGGATTTTGTATGGTGTATTTGATGAATATGATAGAAATAACCTGCTCTTGAAACAAGCCCATAGGGAGGTACTAGATATGCAAATGGAACAGGATAAGGTTCTTCAGGCTATCAATAAGATCAATCAACAAAAAATAATTTTAAAAGCCCCAGGTCAGTTTACCCCTTTTTCATTCCCAATAATGGTGGATCGATTGAGAGCTAGTTTATCTTCTGAATCATTGGAAGATAGAATCGCCAAAATGAAAGCAAAATTAATTGAGTAAATATTAAGCATTGCTTTTTTTTATAGGAATCAATCCATTAATTTTCAAGTGTCAATCCAGCATTCAATGAAAATCACTTTTAATAATAACCTTAAATACCTGAAAAACGCTTTTTCCGTCTTTTTCTTAATTAGTGTTATTTTTTCTTTTGAGCTCAAAGCATATCAAATAGAAGAGCACCAAGCAAAAGCTGCACAGCTCTACGAAGCTTATCGACAAGCTGAAAACGAAAGTTTGAAGTTAGAATTGCTTTCTTCTATGCTGATGGAAATTCACTATTCTGATTCTGCACAGACTTATTATCAAGAAGCCATAACGCTAGCCAAAAAAATTGATAACAAGGAGCTTTTAGCACAGAATATCAATCGCCTTGGGGTGTATTACCGAAACATGAATCTGCAGGAAGAAGCTCTAAAAATGTACGAGGAGGCGCTGGAAGTAAGTTTACAATCAGGAGAGAGTATCCAAATTGGACACTCCTTGAATAATATTGGTCAAATGTATTTTTACAGGGATTATTTTGATGAATCCTTAGAGTATTACTTACAAGCAGAGCAAAAGTTCCTAGAAGTCAATGATTTGAATGGTCTTGGCTATAACTATACAGGAATGAGCTTGGTACTGAGTGAATTGGGTAGATATAGAGAAGCTTTAGAAAAAATTGATAAAGCCATTGAAATTAGGGAAGGCTTAGGGCAAAAAAGGCAAGTGATCGTATCTCGATTCAACAAAGCGGATATATTAATGGCTTTGGGCAATTATGCTGATGCCGAAAAAGACATTCTAATGCTTTATGAATATGGCAAAACTTACGATAAAGTGAGAGCTATTCACGCATTAGAAAAGTTAGTTGAATTAAATGTCAAGAAAGGTGATATCAATCAAGCAATTAGCTATGCACAAATCGCAGAGGAATTTCATAAAGAGAAGCCAAATTCCGAATCGATGATTGAGATATATCAGCTGATGAATCAAGTTTACTTCAACAGAGGCGATACATTGATGTCTGCTAAGTTTCAGAATTTGCTTCAATCGGAGCGTAACATAATCAATGCTGAGAAGACAAAAATTTATCTAGCAGGGCTTACTATTAAAAATCAAAAGAATGAAATTGAGTTTTTGAACAGACAGCAAACTTTGATTCAACAAAATGAAAGGTTCAAAGCATATCTGCTAGTTGGTTTATTTATCGGGATTTTGATGATCAGTATTGCCTATTTCGTTGTGTACAGATCTCTGAAAAAGGAAAAAACCAGCCTAAGGTTGTTATCTGAGCAAAAAGCCAAGATCGAACAGCAAGCAGATGAGTTAGCGAGACTCAATCAAGTGAAAGATAAGATTTTCTCAATCCTTGCCCATGATCTCAAAGGCCCTCTAAATTCTTTAAGTGGACTTGTCAAATTGATCCAAGAAGATGACCTCACCAAAGAGGAGTTTTCCTCTTATATTCCGATCATTGCGCAAAATTTGGGGAATAACAACATATTGCTCGAAAACATACTGGCATGGTCGCGTAGCCAAATGCAAGGTTTGGAGGTACATAATTCCCAGCTTCGTCTAAATGATCTTATTCAGAAAAATATAGAATTTTTATACCATTCTGGCTATTACAAAGGTCAGATCATGATCAATGAAGTAGATGAAAACTTAACTGCTATGGCTGATCGTAATATGATAGACATTGTTGTTCGGAACCTACTCACCAATGCCTTAAAATTCACAAAGCAAAACGATCAAATCATTGTGAGTGCTTTTGAGAAGGAAGGTAAAATCACGATTAAAGTAACAGATGAAGGCGTTGGAATCATGCGCAAGAATCTCCCAAGACTTTTTGGTACAGAGTTTTTTACTACTCCTGGTACCCATCAGGAAAAAGGTACAGGTATTGGATTGATACTTACCAAAGAACTCGTACAGATCAATAAAGGTGATATCTGGGTGGAAAGCGAATATGGTGCTGGATCTACTTTCTATTTTAGCATTCCAAAGGCAGATTAATTAGCTCTCCAGAAGAATGGCGTGAATAGAATCAGAATCGTGTACAATTCCAATCTTCCAAGTAGCATAAGAAAGCTTAAGAATATTTTGGCTGAAGGATCAAAGAATGCAAAATTATCCATTGGTCCAACTTGACCAATTGCTGGTCCTACATTACCCAAGCTAGTGGCAACTGCTCCAAAAGAAGTCAAAATATCGTATCCCATCAAGGCCATCACAATACTACTCAGTACAAAAATCATCAGGTATATCAATAAGAAATTCATGATGTGCGTGATGATCTTTCCAGTTACCCTATCTCCATTTATTTTGAGTGGAACAACAGCTCTTGGGTGTACTATCCTTTTAAATTCTAACCATGTGTTTTTAACAAAAGTCAAATGTCTCACAAATTTGATTCCCCCACTTGTAGAACCCGCAGAACCGCCCAAAAATAGCATCATGAAGAACAACAGGGTCAATCCTTGATGATAGGCTGTATAATCTGCTGTCACATACCCCGTGGTAGTGATTAAGGAGACAATTTGAAACAAACCGTCACGGAAAGATTTTTCGAATTCTTGTCCACTGTAATAAAATATGGGTACAACAAATGTCAAAGCCAAAAATATCACAGCAGTGGCATAAGCCTTAAATTCATCAGATTTCCATACCCTCTTAAACTTACCGATCAAACCAAAATAGATGATTGTGAAATTTGTTCCTGCCAAAAACATAAACACAATGGCTGTATACTGAATAAAAGCAGAATCATAATAGGCCATGCTGGCATTTTTGGTTGAAAATCCACCAGTGGCCATTGTTGTCAAGGCGTGATTGACTGCATCAAAAAAGGTCATTCCTCCCATAAAATATAAGATACCCACGGCTATAGTTAGACCTATATAGACTAACCATAGTCTTTTGGCCGTCTCTCTTATCCTTGGATGTAACTTATCGGAAGTAGGGCCTGGTGATTCAGCTACAAAAAGCTCTATACCACCAATTCCTAATAGTGGCAAAATGGCTACGGTCAATACAATAATCCCTAAGCCTCCAATCCATTGCGTCATGCTCCTCCAAAAAAGAATTCCTTCAGGCATACTTTCAATGTCATTCAGAATTGTGGCTCCTGTTGTTGTCAAACCTGAAATGGTCTCAAAAATTGCATTATGAAACTCTGGAATGGTACCGCTAAAAAGATAAGGTAGCATACCAAAGACGGACATAAATATCCAACTGAGCGTCACAATCATATAACCTTCTCGCTTACGAATGTTCTGATCTTGTTTAGAAAAGGAAAAATATAGTGTCCCTCCTATCGCAAATGCAACAAAAGCGGATGATAACAAGGCAATTTCGTCATGACTGCCAAAGTACAATGCAAAACCTACACCTGGCATCATCAATGCTCCTAAAAGCATCAATAATGCGCCCATGATTTTCCCTATCGCTTTATAATGGATCATGAATTAATGGAAAAGCTTTTCTAAGGCAGATTTTGCAGTAGGCAAAGCCAATACAATCGTTTTATCATCTAGTTGAAGTATAAAATCTCCATCAGGTATGTAAACCTCCTCTCCTCGGATAACTCCTGCCACTATCGCTGTGTCTGGAAAGTGTAAGTCCTTCAATGGTTTTTTGGTCACCCTGTTATTTTTGGTAATGACGTATTGGATAAACTCAGCGTCAACACCATGGATTCCTGAAACTGCTTCTACATTACCTTTTCTCAGGAATCTGGTAATTTGATTAGCTGCCACTAGCTTTTTATTGATCAATGAATCTACGCCAATACTGTGCGAAATATGGATGTATTCTCTTGTATCAACGTGCGCAATAGCCTTATATACACCATGATTTTTAGCCGTCAAACTCGTGATGATATTTGTTTCTGATGATTCTGTCACGGAAATAAAAGCCTGCATCTCTTCCAATCCCTCTTCAACCAATAGTTCAATATTCTTATAGTCTCCATTGATAACCAATGTGTTATCTAGTCTTTCTGAAAGCCACTTACAACGCTCCTTATCCTTGTGAATTAATGTAACTCTATACTCCTTTTCTAATTTCAATGCTGTGGCATATGCCATGTCATCTCCTCCGATGATCATGACATTTTTGACAGTCACCTTCTTCTGCCCTAAAAGGTCGAGGATAGACTCTACTGCTTTTTTGTTGGAGATAAAAAATACATGATCATTATTTCTGATAATCGTATTTCCTCTTGGGATGATTGTCATCTGCCCTCTTACAATGGCGATGATCCTGATATCTTCAAATACAGGATTCATGCTCATGTCTGAGATTTTTTTATTGACCAAGGTGCTGTATTGATCCAAGGTAATCCCCACCACATTCAATTTGCCCTCCTCAAACTCAAAAACATCCGTAAATGAAGAGTTTTTGAGCATTCTTTTAATCTCTGATGAGCAAAGCATAGTTGGTGAAATAATATTATCAATGCCTATCTGATTGAAATAAACTTCATGCTCTGGGAGCAGGTAGTCATGTGTTCTTACTCGGGCTATTACCCGCTTAGCACCCAATTGCTTAGCTAAGGACGCAGTCACAATATTAGTTTTCTCAGAAGTTGTGACAGCCATCAGCATAGCCGCGTCTTGCACATTAGCATTTTTTAGTACTTCTATTGAGGTGGAGTCGCCTACTATGGTAAGCACATCGAGGTGTGAAGCTACATTGTCTAATACATCCTTATCGGTATCTATCAGCACAATATCTTTGTTATCAAAACTTAATTGCTCGGCAAGATGGTAACCCATATCTCCCGCCCCAGCAATGACTATTTTCATTCCCATAATTAGAGAAAAACTCTTGATGATTGACAAATGTAGAAACTTTCAATGAATTGGAATGAAACTGAGGTCAAAATCTATTGGCAGTAACGATTGACATAATCAATAGCTGCTTTTGATCCAAAATTCATGGCTTCTTTCCAATCTTGACATGCTTTAGTCTTCTGATTTAATTGATACAAGGTCGTACCTCTATTGGTAAGAATGTCACCATTATCAGGACTTAGCTCAAGGGCATAATTGTAATCCACTAATGCTTTTTCATATTGAGCTGTTTTGAGATGGCAATTGCCCCGATTGAAATGGTATGCCCAGACTATGGGGTAGTCTTCTCCATTGATTTTACTGTAAGCTATTGCCTCAGAATAAGCTTTTATCGCTTCTTCAAATCGTCTTTCGGACTGCATCATATTACCTAAGTAGTAAGCGAGTTCGTCATCCTCTTCAAAAATCTGCAAACCTTGCTTCAAGGCTTCAATTAATTCATTTGTCTTGAAATTATTGCCACGGATGGCATTGTAATAGGCCACATAGGCAGGGTGAAAAGTTGGATCATTTTTCAATACAGATTCCAAAATCTTAGCGGCACTTTCGTAACTTCCCTTTGCAATCATATCACTTGCCGTACCCGTGATGACGATGGAGTTGTTTCTTTCATCGACATCTATTTCATATATTTCTTGAGACCATGCAAATGAAAAGCTAAGCAATAAAAAAAGGCAGGTAAAAAGACGTGTCATGTGTTGTATTTAGTTTTAATGAAAATTGTACAAAGAACCACGTACGATGTACAAAGAGTAATCATTCTTTTGTGTAGTTTACTTTATAATGATATCCACTGACCACAGTCAACAGTAAACCGAAGCAGCAGTTAATTCGACAATGGCATTTCAAATTTTACAATCCTTAATTTTATAATCTTTCAATCCTCTAGTAGCTTCCCTCCTTCTGGAAGTTCTTCTATGTCTTTTAACTTCCTTTGGATGACTCTTGTTCTGGTTCCGACCAAGGTATCCAAATCCGTACTTGCTTCGGAGATTTTCTTTTGTGCCTTGCTAATCAAATCACCAAACTTACTGAATTCTGTTTTGACTGCACCCAGGACTTTCCATACCTCACTACTCCGCTGTTGAATAGCCAGCGTTTTGAAGCCCATTTGTAGACTATTGAGCATGGCAGCTAAGGTAGTAGGACCGACCAGGATAATCTTAAAATCCCGCTGCAACTGCTGTGCAAGATCGCCCTCTCGGATTACTTCTGCATATAGACTTTCCATCGGGAGAAATAATATGGCAAAATCCGTCGTATAAGGAGGAATGATGTATTTACTGGAGATTTCTTGAGCAGACTTTCTTACTGCTTTGCGCAAATCTGCCTTTGCTCCATCTATGATGACTTTATCGCCGATTTCATAAGCATCCAATAATCTATAGTAAGTTTCTTGGGGAAATTTGGCATCAATCGGTAAATAGACTGGGCCGTCATTCCCATTACCTGGCATTTTGATGGCATACTCTACCCTTTCAGTATTTCCTTTCTTGACTTGTACGTTGGATTCGTATTGCTCTGGTGCCAATACATTCTCTAATATGCCCTGAAGCTGATACTCTCCAAGTACTCCTCTAGATTTGACATTGTTCAAGACACGCTTGAGGTCTCCTACGCCTGTGGCTAAGGTCTGCATTTCTCCCAAGCCCTTCTGAACTGCCATCAATTGCTTGGTTACCAATTCAAATGACTGGCCCAATCGGGCTTCTAAGGTTTTTTGGAGCTTTTCATCCACTGTCTCACGCATCTTTTCTAAGCGATCCTCCGTGGATTGGAGCATCCGCTCTTGTTTTTGGATCAGGTCTTGGAATTTCTCTCGCTGTAGCTCATTGAATTCTTTGACATTTTCTCTGAAGAGTTTCCCAAAATCTTTCAGTACCTCGCTTTGCTCCTTGGAATTGGCACGAAGGGAATCGAATACCAGGGAGAACTGCTGCACCAAGCTAGCACCGATCTCTTTTCGATTGGCCTGCATCTGCCTATCAAGGTCTTGCCTGAGTTGCTCAATGCTATAGGTGTCCTTGGAAGATTTAGGAATATAAACTCTGATCAAGAGGAACAGTAAGAGAATGGATTGGATGATCAAAATCCAACTCATTGGATTATCTAAAGACATGGCTGTAATAATTTGGAGCTGTAAAGTAGTCTCTATCTGCTTGTATCCCTAAAAACGATAAATATTCTGCGACAGTCTCTGTCGGTCTTTCTTCCATAGGGACATGGCCAGTTCTATCAAAAATTTTCAGATAGGCATCTGGTATGACTTCTTTGAACCGCTCTGCATTGCTGACCGATATCCAAGTATCTTCTCTGCCCCAGATAATCATCACAGGCATATTGATCTTTTCGAAATCTACTTGATAAGGCTTTCTGGTGGTCAGTCTATCTAAGGTAGCCTGCCTATTTCCTTCCCTGCGCATCATGTTGTAGTACCTGGTTACGGTCTCTTTTTGGATTTTGGCATCATCATAATATACCTGTTTCATATTTTGACTGAATAGCCACTTGGGTGTACAGCGAAGGAGCACTTTTGAAAAATATGGTTGCTGAGCAAATCGAATAATACTAACCGAAGAGCTCCCAGATTTTGCTGGGGCTTGGCTCCTATCAATATTACTCGTATCCGCCACTACCCTCCTTGCTGGAGCACCTGATGCATCTATAAGATTTAGCGTTAAGATTCTTTCTGGCTGGCTAGTGGCCATCAGCAAAGCCACTCCCCCTCCCATCGAATTGCCAGCTACGTGGAATTCGTCAATTCCCAAATTATCCGCAAGCTGAAAAAGTAAATCTGCATAATCTGCCGTTCCATAGCGCTTTAGTTCATCAGGCCCTGTAAGCCCATGACCAGGCAGGTCCATGGAAATGGTCATGAAATATTGCGAAAGTTCACTTTCCCAAGCTTCCCAAGTATGAAGCGAGGCAAAACTCCCATGGATCAAGAATATGGGTTCTCCTTCCCCCTTGACCCTTACATGCATGTCTATGTCATCAACTTTGATGAAATGAGAATATTCATCTGTGTACTCAGTTGCTAGCTGCTCCAAGCTCAGCTCTGAACGGTAACTCAGGGCTAGGATCAAAAATAGCAGGAATATGAGCGCAAGCGTGATTTTAAAAATCAAGGAGAGCAGTTTTTTCATAATCTATGGAAGAATCAAATTAGAACTTTTAAATTACGGCTTAATTTTCTGAATTTAAAAAGGAGATAAACCACAATATATTAACAATCATCTCTTCACCTTTACCCCAAAACCTTGAATTCATGCGCATCAGTATCATTTTCACCTGCCTTACACTAATGATTTTAGCTTCTTGTAAAACCAAGGATAAAAAGCAAATGGAGGTAGAAACTTTGAATTTGACCCTTGAGGAAGCTAATCGTCTGGCACAAATGCCGCTCCACTGCATGCAAGTAGAATATCCTAACAAGCTGAATCAAACACTTGCTTCCGAGCAATACCTCAAAAGTCCAAAAGAACTGCATCCCGCTTTTTACGGTTGCTTTGACTGGCATTCAAGTGTGCATGGGCATTGGATGCTGGTGGCTTTATTGAGGCAATTTCCAGAACTAGACCATAGAGATCAAATCATCGCTAGGCTTCAGGAAAACATCAGCTATAGCAATATTTTAGCTGAAGTCAATTACTTTTTCCAACCTCAAAACTCAAGTTTTGAAAGGACTTATGGTTGGGCTTGGGTATTGAAATTGGCTGAGGAACTGCATCTTTGGGAAGATCCTGTGGCAAGGGAACTGGAGAAGAACTTGCAGCCATTGACGGACTTGATGGTCAAAAAATACTTGGACTTTTTACCCAAACTGATCTACCCTATTCGTGTTGGTGAGCATAGCAATATCGCCTTTGGCTTGTCCTTCGCTTATGATTATGCCTTGACCTTGAATGAAAAAGAACTGGTAGAAATGATCCGCCAGCGAGCCAAGGATTGGTTTATGGAAGATGAGGGCTGCCCACTCGCATGGGAACCTAGTGGCTATGATTTCCTTTCGCCTTGTTTTCAAGAAATAGATATTATGCGCAAAGTCTTGGAAAAGGAGGAGTTTGAAGTATGGATCAAGAAATTCATGCCAGAATTACTGCAGAAGAACTTTTCGCTAGAACCTGGAAAAGTAAGTGACCGAACTGATGGAAAACTAGTCCATTTAGATGGATTGAATTTCAGTAGGGCTTGGTGTATCTATGGCTTGGCTAGTGCTTATCCGTATCAGTTTGCACATTTGATTCCCATTGCCAATGCTCATGTGAGCTATTCCCTCCCTGCTATTGTAGATGACAATTATGAAGGTACGCATTGGCTGGGGAGCTTTGCCATCTATGCCTTACAACAAGCTAATCCATGAGTTGGAGAAAATATTTAGGACCAGGTCCACTGGTGGCAGCGGCCTTTGTCGGGCCGGGGACGGTGACCGTCTGTACTTTGGCTGGGGTTAATTTTGGCTATGAGCTGCTTTGGGCCTTAGCGCTGTCCATTGTGGCGACATCTGTACTCCAAGAGATGGCAGCTAGGATTGGCTTGATTACCCAACAAGGTTTGGCGAGTGTCATCACCTTTACGTTATCCAAAGGACTGTTACGCTATTTTTCATTAGGCATTATTCTTTTTGCGATCGTGCTAGGCAATGCAGCTTATGAAGCTGGTAATATATCCGGAGGTGCAATGGGCATGGAGCTTTTCTTGACTTTGCCCCTACTGAACTTTGGTCAAATCCAAATCAACCTACTCAACATGAGTATAGGACTGATTGCATTGAGCCTATTGCTATGGGGTAATTTTCAGAAAATTACGCAGGTACTGACCGCTTTGGTGATCATGATGAGTTTGGCATTTCTATTTACCGCAATCATTATGATGCCTGAGATTGGAAAAGTTGCTGCTGGATTTGTGCCACGAATCGATCAATCCAATATTTTTAGCATTGTTGCATTGATAGGTACTACGGTGGTTCCGTATAACCTTTTTCTTCATTCATCATTGATTAGTCAAAAGTGGCAGGCAGTCTCTGATCTGAAGTACATTCGTGTTGACACGCTTGTTTCCGTAATCTTGGGTGGTCTTGTGTCTATGGCCATCGTGATTACAGCTGCTGGGTCTGATGCCTTATCGGTCAGCAATGCCGCTGATTTGGCCAAAGGTTTGGAGATGGGTGTGGGAGTATATGCCAAATATTTGATCGCATTCGGATTATTTGCAGCAGGGATTACCTCTGCCATCACAGCGCCCTTGGCAGGTTCCTTGGTAGTATGTGATATCTTCGGTTGGCCAAAATCAATCCAAGGCAAATATATGCGAGGTGGTATCTTGCTCATCCTTGGATTGGGGCTAGTTTTCTCTTCTCTTGGTATCAAGCCTGTACAACTGATCTCAGCAGCCCAAATTGCCAATGGTATCCTCCTCCCTATTTTAAGTGCCTATATACTCTGGTTAGTCAATAAAAAATCAATCATGAAAAATAGTGTAAATAACCTATCTATGAATATTATAGGAGGTTTGATTTGGCTGATTACTTTTATTTTGGGATCATGGACGGTGTTTAGGATATTTAATTGATATTGGTAGATAATTATTGATATTGTCTTTTGGGATGCTTTTTTGAAATATGGTAGATATAAAGTGGAAATATGGTTGAAATATTTTGATAGGGGTATTTAGGGATATTGGTTGTTTGATGTCAATATCAATAAATAACTCGTCCGCCGTGGCGGATCCAGTATCTATTAATATCTAACCTGATTATACGCTTCTTTGCTAGTAAATCAATTTATTGGCTCATTCGGTTGCTAATCGTCAATATCAATAAATATCCAATATCAATGAATATCTAGTATCAATAATATATAGTATCAATAAATGTCAAATAGATTAAATAAGCTCATTCTATCATAAAAAGGTAAATCTCAACACATCGATATATACCATTCATGTATTTGTTGGGTTGAATGAAAACAGTTTTTCTAAATTGTGCTTAATAAATTGTAAAGTAAAAATTTGTCACATGAAACCACTTAAGAAAGAAGACATCAATCAGGACGTATTTGACATTTATGACGAATATGTGCATAGTAAAATTGACAGGAGACAGTTTGTAGAAAGGCTTTCTTTATACACGGCAGGAGGAATTACTGTATCTGCTTTGATGAGTTTTTTGATGCCAAACTATGTGCAAGCCAAGCGATTTGACTTGAATGATAAGCGATTTGCAGCGGAGTACATCACTTACAACTCTCCAAAAGGAGCTGGTGAAATGAAAGCCTTGCTCACCAAGCCAGCTGGAATGACGGGCAAACTTCCGGGAATTGTCGTGGTGCATGAAAACAGAGGCCTTAATCCCTATATCGAAGATGTAGCACATCAGTGTGCATTGGATGGTTTTGTGGCCATTGCTCCTGATGCATTGACGCCATTTGGTGGCTATCCAGGTACTGATGATGAAGGCCGTACCATGCAGGCTAAGAGAAGCAGGGATGAAATGCTCGAGGATTTTATTGCCGCCTACGATTACTTGAGCAATCATCCCGATTGTAATGGCAAAATCGGTGTGGTTGGTTTCTGTTTTGGTGGATGGATATCCAATATGATGGCAGTTCGCATTCCAGGACTCAAAGCTGCCGTACCTTACTATGGCGGTCAGGCTACAGCAGAGGATGTACCAGCTATCAATGCACCTTTACAGTTGCATTTCGCTGAATTAGATACCCGTGTCAATGCAGGCTGGGAAGCTTACAAAGCAGCATTAGAAGCCAATGGTAAATCTTATGAAGTACACTTTTATGAAGGATTAAATCATGGATTTCACAATCATTCCACTCCTAGATATGATGAAGCAGGAGCCAAATTGGCATGGGAAAGAACGGTGAAGTTTTTTAGAGAAAAGTTGGTGTAGAGATTGGAAGATTTTAAGATCATTAATAGATAAAAGGCTTTAGCTAGTATTTTGGCTAAAGCCTTTTTTATTTTTATCATGACTGGATTTGTTTTGGACACAAAAGAGCGCTATGGATATCTTTCAGGTTTCATTAGTTTATAAAGTCATTAAGTTCGTGCCAAATGAATTATTAAGCATGCAAACTAGACGAGATAATAAATCTTAAAAAGCTTGATAAGGAGGATTAAGAGATAGGTATTGATTTATTTTTTATTAAATTGAGTCAATGAATTTTTAAAAGTGATTTTTTATGAAGAAGCTGGATTTGAAAAATGACTGTATCGGAAAGAACCCTATCATTAGGATTGAGTTTCCTTATGATTTTGAATTAAAGGAGCTGGTGAAGCAGTTTCCAGGGTGTAATTGGGATATCAAGAAGAAAGTTTGGTGGGTGAGCTACGCTGATAATAGACTAACGGAACTAATCACATTTTTCAAAGGTAAGGTGTGGTTAGATTATTCTCAATTGAAGAAAGTAGAGATTCCAAAAGCTCAACCAGTTTTACCTCCTTTGATAGCATCACTGGAAATTGAGATTAATAAGTTTGAAGATTGGATGCGAAATAAACGTTACAGTGAAAGTACGATCAAAACTTATAAGGATGCTGTCATCATATTTTTAAGATTTTTAGAAAACAAAGCAATTGTCGAAATTGAAAATGAAGACCTTGAGAAATTCAACAAGGAGTATATTTTAGCTAGAGGCTATTCGAGTTCTTACCAAAACCAAGTGGTAAATGGCATCAAGTTATTTTTTCAAAATAGAAGAGGTATCAAGTTTAACCCAGAAATAGTTTATAGACCGAAAAGAGAGAAGTTATTGCCCAATGTGTTGAGTAAAGAGGAAGTTAAAAGCATTTTAGATAGTCATCAGAATCTTAAGCACCGAGCGATGCTTTGTCTCATTTATTCCTGTGGACTTCGAAGAGGCGAGTTGTTGAATTTAAAAATAATGGATATCGATAGTAAGAGAAATATTTTAATTATCAGACAAACCAAAGGAAAGAAAGACCGGGTGGTTCCATTATCACCAAAAATTATTGAATTGCTAAGAGAATATTTTAAAGCTTACAAGCCAACTATTTACTTATTTGAAGGCCACAAGTCTCAAGGTAAATACAGTGAAAAGAGTTTGGAAAGTGTACTAAAACAAGCGTTAGTAAAGTCAGGGATTAAAAAACCTGTTACCCTACACTGGTTACGTCACTCCTATGCAACACATTTATTGGAACGTGGTACAGATTTGAGACATATTCAGGAGTTGCTTGGACATAATTCTAGTAAGACCACAGAGATATATACCCATGTAAGTATTCGCTCCTTACAAAAAGTTTGGTCTCCATTTGATGATTTGTAAAAAAGTTGTAGTTTTAATAATTCCTGATGAAAAAGGCTAAAAAAACAGGCTTAGCTAACTACATAGATATAGCTAAGCCTGATTTTTATCAGGGGTATATAAAAGTTATGTGCAACCCTAAAAGACGACAGTACAAATATTAAACATATAAAAAATGGACAGAAAAGACTTTCTAAAAACAGGACTGATACTTGGCGGAGCAACACTTGTTCCGTCAGTATCAGCATTTGCCCAAAACCTGACCGAGAACACGATTGACAAGTTGGTGGACAAAGACGGCAACTTTATTCATCAACCTTTGGCATATTCAAATAATCATTTGGAGCCATATATGGACGAAGAAACTTTGCATTTGCATTATACCTTTCATCACGGTGGAGCGGTAAAAGGTGCAAACAAAGACCAGCAGATGATTAAAAAAGCATTGGACGACAATAATCTTGAAACCGTTGATTTTTGGACAAAAAAATTGGCTTTTCACCTTTCATCTCACATTCTTCATTCCATCTTTTGGACTAACCTCACAAACAAAAAGAGCGACCCAAAAGGAGACTTGCTCAAACGTATTGAAAAAGATTTTGGCAGTTACGACAAACTGAAAATGTATCTCGCCAAGACTTCCAAAGACGTTGACGGAAATGGTTGGGGAATTTTAGGCTATCAACCTTATACCGACAAGTTGACAATTTTACAATGCGAAAATCACGAAAAACTAACTCAATGGGGCGTTATTCCGTTGCTCGTAATTGACGTTTGGGAACATTCCTATTATCTAAAATACAAAAATAAAAGAGCCGATTTTGTTGACAATCTATTTAACATCATCAATTGGGACAACGCTGCAAACAGGTTGGACAATGCTTTAAAACTTACTATATAAACAAAAGAGAAATGAATTTTAAAAAAGCAATAATACTTGGATTGACATTTCTCATTTCAACATTGACATACGCCCAAGAACAAGTGAAAAAGGAAGAAGAAAATCCAAAATGGGATATTGGTTTAGAAGGAATGTTTGGTTTTGCAGCAGGCAATGACTTTTACGCATTTAATGTTGGCGGACCAAGTCTTATGTTAAGACTGAATGACAATTGGAAAGTGGGTGTTGGTGCTTTACCGTCTTTCTACATTAAGGACGGAAAGACAGGTGCTAAACTTGGAGTTTCCCCAAGAATTGACTATAAAAACTTTGCTTTAATTGCACCATTTTTTCACTTCGACAGCACAGACAAATGGGTGTGGACAATTGGTTTAGGGTATAAATTTCACAGGAAAAACAAAGGATAATAAAGGGTATGCACATAACACGGGTTTGGCAAAAGTGGCGGTTCAGTGCTCCGCAGACACATTTGTGGTTAATCAAAATTTGGTTCTCCGCATCAACATTTGTGGTGAAAATCGCCACCTTCGCCAAGCCCGAAACCGTTACCCACAAGCTGAAAAAACAACCGTAAACCTTAAACCTTATCGACTGCAACTTTATAATTAGGGTCTTCAATTATATTAACATCAATAATTTCATCAGCATTTTGTAGTAGCGTTATACAGTCAGGGCTTAAATGACGCAAATGGACTTTTTTTCCGACTTTTAAATAACGTTCTGTAATTTTATTAAGGGCTTCAATCGCTGACATATCAACAACGCGACTTTCCTTAAAATCAATGATGACTTCCTGTGGGTCGTTCAGAATATCAAACTTTTCGTTAAACATTGTTACCGAACCAAAAAATAAAGGCCCATAGATTTCATAATGCTTAATTCCCTGCTCATCAATCGACTTTCTTGCTCGAATACGTTTTGCATTATCCCACGCAAAAACCAATGCAGCTATAATAACACCGACAATAACAGCTAAAGCCAAATTGTGCAAGAAAACTGTAACCAGCGTTACGACAACCATAACGAAAATATCAGATTTAGGCATTTTATTAAAAGTCTTCAAACTTGCCCACTCAAAAGTTCCGATTGCGACCATAATCATCAAACCTGTAAGAGCTGCCATAGGTAATTGCTCAATCAAACCAGCACCAAACATTACAAATGCTAATAGTGCCACAGCAGCCACAATTCCAGACAGCCTTGCTCTTGCACCATTGGAAATATTAATAAGACTTTGCCCTAACATTGCACAACCACCCATTCCAGAAAAGAAACCTGAAAAAATATTTGCAGCACCTTGAGCAACAGCTTCTTTGTTCCCTCTTCCACGTGTTTCGGTAATTTCATCAATAATATTGAGCGTTAGTAAACTCTCTATCAATCCTACACCAGCCATAATTGCAGCATATGGAAATATCAAAGCAAATGTTTCAAAGGTGAAAGGAACACTTGGAATGTGAAACGGTGGAAAACCACCTTGGATAGATGCAATATCACCAACGGTTTTTGTATCAATCCCAAATCCAACAACAATCCCAAAAACAGCAAGAATGGCAACTAAAGAAGCAGGAATAACTTTGGTCAATTTTGGCAATCCCCAAATAATTAGCATTGTTAGCAAGACCAACCCTAAAATAATGTACATCGACTGACCAGTTAACCAACTTCCTGACGCATCTTTAAATTGGTCGAGTTGCGACATAAATATTATGACTGCCAGACCATTAACAAATCCAAAAATTACAGGATGTGGAACCAATCGCATTAACTTACCCAATTTGAATACACCTGCCAGAACTTGAATAATACCTGCCAAGACTACAGTTGCAAATATATATTCGGGACCGTGAGAAATAGCCAAAGCCACAATTACCACCGCAACAGCACCTGTTGCACCTGAAATCATTCCAGGTCGTCCACCAAAAATTGACGTGATTAATCCAACTACGAAAGCTGCATAAAGACCTGTGAGCGGAGATAATCCTGCAATTAAAGCAAAAGCAACAGCTTCAGGAATTAAAGCCAAAGCTACTGTTAAGCCCGATAAAATCTCTGTTTTGGCACTTTTTTCAGAACTTTTACTAAATAAGTTAATTACTTTTTTATATTCTTGTTTTGATTTTTGACGATAAAGTCGTGCGTATTTATTCATTAATATTTTTGTTAAAAAGCGAGTCCACTTGGCAATAATACCAATGACGTCAGTTTGTTTAAATAGATTTTAGTAAGTTTACCTCTAAAAGAGGGCGGAGAAAAAAAGCACTAAATTTCAGGGCGGAGTAACCGCAGGAAGATTGAAATTATATATTGTAATTGTATTTGCCATTTTTGAAGTTGCAAAGATAATAAAAATTCTGAATTAAAAAGAATAAAAAAGCCTGTGGGTAACAATGTATATAAAAAATAGGCGAAACAGTAATAAAACCAAGGCTTTTGGCTCGTATCAAACTTTGTGTTTAACCGAAAGTTCAGTGCTTCGAAATCGCCTACTTTTCATATACTAACCGTTACCTGCAAGCAAAAAAACTAAACTATGCTAAAAATTAAATTGACTCTATTAAGTTGTTTTTTTCTAATTAATGTGTTTGGTCAAAAAATTGAGGTTGTATTCTTGGACCAAAGTGACTCAACACGAAATAATTACACCATTATTTATCCAGATAATAAACCAATTACTGGATTAATCTTTATAATTCCTGGATTTGGACAATCTGCGGAAAGAACCTTAGAGCAAACCGATTTGCCTATTAAAACTGCCCAAAAAGGGTTGTTAACAATTATCCCAACATTCCATGATGGTGTTCAATCATTTGGAGTTGATAATCTAAGCCAAGAGTCGTTGAATAATATAATTCAAGATGTAACAAATAAGCACAAGCTATCAGGACTTCCATTTTACATTGGAGGATTTTCTATTGGTGGAAGTTGTGCAATAAAATACGCACAGGATGCAATAGTTAAACCAGTCGCAGTATTTGCCGTTGACCCTCCTTTGGATTTTGAAAGGTTTTATAATTCTAGTAAGAGAGATATTAGACTTTCTCTTGATAAAGAACCGAGTCAAGAAAATGTATACATGGTGCAAAGAATTGAGAAAGAGTTCAATGGTACACCTGAAACGTCTATATCACATTTCTATGATATTTCTCCATATTCATTCTCTGACCATAATCAAACAGCGGTGAAAAAGTTTGGAAATATTCCTTTAAGAATTTATACAGAGCCTGATGTAGACTGGTGGCTTAAAGAAAGGAATTTTGATTTTTCTAATATCAACGGACCTGATTGTTCAGCAATGATAAACGAGCTTAACAGACTTGGAAATAACAGAGCAGAGTTAATAGTAACGAATAACAAGGGATATAGAAAACCTTATAATAATAGACACCCTCATTCATGGAGTATTGTCGATAATGATGATTTGTTGATTTGGCTAGTTGAACAAAAAGAAGCCAGCAGGTAACATCACCTTGGATACAGCGGGCGGTTCCGAGTAAACAGAAAGTTTAGTATCTTTAAGAAGTTAGGAGCAGGTTGGAAGAGAACGGCTCCGAATGCCCGCCGTCTCCAAGCTGAGGACCGTTGGCGGTAATTTGAAGAAACAATTAACAACGAAAAACATTCAAGAAAATGAAGCTATAAGTAACTGTAAGATAGAATAAGAATTGAAATATCCTTTAATACGCAAAGTAGAAAGGGCGATTGTTAATATTAAAAAATTAGAAAATGACACAGTTACAAATGATTGACAAAACAAAGTCAATAGCTCAAAATGATAAAAATATTTCTGCCGTATTTATGTACGGGTCATTTACCAAAAATGAAGGGGACAAATATTCAGATATTGAATTCTACATCTTCTTGAAGGATAAAGAAAATTTTTCCGCTGAAAATTGGGTAAGCCAAATTCATCCTTTGGCATTATATTTTACCAACGAGTATGGAAGTGAAGTTGCCATTTTTGAAAATATGATAAGGGGGGAGTTTCATTTTTTGACAAACGACCAAATGGAAGTTATCAAATCGTGGGACGGTTTGGTAGAGTTTAGCGACTTTGACAAGATGATTTTAGTAGATAAAGAAGATTTATTGACTAACACGCTCAAAGAAATAAAAACTAAAGTACCTGATCGAACAACAAATGAAAATATCCTGTGGTTGAGCCAATCATTGTTGAATGTTTTACTTACAACAAGCAACTTAATTAAACGACAGGAATTTGCTCACGCTTACCAAAGCTTATCAAATGTTCAAAAATATTTACTTTGGTTAATAAGAATTGAAACATACCAAACCAAACATTGGGAAAGTCCAACAAAAAGCTTGGAAAAAGACATAGACCCAGATTGGTATTCGTTATTTCAGGAGACAACATCAGAATTAGATCCGACAGATATTAAAACAGCTTTCAAGAAGACATTAACATTGACTGAAAAACTTTTTGATAATCTTGGAGTTGAAGCAAAATTAAAGGGGGTATTAAGGAGAATTGAATAAAAAAAACTACCGCCAACATTGTATAAGCGTAATGCGGGCTGAACTGCTAAATTTGAGCATTTTTGCTCCTAAGAAACTTTGTGGTGGGCGGACAGTGAATTGCTCCGAAATCCCGCACTACGCTTATACTTGACCGTTGTGGTGCATATTGAAAAACCGACTAAAAACAAAATGAACGAATTACAATTAACAGGTGGAGCAAGAATTGGAATGGCTAATGCGTCAATTCCATTTGCGACTCTAAAAGTGAATAAGGACAGATTGGAATTAAATGCTTCTATTGTCGGTAACCTGACCTTTCAACCAGCCGACATTATTTCAATCGAACCTTATACAATGATTCCAATAATTGGACAAGGAATAAAAATAAATCACAAAGTTGCTAACTATAAAGAACGAGTTATTTTTTGGACTTTTAAAGACCCAAACTCTGTCGTTCGACAAATTAAGGAAACGGGATTTTTAAGTAATGAAAATCAAACAAATCAGAAGATTGAAAGAACAATAATAGAAAAACAATCGAAAGGTGGATTTCCTATTAAAAAAGGATTTGCCATTGGAGCAATAGTAGTATGGAACTTACTTTTTCTAACCGACATCGTTCCATTTTTTCTTGGCGACAGAGAAGGATTTCCAATTGGAAATGGTGTTTTGACAGCTATTGGACTTTTATTTTTGACTGCACTTTTTAGTCTGATTTCGTCTGACTTTAGGCGACTGATTTTAAAGGAAGGACGAGAATTGAGTGATATAAAGAAATTTGCAATTTTTGCAATGATAATAAGCGGATTTATGCTATTGCAATTGGGAATAATGACAAAATTTATGAATTAAAAAATACGACACCACAACAGCGTGTATAAGAAATAGCGGGTTCAGTGCTAAATCAACGGTTAGTGCTTTTAATAAGAGTCAGTATTAAACTGAAAGTTAAGTGCTTTTTAATCCGCTACTTCTCATACACGCAAAACGTTAGTGGTTATTATAAAAACGTATGCAGAAATTTAAATTAATATCATTTTCGAAAGAATTACCAAGGAAATTTAAGTTGATGAATTGGATTATTCTAATTCCAACACTTTTTTGGCCATTGATATTTTATATGTCAATATTCTTTTTTGATGACCCTAACGCAAATCCAATGTTAGTTTGGTTACTTTTTTTCGGAGTAAATTTATACCCTCTTTATTTGTTTCTTTTTTTTGAACTGAATGCCAGACTTTATAAAAAATATAATCTTGTAGGATATGCACTGCCAATATTGATGATTAGTAGCCTTTCTTACTTTTTTATTGACCAATATAATTCATCCCAGAAATTTAAAAAAGACAGAATATTAGAGAATCAAAAAAGAAAAGAAGCAGGGTATATTGGATTTTGTAACACATATAAAATTAAAGATAATGCGGTATTTTATCGAGATACTATCTTCAAAGCAGACCCATTGACTTTTGAATATTTAGGTTGTCATTATGGAAAGGATAATGAAACTGCATTTAAAGGAAAAGAACGGATTAAAAACAGTCATTCTGAAACATTTAAAATAGTTGACTCACAATGGCAAAAAGATAAAAATAGATATTACTATCAAGGACAAGCACTAGAGAATATTGAATATGAAACTTTTGAAATATTAGATTTAGGCTATTCGAAAGATAAATACAGAGTGTATTATAAAACTTCTGTTCTTGAAGACGCTGAATCTGATAGTTTTATAATAAATCGAATGAACGGAATCGGTTCAGATGGACAAAATGAATTTAAAAATGGAAAAAAAATAACAACCACTAACAGCGTGTATGAAAAATAGCGGGTTTAGTACTAAATCAAAGGTCAGTGCTTTTAATAGAAGTCAGTGCCAAGCTGAAAGTGAAGTGCCTTTTAATCCGCTACTTCTCATACACGCAAAACGTTGGCACACATTAAGAAAAATATGAAACCGATTATAATTACATTTCTTCTAAGTCTTTTGGCTATTAGTCAATCGTATGCTCAGAAAGAATATGAATCATCTACTTTACATTTTTTTAGAACAGATCGACTTTATGGAAAGTGGGTGAAAGTGAATGTAATAACGAACGACTCAGTCATTGGAAAGCTAAAAAATGCACAAAGACTAATTTATGAAGTCTCGACTCGAGATTCTGTAACAGTTTCTGGTTTGTATAAACTGATGAACAAGGAAACTGACGAATCAATAACTTTCAAGCCAGAACCTGGAAAAGACTACTATTTCGAAATCTTCTTTTATGGAGATATGTACAAACCAACTGCGGTCATTTGGACAGGAACGACTGCCATACAAATGTCTGATCCTGTTGAATATGGAGTAAAAATTGTTGGATTAGATCCAATTGTCGGACGTGAAAAGTTCAATGACGAAAGCCTCTTTAAAAAGAAGAATGAAACGATTGTAATAAAATAATAAATAAAACGTGTGCCAACAGCACCTAAGAAAACATGGGGCGGTCAGTGGTAAAAGAAAGGTTTGTGCCTCGAACAAACTTTTGTTGTAACAGACAGGTATTCGCTCCGAAACGCCCCACGTTTCTTATCTGCGACACGTTAGCGGTCAGGCTAAAAGACGACACCAAAAATAGAAGAGAAACAACAAATGGGAATTTTTGACTTCTTAAAAAACAACTCAAAATTGACTGACGAGAAATCAGGGAAACAGACTTTGCCTAATAAGGACGAGATGAAATCTCATTTGGACAGCATACAAAGAGAAATTTATCATTTCTTGAAACCTTTAGGATTTAAGAAAAAGGGGCGAACGTTTAATAGACAGACAGAAGACGGAATTTATCAAGTAATCAATATCCAGAGCGGTAGATACGAATTTGGCGACAAGTATGTAATCCCAGGATTTAGGGAAAACTATTATGGCAAGTTCACAATCAATTTAGGAGTTATGGTTAAAGAGATTTATGAACTTGAAAGCCACAATAAACCAAAAGACATTTATCAAGACTATGACTGCCAAATTAGAGAAAGGCTGACCCATTTGACTATTAAACAAGACCATTGGTGGACAATTTCAGACGATAATAATAAAACAGCAAAAGAAGTTATTGACGGACTAAGTTCACACGGACTTGATTGGCTTGACAACTTTGAAAACCGAGATAAGATTTGCAGAAATTTGGGAGATTTAGAAGGTGGTTCACCAAGAGCAAAATTGGACGTTGCATTAATTGAACTTCACAGGGACAGAGCAAAAGCTGAGAAATTATTTCAAGACTATTATGACAACATTGAAATCAAAAACGGACATAAAGAATATGTGAAAGGACTTTCGGATAGACTTGGAGTAAAATTAAATGACCGAAATTGAATAACATAAATGTAAACATAACGACTGAAGAAGAGCCCGAACCGCTAACATTTAGCCCACTAGCCAAAAGCCCTCAAAAAAATCCCTGATTGATGCATTCATCTATCAGGGATTTTGGCTAGTGGCTGTTGACTGACATCCGCAGGGTGAAGTGTTTGCTAGGTGGAATAGTAGGTTGATTTGAGGGTTTTAGGAAGCGGTTGTTTCTGTTTTTCGATGACTTTGGGAGTTTTTGCTTAGCTTTGGGCATGACTTCCCCCACCCAACATCTGGGGATTTAATTTTTCAGCATGTCTTGGACCCAACCCTTGATTTCTTGGATCCTGTAATTCGATCAAGAAGGAGCAGGATTGTGTTTAAAAGATTTTTGTTTTCTGGCAGATCTGTTCCTAGTATCAAAGATGGTTTCCATTCTTCCATGATCGCATCAAGGGCATTTGTGAATATCCCTGCCGTATTTTTCAAACATTCTGATCTGGAATGGGATGATGACTTTGGGTTTGGCTGGTTGCATATTGAGTGCCGACCGTATCAGTGCCAACCGTTCAGTTTTCCCTTGTAGCCTCAGGTATCCGAAGTGGCGGATTTTGACAAACCTTTTTGGCAGAATATGCTGCTCAAACCGTCGAAGGAATTCCTGATGAGTAAGCCACATCTGTTTTGTTTTGGAACCGTCGGCGTAGTCTTTATACCTGAACTTAATGTGTGTTGCGTTGACCTCAAGGATTCGGTGTCTGGTGATTGCAATCTTATGTGTGTAACGTCCAAGATATTCCACTACCCTGTCAGGCGAACCGAAAGGAGCTTTGGCATAGACGTTCCATTTTTTGAACCTGATGGCTTTCAGTACGCTGTTTTTACTTCCAGTCCAGCTGAGTGAACAGTCTTTTTCCAGCCCTTCCATGAAGATGGCTTTGAACATATTTGCCATACTTTTCTGTGGAAAAAGAAACCTGTTGTTTTTGCGTTTGGCATCTACCCATCTCTGTCCGTCATATCCTCCAGCACTGACGATGCAGTGTATCCCGATGCTCGGGACAGGCTATGTGGATGGAATGAAAGATCTTGACCCCAAGTGTGTAGCACCATTGTAATGCCGGGTTCAGCACCTAAGTATTCGGGCATCTTTGCATGCTTGAGCAGGGTTTGGGAAGCTGCCAGAAACAAAAGGTCGAATAGCTTAGCCCTGTTACCCATGAATACTGGATTGAGTTCATGTGGCAGGGTAAAGACGATATGGTAATAGGCGGTAGGTAGGAGTTCGTCCATTCTACTCTCAATCCAGGCATCCCTTTTCATGCTTCCACAGTTGGGGCAGTGCCTGTTACCGCAGGAATGGTAGCGATGGTTGATGTTTCCACATTGCTGATCATCGCACCTGCTGAGGTGATACCCTTTTGCAGCCGTATGACAGGCAGCAAGATCGGCGAAAACCGCTCTGCTGTAAGGATTGAAGTTGGAGATGGATTGATGCCTGAACAAGGACTGGAAAGAAACATCAGTTTCCAATACTGAGCAGGTCAAGTGGAGAGACGAGTTTATCCCTGCGCTGCTTGGTCAGGTGGAGATAGATCATGGTAGTCTCTATCTTGGAATGTCCAAGAAGCTGCTTGATGGTATGGATGTCCGTACCGGCATCCAAGAGGTGTGTAGCAAAGGAATGCCTGATAGAATGTGCAGAAAAACCATACTGTTCAAAGCCCGCCTGATTCATGGCCATGCGGATGGCATGCTGTATGGAGCGGTCGTTCATGGCTTTGCCTGAAGTCTGTCCTTCAAAGAGAAAGACTTTCGGCTTGTGTACCCTGTAATATGCTTCGAGTAGAGGAAGCACAGCAGCTGGAAGGATGGTAAACCTATCCCTACTACCTTTTCCCGCTACTACCTTGAGTTGCATGTCTGTCCGAGAAATATGTTTCATCTCCAAGAACCGAAGTTCGCTCAACCTGATCCCTGTTCCATAGAACAAAGCAATGATGGCTTTATGCTTTATATTGGTAGTAGATTGGATTACATGGCTGATCTGCTCTTGGGTGAGAATCTCAGGAAGCCTGAACTCCTTTCGGGGATAGAGTGCATGGGGAACAACATAAGGAGAAGGCAAAATGTGTTTGAAAAAGAAGCTACAGCTTTGGGCAGTCATGCGGCACTTGTCCCTACCTACGCCATGTTCTTTTTTGATGTAGTTGATGTAGGAGGCGATGTGATCTTGGGTGAGCTGCTCAGGATTAAGGTGATTGAAATAAGCAAAAATATAGCGCATTTCGGCCATATAGTTGCGGATGGTCATGGGGGAATAGGCCTTAGCTTCAAGGAAAGAAGCCAGCTTATTCAAATACCCTTGGGCAGAATCATTAAGGGCTACGGTGCCCAGCGTGTTTTTTTTGAGTTTTCATGATGAAAGATTTTGATATAACTAAAAATAAGCAGAATTTAGGTAAATCGCTCACCCGTAGGGTGTCAGTTCAACAGCACCTACCCAAAAGTGGCGGTTCAGTGGTTAAATCAAGCTTTGTGCTTCTATCAAAGTTTGTGCTTAACTGAAAGTGAAGTGCTTCGAAATCGCCACCTTCGGGTAGCTGCAAAACGTTGGCGGCCATTTTAAAAATAGACGATGCAAGTAAAAGAAGGAGACATTTTTATAACCAAACTTGAAAGAGACTTTTTTGGAGCTTTTAAAGTGATTAGGAAAGGCAAGTCATTTTTTGACGAATCAGAAGGTGGTACATTAATGCTAGGTGTCCTAAACTATATTGATATTGAAAAGCCAAAAATTTCGGATTCTAGGTTAAGGGAAATTCTTTGTCGTGTCAGGTTTTCCTACAACAATAATTATTGCATTGAATTCTTTAGTGACAATGAAAAGTATAATAGAATAAAAGAATATGAATTTTTAGGCAATCTTCATCTTACTGAATTTGAATTATCATTAGAATTCAAATTAGGAGATGGAAGAAAGGGAATAAAAGAAGGTTTTCCACTTTCAGGTGTAATTACTCCAGATTTCGGAAACAATATGTTTTTAGAATGGAGATGGGAAAATGAAAAAGAAGAATTCATTGAGGAGGTTGAAAAGGCAAAAATAGAATCTGAAAAACGATGGGCTGATTTAAGAAAGAAACAGATGAAGCCTAAAAAAATGATTGAAGACCAACTGTTTTGGGCAGTGATTGATAAAATTAAATGGGATTTAAAAACATCAGAAAGCCAAATTCAGCCAGCAATAGACTACTTGTCAAAAATGAAAGTTTCTGAAATTAAGCAATTTAAGGAAAGGCTAGCTTATAAGTTATATCTGCTTGACACAAGGGAACACGCAAGAAATATTGGTGAAGAATCATATCAAGATGATAATAAACATTTTTCGGGCGACTACTTCCTTTATGTGAGATGTTGCGCTATTGCCAATGGGAAGGATTTCTTCGAGAAGGTTTTGAATGACCCTAAGAAAATGCCCAAAGATATAGATTTTGAAGAGCTTTTAAGTCTACCAGAAGAAGCCTATGAAAGAAAGACAAAAAAACAGTTGGACTACGATACAGGATGTGACTATGAAACTTATTCAAATTTTAAAGGGTGGGAATAAAAAACGAACCGCCAATCGAGTAGCCCGACCTGAGCCATTTGGCTCAGGTTGAGGCTCTCACACCACTCCCGAAGGCTTTCGGGATACGGGTCTCCCCGAATCAAGTTCGGGGCAGGCTTTACCATCCCTGCATCCTGGCCCCTCGCTAAAATCTTTCACTGGAAGATTTTTTTACGCTCAGTCCCAGTTCACTGGATTATAGGTTGCGATTTGAGGTAATAGGAAAGCATTGATTCATACCCTTTTCTTCTTAGTCGTGACAAAGTTATTGTAGTGATCAGAATTGGACTTTGGGCTACAGCCCACCCCCCTTTCCTACCTCCCCTACAGCCTGGCCCTCAGCTAAAAACTTCCACAGGAAGTTTTCTTCACGCTGAGTCCTTCCATGCATAGGCATGGTCTTGGTCCACTCCCAATCTGATTAGGTTTTTACGTTTTCGTTCAGGATTTTTCTCCCGATAGCTATCGGGACCAAATACAGTAGCGAAGTCGGTTTATTCACATTGGTTTGTTTTCAAAGGTGTTCATGAATGCTATGCATTTCTTAGCCACTCATCGAGTGATTTCAGCTTTGCTGAGATACTGGCAAGACGGTAATTATTTACCCATCCTCGCTCCCGAAACTTCGGGACCAGCTTTTTGAGTCTTTCCTCAAAGCTGTAGGGTTTGGTTTTCTTGGTGATCTGCTTGAGCTTGCGTTTCAGTGAGTCCCAGCTGTTTTTCTTCACCACCAACTGATATTTTCCTTTGACTCCTTTTTGGTACGTGGGAACAAATGCGTGACCCAACATTTCGAAATTGGAAGGTCTTCGGATGCCGCTTTTCTCCCTGTTGATGGGAAGTCTGAGTTTTTCCTTTAGAAAAAGGTAAATCTCGTTACCCACTTTTCTGGCTTCCTTCTTTGACTTGGTGTAGATGCTGAAATCATCCGCATATCGGACGTATTTCAGGTTTCTTCGTTCCAGTTCCTTATCCAGTAAATCCAAAAGGATGTTGGATAAAAGCGGACTGATGGGAGATCCCTGTGGTACTCCTTTTCTACGCCTGTGCAGTTTCCCGTTGATCTGGATTGGTGCACGTAGCCACTTTCGGATAAGCCTTAGGGTAGTCGGACATTTTACCCGTTGGTAGATCAATTGAAGTAGAACCGAGTGGTCAACCTCGTCAAAGAATCCCTTAATGTCGATGTCCACTATATCCTGATAGCCATACCACCCGCAGCCCGGCTCCTTCGCTAAAAATGTCCTAAGGGACATTTTCTTTACGCTTGGCCCTATTTTTCAGGGCTTGTGTTACCGCCTTATGGATGTTCTTCTCTGGGCGGAAGCCGTAGCTGTGCTCTTCGAACGTAAGTTCGTATTTGGTCATCAGCACTTGGCTTACCGCCTGTTGGAGCCATCTGTCTACTACTGTTGGGACTCCAAGCAATCTGGTCTTTCCGTTACTCTTGGGTATTTACTCGCAATTGTATAAATTTTCAATGGTGCTCATGATACGCTCCGCTTGATTCAACCCCTTTGATAGGTTTGGGTACATACGTATGGTTGAGGATGGATATAGCAATCCTGTCCCTATTGCTTTCCAGAAAGGAAAGCAGTTCGGTGACCTTCATGCCGTCCACCCCTGCCGAACCCTTGTTCCGCACCACCTGGCGGTATGCTTTATAAAGGTTCTTACGGTTGAGTACTTTTTCTATCATAACTTAATGTGTTAACCCTCCCCGCAACCTGGCTCCTCGCTAAAATCTTCAACAGGAAGATTTTTAAACCCTCGGCCCTGCTTAAGATAAGGCTACCCCAAAAGTTGCTCCTTATCGAATTTGGACGTAATCCAATGTTCAGTCCTTCACTGTTCCATGAGACCATCAGAGATATGGTTTTGGCAGTCCCTGCTCGTTTCTCCAGCTACTATGACTTCGGCTGACTTCTTGGCTCATAGAAACCTAGTCTATTCCAAGATCTCTCCGCCTCAGGCGGATGAATATCCTTGTGTCTCCCCACATACCTGGCCCAAATCTCTCGATTTGTCCTCTGCCATATCTACTACTTCGGCACTTCCTCCCTTGCGGAAGGTTTGGACTTCGGTGTGATGTGCCACCTCATCCGACCTCGTAGCCTCCGTATATGGTTTCCCGATTTTCGGGACAGGCTCTGTTCGTCAGTACAGACACCGCAGTCTGGTTTTCTTCACTGCATGCCTCACGGCAAACCATACCGATAGCTATCGGTACACTTGCTTGGCTTCGGGACAGCCTGTCCCGAGAATCGGGATTACCCCCGCGCTTAAGGGACTTTCACCCGTTGGAACGGTCAACTTTTTGACCTATATTCACCATTCAAGGCACACACATCACCTTGGATCCAGCGGGCGGTTCCGAGTAAATAGAAAGTTTAGTATCTTTAAGAAGTTAGGAGAAGGCTGGAAGAGAACGGCTCCGAAATGCCCGCCGTCTCCAAGCTGAATCCCGTTATGGGCAATTCTGAGAACCAAATGAAGCATCCTGTATTCAAAGCAAAAATTTTTATCCCCTCTAAAGGAATTGATTGGAGCATAAATTCTTCTAAGTTGATGTATGTGGGTTTTATTCTGCTAATAACAATTACTTCTATTGCTAGTCAGTTAAATTTAAATTTATCCGTAGATTATTTAATCCAAACTCTACTTTTTTTATGACCGAATTGATCTCTCTTCTACCTACCTAGGATTAAACTTGGAATATGAAGAGATTCAGGAACTCAAAAAGGCCAAAATTAAGTATCTTGAAGACCAGCAATCAAAGTTTAGCTTATGAAGCAAACAGGTGAAATAGTAATTTACCAATCGGCGCAAGGCGCACCTACTATTCAAGTACTTCTTGAAAATGACACCCTTTGGTTGGATCAATATCAGATTTCTGAATTGTTTGACACTGACAGGACTTCAATAGTCAGGCATATCCGAAATATTTACAAAACCTCTGAATTGGATGAAAAGGCAACTTGTGCAAAAATTACACAAGTTCAACAGGAAGGAGAAAGAACGGTAAAGAGACAGATAAAAATCTATAATTTGGACCTGATTATTTCTGTAGGTTATCGAGTCAACTCCAAAAAGGGTACATTCTTTAGAATTTGGGCTAACAAGATCATTAAAGATCATCTGGTAAAAGGCTATACGTTTAACGAAAAGAGGTTACTTGAACTTCAAAAAACAATAAAACTTGTTAATAGAACAATCCAAAGTCTTGGTTCAGACGATCAGACTAAAGGTATATTTGAAGTTTTAGCTGAATTTTCGACTGCTTTGGATATTCTGGATGATTATGACCATCAAAGATTAAGTTTATCCGATACCCCGATCCAAGCAACTTTTAGAATAACCTACGAGGAAGCAAAACATGCTGTGGATGAATTAAAGAAAAGATTCGGTGGGTCAAGTCTTTTTGGAAATGAAAAAGACCAATCCTTTAAGGGTTCAATTTCAGCCATAGACCAAACATTTGATGGAATAGAACTATACCGAAGTTTAGAAGAAAAAGCTGCCCATCTCTTATATTTCGTGGTTAAGAACCATTCATTTTCAGATGGAAACAAGAGAATTGCTGCCTGGCTATTCATTTGGTATTTGGAAAAGAACAAAAGTTTGTATTATCCAGATGGTACTAAAAGAATCAGTGAAAACGCATTGGTCGCTTTGACTTTGTTAATTGCTGAAAGTAAACCTGAAGAAAAGGAAATGATGATCAATGTAGTCGTAAATCTTATAAACAGATCATAGAAAGAAGAAAAACCATGGAAAGCAATAATCTATTTCACTACTTTCTGAAATACCTATTTCTTGGTTTGGGAATAATATTGTCAATTACGTCCATTTTGTCTTGGTTCTTTCCGGAGTTATTCTGGATAAATGGTGAGAAAATGGAACAAAATATCGTTACCACATTATTTTTTGGAAAGATAGGAATAATTTGCTTCCCACTATTTATTGCTATTAAGGATAAATTTGTGATAGTAAAATTAGGAGGCCAAAATGTAACCATTAAAAATGGTGAGAACGAAAGAAAAATAAATTGGATGGAGGTGGAATCCCTTTCTCTCATACAGTTTGTTTACCCTCCTCTGTATAAATTAAAAGTTAAAGGGGATGAAAAAGTCTATTGGTTTAATACGGAAAATGAATTTATAAAAGCATCTGGTTTTGTAAAAGATTTGAGTGATATGGGAGACTTGATTCAGAAAAAGAAAAGAGAATTGGGAATTTAATTATCCAAATCTTTTGACCACCAAACCATTTTCATGTTTTATAGGGTGTAAAGTAGCTAAAAACTCAGTAATTCCTGAAAACCTGAATTCAATAGAAATCCCTTCTCAAAGATATGTAAAAGTGACAGCGAAAGGTGTAATGACAGGTTGTATAACTGAAGCTTGGGAGAAAATCAGGAATTCTGATATACAGCGAAAATTTGGTTTTGACTTTGAAATTTATGATGAAAGAAGCCTAGATTGGAATGACTCAGAACTGGATATTTACGTTTCAATATGTAGTTGAAACCTATTTGACAGTCAATAGTAGGAGTCTTAATAAATAAAAACATATAAAAATGGAAAGTATAGAGCAAATCAATTATCTAAAAGTACCTGTTGAATCAGTATATAAAGCCCTAACTTCAGAAGAAGGTTTAGGACAAGTGTGGACAAATAAATTAAAAGTAAAACCTGAAGTTGGATTTATTAATGAGTTTGACTTTGACGAAGGCTATATTACTAAATTTAAAACTCTGGAATTGAAAGAAAATAGCAAAATTGTTTGGGAATGTTTAGCTTCCGATGAAGAGTGGATAGGAACCAAAGTGTCTTTTGAATTAACTAGGAAAGACAATACAACGGCAGTATTACTAAAACACTACGATTGGAGAGAGAGAACTGATTTTTATCGTTGGTGCAATTACAATTGGGCCATGTTTCTTTACAGCTTAAAAATATACTGTGAAAATAAAAAGGGTTTACCTTATCAAGAACGAGATTTTTAGATATTACAACATATCGAACGAGTTGACAGTCTTACCAACTATTAAGTTGACGAGATGTGCCCATTACAAGGTGGGCTCTGTTTTCCATTAAAATAAAGCTAGCACCATACACTTGTATCGATAAGAAAAGGCATATAGTTATCCTTAGGCAAACAGAACCAGTGCCCAGAATACTAGGTCGCTCCCAGCTTGAATGACATGTTCAGTCAGGATTTAAGACAAAACACAAACATAGACATTTTCTATTTACTCCTTAATTAAGACAATGCTATTGAAGTAATAAATTCTGATACTTGATTATTTTTACTATTTATGATTTCCAAGAATTCTTTTATAGCTAAGAACCATGAATTCTATTTTCAATATTTCTAATCAGATTATCAAACACAATCGCGTAACACTGCTGCCGCTTTTTCGGCAGTAAGGTCTCTTTGTGGATTAGCTAGCATTTCATAACCCACCATGAATTTTTTCACAGTAGCAGAGCGAAGCAGAGGTGGATAAAAGACCATATGGATATCCCATTCTGTATGTTCTAGCCCATCAGTAGGAGCTTGATGCAGGCCAGCAGAATAAGGAAAGGAAACATCAAAAAGCCTATCGTATCGTTTGGTTAGCTTACTATAGGCATCTGCCAAATCTTTGAGCTGATTGTCCGACATAGCTGAGAGATTTGGTAAATGAACTTTAGGAGCAATCATAGCTTCAAATGGCCAAACAGCCCAAAAAGGTACTAGGATTACAAAAGTATCATTTTCATCAATGATTCTTTTCTGCTTTATTATTTCTGCATGAACATAGTCCACAACCATACTAGTTTGATGAATTTCATGGTATTTTTTGAAATTCAATTGCTTTTTAAAAGGTTCATCAGGGATGCTTTCTTGAGCCCAAATTTGTCCATGCGGATGAGGATTTGAGCATCCCATGACTTCACCTTTGTTTTCAAAGATTTGAACGTAATTGATATAATCAATTGAGCCCAAAATCTCATATTCTTTCTTCCAAGTCTTGACCACTGCAGTGACTTGCTCTAATGATAAATTGGGGATGGTTCTTGAATGGTCTGGTGAAAAACAAATTACCTTACAAACACCTCGCTCACTTTTGGCTTTGAAAAATTCACCTTCATCAAACGAGCCTATGGGAATATCGGCTGTCAGTGCTCCAAAATCATTGGTGAAGACGAAAGTGTCTTGATAATCTGGATTGAGCTCTCCTCCTACCCTTCTATTGCCGGCACAAAGAAAACATTCGGGATCATAAGAAATTTGTTCTTGAGCTATGATACTTTCTTGCTGACCTTGCCAAGGTCTTTTGGATCTGTGTGGTGAAACTTGCACGTAAGAACCTAAAAACGGATTATATCTTCTGTGACTATGATCTTCGAAATTGAAAACTTGGGACATGATTTTGGTATTAATAGGATTTGATAGGTGTTTTAAGAACTTATTGAATCGAAAAATCATAAATGATTTCATTGATATAAGTCTCACGAGGCTGCAAGATAACATTTTGAAATTTACTCTGATTGACAGCATTTGGAAAAGCCTGTGGCTCAAAGCAAAAAGATGACCGCTTTTGAAAACTCACTCCATTTTTGCCTTTAAAATTTCCATTGAGAAAATTTCCAGTATAAAATTGAATTCCGGGTTGATTTGTCCATACTTCCATACGGATTCCTGTTTCTGGAGAATATGCTGATGCTGCTCTAGAGATTCCTTCAAGATCATCATTCTTATCCAGTACCCAATTGTGATCAAAACCTTGAGCATATCTCAACTGCAGATCAGGATTATTAATAGCTGGAAGAATAGATTTTGGCGACCGGAAGTCAAAAACAGTTCCTTCTACCGATTGGATTTCACCAGATGGAATCATCATGCTGTCCACAGGAGTAAAATTTGATGCATAGATAACAAATTCATGATTTTCAATTTGATTAGATTCAAAGCCATTTAGATTGAAAAATGAATGATGGCTCAAATTCACTGGAGTTGCTTGATCTGTGTCAGCTGTATAGGTGATTTTAAATTCATCATTTTCAGTAAGTTCATAAGTCATGATCACCGTTAGGTTTCCTGGAAAACCCTCCTCACCATCCTTTGAGATATGTTTTAAAACTATCCGACTTTGGTCTTTTTCTACAATCTTCCAAATGACATTATGAAATCCTTTTTCACCCCCATGAAGAAAGTTAGAACCATTATTTGGTTTGAGTTGATAGGTAAAATCTCCGATCGAAAAACTTGCTTGAGCGATCCTATTGGCATATCTCCCGATAGCCGCTCCGAAATAGCTGTTTCCAAATATGAAATAATCTTCTGGGTGATTGAATCCCTGTACAACATCAGTCAAGTTGCCCTCCTTGTTTTTAACTTTCAACTCCATCACCCTTCCACCAAAGTTAGTGACTTTCATTTCCATCCCATTTTCATTCATTAATAGGAAAGTTTTGATCACTTTTTCTGATGAAGCGGACGTTTTGCAACTAATAAGAAAAAGTATTAGAACAAATTGAAAAAGGATCTTCATGGATTTTTTCAAGTTATTTTAGAACCTTATTAAAATATAAAAGAGGGGGATTCCCCCCTCTTTTATATTTTACTCCACTTTAAGTTTCTTAGTAAACCACTGATTTCCATGTTGAATCAGGACTACGTAGATTCCTTTTTGAAGTGAGTTATTGATTGTCACAGTTTGAGACTCTGTATTACTCATTGCATTTGAATAGATTGTCCTTCCAGTCATATCAGTCAAACTCATATATACTGGCACTGCTTCACTACTTGCTCCAGGAACCTGAATAGTCAAAGACTGACCTGCTTTTACAGGGTTTGGAAATACTTTGAACTCACTGTATTCTAGAAGGCTAGATGTATTTACTTCTACTTCTTGTTCGTTCAGAGTTCGCATCATTTCTTGACCACCTTCGTTACTAGTGATCACTATTTTATCTATAACAGGAGCGGCATTTTCAATAGGTGTAAGTTGAATAACATTTTCTCCAGCCTGCAATTCTAACTCTACGGTTTGAGTACCAGGCGATCCCCCTTCAAAGCAAAAGGCACCTGTTGGCAAAAAGTCGACAGTCTGAGCGACACCATTGGTAATGATTCTCATTTTTCTTAGAACTGGCGTGAAATAATGAAATTCAACACTATAAATACCAGCATTATTAATATTAATATTTCTGAAATTAATCTGATTACTAATGTTTGAGCCCAAGTTAACAACCTGCCCATTTGAAGCAGTAGCGCAAGTTGGTGTTTGCATAGAACCTATCAGTTCAGCTTCTTCTGCTTCAAGTGAGATCATAGTAGGCGCAATTCTTTTTGATTTTTCAAGTTTAATTTTGTCAATAATAGGACTTGCACCACTAAAAGGGTTGATATCTATCACATTCAGGCCTTCCTTAAGGATAACTTCAATTTTATGAATAGCAGAATTCCCGCCTTCAAAACACCAAAGTCCAGATGGAGCAGCAGATTGTGGAATTGGATTTTCTCCATTAACTCTCACTGAGAAAGCTCTAGCTACTTTACTGTAGTAAACTATATTTAATTCATATAGTCCTGATTCAGGTGCAATAATCTCCCCAAACCTAACTCCATTTGAATTAATATTTCCCATATTTACATATTGACCTTCTGATGCTAATTCACAACCTTGAATAACTGCATTCCCTAAAATTGTTGCAAACTCAGCTTCAAATTCAAGAAGTTCTTGGATAAGAAGTACATTAGGATCAATTTGCTCAGGTAGTTTACCTTTACTAGCAACTGCTATCCTATCAATAGATACATTTCCACTAGCATAGCCTATCCTTACTTCATGGTTTCCGGCAGTTAGGAAATAGCTAAATTTTCGATCTTCTTCGTTGTAACTATGGTGAAACTTTTTCCAATACCATTCAAAAAGTGGATTTCCTAAATTCTGCCACTTTCTGAAAGGTTCACCATCTACTGAAATCCATAGACTATACTCTTCCTCATCAAAGGCCTGGATTTTTGCCCAAAATTCATATTCATCAGCTTCTTCTACTGTTATTTGATATGTTAGGAAACCATCACTTCCTGGAGGGACAATACTGCTTTGTTGTGCTGAAGGAGAAGTGACAAACTTGCCATTAATGGCCCTATCTGCACTTTTTATTTCCCAAGCTGCACCTATATTTCCATTTTCTGCTTCAAAAAAATCAGTGAAATCTGTCTTTACCAATCCCCAAGTAAGAGAATCTGGAATGCAGAAACCTGTTTCATTTAAAAACAAATCGAAATCTGCCGGTCCAGAAGTGAATGCAACTTGATCTAACAAAATATTAGAATTAGGGAATTCAATAGTTAACCTGTGCCTTCCTTCTCCCAAATCATAAAACCGTGGAATTTGGAACCAAGTAAATGAAGAGGCTACAAATGGAATTACTTGACTGAGTTCATTTCCATTGACCGCAATCCTGATAGATCCATTTCCGCCCATATTTCTGGCTCTTATCCAAACTCGATATTGATCAGCACTTTCAGAGTCTAAATCAAATTCAAAATGAATCTGTTGGGCAATAGGACTTTCACCTTCTTTATTTACATTTCCTCTGATATAATATCCATTGGATGCATTCTCATCTTGGATTACATTCCACTTGCTTCCTAAATAATCTCCACATTCAGCTTCAAAAGCGAACGAATTGACAGGTTTCGGGACAAATGGTAAATCCAAACCCTCCAGATTATTTGGTGAAGCGTAGGTATCCATTGGTATAGATGGATTTGATTCAAGAGCAAGAAATAATTCTCCAATTGAAGTTAAATTTCCATTTTCATCTGTATACTCTGAAGTTTCTGGATTATTTGCAGGATCGGCAAGATCGGGATTAGGTGGGAAATACGCGTATCGCTCAACATAATCTAGACTTTCTAGATAAGGTAAAGCCAACTTCAGGAATTCTTCTTGAATCGCTGTACTTCTATTTTCGTTAGCATTAAACTCAGTAATCCAAATAGGAAGTTGATAAATGTTATAGACATTTGTCAGGTAGTTTTTGAACCTATTAAAAATTGCTTCTGGATTCGCATTAGGTGTGTTATTTGGATTACTACCATAATCATACCAGTGCACAGCCAAGAAATCGAATCTTACATCCCGTTCTTTTGCTATTCGATTAAATTCAAGAAGCCATGTTGTCGGTCCATTTTCCCTTGGTGCTGGTGAACCTAATCGAACCCCTGTACCCATAAGATTTTCAAAATAAGCAACAGCTACCTCAGGATCACACAAATTATTGAATTGCCCTGATTGTCCAAAGCAATTATCTGATTCGTTAAACCCTAAAATATGAGTTGTGGTTTTTAACCCTATCATTTGGTCAATATTTGCAGGAAAGGTACCACTTGCTCCCCAAGCCATCGGGACATAATCATAATTGGGCTTTGCTTTTTCATTCAAATTCCAATTGTAAAACCAACCTGCATCTATTTGTTCATGGATTTTCCCTGTTCCTTTTTTGGTTACCCAATTCCAAGGAACTACTCGAATAAAACTTACATTCCCCTGTAAAGCAATTGGAAGAGCATCAATCTCCATATCTTTTTCTGAGGCTATATAAACTTTACTTTTGCCTGTTCCATTCGTGTTAATTGCAAAAGTTACCATAAACCCACGTTTGAGAATAAAAGAGTTTACCGAATTATCGCCAAGTGGAATTGCTGATCCACGATAAATTAAATCTTCAGATATTTTAGCAGAAACTCCTTCAAAACTTAAAGAACTAAATACTTCAAGAGGGAAGTAAGACTGATCAATGGGCCTGATCAAGGAGCCTTTTTGATAATATTGATTGACTCTATACCCTGAGCCAATCGAAGATTCTAAGCCACTGATTTTTATTTGGTTGTCTAGGAAACTTCCAAGTTTATCAGGAGTGATCCCATCCCAATAGATCCAGGATGCAGCATCCAAAAAGTCGAACTGAGTCAAGGGAGAAATGGTAGTTGTAGAAATTTTCAGGGTACTTTCATTGCCTAGACTAATAACTCCTTGAGAGATAGTAGAAGATGATTTTAGCGTAGCGCCATTCAATGTCAATCCAATATCCAAGCATCCAAATTTAATATCATCAGATGCTATCACTTCAGCATTTTCAATATATAGATTGAAGGCTATTGGTTGCCCCGGAGATAAGGTACCAATTGCTGGTGTTTTATCTTTATCGGGGTCATGCTCACTGAGGCATATTACATTCGGGTTTTTATTAGCTCCTGGCAGGCATTCAGGCTTGGCTGACTGTCCGAGTTCTCCAATTTGACCTGGAGGAATAGGTGTCGATGGAGTCTGTACTGCCTCTCTCCAATTCAATTCATTAAAGAAATCATTGTTCACATCCCCTACCCAATAGAGGTATTTGTTGGATTGGCAGGGATTAGAGTTTCCTTGTAATGCGAGTACTTCTGATGGTATCATTAGGGAAAATCCCAAAACCAAAAGGAAGGCTGACATTACCTTTTTGTAAATTTGTTTCATGATATTTTTTGGTTTACTATTAATTATTTTGATAAAAATCAAGCTCTAAATTACCTTATAAGTGCTTGTTTTAGGGGGCTATATCATTCAAAACAGAGGGGTAAAAAGTCTATTTTTCGAACCTAAAGAACTCACTACCAAGCTGTCCAATTCTGGGGATTAACTTAGCCATGTACAAGATTTTGACCTTAGCTAAAAATAAACCTTCATCATATACCCTAGGCTATAATGATTGAACTATAAAAAAACACCTGAAGCGAAAGCCTCAGGTGTTAAAAATTAATACTCCCAATTATTTACTTTAATTCCAATTGTTGGATTTTTTCATACTCGCTTCCTCTCAATTCCTCAAACCTTGCAATCAACTTCTTCAAAACCTCAGGCTGAGATTTTGCAAGGTTATTATTTTGACCAGGATCTGATTTAAGATTGTACAGCTGATATTCTGAATCATTTCCCAATTCTATATTAACAAGTTCATTTACTTTAGGCCCATCGTATGGCGGAATCAATATATAATCTCCACTTCTAAAGGCTGTTCTAGACGTCGCTTCCAAAATAACTTCAGCTCTACCCTCATTTGAATTTCCTAATAGCACATCCAATAGATCCACGCCATCTTCTGTTTTGATATCACTCCCCACCAAAGTTGATAATGAATTCAACAAATCAAGCTGTGAAACCAAGGCTTCGGACACTCCTGGCTGAATGGTTCCTTTCCAATAGGTCATAAAAGGCATTCTCGTTCCTGCTTCAAATAAGCTATATTTGCCTCCTCTAAAGTGCCCCCAAGGTGTATGATTGCCAAGTTTTTCTACTGCATGATCATAATAGCCATCATTCAAAACTGGCCCATTATCAGAAGAAAAAATCACTAAAGTATTTTCCAAAACCCCTTCTTCTTCTAAGGTTTTCATAATCTCTCCAACACACCAATCTGCCTCCAAAATCACATCTCCTCTAGGACCCATTCCTGATTTTCCTTCAAATCTTGGATGTGGTGTTCTTGGCACATGAGGTTGCTGCATGGCATAATAAAGAAAAAATGGATTTTCTCCTCGGCTTTTTTCTTTGATAAACTGTTGGGCTTCTAGTAGGAAATGGTCAGCCATATCTTCGTCCACCCATTTGGCACTTTCGCCACCTTTCATGTAACCGATTCTTGGGATTCCATTGACAATGCTGCTGTTATGACCATGATGCCACATCATTTTGAGCAATTCAGGGTTATTTTTTCCTGTTGGTTCACCTTCGAAGTTATTATCATAATCAACTAGAATAGGATCTTCTTTATCTAAACCTACAACATTCCCATTCTTGATATACACCGTAGGTACTCTATCTTGAGTAGCAGCCATGATGTAAGCATAATCAAATCCCACTTCATTTGGTCCTGGGCTTATCTTTTCATTCCAATCGACAAAGCCATCTCCAAGACCTAAATGCCACTTACCCACGATTCCAGTATGATAACCTTTGGTTTTGAGCATTTTGGGAATCGTCATTTCATCGGTTTCAATCAATAATGGTGCAGTACCAGGAAGTATTTTGGCATTGTCATTTCTCCAAGGATATGTCCCTGTCAATATTCCGTACCTGCTAGGTGTACATGTAGCAGAGGTGGCATAGGCGTTGGTAAACTTGAGACCTTCATTGGCGAGTCTATCCATGTTTGGCGTATAGATTTCTGTGGCCCCGTAAGCACTCAAGTCTCCATAGCCTAAATCATCTAAATAAATGATCAAGACATTGGGTTTTTTAGTTTCAGTTATTTCTTCACTTTCTTTGGATTGACAAGAGAAAATCATCAATAAACTGAGAAAAAGAAAATTCAAAATTTTAGTAATATGCATAAGTTTATTTTTCTATTAGACTATTACTTATTTTCAGGCTGGCTAATTAGGTAGATCTTATCATAAAGATCACGTTGTTTGGCTTTCCAATCAGCACCTTCTAAGAATAAGGGATGGGGCAAAGCCAAATCCCAATCGCCTAGTTTACGGAGAAGCCTTTCAGCTATCTCAGGATATTGAAAAAATAAGTTATGCTGTTCTGAAATATCCTTTGAAATATCAAATAATAGAGGTAATCTATCAGGTATTCTTATTAGTTTCCAATTTTCTTCTAGAATACCAGCACTAACAGTAAATTTCCATTTTAAAGTTTGGTGGGGATTTCCTTGTTTTTCTCCATTTAGAAAAGGAATTAGATTTACACCATCCAAACTATCCTGTTCTACTACTTTAATTCCGACCGATTCCAAGAATGTTGGCATCAAGTCTAATGCAGAAACGGCTGGTGTATAAGTAACACCTTGAGGCAAGGTTCCGTCCCATTGGATCATCATCGGAACTCGGATACCACCTTCTAGCAAAATACCTTTCTGACCATTAAAAGGTGCGTTGTTTGAGTGATTTTGATCTACTGGACCACCATTATCACTTAAAAAAACGATCATCGTGTTTTCCATCAACCCTTCTTCTTTCAAAGTTTGGACAATTCTACCCACATTGATATCAAGTCGATGCACCATAGCCAAATAAATCCTTCTATCCTTATCAGAAATGTGAGAAAACAAAGCTAAATCTTCTTCAGTCGCATGCATGGGTGCATGAGGAGCATTGAATGAAGCATACAGAAAAAAAGGACGATCTTTGTGACGTTTGATGAAATTAATACATTCATCACCTTTGTCATCAGTAAGATATGTGATTTCTTGAGGCGTTTTATAATTACTTTCCAAGGGTGCTAAATATCCTTGTCCTTCCTTCTCTGATTTAAAATAATGATGTCCCCCAGCCAAATATCCCCAAAATTCATCAAAGCCTCTATTTATTGGGTGAAATTGTGGATTTGAACCAAGATGCCATTTGCCTATTATCCCAGAAACATAACCAGCTTCCTTCAACCGGTCTGCAATGGTTTTTTGTTCAATAGGGAGACCAGCATATTCAGGATCAAATCCCTTTTGATTAATTGCAAGGTTATTATCATAGCCGAAACTAACCTGATTTTTCCCTGTCAACAAGCCTGCTCTAGATGGACTACAAACAGGTGCTGATACATAGGCCTGTGTGAAATTCACTCCTCCTTTGGCTATGGCGTCTATATTTGGGGTTTGAATTTGTTTACTGCCATTCAAACTCAGGTCTGCATAACCCAAGTCATCTGCAAGAATCACAATGAAATTAGGCTTGGATGATTGGGCAAAAACCGAAACATCCAAGCAAAAAACTAACCCTATATAAATGAATAATTTGGTCATAATTTTCAATTTTTATCAAAAAAAGTAAGGTTCCAATTATCTCTCCACCTCAAAACAGGTTTTTGGTTTTCAAACTCAACGGGAAGAAAAATATAACTTCCGTCGATAGGATTATCAGGTGTCCATCTATCTCCTACGAAAATAAAAGCATCTTTTTTGCCAATAACTGGAATTACGGCTGTACTTTGAGACCAAAAGGTAGTCTTCATTTCATCCTCTGTACCTATACACATATTTCCTAATGCAGTCCATGGGCCCATGGGATGGTCAGCTACCGCAGATTTTCCTGGATTTGGTTTCCAACCTGTTAACCCGGAAGAAAACATATAATACTTTCCGTCCTTTTTAAATATCGCAGGGGCTTCATTTTGCTCGCCATGAAGTACTCGGGTATAATTTCCAGAAAAATCCATATAGTCATCAGTCAATTCTGCTACATGAAGTGTTTGGTTATTTTCTGATGAATGTACATGATAAGCTTTGCCATCGTCATCTACAAAAAGGGTCATATCTCGTGCCATTTGACCGTTTTCAAAATCTCTTCTCAAATACAGCCCTAACCTAACAGCATCTTTCCATTCTGGGGAAGGTCTCACATAACTGTCAACATCTGCGGACAATGATTTAAGACTATCTGGGTAATTCGTTGGCCATATTCCAGCATGAGGATTGACACTTTTGATATAATTATAAGGACCTGTGATATTGTCACTTATAGCTAGACCTGTCATAGCAGCTTCATAGCCTCTATCCTTGAGTTCGTGGTGAAACCACATCACAAACTTCTTTGTCTTTTCATTATAAATCACTTTTGGCCTTTCAATGATACAACCTTTTACCAAAAGAGAATTGGGATCATCATGGACTTCCAATGCGATGCCTTCATTTTTCCAATTATAAAGGTCTTTAGATGAATAAACTCCCACACCTACTTGGGCTTTATTTCCTTCTTCACCTGCAATCTTGTGCTCTCCAAACCAATAATAAGTATCATTATGAATTAAAAAACCTCCACCATGTGCATTGATATGTGTATTTTGATCATCAAGCCATACTTGACCTGGGGAAAAACTCTGGTATTTCATTTGACAAGCAAGTAGGAAGGTCAATGATAGAATCGTTATTGCAAATATTTTTTTCATTTGTATGCCATTTTTAATTGTTAATAAATTTTATAGCGCCAATACTTGGGTTGGCATCAATTGGGTTTGTTAGAAAATCCTGATTCATTTCTAAGCCAGACATCAAGCCAAAGTCATCGCCTGGGATAAAAGATATCGGAATGCCTTTTGTAACCACATCATCCAAAGGAATATAATCCTGAGGATCCAAACCTCCAGCATTTTTAAATCTAGCGGAGCCAAAAAGAGGCTTTTGATCATTCAACATGCTATTTTTTGGCCAGTTGGTTGAATGGAGAAAAAGGTTATTTTCAAAGAGAACCCTTTGCAAATTCTTATCTCCTTTACTTTCATCCGGTTTGTATTGGTCTCCAGCAACAAACTCAACAGGGCCTTCCAAATGGAAGATATTATTGACAATCAAAAGACCATTAGAACCATTATCAACTGCAATTTTTGAGGTCTGGCCAGGTTTGACATAAATTGTGTTGTTATAGAAATAAGAGTTTATTGGGCCTTTTCTAGGTTTTTGTTCCCCTTGATATCCACTTAGCCAAAATATTTTCCCTTCTTGAAAAGCACCGTTTTCTCCTTTGATTCTGTGGCCATCATTTACACTGATATTGTAGCGGTAGGCGCAATTGTAGTTATTTCCTAAAATCTCACAGAACCCACCTGCATTCTCCGCACTAAAGTTGTATTGAAGAATTACATTATCACAATTGAAATCAATATGAGCACCTGCAGAATCTCCTGGTCCATTGGCATGTGTAAACCTATTATGTTCTATCATGACATAAGAAGCTGACCAAGTCCAAAGTCCTGAGCCCCTACCCCATTTCCTAGAATCGTCTTCACTGCCAGAGTAACTCACATCATTACCTTTCACATGGACAAACTTGACACCTGACATTTGAATTCCCGGACCGCCTGTTCGGGTTACTTCATTATCATAGATCCGAATGTTTCGAATATTCTGCCTTTGCGTTCCTGTTAGTTTGATTCCTGTGTGACTTACATTTTCAATTCGTGAATTCCTGATTTCAATCTGTTCTATTTCTGAATTATCTTGTGCAACCAATCGGATTCCCCATCCATATTTTTGGGTACCATTAGCAGACCGTACCTCTGCTTGAGACCTACTAACACCCTCTTTTTCATGAAATACATTTTTTATATTTAAGTCTTGCAAATGAATGTTTTGAATCTTATCATTTCCGATTCCTAAAAGCATTACACCTACACGCATTTCTCCATAGCCAATATCATCTAAGGGTCCATTTGCACTAATCTCAAGACTTCTAATGATAATATGACTTGAGTTGGATACAAAGACACCATTCAAAAGACCTCGGGCATTGATGATGGCTTTGCCTATTGAGGTGGTTCCATTATTTTGATAAGAGTCTATGAGGATGGGATGCTCAAAACTTCCATGAACATTGATGATTGATAAAGTTTCGGTAAACTCTTCTCCAGCAGCCAATAGTATCCGATCACCTGGCTCTAGTTTCAATTCGCCTAATTTACCCAAAGATTTAAATGGTGACATTTCAGAAGTACCATTAGCGAGATCGTTACCAGTTTTAGGATGGAAATAATAGTCTATTGCTTCTGCACCGTAGGTGAAGTATAACAGAAGAATTACAATACATACAGAAACTTTTGTCTTCATAGATAATACTGTGATCTGTGGGTTTTTATTCATTGGATTTTTTACCGAAACGATCAGGATTCAATTTTGAGTAGGCCTCATCTTCCATCAAACCCATAAAAAGAGGATCTTTCAAAAAGCTTTTCCAGCTATTGATTTTTTTTGTCAAATCATTTAGCTGAAATTGATTATTTAAGGAAAGATTTCTTTTTTCAGAAATATCAGACTTGATATCAAATAAGTATTGCTGCTTTGGTTCAGTTATCATTTTAAAGTCAGCAGTTCGGATTGCATAGCGATCAACTTTGTGATTTCTCCAAAATAAAGCTTCGTGTGGTGCATTTTTGTTTTCACCTATTAGAAAAGGAATTAAATTCACTCCATCCAATTCATTTTTAGTTCGAGCACCTAATACACCTGCTATTGTCCCGAAGATATCAAGTGAAATAATGGGATGATCATAGGTGTGACCTGCCGGTATAACTCCCTTCCATTGGACAGCAAAAGGCACCCTCACTCCTCCTTCAAAGAAATCTCCCTTTTTACCTCTTAAAGGTTTGTTGTCAGAAGCATTATCTGCGGTAGGTCCTCCATTGTCTGAAAGAAAAAAAACAAGAGTATTTTCTTCTATTCCTAATTCTCTCAACAAATCCAAAATATCGCCCACTCCATCATCCACTGCGGAAACCATGGCTGCATAGGTTTTCCTTTTTTCATTTGAAATATTTGAAAATCTTTTCAAATATTTTTCAGTCGCTTGTAAAGGACCATGTGGAGCATTGTACGAAAGAAATAAAAAGAACGGGTCTTTATGATTCCTTTGAATAAACGAAACCGCTTCTCTGGAAAAAGCATCTGTCAGGTACTCATTTTCTTCTACCCTACTGTGATTTTTTAATAGCTTGGTTCTGTAAGATCCATATTCCGATCTAACTTCGAACTCATCTTTTAAAGTCAAGTTCTCTGGGAAGTATTGGTGCCCACCACCAAGAAAACCATAAAACTCATTAAACCCCCGTTTATTAGGATGTAGTGTTTGATGGGCTCCTAAATGCCATTTTCCGATTATAGAAGTTTTGTAGTCGGCTGCTTGAAGGTAATCTCCAAGAGTCTGTTCTGTGAGTGGAAGACCCATAGTGGAATCGTTAGGCGCATATAATGGATTATCTCCAAACCCAAATTTATCTTGATATCTGCCAGTAATTAAACCGGCCCTACTTGGCCCACAAACTGCATAAGACACATACCCTGAAGAAAATACAGTTCCATTCGCTGCAATTCTATCAATATTTGGGGTTGGTATTTGGTCACTTCCATTAAAACCCACATCAGCATATCCTTGATCATCGGTTAAGATGATTATCAGATTAGGCTTTTGGATAGATTGACTATTTACCTTCAAGTTGATAGTAAAGAAAATCACCAAAAGCGATATATGGAGTTTAAACAAAGACATCATTAAATTTGGTTAAAATATAAATCAAGTTTATTTAGATTTCTGAAATGCTAGGCAGCTACTTGTTTGATGTAAGAGCGGCTGGAATTTGAAACTTATTCGCATTTTCGTGAGACTTTATTTTTTTTGAAAAACTCGAACATAATCCACTAAATATTCCTTTGGAAATGTGGTAGTAGAGGGATCTCCTCCATTAGAGCCAATGGCTAGGTTTAACAAGATGAAGTGAGGTTGCTGAAAAGGATTAAAGCCATCCGGATTTATAGTCCTAGCTAGGTCCACTTCATTGAGCAATTCATCGTCAAGGTATAAGCGAATATAGTCTTGGTTCCAGTCCATTTTCCACACATGAAATTTTTCCGCCCATTCTGGATCACGTTCTATAAATTTCCTAATCGGAATCTTAGCTTTATCCCAAGCGGCACGTTTGTCTGAACTGGCCCAAGCTGCATTGGCCAATAGGGTCCCCTCTCCATTTACCTGATAGTATTCCATTATATCAATCTCACCATTTGCTGGCCACCCTTGGGATTCACCCAAAGTCCAAATTGCTGGCCACATGCCAATAGCCGTATCTATCTTGGCTCTTACTTCAATAATTCCATACTGAAAGGATTTCTTACCCTTAGTGTTAATGCTTGCGGAAGTATATTTGGCAAACTCTTGGTTTTTTTTCCAGTCATTGCTGTTTGGATCATAGGCTTCATTTTTAACTTTTTCCCTTTTACCTTCAAGTATCAAAAGCCCGTCTTTGATATTGGCATTTTCTGGTTGGTAATATTGGAGTTCATTGTTTCTTTTCAGGCCAATTTCGTAAGTCCAAAAGTTCTCGTCTGGTTTGCCGTCTAAAGCAAATTCATCATGCCATACAAGTTTGTAGCCTTCAGGTACCACTAATTCGTTTTCGGGAATTGTAACAGATTGATTACACGAAATACCAATAGCAGCCAGTATAGGAAAGAATAAATTCAACTTGTTCATATGGATTTTGATTCAAATCTTATATTGACTGTCAATGGATTTAGAATTCTTATTTTTAATCAATAGAATTCAGCCACACAGCCATTCCAAATAGTGGCAGAGCACTCGTGATGCTCTGCCACTATTTAGATCTTATTGCAAAATATTCTGTCAGATCAATTCCAAACAGGATTTTGAACTAAATTCCTGTTTGCATCCAACTCAGATTGAGGAATAGGGAATACTTCTGATCTTCTACCTCTGTATTGAGGATTGAATGGCCCAACAGGATCAGCCGCGGCTCTTGCATATCCTTCTTGCATGGTACCCCATCTTTTCAGATCAAAGAACCTAAGGGATTCAAAAGCCAGTTCTACCCTTCTTTCATGTCTGACAATATCAATTAATTGACCTTGGCTTAGCCCACTTCCTTCAACATCCTCAATCACTGGCATTCCTGCTCTAACTCTAACTTGATTAACCAAATCATAAACTTCACCTAATTGACCTAATTCAGCTAAAGCTTCAGCACGCATCAACAAAACATCCGCATATCTTATTAAATAAAAATCTTGTCCCCCTGGTGCAAATACGGCAATACCCTCAGGGGATGCCTGATTTCTGGTATATTTTCTCCTTCCAAAACCTGTAGGAGTGTTTCCAATAAATGGCCTATTCAGGTCAACTAGGAATATATCTCCAGGGAAATAAATAGAGGCACCCAATCTTGGATCTCTGTTTTCCTTTCTGTTCTGAGGATTATAAAGTGGTGACTCAGATATTGGCAATCCATCAATACAATAATAATCATCCACCAAGTTTGCCATTGGAGAATCATCCACTTTTGGCGCCCCTAAAAATGTTCCTGAGAAAGTTTCAGTATTATTGGATTGATCAATAATAAATCTAATTGAGAATACTATTTCATTTGACAATTCACCAGCTTCTGTGAATAACTGCCCATAGTTATTGTGCAATCCGTATCCTAATCCTAATGTTTCATTTGTGAATTCTACAACCTTTTGATATTCTTGATTATACAGTGCCCATCTTGCAGCCAAAGATAAAGCAGCTCCTTTGGTTGCATAGCCAAATTGGGATCCAGGGTAGGAATTTGGCAATGTTTGAATTGCTTTGGCCAAATCCTCTTCAATAGCTAATTTAATTTCATTATATGAATTCTTAGGAACATAGGCCGTTTCTAAAGTTTGAACCTCTAAAATTAAAGGAGCTTCCTCAAAATAAACAGCCAGATTCATATAGAACAATGCTCTAAGGAAATATGCTTGTCCTAGTAGAACGCCTTTTGATTCTTCGCTGATATTATCAGGTGAAATATTGCTGATATTACTTATTGCTGCATTTGCTCTCCCAATTCCAACGTAATTGGCAGTCCAAAAAGAATTGAAAAATGGGGTTGCAGGATCTACATTGGCTTCCATAAATATACCAGGTCCTTCCCATTTAAAGGAATTGAAAACATTGTCTGATAAACCGTCATATTGAGGGATACCAGCATTACCATTCAAATTTCCACTATATAAAGCTCTACTTTGTAAAGCTGCATAAACGCCATTAATACCTAACTGTGCATCTGCTTCAGTCAGCCAGAAATTTCCTTCTGCTAATTGGGTAAGTGAACCTCTATCGAGGAAATCATCCGAACAAGAGGAAATAGTTAGAATAACTGTAAGATATATAAATAATTTTTTCATGATTATTAGAATTTAAGGTTGATGCCAGCAGTATATACTTTGTAGAGTGGAGTAGTTCTTTCGGTATTTAGCCCCCTCTGTCTCTCAGGATCAAAGTTTTTGACTTTTGTTAAAGTCAGTAAGTTCTGTCCACCTATAAATATTCTGGCTCTTTGCATCAAAAGCTTTTGTGCTACTGCTTTGGGTAGGTTATAACCAATTTCAATATTCTTTAACCTGAAGAATGACATGTCTTCGATATAGAAAGTAGAAATCAATTGGTTATTCACTCCTCCTAACCTTGGAAGGTCTTCGGATGGATTTTCAGGTGTCCATCTATTTTGCCAATAAGAAAGCGCGTTATTTCTATCATCCACCATTGGAAGTTGTCCATTCCCCTGCATAATTCTGTCTACTCTTCCCAAACCTTGGAAGATTGCAGTCATATCAAAGTCCTTGAAGGTCAAATTAAGATTAGCTCCATAGATCCATCTTGGGAAAGGATTCCCTATCACTACCCTATCATTGGCGTCAATTACACCATCTCCATTGGTATCTGCATATCTTATATCTCCAGGCCTTGTCAGATTGCTTCCAAATTGAACAGGTGCACTATCCACTTCTTCTTGAGATTGGAAAATACCAATAGCTTGATAACCAAAATAAGACTGGAATGGAACACCAATTCTAATGATATTATTGCCAGTTATCGTTTCTTCCCCACCTTCTCCAAGATTGGTCACTCTATTATCAGCCATTCTAGTGACATTCCCACCGATTTCCATTCTTACAGGACCTAAGGTCTTTCTGTAATTTACAGCTAGCTCTATCCCTTTATTCTCCATCCCAGCAGCATTTTGCGCAGCTAAATTTGTAACCCCAATGGAATTAGGAATAGGGAAGTTTGTATAAAGAATGTCGGAGCTGATTCTTCTAAAATAATCAGCGGTTATATTCAATTTGTTTTGGAAAAGTGCCATATCCAAACCGAAGTTATATTGCTCAATTCTTTCCCATCTGATACCTGGATTTGCTAAGGCAGTCAAAGCGACAGCCGGAACTATGGTGTTTTGTCCAATATGGTAATCTAATCCAGTATTGTAGGTCTGCTCGAAAATATAATTTCCAATTCTATCGTTGCCACTGATACCCCAGCTACCTCTGACTTTTAGATCTGAAAATACCTGTGAACCTGCCAAAAAGCTCTCTCTACCAATATTCCAGCCTGCAGATACAGATGGAAAAGTTCCGTATCTATTTTCAGAACCAAACTTAGAGGAACCATCTCTTCTTAAATTGAATTCAAAAAGGTATTTTTCTTCATAATTATAATTGACTCTACCAAAAAATGACTGCCAAGCTTCTTCTGAGGCACCACCACTTACAGAAGGGTTAATAACTCCACCACCATTGAATTCTTGAATATTGTCAGTTGGAAATCCCTGAAGCGTGCCACCAAAACCATCCACTTTGTCGTAAATCACAGAGTGACCTAACATGAAGTTGAAGTTGTGTGAATCATTAAAAGAAGTATTGTACCTTAGGATATTTTCATTCATTAACCTGTAACTGAAATTCAAGTCATTAGAAAGTCTATTCAATAGATTCTGATTAATAATATTGCCGTCCCAATCTCTGATAACTCTGGTTGGCGCGAAGTCTGAGATATTCGCAAAATTTACAATTAAGCTCCCACTTGTTTCAAAAACTAATCCGTCTATAATTTTTGCTTGAAGCCCCAATCTTTCACTGAAATTGATATTGTCATTTTCATGATCGCCCCTAAATCCAGTTTCTAGAACGTGATTGATTGGATAGGAGCTATTTTGATTTAAATATGCCCCATCAGCAAAACCTAACTCACCATTAGGGTAGCGAACTGGTATGGTCGGAGCGGATCTTTGAAATTGGTTGATGATACCAGTCTCTCCTGTAATCGCACCAGGGCCACCTGTAGGGCCTCTAAACTTTGCCCAATAAGCATTTGTTACATTAGTTACAGTCAACCATTCATTAGGAGAAGCAGTTAGATTGATGCCCAAAGTAAATCTTTCATTTTGAAACTTACCCTGTACTACTGCTTCCTGATTCAAATAACCAACAGAAACTCTGTATGTTGTTTTGTCAGAGCCTCCAGTAAATCCCAAATAATGATTTTGAATAGGTGCATCTCTCAAGGCTACTTGTGCCCAATTTGTATTCGCATACATATTTGGCATTGTTCCATTTCTTATCGCGTCAATGGCTTCATCAGAATACCTGATTTGTGCATTAGGACCATTTAAATTGATATCCCTTTCATTTCTTAATTGAGCATATTGTACACCATCAAGGTATTCAGGCACCACAGTTACTCTTTGAAAGCCAATAAAATTGTTATAATCAACTGAAAACTTGCCTTTTTGACCTTTCTTAGTGGTAACTACAATGACACCATTGGCGCCTCTAGCTCCATAAATGGCAGCTGCTGATGCGTCTTTCAAAACAGATATACTTTCAATATCAGAAGGGGCAAGATTATTAAACTCTCTTAACCCTTCGTATTGGATATTATCTATTACTACGAGGGGAGTTGTCCCTCCAAAAGATCCTTGACCTCTAATGATGATGCCAGATTGATCACTTCCTGGAAGACCGCTTGCTTGCGTAAGTTGTACACCAGCAAATCTACCATACATCAATTGACCTGAATTTGTCACAGGTTGATTGACTGCATCATCAAATCTGACAGTCTCAACAGAGCCAGTAAGATTAAGCTTCTTTTGCTCTCCATACCCTACCACCACAAATTCTTGCATCAATTCTTCTGATTCAGAAAGTGTAATATTGATAGATGTTTGATTCCCTACTGCTCTTTCTTGTGTGGCGTAGCCAATGAAGCTGAAAACCAAGATTGATTCCGAGGATGGCACGTCGATAGAAAACCTACCATCTATATCTGTAACTGCACCACGGGTTGTACCTTTTAATGTTACGGCAACCCCTGGCATCCCATCTTTGTCTGACTGTGAAATCACCTGACCTGTGACTTGCCTATTTTGTTGAAATGCTTCGGCCTGATAGATCGTAATGAAAAGTACTAAGGTAAGTAAGCTAATGCTTTTACTCCAGCAAGACGAAAGGTACCTATCAAGTCGATTCTTAGTAAATAATGAATCCATAAATAGTGTGTTTTGGTTTATTGTTGTTTCTGAGAAATTAATTATTTCTCTTCCAAAGTTGATTTTAATAATTTATATAGAAGGGTATCAATCAATCATATCAAGGGGCAAATCAATCAATATAAAAAAACACCTCAAAGAGGTGTTTTTTCAATCTTTCTAACCCTATAATTTATTTTATGCTTTGTAATATTTTGTTTTTGTATTCAGATGGCAAGCACCCAAACTGAGATTCAAATGATTTTTTGAAATACTTATAGTCATTAAAGCCAGATTCATGCGCTACTTGGCTCAATTTCATATCAGTTTGTAAAATCAATTGTGCTGCTGCTTTGAGTTTGATTGAGCGAATGAAACCTGTCAAGGACATTCCTGTCAATGACTTGATTTTTCTAAACAAGGTACTTTGACTCATAAAAAGCTCATTGACCATCATCTCTATTCCAAATGCATCATTTTGAAGATTATCATTGACCAATCGAATTGCTTTTTCTATAAAATCAGCATCGATATTGGATTCATGGACTTCTTGTGTGTCTGGTTCAAATCTTACCTTGTTGAAAAAATACTCTCTTAGCTTTTTTCTATTTTCAAGGATGTTTGCAATTTTTGTTTTGACAATTCCTGGATTAAAGGGTTTGGTAATGTAATCCTCGGCACCTGTCTGTAATCCTTCCAATTCATAATCCAAAGAGGTTCTTGCTGTCAATAGAATTATAGGAATATGAGAAGTACTGATTTGACTTTTTAATTCTTGACAAAGCGTAATCCCATCCATATTAGGCATCATTACATCTGAAATCACCAAATCTGGTATCTCTTGATGAATGAGCTTTAAGGCTTGTGCTCCATCTTCTGATTCCAAGATATGATAGTCCTCTTTAAGAAGTTCTTTAAGGTATGCCCTTATATCTTCATTGTCATCAGCAACCAAAACAGTGAACAATTTCCCATCTTCCTCTATTGTTTCTTCTTCAAATACTTCAGATGAAAGGTTTTCATGGAGACCGAAAGATTGTATGCTTTTTTCTATCAGATTCATATCCACAAAAGCTCCATCCAATTTATTTAGAGGTAAGCAAATTGTAAAAGTAGTTCCCGAATTGAGTAAGCTATCTACTTTAATTTGTCCTCCATGTAGGTCAACGATATTTTTAGAGAATGCAAGTCCAATACCACTGCCTGCTATTTTTTCTAAATCTGTTTGATGGACTTGAAAAAACCTATTGAAAATTTTCTCTTTGTTTTCTTCTGACAATCCTATTCCTGTATCCTTGACCATCAATTGAATCTGATTATCAAAAACTTCAATTTCCAATCTCACTATACCCTTGTCTTTGGTATATTTAAAGGCATTAGATAAGAAGTTATTGATAACTATCTCCATCTGATCTCGGTCAAAATTCATTTTAAAACTATCGACGTTGCTATCAAAATGGTAACTGATTTTCTTTTTGGCTGCAATACTTTTGAAATTCAAAAAAACCTCTTTTGAGAATTCTATGAAATCTGAATTTGTGATTTTAAGTTTTAAAAGTCCATGTTCTGATTTTCTAAAATCCAGCAATTGATTGATCAAATTGAGCATTCTCTTAGAGTTATTCTCAACTAATTTCAATTTCTCTTTTACAGCTTCATCAAGTTTGTAAGACTCTATTAATTCAATTACCGGGCTTAAAATGAGCGTAAGTGGTGTTCTGAATTCATGAGAAATATTGGTGAAGAAGGTAATTTTAGCTTCATTAAGTTCATGCTCTTTTTCCTTCTCTATTTGAATAATGCGTAATTCAGCTTTAAGTATAGCTTGTCGACTCGAATAATGTCTCACCAAAATCAAAATACTCACGACAAGAAAAGCATAGATCAAAAAGGCCCACCAAGAATACCAAGGCGGAGTGTCAATAATTATTTCTAATTTTTTTGCTTCAGACCAGTCCTGATTGTTTCTACTTGCCTTGACTAATAACTCATATTTACCTGATCTTAAACCTGTGAAGTTGATTTCATTTTTCACACCCAAATTGATCCAATCATTTTGCAAACCAGTCAATTTGTACGCGTAGGTGATGTTATCTGGACCAAAAAAATCATTAGCTGTAAAACTCAAAGAAAGGTGGTTTTGAGCATATCCTAGATTGATGCGATCTGTTTTTTGAATTACTTTTGAAAGAACTACATGTCCATCTACCTCCTCTCCTACTTCTAAGTGCTTGTTATTAACAATTAGTTTAGTGAAAACTATCTCTGGTATATTAAATTCATCTGGTATTTCATATGGGTCGAAAGTGATGATACCATTAGATCCTCCAAAATACATCATCCCATCTGAATCTTGAAGTGAAGAGGAAATATGAAAAGAATTAATCATCACTCCATCTTCTCTGTCGTAGTTAATGAAGTTCTTTAGGTCTTTTTGATATTTGGTAATTGTAGTGGTCGTACTAAGCCAAAGATTTCCATATCTGTCTTCTTCAATGGCACAGATAAAGTCATTGATCAGTCCTTTGTCCTTATCAAAAAAAGCCTCTAACTTCAAGTTATAGTCTTTATAGCTAAGAATACTCAAACCAGTTGGAGTTCCAAGATAAATCTTGTCATCACTTATATGTATATCATTGATTATGATACTTGTTGCTCTTTGACTGATCAGTGATTGTTGATTGTAGAATTTATCATTTTCTTCATCATATAGATTGAGCCCAGCATAGGTAGCTAGCCAAATGTTTCCTTTGTCATCCTCCTTTACATGGCTAATTCTATTGTTATCTAAAGTTCGTTGATTTTCTGTTTCTGAATATATTTTCAGATTTCTAAGCTCAGGATCTGCCTGATAATCTGTCATTTTCAAACCCCTCTCTTGAGTTCCAAGCCAAAGTCTGTTCTTAGAATCCAAAAGGATTGATGTCACTTTTTCAATTGGAATATATCTTTTTGCAGAAGAAAAATCATTGTTTTTGATGATATAAAGTCCAAATGCAGTACCAATAAATAATGTGTTTCCATGTTCATAAAATGTATTGATCTTTGCTGATATGATATTTGAAATCTTTTTAAAATCGCCTGACTTGTCTTGAACATATAGACCATCAGTGAGAGAGCCTTTGTACAGTTTCCCTAACCGATCCTTGAACATAGAGACTATATTTTGATCAATTCTATCGTAGTTAGCATTAGCTTTGAGTAACTTAAATCCTTTGTTTGGATATAAAATCAAGACACCTCCATGCGAAGTCCCCATCCAAGCAATACCGTTATTATCAATATCAATATCTAGAATAATAGAATAATTGATATTATCAAAATTACCTCCTTGAGGATTAGTGTTGATTCTTTCAAAATGATTTACTTCAGAATTACTGATATACAAGCCATCACCCCAGCTCCCAAGCCAAAGTCTATTCTGATGATCCAAAGCCATTGCTTTTACATAGCGGGCATTGAAGTTGACTGGATGCTGTTCGATTTCCTGGGTTTCATAATCAAAACTTTCTAAAAATACTTGATCACTGCGAGTACCTACCATCCAGATTTTATCCCGCTCTTTGTCCTCAATCAGGTTATACATCAAGTTTTTTGTATTGAAGGTCAAAAGCCGGCCTTCTGATGGATCATATTTATGAAGTCTAGAGTTACCCACATACCACATATTATCATACTGATCTCTAATGATTGAATAGATTGGCAAGGTAGCTGGGTAGTGAGTAATCAATTTCTCTTCAATTGGATCAAAAACGAAGACGCCATTTCCCCAAGTTCCTATCCACATCATACCATCTTTGGCTTGATTGATTGTGATGACGCGTAATCTTTTGTTAGGGATACTTGAAAAAATGTGATTGAGACTTCTGAGTTTATTTGTATTTGCATCTAGCACAGCAACCCCACCTTCTTTGGTTCCAATCCAAATATTATTCTCTGAGTCTTTGAAAAGGGTTTCTATATTTTCGTTTTCTAATTCAGGAAAATCATTACCTGGACGAATGCTGGTAAAGTTGTACCCATCATATTTAGAAACTCCCCCTTCAGTTGCAAAATATTTGATATTATCATCATCACTTACTGTCTTGGTAACAAAATTGCTTAACAGTCCTTTTCTTACATCAATAAAGTCAATAGAAAATTCTTCACTTCTAGTTTGTCCGAAAGCAGAAATGCCCCCCAGCAAAACGAGTAACATCAATTGGATAAACTTCTTAATCATTGGTACTTTGGGTCAATTGTATGAAAATATAATAGTTTTTTTCAACAACTAGTCTATTTCCTTGGGCTATCCTTAATTCAACATAAATTAAGAGTATAGCCAATTCAAACTTTACACTGAGCAATTTAATGCTTCTCTAAATGATCCATATGGTGTAATCGGTCAAGCGCAGGGCTTATTCAGGCAATAGGAAAGTATCGAAGGAACATTGGTTGGAATCTACCTTTTTTCAGATTAAACTTGATTAAGAATAATCCTATGTATCATGCTAGCTAAAAAATTATATCTGTCATTAATCACTCTATTTCTTTATAATTCTCATTTCCACCAATGTTTCGCTCAAACAAAAGAAAAGCCTAATGTATTATTCATTTTAGTGGATGATTTGGGCTGGGCTGATCTAGGTGCTTTTGGGAGTGAGTTCTACGAGACCCCAAATATCGATAGACTGGCCAAAAATGGAGTCAAATTCAAAAACGCCTATACAGCTTCTCCAGTCTGCTCACCAACTAGGGCAAGTATCATGACAGGAAAATACCCATCAAAAACTTACCATACCGATTGGTTTGGTGCACCACAACCTTGGAACTACCAAAGGCATTGGACACGAAATAAGCCTCTCGTTCCTGCTGAATACAACCCCAACATGGAGTTAGAAGAATATACCCTAGCAGAAGCCTTTCAAGATGCTGGATATAAAACCTTCTTTGCAGGAAAATGGCATTTGGGTGAAGAGGAAGAATTTTGGCCAGAAGCACAAGGGTTTCACATTAATATTGGAGGCAATAGCAAAGGTGCACCCTCTACCGGGAATAAATATTTTTCACCATATGATAACCCGAAAATGGACAATGGCCCCGAGGGAGAATACCTCCCTCTGAGACTTGCCGAGGAAACAGCTTCATTTATAGATGAAAACAAGGGAGATCCATTTTTCGCCTTTTTATCCTTCTATTCAGTACATACTCCATTGATGACTACAGAGGAATTAGAGTTAAAATACCTAAAAAAGCGTGCCAAGATGAACCTCACGGATCAATTTGAGCCTGAGTATGCCAATATGAATCGAACCACACAAGCGCATGCAGTCTATGCTGGAATGGTAGAAGCAATGGATAATGCAGTAGGGATTGTATTGGAAAGTTTGGAGAATAATAATCTATTGGATAATACTATTGTGATTTTTTTCTCTGATAATGGAGGTCTTTCTACAGCTGAAGGCAGTCCAACTTCCAATTTACCCCTAAGGGCTGGTAAAGGCTGGCTTTATGAAGGTGGAATTAGAGTTCCATTGATTATTTCTTGGAAAGATAAGATTGCTCAAGGAAAAGAAAGTAATATACCTGTGATTAGTATGGACTTCTACCCTACACTAATTGAACTGGCTGGACTAAATGAAGTTTTCAAAGGAAATGGAAATATAGATGGAATCAGCATCGCTACTATATTGACCGAGCAGGAAGAGTCGATTTCCAGAAATGAAATGTATTGGCATTATCCTCACTACGGAAACCAAGGAGGAAATCCTGGATCTGTGATACAGGAAGACGCCTGGAAGCTGATCTATTTTTACGAGGATGAAAGAATCGAGCTTTATAATTTAGATGCTGACATAGGTGAAAGAAATGATTTGTCCCAAGTAGAATCTGAAAAAGCGAAATACCTCCAAAACAAGCTAAAGAATTGGCTATCTGGCACAAATGCAAGGTTACCAATGAAGAAGGATACAAATTGATATTCAAATCCATCTAACAACCGAACAATCCTTCAATACTAAACCACTGAATTAAGAAAAGCGCCAATCAATTCCATTTATTGGCGCTTTTTTTTGTGAATCTTCATGGTACATCGTACTTGGTACTTTGTACTTTTTAAAAAACCTCAAACATCCTTCACACATCTAAAACCTACATTGGAAGTTCCAGAATATACATCTTGTCCTCTTCTGGCGCTTGGACGATAATTGATACAATAATCATCAGCACAGAGAAAAGAACCACCTTTGATGACTTTCTCGATGGCATAAGGATTTTCTGGATTGTAACATTTGGAGACTGAGGTATCCAAAGCTGGCACCATGGCTTTTTCCCGCATAAAAGCTGCTGCATCAAACCAATCCGAGGTCAATTCCCAAACATTGCCAATCATATCGTATAAGCCATAATTATTTGGGGTAAAAGATCGGACAGGGGCTGTTCCTTCAAAGCCATCTGAGCTTATATTTTGATGTGGGAATTCACCTTGAAATGTATTTGCCTTAAAATTTCCTGCAGGCGTCAATTCATTCCCCCACGGAAACCGACTGTTATTCCCTCCCTTAGCTGCATATTCCCATTCAGCTTCGGTCGGTAATCTTTTGCCTGCCCATGCTGCATAAGCCTCTGCATCCTCTAAAGCTATATGCACTACGGGGTGATTCTCTTTCCCTTGAATATCAGATCCAGGTCCTTCAGGCTGCTTCCAGTAAGCACCAGGAACCCACTGCCACCATTGACTGATATCATCTAAGCTTACGGCTTGATCAGGAGCCACAAAAACCAATGAACCAGCCACAAGTAGGGATTCATCTGGCTTGGGAATACCAGGAGGCAAAGTCTGTTTCATATCTTCCCAATCAGGCTTTCTTTCTGCCACCGTCACATAGCCTGTGGCTTCCACGAAAGCAGCAAATTGTTTATTTGTCACTTCCGTCTCGTCCATCCAAAAACTAGCTACCTTTCTTAAGACGGCAGGTCTTTCACTTGGATAGGAATTTTGATCATTTGTACCCATGGTAAAATCTCCGCCTTCTATCAACACCATACCTTGGATAGGTTTTTGATCGATGCCTGAAGTTTGGTTTGCGCTTTTCTGCTCAGGTTTGGAACCACATGCAAAAATGATTAGTAGAGAAATGATGATGGAGAGATAATGATATTTCATTTTATGCTTAATTATTATCCAATATGAAGCTCTGAATTGATGAGCGCAATTAATTTTCGGATTTTAGTTGCCAAGGGAATGTAAATGGTGAATTAGATTTTTTAACAATGGCTAAGTTAGATAATACTCAGAAAAATCAAAGAGAGAAAAGGTTTACCGCACTGGTCAAATCAAGAATTAATGGATAATGTTACATTTTGATACCCAATTTGAGATAGCAATACAGCTTCCATCCCATCAATTTCGCGTTTCGTCACATTTTTTTGTTAGAAGAAATAGCCCACTGTATCCTTGTCTAAGCAAACAGTGAAAAGCACTTGAAAAAACAGAAAATAGTTTACTACCTTCTGATTATAGCAGGATTGATTTATAATCTAATGATCATAATTGGGAAGGAATCTTCTATAAATCTACTGCAATCACGAAGTAATTCCCCTGAACATATTCAAATTTCAAATACAGCACTTAACTTGAACAGCCATGAAAGAAAAAATTCTACCTTTTAGACAAATTGAATGGTGGGTAGTCACCTTCTTATTTGTAAGTATCGTATTATCCAATGTATTGTCATCACCAATTTTCAGTCTCAATTATCAACAAGGGACAATTTATTTTGCTAAGATTTTCATCCCTTTGATCTTTCTTGCTACTTTTTACCTCTTTCACATCAAAGTATTTCCAAATTATCTAAAAGATGGTAGAACCGCAAAATTTATAATTTATACCATTTTAATTTTCCTTGGATCATTCATAGGAATTGGAGCTTTTTCAATGAATGCGAGATTTTCAGATGATTTTATTATACCTTTTTACTTTAATTCTCTTGTAATTTATGCAGGATATGGAGCTCTCATTTATATTCTCAACCAGCTATTAATCAAAAATGAAAATAATTTAGTTTATGCCTATAATATCTTAAGGTCTATTCTGATTTATATTTTTGTAGTCATTTTTCTAATACAATTTCAAAGAATTGCTGGAGAGTTTGTAGCTATTTTGTTTGTATTCATCATTCCTTCTCTCTTTGGATTGGTTTTTTATAATTTCTTTTTGATATATGGCATGCAAAAACAAAATCGAAAAGGGGAAGCTACGGCCTATTTGGTTTTATTGCTTTGTATTATTGCCGGAATATTCATTACAATTGCCATTGTAGAAAATGCTGGAGAAGCTTTGATTGCCGGTCTTATCTTGATAATCGCAATAGTGGCAATCATCTTCCCCATCTCCAACTTCTTCTTCAGAAAGTACGATAACTACCTAGGCCAATTAGATAGTTTGACTGTCAAAGTAGATCAAGGAACAGCCAACCTGGCATTTCTCCGGTCTCAGATCAATCCACACTTCCTCTTCAATGCACTCAATACACTCTATGGGACAGCGTTGCAAGAGAAAGGAGAACGTACGGCAGAGGGGATCCAAAAGCTGGGAGATATGATGCGGTTCATGCTTCACGAAAATAACCAAGACCGCATTCAAGTTGCACGCGAAAAAGAATACCTAGTAAACTATGTGGACTTACAAAACCTTAGAATCAAAGATCAAGAAAATATAGAGATCGTTTTCAATAGGTCTGAAGATTCCTGCACGGGTGAAATCGCACCCATGTTACTGATCCCTTTTGTAGAAAATGCCTTTAAACATGGCATTAGCCTCCAAAAGAAGTCTTGGGTGAAAATCAGTTTGAGATGCTTAGATGGTTCTGTTCACTTAGATGTCAACAATAGCATCCACCGAAGCAATGAAGAGGATCCAGAGAAAAAAGCATCAGGCATAGGGTTAGAAAATGTCAAACAAAGACTTCAACTCCTCTACCCCAACAAGCATGAACTGATCATCAGAGAAAATGAATTGGAATACTTTGTACATTTGAGTGTGAAGCTGTGATTGGAGACACATGACACAAGACTCAAGACACAAGATTTAAGACTCAAGATACAAGATGAAAGATACAAGAATTAAGAGGCAAGAGACAAGATACTTTCCAATCCAAATCCACACAGCAAATCTGGCACACTACCACAACCTTTCAACTTTGAAACTTTCCAACCATCGAAACCCCAATCTTTCAATCTCCCAATCTAAAATCTGAATTCTAAAATCTAAAATTAAATGCTAACAGCAATCGCAATAGACGACGAACCGATGGCTTTGGAGGTTGTCAAATCTCACGCAGCCAAGGTGCCTTTTTTGAACCTTGAAGAGACTTTTACAAATGGCATCAAAGCCTTGGAATACTTAAAATCGAAACCTGTTAACCTTATTTTTTTGGATATCAAAATGCCAGATATCTCTGGGATGGAGCTGGCCTCTCTCCTACCCAAAGAAACCATGGTGGTGTTTACCACAGCTTACTCTGAGCATGCTGTGAGAAGTTTTGAATTGGACGCGATTGACTATTTGCTCAAGCCATTCAACCTAAGTAGGTTTTTGAAAGCCTGTCAAAAAGCACAAGAACTCTTTGAATTGAAAAATGGCCAATTGAGTACAGATTCGATCTTTATAAAAACGGGCTATGAACAGGTCAAAATCAATTTCCAAGACTTACTCTTTTGTGAAGCCAACGGCAATTATGTCAACTTTCAGTTATCAGATCAAAAGATACTAAGCAGAATGACCTTATCGGAGACGGAAAAGATATTACCAGCACAATTCATCAAAACACATCGATCTTTCATTGTTAATTCGCAAAAAATCACCAAAGTAGAAAGACACCAGGTGAGTTTTGACTCGATGAAAGCGCCTGTAAGTACCAGTTTTTATGACACCTTGCTAGAAAAACTTAACTCCAAATAATCTTAGATTGCTTTTCTTTTAAAAAGCCTTTTGAAAAAATTTTCATGCTTTTCTATCACAGGATATTCATCTCCAAGTAGATAACCATAAGGTGCTAAACTTGGAATTCGCTCAAAAATAATTTTCAGTAATCCAGTCATTGGAATAAAAAGAATCATTCCAGAAACTCCCCAAATAAACCCTCCCAATAGAATCGCTAAAATTACGGCGAAAGCATTGACCCTCACTCTCGCTCCGACTACAACAGGCGTGATAAGGTTATTTTCAATCAATTGGATCAGCCACAGTAACAGCAAGGTGGCCAATGGATAAAAAAGACTGTCAGTAGTCAATAAAACATAAAGTACCAAAAGCAGGGAGCTTAGAATAACTCCCACATAAGGAATGAGATTCATCACAGCAATAAAGACAGCAAAAAGAATAAAGTATTTGATTCCTAGGAAATAAAAGACAATTCCAGACATTAAACTTACTATCCCAGTGACTATGAGCATACCAAGCAAATAGGATTGTATCACAGAGCCTGAGTCCTTGATAAAACCTAAGAATGGTGGCTCGTTGTTTTTTGAAAGTTTCTTCAAAAACTCCCAAAAGAAATCTTTGTAATAAAGCATCAAAAAGATAAAAAGCGGGATCACTCCAAGTAGTACCAAAGACTTCCCAGTTTCGAGTAAAGTAGCCTCAAGATTGCTTTGATTGAAGAAATCAAAATCTGTTGCAAGTGATGCATCAAGGCCAAAAAGACTCTCTATTTGTTCGAAATAGGAACTGATTTTAGTCTCAAATGAAGTCTTGATTTCAGGGATGTCTGTAATAAGCCCGATTACTTGATCTGTCAATACATAAAGTACTGAAACAGCCAAAGTAGTCACCATCAATAAGGTAAGTGCTATGGCCAAGGCTCTTGGTATTTTCCTCTCTTCAAGCCAATTAGCAATGGGATATAATGCAAAAGCAAAGAAAGCTCCCCAAACTAGGGGAACTAAAATAACTGCACCAGCTTTCATGATCCAGATGATCAGCACAAATGAAGCTAAAGTGAAAAATATCTTTTGTGATTTCGGATATTCTAAGCTGTTCATATTTTCATGTCATAAACAGCTATGAATATACGACCTGATGGGTAATTTAAAAACTACTGATCAATCAATCACATTTTTTCTAGAGCCAAACTTTGAAGTTTTAGGCCGCTCCTGAAATTCTGGGCTTTTATCTACTTTAGGATTTTGTCTAGGCTTGAAGCCACTAGGCGTATCAGGGTTCTCAGGATCTCTGACCACATGTGCTTCTTGTGGATTTTGACGTGGCTTTCTAGTAGGTTTTTCTGTATGGGTAGACTTTGAAAAGTTTCCTCTTGGCTTTTCGTGTGATTTACCCCCTTTTTTGGACCCAGAACCTTGCTTTTTGTTTGAAGAACCATTCGAGTAGCTAGGCCCCATAGGATAACCTTCTGGTAGCGGTAGTTTATCAACCTCCATTCCAATCAAAGCCTCAATCCTATTGAACTTGTATCTATCCTTATCATTTATAAAAGTGATGGCTTCCCCCTTACTATCAGCTCTGGCAGTTCTTCCGACACGGTGAACATAATCTTCAGGATCATTTGGTGTATCGAAATTGATCACCAACTCAATGCCAACCACATCTATTCCTCTTGATATGATATCAGTACCAATCAGGATTTTCAAAGATCTATTCTTAAACCTAGACATGATCTGTTCACGCTCAACCTGCTCAAGATCAGAATGAAATGCCTCTACTTCAAAGTCTTTTTTCAAGACCTTATAAAGACTTTTGACCTTATCCTTTGTAGATGCAAAAATGATGACAGCTTCATATTCCTTCTGTCTCAAAATATGCCTCACCAAGTCCTCCTTTTGTGGGTCATGAACTAGATAAGCCCCTTGCGTAACACCTTCTGCAGTCTTTCCAACAGATAAAGTTACTTCTTCTGGATTCTTGAGTAATTTTTTAGAGAATGACCTGATTTTAGGTGGCATGGTAGCTGAAAATAGAATCGTTTGTCTATCCTTAGGCAGATAGTTTACGATAGTCAACAAGTCATCAGAGAAGCCCATATCCAGCATTCTATCTGCTTCATCGAGAATCAGGTGCTCTAGAGAATCTAGCTTGATTTTTCCACCTGCTAACAATGCAATTAGTCTACCAGGCGTAGCCACTACGATCTCCGCACCTTCTTCCAAAGCCCTTTTTTGTTGCTCCCAGACTACTCCATCTCCACCTCCATAGATAGGAATAGAGCTGATGCCCAAGAAGTAAGCAAAACCTTGGATCTGTTGATCAATTTGAATGGCCAATTCACGAGTTGGTGCCAAAACCAAGGTGTTCAGTTTATTCCCACCTGATTTGGCAATTTTATTCAAAACAGGCAAAATGAATGCAGCTGTTTTACCTGTACCTGTCTGTGCACAGGCGATGATATCTTTACCTTCAAGTATAATTGGAATGGCTTTCTCCTGAACAGGAGTTGGTTTGTCAAAACCCATGGCATCTAAGCCATCTTGAAGCGATGCTTCAAATTTAAAACTATCGAAATTCAATTTAAATAATGTTTAAGTGTAATAATAAGCCCAAGCAATCAATACAAACTGCAAGGGAAGTCTGAGCAAAAGTGCCCATTTGGGGATTCCTTTGGCTCCTTTTTGATACATATATAGATTAGCAGGAAATACTGCTATCAAAAGCATAATAATTCCAAAAGCCGCATAAGATCTCAATGATTCGAATAATAAAGCAAGTCCGAAAATGATTTCAAATGCACCTGATAACAAATTCATTAATTTGGGATTCGGTATATAAGGTGGAATGATCCTCACATACATCTTTGGTTTGATAAAGTGCATAATGCCAGCAAAAACATAAAAAGCACTCATCAAATAAAGAAAAAATGAATACATATAGAAATGCTGAGGATTTTGGTGATCAATGATTATCTTGACATTAAATGTATTACAATCCCCTCGGATTCACAATAATTACCCAATAAACTCTCTAGCTACCCTTATGAAAAAACCAATTTTACTAATTCTTAGTCTCCTATTTTCAATTTATAGCTTAGCTCAAACCCAAAAACCTCCTCTACATGGGAAGCATTGGATGGCCATTACTGGAAAGCCTCTGGGCGCTACAGCTGGTGCAATGACCTTTGCAAAAGGTGGAAATGCTGTCGATGCTGCATGTGCTATGCTCGGTGCCGTATGCACCATGTGGGATGTGCTCAGTTGGGGAGGTGAGACACAAGCTTTGATTTACAATCCAAATACCGGGAAAGTTATTGCAATCAATGCTTTAGGCTATGCTCCAACGGGTGCTACACCTGAATTTTTCAGAGAAAAAGACATGAACTACCCACCTGAATTCGGCGCATTGGCAGCAACTACTCCAGGTACACCAGGGGGATTGATGACCATGTTGGCAGAGTATGGCACAATGAGCTTAGAAGAAGTTCTTGCTCCTGCGATGCAGATGGCCAAAGGCTATCCAATCGAAGCACAGACAGCCAATAGCATAGAAAGCAGAAAAGATTTGATCAAGGATTGGCCCTATTCCAAAAAAGTATTTTTACCTCACCTAGGTGAAGGTCGTGAAGGTCCACATGCAGGAGAAGTGTTTGTGCAAGAAGATCTATTTCAGACGCTTTCCAAGCTTGTAGAAGCGGAAAGAAAAGCTTTAGCCGCTGGAAAAAACAGAAAAGAAGCGATTTATGCTGCTTACGAGCGTTTTTACAGGGGAGACATTGCCGAGGAGATCGTCAGGGGAACAAGAGAGCAAGGGGGGCTTTTTACTTTGCAAGATTTATCCAATTGGAAGGTTAAAATAGAAGAGCCTCTTTCCGTCAATTACAAGGGAATTGACGTTTACAAACTTCAAGAATGGACGCAAGGTCCTGCCCTACTACAATCTTTGAATATCTTAGAGAATTTTGACTTGAAATCCATGGGCTACAACTCAGCAAATTATATCAATACCATCTATCAAGCTATGAGCTTGGCCTTTGCAGACCGAGATTTTTATTATGGAGATCCAGCATTTGAACCACAGAGTCCCATGAAAGGACTTTTATCAAAAGCTTATGCAAAAGAAAGGGCTAAATTGATTAAAGAGAAAAATGATCCAAATATTAGTCCTGGAGATCCTTATCCTTTTCAAGGTCAAGAGAACCCTTTCAAAAATTTACTCCACAAGAGAACCGAATTACTTGCTTATGATAGACCTGAGCTACCTTTGATGGGGGCAGATGATCCTTTCTTGGAGCACTTTTTAGCAGGAACTACATCCATTCAAGCGGCGGATGAAGCAGGTTGGGTAGTATCTATTACCCCATCCGGTGGGTGGATACCTGCAGTGATTGCAGGCAATACAGGTGTAGGGCTGAGTCAGCGGATGCAGAGTTTTGTATTGGATCGCAACATCAACCCCTTCAATGTTCTTGAGCCCAATAAACGGCCTAGGGTAACCTTAACTCCAAGTATGGCACTGAAAGATGGCAAGCCATTCCTTTCTTTTGCTGTTCAGGGTGGCGATACGCAAGACCAAGATTTATTGCAGATGTTTCTCAATATCGTAGAGTTTGACATGACCGTACAGCAAGCAGCTGAAGCAGCAAATATCCACAGTTATCAGATGCAATCATCATTCGGTGCACACGAAATCAAGCCTGGTGCAATTACCTTGAATTCAGAAGTACCATCATGGATTAGAGATGATCTCAGAAAGAGAGGCTACAAAATGGATTTCCAGTCAAGAACTTCAGGCCCTCTAAATGCGATTTGGTTTGACTGGAAACATGGTACCTTCTGGGGTGGATCCAGCAATCATGGAGAAGACTACGGGATAGCTTGGTAGGGAGACGTTTTTTTAAGGTTTAAATGTTTGAAAGTTTGGGAGACGCTTGAGGGATGGCGTTTCCCAATATTTTTATAAGATTGGTTATTTGGTTATTGTCATATCGAACAGCGTGAGATATCTCCTTCAGTCGATTTGACTTCAAAGTATCAATTATACTCCTCAAAAATCTAAAATCATTCTTAAATCTGCGAAATCCGTGGAATCTGCGTGCCTACCACTTCGGGCATCCAAAACAAACTTCTATATTTGTAGATTCAAAAATCGAAGAGTAAATACACATGAATAATTTCATCGAAGAACTGCGCTGGAGAGGAATGCTTCAGGATATGACACCGGAAATCGAGGAGCACTTGAACAAAGGAATGGCTGCTGCATATCTTGGTTTTGACCCTACAGCGGATTCTTTACATATAGGTCACTTGGTCGGAGTGATGACTTTGCTTCATTTCCAAAGAGCAGGACACAAGCCATTTGCTTTGGTGGGCGGAGCTACAGGAATGATCGGTGATCCAAGTTTCAAGTCTGCGGAGCGTAATCTGTTAGATAAAGTTACACTTGACCATAACGTAGCTTGCATCAAAAATCAACTTGGAAAGTTCCTCAACTTCAATCAAGGTGCTAAGAATAAAGCTGAGTTAGTCAATAATTACGACTGGATGTCCAATTTTACTTTTCTGGATTTCATCAGAGATGTAGGCAAGCATATCACAGTCAATTATATGATGGCTAAAGATTCTGTGAAAAGAAGGCTGGAGGATGGCAATGGGCTTTCTTTTACTGAGTTTACTTATCAGTTGATTCAGGGATATGACTTCTATCACCTTTGGAAAAATGAAAATGTAAGCATCCAACTCGGAGGATCAGATCAATGGGGCAATATCGTCACTGGAACTGAAATGATCAGAAGAATGGGTGGTGGCTCAGCTTATGCTTTGACTGTACCGCTGATTACAAAGGCGGATGGAACCAAATTTGGGAAGACTGAAGGAGGTTCAGTATGGTTAGATCCGGAAAAGACCTCACCTTATGCTTTCTATCAATTCTGGCTCAATGTATCTGATGAAGATGCTGCAAAGTACATCAGGATATTTACAACACTAGATCAAGTTACAATTGAGACTTTGGAAAAAGAACATCAAGAAGCCCCACATCTGAGAGCTTTACAAAAGGAAATCGCCAAGCAAGTCACCATCATGGTACACAGTGAGGCTGATTATGAAATGGCACTCAAGGCATCTGCTATTCTATTTGGCAAGTCTTCTACAGAAGATCTGGAACTGCTTGACGAGCGTACTTTCTTGCAAGTTTTCGATGGCGTCCCTCAAGTTCAAATCAAAAAGCCAGAATATGAATCTGCATCTTCTGTTTTAGAACTTCTAGCTGACAAATCAGGAACAGCTATATTCCCATCTAAAGGAGAAGCCAGAAAAATGATCCAAGGAGGTGGAGTGAGTATCAACAAAGAAAAACTTGCTGATCCCAACGCAGCGGTGGAAGCCAAATTACTTCAAGATAAATACCTATTGGTTCAAAAAGGAAAGAAAAACTATTATATCATCGAAGTCAAATAATCACTTAGATAATAACAATTTTAAAATGGGATGCCTTCGAAGTGAAGCATCCCATTTTTTGTGCCTCAATGTCATTGCATTATCATTTCATAGATAAAACTTATTGTGTTTATTAACTTTGGTTTAATAACTTTGAACAAGATTCAAAACTTTTCAACACATGGGAGCGCAAGAGAGAACACAGAAAGAAAAACTAATCCTAGATTCAGCTATCAAGCTTTTTATAGAAAAGGGGTATCAAGCTACCAAAATGGACGATGTAGCTAAGTCAGCCAAAATTTCAAAAGGTTTGACTTATTTCTATTATAAAAACAAAGAAGACCTATACATGGCTGTTACTCGGAAAGCTTTCGATGGCTTGAAGGATGTGTTTAGGGAAGTCTATCGTACCAAGAATAAAAATGGAATGGAGTTGCTGGTGGATTTGGTACAAAAGTATGTTGATTTTTCTCAAAGAAACAGGATGTTTTATGAAGCCATTTTGAATTTCATGGGTATGCTCAACTTGTACAATGACAAAGAGCTGAGAAAAACCATAGATCCCTTGATTCTGGATAGCGTACATTTTCAGAAACTATTAGATGTACATCATGATTGTGGGAAAATTGGCATCCAAATCGTATCGCAAGGGATAAAAGATGGAAGTATCAGGCCTGAATTGCAACCTGAGTTGACTTTTTATACCATTTGGAGTATGCTAATAGGATATGAAAGACTTTCAGGTCCTATTAATTATGAAGGCAAAGAAATCAAAATCCATGTTGACAATTGGAAGCCTGGTTTTATACGATTGATGCAAGATATGCTCAAGGGAACCATCCAAGCCAGTCGACCTCAAATCGTGCAAGGTAGTTTGTTTTAAAAAACAGTTTTTGAATTGGACTGATTTTAAGGACCAAGGCCAATTTTTTACATCAGCGGTTCAAAGGGGAATTTTTCATTATTTATTTTCACCAATTGAAAATAAATAAATTTATGAAGAAACTATACCTCATGTTTGCAATGATTCTTTCAGTGGGATTTTTGCAAGCACAAGACTCCCCTACCAAAGGGAATTATGATCTAGCTTCGAGATTTTCTCCAGAGAAAGTCAGGAAGATGGTCTTCACTACTCGAGTAGATCCTCATTGGTTAAAGAAATCAGACAGATTTTGGTATACCTACGAGACCAGCAGTGGCCGTGAATGGTATATCGTAGATCCAGTAGCGAGAACAAAAAGAGCTTTTTTCGATAAAGACAAGCTTGCTGCTGAAATTACAAAAATTGTTCGTGATCCATTTGATGCACAACACTTGCCCATTACAAGTTTGAAATTTTTGGAGGATGAAAATACCATTGAATTCAAAATCCGAAGCACACAGGACGTGGTGAAAAAAGACTGGGCTGAGATCAAAGAGAAAAACAAGAACGCGAAGGATTCTTTAGAAAAGAAAACTTTCGTGTTCCGTTATAACCTACAAAATCAGCAGTTGACGGAAATCACCGATCCAGAAGAAGATGCTAAAAGACTTGGATGGGCGAATATTGCGCCTGACTCTTCAAAGATCGTATTTGCTAAGCACGAAAACCTTTACTGGATGGATAAGGAAAACTTCCTCAAAGCAGTAAAGGACGATAAGGATAGCACGATCGTAGAACATCAGTTGACCACAGATGGCGTGAAGGATTATGGCTATGGTGGTGGTGGCCGTGGTGAGGATAATGTGGAAGAAGAGAAAAATAAAGACAACAGAAAAAGAGCTGGTGTGCTTTGGTCTGAAGATTCCAAGCAGTTTATCATCACACGATCTGATGTCAGAGAAGTCAAAGATCTTTGGGTAATTCACAACACCAGAAACCCAAGACCTACATTGGAGACTTATAAGTACGCCATGCCAGGTGAAAAAGAACAACCTATAACTGACTTGATGTATTATTCATTTGAGTCTGGCGAGATGAAAAAATTGGATATTGCTACTTTCAAAGATCAGACAGTAGGCCTTTGGGGTGCTACAAGACCAGTTGTGAATAGAGACGATGACTTCACTCCTTCTATATGGCATGGAGATAATGACAACTTCTATTTCTCTATCACTTCTAGAGATTTGAAAAAAATCGATATCGTGAGATGGAATATCAAAGAAGGTAAAAAGGAAGTTGTAATCGAAGAGAGAAGCAATACTTATATTGATATCATCAAGCCAGAATTGATCAATAATGGGACAGAGATAGTACACTGGTCTGAGCGAGATGGATGGGGACATTTTTACCTTTATGATAGAGCTGGAAATCTGAAAAGGCAATTGACTTCAGGCCCATTCCATACGGATAGAATTGGAACCATAGATGAAAAAGGTAGATTCCTGTATTTCATTGCAAACGGAAGAGAGAAAGGTGAGGATCCGTACTATGAGCATATGTATAGAGTAAGTTTGAATGGTGGAGCTATTACTTTACTAAACCCAGGTGACTACAACCATACTTCTTCCATCAACGATAAAGGTACTTTCTTCGTCAATAATTACTCAAGGGTAAATACTGTTCCTGCATCTGCATTGCATGATGGCCAAGGAAGAAAAATCATGGATTTGGAAGAGGCTGATTTATCTTCATTGTTTGCCGCTGGATATCAATTCCCTGAACCATTCAAGTTCAAGGCTGATGATGGAATCACAGATCTTTATGGTGTGATGTACAAGCCCTTTGATTTTGACTCTACCAAGATCTATCCAATCATTGAATACGTCTATCCAGGGCCTCAAACTGAGGCAGTAAATAAAGATTTCTCTGCTGGTATGGACAGAACAGATAGATTGGCCCAATTTGGATTTGTGGTAGTGACACTAGGAAATAGAGGTGGTCACCCATCTAGATCCAAATGGTATCACAACTACGGTTATGGCAATCTTAGAGATTATGGTTTGGCTGATAAGAAAGCAGCGATTGAGCAATTGGCCGATAGACATGCATTTATTGATAGAAACAGGGTGGGAATCCATGGACACTCAGGTGGTGGATTTATGTCTACTGCTGCCATGTTGGTATATCCTGATATCTTCAAAGTAGCTGTATCCTCAGCTGGTAACCACGAAAATAACATCTACAATAGATGGTGGTCTGAAAAACACCATGGTGTAAAAGAGCAAATTTCTCCAAAAGGTGATACTACTTTCGTTTATAGCATTGAGAAAAACCCAGATTTAGCAAAAAATCTGAAAGGTAGGCTTTTACTTACTACAGGTGATGTAGACAACAACGTGCACCCTGCTGGTACCATTAGAATGGCTAATGCATTGATCCAAGCCAATAAAAGATTTGACCTGCTTTTATTACCAGGGCAAAGACATGGCTATGGAAATATGACAGAATATTTCTTCTGGAAAATGGGTGATTACTTTGTACAGCATCTTCTAGGGGACAATACACCGCCTCCGGTAGATATGCTGGAAGTCCAACGAGAAAAGGCACTCACGAAATAATAAAAAATCCCGGCATTAAAAGTCGGGATTTTTTTATTTTGGACAAATGATAATATGAATTAACTGGTTAGAATGACTTTCCCATTTCTTCCTCCTTGTTTATATGCAAGTAGCGCTTCCTTGAATTGTTCCAGTGGGTAAGTAGCTTGTACATCTACTTTTACTTTTTGAGTTAATAATAGCGTAAAAATCGTCCTGAAAGCCTTTTCTCTTTCATCTTGATTGAGACTTTCAATCCATGTTGTCAACCAGAAACCTTCGACTTTCAAATTTTTAAATATCAGTAAACCAGAATTGAGAGGAATATTTTCAAGGCTCAACAAGCCAAAAACCATCATTCTACCATTCGTTTTCAAACAGGACAAAGCCCGAGCTCCCAAAACTCCACCTACGGCATCAAATACTACATGAACACCGCCATCTGTTTTTTCCATGATAACTTTTGGAAGTTTTTCCTTTTCCGTGTTGATCACCAATTCTGCTCCAAGACTCTTGAGCATATCTTTCTGTTCATCCCTTCGTACAGTACAAGCCACTTTGATTTCTTTTTGCTTGGCTAATTGAATCGCTAGCTTACCAAATGCTGAGGCACCAGCTGTAATCAACAACCAATCGCCAGCTTTTAAACCACTCGTCTCCAACATCCCATAAGCAGTCAGCGGATTTACAAAAGCCTGACAAGCTACTTCATCCGTCATTCCTGCTGGTACAGGTATCAGAAGATTAGCTGGTACACTGACATATTCTTTCCATGTCCCAATAGCTGTGAATATTACCTTGGTTCCTTTCTGAACCAATCCTCTTTCATCTGCTTCTTCAACTACCCCTACTGCTTCAAAACCAGCTGAACTTGGTAATTTCGGAGTGATACCATACATCCCTCTGATAAACATGATATCTGATGGATTGATATTCCTCGCTGTTACTTTGATAAGCGCTTCATTGGCTTTCTTTGCTGGCTGCTCTGCTTCTTCTAATATCAAAACCTCCTCTGGCATGCCAGTTTGATGGAAAACTACCTGTTTCATTCTTTGATTATTTATGGTTTATACAAAAATTCATTGACCCAAATTACAAAAAATACTCGGTATGCATAACATTTTCGAGTGATTGCTTCCTAAAGTAAAGTCAATTCCCTAATTTAATAGGATAAAGAAGTAAGAGATATTTCACTAATCAAAAAATCACATCAATGGACTTATCAAATGTTTTTTCACTAGAGGGTAAAGTGGCCTTAATAACAGGTGCTTCCAAAGGAATAGGCTTGAGCATAGCAGAAGTATATGCTGCAGCTGGTGCCAAGGTTGTCATTTCAAGTAGAAAACAGGACGTTTTGGATGAAGAGGCTGCTAATTTGAGCAAACGTGGATATGAAGTGACTGGCATCGCTTGCAATGTCGGAAAAATGGATGAACTCAAAGACTTGGTCAATGCTACTGTCAGTAAGTATGGAGGAATTGACATCTTGGTCAATAATGCAGCGTCAAACCCTGTTTTTGGCCCTGTTCACGAGACAAGTTTAGATGCATTTGATAAAATCATGGATGTCAATGTCAAAGCACCATTTGAATTGATGAAACTTTGTTTTCCACATCTAAGGAATTCTTCAGGGGCATCCGTGATCAATGTCAGTTCTGTAGGAGGTATTTCACCTGAACCCGGTTTGGGTATATACTCAGTCAGTAAGGCCGCATTGATTTCTTTGTCCAAAGTCTTTGCCAAGGAATGGGGAGACCATCATATACGTGTGAATGTCATCTGTCCAGGTTTGATTAAGACAAAGTTTTCCGAAGCACTGTGGTCTAATGATAAAATTATGGGGATGATGATGAAATCACTTGCGCTGAAGCGTGTAGGGACTTCGGAGGAAATTGCTGCGGTTGCTTTATTCCTAGCGGCTAGCTGTTCCTCCTACAACACCGGAGCTGTGATCACCGCTGATGGAGGATTTACGATTTAATTAGAAATTTTAATCTCATACTTTTACACCCCAAACACCCCATGTCATTTGTCAATCCAAACCCTGATTTAACAGATTCTTATAAAAAATTCATTAACGAGCATATAATTCCAATTGAACTGGATGTCCTAAATCATGGATTTAGAAAATCACTGCCTAAACTTCAAGCTATGAGAAACTTGGCAAAGGAACAAGGACTATTTGCACCACACCTTTCGAAAGAAGAAGGAGGTCTAGGCTTGAACTTGTTTGAATTTGCCTTTATTTCAGAAGAGTTAGGTAGAAGCCCTATCGGTCATTATGTATTCAATTGTCAAGCGCCTGACATTGGGAATATGGAGCTGATGCATCAATTTGCAAGTGATGCATTAAAATCTACCTATTTAACTCCACTTCAAAAAGGAGAAATCAGAAGTTGCTTTGCGATGACAGAACCAGAAAATCCTGGAAGCAACCCAGTACACTTATCAACTCTTGCCATTAGAGATGGTGACCACTTTGTCATCAATGGACACAAATGGTTCACTTCATCTGCTGATGGGGCACACTTCACTATCGTCATGGCTGTAACTGATCCACACAACCCAAACCCCTATCAAAGAGCCAGTATGATCCTTGTTCCTTTAGATAATCAGGGTTTCGAATTGGTCAGAAATATCCCGATCATGGGTGATGCTGGAGAGGATTATATGTCGCATGGTGAAGTTAAATTTAACAATTGCAGAGTTCCCATTGAAAATTTGATCGGAAATGAAGGTGAGGGATTTGCTCTAGCTCAAGAGCGGCTAGGTCCTGGAAGAATTCACCACTGTATGCGCTGGATAGGTATATGCGAGCGAGCATTTCAAATGATGTGTGAGCGGGCGATCTACAGAGAATTAAACCCTGGAAAACCACTTGCAGGGCAGCAGACGATTCAAAATTGGATCGCAGAAAGCTATGCCTCGATCAAAGCTAGTCGATTGATGGTTCTAGATACGGCGATGAAAATCCAAGAATTGGGAGCCAAATCAGCCAAAGAAGATATCTCCACCATCAAGTTTTATGTTTCCAATGTACTGATGGAAGTATTAGATAGAGCTATCCAAGTTCATGGAGCTTTAGGTATTTCCGATGATACGGTTTTATCATTTTGGTACAGACATGAAAGAGGGGCAAGAATATATGATGGCCCGGATGAAGTCCACAAGTCTGTTTTAGCCAGAAGAATCCTTAAAAATGTGGGTGAACAAATGAAATCACATTGATTTTTGAATTTGGTTATGTCTTTCTTATCAAATTCTATCATGATTATCCGCTTACATACAAGTAGAACCTAAATAATGGAACAAACCTTTGATTTATAGCCAATATCAATGAATATCCAATATCTATTAGTATCGGATTTATATAGGTCCTTATTTAAATTGGTTAATTGTATAATTGCGGATATACATAAATTCTATTTTTGAATATGAACCCTGAAGATCTAAAAATAAAATTAATACCTTATTTCAAGGAGCAATTGGGAAGTTCTTTCGAAATACAGGAAATCATACCATTCAATGGGGGGTTTTCTAATCTTACTTATCTCATCCAAACCAATCAAGGTGAAATGGTACTCAGAAGACCACCTATGGGTAAAAAAATCAGTAAGGCCCATGATATGACGAGAGAGTTTCACGTATTAAAATCACTTGAAAAAGCTGGGTATACTAAAATTCCAAAAGCCATGCTAAGTTGTGAAGATGAAACTATCATGGGAGCTCCCTTTTTTATCATGGAGAAAGTAGAAGGGCTAATCCTGAGAAACAAAATCCCTGTTGGTGTGAAGCTTGAAAAAGATTTTTTCAGTCAACTTTCCAAAAACAGTCTAGATTCCCTTATTGAATTGCATGAACTAGAGCTTGAGCATTCGGGTCTTGCTTCTTTAGGCAAGCCTGATGGCTATGTAGAAAGACAAGTCATGGGATGGACTGATCGATATCAAAAAGCCAAAACTGATGAAGTACAAACAATGGAATTAGCTTCTGAATGGCTCAAAGCGAATCACCCAAGTGAATCTTCGGTAGGATTCATACACAATGATTTCAAATATGATAATATCGTCCTAAAAAGTACGCAAGAACCTCATATCGAAGCAATATTAGATTGGGAAATGGCTACAGTGGGCGATCCATTGATGGACTTGGGCACTACCCTAGCCTATTGGGCTGAGCCCAACGATCCAGATATCCTCAAGAATTTCAATCTCACGCATGCTCCTGGTAATTTTACAAGGAAAGAAGTGATAGCTTACTACGGCAAATCTACTGGTAGAAATATGAGAGACATGCTTTTTTATTATGTCTTTGGGATTTTCAAAGTTGGGGTCATTGCTCAACAAATTTATCAACGCTATCAGCAAGGTTTTGCTCAAGACCCAAGATTTGCTGCTTTGATTCATGCTGTGAAAGCTTGCGGATTCTTGAGTACTAATGCTATCAAAACTGGAAAAATATGAAAATAGAAAAAATATGCATTTTGGGTGCGGGAACATTGGGTAGCAGAGTTGCGCTTCAATCAGCCCTATCCGGATATCAAGTGAGTGTTTACGATATCCATCATAAAGCCCTTGAGTCTTCTAAGAAGGTGATGCAGGGTATTGTCAAGCAATTGATTGGAAATGGGAGCCTCAGCCAGGAAAAAGCAAACGAAGCTATGCACAGGCTGACATTTACAACCGATCCCTCCCATGCTGTAGCTGATGCAGACCTGATCAATGAAAGTGTCACTGAAGAAGTAAATGTAAAGGAAAAAGTATGGAAGCAATTTGGACAACTGGCACCATCAAAAACAATATTTACCACCAATACCTCTTTTTTGTTACCTTCCATGTTTGCTGATATTTCTGGAAGACCAGAGAAATTTTGTGCACTTCATTTTCATGATGTATTCTACAGCAAAGTGGTAGATATCATGCCACATCCCGGCACTGACCCCAATCTAATTTCTTTACTAGAAGTATTTGGCAAAACACTCAGACAGGTGCCTGTGATAGTAAAAAAAGAGAATCATGGCTACATTTTCAACTCCATGCTGATGGCATTCATAGGAGCTGCTGGAAAACTTCTGACAAAAGAAGTGGCTAGTATTGAAGATATAGATAAGTCTTGGATGGTCAATTTTCACATGCCCATGGGACCATTTGGAATCTTGGATAGTATAGGACTGGATACGGCTTGGCATGTCACTCACAAAATGCCCGATGCTGCATCACAAGCTTTTGCTGGATTATTGAAAAAATACATTGATGCAGGTAAACTCGGTCAAAAGACTGGAGAGGGCTTTTATACCTACCCAGAGCCCGCTTATCAAAAAAATAATTTTCATGAATAAATCCAATTAACAAATCAATTCCGTAAGTTGTTGGACTTATCACCACAATACTAAATAATGAAAAAGTTACAACTGATTTACGGATTCATACTTCCCATTTACTTTCTTTTTGGGAATTTAGAAATAAAAGGCCAATTTTTGATTGATCAGGATAGTTTTCTAAGTCCAAAAACGATTTATCAATCAGCTGAAATCACCAACGTTGGCGCAGCTATTTTAAAAATTGAAGATTTTCTAGAAAAACAGGATACTTTTGATTTTGAAGCGATAGCTGGCTCCAATACCAATTTGGGTTTTACGAAAGACAATTATTGGTTAAGATTTAAATTAGCAAATACATCAGATAAACCTCTAAGTTTATTTTTTGAAACTGGCAGGCCGATCACTGATATTATTGAATTATATCAAGTGAATGAAGCAGGAACAATCACAAGCCAAATTACAGGTGATTTGTTGCCATTCAGTGATAAGCCCCTATCGCACAGGAAGATGATTTTTCCAATAGAACTTGAAGCTAATCAGACATATGATTTTTATGTGCAATATCAGAGTGATGGGGAGGTAATCAATCTTCCTCTTGATCTTCACAGTGCTAATTCTTTGATTCTTAGCTCTTATAAAGAACAACTTGTATTTGGTTTGTTTTATGGGATCTTGTTATTGGCAGGTACCATTTATTTGTTTTTTTATTTTGGAATCAAAGAGAAGAGTTTTCTATTGTACTTCATCTATGTATTATCGATTGCACTGCTTCATCTTTCTTTAGATGGTTATTTCTTTCAATACTTCACTCCCGATGCAGGGTGGCTATCTAGACAGGCTGTATTGATTGCAGCGGCTTTTTCTACTTTGGCTTTTGGCAGGTATGTGCAAATTTACATGAAAGTAAAAAGCTTTAGTCCCCTATTGGAAAAAGCGTACAATTCACTTCATATATGTGTATTAACTCTGGTCGGTGCAATATTCTTTATTAGAGCAGGTCAAGAGTTTTATTATCCTTTTGTGAATTTATTTGGCATTCTCTTATTATTCCTGATCATAGGAACATTGGTGACTTCTATCAGAAAGCAAGCTGCTCCTGATATATTTTTTAGGATAGGTCTTTTCTTCTTTTTTGCAGGATTTCTAGTTTTTATCTTAAATAATTTCAGTGTCATTCCAAATTCATTCCTCACAGAAAATGCATCAAAATTTGGTACTGGTTTAGAAATCATCTTCCTTTCACTATCCATGGCGAATAGAATTAGAATACTGAAATCAGAAAAGGAAAAGATGCAGGAAATAGCTCTCCAAAGATCCCAAGAGTCCAACGAAATCAAGTCTTTTTTCCTCTCCAATATCAGCCATGAATTGCGTACGCCGCTAAATGCCGTAATTGGACTTTCAAAATCTATTCAAGATTCTACGGAAGACCAAAAAATAAAATCTGACTTAGAGGTCATTCAGTACTCTTCCCTTGGTCTTTTATCAGCCATAGATGACATTCTGGATTATTCTAAAATTGAGAAAAAGGAACTCAAGCTAGAAGAAAGACAGCTTGAAATAAGTAAGGTCATTCAAGAATTGAGAACCATTACAGAAAATCAAGTAAAGAATAAAAATCTGAAATTCATTTACGAGGAAATCAATCAACTTCCAAAATATATCCTTGGGGATAAGGCTAGAATTAGGCAAATCATTCTCAATGTCTTGAATAATGCAGTAAAATTCACTCAAGATGGAGAAGTAAAGCTCAGCATCAATTCAATCATGAAAAATGACAATACAGTAGACCTTAGCATTACAATTCAAGATACTGGTGTAGGAATCGATCAGGCTAAATTGAATAGAATCTACGAGTCATTTATACAGGAGCAGATTGACGACAAAAGGAAGTTTGGGGGATTTGGATTGGGATTGTGTATAGTAAAAGCACTTGTAGAGCTTTATCAAGGAAAAATAGATATCTCCAGCGAACAAGGCAAAGGTACCAAAGTTCAGATCCATCTTAATTTCAAAGTGCCTACTCGTGAACAAAAGCTTTCAGTCTCTCCAATAGTCAACGGTGTGTATGATTTGGAAGGAAAGCATATTTTAATCGTAGAGGACAATCCTGTCAATCAAATGGTAATGAAATCAATCCTGAGGAAATGGAAAAACACTAGCTTTGATATTGCTAATCATGGGCTTGAGGCTTTAGATAAGTTGAAAGCTAGCCATTTTGATCTTATTTTGATGGATTTACAAATGCCTGAAATGGATGGTTACGAAGCGACCGAGGCCATTCGCAAAGGAGAGGCAGGATCCAAATATCAAAATATCCCCATCATCGCTGTGACTGCCGATGCAACAGATAAAGCAAAATCTAAGGTAAAAGCAGTAGGTATGGATGACTACATGACCAAACCTGTAGATAAAGACGAACTTTACACTAAAATCCAACATGCTTTCTATTTAGCAAAAGTAGACCTGTCCGGCGTACTTTGAGTTTTGTCCAGGAAATGGTAAGTATGAAAATTAAGGAAATCCTTTTTAATATGAGTAAAGTTTATTAAATTTGATAAAATAAATTATTAAATGAAAAAATACGATTCCATATCAGATATCCTAGGTTTTCCTTATGTCACTACCGATAGTGATAGCGCATTGGAATACATTTCATTAGCTTCTGAAGGAATGAAAGCTTACACAATAACCAATTTTAGAGATCATTATGACCTTTCTGTTACGCAGATAGCTGCTATTCTAGGTACCTCAGAGCCTACCCTATACAGAAAGATCAAGTCCAATGCATTATTGAATATTTCTGATGCGGTGAAGCTATTGGAAGTGACGGATTTATTTTTGTATGGAGAAGATGTGTTAGAGTCTAGGGATAATTTTTTCATGTGGTTAGATCTACCCAATACTGCACTAGGTGGACTTACGCCTATGGAAGTCATCACTTATCCAGAAGGTATATCTAAGGTGAGAGATCTATTGAGCAGGATTGAATATGGTGTTTATAGCTGATGCTCGTATATAGGCTTAGTAATAGGAAATTTGCTCAGGATCTATCAGGAGTAGGCGCAGCTAATGCGGGAGGTAGATGGAATAATAAAGGAAGAGCAATGATTTACACCAGTGAATCTACAGCACTTGCTTTGTTGGAAGTGATAGTCAATCTGCCTCCAATGCTCCAACCAGCGATGAACCTAATGACAATTCATTTACCTGACCAGCATATAGCCAAAATTGACCTCGGTGACCTTCCAGAAAACTGGTATAAATATCCATATCGCAAGAGACTGGCTAGAATTGCTGAAAATTATTTTAATGACTCAAAAACAATAGCACTGGGAGTCCCCAGTGCAATAGTTCATTCAAGTTACAATTATTTAATCAACCCAGCGTCCAAAAATTTTGATCAACTCAAGCTTTTAAGCTCTGATCCGTTTATTTTTGATCCAAGGGTTTATCGAAGACCTATACAAACTTAAATTTCAAATACTTGATTTTTTCGCCTTTATCAGAAAAGATCTTCTCGTATCTTGTTTGGATACCATGATGGTCATCTTTATATTCTGATTGATAAAAATCATGCGTATGAGCCAAAATCTCAATATCATTTCGAGATTGAAGCAACTCTAGTGTGTAGTCAAAGAGTCCTGTATTGTCAGTTTTAAAGTGGATTACCCCACTTGACTTCAATAGAGGCTTATACATTTCCAAGAACTTAGGACTGGTCAATCTTCGCTTTTCATCCCCATCTCTTGGAAATGGGTCTGGAAAAGTGATCCAAAGCTCTGATATTTCCTCAACCGAGAAAAAATCACTCAGCTGCTGTATTTGTGTCCTTAAAAATGCAACATTTTGTAAGCCTTCTTGTATGGCTATAGTAGAACCTTTCCAAATCCTAGAGCCTTTGATATCAACACCAATGAAATTCTGAGCTGGATACTCTCTTGCCAAACCTACAGTAAACTCGCCCCTTCCACAAGCCAATTCCACAACTATGGGCTGATCATTTTCGAATTGTACCTTGTTCCAGTTGCCTTTGATTGTTTCAAAAGTTGGCTTGCCAGCCTGTATTACATTTCTATTCTCTTCGTTTTCTTTGAATCTCTGGAGTTTATTCCTACCCATGCTTATAAGTCGTTTATTTCAGCGACCACAAAGGTACTACCCCCAATAAAAATTAGGTCATCTTTTGCAGCATTTTTCTTAGCATATGCTAAGCCATCGTTGACATCAGCAATGACAAGCCCTTTTAACTGATACTTTTCCGCTTGATTGGCCAATGCTGTTGCTGATAGTGCCCTTGGTATTTTAGCTTCAACGAAAATATATGCTGCTTCTTTAGGCAACATAGCTAAGACCTTATCCAAATCCTTGTCGTTGACCATACCAAGTATCATCCAAAGTTTGTTATAAGTATATTCGTTGAGTTGATTCAAGATCTGAGAAATCCCATCTTGGTTATGGCCAGTATCACATATAATTCTTGGCTGCAGACCTAGCTCTTGCCACCTGCCCTTCAGTCCAGTATTTTTTACAATCTTACGGAGACCATTTTCTAATTCCTCTTGTGGTATTACATATCCAAGATTTCTCAGCACTTCAATGGTCTGTATGATTCCAGCGAGATTTTGCTGTTGGTAATTTCCTTTCAAGTCTAGGTTTATTGGGAATTGTTGATCAGAAATTCTTATTTGGTAACTTCCCGAATTGTGAGATGCAGCTTTTTCAATTTGAATAAAATCTTCAGCAAAATAGATTGGAGCATTTTTCTTAGCAGCTATTGCCTGAAATACAGCGGTGGTTTCTCTTTGTCTTTGACTAATTACAACTGGAGTATTTTCCTTGATAATTCCAGCCTTCTCTCCTGCTATAGCTTCCAATGTATCTCCCAAAAACTGCATATGATCATAACCGATATTGGTTATCAAGCAAACTTCTGGCTGTATCACATTGGTACTATCCAATCTCCCACCCATACCTACTTCTATGACTGCAATATCTACCTCCTCTTTGGCAAAGTACCAAAAGGCCATACCGACAGTCATCTCAAAAAAACTAGGCTTTACTTCATCTAAAAATGCCTTATTTTCTGCAACAAATGCTATTACATCCTTCTCAGCTATTTCCTGACCATTGATTTTGATTCGCTCTGTAAAGGATTTTAAATGTGGAGAGGTATAAAGTCCCACCTTATATCCAGCCTCCATCAATACGGAACAAATTGCGTGAGAAGAACTCCCCTTTCCATTTGTACCAGCTACATGGATGGTTTTAAATTGGTGTTGTGGATTTTCGAGGTGATTACATAGGGCAATGGTATTACTCAGATCCTTCTTAAAAGCTGATGCACCAACTCGCTGAAACATAGGAAGTGCATTGAACAAGTAGTCCAATGTCTGTTCATAATTCATCATTTGAATCAATCTACCTTGATGATGAAAGTGATTTTTCCAGTGGAATAATCTGCTGTTGGATTGCCACTTTGCCTTTTAAAAGAAATTTGATTGACCACTGTTCTGTAGTAAGCTAATACTTCATTAGAAACATTGTACTCTAAAGGCATTGCTTGAACTACTCGACCACTATCATCTACAGTAATTTTAAAAACAATACGACCATTTCTGGTTGAAATATTATCTCGAATATTTGGTCTTGTAGCAAAATCCCATCCAGCTAATTCTAAATTATACCCTGAACCTGGTCCTGCAACACCTTGACCCGTACCTGAACCCATAAGTGCTCTTCCGTCCACTGTACCTGTAGGTTTTCCTTCATCACCTTTTTGCGTAGAAGAGCCTTGAGCACTTCCAGTTGCTGCTTGAGTACCCGTTCCAGATGTACCACCTGCTCCCATTAGGGCTCTTTGATCCACTTTGGGCTTTTCTTCTACTTTAGGAGTGGTTTTTTCTGCTTCTGCTTTTGCTGGCTCTGTGACAGGTGTGGTTGCCTTCTTTTCTGGTACCGCTTCTTTTACCACAGGTGTAGTTTTCTCTGCACCTTTAATCGTGCTTGGTGTTTTGGAAACTGCTTCTAGGCTGGATTTAGTGGGTGTTGAAGCTGGCCTTGCTTGAGAAGCGGGTTGAGATGCTGAAGTTGCTGCTTCAGTTGGCTTTGTAGCAATTTCTCCTGGTGCAGCGGGTGTTGTGACCTCAGATTGGATATCATTGGGCGCTGAAAGTGTCTGAGTATTACCACTTCCAAAATCTGAAAAACCTAAGTTTAATTCCAAACCATACTGAGGTAATGGTGGGATCGGTTGTTTCCAGACAACCATAAAATAGACAAAAAGCAACACCAGCACATTGATGATCAATGTGATAATTCCTGCTTTTCGTTTGTTAGCAGCTTCTTCTCTATCGCTTTGCCAGATTTCCATTTGCTTATTTATATGGTTTGGTTGCGATGGATACATTGGCTTCTAAGCCAGCAGCAATTCCACCGATTTCTACCAAATATTCAACAGGTACCTCTTTGTCTATATGTAGAACGACCTGTCCCTTCTTATCTTGTAATAAAGTAGTCAATTCTCCCTTGATGGCTTCTCTATCCACCACCCTGTCATTTACAGAAAATCGTAGATCTTTGGTCACTGTGACTGTCACTTCTTGCATGACTATATCTGATGCCTCACTAGAAGGCAAATTCACAGGAAGCCCAGATGGGGTAATAAAGGAAGAAGTCAACATAAAAAAGATCAACAACAGAAAGATAATATCTGTCATCGATGACATACTGAATGCTGATTCGACTTTATGTTTTGATTGTAAGGCCATTTTATTTCTCTTGTAGAATGTCCATAAACTCTATGGAAGTATATTCCATATTGTGTACCAATTTGGATACTTGAGTCACCAAATAATTGTAACCCAGATAAGCAATGATACCTACCACTAAGCCAGTAGCTGTCGTAATCATGGCTTCATAAATCCCAGTAGATAGCAACTTGGGAGAAACCATACCTTCTTCCTGAGCTACCCCAATAAATGCCCTAATCATACCTGCTACTGTACCCAAAAAACCGATCATCGGTGCTGCTCCTGAAACAGTTGCAAGTAGATTTAGATTTTTTTCTAGCTTGTAGATTTCAATTTTACCAACATTTTCGATGGCAACCTCTATGTTTTTTAAAGGACTACCTATTCTTTCCAGTCCTTTTGAAATCATATTGGCCACTGGTGTATTTTCTTGTGCGCATAGGATTTTTGCTTTTTCTACTTGTCCCCCTTGGACCAATATTTTAATTTGATCCATAAGATGCTTTGGGGATTTGGCGGCTTTTCTAAGCGTGATGATTCGCTCAACAAAGATGAAAATCGCTAGGACAAATAGCGCATAAAGCGGAATCATCATGTAGCCACCTTTGATCATCAAATCTAGAAGACCTATATCTCCTTTGCCTGGCTCCATGATTGCCAAGCTATCTACCATCATATTACCGTCAGTAGAGAGGGTTTGTAATAACATCATATTAATATTTCAAAATCCAAATTTCGTTTCCATAAACTTTCTTAGCTGCTTCCCAATCAGGAGTGGCCGCTTCCAAACTTTCAAATTGCCCAATGGCTATTCTGAAATTTCTGATATCACCATAAGGGAACACAATCCAAGTATCATAGCCATCACTGAGGTACTTTTCTGCTTCTCTTCTGGCAAAATTTTCATTCACAACGCTACCAACGATGATAAAGTATCTAGGGCTTCCCGCCCTACTCTGAATCAATGTTAATGTTGGTGCTTGATTTTGCGCTACATCAGCGGCTATTACATCTGAAGTACGCTCTTCTTCAATTCCTTCACTCACTACCACATCATCAAGATCAGGCTCCACAGCAATAGACGTGAGAGATTCTTCGGGTATTGCTGGTGTAGTAACTTCCTCAGCTATCTGAGCATCATTTGGATTTCCATACTCTGGCAAATAGTACAAGAAATAAGCCATTGCTCCAAGTACGATCAAAACCAAAAGCGTCAATGATAAGAAAATTGGAGTTTTGTTACTGCTCTTTCTCTCTTTCGTGGCAATTGTCCGATCTTGTCTTTTGATCTCGATAGGTTTGGTTGAAGTGCCCGTTCCCTTACTTTCTTGTGATTGCTCTGAGCTTTCGGTGATATCAGCCTTGATTTCTTCTTCGAGAACTGGTTCAACTTCCCCAATGATAGGAGCTTCTTCGGTTTCTTCTATTTTTTCAGAATCGTTTTCATTTAATGCCTGTACTTCCAAAGGAACTACGTCCACGAAAGGGAAACCAAAGTCTTTGTCTTGATCTTCAGTAAGCTTTTTATTTTCCTTGTTGGCCATTGATTTTTCTTCTGGATTAACCTACGAAACTAAGACAATTGCATCAATTCGCAAATTATATGGTTTGGGTTGTCCCATTATTATTTAAAACTTGACTGTCAATCCTCCAATTCCCTGAATTCCTCTAACTGGATAGTTTAAGAATCTCTGATTTCGCTGATTGAGTAAGTTATTTCCTACGGCAAATATGGAGAATCGATCAGTGATTTTATAATCCGCTTTGATGTGTAAATCTAGGATGGCAGGTAGTACTGTGGTCCCTTCAATACCAGGATTAAAGGCTACTATCCCCCCCATTAAATTTGCATTTGCATGGATGAGGAGTTTTTCCGTTGGTTTGAAGGTATTTCCCAAGGTAAATTCCCATTCTGGTCTATGAAATGCTGCCTGAAGGTCTGTGAGTGTATATTGGTAATAGTTGACTGCACCTGTCAGCTTATACCAATCTTGGTATTCCCAATTGACTTTGGCATTGTAATTAATTAAACGAGTATCAGAGTCATAAACCAAATTAAACTTCAATGTATCTACAGGATCACTAGTGAAGAAGTGCATATTGGCAAATTGCCCTACAGCTACTCCTGCTTCGTAACTGAACTCTCCATTGATTACACCTTTGACTCCTGCTTTTGCTAGGATATTTTGAGTGGTGTTGAGTAATTGTTCACTTGGACCCAAAAATGGATTTTCCATCACAAAGTCATAGTAGGTTTTCCTCAAAACATCTCCTTCATAGCCTGCATATACACCAAATCCATCTTGAATCATGTACGAGGCATTGATTGCTGGATAGACATGAAAATCTGACTTCTTATTTGCCGTAATATCATTTTCAAAGATGATATTGGCTCCAGCACTTAGATGTAATCCTCCTTTTCTGTACACTACATTAGGCTGGATCTTAAAATAATTCCTATTGATATCTCTGTATAGTTCATCTGCAGGTCTTGTCAACGAAAGATTGCCATTGACTTCTGTCTTCATATATTCAGAAAACCAAAAGTCGGCTTTACCATTGATTAGAAATTCATTTTCAACAGCCGCAAAGCTGTCGTTGAACAATCTCACACCAATATTAGCATCATAATTCAACTCAGACATTTTTTCCAAGTTGCTAATACCTGCTTTGACTTTGAAAGTATTGAAAATATTCTCAGGTGTGATGAAATCAGCTAATAACTCATTATCAGGATCATATCCATAGAAATTGTAAGCGTCCCGATCATAGTTAACTTTTCCGTAAAGCTCAAAATAGTCTCTAAAAAGCGTTCCATTCAACCCAACACTGGTATGATTTTCAGCAGAATTAGCCCCTCCAACTGGTCCTGTATAGAACCCTTCATGTTTGACTTTAACACCAAAGTTATAATCCCCATCTTCCCAATTATTATACCTCAATTCTACAAGTGGCGAGGTATAATTCCCAAAACCTAGTTTTGCAAAACCTGGATAAAGTTCTTCCAGATTTCTTGGAAAGCTTTTTTGAGCAGCTTCTGGTTTGATTTCTAGCGGGGGAAGTGATAGAAAGAAAGGTTCAACCTTATAATTGAAATTCAGGTTACTTTTTGGCGTGGGTAGCACTGGAATTCTCTCAAAATTCCTCGGTTGCGTAGGTAGGGTGAGAACCCTATCTTTTCGAATGATAAATTCTTGATCTTGAACCTCTCCCCTTTGCTGTGCCCATGATTGCATGGTCAGCCCTGAAAAGCTTAAAAGCAAGGTGTATTTGATTATCAATTGCTTATTCATATAGGTCTTTTCTTCTCAGGTGATTATTTCAATTGACTCAATTTTTGCTGGGCAGTTCTACGAATCTCTTCATCCTTGGACTGCTCTACTACCGACTCCAATGTGGCTTTAGCTTGGAAGGTTTCTCCTAAGGAAAGGAAATTATCAGCGAGTTGGATAAAGCACTTTCCATACCAATATGCATGTGAAGAGAAAGGCGCAGAGAAATCGAAAATCGCATCATTTGACTGCGTATAATTACCTCTTTTTGAATAACTCTCAGCTAAGAGAAATAATCCCTCAGCTCCATGTACGGTTTTATAATCATTGATTAAATCCATCAAAGTTTCTTCCGCAGCATTTGCATTTCCTCTTCTAAACTGAGCTTTGGCTTTTAGTAGCATGGCTACAGGTATGGCATCAGCCATCACGTTACCAAGATTGATAACCCTGTCAGCATAAAATATTGCCGAGTCAAATGCATTGCTAAAGTAATGTGCATCCATCAAACCTTTGAAAGCTTCATATTCTTCGAGTTTATTTCTGGCATTTTTACCAGACTCTCTTAAATAAGGCATCGCCTTGGCGTAATTTTTATTTTCTAGCTCAATGGAAGCAATTCTCTGTACAGCTCTCAGCCGCTGTGGAGACTCTTTCATCGCATCTATTTGATAGAAGAATTTCAATGCCTCAGTTTTATTATTGAGTTTGTAATATGATTCTGCCATGAAATTGATAGCCTCCGCTTTTTTGCCTGCTTGAGGGTAGTTTCTCAAATAATCTTCAAAAGCTTTTATCGCTTGCTGATTGGAGTTTGAGAAGTAGAGACTTTTTGCTGCCTCAAACTCCAAGTTTTGGAGACTTTGATTGTCTGGATTAGCGTTTCTGTACCTTGATAGGTATTGCGAAAATTCAGCAGACCTGTTTTGCAAAGCTAAGGCTTCTTGTAATCCGACAAGGGCCGCTTCCGCATTAGAAGCATTAGGATGATTTTCTAAAATCCGCTTATAATCTTCAATCGTTTCGTTGTATTGCTGCAAAGAATAATTGGCAATTGCTCTGCCTTCAAGTGCATAAGGAATAAATTGACTATTCGGTCTCGTGGTGATCAATCTTGTAAAACCACTTTTTGCATCGGAATACCTAGTCATTTCCATATTGATTTCCGCTTTTTTATAGATGGCATCTTCCAAATACAAACTTGAAGTGAAATTATCAATAACTCTATTTAACTGATTGATTGCCTCTGGGTTATTGTTTTGAAAATTATGAACTACACCAGATCTGAAGTGTGCATAATCAGTATAAGCACTACCTTCTCTGACTGCCCTTTGGAAAGTATTCAATGCTTCTGAGAATTTTTTCTGTACATAATACGTATCTCCTAAGCGAACCAAGGCATCATCATAATATTCCTTGTCCTCAGCGCGCTGAAGTTTTTCTACGTACAGTTTAAATTGTCCTTCTGCTTTTGGATACTGTTGTGTGTTGAAGTAAGCATATCCTAGTCCATAATGAGATTTGATCAAATATGGATCATTGGCTCTTGGTCTAAGGGCTTGTAGCCTTTCATAAGACTTGATGGCATCATTGATATTGTTATTAGCAGCAAAATTCTCCGCTTTCCAAAAATATGCTTGATTGACCAAGTCCTTATCTACAGGAGTATTGATGGCCTTATCAAAATAAGTGGTGGCCAGATCATATCTTTTATCCCTGTAATAGACAATACCTTGGAAAAAGGATACTTTTTGGTAGGCTGCATTGATTCTAGAAGAGCGATTTGGCATCCGCTCAATTTGTTCTATAGCCCTGAGGTAATTGTTGGTATTGATCAATGCGTCAGCAAGGAGATCTTCAGCTTCTTTTGCATACTTACCTCTTGGATAATTATCCAAATAAGTATCAAGACCATTTACGGCATCCTGAAAACTTCCACGCTCCAAACTGACTTTGGCATAGTTGATCAAAGCTTCCTCTTTGATATTAGGATCAGCGTCGCTTTTATACGCTGCATTGAAGCTGGTGGCTGCAAATTGAGGGTTGTTAAGTTTAAGATAAGCGTGTCCCAAATAATAGCTGGAGACTTGTCCAATTTTGTCATTCTCTACAGCTGAGACTTTGAAATAATCTGTAGCTCTTTGATAATTTTGAATTTCATATTGCGCGACGCCCGCTCTGTATATTTGAGGTCTTTCCAATGTCCCCTTTCTGGAATTGATAAACTCATCATAATTCTGAGCAGCTTTTGTAAAATTCCTTTTTTCAAAATATGCTTCTGCTAAGTACAAATGAATTTCTTCTTTCCTGTCAAGGTTTCTTCTTGCACCAATCACAGGCTCAGCATAAGCGATCAATTCATCATAAAGGCCTTGTCTATAATAGATCCCTGCTATCATATAGGGGATTTTACCTGCATAGAAACTGGACTTTTCTGCTTCTTTAAATTCTGTGATGGCCTGATCAAAACGTCGGTTTTCCATATGGATAAAGCCAGCATAATACTGAGCATCTGGTGTATATGCTGTTCTTTCCCTTTTTACTAGATTGAAATTGGCTAAAGCATTGGTAAAATCTTCTAGCTGGAACTGTGCATACCCCATTTTGAACAACACCTCTCCTCGTTGGTCAGGCCAAATCTTATTTACATCTACTTTTTGATAAGCTGGGATAGCCTCTCTATAGTTTCTTCTTTCAAAGAAAAAATTACCCAAAATATGGGCTGCTTCATTGACTTTGGGATGTTCAGGATGATTTCTAATAAACGCATACACTAAGTCAGATGCTGCTGGGTTTTCTATTTTAAGCGCTGATATGGCATGATAAAAGTCTACATAGGCTTCTTCTCCATTGGTGAACTTGATATCTTTCAGGGCTTCAAATTCATACTTTGAAGCACTAAAAAGTTGTTTGTCATAAAGTTCAAAATGATCATCGAGGATTTTTTGAGAACTATTTTGATACAAACTTGACTGCGCATTGGCCAATTGGCTGATAGCCAAAAGCCCAAAAATTGCAAGTGATTTTTTTATCATGTGATATGCTGGATTAATGCATAATTTTAAATATCAACTCCTTAAGAACTTGGGACTCGTCCATTCCATTTGCGTTGACGCCTTTAGAACGTAGATCTGCTTCTTTTAGATACGAAAACGAATCAATAACCTTGCCCAAATTATAATTCTTTGCAGCTATGCGATACTCTTTTACAAAATAAGGATTAACTCCAATCGTTCTTGCCAAGTCCTGATCAGAAGCTCCTTTCAGTTCATGGGTGATAGCTATTTTTTGAAAGTAATTGAATAGCAAGGCAATCAATGGAATCAAAGGATGACCCTTAGGATTTTGTCCAAAATAATGGATGATTTTATTAGCCTTGATCACATCTTTGACACCTACGGCTTTGGTCAATTCAAAATTATTATAATCCTTATTGATTCCTATGAATCGGTGAATATGGTTGGCATCAATTTGAGTTGGCTCGGTAAAATTGATAAGCATTTTTCCGATTTCATTGGTCATTACCTCTAGGTTATTACCAATACTTTCAGCTAATACAGCTGCTGTTCTATTGTCGATTTTATGGCCTTTGGAATTGATATAACTGGTAACCCACTCTGCCATTTTATAATCAGGGACTTTGTCAGATTTGACAAGAATGGCCTTTTTATCTAGCTCCTTTGCCAAAGCTTTCCTTCCATCCAATACTTTATATTTATGCGCAAAGACTAGAATGGTACTCGGGAGAGGATTTTGAAGGTAATTGAGCAATAAAGTGTCAACTTCTTCCTTACCAAGGCCAGGAATATTTTGCGCTTCCTTTACAATCACGACCTGCCTTTCGGCCATCATTGGGAATCTTCTGGCATTGCTCATGATGGCATTCATAGGTGCATCTTTACCATACATGATGGTTTGATTGAAACCTTTTTCATGTTCAGGAATGGCATTTTTTTCAATAAAATCACTAATTACATCTATGAAATAGGGTTCTTCCCCTTGTAAAAAATAAACTGGGGCATATTTCCCAGCATGGAGGTCTTTGATGATGTCTTCCGCTTTACTTGGCATGGTCAAATTTTTCAATTCAAAGATAGAAAGAATTCACTTTTTAAAAAGTGCATCAATCTTTCTAATCTTAATTTCTTCTAAACTTTATAGGCTTTACTTTTGTATTTATAAGGAACAAAAATTAAAAGATTGTGGCAAGTTTTGAGCAAAGCGTAGCGTATTTTAAAGAAGGTAAATTTGAAGAAGCATTGATAAGCATAGACTCTTGTATTAGTGTAGACAATAGTAATGCTGAATATTATTTTTTCAGAGCAAGGGTTTTTACAAGACTTGGAAAATTTGATCGAGCTTTAGAAGATTTTGATTACCTCACCTCCCTCGAGCCTTATAATCCTAGCTACATCAGTGATAGAGCAGTAGTGCTACATTTGATGCAGCAAAATGAAGAAGCGGCTATTGAGTTTGACAGGGCTTTAAATTTAGAACCAGGAAACCCTTATCGGTATTCAAGTCGCGCATATTTCAAAGACAGAATTGGTGATTTGCAAGGTGCTATCGATGACTATACCAAAGCCATAGAATTGGATCCAGAAGATGCCGTAGCATACAATAACAGAGGTTTGGTTGAGGAAAAATTAGGCTACAAAGAAATGGCTCAGCGCTCGTTTAAAAAAGCCGATGACCTAGTAGGTTACAAACCAAAGGAAAATGTAAAACCTAGCAATGATGACCAAACTAAGAAAAAGGCAGCATTCTCCATGCCGAAACAAGAGAATCCTGCCAAGTCTGTTTCCTTGAATTCTTACATGGATACCTTCAAGAAAATATTTACTGATAAATCCACATGGAATGAATTTATAGATTTTATCAGTTCAGTTTTGAAATCAAAGAAAAGCTAATAAGATTATCCGCAATGACACCAGTGATTCAATAAAACGAAAGGATCTAGCGGATAATCATCTCCCAACGACGGTCGACAATAGCTGAATTTAAGGTGTATTCGTAATATAATATGGTTACAGGTGAGAATGCGGATACACATAAAAGCTAAAGCTTTTTGATCACAAACAATGGCTTATTGATAAAGTAAGACATTTTCCTGGAGAGGTTTTGAGAGAAGAGTTGGTCAAACCAGCTCTTCTTTTTGCTTAAAGTAACAAGCACATCCCCTTTGGCTGTAATCAGATAATTTTCCAAACCTAACCCAGGTTCGTCTCTGTACGACTTTAACACATAGTTAGCCTTTTCATATTTTACAAATGGTCTTATTTCTTCAACCATAGTCATGTGAAGGGATTTATCAATAGATTTGGATTTGGTACTGACGTGAACCAAATCAATTTCAGAATCAAAGAAACCAGCTAACTCCACTATCTTTTGAATGGCAATTTTATCTTCTTCTATATAATCTGTGGCGTAGACAAATTTTCTAGGGGCTTTGAAATATACTTTTCTTGGAACAAGGAGAACATCAGTTGATGCTTTTTCTACTACTTTCGAAGATCGTGTTCCAATAAAATTCTTTTTGAAGTCATTGACTCCTTCAGTTCCCATAACAATAAGATCAGCGTTTAGCTCTTCAGCAAAATTCACTATAGTGTCGACTATTTTCCCTTCTCTGATCTCAGAAGTACATGACTTAAGCCCGTTGCTCAAGCTTTCATCTTTGACAGCTGTTTGAAGGTTGGTTAATTTCTTTTTGATAAATGAATATTGGTCTCCTGAATGAAAATCTTTAGCAGAAAGCTTCTGATAATCATCTTTGTCTGGAATGTGAAGCAAACACAACTCAGCACCATACTTCTCTCCTAGTTTGGCTGCATATTCAATTGCATTCAAAGAACATTCAGAAAAATCAGTGGGACAGATAATTTTGAAACTTGTCTTCATATTTATTTGGGTTTAGTAACCTCTATTTCTATCAATTACATTGACAAGAGGTTTTTGATTAAGCAAACGATAATAATTACTAAGAATTTGTGGTGCTGCTGCACTTGGGTTTGTAACACTTGCAATGTGTGGTGTTACCATAATTCTATCATTTATCCAGAATGGGTGTTCTTCTGGCAATGGTTCATTAAGAAAAACATCAAGCATAGCTCCTGAAATCTGATCTTCTTCTATTGCTTCTAGGAGATCCTCTTCTACAAGATGCTTACCTCTAGCCACATTGATGATATAAGAACCGGGCTTACATCTATTGAAGAAGTCTTTGTCAAGGAAATTCTCGGTTTGTGGAGTGAGCGGTAGAAGACAGATGATCATATTGACTTGGCTTAGAAATTCATCTAACTGCTCTCCATAATAATAAGGATACTGGAGATCTTTTTTTGGTGAATTGCCATAGCCCGCAACGTTAAATTTCATCAATCTCAACTTCTCAATCACGTCTCCCCCTAACTCCCCTACACCAAGTACGCCTACGTTGATTTCTATTTCAGGACTAGACATGTCCCACACTTTCTTGGCTTGTTGTTCTTGGTAGCGGAGGTATTGTCTGTGGTAGTTGAGTACGCCCATCACCACATAGTTGGTCATGGAAATAGTCAATCTTTCATCAATAATTCTTGTTATCGGTAAGTGAGCAGGAATAGAATCATCAGACAAAATATGATCAACCCCTGCACCCATAGAACAGATCAGCTTTAAGTTTGGAAATTCACTCAGCAATCCTTTTGGGTGATTCCAAAGCATCACTGCTTCCACATCTTCTTTTCTAACTATGTTGGGATAGACTTGAATATCAATTTCAGCATCAAGCTCCTTGATATTTTCAATCCAAGCTTCTGGATCTCTTCCAGGTGAAATAATCGCTAATCCCATTTGTTAATATTTTCTAAAATTAAATTAATTTCTAATGCAGATTTTTAAAAAGATTCGTTTGTAGGTGTGATAAAGTTTAATCAAATTAGCCTCTATCTTCTATAACCGAATCTTAGTACTCGTTTATTATTATTGTTTTTTTTCTTCTAATAGTAATAATATTCCAATTTAAAGACGCAAAGATGAAGATTAGATGAAGACTATTGAAATGAACACATAAAACCAGTATAAAAATGAATTTTACAAGTAAATTATTGATGTTAGCATTGAGTCTGTTTTTTGTTTTAACAGCTCATGCTCAGCAAATTGAGATGCCTCAGGCTAGTCCTGCAGCGACAATAGCTCAAAAAATAGGATTAACTGATGTTAAAATCGAATACAGTAGGCCAAGTACCAAAGGAAGAAAAATTTTTGGTGAGTTGGTGCCTTTTGGACAGGTGTGGAGAACTGGTGCAAATGCGGCAACCATCATCACTTTTTCTACAGACGTTAAAATTGAAGGCAATGAAGTTCCAGCAGGTAGTTATGCCATTTACAGCATTCCTGACCGTAATGAATGGACAATCATCCTTTCCAAAAATACCAAGCTTTGGGGAGCTGTAGGTTATAATCAAGAAGATGATTATCTCAGATTCAAAGTGAAGCCTGGCAAAACTGGTCAAAAGTATGAAACCATGGAAGTAGGTTTTGTAGATATGACTGACACAGGCGCCACAGTTTCTATCAAATGGGAACAAACTCGAGTGCGCTTTAGAATTGAAACAGACGTTGACCCGATTGTCATGGCTCAAATCAAGCAATTGGTAATCGATCAACAACCTACAAACCCTGGACTTTACTATCAAGCTGCCAATTACTATTTCACCAACAACAAAGACATGAGGCAGGCACTAGAGTGGATCAATAAATCGGTTGATTCTGACCCAAAGTATTGGACAGTACATTTGAAAGCTAAAATTGAACTTGCACTTGGCATGAAAAAAGAAGCCATAGAAAGCGCTAGAAGTTCAATGAATATGGCCAAGGAGGCTAAAAATCCAGATTATGTTGGCCTTAATGAGCGACTGATCAAATCAATTAAATAATAATTTCAGGGCTTGAGAATATTCTCAAGCTCTTTTCTTTATATTCAATATATAATCACCAATTCTCTAAGCATGTTAGATACCTACTATCAGCCACCAGTAGCAGAAGGAATCAAAAAAGTAGCTACCATTTGTATACTAAGAAGTGGAGAGCATTTCCTACTTCTCAAAAGAAACAAAGAGCCAAATAAAAATCTATACACACCTTTGGGTGGTAAATTGGATCCGTTTGAAACGCCACTTAATGCTGCAATCAGAGAAACTTGGGAAGAGTCTGGCATCAAAGTACAACACATGGAATTCAAAGGTATCCTGACGGAGACATCACCCAAAAAATACAACTGGATCAGCTATGTATATCTTGCAGATATAGAATGGCAAATGCCAAATGATAGTCCAGAGGGCGAATTGGAATGGATACATTTTAATCAATTACTTCAAATTCCAACTCCAAAAACAGACTGGTTCATATACAAATACATCCAAGAGCATAAAAAATTTATTTTCAATGCAGAATATGATGAAGAAATGAATATTCAATGGCTGGTTGACGAATTGACAGAAGAAAAATTAATTGGATAATTTTCTAATCAAAATTCTTGGTTAATAATGGATACAATCGATTACGAAAATTTTGTATTGAACTTCGCATAAGTATTTTTTTCAATAAAAGTGTTTCTTTTTTAAGAATACCCTAATTTTGAGAGTAATTCATTAATAAACCTTCATAAAATGCCCAATAATACAAAATTCATCATTGATTTCGATAGTACTTTTACTCAAGTAGAGGCCTTGGATGTCCTTGGTGAAATTTCACTAAAAAATGATCCCAAAAGGGAAGAAAAGCTTCAAGCGATCAAAGACATCACTGATCTTGGAATGGAAGGTTCGCTCAATTTTCGTGAGAGCCTTGAAAGAAGACTTGAGATCCTAGAAGCTAATCGCTCTCAGATTGCTTTGTTGATTGAGGCATTAAAGGAGAAGGTATCCAAGTCTTTTCAGAGAAATAAAGAATTTCTTGAAGAGCATGCTCCAAATATCATTATTATTTCCAATGGATTTAAGGATTTTATCACACCAATAGTAGGTGAATATGGAATCAAACCAGACAATGTGTTTGCAAATGAATTTATCTATGATGAATCAGGTAAAATCATAGATTTCAATAGAGAAAATATCTTATCCAAAAATGGTGGCAAACCTGAGACCATCAAAAACCTTAATTTAGAGGGGGATATTTATGTCATTGGTGATGGATATACAGATTATGAAATCAAAGCTTCAGGCATGGCCAATAAATTCTATGCTTTCACCGAAAATGTAGCCCGTCCAAAAGTCACTTCCAAAGCGGACCATATTGCGCCAAGCTTGGATGAAATACTTTATGTAAACAAAATGAATAAAAAATTCTCCTACCCCAAAAGCCGAATCAATGTGTTGCTACTTGAAAATGTTCACCCCATAGGAGTAGAACTGATGCAACAAGAAGGTTATAATGTAGAGGTGATATCCTCTGCCCTTTCTGAAGATGAACTAGCTGAAAAAATCAAAGATGTCAGCATCCTAGGTATACGATCTAAAACAAATGTGACCAAAAAAGTATTGGAAAATGCTAATAGGTTAATCTCTATCGGTGCTTTCTGTATAGGCACCAATCAGATAGACCTAGATATGTGTACCAAAAAAGGGATTGCAGTCTTCAACGCTCCATTCAGCAACACTCGGTCAGTAGTAGAAATGGCAATCGCAGAAATTATATTTCTGATGAGAAACTTCCATGACAAGACATTAGGAATGCATCAAGGGATTTGGGACAAATCTGCTACAGGAAGTTATGAAATCAGAGGTAAGAAATTGGGTATCATTGGCTATGGAAATATTGGCGCTCAACTATCTGTTTTAGCTGAAAATATGGGTATGGATGTTTATTACTATGATGTGATTGAGAAACTGGCATTAGGAAACGCAACCAAACTTGATTCATTAGATGAACTCTTGGCACATTGTGACGTGGTATCTTTGCATGTCGATGGAAGAAAGGAAAATAAAAACCTCATTGACGAGAAGCAAATCTCTAAAATGAAAAAAGGTTCTTATTTGGTTAATTTGAGTAGAGGTCATGTAGTAGATATCAAAGCTTTGAAAAATGCACTGGAATCTGGTCACTTAGCCGGAGCTGCTGTAGACGTCTTTCCTGAGGAGCCCAAAAACAATACTGAACCATTTACCTCCGAATTAATAGGCTGTAAAAATGTCATCCTTACGCCACATATAGGAGGCTCAACCTCAGAAGCTCAAGTGAATATCGCGAGATTTGTCCCAGGGAAAATTATGGAGTACATCAATACAGGTAATACTTATAACTCTGTCAATTTCCCTAATATTCAGCTCCCTTTCCTCAAAGATGCGCATAGGTTGATCCATATTCATCAAAATGAACCAGGAGTCCTCGCAAAAATCAATAGAGTTTTGGCAGATTATGAAATTAATATCGTTGGTCAGTATCTCAAAACCAACGAAAAAATTGGATATGTAATCACAGATATTGATAAGGCATATTCTCCTGAAGTCATAGATGCAATGAAAGAGATCCCTGGTACCATAAGATTTAGGGTATTGTACTGATCTTATATATTCTAAAAAAGGAGGGTCAAAATATTGACCCTCCTTTTACATTTAAATCAGATTACACAATTATCTGAGATCAAATCTGTCAAGATTCATGACTTTGTCCCATGCTTTGACAAAGTCTTTGACAAATTTTTCTTTAGCATCTTCTTGGGCATAGACTTCTGAAATGGCTCTCAATTGAGAATTAGAACCGAAGATCAAATCTACTCTGGATGCAGACCATCTCACTTCTCCAGTTTTTCTATCGTGAGCCTTAAAGATATCTGCTTCCTCTCTAGAAGGTGCCCAACCAACACTCATATCCGTAATATTGACAAAGAAATCATTGGTAAGTTTTCCAGGAGTCTTGGTTAATACACCATGCTTAAAACCTTTGTAGTTTGCATCTAATACTCTCAATCCACCAACAAGTACTGTCATTTCAGGTGCACTCAAAGTCAACAGCTGTGCCTTGTCTATCAACATCTCTTCGTCAGATACTGTAAAGGCTGTTCTTCTATAATTTCTAAATCCATCAGCCTCAGGTTTCAAAGGTTCGAAAGAATCAACATCAGTCAGTTCTTGAGTAGTATCTGCTCTACCAGCTGTAAAAGGAACCTTGACATCAAATCCTGCATCTTTAGCTGCTTTTTCTACCGCTGCACATCCGCCAAGTACGATTAAATCAGCTACAGAAACCTTCTTACCAAAAGATTTCTGAATCCCCTCCAATTTATTTAGCACTTTTGAAAGTTGCTCAGGTTGGTTCACCTCCCAATCTTTCTGTGGAGCTAATCTAATTCTAGCGCCATTCGCCCCACCTCTGAGATCAGAACCTCTAAAAGTAGAAGCAGATGACCAAGCTGTATAAACTAATTCAGACACACTTAGTCCAGAGGCAAGTATTTGTTCCTTAAGTTTGGCTACGTCGCCATCATTGATCAATTCATAATCAACAGCAGGAATTGGGTCTTGCCAAATCAAATCTTCTGCAGGTACTTCTGGACCAAGATATCTTACCTTAGGACCCATATCCCTATGGGTCAATTTGAACCAAGCTCTTGCAAAGGCATCTGCAAATTCTTCCGGATTCTTATGGAAGTGCTCAGAAATTTTTCTGTACGCAGGATCTTCACGCATTGCCATATCAGCCGTAGTCATCATAATCCCAACTTTTACATTGGAATCTTCAGCATCTGGCGCATGATCTCCATCTTTCAAATTTTTTGCTACCCAAATATAGGCTCCTGCCGGACTTTTGCTCAATTCCCAATCATAACCAAACAATACATCAAAATAGGACATGTCCCAAGTCGTAGGCGTAGGAGTCCAAGCGCCTTCAAGTCCAGAAGTAATGGTATCTCTGCCTTTTCCACTTTTGAAGCTACTTTTCCAGCCAAATCCCATTTCTTCAATTGGAGCACCTTCTGGTTCGGGTCCTACTAAAGATGCATCCCCTGCACCGTGTGCCTTACCAAAAGTATGTCCACCGGCTGTAAGTGCGACTGTTTCATAGTCATTCATCGCCATTCTAGCAAAGGTTTCTCTGATATCTTTGGCTGAAGCTAATGGATCAGGGTTACCATCAGGACCTTCAGGATTCACGTAGATCAACCCCATTTGCACTGCTGCTAATGGGTTTTCTAGTTCTCTTTCTCCTTTGTAACGCTTATTTCCCAGCCATGTATCCTCTGCTCCCCAGTAAATATCTTCTTCTGGTGCAAAAATATCCTCTCTGCCACCACCAAATCCAAAAGTCTTGAAGCCCATGGATTCCATAGACACATTACCTGCTAGGATAAACAAATCAGCCCAAGAAATTTTATTACCATATTTCTGCTTGATAGGCCATAGAAGTCGTCTAGCTTTGTCTAGGTTCCCATTGTCAGGCCAGCTATTGATTGGAGCAAAGCGTTGGTTGCCTGTAGCTGCTCCTCCTCTACCATCGCCTGTACGATAAGTACCTGCGCTATGCCATGCCATTCTGATCATCAATGGTCCATAATGCCCATAATCCGCAGGCCACCAATCTACAGAAGTTGTCAAAACCTCGACTAGATCTTTTTTTACAGCAGCTAAATCCAGCTTTTTGAACTCCTCTGCATAATTAAAATCTTCACCTAGTGGATTAGATTTTGGTGCATGTTGGTGAAGAATGCTGAGATTCAATTGGTTTGGCCACCAGTCTTTATTCATTGTTCCAGTGCCTCCCATTTTGGTATTGGCACCATGCATTACTGGACATTTACCACCACTGCCATTGACATTGTAGCTTACATCACTATTAATATCCGCCATAGTTAATTATGTTGTTAAGGGTTTATAAAATGATTAAAAGAATACTTTGCTAATATATTTATAATTATCGTTAATTGATTATAATTTTGATTGATAAAATCTATCGGTCTTATCCTTTGCCTATTTGTTCTTAAGTTACAAAAAATTGATTAGCCCTAAGGGTACCTTACTAATAAAGTTCTTAATCAATTCTAAAAGAGAATGAATTATAAAAACTTTCTAACTTTAGATGAATATACCTAACAACATAACCCATGAAGAAAATCCTCTTTGTATTATTAGCCCTGTTTTTTTTAAGTATTGCTGGCTATCAAATCATTAGATATCAATACGCTCCTACCTATCAAGGAACTATAAATATCACAGGACTCGAAAAAGTAGTTGAAATCTACTTTGATGACTTCGGTATACCACATATTTATGCAAATAACCCAGCAGACGCATATCTGGCTTTGGGCTACGTTCATGCACAGGATAGATTGTTTCAAATGGAAATGATGAGGCGAGTTGGTTCTGGTACTTTATCAGAATTATTAGGTGAAGATTTATTGGATGTAGATAAGTTTTTTAGAACCTTAGGCATTCCAAAACATGCGACATGGAGTAGTGAACTTTGGTTAGAAGAAGAAGAATCTCCATGGAAAGATGCTACCAATGCATACATCAAAGGGGTGAATCAATTTATAGCTGAGGGTAATTTACCAGTAGAATATACCCTATTGGGAGCTTCTCCCAGAGAATTTACCATCCAAGATGTACATAGCATTATTGGTTATATGTCATTTACTTTTGCAATGGCTATGAAAACGGATCCATTGATTACAAAAATGTACAGAACATTAGATCCAGCATATTTGAAAGTCTTGTCTATACACACTTTGCCCGAACATCATGTAATTCCAAATCATTATCCTGATCGAATTCCTGAAACAAATTCCATTAATATTGAAGAGACGCTCACAGCACTATTGGAAAAGCTTCCAGTTCCATTATTGGAAGGAAGCAATTCTTGGGTAATTGCTCCAAGCAGAACAGCATCAGGTGAAGTTTTATTTCTAAATGACACACATATTGGGTTTGCACAACCATCTGTATGGTATGAAGCTCACATAGAATACCCAGGGTTCAGTTTTTATGGAAATCATTTGGCTGGTGTTCCATTCGGCTTGGTTGGACACACAAGGACACATAGTGTGGGCTTAACCATGTTTGAGAATGATGATCAAGATTTTTTTGAAGAGCAAATTAATCCAAGTAATCCCAATCAAACTATTTATAATTATGGCTATACAGAAATCAAGAGAAGAACTGAATTCATCCCTATAAAAGGAAAAGAACCTGTCACTTTCGAGGTCAAGGAAAGTATTCATGGGCCTATCATGAACGATGTCATTCCAGAAATAGGAAGGCTAACCAGCAACCCTGTTGCTAGTTGGTGGGTGTACACTTTAGAGCCAACCAGAGCCCTAGAAGCTACTTATAAACTTGCTCACTCAAATTCCATCCAAGAAGTAGAGGAAGCCGTCAAATTGATTCATGCGCCAGGCTTAAATGTCATGTATGGTGATAAATCTGGAAATATAGCATGGTGGGCTGCAGCTAAACTTCCAATCCGACCAGAACATGTCAATAGCAAAATATTTCTAGATGGTAGTTCTTCCAAGGATGAACCTATAGGTTGGATACCTTTCGAAGAAAATCCCATGGCTATCAATCCACCGTCTGGCTTTGTCGCATCAGCCAATAATCAACCTGACACACTGGCTAATGGTATATTTTTTCCTGGTTACTATTATCCAGAAGATCGCTGGGATAGAATAGCTAAAACAGTAAGCTCTCGAACTGACTGGGATCAAGAGAATGTCAAAAATCTCCAATTAGAAGCCATCAACGAGAATCATCCAATAAATGCCTTATCCATGATAGAAGCAGTAGATCCAAGGCTTTTTGAGGGTTTTGAAGCTGTACAAGCTGCTTTGAAATCCTGGGATGGAAGTCATGATTTAGAAAACATCGCTCCAACGCTATATTATAAATGGCTGTATCACACGCTTCATGGTATGATGGTTGACGAGTTAGGACAAGAGGATTTTGAAAACTTTCTTCGTACATTTTTGTATATCCGAAGTGTACCTAATTTAATCAGAACGCTAGATTCTCCATGGTGGGACAATCAAAGTACTGAAGCAATAGAAACGAGGACAGAAATAATTGAAGAAGCACTCAAAAAGAGTTTGAAGGAACTGAAAGCTCAATTAGGAAGCAATAGCAGTAAATGGTATTGGGAAAAGGCAGTGGTTTTAGAACATCCCCATCCACTTGGAGCAAAGAAGCCTTTGGATAGAATATTCAATGTAAAAGCACCTTCAGTACCTGCAAATGAGGAATCAGTAAATAAATTGGCTTTTGAACTCAATGACTCTGGAATATATCGTGTCAAATCTGGCCCTGCTATGCGTATCATCATTGACTTTGCCAATGTAGAAGCATCGGAATCTGTTTTACCTACTGGACAGAGTGGTAATTTATTTAGCCCTTTTTATTCTGATCAAGCAGAGATGTTTGTAAAAGGGCACTATAGGCCTCAACTGATGAATGAAAGCATGATTAAAAATACTGCAAAAAGAAAACTTGTTTTAAAACAATTGGGTACCAATTGATCTTAGCATAATGAATATGAAAAAGAATTATCCTATAGAGAAAAGCGAAGAAGAATGGAAAGCTGAACTTGACGAGATCAGCTATCATGTTCTTAGAGAAAAAGGTACAGAAAGACCAAATACTGGTCAGTATTACCTTAACAGAGAGACAGGGATCTATGAATGTAAAGGCTGTGGCAATCCTATTTTTCACTCAGATGCAAAATACGACTCAGGATGTGGTTGGCCAGCATTCACTGAACCCGTATCAGCAGATGCCATAGAAGTAAAGATGGACTATTCTCATTTTATGATCAGGGAAGAGATTCTTTGTGCCAATTGCGGAGGTCATCTCGGTCACCGCTTCCCCGATGGCCCAAAAGACAGGGGTGGAATACGATACTGTATCAATTCCGTATCAATGGATTTCAAAAAAGAGAAATAGTCCCTAAATCAATTCGTAATCATTATGCTCCCGCTGCTTGATTTGCCTTTTATGGTATGAGCACTTCCGTTATCTATCTCTAACTTCTTAGTAGACTTCTCCTCTCCCACTGTCACTGAACCACTATTTGCAGACAAATCATAATTGAATGCTTTCAGGTCTGAATTTGTCTGAATCTTGATACTACCAGAGTTAGATTGAAGTTTGGTAAACTCACTTAATCCTGATTGATTGGCTGTGATTCCGCCAGAACTGACCGAAAGGTCACCTAAATACTTTACCTGCTCCAATTTGATCGATCCAGAGTTAACTTTGGCATGGACAACTCCATCTACATCCTCAGCTCTAAAACTTCCAGATGATGCTTTACCAATGATGTCACCTTTAACTTCTTGCAATCGGATACTTCCTGAGTTGACTTGAGCATCGACATTACCCACTAGGCCATCAGCCCTTATACTGCCAGAGGACGCTTTCAAATTTATTTGTTGCACTTCTAATGCCAATGCTTTGATTGACCCAGAATTGACATTTAAGTCAATTTTGTCATGCTTGACATACTTGACATCTAGAGCACCCGAACTATTACGGAGGTTCAATCTAATATCTTCTGGCCCAGTAAGGCTGATAAATCCTGAATTAGTTCCTCCAAAGTTGAAGAAATTGACACCAGAAGTTTCTCCTGTCACTTCCACAATCAATTTGGAGCCTGATTTCCGATATTTGATATCCAAACCACTACTTTCTGGAACTTCTAAATAACCATTAAGGAAGACCTCTTTTGTACTATTATTTCCTTCATAAGAAACTTCCAAAAATCGCCCGTTGACTTCTATTTCCTTGATATCTTCAAATCTCTCTTCATAAGATCTGACTATAGAAGGCTCCTTTGCTTCGCAGGAAAAAAGCAAAATTGCCAACCCAAAGATTGGCAAAATTTGTTTGATATTAAGAGTTTCCATTTCCGTTACCATTTTGTGCGTTTGGAAAATTACCATTTGACATCATTGCAAGAGTTTCGTGAGCTATTTTCATATTGTACTCATAAGCCAAACTCTTATAATTGATCAAATCGACGATCGTACCAATAAAGCATAAACCAGCAGTCAATAAGTATAGAATTCCAAGTCCGATTTGTCCGATAATAAATCTATGTAATCCAGCAAATCCAAAGAAACCAAGGAGACATAGAATTAAGATCATTTGATTATCTTTTCTTCTTGCTCTATATACTTGTGCAAAAAGACTTGCTTGCTCGTCATCCATATTTTTGAGTATACCTTGGATATAACCCAGTTCCATTCCTTCTAATTCAGGTAGGTGTTTCAATACATTAGCCATAGTGTTTTGTAGTTTTGAGGTTTTTGATTAGTTCATAAATGCGAAAGAGAATCACAGCGAATGCAAACATAGCCAGCGGATGCATAGACCATGACTCCTGAAAATCTCCTTTGGTCAATAAGCTCATCGCTCTTCCCAACCCACAGCCTGGACACCAAGTAAATCCTAGGTTATCCAATGGGCACAGACTGAAATGCTGAGGACCATAAGGATCAATTCTCAAAATGCCGATCAATGCACCAATCCAAAAGATCAGCTCTAGCGGTAACTTTCGAAAATATGTGAATGCCTTTTTCATTTGGTCGGAAAAGTACGAAAAGAATGCCAAGAGATAAAAAATGCCTTAAATAGCTAATTTAACAGTTTTTAAGATTAGCCAATCACAATATCGGACAAAAAGTGTACGCTTATGAACGATTTAGATCGGGAATGGACAGCTTAACTGTCCTCCCTAGATTTGCTTGAGTTTGGGCTAGAAATTGAGATCTCATCTGGGAGTAAGTAGGTCTTCTTCCTGATTGCTTAAGAAAGCTTAACTCCAACATCACTCCATAAAAGGACTTAGGAATAGCAACCTGCTCACTAATTGCTAATGCATCTGAAGCTTCTTTTCCTATAAAATATGATATCAAGGTCTCTGACAATTTAGAAATATTTTGATCTGGAATTGACTCTTGATAAAACTGTATCAGCGATTTGATTAAAGTTTGACCAGCTTCTGAGGATTTCAAATGTCTCTTTCTGATCAATTTTTCTAACTCAAAAGCCTCCTTAGAAGTACTTGGCCAGTAGTCAATGTTGATTCCTAAGTAGTGCCCAACAATCTCCCAATAATGTAAAACTGCCTCTAAGGTTTCTTTACCAGGGAACTTATTGATTTTTTCTAAGCCCCTGATGACCATTAAGCTAAATGCTAAATTAGTACCGATCATGTCTTCTTGATTGATCGGGATACCCCAGGATAGGTTCCAGTCATTTGCATGCAACTTTACAAAACACCTGCTAAAAGCATGAATCAGCCTCACCTTAGCAATTGTCAGTAAAGCGTCTTGATGAATGTGAAAATTGCCAGGCTTGAATAAATCCATCACAAATAAGGTGGTCTCAGCCAATCTCATTCCAATATCTTCTGTGATTCTCCTCGACCTCACCAATACTTGCGCTCCGTCCGCAAAAGCATAGCAATAGGGTAATGAATAAAAGCCGAGTATACTTAAATAGAAATTACCTTCCTTCGCAAAAAAATCATGTACCTTGATAACTTGCTTCTGATCTATCCAGTCTATCGGAACAAGGAAAAACTCAAAATACCTCTTTAAGGGTTTTGGGAAACCATCAAATTCATCATCACTTGGAAAAGTCTCCCAAGCATTAATCATAGTAGACAATTTTGGGTTCTCTAGTAGCGAGACAACAGCAGCGTCTGCAAGTTCGTCACCATCGAATCTAAGCTTACTAAGATTTTCTGCTGTATATAGTTTGATTTTCTCCACATCTTTCTAACCTTCGTTTTGTAATTTAGTTTCTGAAAAAACAACGAATATGTACAAACAATCATTTTCCACTTTCCTGCTCGTTTTTATTTGCTTTCAGCTAGGATTTGCTCAAAGTAGTACAGACTTGATCGCTATAGATGTGAAGAAATCAGGGAAGAATATTACTCTAGGCCAAATCACCAAAATCACCGATAGAGATGGCTATGATAATCAACCTAGTTTCATCAATGATAAACAGCTTGCCTTTTCATCTGCGGATCAAGCAGGGAACTTTGATATAATCATCTATAATTTTGAGACTGGAAAATTCACCAACCTTACAAAAACGAAAGATCAAAATGAATATTCTCCCCGATTGACAGATTGTGGGCTATATGTTTCAGCTGTCACTGTGGAAGAAAATGGAAAGCAAAGATTATGGCTATACCCGACCAATTTTGGAGAACCTGAATTACTCTATGATGATATCGAACCCGTAGGTTATTATGATTGGTATGATAATAAGGCCGCGATGTTTGTACTTGGAAGACCCAATTCCTTGGTATACCCCTATAGCAAAGAAGAAAAGTTGACTATTAGTCAAAATATAGGACGTACAGTGCGCCGACAACCCAAAACAAGTATCATTAGCTTCATTGACAAAAACACAGTTTTTGAGAGAGACCAAGAGAAATCCTTCGCAATCAAAGGATTTGATATCAAGAAAAGAGAGTCGGTGGATTTGGGTCAAACAATGGGTAGCATCGAAGATTTCATTTGGTTGGACAAAAATTACTTAATGAGTTCTGATGGTAAAAATCTATATGCAAGGAAATATAACGAAAATCAGTGGACTAAACTAGGTGAAGTATCTTTAGAAGGATACGGCAAAATAAGCAGGTTAGCTTATTCAAAGAAGCTTGGTAAGATGATCGTAGTGATGGATAGAGTCAATGATTAGTGAATGAAATTATTGGATGATTAAGTTATTCTTGCATTGGGTTTTTAATTTGACGATTTGATTGTAATTTACTTTCTGGAATTTTGACATAAGTAAAGCAGGAGGTCAAGAATAGTAAAAGACACAAGGTCAATACATTTTTTAAGTGAAGGACATACATAGCTCTATTGGTCTGAATCATAGAAATTTACGGATATTTCCCCACATAATTATGCATAGAATTAAAAAAATCCAGCCAATAAATTGACTGGATTTTTTTAATTTAAAAGCCTAGATATTTTAATTCTTTTTTTCGGGTCTAAAGTACCTGATTGGAGCTTTTGGCTCAGGTTTGAGCTCTATAGATTCGGTCTCCATCAGCTTCAAAGCTTCTTGAACAGCTCTTTCTAGTTGCGGATCGCGACCTTCGATTACATCCTTTGGGGTTTGCTCTATTTTGATGTCTGGGGCTACACCGACTGCTTCAACTGCCCATTCTCCATCTACATCAAAGAAACCACCTCTAGGAGCAACCATACGACCACCATCGATAAATGATGGCGTATCCCAAGTCCCGACAAGACCACCCCAAGTCTGGGTTCCGATCAGAGGCCCGATTTCCATTTTACTGAATAGATAAGGTAACAAATCACCTCCTGACCCAGCTCTTTCGTTGATCAACATGACCTTAGGTCCCCAAATACCCGCCATTGGTGTAGTAAATGGTTTTCTGTCATTTGCTCGGCTATTGAAATAGCCATGAAGCTGTCTGGCCATGATATCAACCATGTAGTCAGCAGCAGAGCCCCCACCATTGTTTCTTTCATCTATCACTGCACCTTTTTTATCCTGCTGTGCAAAGTAATATCTGTTGAAAGAGGTGTAGCCTGGTTGACCTGTATTTGGAACATAGACATAAGCCAATTGCCCATTGGACAGCTCGTCTACCTTTCTTCTATTTCCTTCTACCCAATCAATATTTCTAAGTCCACTTTCATTAGCAATGGCTACTACGGTGATTGATCGAGCACCCGCTACATCTGGCTTATCATTCACTTTTAGCTTTACCTGTTTATTGGCCATTCCCTCAAAATAGCTATAGAAATTGACTTGCGAGTCAACTGCTACACCATTTACTTCAAGAATATAGTCTCCCTCAGAAATTTTCAATCCAGGATGTGCTAATGGAGCTGTTAAATTAGGATTCCAATTTTCACCATTATAAATCTTTTTGATCCTTACTTTTCCTTGATGAACTTCATAATCAGCTCCGAGCAGACCAATAGACACACTTTTTACCGAAGGAAAGTCACCTCCTGAGGTGTAGCTATGGCCGACTGCAACCTCACCACCAAGGATATCAATCACATAATTCATATCAGAACGGTGTCTGACATGGTCCACCCATGGTTTGTACCATTCGTAGATTTCATCCCAAGGAGCACCATGCACATTGTCTACATAGAGAAAATCTCTCTGATATCTCCAACCTTCACGATAGATTTGCTCCCATTCTTCTTTTGGGTTGATCTTTACCTGTAAAGACGAGATGGCTTTCAATGCCCCATCTCCTGGTTTTTTTCCATTGCCATTGGTATCTACAATCCCCCAATTCCCATTGGCCTGATATAGCATGGACTTCCTATCCAAGGACACCACTGCATTACTCACCCCTGTCATGAATACATCAGACTTCTTATCTTTGAAGTTGTATTTATGCAAGGTTAGACCTCTTTGATTAGGGATGCTTTCCATGTAGAAAACAGTTTGCTCAGGCCCCATCACCAAGGCTGGATAATCCCTAATTGGAATATCTACGGCAACAATTCTATCCCAAAGTCCCTCCTCATCTATGACCACTGCTTTGGTTCCGTTTTTTTTCTCATCAGTTTTAGCTTCAGACTTTGGTTTCTCTTCATCACTCTCTGGTAGAAATGGTGTGACGCCATTTTTACTTAAGACAGTCACATACAAGCCTCTTGTCGTAGGCCTATCGTAAGAACTCATATCTAACCAGCCAGTATTCAATCCAAAATTGGTACTGGCCAAATAGTATAGATACTCGCCATTAGCATCCCAAATAGGAGAAATTGCATCTGCCATCCCATCTGTAACTTGAATTTTCTTGCCAGTTTCTATATTATAGACAAAAATTGCCTTGAATTGACTATCAAGTAATCTTGCATAAGCCACCCATTTGCTATCAGGAGACCATACTGGATTCAAAGACCTATTTGGATGTGCAAATCTATCTGTATCCGCAATCTTAGCAACCCCACTTGCTACATTGACAAACCAAAGATTGTAATCTGTATCAGTATAGGCTATGAATTTGCCATCTGGGGACCATTCTGGTTTGAAATAAAAGGTCTTGGTTGGTAGTTCGATTTTCTTTGGCTGGGTCAAACCTTCTTGATCTCCAATCATCAAATGATATTCTCCTGATTCATCAGAAAACCAAGCGATCTGCTGACCATCTGGTGACCAAACTGGTGAGCGTTCTGCTATTCGAGAACTTTGAGTTAGATTTCTTGCATCTCCTTTGTCTTTTGGTACAGTGATGATTTCACCTCTATACTCAAATAATGCACGCTGACCAGATGGCGAAATTGCGGGATTACTTAATCTAGAGCCTGAGACAGACTCCCATCGCTCTCTCGCCCAGTGGAAATCTCCTCTGACATTGACTTCCAACTGTTTTGTTTGACCATTGGCCGGTGTGAGGATATGCAAATATCCACCTTGTTCGTAAACCACCTCCGATCCATTAGAGTCTAGGTTTTTGATATCGAAATCTGTATGAAAAGTTTCCTGCTTTAGATCTTTTGACTCTGGGTCATAAGACCAGATGTTATTGGCATAGTCTAGTTCAGACAAGAAAAAAACTTTACTACCATGCCAAACAGGCATAGTATGTCTTTCATTATCTGTCTGTGGAGTCATTTGTAAAGAATAGTCATCCATATTAACTATCCAGATTGGCTTAGCTTGACCACCACGATAATTTCTCCATTCAGGATCCCAAAATGCGATTTGCTGATACGCAATATGCTTGGCATCAGCAGAAAGTCTGCCATTGACAGCTCTTGGTATAGGCAGCTCTTTTTCCATGCCCCCTTCCAAAGGTATGGTATAGAATTTTGATTCCTTGGTAGGTACATTGGCTCTTGATGAATTGAATAGCACTTCTTTACCATCTGGAGTCCAACCTGCTGCAATATCAGGCCCTGGATGCCAAGTCAATCTCCTAGGCTCTCCTCCCTCTACTGGAATCACATATACGTCGGTATTGCCGTCATATTGGGCTGTGAAAGCAATGTGTTTCCCATCTGGGGAAAAGTGAGGTCTATTTTCAGCACCTTCATTGCTCGTCAGGCGGATGGCATCGCCACCAGACTTGCTTACCCTCCAAAGGTCATTGGCATAGACAAAGACGATATAATCTTTGCTGATCGTAGGCTCCCTCAGTAACCTAGTTCCTTGAGCCATTGCTAAATCTGATAACAGGATTAGCAATAGCATAGGTATGTATTTTTTGATCATAGTTATTTTGTTTTTAAGTCTATTTTAAAAGTAAGGATATGATTTGGTTCGGAAAAACCTTTGATGGAAAAATGGAATTTGTGAACAAACAAAAAAAATCCTCCAGAAACGAATCACGCTTCTGGAGGACCAATCAATTTTATAATCTTAAGTCTTAAATCTATTTCCTAGCTATCGCTTTCTTAGCAGCTTTTACAATATTCTCAGCATTTAAGCCGTATTTTTCTAATAATTCAGTCGGCGTACCTGACTCGCCAAAGCTATCATTGACACCGATGTATTCCAATGGAGCTGGATTATTTCTGATCAATGTCTGAGCGATGCTGTCACCTAGGCCACCATTTAGCTGATGCTCTTCTGCGGATACAGCACAACCCGTTTTCTTAACTGAGGCTATGATTGCTTCTTCATCAAGCGGCTTGATCGTATGAATATTGATTACTTCAGCAGAGATACCTTCCTCTCTAAGCATGGCTTCAGCTACTACAGCCTCCCATACCAAATGGCCCGTCGCGAAGATGGTCACGTCTGTTCCTTCGATCATTTTCCAAGCCTTACCTATTTCGAATTTTTGATCTGCAGGAGTGAATATCGGCCATGATGGACGTCCAAATCTCAGGTAAACTGGACCTTCATGCTCAGCAATAGCCATAGTGGCAGCTTTGGTTTGATTGTAATCACATGGATTGATTACAGTCATATGTGGGAGCATTTTCATCATGCCCACATCCTCCAGAATTTGATGTGTAGCACCATCCTCACCCAAAGTCAATCCTGCGTGAGAAGCACATATCTTTACATTTTTGTCAGAATAAGCTACTGATTGCCTGATCTGATCATAGACACGACCAGTGGAGAAGTTAGCAAATGTTCCTGTAAAAGGAATTTTCCCACCTATCGTCATACCTGCTGCCAAACCGATCATATTAGCTTCCGCTATTCCTACTTGGAAAAAACGCTCTGGAAACTCTTTTTGAAAAGCACCCATTTTCAAGGAACCAATCAAATCAGCACAAAGCCCTACCACATTCGGATTTCTTCTTCCAGCCTCAAGCAGACCATCCCCGAAACCTGAACGTGTATCTTTCTTTTCTGTATAAGTATATTTTAAATCTAATGTCTTGTCCATTGTATTCCTCAATTTAATAGTCTCCTAAAGTTTCTTCTAATTGGCCTAATGCATTGGCAAGTTGCTCGTCACTCGGAGCAATTCCATGCCACTTGTGTGTTCCGACCATGAAGTCAACGCCATAGCCCATCTCGGTATGCAATAGATTCAAAACAGGTTTTCCTTTTCCAGTAAGCGATTTTGCTTTTTCCAATCCTGCTAACACTGCTTCCATATTATTACCTTCAACTGTTTCGACGACCTCCCATCCAAATGCTTCCCATTTAGCTTTCAAGTCTTTCAAGTCCATCACATCTTTGGTAGGCCCATCGATCTGCTGCCTATTGAAGTCAATGGTAGCTATGAGGTTGTCAACACCATAGTGGGCGCCATACATGGCCGCTTCCCATACTTGACCCTCTTGCTGCTCACCATCACCCATCAATACATAGACCAACCTATCATCTTGATTGAGTTTCTTGACTTGCGCTGCTCCAATAGCAGCAGATAAGCCCTGACCTAGGGATCCAGAGGCAATTCTAACACCTGGAAGATGTTCTTCCGTAGCTGGGTGACCTTGCAAACGGCTATTGAGCTTTCTGAAAGTCTTCATTTCCTCAACAGAGAAATAGCCACTTCTAGCCAGTACAGAATACCAAACTGGTGAAATATGGCCATTGGATAAGAAAAAGAGATCTTCTCCTACTCCATCCATGTTGAAGCTACTATCATGCTTCATCTGATTGAAGTAAAGTGCAACAAAGAACTCCGTACAGCCTAGAGAGGCGCCGGGATGACCTGACTGCACTGCATGTACCATGCGGAGAATGTCACGTCTAACTTGGCTTGAGATTTTAGTAAGTTGTGCTAAAGGTTGTTTTTCCATTGGATTGGAATATTGTTATTTGAGAATTTGATTTGTGTGTTCCTTTGTTTTCACTTTATCGATAATTTCAGTGATTTTGCCTTGCTCGTCAATGATAAAGGTGGTACGAGCCGTTCCCAAGTACTTTCTTCCATACATGGATTTTTCTACCCATGTACCGTAAGCTTCATGCACAGACTTATCCTCATCTGCAATCAGGGAAAAAGGTAGGTTTTGTTTTTCAATAAATTTTTGATGGGATTTGACTGAGTCAGAGCTCACGCCGAGTACTACATAACCTGCTTTTTGCAAGGCTTCATAATTGTCTCTGAGGTCGCAAGCTTGGGCAGTACATCCAGGTGTGTTGTCTTTTGGATAAAAATAAAGTACTACTTTTTTGCCTTTGAAATCCGAAAGCTTGATCGGGTTTCCATTTTGATCGATAGATTGAAAATCAGGTGCTACATTTCCTACTTCTAGTGACATAGTTTTTCTTTTTGAAAGTTAAAGATTTATTGAATTTTACCAGTCCATGTGGCTTCATTGCCAGCCATGTCCCTTACTCTCAATAAAACCTCTCCCTTGAAAGGTTGTTTATCTAATTTTTCAGACCAGATGACTGCCTGCTTGTGTTCATAGCGCATCAGAACCCATTCCCCATTTACAAAAGCTTCATAATCTCGAATACCTGACTTTTCATCACTGATTCGAAATCTTAATTCTTGAGCATTGATGCGTATGGGGAGGATTTTTGGGGCTGTGTCATCACTATCGATGACAAAAGTACCAAAATTTCTGGTTTTAAACTGAATATCATCGCCCTCCCAAGTACCACCCACAAAACTTTTTCTTCCATTAGACGCAACAGCATAGACATGCGAGCGAGATTTGTTTCCTGTATATTGGGTCTGATGAATTTTAACATCCATATTTTGCTGCAAATAATCACCTGATGGATTGATACTTAGAGATAGATTTCCGACATTCCCTCTTCGGTTTATTCGCAAATAAAGATCATCTAATAATGTATTTTGCTCAAATCCTAAAGAAACAAATCCATCAGTAAAAAATTGCTCCTCCCCAAAAGGAACTTTATGGACAACTTCTGGGTAAATCAATTCTGTACAAAGATCAATGGAGTCTGGTATGGCGTATTCCATGTTCCATAGATAAACTCTCCTACCATTTTCCTCATAAGCTGGTGCTATTTCCATGATTCTATCTCCAGCATATACTTTAGCTAATGTACCTACTTCTGAAAGTTTGGTGTCAATCACCATTACTTCCCTTTGATAATTAATTTTGGTAGGTGCATTATTAGAAGATACTTTAGAAGTGTAATTATCAGGTATTTCACCTGAAATATTTAAAGTTAAAGTTCTGGTATTTTTATAAAAATCTGTGAGCACTACTTGAATATTTTTCCGCTGTCCATCCATAGCGGTAAGCCTTCCTTTGCTTACAGAGTCTACTTCATAGAGGTTCAATGGATTGTTAGGATAAGGATATAGTCTTACAAAGCGATTTTGGTAAGTATGGGTCAGAAAAAATCTTCCATGGTTAAAGTCGATGTGGTCAACATTGATCTTAAATATGGATTGGCCTTCTTCAAATAACTCATAAATTGGCACACCAAAAATATTCCCCACATCATCCTTCCTGTCGATGGCATACACTTCAAGTCCAACATTTCCTGTGATTTTGATATCATTTGGAAGAACATAGTTTCCAGCTTCAAGAATTGGGCTAAATTCCTGTCTTTCAAATTTACCATTTACTCTAGATTCGTAATCCAATGGGCGCAGAGCCACTTTATAAACTGTAGGAGGAATATGATCCACCACTTCCCTTCTGAACCCAAACCTCAAAGGTTCAATAGCTCTATCCAGGCTATCGCGAATCTCAAAATGTAAATGTGGACCTCCTGAACTTCCAGTATTACCTCCATTTCCTATGATTTCCCCTCTTTTTACAAGTAAAGTATTTTTATCAAAATATACCTCAAGTTCATTTTTCTGACTGGCATACATCTCTTGCTTCATTCTATCCATGATCTTGGGAGAAAACTTCTGTAAATGTGCATAGACAGACGACTGTCCGTTATGATGCTTCACATAAAGCACATTTCCATATCCAAATGAAGAAATCTTTGCTCTGTATACATAGCCGTCTGCAATGGACAAAATAGGTTCGCCATCCACTCCACCGATCTTAACATCAATACCACTATGAAAATGATTTGGTCTGATCTCGCTAAAGTTACCTGATAGGAAATTTCTTTGTCCTGGTTTTACAGGAAAAAGATAGTCTTGAGCAGTCAAAGAACTACTTAGGAGAAATAAAAAGAAGAAGCACAATCTATTTAACTTCAAAATCTAGCAATTTTTGATCTTCTATAAATGCCTCTAATCGGTCTCCAATATTTACTTTCCCAACACCAGCTGGGGTACCAGTAAATATCAAATCGCCTTTTTTCAAGGTAAAAAACTGTGAAACGTATTCTATAATTACTCCAAAATCAAATAGCATCATTGAAGTATTTCCCTTTTGACGCTGCTCTCCATTGATCAAGAGGTGAAAGTTGATGTCATTAAAATCTTTGAAAGTAGCAACAGGCAAAAATTCGCCCACAGGTGCTGATCCATTAAATCCTTTGGCTATTTCCCAAGGTAGTCCTTTGGCCTTACATTGATCCTGAAGATCTCTAGCTGTAAAGTCAATGCCAATTCCGATTTCTTCAAAATACCTATGTGCAAATTCCCTTTTAATGTATTTCCCTTCTTTGTTGATCTTCAATATCAGTTCTACTTCATGATGGATATTTTCTGAAAAATCGGGATGAAAGAATGGCATGTTATTTTTTAAAACAGCCGTATCAGGTTTCAGAAAAACTACTGGAGCCGAAGGCCTTTCGTTTTTGAGCTCTTCAATATGCTCTGCATAATTTCTGCCAATTGCAATGATCTTCATGGGTATAGTTTACTTTATGGATTTCTTATTCCCTGAATGAATTCTAAAGATAATCAGAGATTTTTAATATTAAGTGTATTTAATACATTTATTATTTATTCTTTTACCAGAGAATAATGAATTACAACATCGGTCTCAGGTAATTTGGGTAATAGTCAATTGTTCATGGTCAAGGGTCGATAGTAGGCTCTTTAAATGATTTTAGGTGATATATTACCAAGCTTTAGTCATTAAAGCTTTTCATAAAGCTTCACTTTTTCTTCAAATACATTTCAATCAGATGTTCTGCACATCTTTCTCCATCCATAGCAGCCGATACAATTCCTCCTGCATACCCCGCACCTTCAGCACAAGGAAACAATCTTTTCACAGTAGGATGCTCAAAGGTTTCTTTTACTCTTGGGATTCTCACAGGAGAAGAAGTCCTACTTTCTACTCCTATCAATTGAGATTCGTTGGTGTAATAACCTTTCATTTTTTTACCAAAAGCTTGGAATGCATCAGCCAAGCGGTTGGAAATAAAGTCAGGAAGTACCTCGTGCATATCCGTAGATAGCAAACCTGGTTGATAAGAAGTATCCAACAGAGATTTACTAGATTTTCTTTGAACAAAATCTACCATTCTCTGCGCCGGCGCAACTTGGGTCTTACCACCTAGTTCCCAAGCTCTTTGTTCCACTTCAGCTTGGAACATCATCGCTGCCAATGGACCATATTTAGCATATTGAGGCAGATCCTCTAACTCAACAGCTGCCACAATTCCAGAGTTAGCGAATTTGCTATCTCTTCTGCTTGGACTCATGCCATTGACTACCAACTCACCTGGAGCAGTAGCAGCAGGAACAATAAAACCGCCAGGGCACATACAAAAAGAGAAAACACCGCGCTGCTTGCCTTTGTAATATGTCTGCTGCACCAATGCATAGCTAGAAGCTGGAAGGTAAGGGCCTCTATCAACCTCACAATGATATTGAATTTGGTCAATCAGGTTTTGGCTGTGTTCTATCCTTACACCAAGCGCAAAAGGTTTGGCTTCTATCAGTATCTTTTTAGCATGTAAAAGGTGAAAAATATCTCTAGCTGAATGACCTGTAGCTAGAATAACACCCAGTCCTTTGATTTGCTCTCCATCCTGCGTTGTTACACCAACTATTTCATTGTCCTTCAGGATAAAGTCAACTACTTTGGTATTGAAAAGGACTTCCCCTCCTGCTTGAATGATAGATTCTCGGAGTTCGGTGACGATTTTAGGAAGCTTATTGGTACCAATATGCGGATGTGCATCAACCAAAATTTCCTCAGTAGCTCCGTGAGCAACAAAAATCTCCATGATTCTCCTGATATCACCTCTTTTTTTGGACCGAGTATAGAGCTTGCCATCTGAATAGGTTCCAGCACCTCCTTCTCCGAAGCAATAATTTGACTCAGGATTGACAATATGGTCTTTGTTGATTGCAGCAAGATCTCTTCTTCTTGCCCTGACATCCTTGCCTCTTTCTAGCAAGATAGGCTTGACACCCATTTCAATCGCTCGCAATGCTGCAAATATTCCTGCGGGCCCAGCGCCCACTATGACGATTTGATCAGCATTCGAGACATTTTGGTAAGCTTTGGGTGAAGACAAAAGCGGGGTCATAGGTTCATCTATAAATGCCTCTGCTGTGACATTCACTTTTACTTGTCTTCCGCGTGCATCTATTGATCGCTTTACTTGCCTTGCTGTAAATTGATGCAGCTCAGCTTTGATCCCGAGTCTTTTGGAAACTACCTCCTGAAAGATTTGCTCGTCATAAGCTTCCTGAGGGCTAAGTTGTAAATTAAGTTCTTTTTTCATGTAAGGTATTTATCCTTAAAGGTGCAGGTATAAGTTATTGGTTATTAGGGATTAGTTATTGAGATATTGGGTTATTGGGGATTAGTTATTGAGTTATTAAGTTATTGGTTAATAGTTATTAGGAATTAGATATCAATTTTAAGAAATAAGGGTTCTTATCTATTTCACTTGTTGAAGTGAAGGAGTTTTGACTTGTTAGGTATATGAATTCAACTCCTTCGGAGTTGTTTGGATATTACTGTTTAATTATTAACCTCCGTATTTCATGCGGGGGAATTTAAGGTTTAACCCCTATGGGGTTACTAATTTCTGTTAAAATGCACCTTTCCCCTTTCCCTTCGCTCCCTTTGCACCTCTGCCGTTTTTAGCGCGCCCCCTTTCCCCTTTAACCTTTTCCCTCTAATCCCCTCCCTCTTCTCCAAAGATTTCTTTTACGACCCAACCTTTGCCCCATTCTTCTTTTTCTTGGTCGGTCCAAAGTTCGGGATAGAAGATTACTTTTTGAAATCGAGGGGGTAAATACTTTTGCCAATTGGTTCCTCCTGTCGCTGCAATGTCAACTGGATCTCTTTGTAAATATCTCACAGCAGATTTATAGTGTGCCAAAGGCCAAAACACATTGGCTTTCAGGTCTAGAGTCTGCATCAAATTTTTCAACTCTTCATCTTTATCTTTACAGCTAAGATACTTCGCCCAGATATTTTTTGACTTGTAGTTTTCAATCAAGTCTTTCAACTCTTTCCCATATTTGGCTTCGAATGTTTTGAGCGTCAAGGTCTTCTCTCCAGTGGCCAGTTCAATAGCTCCTTGTTGCCAATACAAGTTATAAAACAACTCCTGAATATTAGCTTCCTCTGCTACAACACCTCTTTTATCAATATGAAGTAAATTTTTCGTATCTGCAGATAGGATTTCTATGATCCTGTATTGGCCACTTTGAAAACCTGATGATGGCAGTAATGACATCCTAAATTTCAAGAATTGCTCCTTTTCCATCCCCTTCCACATCACTGCAAAAGATGAAATCAAATGGTCAAAATACATGATCACTCGCTCGAGTCTTTGTTTAAAAAAAGCAGCTGAAATCTCTTCCTGCTCTGCAATTTGCTCTAGCTCCCAGATGATCAATTTGAAATATAATTCTGTGATTTGATGGTAAATGATAAAAATCTTTTCATCCTTAAATGAAGTCTTGGGTTGTTGCAAAGAAAGTAAGACATCCAAATTGATATAATCCCAATAAGTCAAATAATCTGAGTAAAGTAATCCTTCTAAATAAGAAGACAAATCCTGGCCAGATGCTTTAAATTTTTCTTGAAGTAGCTCTATTTTCTCTAAAATGTCTTTTTGGCTTGATGCTGGGTTCATGTGCTAAAATTTTATCGAATAAGGTAGTTTTTTAACCTGCTTCTTATTTATTTCAAGGCAGGAATTGATCTTCATAGTGCCACAAAATTCCACTTTAATTGGCAATAAACCAAAACAGATATGAATCCAAATCAAACGAGTACCAAATCCAGCAAACAGGATATGTTTGAAGGTGTTGACTTTTATGGAGTAGATGACCTGCTTTCTGAGGAGCATTTGCTCATTCGTACATCTATCAGAGATTTTGTTAAAAAAGAAATAAGCCCTTTTATCGAAGATTGGACACAAAATGCACATTTCCCTTACGAAATAGTGAAAAAATTTGGCGATGTAGGAGCTTTTGGTCCACAGATTCCCTCCGAGTATGGAGGAGGTGGATTGGATTACATTGCTTATGGCTTGATCATGCAAGAGATCGAAAGAGGTGATTCTGGCATGCGAAGCACAGCCTCTGTTCAGGGTTCTTTGGTGATGTACCCTATCTATAAATTTGGCTCAGAAGCGCAAAAACAAAAATACCTACCAAAATTAGCCTCTGGTGAAATGTTGGGTTGCTTTGGGCTAACAGAACCTGACCATGGTTCAAATCCAAGTGGGATGACTACCAACTTCAAGGATATGGGAGATCATTATCTATTGAATGGTGCCAAGATGTGGATCTCTAACTCTCCCAAAGCTGATATTGCAATCGTTTGGGCAAAAAATGAAGAAGGAAGAATTCACGGATTGATCGTAGAAAGAGGTATGGAGGGTTTCTCAACCCCTGAGACACACAACAAATGGTCCCTTAGGGCATCTTGTACCGGCGAACTGGTATTTGACAATGTGAAAGTTCCAAAGGAAAATCTGCTTTCTGGTAAATCTGGCCTGGGTGCACCGATGATGTGTTTAGATTCTGCTAGATATGGCATCGCATGGGGAGCCGTGGGTGCAGCAATGGATTGTTATGATTCAGCTAGAAGATATGCTCTGGAAAGGATACAGTTTGATAAACCAATAGGTTCTTTTCAATTGGTACAAAAAAAATTAGCCGAAATGCTTTCTGAAATCACCAAAGCACAATTACTTAACTGGAAATTGGGAAAAATGATGAATGAAGGAAAGGCAACAACTGCCCAAATTTCATTGGCTAAGCGCAACAATGTGGCCATGGCTTTGGACATCGCTCGAGAAGCAAGGCAAATTCATGGTGGCATGGGTATTACTGGAGAGTATCCAATGATGCGTCATATGATGAACTTGGAGTCTGTTGTTACTTATGAAGGCACGCATGATATTCATTTACTGATTCTAGGACATGCGATTACGGGGATAGCGGCTTTTAAGTAGGAGACAACTTAAGATAAAAGACGTTAGACAAAAGACGTAAGATTTAAGACAGAGTCTTTGCAAATAATAAAAAGAATCTTAATAAGAAGAATCTTATTTACCTTTGAGGTTTTTGAAACCTCAAAGGTCTTTTTTTGGGTATTAATCTTTGAATTCTAGCGATTCCTCTTAGAAACTTTGAGGTTAAAAAAGACCTCAAAGGCTAGAAGGTACATGACCATTGATGTTTTTTTAGATAAAAAAAGGGGGCTTGCGCCCCCTCTTTCTCTTTTATATATTTTTGGATTATAAATCTCTTACCAATCTACCAGAGAGTACTCTGTTGCCGATTTGAACCACTACATGATACAATCCTGAACTATAGCCCTGAAGATCTAGGTATTTGACGAAGGTTTCTGAATGGACACTCTGTTCTTCATGAATCACTCTGCCAGAGGCGTCAAATACTTTGATACCTACTACAGATTCTTCAGAAAGTTGAATCAGGATATTGGTTTCAGTTTTCGCTGGGTTAGGATAGATCAAGATGGAGTTACTATCAACCTCTCTTGAAAGTGTAATTTCTCTTGAGATTTCATTACCCATTCTATCCATACTAAATAGCGTGAATGTCATTCCATTTGGCACCAATCCCGAACCATTCCAAATCAATTGATCTCCCAGGATAGTCAACATGTCAGTTCCTTCCAGTCTGTAAGTATGAACATCATCAGCTGGATCTATGGTACCTAGGGTACCTATCACCTCTCCCAGTTTGGCCAATGGAGAAATACTTTCCTTACTGATGGTAATCGATTCAGGAAGCGCCTTATCCATCACAATCACAGGCACATACACCGGATCCATCATGGCAAAGGTAGCTTGATTGTAGTATTCACCTACTACCTCGTAATAACCAGGCTGAATTGCGTTGTAATCATCAATCTTCCATGTGATCTCAGAGATTTCACCAGATGCTGTCCATTCTGCAGACAATTCATTCAAGATATTCATAATCTCATCGATCGGCGTATTCCAAGGAACCTCAATCAATTCACTGATTGTGACTTTCTTGCCTTTACCTTTTGCAGGAGGTGTATGGATTACAATATTTCCACCACCAATTTCTGTTTCAGGTATAGCTGTCAAGTTAGTATTTGTGACATTATTGTCATAAACGACATTTCCACTGCTATCAGTCACTCTGATTCTGATTTTGTCAGTTGTGAATGAATCAGACAATGCTTCATCAAGGATGGAAACAAAGATCGAGAATCCATCTACATTGTTCACTCTACCTTTACCAGTGAATGTAGCCAAATGACCTGAAACTGTCAGAGACATATTATCCATGGAAATGGACTTGAAGTTGAAGTTTCCCACTTGGAAGTTGAATTCAAGGTTTCCATCAACTTCATTCTGATTCTTACCAGATTTGTACTTGGCATTGAATCCATAATTTGCCCTTCCTTCTTTGCTTGGATCTGCTTTCAATGCTCCAGCAGGAGAGTTGATCCAACCACCACCGGTAACGAATCCACCAGAAGGATCGAAGACTGTCAGGATCACATCAGAAACTGCGCAGTCATCTCCAACAGAAGCTTTCAAGTTGAATAGTCCCGCATCATTCATAGTCGCAAATGTTGGTTTACTTGCTTTTCCATCAGTACCTGTCAGAGCAGTGCCTTGGGAAGTTTCATTGATAAAGAACTCTACCAATACACCCGCTACTCCTACTCCATCAGCAGTAACAGTTGCTTTCAAAGTTCCATTAGTTCCTACCTGTATTGGAGCAGAACTTTCGATTGCATCAATATGAACTGGCTTCACCGTCAATGTTCCATTAACAAATGTAATGTCATAGTTTGAAGAAGTGAGACCAGAAGGAGTGATGAGATAAGATCCCGCACAAGATGATCTATCGGCATCGGTTTCAAATTCCAATTCACCATCTAAATTTTCTTCATCTTCATCATTTACAAAGCCTGAGTAGGTTACTGAGAAGGTAGGGTTTTCTTGTCCAGTGAATTTCTCGAAACTATCTGCTGTGATTGTTAATGGGGCTTTACCAATCTCGAAGTCCTCACTATCGCTGCTTGGAAGATAGTTGTCATCTCCTTCGTAGTCGTAGCTAGCTGTCGCAGTTCCTGCATTGATATTGTTGGAGTAAATCGCATCAGGTGTCAGATTCAATCCATCCGGTCCTGTTACACTTACTGTTGCTGGCTCAATCGCTGAACCTGTATATGTGAACGGTCCGCCGTTGATAGTTACTACTGTGGTCGTAGATGCTTTACCAATCTCGAAGTCCTCACTATCGCTGCTTGGAAGATAGTTGTCATCTCCTTCGTAGTCGTAGCTAGCTGTCGCAGTTCCTGCATTGATATTGTTGGAGTAAATCGCATC
>NZ_FTOP01000010.1 GCF_900156785.1 Belliella pelovolcani | reverse complement strand
ACCTCTGGGACACCCAAATTCAAAATCAAAAAATATAAAACATTATCTATCAAAGCCTTACGATTAAATGGGACTGACGACTGTCGAAGTCAGGAGAAATCATTTGTTAGCTTTTTTAAATCACTAAGCTCTTTTTTTGTTTCTTTACTCTAGAATCCAAGCAGTAAATTATTATGAGGACGATTTTGCTAAGACCAGGAGCCGAAGAGTTGAATTATGAAATCAGAGGTATTGTCAAAAAAGCTAGACAAGTTGAAGCTTTGGGGCTAACAATCACCTGGGAAAACATTGGAGATCCTATCCAAAAGAATAATAAGATTCCAACTTGGATGAAGGAAATAATCTCTGATTTGGTAAGCCAAGACTATACTTATGGCTATGCAGATTCCAAAGGTGTATTGGAGACTAGGAAGTTTTTAGCGAATTTGAATAATCGGAAAAATGGAGTTCAAATCACTGCTGAAGATGTACTTTTTTTCAATGGTCTTGGTGATGCTATAGCAAAGCTGTATCAGTTTCTCGTTCCTACAGCAAGGATTATTGGGCCTTCACCTGCTTACAGTACACATAGTTCGGCAGAAGCAGCCCATGCCAATACCGCACCGATTACCTACAAGCTTGATCCAGATAATCAATGGCTTCCAGATATGGAAGACCTTTATAACAAAGTCAAGTACAATCCCAGTATAGTAGGGATACTCATCATCAATCCCGATAACCCCACCGGAATGGTCTACCCCAAAGAAGTTTTGGAGGGTTTTGTGAAAATTGCCAGAGAATTCAAGTTATTGTTGATAGCTGATGAGATCTATCAAAACATTACATACAATGGCATTGAAGCAGTAGCCTTGTCAGAGGTAGTAGGGGATTTGCCTGCGATTTCCTTGAAGGGGATCTCCAAAGAATTCCCTTGGCCAGGTTCACGCTGTGGATGGATGGAGTTTTACAATAGGGACGCATCCAAGGAGTTTTCCAAACTTGTGCAGACCTTAGAAAATGCCAAGATGATAGAAGTCTGCTCCACGATTTTGCCTCAAATCTCTATTCCTAAAATCATGTCGCATGCGAACTATAATTCCTATCGTGCAGCTGAAAATGAAAAAATAGGCAAGAGGAGTCAAATACTCAATGAGCTTTTGGCTGATATACCAGGAATCAAATTCAACCCTACTCAAGGAGCGTTTTACAATACGATAGTTTTTGACGAGGCGTTCTTGAAGTCAAATCAAAGCCTTCCTATCGAAAATCAACAAGTAAAAGTATTGCTTGAGTCTTGGCTTCAGGAAGAAAATATGCCATTAGACAAGCGGTTTGTGTATTATTTATTGGCTTCAACCGGTATTTGCGTAGTGCCTATCTCCTCTTTTTGCTCAGACTTGAGAGGATTTAGGGTGACTTTGTTGGAAGATGATGAAGTTACTTTTAAAAACACCTTTACTAGACTAGCAGATGCGATTAGAGATTATTTGGGTTCTTAAAAGATTAAGGATTCTTTCATAGCTTAGAAGTGAAGTAAGTTAAAAAAGATCGAATTTGTGGATTAACTTTCTTTAAATAAATATTGAAGACCACCGTATGAAACTTGAATCAATAAATTTGAAGGAATATTATTTACGGGAAATTTTCCCTTACATAATGATGTCTCTAACCATTATTTTTTATGGGTTTCCATTTAAATTCCCGCATAATACATTTAATTTGATACAGAAGTATGATCTACCAGGTTATGCTTATGCTGTTTTCACTGTATTGTTTCTCGTTTCTTTTTTTGTAATGATAATAAGCTTCTTAAGTGACGCTAAAACAACTAAGGCAGATGTTGAATTAGAAAAAGAGAGTTTGAGATAAAAAGGAAGATGTTTAAGTTTTAATAATCTAGTACATTTTAGAATTAAGGGTAAATATAAGATTACTATTAAAGATAAAATAGTTTGGAAATTTACAGCAAACTTCGGTAAAGAGGAAATAGTTGCTTATCTATTATTAAGTTTCAAAGAGAAAAAGGACATTGAGAATTTTCTTTTTAATGTTTTGGAATCTAACTCATCAAAAAAGTTGCTTAAGTGATAATTTCAATCATTATTATAAATTATCTAAACTAAAAACAGTTCGACCCCTCTGGGGTCGTTGGTTATCGAATCAAAATCTGCCTTCCCCCGGATTTACATCCGGGGTTAATTATGGTTTAACCACTCCGTGGTTATTCATTTTAAATTAATGAACCGAATTTTTTGATTTTGAATGTTTTTCTGCGCCAACTGCTCCTTAGCTTTTTTTGCGAGCATGCTTAATCTTTGCATTCTAATTCCCCGTCCGCCACATCGCCCTATAAAATGATTTCCTAAGCTCTTCTGGCGATTCATGGAGGGTGATGCCTTCATGTTCTCGAATGTTGAGCGGAGTAGCAGGGGGTGGGAACTTCTCTTCCAAATCTTCGACAGGCTTGTCCAGCAAATCATTGAGTACAGGTTGACCTGCATCGACCCATGCGCTGTACCAAAAGTCTGCAATCATTTTGATAGAGCGTTTCATCTGCCGCTCTATTTGGCCAGCAAGCATGTCATTGTAGGTTTTGGTGAATTCTCTTGAATAAACTCTAGTATTGACTCCTCCGCGCTCTTCGAAGCTGTATTTTTTGTCCTCTGGAAAGCGACTGCTCAATATTTTCTCAAAGTTCAAAACAGAGTCCAAGGCTAAATGAGCGTAAATAACTGCATCCCAAGCAGCTAGTTGGGTGTTTTGGATGTAGGCTGCTTGTCCTACGAATAGGTCAAAGTCCTCAGCGAGTAACTCAGGGACTCTACTTTCCCAAAATGCATGAATGCCATATTGATTGGTCAACTGCCCGTTATAATTTTTGGTGGTATGAAGCGGGACATTGATGTCGCCGATATAATGTCCAAGATCAGCGGCTAGCCTGAGGATTGCTTTTTTATCTTTTCGTTTGAATGCCTCTGTGAGTTGGTTCTTGGTGTTGTATGCATTCCATGGTCCAATGCCATGCTTGCGGAGTTCTTCTTCACCAAACTTTTCGACAGCTTGGTTCCAGTATCTAGGAAGCCAGTAGATCGCACTATCACCGTATGCATCTGCATCGAGAAAGTGTTTTTCGGCCTCACCCATGACAGCATAGCGTCTTCTGTCGGGATTTACTGCATTCTCTGTGATAAATTGAATATTGGCTTTGAAGAAACCAATCATCTCAGGGGGTAGGGAAAAAACGGCGTGCCGATTGATTTTTTTGTGAGCAAAGAAGCCCCAGGCCGCCGTAGCAGTGTCCAGGAAAAGAAACAACAGTGTAAGTGTGAAAAAATTGCGCATTTATAAAAATAATAAATTTTTCGCATTTTGATAAAAGAAAATAATGCTACATTTGTGGTTCTAATGCGGTATTAGAACAATTAATCGACTTGATTTCTCAGCTTTACGAGGTTTAGTTAAGAAATCCTTTTGTGTTTAAAAATTAATCTATTAAATTTGCACTCCGTTTAGGACAAGGGGATTGTAAAGAAATTAAGTAAACAAAGATATGGCAAATCACAAATCGGCACTTAAAAGAATTCGTGCAAACGAAGCCAAACGTTTGAGAAACAGATATCAGGCCAAAACTACAAGGACTTTTATCAAAAGATTGAAACTAACTACTGATAAAGTAGAAGCTCAAGAGCTTTTGAAAAAGGTGACTTCTATGATTGATAAATTGGCTAAGAAGAATATCATTCATAAGAACAATGCTTCAAATAAGAAATCAAAATTGACCAAATTGGTTAATTCTTTGGGGTAATTCACACCCGAAAACATATTAAAAGTCTTGATCTAACAGTCAAGACTTTTTTTATGCCCCGTTTTTTTTTATTTTTAGTCTAAGCTTTTTTTAAAACAAAGATTTTTATGGATCCATACCAATCTATCAAGATTTCTCTGCTAGCGGAAGAAGATCGCCCAAGAGAAAAGCTCCTACTCAAAGGAAAGTCTGCGCTATCCGATGCAGAATTGATAGCCATCCTAATTGGCTCAGGAACAAAATCTCTCAGTGCTGTAGATCTTTCAAGGCACATGCTCTCAAAAGTTAATTTTAATTTGGCGGATCTTGCTCGTATGAGTGTCAAAGACCTACAGCAGTTTAAAGGAATCGGGGAAGCTAAGGCTATCAGCATAGTTAGCGCACTTGAGTTGGGAAGAAGGCGCAAGTTGCAGGAGCCCGTCCGAAAGCCAAGAATAGATTCTTCACAGAAGGCCTATGATTTTATGAAAGAGGATCTTTTGGACGAGATTGTGGAGAATTTCTGGGTAATCTATCTCAATAGAAATAACAATGTAATCAAAAAGCAGCTCATCAGTAAAGGTGGTGCAAATGCCACCGTAGCCGATCCTAAGTTGATTTTCAAGTATGCCTTGGAGGTGATGGCCAGCTCGATGATTTTGGTTCATAATCATCCTTCGGGAAATCTACGGCCATCAGATCAAGATCGATCTTTGACCAAGAGGTTGACAAGTATTGGTAAAAATTTGGAAGTTACAGTCATGGATCACGTTATTTTCACAGATAGTGGCTATTTTAGCTTCGCAGATGAAGGATTGATGTAGAATTATGACAAAGAGAAATATTGCACTAGCCATCGTGGCTATAGGCGTGCTAGCAGCGGTGATTTATATGCTGACAAGCGCAGACGATCAAGAAGTATATGTAGAAAAGATTGAAAAGGAGCGGGAGCGACAATTTAAGTTTCTGCGCTTCAACCCCGAATCACCCCTAAGTGCTGATCAGAAAAATGAGCTCAACGCACTGAGTTTTTACCCAATTGATGTCGCATACAGAGTGAGGGCTAAAATGATTCCTGCGGAAGATAGGAAGGTGATGGAGATTCCGATGACTGATGGCACAGTAGAAAAATACATCAAGCATTCTTATGCAGAATTTGAGCTTAAAGGTCAGCCCCAGCGCTTACTCTTGCTCCAAGCTGTATCGGAATTGGATAAGCGCAATTTCTTTTTGGCTTTTGCTGATGAAACAAGCGGGGAGGATACTTATGGAGGCGGTCGCTACCTCAATCTTCGTCAAGATGGGAAGAATAGTATTCTGATTGATTTTAACTTGGCGTACAATCCATACTGTGCTTATAATCCAGACTATGCCTGTCCACTTCCTCCAAAGGAAAACCTAATGGAGATCCCTATAGAGGCGGGAGAGAAGGATTATATCAAATAATGCCACAGGATTCATCTCAATGACCAAAAAAATAGGTTCATTTACCTCGATGCCTATTTCATTTCTCTTAAATTTGTGCCTTATTCTGAAATATTAGCGCATTCATGAAAATTTCTATAAATAGACTTAAACATTTTATTGACTTAGATCAATCGGCAGAAGAGATTGCTGCTTTGCTGACAGGATCAGGTTTGGAAGTGGAGGGGATAGAGACTTTTGAGTCTATCCAAGGAGGATTAGAAGGAGTAGTTATTGGTGAAGTGTTGACTTGCAGCAAGCATCCTAATGCTGACAAGTTGAGCGTTACTACGGTGGATATTGGGACTGAGATCGTCCCGATAGTATGTGGTGCACCCAATGTGGCTGCTGGCCAAAAAGTAGTTGTAGCGACAGAAGGAGCCATGTTATACCCCGTCACTGGAGAGCCATTTCAAATCAAGAAAGCCAAAATCAGAGGAGAAGTATCTCAGGGAATGATCTGTGCAGAAGATGAGATAGGTCTTGGTGAAAGTCATGCAGGTATCATGGTCTTGAATACAGACTTGGCCAATGGCACAACAGCATCTGCCTATTTTAATGTGGAAAAAGGAGAAGTTCTCGAAATAGGACTTACGCCAAACAGGGCTGATGCAGCCTCTCACTTAGGTGTAGCAAGAGACTTGAAAGCTTTGCTCAATAAAGAAGTTTGCTTGCCGTCCATTGAAGATTTCAAAGTGGATAATCAGCAGCTCAAGATCGATGTGGAAGTGGAGGATGCTGTTGATTGTCCAAGATATGCTGGACTGACCATTTCCAATATTAAAGTTGGCCCATCTCCTGAGTGGCTTCAAAATTACCTGAAGGCGCTAGATCTAGATCCTATCAACAACATTGTAGATATTACCAATTTTATTTTACATGATCTTGGTCAGCCACTTCATGCTTTTGATGCGGCAAAGATCAAAGGAGGCAAAATCTCCGTCAAAAAATTACCCAAAGATACCAAGTTCATCACCCTTGATGAGAAGGAAAGGAAGCTTTCAGGTGATGAATTGATGATTTGTGATCAAGAAGGAGGGCTTTGTATAGCCGGCGTATTTGGAGGCAAAGGGTCGGGAGTATCTGAAGAGACAACGTCCATCTTCTTAGAGTCGGCTTATTTCTCTCCAGATGTGATTAGAAAAGGTAGTCAGTTTCACGGATTGAAGACTGATGCTTCTTTTAGGTTTGAAAGGGGTACTGATCCCAATATGCCAATCTATGCATTGAAGAGAGCTGCAATGTTGATCAAAGAGCTCGCTGGAGGTGAGGTTTCATCTGAAGTGATTGATCTATATCCAAACCCAGTTGCTGATTTTGAGATAGCGGTTTTGTATAAGCATATTGATAGGCTGATAGGTAAGCACATTCCAAAGGAGACAGTTAAGCGTATTTTGGAAGGTTTGGAAATCAATGTGACTAACGAAACTCTGGATGGATTTACAGCAGTGGTTAAGCCTTATAGAGTAGATGTGACTCGAGAAGCAGACGTGATTGAGGAGATCCTCAGGATCTATGGCTTCGAACAAGTAGCTTTATCTGAAAACTTGAATGCTGACTATCTTGCGGAGCATCCTTCCAAAGACTTGAACAAACTACAATACAGGTTGAGTGAAGTGCTATCAGGCTTGGGTTATTACGAAATCATCACCAATTCCTTGACCAAGCCGATCTATGCTGAGAAATCTGCACACCTCAATGAGACAGATAATGTGGTCATTCTGAATAAGCTGAGCGAAGATCTAGGGGTAATGCGCCAGAGCCTTCTATTCACAGGTCTTGAAGTCCTTGCTCACAATATCAATAGGAGACAAAAGGACCTCAAGCTATTTGAGTTTGGGTCTGTTTACTTCAAGGAAGAAGCTGGCTACAGAGAAGAAAAGCGACTAGCCATTTTTCTCACCGGAGATAAGGCTGCGGAGAGTTGGTTGGCTCCAGCTACTTCAGTACAGTTTCCTGACCTTTATGCAGTGGTTGAGCTGATACTGGAAAAACTTGGTGTAGACAATTTGGCGGTTGAAATCGTACATGATTCACCTTATGATTATGCCTTGCAATTGAAACTTGGTGCGAAAGTAGTGGGGACTGTGGGAATGCTAGATGCGGGAATAAGTAAGCTGGCAGAGGTGAAGCAGGAGGTGCTGTTTGCTGAGTTGAACTGGGATTTGCTTTGCAAAAAATCCAAAGGCTTGAAAAAGTACCAAGAAATTTCTAAGTTTCCTGAAGTAAGAAGAGATCTTTCCCTTGTGATTGATAAGTCGGTGACTTTTGATCAGATCAAAGCGGTTGCATTGAAAGCTGGCGGAAAATTACTTCAAAGAATCGGAGTATTTGATGTGTACCAAGGAGATAAAGTGGAAGCGGGAAAGAAGGCTTATGCTTTGAGCTTCTATTTGCAGGATACAGAGAATACTTTGACAGACAAAATTATTGATAAAACCATGAATCGACTCATTCAGTCTTTTGAAAATGAGGTCGGTGCTTTTATCCGAAAATAAAAAATGATTCACGAAGAACTCCAACGTCTCGAAAAACTAAGCTCCCAGATCTCTAAGAAGATGGAATACATAGAGGAGCAGAATCTGATGCTTAAGCATGAGGTGGATTTTTTGAGATCGAGCATCAAGGAAAAGGATGCTGCATTGGAGGATTTTAAAAATCAAATTAAAATCACTAAACTTGTAAACAGCATACCAGTGGAAAACATTGAGTCTGCCGAGTTGAGAGAGAGGATCAATAATTATATACAAGAGATCGATAATATAATTGCCTATTTGTCTGAGTGATATGGAAACACTTTCAATCAAAATCAAAATTGGGGATAGAGAATACCCAATGAAAGTAAAAGTGGAGGATGAGGCGAAAATCAGACATGCGGGTAAATTGATTAATGATAAAATAAAAAGATACAGAGAAGAATTTGGACTGGACGATAAGCAGGATCTGCTTGCAATGGCAGCGTTTGACTGCATGGTAGCGTCCATGGAGCAGGATCAGGTCAATGCTGACGATAGTGAGCTGATCAAAGATAGCCTTCATAAGATCAACCAAAGACTGACTAATCTACTATAATTATTTTCTTTTCACAGCCGGGACTTTTTGCTTTCCTATCAGGTAATTAAGCACAATAAACCTATGGGAGAATCATTATACATTATCATTGCAGGGCTAGTAGGCCTTGGTGTGGGCGCCTTGTTGGTTGGGCTTTTTATGAAAGGCAACAACAAGAAAATAGAAGAGGACGCCAAAGAAAAAGCTAAGATCATTTTGCGTGAAGCAGAAATGAATGCCGAGTCTGTCAAGAAAGATAGAATTCTTGAAGCTAAGGAGAAATACCTGAGACTGAAATCGGAGTTTGAGGAAGAGGTGAATAAGAAGAAAAACATCATCATCACCAATGAAAACAAGCTCAAGCAAAAAGAACAATCCCTCAACAAAGAGCTCGAGCAAATCAAAAGAAAAGAAGCAGAGCTTGACAGCAAAAAGGAAAACCTCAATGCGCAGCTTCATGCCGTGCAAGTCAAAAAAGACGAGCTTGATAGAGTGACCAATCAGCGGATTTCTGATCTTGAGAAAATAGCAAATCTCACCAGAGACGAGGCCAAAGACCAGCTGATAGAAATGCTCAAGGACGAGGCCAATACCAAAGCTTCTTCCCATATCAAGGACATTCTAGACCAAGCAAAACTCTCTGCAACCAAGCAAGCCAAAAAGATAGTTCTTGATACTATCCAAAGGACAGCGACTGAGCATGCGATCGAGAATTGTGTATCTGTGTTCAATATCGAAAGTGATGATATCAAAGGTAAAATTATCGGTAGAGAGGGTAGAAACATCCGCGCACTAGAAGCCGCTACAGGTGTTGAGATCGTCGTAGATGATACGCCAGAGGCCATTATTATATCGGGATTTGATCCAGTGAGAAGAGAGATCGCTAGACTTTCACTTCATAGATTGGTGCAAGATGGAAGAATCCACCCTGCAAGAATTGAGGAAGTAGTAGCCAAGACTGAGAAGAACATCGAAGAAGAGATTGTAGAGATAGGTGAAAGAACTTGTATAGAGTTGGGAATTCATGGTCTACATCCTGAATTGATCAGGATGGTGGGGAGAATGAGGTTCCGTTCATCTTATGGGCAGAACTTGCTACAGCATTCCAAAGAAGTCGCTAGACTTTGTGCTACCATGGCAGCAGAAATGGGGCTGAATGCAAAAATGGCCAAGAGAGCTGGTCTACTTCATGATATTGGTAAAGTATATCCTGAGGAGGCTGAACTGCCTCACGCAATCTTGGGTATGGAGCTTGCAAAAAAATACAAGGAACATCCAGAAGTATGTAATGCAATCGGAGCTCACCATGATGAGATCGAGATGACTTCGATGATCTCGCCTATTGTACAAGCATCTGATGCGATCTCAGGCTCTAGACCTGGTGCGAGAAGGGAAATCATGGACAGCTATATCAAGAGATTGAAAGATCTTGAAGATTTGGCCTTGAGCTTTGATGGAGTCAATAAGTGCTTTGCCATGCAGGCAGGTCGAGAATTACGAGTCTTAGTCGATGCTGATAATGTCAATGACCAAACAGCAGGTCAATTGTCCTTTGATATCTCTCAGAAAATCGAGAAAGAGATGCAGTATCCTGGACAGATCAAGATCACCGTAATCAGAGAAATGAGATCGGTGAGTTATGCGAAATAGTCAATGGTCGACTGTCAATAGTCAACTGCAATTAAATTAATCTACTGCCTGTGTATTCACAGGCTGTTTTTTTGTCCCATGGTCCGTGTCCCCACAGCCCTCTTGCATGGCCTGTGTCCCCCTAGACCATTCTCATCTTTTTAACAACATATTCTGTGTCAACCACAGAACACTTTATGTTAAATATAAGGATTATAAGATCAATGGCTTGTAGGGACCCAGGCCAAAGTTAAAAATCAATTAACAACTTTTTTAGTCAGTTTACTTTTTCTATTTTAGTAAAAATATCTAATCCACCTAATAGCTCTTTTTGATGTTTTTCTTCACTCGCCTATTCTTTTTCGTTGGGGAGCATTTATATGCTTCATATAGAAATATCAAACTACGCTTAGCCAAGGAAAAGCTAACTCAGCAGGACAAAGCGATTTTATTAAAATTGTTCTCTTATTATACAAGACTCAATGCTACACACAAAAGAGAGTTTGAAGAGAAAGTAGAATGGTTTATTGCAGAAAAGCATTTTCTTCCAAGAGGAGACTTGAAGGCCGTGACACAAGAGATGAAGTTGTTGATAGCAGCTACTGCGGTGATGGTTACTTTTGGATTTCCCCGCGTGACGCTTAAGCATTTTAGAAAAATTCTGATTTATCCTGATTCTTATTATTCTACTATCAATCAGCAATACCACCAAGGTGAGGTCAACCCAAAGCTGGGTATTATCGTGCTGTCTTGGGAGAATTTTGTCAGAGGTTTTATCAATCAGGAAGATGGTATCAATCTAGGTGTTCATGAAATCGCCCATGCGATGAAGCTCGAAAACCAAATCCATTACAACCATGAGTCCAATTTCTTCAACCCGACACTTTGGAGCCGGTTTGCTGAGCATGCAGCTGTGGAAACTGAGAAAATCCTAAATGATGAACAGACCATTTTTCGCTCTTCCGCAGCCAAGAATCAACATGAGTTTTTTGCAGTGGCCTTGGAAGTGTTTTTCGAAAGGTCAGTCGAACTCAAAAGCTACAATCAAAAGCTCTATCAGTCTTTGGTCTACTTGCTAAAGCAAGATCCATTAGTATTGGCCCGAGAGGTTTAATCCAATTTGTTTATAAGCGGTATTGCCATCTTTTTGATTTATTGTGACTTTTGGAGTTATAAATTCTTCCTTTATGAAATCATTCAAAAGCTTACTTTCACTCACTCTGTCGTTTCTGTTTGTCCAAGTTTCTGCTCAGGAAATCAAACCAATTTACAAAACAGCTGTAGAAAAACTCGCAAAGAAAATAGAAGTTCAGGATGCTTTTGCTTACATCCTTGAGATTGATGAGCAGACGATAGCTGATATGATCACTTTGACAGAGATTCCGGCACCATCTTTTGAGGAAGCAGCAAAAGGCCTGGTTTTCGCAGAAATGCTTCGGAATGCTGGAGCTGATTCAGTCTGGATCGATGAGGTGGGCAATGTTATCGCATTGAGAAAAGGTAAGAAGTCGGATAAAACGATTGTGATCGATGCACATTTGGATACTGTTTTTCCTTTAGATACAGATGTTTCTGTAAAGCAAAGAGGCGACACCTTATATGCGCCTGGAATAGCTGATGCCAACCGTTCTTTGGCAATGTCAATCGCTTTGGTTAAAACGCTGGCACATCAAAATATCAGAACAACACATGACTTATGGTTTGTTGGTTCAGTTGGAGAAGAGGGACTTGGAGATTTGAAAGGCATGAAGCATTTATTCAGAGAAGGAGGCCATAAAATAGATGCATTTATCGCTATAGATGGTGGAGGTATCACAGGGATAGTGAATGCTGGCATAGGCTCTCTTCGTTATAAAGTCACTTTCAAAGGCTCTGGAGGACATTCCTATGGCGCTTTTGGAATAGGGAATCCGCACAATGCACTTGCTAATGCAATCACTGCTTTTGTTTCTAAAGCTGACCCCTACACCAAAGAGGGAATCAGAACTACATATAGTGTATCTGTGCTAGGTGGAGGTACATCAGTAAATTCCATACCTTATGAATCATGGATGTTGGTAGACATGCGATCGGAAGATCAGGAGAGGTTACTAGGAATCAACGAACTTTTTCTCGAAGCCATGCAAGAAGGCTTGAAAAAGGAAAATAGTATTATCAGACGTGGTAATCCCCTAACTGTAGAAGTTGAAAATGTAGGCGATAGACCAACAGGAATGACAGCACCTACCCATGAATTGGTGCAGCAATCATTGGCTGTCTCTACTTACCTCACAGGAAAGCAGGCTAGACTTAGCGCTAGCTCTACAAATAGTAATGTTCCATTATCACTGGGAATTCCTGCGATAACCGTAGGTAGAGGAGGTGAAGCAGGTGGAGGACATAGCTTAGACGAATGGTTCCTCAACAAAGATGGCTATCTGGGTCTTCAGAATGCTTTATTATTGATTTTGATGCAAGGAGGATATTAAATTGGAATTTTTTAAAAATAGATAACCCAAGTTTATTTGAGCTTGGGTTATCTCATTTTGAAGGCTTGGAACAGCCAATTCCTAGTCATTTCACCAGGCATATTTCTACTTTATTTCGCTTCGCTTATTTCAATTTTATTTCCGCTCCACCTCTCTCAAATTCTCCAGTTTCTTATTCCTCAGGAATCCATTGATATCCTCGAAGTGCTCTTTGACACGTTTGTTGCCAAATTCGAAGACTTTTGTTACTAAGCCATCCAAGAAATCTCTATCATGAGACACGACAATCAAAGTGCCATCAAATGCTTTCAGTGCATCCTTGATGATGTCTTTGGTTTTCATATCCAGATGATTGGTAGGTTCATCAAGAATCAGGAGATTGACCGGTTCTAGCAGAAGCTTGATCATGGCGAGTCTGGTTTTTTCTCCTCCCGAGAGTACTTTGACTTTTTTGTTGATATCATCTCCTTTGAACATAAATGCTCCTAAGAGATCCTTGATCTTGGAGCGGATTTCTCCTACGGCGATCTGATCTATGGTCTCAAAAATTGTCAAACTCTCATCGAGAAGTGAAGCTTGATTCTGAGCGAAGTAGCCTATCATGGCATTGTGACCTAGCTCGCACTTGCCTTCGTAGTCGATCTCTCCCATGATGGCTTTGATCATGGTGGATTTACCTTCACCATTTTTCCCTACAAAAGATACTTTTTGACCTTGCTCGATGATCATGTTGGCATCTTTGAAGACAACATGCTCACCATAAGCCTTAGAAAGGTCTTGGACAATAACTGGATATTTGCCTGACCTTGGAGAAGGAGGGAATCGAAGTTTCAAAGCAGAAGAATCTACTTCATCTACTTCTACGATATCCAATTTCTCCAACATCTTCACGCGAGATTGTACTTGAAGTGTTTTGGAATAAGTCCCTTTGAATCTTTCTATAAATTGAGTGGTCTCAGCAATGAACTTTTGTTGCTCATCGTATTGCTTTTGTTGTTGCTCCCTACGCTCTTTTCTCAATTCGAGGTAGTGTGAATATTTGGCTTTGTAATCATATATTCTCCCCATCGTCACTTCGATGGTTCGGTTTGTGATGTTATCTACAAAGGCCCTATCGTGAGAGATTACGACTACTGCCTTGGCTTTTTCTGTCAAAAATTCTTCCAGCCACTGTATAGATTCAATGTCCAAGTGGTTGGTCGGCTCATCCAATAAGATCAAATCTGGTTTTTGTAGTAGAATCTTAGCCAGCTCGATCCGCATTCTCCAGCCACCCGAAAACTCAGCAGTTGACCTATCCAGATCGCCTCTTTCAAAGCCCAAACCCAATAATACCTTTTCTACTTCGGCTTCATAATTGACTTCTTCTATGGCATAGAATTTCTCACTGAGTTCGGATACTTGTTCGATGATTTTGTAATAGTCTTCAGAATCATAATCTGTCCTGACCGTAAGCTCTTCATTGAGTCTATCGATTTCAGCTTTCATATTCAGGTAGGAAGCAAATGCCTTGGCGGCCTCGTCTCTTACCGAGCAATCATCAGCTGTAAGCAAATGCTGTGGGAGGTAGGCGATCACCGCGTCTTTTGGTGCCGAGACCCCACCTTTGGTAGCTTTGGTTACACCTGCGATGATTTTGAGCATGGTGGATTTTCCTGCGCCATTTTTGCCCATCAGAGCGATTTTGTCATTTTCATTGATAGAAAAAGACACATCGCTGAACAATGCATGTCCGCCATGCAATACTGAAATATTATCTACTGAAATCATGATGATCAAAATTCAAGCTGCAAATGTAAGGAATTGGAGATTGAAAAATTGGAAGATTTGAAAATTAGTACAAACGAATGGCTTTGATGATAGCATAGAACAGCTGCTTGAGACAACACAAGTAGCTTTTGCCTGCTTTTCGAGATTTGTAATCTCGAAACCAGATAGAAGGGATTTGTAATCCCCTCATCTATAGCTTCAATAATTGATCTTCGGAATGGTCTTTGCTCCAATCCTTTCTACAAACCAAATTTTAATAAAATGGATAACAGAGAAAAATTAGAGAAAATGGACAGGGCTTTGAGAATGATGCAAGATCTCAGACATAGCCAAGTAGCCATGGTTGAAAAATCATCTAAGCTTCAAATGGATGCCATGGAGTTCAATTTTTCAGAAATGGAGAAAAATATGGGCGATCTTTTTAGCAGGTACAATGAGTCTTTGGATTTGATTGATGCAGAACTGGAGCGCTTCGAGATCAAAAGAAACCAGTTTGAGCAAAAGCATGGCCTTGACAAAATCGAAGAATAAAATTAGTACAGAAGAGTGCCTTTGATAATAACATAGAACAGCTGCTTGGGACATCCCAAGCAGCTGTTGTTCTTTATGCATCATGAGTTTTTTGATCCGAGTCCTGATTGGTTGAGATGTTGATGGTCCTTTTGAGGATGAAGTATCCCAATGTTCCTGAAATCAAAGATGCAGAGAGTATCCCCATCTTGGCTTGCTCTACATAAATAGGGTCATTGAAGGCCAGGGCATTGATGAATAGTGACAAGGTAAACCCAATAGCGGCAAGACATGAAATGCCAAGTAACATGGCCTGATTCAAGCCATGAGGCATGCCAAACCATCTCAGCTTCAAGCCAAGCATGGCAAGACCGTATATGCCTAGGATTTTCCCCAACACTAACCCAAGTCCAACTCCCAGTGCTACTGGGCTAGTGATCATCTGCATCCAATTACCGTCGATAACCACACCAGCATTTGCCAGGGCAAATATGGGCATGACAAAGAAAATCACTAAACCGTGCATATTTCTTTCTAATCTTTGCAGGGGTGAAATAGAGGCTTTTGAGATGCGCTTGATTTCCCCGATGATATTCTCCTCCTCACTGGAGAGAAGATACTTTTCTTGTTTGGCTTTATTGGCAGTTTTGAATTTGGCAGAGAGCTGATTGATGGCACTCAGGTAATTAGCTTTGTCTATCCTCCTATCAGCAGGGATGGCAAATGCAGCTAATACGGCTGCGATCGTGGCATGTACTCCAGACAAAAGCGTAGCAAGCCAAACACCTCCAATGCCTAATAAAGCAAAAATCAAAACCCTCCTAACGCCTAGCTTATTCAATGTAAACATCAAACAGAGTATAATGGCGCCAATAGTGAGGTTGACGAGTGAAATCTCAGATGTGTAAAATAGCGCCACGATCATCACGGCTCCTAGATCGTCAATGATGGCTAGTGCTGTGAGAAAAACTTTCAGTTGAATGGGTACCTTTGGGCCAAGTAAGTACAGCACTCCAAGTGCAAAGGCAATATCCGTAGCCATAGGGATTCCCCAGCCTCTCATCACTTCAGTAGATCCTCCAGCATTGATGGCTACATAGATCAAAGCTGGGAAAAGCATTCCTCCAATAGCACCGACGATGGGCATCAAGACATTTTTGGGAACGGAGAGCTCTCCAGCCATAATTTCTCTTTTGAGCTCAAGCCCAACCACAAAGAAAAAAATAGACATTAAGCCATCATTGATCCATAGTAGTAGGGATTTTTCAACTGCAAAGCTTCCAATTGAGAAACCTATGCTTTGACTCAAAAACCATTGGGTATAAGCATTAGCGGGACTGTTGGCTAGAATCAATGCTAAGGCTGCCGAAAAGAAGAGTAAAAAAGAACTGAAAGTACTTTTCTTGATAAACCGCATCATGGGGTTGAGCATGTTGTAGGTAATCGTGGCAGTTGTCATATCTTTAGGCTTTAGGTGCTACTTTTCAGGGCTTTCCTGAGCAAAATCTTACGGGCAAAAATTAAAAAAGGATTGTGGCACCTAGAGAAAGGATGGAAATTTTACCAGAAATAGGGATTTTGAACTGTCCAATAATATCCGAAGCTAATAAAGCTTAGATGCATATGTTTATTGTTTTGAAATACAAAAAAATAAACATGAAGTCTCCTTAATGAATTATAAAATCAAAGAAGGAGCAAAAAATAAAAGCCGCTCTTCGACTTAGTCGAGAGTGGCTTTTGTATAGATTTTAAGAATCTATAAAACTTTCTTATGATATTTATATTAAGCTTCTACCCCGAGCGCTTTTGCCATTACAGCGCCGATTTCAGCTGGGGAATCAGCTACATGGATGCCGTTTTCTCTCATGATTCTCATCTTCGCTTCTGCAGTATCATCTGCACCACCTACGATAGCGCCAGCATGTCCCATTCTCCTGCCTGGAGGTGCTGTCTGGCCTGCGATGAATCCTACTACTGGCTTTTTGTTACCAGTTTCTCTGATCCACTTAGCTGCTTCGGCTTCATAGTTACCACCGATCTCACCGATCATGACGATGGCATCTGTTTCAGTGTCTTCCATGAGTAATTGGACAGCTTCTTTGGTAGAAGTCCCGATGATAGGGTCACCACCGATACCAATTGCCGTAGATACACCAAGACCAGCTTTTGCAACTTGGTCAGCAGCTTCATAAGTCAAGGTACCTGACTTGGATACGATACCGATTCTTCCTGGCTTGAATACAAATCCTGGCATGATACCTACTTTGGCTTCACCTGGAGTAATAACCCCTGGACAGTTTGGACCGATCAAAGTAGCGCCTCTCTCTTTGATATAAGGCTTTGCTTTCAACATGTCAGCTACAGGAATTCCTTCAGTGATGGCGATGATTACCTTGATGCCTGCATCTGCAGCTTCCATGATCGCGTCAGCAGCAAATGCCGGTGGAACAAAAATGATAGATGTATCTGCTCCCGTTTTCTGAACAGCTTCTTCAACTGAGTTGAACACTGGTCTTTCCAAGTGGGTAGATCCGCCTTTGCCTGGAGTGACACCTCCTACTACATTGGTTCCGTACTCTATCATTTGTTGTGCGTGGAATGAACCTTCAGATCCAGTAAACCCCTGCACAATCACTTTTGAATTCTTATTAACTAAAACACTCATGTTGCGATTTTTAAAGTTTGTCACAAAAATAAAAGAATAAGCCCTTAGACAAAAAGAATTCTCAAACATTATCCATTTAATTTACACTCTGCATATCTTTTTCTATTTTAGACGGTGCTTAGCGCTTATTATGAAAAATATCTATCTCATTATTTTTATCCTATTTGTATTCCAATTCAGCTTTGGTCAGTCTTTTCAGTTCAATAGACAGATCAAAGGTGTAGAATTGCCGACATCCAATGTCAACGGGATTCTACAGGATGAAGAAGGAATGATGTGGTTCAATACTTCAGATGGGGTTTTTATATCCGATGGCTTCAGCACTTTCCCAATTCCTGATTCGATTTCCAATAAATTGACAAATAAGACCCGTATTTTCAGAGATGAAGAAGGAGTGATATGGGTATCCAATCAACTGAAAGAACAAAAGGCTTTTTATTACCAAAAAGGAAAATGGGGAGAGTTTATATTTCCTGAGGAGATAAGCAGCTTGAATCGGACTTATTTGGACTTTGCAATAGTAGGTAAAGGCGATCATAAATATTATCATGCAGTCTTTGCTGATGTATTATGGACTTATTCCGCATATTCCAAAAGTTGGCAGGAAATAAGGTATTCATTTCAGAATCATGGATGGATAATTTCGGCAAATTACCATGAAGGTAAATCCTTATTGTTTTTTGAAAATAGAACTTTTACCGTTGAAGGAGACCAGTTAGCTGAAATTAACCCAACTGGAATTTCATTACCATCAAAAATCCTGTATGTAACCTACTGCTCAACTAGAAAAGAGTATTATTATCTTGGCAAAGATTTTCTTGCTAAGGGTTCAGAGTTTTTTAAAATTGATCAAATCATTCATCAAGATTTTGTTAGAAACATATACAGTGCGGTGGACTTCAGTGGGCTGCAGGTAGAAAATGGGAAAGTATACTATTTCTATAATTCTCAGTTGCATAAGTATAATCCAGATAATGGAAATATTCAAGAGATCAGTGCAGCAGAGGCTGTGAAATCATATAATATCTATGCTGCATTTGTAGATCGAGAAGGCATTACATGGATAGGGACCCATCGTGGCTTGGTCAATATCAATTCACTTTTATTTTTGAATTATGATTCTCGGTCATTTTTGGAAGATGAGGTCACAGCAGTGATCAGACTCGCTCCCGATAGGTATCTATTGGGATTCAATAATGGATTGCAATTATTTGACCAAGGCGCATATGTCAAACTTAAGCATGAAGAAGCCCTTGTGGGTCAGCCTAGGAATAGGGTGACTAATTTCTCCTTGGACAAAAATGGTATTGTCTGGATTTCCTCAAATTTGGCAGGAATAGGTCGATATAATCCAAAATCTGGCAGTTTGATTTTCGAAGAAAGTCCGCTCAGTAAGTTTGTGACAGCGGTCAAAGCGATTGGTGACACACTGATAGTGGTCAGTAGAGATAAAGTGTACCTTTCTAATATCAATAAGCGATCGGGGCATTTTGAGCATGATATTACTGAGATGATTTTGGAGCGTCTGAGTCAGGACGAGGTATTTCTTAGAAAAGTCGGAAAGCTCAATGACGGCAGATTTATTTTTCTGCAAGGAGGAAATGTTTTTGTTCAGGAGATATTCTTTGAGACGCCTAATTTTATCAATGTGATTGGCTTTGATTATTTAGAACATGAAGGAAGGCTTTACCTAGGAACTGAGACAGGTCTCAAGGTCTTGGAAGATGGTAAGGTCAAGTTGTTTGAAAAAAATGGGCAAACTATTCAAAGGCCTGTTTATTCCTTATTATTAGATTCTAATTCTAGACTTTGGGCTGGGACAGATCGAGGTGTGTTTTTGATAGAAGAAGAAACAATAAGGAAATTTGATGAACGCAGTGGGTTGGTTGGCTCGGAAGTGAATAGAGGGGCCTTAATCGAGGCTGAGGATGGTAGAGTCCTGATAGGGACCCAGAGGGGGCTTTCTGTTTTTTTTCCTGATGAAGATGAAAAGAGAGATTTTACCCCTGCGACAGAGATTTTAAGTGTCAGCTTGCTGAATAAGAACATAAAAGATGTCGATTTGAATCGGATTCCATTTGAGAATAACTCCATAGAGGTGAGCTATAGAGCGATCAGTTTTTTGCAATTCTCCGATTTGATTATTAAGTACAAACTGGAAGGTTATCATGAAGAATGGCAGCAGATCATCAATCCGAGAGTTAATACCATAGTATTTAATAATTTACCTCCGGGTGTATATAAGTTTCAATTGCAAGCAAGCTTAGGGGGACAATATGAATCGGAGATTGTCTCCAGTAGTACTTTTAAAATTTTAAAACCTATTTACTTACAGACCTGGTTTATCATTTTGCTTTTGTTAGTTTTTGCCGGTGTAGGATTCTTACTCAATACCTTGATGAATCAATGGCATAAGCAGAATTTACTCAAGCAAACCATTGATGAAAAAACGAAAGAAGCTTTTGTCAACGAGAATCAGTTTAGAAATGTATGGAACAGTTCAGCCGATGGTTTGATGCTATCAGTAGAAGGAGGGAAAATACTGACTGTGAATCCAAGTTTGGCGACCTTGACGGGTATGGCAAAAGAGCGACTGGAACAATCGGAAATCAGGGATATGTATGCTGATCCTGCTTTTTATTTTAAGCAAAGAGAAGTTATTCTAGGTCAAATTGGCAGTTCTGAAGAGATGGGGGTTACTCTTGAAATGGAGATGCCTTTCAAGAATGGGGTGAAGTTTATAGAACTTTACGTAGCTAGATTGAAAACAAGCTTCCAAGGCAAATCTGTATTGCTATCTGTATTCAGAGATGTGACAGAGAAAAAGCAATATGAAGAAAGTCTAAAGATTGCAAAGGAAAAGGCAGAGGAGGCGAATAGACTGAAGACAAATTTCCTTTCCAACATGAGTCACGAAATTCGGACACCTCTCAATGGAATTTTGGGAGGTACTGAAAATATCATGGATAAATGGGAGCACGAAAAAGAACTCATCTCCGAACTTGAAATCATCAAAGAATCAGGTGAGCGACTTCTGGAAACCATCAATAGTATCCTTGATCTTTCTAAAATTGAAGCGAACAAATTTGAGGTGCTTTTAAAGGAAACCAATGTCAATGATTTTGTGGGTAAAATTTTATTACCGCTCAAAACCATGGCGATGAAAAAAGGACTTCTTTTGTCAGCAAAGTATGAAACCAAGCCATTTGTGGTTAATATTGATCAACGTTACCTTGAGATGATTGTCAATAATTTGGTTGGTAATGCGATCAAGTACTCGCATGAAGGCCTCATCAATATTGTAGTAAAAAGAATAGAAGATAGTCTCTATTTCGAAGTCAAGGATATGGGGATAGGAATGAGTGAGGAGTTTATGACCAAATTATTTAGACCATTTGAACAAGAAAGTGAAGGTTATGGGAGGCAATACGAGGGTACAGGACTCGGTCTGACCATCACCAAAAACTTGATAGATCTATTGGGTGGGGAAATTCAGATTGAAAGTTTCAAAGGGAAAGGCACGCTTGTCAAAGTGTTCTTGCCTTTGAGCAAAAATTGATTTTAGTAAATGATTTAATCTTGTAATTTGCAACTGCATTAACCACCAATTTATGTTTCCATTAAGGATTTTAATTACAGAAGACGATCACGTCTCTGCGCTCTTGCTTAAAAAAGCATTAGAAAAAAACAACCATCAAATTATCGGCATTTCAGATTCAGGTGAAAAAGCTTTGGAGATTCTTGAAGAGCATCCAGCTGATATCGTTATGATGGATATCAACCTTGCGGGCGAATTGGATGGGATCAAGACTACCGAAATCATCAATGAAAAATATGATATTCCAGTAGTCTACTTGAGTGCTAGTTCCGATGCGGAGACTTTGACCAAGGTAGTAGGAACCAATCCTAGTGCTTATGTGATCAAGCCTTTTAATATCAGGGAATTGAATATGGTGATAGAGTTGGCCATCTTCAAAGATCGCAAGGAAAAAGAATTGCAAAAACTCAATAATGAACTTGAAGAAAAAGTCCGTCAAAGAACTGCTGATTTGCATGAAGCAAATAAAGAGCTGACTAGAGCCTTGGAAAAAGAGCGGGAAATTGGAGAGCTTAAGTCTAGGATTGTCCTCAATGTATCGCATGGGTTTAAGACTCCGCTGACTTCTATTTTGAGCTCGGCACAATTGCTTCAAATGTACGCTGAAAAGGAACATCCCTTGAAGACTAAGATCATGAAGCATGCATCTAAAATTGAGAACTCAGTTAGGAGTTTGAATAGTTTGTTGACTTCAGTGTTGTTCTTTGGGAAAGCTGATGCCAATAAGATTGATTATAATCCCAAGAAAATGTTTACAGCTGCTTTTATCAATGAGGTAGTAGATGTAGTCAAAGCGGGTGCTGAACATGACGTGAAGATCAATCTTGAAATCGGTAAAATCCCAAAAACCATTACTTCTGATGTGGATTTGCTTTACCAGATATTCGAGAATCTTTTATCCAATGCTGTCAAGTACTCAAAAGATGGGCAAAAAGTAGATTTCAAAATTTGGGAAGAAGGTGGATTTATCAAAGCAGAAATCAAAGATCAAGGAATTGGGATTCCAAAAGCCGAACATGATCAATTGTTTGACCGTTTCTTTAGAGCAAAAAATGTAGGTATCATCGAAGGCTCAGGACTAGGACTTTCTATCGTCAAAAAATGTATTGATGTACTCAAGGGTGATATCAAATTTGAAAGTGACGCCGGAAAAGGTACTACCTTCAATGTGACCATTCCATATAAAAAATAAATATGCTATCAGTAAAGAACATCAAATTTCAATACGACGCTCAAAATAGTTTTTATATTCCAGATATCAGTCTCAAAGCAGGTGAACAACTTTTGATTCTTGGTAGATCAGGTAGTGGGAAGACTACCATCCTCAATATTTTGGGAGGATTGCTCAAGCCCAATGCCGGAGAAGTCAAGCTTGGGAATACCATGATCAACGAGCTGAGTGGAGCCAAACTCGATAAATTCAGAGGTAAACATATCGGAATTGTATTCCAAAAGCCCCACATACTAGCTCCTTTGACCGTGGAGGAGAATTTACGTCTGGCCAATTTTTTTGTAGGAGCCAAAGGTGAAAGGAATCTTGAGCTCTTGAAAGAACTTGGGATTTACGAAAAAAGAAAGTCTAAAGTGACGACCCTCAGCGAAGGAGAGGCTCAGCGCGTTTCCATTGCCAGAGCCCTTGCCAATCATCCTCAATTGATCTTAGCAGATGAACCTACGGCAAGTTTAGATGATGAAAATGCCTCAATCGTAGTCAAGCTATTGCAAGAACAAGCGCAGAAGTTCAATGCTGCTTTGATCATTGTTACCCATGACCAAAGGGTCAAAGATCATATTTCTAACCACATTATCATGGGAGGTCTATCATGAATATGCTCAAACTAAGCTGGAAATATCTTGTCGCGAAGCCTTTGAATACTGGGCTGAATATCTTATTGTTGGCATTGGGTCTAGCCATTATCACTGTTTTGATTTTGATCCAAGATCAGTTTGAAAATAAGATGACCAAAGATGCAGAAGGAATTGATTTGGTCGTCGGAGCCAAGGGGAGTCCACTTCAATTGATCTTGTCAAGTGTGTACCACATTGATTACCCTACAGGAAACATCGATATGGAAGAAGCACAATCTCTTTCTAGAAATAGGCTTGTGAAAAATATCATTCCTTTGGGAATGGGTGATAACTACCAAGGATATAGAATTGTAGGGACCAATCACGATTACCTTGAGCTATACAAAGCTGAAATCGAAAATGGGGAGGTATGGAGAAAGCCATTCGATGTAGTCCTAGGAGCAGTAGTAGCCGAGAAACTCAACCTCAAGGTAGGTGATTCCTTTATTGGTTCACATGGTATTGGGAGCAGTAGTCACGAGCATGATGAGCATCCTTACAAAATCACCGGTATCTTAGCAAAGAGTAGCAATGTGCTAGATAACTTGATCTTGACGAGTATAGAATCTGTATGGTATTCCCATGATGAAGGACATGATCATGATAAGTTTGAAGCGGATGTGACCACTTCAGGATTTCCTCCAGCCGATGAAGATAGGGAGGTGACTTCGCTATTACTTCAGTACCGCAATCCTATGGCGGCAGTTCAGTTGCCAAGGTTTATCAATAGCAGGACATCCATGCAGGCAGCCTCACCATCATTCGAGATTTCTAGGCTATTTGAGTTGCTTGGCGTGGGAGTAAAATTGATCCAAGGGCTTGCCTTCGCAATCATCGTAATCGCTGGCTTGGGGATTTTCATTGCACTTTTCAATTCACTCAAAGAAAGGAAGTACGATCTCGCAGTGATGAGAACTTTAGGAGCGTCCAGCTTTCAGCTATTTGTTCACATTGTATTGGAGGGGATCATTCTTACTTTCCTTGGAGCGCTGATTGGAATAGCTATCGGGCACCTTTTCTTAGCAGTTCTCGTTATGCAAAACGAACAAGGAGCGATCAGTGGATTGTCTGCAGCAGTATTCTTGCGAGAAGAGTTGTATATCATCGGCTATGCGATAGCAGTAGGTTTTATGGCCTCACTGATACCTGCTTGGACCGCATATCAAACAGATATTGCAAAACAACTCACAAAGTCTTAAATCGCTTAAGTTTCAAATTGTCAACCCAATAAGAGATTAATAATTAATATGAAATTGAAGAGAACACTATTTATAATCGCAATGGTATTTGTGTCCACACTTACCGTGGCTCAAACTTCTAACAATGTATGGAGAGACTTGTCAGAAGTAACTTACAAAATCGGAGAAGATGATTTTGGTGAATTGTACATCCCTGTGTTCAGTGATAAAATCAAAAAATTAGAAGGCAAAGTGGTGGAAGCAGATGGTTATATCATTCCATTCGAGGGAATGTTCAAACCTGAGCATATCATCCTTTCTTCTCTTCCATTGGCAGAATGCTTCTTTTGTGGGTCTGGTGGACCTGAGACAGTCATGGAAGTAATGATGAAGAATCCTATCAAATACACTTCAAAGAGGGTTCGTGTAAGGGGCAAGCTCACACTCAATGATAAGGATCCAGAAAAACTTATGTATATCGTGGTCGATGCTGAGATTTTGAATTGATCAAAGAGTCAAGAATCAGGCAACGAACCACAGTGAGGGTACTACAGCAGTGTATATGATTATCCATCTAAAAGTGGGAAATCATGAAGTATAAAAAAACCTGCTGATCTGAGATCAGCAAGTTTTTTATTTGAAGACGATTTGCTTCTCCATGGCTTCAAAGTCAGTCATCAATTGTTTGGTGATGGGACCAACTAGACCTGAGCCAATTTTTTGATTATCAATGGATGTAATAGGTAGGATTTTTTTAGTTGTACTGGTGATGAATGCCTCGTCAGCTTTCAGTAATTCCTCAAATGACACTTGTCTGATGCTTGTCTCAGGAGCAAGTTCAAGTACGCGCATTCTAGTGATTCCATGGAGGATATGTTCATCAGGCGTATTGATAGCCCCATCTTTGATGACAAAGATATTGCTGCGAGAGCTCTCAGAGATGATGCCATTCTGATGGTAGATTACGTCTTCAGCACCCTTTGCTTTCCAGTCTGCGCTCAACCATACAGGGAAGGCATAATTGGTGGTTTTGATATCGGCTATCGCCCTTACATGCTCCGCACTGAGAAGTTTTACACCATTTTCGTATTTTTCCAAAGATGGGAATATCAAGTCTTCGCAGAAAATAAATAAATCCCCTGCTCCAGGCGAAAAATGATTCTCCGATACCCCTCCGGTCAAGAGCATTCTAATGCCTCCATTTTTAAGATCGTTTTTTTCAATCAATTGGTGGATGATATCAGAAAGTGCAGATTTATCATAATTGAGCTGTAGATGGGTTTTGGATGCAGACCTGATAAATCTATCCAAGTAGTCAGATAAAAATAAAGGCGTATAATTAGAAGTCCGAAAGAAATCAAAAATCCCATAGCCTCTGATTAGACCTATATCCATAGGATGCACTTTGGCTGATTGAGCATCTATTATTTGGTTTTTGGCAAAACAAAACGGTTTCATGAAATATCTATTAAGTTTTTGTATGTCTAGCGAATAAATATCTATATTTGCAATTATGTTGCAATTTTTAAAAAGAATCTCCTCTCAATCTGCTGACCTCTTAGGAATATCAGCTTCAGTCCTCTGTTTGATCCATTGCCTTGCTTTTCCAGTCTTAATTTCGGCAGGTTTTATTTTCGGACATGATGACCATGCCGGTCATGACCATGATCATGCGCATGTACACTGGCATTGGATGGATTTTCTTTTTGTCGCTTTGGCAATTTGGGCCGTGATAAGCGCTGTTAAAAGTACACAATCTAGAAATATAAAAATAGCACTTTGGGTTGCAGTGACGATTTTTTCTGTAGGAGTTTTACTGCATGATGTGTTTAGCTGGATGATTTTTGTATCATTGATTGCTTCTGTTGCTTTGGTTATTATACATATTGTAAACTGGAAATTTCATAGAAAATGTAATGTTATTGTGAAATAATTTCTTTTTTAAGTTAAATTAAATTTTCTTTGTGTTGTTGATCAACCAAAGAAAATGAAGACAGTTTTTAAGAGTTTTTCGGTATTCGCATTATTTCTATTTCTTTTCTCTTGTGGTGAAAGCAAAGAGGAAGCTAATCAGCGACTTAGAGCTGAGGTCATTGAGATTCATGATGAGGTGATGCCTTTTATGGGAGATTTGAAGACGCTCAGAAAGAAAATAGCTGCAAAGGCAGATGAATTAGAAAGTTCTTCGGGATCAGACAACGCAGATGAAGTACAAGAATTGAGGCTATTGGCCAAGCAACTGGACGAAGCTTTTGACGGCATGTTTGTGTGGATGCGCCAATTCAAGCAAAATACAGATGAAATGAGTGCAGAGGAGGTTGAGGCCTATCTTTTAGAACAGAAGTCAATGATCCAAAAAGTTCATGAAGACATCACTTCATCAATGCAGCGGGCTAAATCAGAATTGGGAGAGGGCTGATCTATTCAGATAAATAGTTCTCTATTTTTTTACTGTCGATTACCCCTTCGTTGCTTCCCCAGATATTGTATAGATAAGTCACGATCTGTGCAATTTCCATATTGGTCAGTTGTGGATTGGCAGGCATGGGTTGATTGTATTTTTCACCATTCACTATGATTTCTCCCTTTAGACCGTATTTGATGATATGTACGGTTCTGCCAATGTCTTCCAGCATGTAGTCAGAACCACGTAGTGGAGGGATCAATTTTCCAAGCCCGGTTCCATCTGCCTGATGACAATTGGAACAGTAATTTTCATATAGTATCTTTCCTTCGATAGCATATTGCATGACTTTGGAGTCTCGAATATCTGCAAGTCCTTTGTCAAGTGGGTCTTTTTCTGCACCGCAAGTCGCTATCGTCAGTATCAAAAAAGATATAATTATCCCTAAATTCAGTTTCATTTACTTCAGTAGTTTAGGAATATCTCTCATCAATCTATTGACTTGATCTTCTTTAGTGCCATCGTATACTCCTCTGATTCTACCTTTTTGATCTATCAGTACAAATGCTCCCGAGTGGAGAATTCCTCCAGGTTCATTTTTGTCTTCCATGGCAGTTGTCAAATAGCTCGTCTGACCGATTTCAAAGATTTTCTCTTGGTCTCCTGTGAGAAACTGCCAAGTTTGATCATCATTTACTCCAATTTTCTCTGCAAACTCTTTTAGCAATTCCTCAGTATCATGCTCAGGGTCTAATGTGTGACTCAAGATCATAAATTGCTCCTCGTCTTTGAATGCTTCATATACACGAAGCATCTGTGTTTTCATAATCGGACAAATGGTCGGGCAGGTGGTGAAGAAAAAGTCAGCCACGTAGACTTTGCCAGCTGTGGTGTAATTGCTGATTTCCCTTCCCTCTTGATTGGTAAATGAAAAGTCTGCTATCTTATGGTAGATGGTGTCCTGAATCAATTTTCCTTCTAATTCGATCTCGTTTACATGCCAATTTCCTAAAATCGGCAGGCTTGAGTTTTGATCTTCTACTTTTTGTGAACAGCTCATCCATGTGAATCCCAAAACAGCGATGATAGCAATGGACTTGAGTGTTTTGATCATTGTAAGCATAATTTATGATTTCTTATTTTCTCTGACTTTTTTGTAAAACTTGATGCCAAGCATCATGATGATACTGAGCGCAAATAAACCAACGATTCCCCATACTACGCTGATCAAGCTTTTTAAGACGATCAGGAAGACGATGGCAAAAAGCAACACAGTCGCAACTTCGTTCCATATTCTTAACTGTGTAGAGGTCCATTTAGATTTGCCATTTTGCAAATCTTTGTAAATCTTTTGACAATAAAAGTGATATAAGTACAATAAGAATACAAAAGCCAACTTCGCATGCATAAACCCCAGCTGCATATATCCCCACCTGTATGAAAGTACCCAAAAGCCAAAAATTAAAGTTAAAATAGCTGATGGCCAAGTGATGATGTACCACAGACGGTTGGCCATGAGGTTCAGTTGAGGAACCAGTATTTTCCGTTCTTCTTCGGGTTTTTCCCAAGCCTCAGCCTGATAAATAAAAAGCCTAACGATATAAAATAGGCCTGCAAACCAGGTGACAATAAAAATGATATGAAGAGCTTTGATATATTCGAAGGCCATTGTACTTTTTTTCTGCTAAATTAAGGCTTTAAATGTAAAAGTCTCTAAGAACATGCGCTCTTCCTATCTATTTTATGTTTTGATCCTTGGGGTAGCCTTGGTGATGATTTGGATTGTCAAAGAATCATTTACCCAGCCAGGCATCAAGGATTTGGAGATCGATTTTGAAGAGATGGCATTTTACCGAAATGAAAACAATACTGGACCGGTAATCAGGGTGTATGTAGTATATGCCGCTGATACGCTCTGGAACACACTGGAGCAATATGGAGACTATATGCCCCATACCAAATATGGCAATACGAAGGTTTTTTTCTTTATGGATAAAGCAAAGACGCCAAATGAAACTTTCCCAGAGGCACCATATTTCTCGGAGGAGTATCAGTCCTATTGTGTGGCCAGTTATGAGAAATCAGCCATGGGAGGAGTGAAGTTTGCGCGATTCCCCTTTGTCAATTATTAATTTATCAAGATTGAGAAAAAGAAATAGACTTTCGGCACAGGCTTACATCGACGGTGTATTAAATGGTGATCGGGTGATATTAAGTCAGGCGATCACCCTTGTGGAGAGTGCTCTGCCCACAGACCAGGTTTTGGCAGAAGAGGTCATGGATGCAGTGCTGCCACATGCAGGCAAGTCAATCAGAATTGGAATCACAGGAGTTCCTGGGGTTGGCAAGAGTACTTTTATCGAGAAGTTTGGTTGGCTGGTCATTGAGCAAGGTTATAAGTTGGCGGTGCTTGCTGTAGACCCTAGTAGTCAATCGAGCCGAGGGAGCATTCTAGGCGATAAAACCAGAATGGAGAAACTATCAATGGACAAGCGCGCTTATATCAGGCCAAGCCCCTCTGGTACCACGCTGGGTGGTGTAAGTGCCAGGACTCGAGAAGCCATGTTGCTATGTGAAGCAGCAGGTTTTGATGTGGTATTTATCGAAACAGTTGGGGTGGGGCAGTCTGAGATAGCTGTCAAGGGCATGGTTGATTTTTTTCTGCTCTTGATGCTGGCAGGTGCAGGAGATGAATTGCAGGGAATCAAAAAAGGGATCATTGAAATGTGTGATGCTCTGGTGATTAACAAAGCCGACGGAGATAATAAGGAGGCTGCTCAGCGTGCCAAAAGAGAGTATGCCAATGCCTTGCACCTATTTCCCGCCAAAGAAAATTCATGGAATCCCAAAGTGAAAACCTGCTCAGGTTTAAGTGGAGAAGGCTTGCCCGAAATATGGCAGATGATACAGGAATATCGTGATTTGGTTTATAGCAATGGATTTTTTGAGTTTAACCGTGCTGAACAACGGGCCAACTGGATGCACGAGCATGTCAAGTACCTGCTGGAAACCAACTTTTATAATGATATGGCCATTAAAAAGGATTTGGATGAATCATTGGCTGATATCAAGTCAGGAAAAGTTTCTGCAATCAAAAAAGCAAGAGCACTGGTACAGCTATTTATGAATCAAATTTTAAGATAAAATGAAAAAATGCGACCTTTTAATAAGATCGCATTTTGAATTTTTTCTTCAACTCATTCACCGAGTTTCTGAAGGCAGTATCTGTTTCCATTAAGTCATTGACTGTTTGTATGGCGTGAATCACAGTACTGTGATCTCTACCCCCAAAATGATAGCCAATAGACTTTAAGGAATGGTTTGTAAACTCTTTGGAGAAGTACATCGCTACCTGCCTTGCAGTTACGATTTCCTTTTTTCTAGTTTTGGCTTTGAGGTCGTCTAGCTTGATCTCAAAATAGTCAGAGACAGTTTTTTGTATGAAATCAATGCCAACTTCAGTTTCTATATCCTTGACGATGTTTTTCATGATCGTCTTTGCCAATGTCAGGTCAATCTCTACCCTATTGAGTGAAGCATGTGCGATCAAGGAGATCATGACTCCTTCTAGTTCTCTCACATTGGTGTCTACTGTGTAGGCCAAATATTCGATCACATCATCAGGAATGTAAATCCCTTCTGACTGCATTTTCCTTTTGATGATAGCTACCCTCGTTTCAAAATCAGGCATCTGCAAATCAGCAGTCAAGCCCCACTTGAACCTGGAGAGCAACCTTTCTTCAAGTCCTTTGAGGTCCCTAGGTGGACAGTCAGAGGTCATGATAATTTGTTTCTTATTCTGGTGCAGGTGATTGAAGATATGGAAAAACATCTCTTGCGTCCTATCCTTGCCCGCCAAGAACTGAATATCATCGATTATCAGCACATCAACTTGCATGTAGAAATTGGTAAAACTCTTCACGTTGCCATCTTTGATGGAATCCATGAATTGGTTGACAAATTTCTCAGAGGAAACATAAAGTACAAACTTATCTTCGGGGCCATTTTTGATTTCGTTCCCTATGGCCTGTACCAGGTGTGTTTTGCCTAATCCTACACCTCCATAGACCATCAGTGGGTTGAAAGAAGTGATGCCGGGCTTGGTAGCTACTGCAAAACCAGCCGATCGGGCTAGTCTATTGCAGTCTCCTTCTATATAAGTATTGAAAGAATAATTCGGGTTGAGATTGGATTGTAAGAGCATGTCGCTGTCTAGAGACTGCATCTCAAATGGGCTGCGACTTTCTTGTGGTGTCCCATTCATGTTTGCTTTCTTGGCAGTCGCAGAAGCATTTCCCTGAGGATAGCTGACCATATAAGGTTGGTTCTGCGAATTACCTCGGTCCACTACTACTGCATATTCTAATCTGCCGCCGGCACCTAGGGTTGTTTTGATGGCTAGCTTGAGTACTTCTACATAGTTGTCCTCTAGCCACTCGTAAAAAAACTGACTCGGCACCTGTATCGTCAGGCTACTTCCATCTAATCTAACAGGATTGATAGGTTTGAACCAAGTTGAGAAACTTTGTTCATTTACGTGTTGCTCGATGACACGCAAACATTCCTTCCATACTGCATTAGCCTCTGAACTCATTTATACCGATAAAATAACATTAGTTTTAAAAGATAGAAAACCCTCCTTGCTCAATTCGAGGGGCATCAAATTTGGGGAAAATATATTTAAATAAAAAATCATTTTCCGCTTGACTTTCTAATAAACCTTTAGATTTCTCGCTGAGGCAAAGGAAGTTTGCTGATTCTTCGAAAACTCAAAATCTATTTTCCCTAATCTCAAGGCCGCAGTGCCAACTTGATTGATGATTGTTTGGTGTCCCTCGGCATTTTTGAGCAAATTTGGTTCATCCAAAAATGTATGGCTATGCCCACCAAGGATCAAGTCAATTCCTGATATTTGCTCCGCTAGTCTGACATCACTTGAATAGCCCAAGTGTGAAAGGCAAATGATTAAATCACATTTCTTTTTTTGAAGTTCTTGAATCATCTCTTGTGCCGTACTTGCAGGATCTAGGTACTTTGTATTGCCGTAATTTTTAGCACCTACCAGTCCTTCTAGCTTGATACCAAGTGCAAATACGCCAATTTTCAAGCCTGACTTATGGAATACCTTGTAGGGCTTGAAAGCGCCTTTCAGAATCGTTTCGCTGAAATCATAATTGGAAGATAAAATATCGAATTTGGCATGTTCCAGTTGATTGGCGATGCCTTCCAGCCCATTGTCAAATTCATGATTGCCCAGCGTACTGGCATCATAGCCCATCTCAGACATCAGCTTGAGCTCCAGTTCTCCTCCATAGACATTGAAGTAAGGAGTGCCTTGGAAGAAATCTCCAGAATCCAATAGCAGGATGTTGTCCTCTTCAATTCTGATCTTTTTGATCAAAGAGGCCAGCTTGGTCATTCCCCCTTGACCAGCATTTCTGCTGCCATCATTGGGAAATGCCTCGATTCGAGAATGCATGTCATTGGTGTGCAAAATGCACAATCGAGAAGCTTTGGCAGGAAAGCTGTCCAATGCCAAAATCGGATGGGCCAGGCTGAGCCCTAGGCCTGTCAGTAAACTATGCTTTATAAAATCTCTTCTTTGCATCTCAGTTGTATTTTTGTCTTCCTTCGATTTGAGCGTCAAGTTTTTCCCCTCGAGCAGTCTTCGCTTTGATCATCTGTATCAACATGTCTCTCAGAAGCAGGTCTGTATTTTCCATGACGGGTAAGTCAGTTAGAAAGTCCATGTTGTCCCCTCCGTTAGCGAGGTAGTCATTGATGGCTAGGAGATATACTTTGTTGCTGTCCAATGCTTGTCCATTGACCTTGAAGGATTGGACTTGGTTGCCTTCGCCGATGATTTCCATGCCACTGACGGCCATGTTTTTCCTTGCAGCCATGAATTCCGCTAGCTTTTGTACATCATGTGCAGTCAGTTCCAATATTACCAAGTAATTGTCAAAAGGTGATAGCTCGTAGATATTGCCCAGCGTAATGTTTCCTTCTGGGAGGTCATTGCGCATGCCTCCATTGTTGATGATGGAAATATCAATGCTGATTCCAAACTCCTGCTCCGCATACGCTCTCTGTAGGTCAGCCACAAAATTCCCAAGTAATGACTCACCACGGTTTCTTGTGAGTGCTTTTGTGGACTGACCGATGATGGTACTCATTTCCGCTTCCATCTTTGCCTTGTAGGGGCTGACCATCTCGGTCAATGCTGGGTCAGCCATGATTTCCAGGTCATTGGCGATAAAGCCACCGGTAAATTGATGCCCCAGCTGAGGGCTACAAGCGACAAAAAATACTAAAGCCAGTGAAAAGGAGCTGCTGATGATTTTCTGAAGGATATTGCGCATTGGATTGAGTCAATAGTGAAAATATACAGCTCAAAGATATGCTAAACCCAAAAATGATCCCATATTTAAGTTAGAAAACTATCAGCAAGCCTATCTTACCCAAATCAGTCCTGCCCAAAAATACCCTGTTGGTGGTATATTTTAAGTGTAAAGAAAGGGGTAGTTTTGGAGGTGGGAAAAATGTTATTTCCACTATATTGTGGAAAGTGTCCGAAATAAGAATGCTTTCCTCTCTAAAAGAAAGCAAAACGTAGGACACATGCAAAATGAACCAACGCGCATTCCAGCACAACTTGTCCTGATTATTTGGGATTTGGTTTTTGCCCACACGCAAAGCCCACAATAAACCAAAAGAGCTGGTTTTTTGCCAACGCTCGGACGATAGAATTAAATAATAAACTGTACTTTTGACGAATATGTCCAAACAAATATGACAAGATGAATTCTTTTGGAGAATATTTACGAAACAGACGAGAACAACTGGGACTTCCTCTTAGAAAGGTTGCAGCCGAACTTGACATAGACACTTCTATTTTGAGCAAGATTGAGAGAAGCGAAAGAGTGGCAACGAAAGAAATGCTCCCAACCTTGGCAAAGACACTAGAAGTTCAAGACAAAGAAATACAAATAGAATTTATTCAATCGACAGTTTTAAGTGAACTCGGTGACTTGGAATTTTTGGCTGATGGACTTAAAAACGTTTTGAAGAAATTATGAGTACAAAATTTTTCACAAACGAAGAGCAAAATACGCTTCTAAAAAAAATAGAAGGTATTTTCAAACATAAAAATATTCATTTCCTAGATGCCTTGGTTGGTTACTTTCGAGCATCAGGATATTTCCAAATCCGTGAATTTGTTGAAAGTGCTCAAGAAATAAGAATTCTTGTAGGTATCAACATTGACTCTTTGGTTTATCAAGCCAACCAACAAGGAGTTTTGTTTGATGGTGATGCTGAAAAGGCACAAGAGGAATTTTTTCAAGAAGTTAAAAAGAATATACAAGAAGCAGAATACGATAAAACTGTAGAAGGTGGGATGATCCAATTGATAAAGGACATCACCATAGGTAAAGTAAAAATCAAGATTCACCCCAAGCAAAATATACACGCTAAGATTTATATTTTTCGAGAGAAAGAAAAGCACGACCACGGTTATGGCTCTGTAATTACTGGTTCTAGTAACCTTACAGATGCGGGTCTTTCAAAAAATTTCGAATTTAATGTTGAGCTAAGGGACAATTCAGACATTGACTTTGCTACACAAACGTTCGATAAACTTTGGGAAGAAGCTGTTCCTGTTGATATGGACAGCATTGAGAAACTTCAAAAGGAAACCTATCTAAACGACAACTATACGCCTTATGAAGTTTATTTAAAATTTTTGATTGAGTACTTCGGGAAAAGCATCGAGTTTGACCCCAACTCTATTTCTGACTTGCCAAAAGGCTTCAAACGGTTATCGTATCAAGTGGATGCCGTAAATGACGGCTTTTCCAAAATGATGAAGCACAATGGCTTTTTCTTGTCGGATGTTGTAGGACTTGGGAAAACCATTGTATCAACCCTAATTGCTAAAAAATATTTTTACACCAATGGGTTTCCAGAACATCGTTCTAGAACGCTAATCATTGTACCACCAGCCTTAAAGGACAATTGGATTGAAACCATTGAAAAGTTTAATCTGGATAATGTTAAAATCCTAACAAATGGAAGTTTACACAAAATCAATGATGCGACCATTTTTGATTTAATCATTGTTGATGAAGCCCATAAATTCCGTTCCGATACAGCTGGAATGTACAATGAATTGCAGAAGATTTGTAAAACACCGACAAGACGAGTTTTGCCTGACGGCAAAACCGTTCCTAAGCGTGTAATTCTAGTTTCTGCTACACCTTTGAACAACAGACCAGAAGACATTGCTAACCAAGTTTATCTTTTTCAAGATAGCAAAGAATCAACACTTGAAACGGGAAACTTACAGCACTTTTTCAGACAACAGATTGATGCTTACAAGAAACTGAAAGACGAACCAGATATTGCCAAAGTCCAAGCAGGTGTCAAGAAAATTTATGAAAAGATAAGAACAAAGGTAATTGAACCGCTTATTGTTCGTAGAACGAGAACTGACTTGATGGCGCACGACTTGTACTCACAAGACTTGGAAAAGCAAGGAATCAAATTTCCAATCGTAAAGCAGCCTAAGAAAATTTTATATGTGTTGGAACCACACTTAGAAGATTTGTATGATAAAACCATTCACGTTTTAAGTCACGAAACACAAGGCTTAAAATACAATCGTTACCGTGCCATCGGTTTTTTGAAACCACACAAAAAGAACAAATACAAACAAGCGGATATGATTTCGGCTCAATTAGCTAAGATTATGAAAACGCTTTTGGTAAAAAGAATTGACAGTAGTTTCTATGCTTTCAAACAGTCGCTTTTCCGTTTTATGAAAGCTACTGAAGCTATGGTAACAATGTTTGAAAATGGTCGAATTTTCATAGCTCCAAATTTGCCAGTTTCTGATATGATAAACGAAGGCAAGGAGGAAGAATTAATGGATTTAGTTTTGGAAAAGTCTATTGAAGACCCAACCATTGACATCTGCGAACCAGATGATTTTGACTTCTTACCTGGACTACAGCACGATTTAAAATTGCTTAAAGAATTATCTGATGAATGGGAAAAAGTAAAAGAAGACCCAAAATTAGACGTATTTATCAAATACCTGAAAAACACCCTTTTAAGTAAATCCATTAATCCTGAATCCAAATTAGTAGTATTCTCTGAGAGCAAAGAAACAACCGAATATTTGGAGAAGGAACTGCCTAAACACATTTCATCAAGCATTTTATCAGTGGATAGTAAATCCAGAAAAGACAGAATGCCAACAGTTCGCAAAAACTTTGATGCCAACTTACCCAAAGCGGACCAAGAAAATAATTACAGCATCATACTTACAACAGAAGTATTGGCAGAAGGTATCAACTTGCACCGTTCTAATGTGATTGTAAATTATGACACGCCTTGGAACTCTACCCGCTTGATGCAAAGAATTGGACGTGTGAACAGAATAGGTTCAACGGCTGATGAAGTTCACGTTTATAATTTCTACCCAACTGCAAAAGTTAACAATGACATTGAATTGGAGAAAAAAGCAATTATGAAATTGCAATCCTTTCACGCAGCACTAGGGGAAGACAGTCAGATTTACTCACCTGATGAAGAAACCGAGACTTTCGGACTTTTCGACAAGGAATTGGAAGAAGAAAAGGACGAAAAACTAGCCTACTTGATGATGATTCGAGATATTAAGGAAAAGACGCCTAGTGTGTTCAAGCAAATCAAAAATATGCCTTTCCGTGCAAGGGTTGGTAGAAAAAACAAAGACTTTAACCAAAGTACCATTTGCTACATCAAAGACAGCAAGCGAGATGCATTCATTTTGGTAAAAGACAATGAGGAAACAGAGGAACTTACCTTTTTGGAAACAGTAAAAATATTTGAAGCAGAAGTATTGGAAAAAGCCATTACACTACATTCAAAACACCACGAACAAGTTCAGGCAGGTATTTTCTTGTTTTCTGATTTGTTGGAAAAAGAAAAAGCAAAGGACAAAAAAATAGATACCACACAAGGTCCTAATGAGAAAAAAGCAAATGCTTATTTAGACGCTATGCTGAATCTTCCTTTGGTGAATGAAGAAGAAAGAGCCTTAATCATTAAAGCTAAAGAAGCTTTGCGTCAAGGTCGTTTTCAAAACTTGCAAAGAGACATCAACAAGTTTCAACGCACGTTGAAAAAATCCCCCTTGAAGCCTGCAATCATTTTGGAAAAAGTCATTGAGATTTTAAAAGGCTATCCTTTGATGAATGAAGAAACCGAACAGGAATTCGAGAAGAAAATTGTAAGGGTTAAGACCTTGAATCCTGAAATTATTATCACTGAAAGTTTTAGCGAATGAGTCAATACAGCAAGGAACATCAAAATATAGAATGGAAAGAGTCTTGGCACAATGACTACTTTAAGTGGATTTGTGGTTTTGCGAATGCTCAAGGTGGTATTTTGTTTATCGGTATTGATGACAAGGGCAACACTAAACATTTGGATAATGCCAAAAAACTTTTGGAAGACTTGCCCAATCAGGTTAGGGATCTTTTGGGTTTGATGGCAGATGTGAACTTGCACACTAAAAATGGAGACGATTTTTTGGAAATTGTGGTGGAGCCCTACCCTTTCCCTATCAGCTTAAGAGGTAAATATTATTACAGAAGCGGAAGTACTTTGCAGGAACTGAAAGGTGCTGCTTTGGCAAAGTTTTTATTGCAACGACAAGGCAAAAAATGGGATGGTGTGCCTATTCCCTATGTTACTGCTGATGATTTAAAGAACGACACTTTTGATTTTTTCCGGAAAAAAGCCACTAAAAGCAAACGACTAGAAGCTGAAGATTTAGACGGAACCAACCAAGAGCTTTTGGAAAGTTTACAACTGTATCTGGAAGAAGAAAAAATGATCAAAAGAGCCGCTGTTTTACTTTTCCATCCCAAACCTGAAAAGTATGTAACGGGAGCGTTCATCAAAATTGGCTACTTTGAAAACGAAGCGGATTTGATGTATCAAGATGAAGCACACGGTAATTTGTTTGAGCAGATTGAGAAAACAATGGATTTGCTCTTTACCAAATACATCAAAGCCTTGATAAGCTATGAGGGTATTTCGAGGGTAGAGACTTACGAATATCCAAGAGAAGCAATCAGAGAGGCTTTATTGAATGCAGTGGCTCACAAAGATTATTCGGGTGGTGCGCCTATCCAAATCAAAGTTTTCAAAGACCGAATAATGATTTGGAACGATGGACAATTACCCGATAACTGGACTGTAAGCAATCTTTTAAACAAACACGCTTCAAAACCATACAATCCTGATATTGCCAATACTCTTTTTAGAAGTGGCTACATCGAATCTTGGGGTAGAGGCATTGAAAAAATGATAAATTATTGTTTGGAAGCTGGCATACCTGTACCCAACTACTCCTTTGAAGGCTCTGATTTTCTTGTTGAGTTCAGGAAGAATATTTACCACGAAGAATATTTAATTGATTTAGGTTTGAATGAAAGGCAAATCAAAGCAGTACTTTTTGCTAAAGAAAAAGGGAAAATCACAAACAGTGATTACCAAGAGTTAAACGAAGTTTCAAAACGAACAGCTACAAGAGAACTGACTTCACTTGTAAATACTTATAAGATTTTGATTAAAGAAGGTACATCAGGTTCAAGTATAAGTTACAATACAGTGGGGCCAGAGTGGGGCCAAATGCAGAATAGTGGGGCCAAAGTTGGGCCAAATGAACCAAAAATGAAACGAAAAAAAGATTAGACAATGGAATCACTAAGGGCTCAAATAAAATCAATAACGCTTGCTGAACAGGAAGTAAGTCTTGTTTATCAACGATTTACAACTTTTCAAAAGGGCTCAATATGGGCTCATTGCACGGATAGTAAAGGGCTCAAAGAATTTTAGACAATGAAAGAAAAAGACTTAAAACATAGATTACAGCAAAAATTCGACTTCAACATCTGGAGGGAGATTTTGCCTTTGTTTTTTAAAAAGATTGACTATTTCAGTTCGCCTGACAATCCATTTGAAGAAGTGGACAAAGTCATAGACGGAAAACAAATCGGTACGGTAAAACTGGATGACGGAAAGCAATTAGCCTTATTCACCGTGGAAGTTGCCGACAATATCAGTATTGTTCGCAACCGACAAGGCTTGCGAGAAATTGCTGCCAAACACATTGACCAAAACATCATTCACGGTGCGTTAGCATTTTTCTACAACAAAAACCAAGTGGATTACCGCTTTTCTTTCATTGCCAAAGAAGCGAGTTTGGATTTGGAAACGGGTGAACTCATCAAAGGCGAAACCAAACCCAAACGCTATACTTACCTATTGGGTAGCAATGAAGCCTGTACCACACCTGCCAAGCGAATGTTGGTGTTGGCAGACAAGCGAGAAAAAGGCGAAGTAAACATCAAGGAACTGAAAGAAGTGTTTTCTGTGGAAGCCCTGAACAAAGACTTCTTTAAAACATACAAAGCACACTACGAGAAATTTGCCAAGCATTTGGCGGATGAAAGCAATCCGTCCAGAACGAAATTGATTGATACTGAAAAAGATACCAAAGACAAGGAAGAAAAACCCATTCGTGATTTTGTAAAAAAACTCTTGGGTCGTATTGTTTTCCTCCAATTTTTGGAGAAAAAAGGCTGGATGGGGTGTGATGCCAACACCCAAGACTGGACGGGTGGTCACCCCCGCTTTATGTATCAACTGTTTGAAGATTTGGTCAATATGATGGTGTACGAACTCTATTTTGAGGAAGAAATGAAAGCCAAGGAAATAGATGTGTTGCAATTTGTAACAGAAAAAGCATTTCCGGACATTACCCAAGCAGAAGATAAAAAAGCCATCATCCAAAAAGTGTATTACGAATTGCAACAAAAAGACAACCCCATCCGCAATCGTATTTTGGTGGCCAGCAGCCGAAGTGAAACCATTGCAAGAATTAATGCAGCAACGAGTTAGAGATGAAAATACCCTTGAACCAGTTTGAGCAATTAATAGATGAAACTATCCTTAAAAGAGGCTTGGCTTACTTTAAAGGAGGTGCAATAACCGATTTTTCAGAAATTTCAAATGGAGAATATGAAGCCATTGTTTCAGGAACAGAAGATTACACCGTTCAATTGGAAGTTAAAAACAACGTAATAATAGAACACAATTGTGATTGCCCTTATGATATGGGGTCGGTCTGTAAACACGTAGTTGCGGTTATCTTCCATTTGCAACAAGACGAATTGGAGTTAAACCAATACTCTCCCAATAGTACGAAAGGGAAGAAAAAAACAAAGTCTGTTAATCAACAAGTAAAAGAGTTACTAAAAACCATTTCACACAATGAATTGATTGATTTTGTAGAAGAAAACTGCAAAAAGGACAAGAAATTCAGAAACTATTTTTTGGCATCATTCGGGCATTTAAGTCAAAATCAATCCAAAGAATTTTATCAAAAACAAATCCAATCTTTACTGCAAACAGCAGCAGGGAGAGACGGTTGGATTGGTTGGTCTGATATGAAATATGTGGTGAAATCTACCGAGCCATTTTTAGAAAATGCCGAGCAATATTTGCAAAAGAAAAATTTTGAAAATGTATTTTTCATCAGTACTGCTTTATTGGAAGAAATGACTAAAGCTTTCCAATATGGAGACGACAGCAATGGCGATTTAGGTTATTTTGTTGAATCGGCAATGGAGTTACTTTCAAAACTATCAAAAGAGGAAATTTCAACATCATTAAAACAAGAGATTTTTGAATACTGCATTTCAGCTTTTAAACAAAGACTTTTTGAAGGTTGGGATTGGCATTTAGGAATACTCCATATTGCAGGCGATTTAATTGACAATGAAAAAGAAGCCGATATTATTTTGAATTGTTTGGAATCTGTTACTGGAGAATATGAACGAGAATACGCTCAATCATATAAATTGGAATTGTTAAGACAGTTTAAAAACCCAAAAGATGTAGAGGAATTCATCAACAAACACATTTCAAATTCAAAAATCAGAAAGCAGGAAATCGAAAAAGCCTTTGAAAGCCAAAATTTTGAAAGAGCAATAGCATTAGCTAAAGACGGGATTACTTGTGATGAACAAAGTAAACCAGGATTAGCAAAAGATTGGTATGATTGGCTGTTGAAAATTGCATTAGTTCAGAATGACACCCCCAATGTTATTAAATATGCTCGTTACAGACTGATTGAAAATTTTGGGGCAACACAAGATTATTACCAGATACTGAAAAACACTATTGAACCTGAAAAATGGCATTCATTTTTAGAAGAAATAATCAAGGAAGTTACGCCCAAAAATAGATGGACTTATACAGAGCTAATACGCAAAATTTATATAAAAGAGGAATGGTGGGACAGGTTGTTTTTGATGCTAAAACAGAATTTGTCTTTAGAGAACATTCAGGAAAACGAACAGTATTTAGCTAAGGATTATTCCGCTGAACTAATTGAATTGTATAGCCAAAGACTAACAAATTATGTTGAAAAATTTGTCGGTCGAAATCATTATCAAAATGCTTGCAGATACTTACGTAGAATGAAAAAACTTGGAGCAAAAGAGAGAGTAAATGAGTTAATTGAATTGTTTAGAAAAAAGTATCCACAGCGCAAAGCATTAATGGACGAATTAACAAGAGTATAAAATGCCAACCCTTCAAAGCCACACACAACTTGTCCCGACTCTGCGGGATTGCAAAGCCGCACCAGCCAACAAACCCAAGTTTGGCGTCAGCGTGTGTCTGCCCCCACGCACAACCAAAACGATCTATAAATTAACAGATGAAAAAGAACATCGAAGCGATCATAGCAAGTATTTGATAATAGCGGGTGGAGTGGTAAATCTGTGCCATGCCAGCAGGCCGGCGCTACTGCTTATACACTAGACCTTTATCTCGGTATTTAATTTTTCACGACGTCTTCGATCCCTCCCTTGATTGCTTGAATCCTGTAAGTGGATCAAGAAGGCGGGGGTAATGCCCTCGCCTGACTCGATTAGCGCCAAGCATACAAAACGACAGTGCGGAGATTAAGAGATTAATCTCCGCAGTATTTGCGGAGAATGAAGATTTGTATACACGAGAAAGAGAACTGGACTGGCTTCACTTGGGACAATAAAAAAGTGATGGTAAAACAGGGTGAAGTTAGAAATTTACAAGGAAGACTATTGGGTAAAATGGAATCGCTTGGTTCGATTTGCAAAATGAAGCGGTATTAACCACCCTTACTTTGGATGTCATAAAGTCATCAGAAATTGAAGGTGAAATTTTAGATATTGAACAGGTGCGTTCTTCAATTGCACGTCGGTTAGGAATTGACATTGCAGGAGCAGTGGAAGAAGCACAAATTACGAACTAAAAAATGGCAGCCTATAACATTTACCCTACTAGCCGAAAGCCATTGATACCGATCTCTTTCGGATAGTCCTGAACAGTAGATAATTATCCTTAAAGTTATCCAAACTTTTAATTTTTACAAGATTGGATAACTTGTTTATATCTTTGCTTAATGACTGATTTCCGAAGTGGGAAGGATTTACTAGAGATACAAGTGAAATGGGCGACTTAAAAAAGAAAAAGAAAAGAGAGTTGGGAATTTAATTATCCAAATCTTTTGACCATCAAAACTTTAATTTCGTAAATTGAAGAAAAAAATCATGGCAAACCTCACTTTAAACAACAAGACATTAGAAAAGTATTTTGGTCTATTGAAAGGTTTGGATAATCTTTCCAAGAAAAAACTGATCATTAAGTTGACCGAGTCTCTTGATATAAAAGAAGAGAAGGTGGAAATTCGGACGCTTTTTGGCGCATGGGAAGATGATAAAGATTCGGATGAAATCATTAAAGAAATTAGAGAATCCAGAATAGAAAGAATAGGAAATCCTGGTTTCGAATGAAGTAGCTTTTAGACACTAATATCTGCGTCCATTTTTTAAGAGGGAAGTATGGATTGATAGAAAAGTTTGAACAGCTAGGTACTGAAAATTTTGCTATTTCAGAAATTACTTTGGCAGAATTGGTTTTTGGAGCTGAAAACAGTAAAAACCCTCCTAAGAATCTTGATTTAATTGAAGTGTTTGCTAATCAAGTTGTTGTCCTTCCGATTTTTGAGCGCGATTTACCTTTATGGAAAAGAGAAAGCCCGACTAAGATCTATGGGCCTGCAGATCAGTGATTTTGACCTCTTGATTGGTTGCACAGCAATAGAAAAAGACCTCGTAATGGTGACAGAAAATTTGAAAGAGTTTCGAAGAATCTCTGGTATAAGGTTAGAAAACTGGGTTACCAGATAAGAAACAACTTTCGCTAACATCACCATGGAAGATACCGGGCGCTTCCAAGTAAATTGAAAGTTTAGTATCTTTAAAAAGCTAGGAGTAGGCTGATTTTAGGAAGTGGTTGTTTTAATTTTTTGGTTCTGTCTGGAATCAAACCTCTACATATAAAACTTTTTGACATCTACGCTTTAAAAGGTAACTTTGAAAGGTTATCTAAAAGGAGTGATTTTCTTGAATGGATGAATTACTCACTTTTTTCAAGCCCAAATATTAACGCTTTATGAAATATAACTTATTTGAGGACTTTGCTCCTTCAAGTAAAGCAGACTGGATCGCGCAGGTGACCAAAGACTTGAAAGGCAAGTCCTTTGAGGAGACCTTGATCAGTCAAGCAGCTGGAAATATTGAAATACAACCTTTTTATACCCAAGAGGACATAGCTCAAGCTTTGCCGCTGGAACCTATTCATCACCGTGTCAATCCTATATCAGAAATACCTGGACTATCTCCTAGGAGATGGGCCAATACGGTCAGGATTCGTCCACTCAATGAAAAGGAAGCAAACGCTAGGATCCTTCACGCACTTCAGATGGGTGCTGATGGACTTGTCTTAGCTTTGACTGGAGAGGAGGATTTAGAAGTTTTACTTCATGAAGTTCAGCCAGCTTATATTCAGCTCTATTTGGAGCCACAAGGTGACCCTTTGGGGCTTTTCACCAAGTTTCTGACATGGTTAAAAGCCGCTGAGCTAGACCTCAATCAAGTATATGGGGGTCTGCTGTGGGATCCTGCAACTGTTTTTCTGAAAACAGTTCAGGAGAAATCAAAGCTAATGGCAACTGCCAAAGAGCTGATGAAGGCTGGCAAGGAATTGCCAGAGTTCAAGGTTTTGGCGATAGATGCTGCGCATTACCATCATGCTGGCGCCAATGCAGTTCAAGAATTGGCTTTTGGAATTGGGGCTTTGATTGATTTGAATGATGAATTGACTGAGGATGGATACACTGCTTCAGCGATTTTTGATAAGCTGCTATTTACCACAGGGGTAGGTTCTGACTTTTTCTTAGAAATCAGCAAAGTGAAGGTGTTGAGATTGATGATCCATCAGCTATGCGAATTGTATGGTCTAGATGTCTCAGCAGCGCATATCACAATCTATGCGCAGACGAGCTATTGGACAAAAGCAGGGAAGGACCTCGATACCAATATGCTGAGGAATACCACAGAAGCTATGGCTGCCATCTTAGGTGGTTGCAATGCGCTGGAGATCCTGCCACATGATTTTTCGGATGGACTAGACAATGACTTCTCGGCAAGAATGGCCAGGAATATCTCTAATATCCTCAAAGAGGAAAGCTACTTGGATAAGGTCATTGACCCAGTATCAGGGACTTATTTTCTAGAGAAGCTTTCGGGAGAGTTATTTGAACAAGTAAAGTCCAAACTCGAAAAGCTAGAGGCTGATGGCGGATGGAGGATTGCCGCTGAGCAAGGGCGTTTGCAGCAGGAGGTCAAGGAAGAGAGACAGGTAAAGCAAGCTTTGGTACGTGATGGTGTGCAGGTGAAAGTAGGCTTGAATAAGTACCCGAACCCTAAAGAGTCGTCTGCCCAATTGCTTCAAGAGCAGACAGAGACCGCTGCGCTGCAGCTGCTATGGAGCAGAGACAGCCTGTTATGGGAAACCCAAAATTCTGAAAAGTCATGAGAGTAGATATCAGTAAGCTAAGCTTATCCCGCACAGCAGCAAACTCACAGCAGGAAGCTGAAGTACAAGTATGGGAAACTGCTGAGAAGATTCAAGTTCCCTCAATAGTGACAAAAGAAGCACTTGAAGGAGCCCGCCACTTGAATTTTTCGGCTGGGATTGCCCCCTATTTAAGAGGGCCATACAGCAGCATGTATGTCATGCGTCCATGGACAATCAGGCAGTATGCTGGATTTTCTACCGCTGAAGAGTCCAATGCATTTTACAGAAGGAATTTGGCAGCTGGTCAGAAGGGGCTGTCTGTAGCCTTTGACTTGGCTACTCATAGGGGCTATGATTCAGATCACCCGAGGGTAGTTGGGGATGTAGGAAAAGCAGGTGTAGCCATAGATTCAGTGCTAGACATGAAGGTGCTTTTTGATCAGATTCCATTGGATCAAATGTCCGTATCCATGACCATGAACGGGGCAGTGATTCCGATTATGGCGTTCTACATTGTAGCCGCAGAGGAACAAGGTGTGCAAGCATCGCAGCTAAGCGGTACTATCCAAAATGACATCTTGAAGGAGTTTATGGTCAGAAATACCTATATCTATCCTCCTCAACCATCGATGCGGATCATAGCGGATATTTTTGAATACACCTCCAAGAATATGCCCAAGTTCAATTCCATCTCTATATCTGGCTACCACATGCAGGAAGCAGGAGCTACGGCAGACTTGGAGTTGGCTTATACGCTGGCAGATGGCTTGGAATACTTGAGAACAGGTGTGGCAGCTGGTTTGGATATCGATGATTTTGCTCCTAGACTATCATTCTTCTGGGCTATTGGGATGAATCATTTCATGGAAATAGCCAAGATGAGAGCAGGGAGATTGCTTTGGGCAAAAATCGTCAAGCAGTTTAACCCCAAGAATTCAAAATCACTGGCGCTGCGTACGCATTGTCAGACGAGTGGCTGGTCACTCACAGAGCAGGATGCTTTCAATAATGTCACGCGTACGGCTGTGGAAGCCATGGCGGCAGCTTTGGGGCATACCCAGTCCTTGCACACCAATTCTTTTGACGAAGCGATTGCATTACCTACCGATTACTCGGCTAGAATCGCGAGAAATACACAACTTTACCTCCAAGACGAGACTGGTATCACCAAAGTGGTGGATCCTTGGGGTGGTTCTTACTATATAGAATACCTGACAGACCAATTGGTACAAAAGGCTTGGACGCTGATAGAAGAAGTGGAGAAGCTGGGAGGTATGGCCAAAGCCATAGAAGCAGGGATTCCAAAGATGCGCATAGAGGAAGCAGCTGCTAGGAAGCAGGCTAGGATTGACAGTGGAAAGGATGTGATAGTAGGAGTCAATAGGTATCAGACAGAAGAGCAGGATGATTTTGAAATTTTGGAGGTGGATAATAACTCTGTGAGACTTTCTCAGATAGCAAGATTGAATCAATTGAAGGCTGAGAGAGATGGAGTAGCTGTCGCAGAGGCATTATCAAACATCACAGAATCCGCAAAAAGCCGTCAAGGGAATTTGTTGGAACTAGCTGTGGATGCTGCTCGAAAAAGGGCTACTTTAGGAGAAATATCTGATGCCATGGAAGAAGCATTTGGAAGACATAAAGCCACAGTAAAGTCTATTTCCGGAATATACTCTGGAGAGGCCAAGGATGATCAGAGTTTTCAAGAGGCTAAAAAGCTAGCCGATGAATTTGCAGCTTTGGAAGGTAGAAGACCTAGAATCATGGTGGCTAAGATGGGGCAAGATGGGCATGACAGAGGAGCTAAAGTGATTGCAACAGGTTTTGCAGACCTTGGATTTGATGTCGATATCGGGCCATTGTTTCAGACACCAGAAGAGGTAGCGCAGCAAGCGGTAGAAAATGATGTACATATCGTAGGAGCATCTTCTTTGGCAGCAGGCCATAAGACACTCGTGCCAGCATTGATAGCAGCGCTGAAAAAGCTCGGTAGGGAAGATATCATGGTCATAGCAGGAGGGGTGATTCCTCCCAAAGATTATGATTTCTTGTACGAAGCAGGCGTAGCGGCGGTATTTGGTCCTGGTACCATCTTGCCCAAAGCAGCAAAAGAAATTTTAACTAAATTAATGGAAGGTTGATTTGATCAACCTTTCTTTTTTTAAATTGGGATATGAAATCAATTACATTGATATATGACGAGCGATTGGAGGAGGAGGTAGAGTCCAAAGTGCTCCCGCTTTTGGAGAATAATGTTAAAATCAAAATCCCTTACAAGAATCACAAGAAATATGAATTTTCAGAAGAGGACTTTATAGTATGCTACCTGTCTGATGAGCAGGTTCGTGAGCTGTTTGATGTGATTATTGAGCATCATTGGAAGATTGGTTTTCTACCCCACCCTAAGATGACCGAAGCAAGACAAGGTTTTGGTGTATCTTCTAAGTTGGAGATAGCAGTAGACAATATCCTGAATACAGATGAAGTAGTAGAAGTTGATGTGCTTTTTGCCAATGGGCAGCCCGTTCTGAATAAGTTGATTGTAGGGAGTTCATTTAGTTTGCTTTACTCTTTGGACAATGAGGAGTTTTTCTTCAAAAAGTACCTGAATCGTTTCAAGCGTTTTTTGAATTCATTCAAGAGGGTGAAGCTTCATCCTTATTCCATCAATTGGAGTAAGGATAATGGAGAAATGCAATCCAAAGCAGTAGATACTGCTGCCCTTGGGATGGTCGTGGTACAGCATGGGCAGAGTTCGATATTATCCAGGAGAATCATAGAGGATTCTTATGCCAATGATGGGATGCTTCACTGTTTGATTTTGGCGCCGAAAAGCATTTGGGAGATTATCAAATTTGGATTTTACAGTATTTTTAAATCTTCCAAGCGATCCAAATTGCCAGATTATGTAGCCCATATCAAAACTGATAAGGTGTCGATAAGTAGCAATCAGCCCATCAGTTATGCGATTGACGAAGTGCTGGTGAGTGCAAAGTCTATAGAGCTCGAGGTGCAGCCAAAGGCAATTGGGATTGTGCCAGGGACCGCTTTGGAGACCAACGATCAGGTGAAAAAGACCAAAGTCTTTAAAGTTCAAAATTTACCCCAAGGCGAACTGAAGAATGAATTGCTGGAGCGCTATCTTCCTTTTACCAACCATGCCACAACGGAGGAGTTTAAGTGGCTTTTTACTACGCTGAGGGAAAACTCAAAGACTACTTCAAGCTACCTGGTTTTGATGGCTCTTTCTACCATTATAGCGACTTTTGGGTTATTTGGAGATTCATCTCCTGTAATTATTGGAGCGATGATTTTGGCGCCGCTGATGTCTCCTATCATTTCCTTAGCAATGGGTGTATTGAGACAAGATGATCAATTAATTAGCCGTAGTTTCACAACCATCGGCTACGGAATGGCGATAGGTTATGTATTTGCAATTCTGATTACTTGGTTTACCCCTCTCAACATCATGAATGGTGAAATTTCTGCTCGTATAAGACCAAACTTACTTGATCTAGGAGTGGCAGCTGCTTCAGGCGTAGCAGGAGCTTATGCGCATTCCAAAAAAGAAGTTGCCAAAACTTTGGCTGGGGTGGCGATTGCAGTTGCCTTGGTGCCTCCTTTGGCTGTATCTGGTGTAGGTTTTGGCTGGGGGGATTGGGCTGTTTTCTGGGGTGCTCTCCTGTTATTGGGGACGAACTTGGCGGGAATGGTATTAGCAGCTGCTTTGACTTTCTTATTTTTAGGCTTTAGCCCGTTTAGGTTAGCCAAAAAAGGCTTGACGATTTCTTTATTCTTTGTAGTATTGATCAGTACACCTTTAGCCTTTGGTTTCTCAAAAATGGTTAAGGAAAATAAAATCATTCAAAATCTCAGTGGAAAAGAAATATCTGTGGGCGTACTTCGAGATGTAAAAGTGATCAGAGTATCTCCATTGAAAATTTCATTAACTGTAGTCTCAGAAAGCCCATTAGATATCAATCAACTCAATGAAGTCAAAGAAGATATAGAAGATGCGCTGGGTCAAGAAATTGAGCTAGAGCTTTCGGTAGCTGTAAAATTTTAAGTACAATGGTATTTGTGATAATAAAAAAGAGGCTGTCTCATAAGTCTCTTAAAGTTTAAGGCTAGTCGATTTCTCGGCTAGCCTTTCTTGTTTAACTCAAAATGTTTATTTTGAGGTGTGCAAAAACAAGACACGAATATAGTCTTTAAAGACTATGATAACAACCAGTTGATGCTCCTACCTCAATCCCTCGAGGAGCTATTGCCGTTGAGTCATCCGGCTAGGACAGTTAACTCCATCATTGATCGGATCAATATGGGGTCGATTTTGGATCACTATTCTACTTTGGGGGCAAGTAGCTACCACCCCAAGATGTTGATGAAGGTTTTGATTTACGGTTATCTTGATAATTGTTTTTCATCACGAAAGATTGAAAAATCTATAAAAGAGAGTGTTCCCTTCATGTGGCTAGCAGGCATGCAGAGGCCAGATCACAATACCATTAATCGTTTCAGATCAGCAAAGCTCAACGGAGTGATACGTGAAGTTTTTTCTCAAGTAGTTTTGCTCTTACATGATGAAGGCTTGTTAGACATTAAAGACATTTACACAGACGGGACAAAGATTGAAGCAAATGCTAACAGATATACATTTGTCTGGGGGAATACAATAAAGACCAATAAAGAGAAGATAAGCTCACAGTTACAACAGCTATGGGATTATGCTAAAAAAATAGCAACTGAAGAGCTTGAAGATCAGTCCGAAGACTTTAAGAATCCAAGTCCAGAGAAAGTGATCCAGACAGTAGATAAGATCAATAAAGCTTTGGAGGGAAAAAAAGCTGACAAGAAGGTTAGGCAAAAGTTAAACTACGCCAAAAGAAACTGGCCTGAAAAGCTTCAGGAATATGCAAAAAAGGAAGAGATTCTTCAAGGGCGTAATAGCTTTTCTAAAACAGATGAAGGCTCTACTTTCATGCGTATGAAGGAAGATCACATGAAAAACGGACAGCTTAAGCCAGGTTATAATCTTCAGTTGAGTACAAGTAAACAGTTTGTAGTCAACTATTCAGTTCATCAAAACCCAGGAGACACCATCACTTTAAAACCACACCTAGAAGCATATAAGTCGATGTTCAGACATCACCCAGACACTGTGACAGCAGATGCAGGATATGGGAGTGAAGAAAATTATGATTATCTAGAAAAGAATGGTGTAGACGCCTATGTGAAGTTCAATACTTTTCATAAGGAATTGAGAGATAAAAAGAAGAGAAAGAAAACATTTACATTACTCGAAAACCTACATTACAACCAAGAAGATGATACATATACTTGTCCGATTGGGCAGAAGATGACCCAAATCAACCAAGTTCATCGAAAAACATCAACAGGCTATGTACAACAATATACCTACTACATGGCAAGAAACTGTCAAGGATGTCCATTAGCAGGAAGTTGCAAGAAAGGAGCAGGAAACAAAATACTGAAGATAAACAGAAAGCTAGAAGAATACAGGAACAAGGCTAGAGCTAAGCTAACCTCAGAAACAGGAATTCAAAAACGAAAGCAAAGAGCCACAGATGTGGAACCTGTATTCGGACACTTTAAACAGAACAAAGGACTGAAGAGGTATGCCTTAAGAGGACTTGAAAAAGTGGAAATAGAGACTGGATTGGCAGTAATAGCGCACAACTTAGAGAAAGCTTCTAGAAAGTAGAGGCAAATGCTCAAAAATGCTTCTTTGGCACCCTTTAAGACGATTTACTAACTTTTAACGGAGACAAAATCTCAAAAGAAGAAAAGAGGAGTTTTTTGACCCAAAGTCAAAAAATAAAGGCCGAAATCTAAGAAATCGGCCTCCATTGCTTAAAATCAGCTGTCAGAATTTAAATTTTACTTTTTGAGACAGCCTCTTTTTTTATTAATTATCTTCTCCTCTGAGTTTGATCACAGCGCCTTCAAGCTCTGGACTGATCCTGACTTGACAGGCAAGTCGGCTTGTAGGAAAATACTCGGGTAGATTTTCTAACTGATCGAGTTCTACATCTGTAGCTTCACCTAATGCATCTTCTCCTTCTAGCACTTCCACATGACAGGTAGCACAGAGCGCCATGCCACCGCAAGTAGCTAATACGGGATATTCCGAGGCCTTCAATATTTCCATGAGGCTTAGCCCCATGTCGTCTGGAGCTTCTATTGATTGACGATTACCGTCGTGATCTTCTACTGTGAATGTTACCATGCTGCAAAGGTAAAATTAAAATGCATTTACACCATTGACCGTGGTGTATTTGAAGCTCAATTTTTGGTCAGGATATACATATTTGAATGCAGAGTGCATCATGATAGCGGCTTCGTGGAATCCGCAAAGGATCAACTTCAATTTGCCTTCATAGGTATTGATGTCTCCGATCGCATAGATTCTGTCTACTCCTGTTGAGTAATCAGTCGTATCTACTTCAATGGCATTTTTGTCAATGCTCAATCCCCAGTCTGCTATTGGTCCTAACTTAGGGCTCAATCCAAACAATGGAATCAGATAATCTGCATCAATAGTGATTTCCTCCTTCGCTTTATTTTCCAACTTGACTGTTTCTAGTGTTCCATCTCCATTGATCTCTTTTAGGTTTGCTGACAGGATCAAGTCGATTTTGCCATTGTTAGCCAAATCAAAAACTTTGGACGCAGAATCAGGAGCTCCTCTGAAGGTTTCGTTTCTATGTACTAGTGTAACCCGCTCTGCGACATCAGCCAAGTAGATCGTCCAATCAAGAGCAGAATCTCCACCACCAGCGATTACCACCTTTTTGTCTCTGAAAGTCTCAGGGTTTTTGACCATGTAAACTACTCCTTTGCCTTCAAAGGTTTCTAGGTTTTCCAATACCGGCTTTCTTGGCTCAAAGCATCCTAGTCCACCAGCAATCACGATTACTTGTGCATGAACTTGCGTTTTGTCACTAGTCGTGATTACAAAAGAACCATCATCCTGCTTCGCCAAATGGTCTACTCGCTCTCCCAAAGTAAAAGTAGGGTTGAAGGGTTTGATTTGCTCCATCAGATTGTCCACAAGTTCTTGGGCTTTGACTTCAGGATAACCTGGGATGTCATAAATGGGCTTTTGTGGGTAGATTTCAGATAGTTGTCCCCCTACCTGAGGCAATGCATCGATCAAGTGGCAACGCATTTTCAATAAGCCTGCTTCAAAAACTGCAAATAATCCGACTGGTCCAGCCCCGATGATGCAAATGTCAGTATTAATCATGATGTGTAAGATTTATTGGTAAAACCAATGATGATTCAGATTGTTCGTATAAATATAATTAGTGTAACAACTATTTTTAAGCTGAGTAGATTTTCATTCCTCAAGATTAGTGTAGATGGTATTCAATATCCGTTTGAATTCTTCAAAATCTCTTTCATTCAAGTTCTCCCAAGCCTTCTCCCTGATTTGGGTAATCTGAGGTTTTAGCTCTTTTACTTTAGAAACTCCTTGATTGGTCAAGTGAAGTTGAAAGCTTCTCCTATCTTGAGGGTGAGGTACTCTTTCTACATAACCTTTTTTACAGAGGATATCTATAATTCTTGTCAATGTAGGATGGTCTTTAAACACCAGCTGTGCCAATTCAGTTTGACTCAAGAGTTCATTTTCTGATAGATTTTTCAATACCAGCCATTGATCAACCGTAATGTCAAAGTCACCCAGATTGAATTTTTGTTGGGCATATTGCTTGACTTTGCGGGCGGTCCGATCAAGGAGAAATGAGTACTTGCTGAATTGTTCCTGTGTCATACAAATAATTAGTGTGACAAATATATGAAGAAAAATAAAGGGAACAATAATTCCCTATAAAAAAGGTAGGGAATAAGATTTGTTTAATTTGATGCGATATTAGTTCTGTAGATGAGAGTACCTTCTTTGTCCCATTCGGCCCTGATGTAAGGTCTAAAGTTTTTGGTGAAGGGTTTTTCCTGGTATTGAATTTCTCTTTTTCGGATTGCTTGCGCATTTTTAGTGTCCCAGTATTCTGTCCATAAGCCCACTTTTTCTCCATACTGATATTCTCCTATTACAGCGACTTGGCCATTTTCATAGAAGTGATAGAAATTGCCTTCTTTCAAATCGTATTCGATTGGGGTGAGTTTTTCTATGACTTTATTGTTGCCATCATAATAAGTAGTACGGGAGTCTTTTCTCCATCCAGCTTGATAGTGACCTTTGTCGACCAATACACTTCTATTGTCAAATGTCATCCAAGTCCCATGCTTGGTTCCGAAATAGTACATGCCTTTTTCCACTGTGATTTCTCCGATGATTCTTTCAAATGGCCCGTGAAGTAAGACACCTCTGGAGGGGTCAAAATCCTTGGATCGGATCATTTTATCTCGCTGATCATACCAATAGATATCCCTCACATAAGGGTCTACAGTCTGCTTCTGTGTAGTATAGTTGAAAAAAGTAAATTGAACTTGCTCTCTTAAGTTCTGCCTGATACGTCCTTTTTTAGTGCGCTCTCCATAGTAGATATTCTTCTTTTCTTTCTTTTTCTCTTTTTTCTTTTTCTCCTTTTTACTCTGTTCATCAAAAAGTAAAAGCGGTGAGGTAGTAGGCAAAAGTTTATTACTCACAATACCAGAAGAGTCCGGGTCAACGGTTACTTTCTCTGCCTCCTTTTTATTTTTCCTCTGTGCCATCAGCATGGTAGGAAGTGCGAGAAACATCAATAAACAGAGCCAAAACGATTTCATATATGCAATAACGAGTATTAAAACCAAATATTGAATCTTAAAAGTACTAATTCGGAATCAATTCTCAGTTAAGTTTAGATTTAATAATTGGAATCTTTAATTTTGGTCAAATTTAAAAAAACAACCTCATAAAATGAATTCAATCCTATCCGACCGAATCAACCAAATGGAAGAGTCAGCTACGCTGGCAATGGCAAAAAAGGCAAGAGAACTTAAAGGCCAAGGTGTAGATATAATTAGTTTGAGTTTGGGTGAACCAGATTTCAAAACGCCTAAGCATATCCAAGAGGCAGCCAAATCAGCAATTGATGAAGGTAAATATTTTGCATACCCTCCTGTGGCGGGTTATCAGGATTTGAGAGAAGCTATTGCTAAAAAGCTCAGAGAAGAAAATCATATTGCTGAGGCGAAATCTGAGAACATTGTAGTCTCAACTGGAGCTAAACACTCCATTGCTAATGTCTTCATGTGCATGCTGAATGAAGGTGACGAAGTGGTGATTTTTTCACCTTACTGGGTGTCTTACGCCGAGATCATCAAGCTGGCAGGAGGTGTGCCTGTTTTGATTGAGGGTACTTTGGAGAATAATTTCAAAGCTACTTCGGCGCAGCTTAAAGAAGCCATGACCGATAAAACCAAGGCGGTCATCTATTCCTCTCCTTGCAATCCTACTGGATCGGTATTCAGTAAGGAGGAGCTTGAAGCTATTGCAGCGGTAGTGAAAAGTAAAGAAGATGTTTATGTAATTGCAGACGAGATATATGAATTGATCAATTTTACTGGGAAGCATTTTAGTATCGCTTCTATCTCTGGGATGTTTGAAAGGACGATTACAGTCAATGGATTCTCTAAAGGATATGCAATGACAGGTTGGAGAGTAGGGTATATCTGCGCACCACTATTTATCGCCAAAGCATGTGAAAAAATGCAAGGTCAGTTTACTTCTGGTGGTACAGGTATCGCTCAGCGTGCTGCTTTGGCGGCGATTGCTGGAGATCAGACTCCATCAAAAGAAATGGAGAAGGCCTACCTTCAAAGAAGAGAATTGGTATTGGGACTGTTGAAAGAGATCCCGGGGATCAAGACGCATGTCCCAGAAGGAGCATTTTACTTTTTCCCTGATGTGACAGCTTTCTTTGGTAAGCAGTCAGGAAGTCATCAGATCAATAATGCCGATGATCTTTGTATTTATCTTTTGGAAGAAGCAAATGTATCTGTGGTGACTGGGGCTGCATTTGGTGCGCCAGATTGTGTAAGGTTATCTTATGCAGCATCTGAGGAAGAATTAAAAGAAGCCTTGAAGCGAATCAAAGAGGCTTTGACGAAATTAGCCTAAATATGAAAGTAACATAGAAGCATTGTTGAAGTACAGCAGTGCTTCTTTTTATTTAATATGAAGCAAGTTATTTAATTTTTTTGAACCTATGGAATCTGATAAACCGATCTTGATCCAGTTTCATTTTCATAAAAGGAAAACTGGATTGACTTCCAGTATAGAAAATGTATTGCCTTATTTAGAGCAGGATTTTGAATTATATATTTTTGGTAGTTTGCTATCAGGCCAGAAAATTGGCTGGGGGAGAGTATTTAGATTGCTTAAGGCAAATAGAAAAGTAATTATTCATGCGCATAGAAATAATGAAATCATAAGAGCTTTGCTTTTAAGGATGCTAGGCTTTGACTTTAAGTTGGTGGCCACAAGGCATGCAGAAAGCCCACCTTCAAAGCTTACTCTTGGATTGCTGAGAAAAGCTGACCAGGTCATTTCTCTCACTTTTAATATGCAGCAATCGCTGCCATTATCATCATCCGTGATAGGACATGGAGTACAGACTGATTTTTTCGTGCCAGATCCTAGGGCTAAAATTCAAAATGTCTCTCAACAAAACATCATTTGTGTAGCAGGAAGAGTAAGAGAGCGCAAAGGACACCAAGTCGTCTTGGATGCATTGATACCTATTCTAGGAAATTACCCCAACTGGGCATTGGTAGTGGTAGGGAAAGTAGATGATCAGAATTTTGTGGAGAGATTGAAGACAGAGGTTTTACAAAAAGAGCTGACAATTCAAGTCTACTTTCATCCCGAAACCAAAGAAATCAAAAATTACTATCAGGCTTCAAAGATTGTGGTAGTTCCATCATATTCAGAGGGTTTTTCATTGGTTTGTTTGGAGGCCATGTCCTGTGGAGTTACGGTAGTTGCTACGAGGGGTGTAGGTGTTCATGATGATGTGATCGATGATCAAAAAACAGGCTATTTATTCCCACCGGGTGATTCCGACGGGCTTCAGAAGATTTTGCTAGGGTTGATTTCTAGGGAATTGAAATGTACCTCAGAAGCAGGGAGGAATAAAATAGTAAATGAATGGAGCGCTCAAAAAGAGGCTAATCAATTGAAATTGTTATATTTGCAATAAATTTGATTAAATGTTAGGTAATAGAAGTATAAAGAATTCTTTAAAATCTTTTTTAAGTCGTTACTATTGGGTCTCATACGATAAGCATAAGAATAATTTTGGTGACATCCTCACGCCGCATATTGTGGCACACTTATCTGACAAAAAAGTAATCAGAATCCCTTCCCTTTTTTATCGTTTCACCAACCATTTCTTTATGATTGGTTCAATTCTACAAAAGAGTACATCTAAGACCATCATCTGGGGAAGTGGTTTTATCTCAGCTAAAGTGAAATGCAAGGAAGAGCCCTTGGAGATATGTGCGGTAAGAGGACCATTGACAAAAAGTAAACTGGAAGCCGCTGGAATTGAATGTCCAAATGTGTTTGGTGATCCAGCACTTCTAATGCCTGAAATCTATCAGCCAAAAGTTAAAAAAAAGTATAGAATTGGGATAATTCCACACTATGTAGATAAGGCCAATCCTTGGCTGGAAAAATTTGATCATGATGAAGAGGTGACTGTAATAGATGTGCAACAATCTAACCCTCTTCATGTCATTGACGAAATTTTGGCTTGTGACCGGATTATTTCCAGCTCGCTTCATGGGGTCATTGTGGCGGATGCTTATCAAATTCCTTCGCTTTGGATTGAATTTTCGGATCAAGTGGTCGGGGAAGGTTTCAAGTTTTTAGATTATTTCATGTCTGTCAAAAGAAAAGATAGAAGGCCTATATGCATCAAGAAGCACACAAAAATCCATGAAATAGAGCGCAATTTTTATGATTACAAAATCGATATTGATTTAGAGCAGTTGAAGTCAAGTTGTCCCTTGTGATTTTGATAGACTCTAAAGCGTTTTGATTATTTGTTTTATTTGAATATAAATATAAATATTCTAATATTAATTTTTTATACCTAATGTAGGTGTTTTAATGTGGGTAAATTTTTTATCAAGCAGTTTTTTAGGACCTGATGGAAACTTCAAATATAATTGTTTGTGAATTTTGGGCTTATTTAATGATTTTGGGTTTATAATCAATTTTAATATATGTTTTAGGAAACCATGTATAGGGTGTATTGGAAGTTTTATTTATTAAGGTTAAGTCAAGACCAATGAGATAAATTGTATTTTAATAACCTTGTTAATTTTTGCATTGATATTATTTTAATATTAAACCAAAAAATTCCATGAATTTAATTTTGCATTTATGGGATATTCTTTTCTATATTTGTATCGGGTGATTAAGCAACTTTTTTTGCTAAAGACTTTTGATAGAAGTAAGAGATGAAGGTTATAATGACAATTGTTTTTTCTGACCTTCATTTCAAATTAATCCTGCTTTGGCAGGATTTTTTGTTTTAATTCGTGTTAAGGTAATTGGGAATGATAAAATTCATTGTTTAATGGTTGCGCTTTGAAAATGATAAAGGTGAAAACAAGTTTACTTATTTTTTTTCTCGTCATCATGGGAAAGGATGCGCTTGCTATGCAAAATGAATCATTAGATTCTGTGTATTATATAAAGTTTCCGGATCAGTTGACAACTAGGCTTTATGCATCGAGGAAGTATACGGCTTTTGAAGTAAAAGATAGGTTGTCCGATAGGAGGATTCGTTTTGAACCTAACTCAACTCTCAATATGGGGGTTGGTGCGACTTATAATGGACTTACATTGAATCTTGCGTATGGCTGGGGGTTTTTGAATCCTGACAGGGGTACAGGTGATACCAAGTACCTAGATCTTCAAGTGCATGCTTATCCTAAGAATTTTGTCATTGATTTATTTGGGCAATTTTACAGGGGGTATTATGTTGATTTAGCTGAGGATCATAGTTCAGGGATGCCTTTCTATGTAAGTCCAACGATGCGAGTCAGGAAATATGGAGCCAACGTTCAGTATTTATTTAATGGCGATAAAATATCTTTAAGAGCTGCTTTTTTGCAAAATGAGTGGCAGGTCAAATCCGGTGGTAGTCCATTACTTGGTTTTGAGATTTATGGAGGTACAGCCATAGATGATCGACCAATTTTCCCCATTGGATTTTTGGATGATCCGGGTCGGAATTTCAACCAAGCCAATTTCTTTCAGTTTGGTCCGAATGCGGGATATGTGCATACTTTTGTGATTCTGAGGCATTTTTTTATCACGGGATATGCGTCTACCAATCTTAGTTTAGGTCAGCAAAGGCTAGTTTTTAATGAAGGAGCAAGTAACCGATGGGGATTTAGCTCAAATCTATTTTTAAGGGGTTTTGTTGGTTACAATTCTGAAAAATGGTCTGTGAATTTTAATTATGTGCACAATAGGGTCAATATGATTCGAAATTCAGATTTCGACAATACCTTAATGACGGGCAATTATAGGGTCAATTTTATATATAGGCTCAGCCCAAGCCCTGGGCTTAAAAGGTATTTGGATGCCGTGGATTTGAAAAGATAGCTTTAAATATACTTAAGCATGATTTTGGGGTCTAAATCTACAAACTCTTCAAAATTGATCTTTTTTCTACTTGTAGGATTACCAAATCCTTTCAGAATTTTACTAGTTTTACCATGATACAAAGCATAGGAAACTCAAATATATGGCAGATCAATATGGAATAAAAGCAGCTTTGGAGAGGCTGGGAATCAAAGCGGAAAATCTTGGTACAAGTACTGGAAATCAATGGGTTGATACTGGAAAGGAATATATAAGTTCTTATTCTCCTGCAGACGGCGCGTTGATTGCCAAGGTGCAGTTGACGGATCAAGAAGCTTATGAAAGAGTGATTGTTCAGGCGCAAGAGGCATTTAAGAAGTGGAGGGAGATTCCTGCTCCTCAGCGAGGAGAAATTGTCCGACAAATAGGCAATGCATTGAGAGAAGTCAAAGCTGACTTAGGTAAGTTGGTATCTTACGAAATGGGTAAGTCTTATCAAGAAGGCCTCGGTGAAGTGCAGGAAATGATCGATATATGTGATTTTGCTGTAGGTCTTTCGAGACAATTATATGGTCTTACCATGCACTCGGAGCGCCCTTCACATCGAATGTACGAGCAGTGGCATCCATTAGGAATTGTTGGGATTATTTCAGCATTCAATTTCCCAGTAGCAGTTTGGTCCTGGAATAGCATGATCGCGATGGTATGTGGAGATGTGTGTGTATGGAAACCATCTGAGAAAGCTCCGCTATCAGGTGTTGCCTGTCAGCATATCATAGCCAAAGTGTTGTCAGACAATAGTCTACCTGAGGGTATTTCTGCCCTTATCGTAGGCGATTATAAAGTAGGTGAATACTTGTCAAAAGATCACCGAGTACCATTGGTGTCAGCAACAGGTTCGACGAGAATGGGTAAGCTGGTAGCGCAAGCAGTAGGTCAAAGACTTGGAAGGTCGCTACTGGAATTGGGTGGTAATAATGCCATCATTGTGACTGAAAATGCCGATATGGATATTGCTATCCGTGGAGCCTTATTTGGTGCGGTGGGTACAGCAGGGCAGCGTTGTACGACTACCAGAAGATTGATAGTGCAAGAGGGTGTATATGATGAAGTAAAAAACAGACTTGTTGCAGCCTATGGTAAGTTGGTCATTGGAAACCCTCTTGATGAAAAGAATCATGTTGGTCCGCTGATAGATCAGGATGCAGTCAAGATGTATTTGATTGCAATTGAAAAAGTCAAATCAGAAGGAGGGAAGGAATTGGTACGAGGAGGAGTGTTGCAGGGCGAAGGATATGAATCGGGATGCTATGTAAAGCCATGTATCATCGAAGCAGAGAATCATTTTGAAATGGTGCAACAAGAGACTTTTGCTCCAATTTTGTATTTATTGAAGTATAAAACTTTAGATCAAGCGATTGAAATGCAGAATGCAGTTCCTCAGGGATTGTCTTCCGCAATCATGACCCTCAATATGCGAGAGGCTGAGGCATTTCTATCAGCTGCAGGATCTGACTGTGGAATCGCCAATGTGAATATAGGTACCTCAGGAGCAGAGATAGGAGGGGCTTTTGGTGGTGAAAAAGAGACTGGCGGTGGTAGAGAATCGGGTTCAGATGCATGGAAAGCTTACATGCGTCGTCAGACCAATACGATTAATTACAGTACAGCTTTGCCATTGGCGCAAGGGATTAAGTTTGATATTTAAAAATTTTGATTCAGGTCTTTTCTTGATTTCCTTAGAGAAGACCTGAGTCAATTCTTTGTTTAAATAATTTATTGTTCATTATCAATCAATTAATTTAGATCAGCTTGTTTTTTTTTAGTTTTTGTTTGTGCGAAAAGAATTAAAATCTACCTTTGCAATCCATTAAGACAGCAACGGCTGTTATGATAATGGGAGTTTAGCTCAGTTGGTTCAGAGCATTCCGATTACAATCGGAAGAGTCGGGAGTTCGAATCAATAAGCGTAAAAAAGATAATGGGAGTTTAGCTCAGTTGGTTCAGAGCATTCCGATTACAATCGGAAGAGTCGGGAGTTCGAATCAGTAAGAGTAAATAAAGATAATGGGAGTTTAGCTCAGTTGGTTCAGAGCATCTGCCTTACAAGCAGAGGGTCGGGGGTTCGAATCCCTCAACTCCCACATTAGATTTAAATTATTTTCCCTCGGGAGTTTAGCTCAGTTGGTTCAGAGCATTCCGATTACAATCGGAAGAGTCGGGAGTTCGAATCAATAAGAGTAAATAAAGATGATGGGAGTTTAGCTCAGTTGGTTCAGAGCATTCCGATTACAATCGGAAGAGTCGGGAGTTCGAATCAGTAAGAGTAAATAAAGATAATGGGAGTTTAGCTCAGTTGGTTCAGAGCATCTGCCTTACAAGCAGAGGGTCGGGGGTTCGAATCCCTCAACTCCCACACAAAGCCTCAAGAAAGAGGCTTTTTTTGATTTATGCCATGCTATTTTTACATATTGTATTCAAGATCAAGGGATCAGTATTATCTAGGGCACAGTTGTGATAGTCTAATGGAAAGAGTACGGCGTCACAACTCTAAACATAAAGGTTTCACTGGGAGTACCTCAGACTGGGAGCTTGCTTATTTTGAAGAGTTTGACACTAAGGAAGAAGCCTATTTTAGGGAGAGACAAGTTAAGTCATGGAAAAGTAGAAAACGAATAGAGACTCTCTTGTCTGAGGGTTCAATTGGTTAAGAGCATTCCGATTACAATCGGAAGGGTCGGGGGTTCGAATCCCTCAACTCCCACACAAAGCCTCAAGAAAGAGGCTTTTTTTGATTTATGCCATGCTATTTTTACATATTGTATTCAAGATCAAGGGATCGGTATTATCTAGGGCACAGTTGTGATAGTCTAATAGAAAGAGTACGGCGTCACAACTCTAAACATAAAGGTTTCACTGGGAGTACCGCAGACTGGGAACTTGCTTATTTTGAAGAGTTTGACACTAAGGAAGAAGCCTATTTTAGGGAGAGACAAGTTAAGTCATGGAAAAGTAGAAAACGAATAGAGACTCTCTTGTCTGAGGGTTCAATTGGTTAAGAGCATTCCGATTAAAATCGGAAGGGTCGGGGGTTCGAATCCCTCAACTCCCACACAAAGCCTCAAGAAAGAGGCTTTTTTTGATTTATGCCATGCTACATTTAGATAACATGATTTCCGATTTCTTGTCAGTACAACCTTAAAATTGGAAAAAGCCTATGATCTCAAACCAATATCAATGAGTATCCAATATCTATTAGTATCGGGTTGAACTAGGATTTAATCATAATTGGTTAGTTGTCTAATTGCGGATATGCATATTACATATTTTTATTTTATTGAATTGCTCATGTACCCCATCAACAATCTTTGTGAATCTCCGTAATAATTGCAAGGTTTGATTATCTTAGTTTTGTGTAAGGAGAGTTCATATGATGTATAAGCGGCAATTTTGCTTAATAGCAATATTGGTTTTATGGTTTTTAAGTGGGGGGGTGTTTTCTCAAAGTTACCTTCAATTTCAAGCTTCTCAAGGCTATACTGTCGCTCACAATTCTGATGTAAGAGAGGTGCAAGGGTATCCATTTCTTTTTAAACTTGATTATGCATCCCGGCTCAAGGGAAAGGAATATCACGATCATTTGAAGCATCCTCTTGCAGGTATGAGTCTTACATATATCAATCACGATAATAGAGACACAGGACGTTCCTATTCTATCAGTGGATTTTTGCAGCCAACTCTTGGTAGATGGGGGAGTAATGAGCTTTCTACTAGAATTTCACTGGGTTTAGCTTATGTGACCAATCCATTTGACCCAATCAATAATCAACTCCAAAAGGCAATAGGTTCTAATGTGAATTATTTAGGAGAAGCTCAGTTGATCTATAGCTTTGACCTCAGTGATAAGTTTGACCTCAATTTTCAAACTGGAATAACCCATATCAGCAATGCGGCGCGCAAATTGCCCAATTCAGGTTTGAATATACTTTTTTTTGGAGCGGGATTGAGTTATCAGCTTTCCGAAGAAAGTTCTGAGATATATAAAAGATTTAACCATAAGAATCTTGCTTATGAAATTGGAAGGTTTACACATACTTTCATGCTACGTTCAGGGGTGAAAAGTATCAGAGCGCTAGATTTTGCTGTATTTCCTGCCTATGGAGCAAATTACACGACAGCTTTAAGGTATTCTCCGATTGGTTCTTGGACTGCGGGTTTAGATTTGGATTATAATAGAGGGTATGTAAGGGAGAATATGGCGGTCAATGAATCTTCTGGAGAGGAAAGAGACTTTGTAAGATGGAGAACGGGCTTTGCTATGGGTCATGAGTTCCATATGAATAAGCTCAGTTTCTTGACACAGTTTGCCACTTACCTGAAGCGACCAAGGGCTGATCATAACCTATTTTATCAAAGGTACGGTTTAAAATATCACTTGACGAAAAATTGGTTGGCGGCGGCTACTTTGAGAGCACACGGTGGGAGAGCCGATTATATGGAGTGGACTTTGGGGTATTCTTTTTGAGAGGATTAGGCTGATAATAATCAAGGCCCGAGAATTCTTATGCTCGGGCCTTGATTATTTTATTTGAAAAGGTTGAGGTTGATGCCAGCTCTGAACCACCTGCCAGGCATTTGTACAAATCCAGCTTCAATATAATTTGCATTGGTCACATTAGAAGCTTCTGCAAATAGGCCGAATGTTTTGAGCCTGTTATAATCAAGTCTGATGTCAAGTAAGAAATATGGATCCAAGGCCATTCTTTCTATGTATCTAGCTTTGATGTTTGTTTCGAAGTTTGAGAAAAATTCAGCTTGAAATCCACCGATCACTTGATGTCTCAGTGCCGTTAAAGTATTTCTTGATTCTATACCCGGGATTTGCTGCAAATTGGCATCAATAAAATTGTAACTAAATGATGCTTCTCTGATTTTGAAGTTTTTGCCTCCAAGATTTAAGGCATATTGAATACCAGTCTCTATCCCTTGAAAAGTTACTTCAGAGATGTTGCTTGGTGTCCATCTGTTTGGATTAGGGCTAACATCGCTTGGAGCCCTGCTCCAGTCTATCAGATTTTTGGTGTATCTGTTGAAGTATACCAATTCAAATCGCACACTTTTGTTGAAGTATTTGTAGCCTACTTCAAAACTTTGCGCTTCTTCAGGAAGTAGGTTGGGGTTAGATACATTACTTGGATCTTCATAATAGAGGTCATTGAATGATGGGATTCTATAGCTTGCGCCGTAGTTGGTGTAGAACCTAGAACGATCGGTAAGTTGGTATCCTAATTCCGCACCTGGGAAATGTCTCCAGCCATATTCATCATAGTAGTTGGAATACACCCCTGCTCTGAAGTCAAAATCAGACCAAAACTCAATCCTGTGTTCCGCGAAAACGCCAAGAAAAGCCCTCTCTCTGTCCCCTAGATTAGTGCTGCTAATCTTTTCACTTCTTCCTTCTACTCCAAAACCACTCGTTCCGAAATTGCTCTGATATCTTCCATTTACCTCTAAAGCTAGTACATCTGAGACGTGGTTGTTGGTGAAAAATTCAGGTTCATTTCTTCTCAACCTGAACTCGTCAGTATTTTGTCTCCAATAAGCCCTTGTTTGTATATAAATGTCATTGTGATCATAAGTATGACTTATGGATGCAAGGAATGTCTGAATGCTTTCCCATTGATCAGGAAATCTATCGGTATAAAAGCCATTAGCACCAAAGGTTCTATCAGTGTACCCGGCCATCGCTCTGATTTCATTTTTCTCGTTGAGATCCATTCCCGCTTCATAAAATACATTGGTGACTTTATAGTCAGAATTGTACCAATGACCATTTGATGCGTCGTGAGAGATGGATAGCGTTTGCTTGTATTTACCAAATGGTAAATCTACTGGTAGTGAAGAGACCATACTGATGCCTTTCATGCCAAAATCTCCAGCATAAGATTGAAGATTTAGACTCCTCTCTTCTGGCAGCATGGTGACGATATTCACAGCGCCAGCATAAGCATTTTGTCCAAAAATCCTTGAACCTGGACCTTTCATAACTTCGACCCTTTGGATAGCCTGCAGTGGTACAGGGATATTCATGATATGATGTCCTGTCTGCGGATCAGTTAGCTTGATGCCATTGATCAACATGAGGGTCTGCTCAAAACCACCACCTCTGATGCCAATGTCACCTTGTACACCTGTCACACCCCGCTGCCTGACATCTACTCCCGGAGTAAATGAAAGCACTTCTTGAAGACTTCGGGCAGGGGTAGTTTCTATATCTTTTCTACTGATGATTGATATATTCCTTGAGACTTTGTTGAAAGGAATCTCAATTCTATTCTCTTTGATAATCACTTCACCGAGATCAACGGTCACGCTGTCTTGATTTGCAATTACTTGTAAAGTGCCAAGTAATAAAGCGGGTAGTAGTAATCTTTTTTTCATGTGTTTGATTTTGTCTCTCAATCGTCATGGTAGCATGTGAATTAGTAAGTCCACTTCATAATTGACTTGATGGAGACTTTATGTTTTGTACGGTTGGTTTAAAATAAGGAGCAAAATAGATTCTAAAATCTCAGTGATGCAAATAATGTAAGGGATTTGTCACTTTAAGAAATGGAAACCAACAGAATATTTGGTTAGTTTTTTCTTAGGTTTTGATTCATTATTTTAGCCGAATAAATCAATATAATCCACAAAATATGAAAATGAGTATTAGGGGGCTATTATTTGCCTTTTTAACTTTTGGTAGTATCTGGACATCAGATGCGCAAGTAGTGAAGGACAACAAGGATGGGGTTTTTACTGAATTTGGCTATCGTCAAGGCTCTGCTTATAGAACTGCTTCTGGAAAGCCTGGACCTAGCTATTGGCAAAACAAATCTGACTACAGTATCAATGTAGAGCTTGATGAAGAGAATCACTTGATCAAAGGAAGTCTTACACTTACCTACACTAACAATAGCCCAGAATCTTTGGATTTTATATGGCTGTATTTAGAGCAAAATAGATTTACGGAAGATTCTAGAGGCACCTTGACAACCCCAGTACAAGGGAATAGATATAGTGGAGATACAGATGGTGGATACAAAGTTTCAAATGTAAAAGCTCAGTTAACAGGAAAAAACAGACCGACGAGTAGTGATTATTTGATCAATGACACGCGCATGCAAGTGGTTTTTGCAGAGCCATTGCCAGCAAATGGGGGAGTAGCTACAGTATCCATGGATTTTGAGTATAAAATCCCTGTCAAAGGGATGGATAGAATGGGTAGATTGGATGTGAAGGACGGAACCATCTATGCACTTGCTCAGTGGTATCCTAGGGTAGCAGTGTTTGATGATGTGACAGGTTGGAATACAGATCCATATTTGGGAGCAGGTGAGTTTTATTTGGGTTATGGAGACTTTGATTATAAAGTGACTGTGCCATTTGACCATATCGTGGTAGCTTCTGGAGAATTGCAAAACCCAAATCAGGTTCTTCCTAGGGAATTGCAAAATAGAATGAAAAAAGCGTCTGAAAGTGACGAGAGAGTTTATATTATCGAGCCTGCTGAGGTAGGAGATGTTGCTAAGACTAGACCTAAGCAAGAAGGAAAGCTCACTTGGCATTTCAAAATGAATAACTCTAGGGATATAGCTTTTGCTTCTTCCAAAGCATTTATATGGGATGCAGCTAGAATCAATCTTCCAAGTGGTAAAAAGGCAATGGCACAATCTGTCTATCCTCAAGAAAGCGACGGTCAAGAAGCTTGGGGTAGATCTACGGAGTATTCAAAAGCATCTGTGGAGCATTATTCTGAGATGTGGTACGAATATCCTTATCCTGTAGCTGTAAACGTAGCTGCAGATATAGGAGGAATGGAGTATCCTGGATTGAATTTCTGTAGTTACAGATCCAAAGGTGAATCCCTTTGGGGTGTGACTGATCATGAATTTGGTCATAACTGGTTCCCAATGATAGTAGGTACTAATGAAAGAAGGCATGCTTGGATGGATGAAGGATTCAATACCTTTATCAATTATTACAGCTATTTGGCTTTCAATGATGGTGAATATACCAATGACTTGATCCAGACTAGGAAATATGTGGGTTGGTTGACAAGTGAAAATAGAGAACCTATAGCGACACACCCAGATCGTACGCAGTCCAATAACCTTGGTATGGTGGCTTATATGAAGCCAGCCTTAGGATTGATGATGTTAAGAGAATATATACTGGGTCATGAAAGGTTTGATAGAGCCTTCAAGTCATATATCAGAACTTGGGCTTACAAACACCCTCAACCTTCTGACTTCTTCAATCACATGGAAAACGTAACTGGTGAAAACTTGGATTGGTTTTGGAAAGGTTGGTTCTATAGCAATGCTAATATTGACCTTGCTGTTGAAGGCGTTTATCCATATGGAGCAAATTATGTGGTAGTATTCTCCAACAAAGGCGATATGCCAATGCCAGTGAATTTTGAAATCACGTATGAAGATGGGTCTAAAGAAAGACGTGAACTTCCAGTTGAGATATGGTTCAAGGGAAACACCTGGCAGCATCTGATGAAGGTAGATAAGAAAGTAGTCAAAGTAGAAATTGATCCTGACAAAGTCATCACAGATGTCAATTCAGGAAATGATACCTGGCCGTCTACCTTGTACCAAGATTAATTAAATTAAAAAAGGAGGCAATTGCCTCCTTTTTTAATATTCGTCATTGAACTCTATCCAATACCCATCTGGATCTCTGAGATATATCTGCTTGATACCATCTGGCCTAATAGTGATTTTATTTTTCTCCCCAGGCCAATCTTCAAATTCTACCTGATGCTGTCGAAGGATTGTAATGAAATCATCCATATTTGGAACGCTGAAGCAAAGATGATTAATTTTATTGATGGTCACTGGCTCCCATTCTGCTTCAATTAGATGTAATTGTACTTGATTGCCAATATCAAACCAGGCATGCAGCCCATCTTTGAATGGCTCTTCTATTTCCTTGAAATTTAGAACATCACGGTAGAATTCCGAGCTTCTATTGAGCTCACTTACATAGACAGCGATGTGGGTGATTTTAGCTTGTGCTTTTACTGAATGATTCATTAGCAATAGGAGTATTGACAAAAATAGGATTGAGGAAAATTTTTTCATTTTGGGTTTGCGCCAGGCTTGTTTCTTATTTCAATGCTAATTTAAGGATTTCAATCCAAATAAAAGGGGAGTCAAATTTGACTCCCCTTTTTGATTCATTTATTCCTGTTGACTGACTTTCCCAGCAAAGGCCAACTTTTCTGCTTCATCAAATAACTTGATGGCTTGTAAATAGATTTCATTGATATCATTGATGACTTTATAATAGGCATTGTCATCAAATAAGTTTCTCCCCATATTAGCTTTTACCAATACTTTGAGATAATCTTTCGACTTTTTGTAATCTTTCTCGTCGAACTTAACCTTATTCTTTTCTCCTACCTTGATCAATTCCTGAAGCATAGCGTCTGAAACTTGATACTTGGAATAATAATCCTCAAATGACATACCTTCAAATTTCTTCTTATTCTTATCGAGATAATCTAGTACAAATTCCCTTGCAGAATCAGAATTGAAAAGTCTATTGACATAGGCAGATGACATGGTAGTATCAAGCGGTACGAAGAAATCTGGCATAATGCCTCCTCCACCATAAACAGCTCTTCCAGATACTGTCTCATATCTCAAGCTGTCATTGAATTTGACACTGTCAGCGGAGAAAAATTCACCATGTTCAAATCTTTTGATCCAATCTAAACTGTAATCATCTTCCTCTCCATAAGGCTTCTGAATAGATCTGCCTGAGGGTGTATAGTATCTAGCAATTGTCAACCTTAGTTCTGCTCCATCAGATAAGTCAATTGGCATCTGAACCAGTCCTTTTCCGAAAGACCTTCTTCCCACGATCAAGCCACGGTCATTATCTTGGATGGCTCCTGCTACGATTTCTGATGCAGATGCACTGCCTTCATTGATCAAGACTATCACAGATCCATCTTCGAAAATCCCCTGTCTTACTGCATAGGCTTTTTGACTGAAGCGGCTGGTCTTTCCCTCTTGAGAGACAATCACTGCATTGCTACCTAGGATTTCATCTGCCATATTGATCGCAGCGCCCATGTAGCCACCAGGATTACTTTGTAGGTCTAATACCAGCTTTTTCATGCCCTGCTCACGCAATTCGGCTACCGATTTCTTGAACTCTTCATAAGTGGTCGCTGCAAATCTGGTGACTTTGATATAGCCGATTTCATCATTGATCATGTAGGAAGCATTCACCGAATATTGCGGTATTTTGTCTCTTACAATATCAAAAGAGAGCAAGTCTCTTTGTGATTTTCTTTTTATCTCAACATTTACTGTGCTGCCACTTGGGCCTCTTAAAAGGTCAAATACATCTCTATTGGTAATACCCGTGCCTGCAACAGTTTTGCCATCTACACTGATGATTTGATCGCCTGATTGAATTCCAAGCTTCTCAGAAGGACCACCAGTCAATGGAGCTACCACGTAGATTGTATCTCTGATGATACCAAATTCTACTCCTATGCCATCAAAATTACCATCCAACTGAGACCTGGCCAATGCCGCGTCTTTTGCAGGAATATAGCTGGAGTGGGGATCAAGCTTTTCAAGTATTTTCTCAATACCAAATTCTACCAATTCATTGGTATTGACACTGTCAACATAGTCTCTGTTGATGTATGTGATGATCTCTTGAAGCTTGTAGATAGCAGCTTTGAGGTCATTTCTGTCACTTTTGGGTTCTGCAAAAGTAGCTCCGACCCAAATGCCAGCTGATATAGCAAGGGCTATAATGATGGGAAGTCTTACTTGTGCTTTTGTGTTTTTAATTTCGCTCACGATATCCTCAGGTTATTGATTATGCTTACTTTTTGGAAATTCTTCAAATATACTATTTAACAGTATTTGTTTCCATAACGTTTTGATAAACGTAACAATTTCAATTTAGATAAAGAATTCGGGCATTTTCACTCAAAATGCCTTACTTTTGTTTTTATGTTGGATCCAAAAAAAATGCAGAATAAACCAATCAGAGATCTCGTCTCCGATAATTATGTTTTTGCGGCTGTCCTACATTATTTTGGGATTGATTTTTATCAATACGAAGAAAGTTCATTGCAAGAAGTGTGCGATAAATTCAAGGTAAACCCAAATCATTTGATAGAAGAACTTGAAGCTTGGGCATTGATAAAGGAGCCAACCAAAGAGGAGCTCTTTTTGCATCCCATTGAAGTACTCTTGGCTTATTTGAAAAAGAAGCATTATTTTTTTGTAAGACAAGAGCTACCCTTTTTGTCTAACATGGTTGGGGGGATCAAAGTGTCGGGGGATTATGCTGGTATTCTAGCAGATCTTAAGATCATGTTTCCTTTATTTGTTGAAGATTTTATCCATCACATACATGAAGAGGAAAGTAGGGTCTTCAAGAGAATCAAACTCCTTCAAGACATTGAATCGGGTCAATTTGCTACCGTTGATGCTTTGAAAATATTAGAGTCAAGTCCAATAGCCTCTATGGCTCATGCGCATGAAGATCATGATGATGAAATGGTGGGGATCAGAAAGTTGACCAATGGATATTTTTTGCCAGAAGAGGCGCCTTTAAGTATGAAGATTTTATACAATGAGTTGCAAAATTTTGAAAAAGAGCTGATAATTCATGCGACGATTGAAGATGAATTGCTTTTTCCGAAAGCTGTTCAATTGGAAATAGAGGTGCTTAGAAAAGTTAAAAAACAAATTCATAGCAACTGATGGGAAGAGTTATAGCGATTGACTTGGGAACTAAAAGGACGGGGCTGGCAGTTACAGATATATTGAAAATTACCGCAAATCCCCTAGAAACAATCGAAACGAGTAAGCTTGCAGATTATCTCACTCAATACTTCCAAAAAGAAGATGTGGAGACTATAGTTCTTGGTTATCCAAAGTCACTCGACGGAACTGATAATCAAATGACACCTAGGGTAATCAGTTTGAAAAGTAGACTCTCAAAGTTGTTTCCTGACAAGAAATTAGTCTTGGTGGACGAGCGTTACACTTCTAAAATGGCCATGCAAAGCATGATTGCCATGGGGAGTAAGAAAAAAGATAGAAAAGAAAAAGCTGGCAACTTAGATAAAATTAGTGCCGCAATCATTTTACAGACATACCTTGAGCAATTATGATATATCCGATAGTCGCATACGGAAATCCAATACTAAAAAAAGAAGCAGAAGAGATTCAGGAGGGTGAAGATATCGCTAGCCTGATTCAAGATATGTATAGCACCATGGATCATGCAAATGGTGTGGGACTAGCAGCACCCCAAATCAATAAGGGAGTTAGACTTTTTGTAATCGATAGCTCTTTGATGCTAGATGAGGATGATTCAGAAAAGGGAATTCGCAGAGCGTTTATCAACCCAATTATTTTGGATGAATATGGGGATAATTATGGATTTGAGGAAGGCTGCTTGAGTATTCCTGATGTAAGGGCCGAGATTATCAGGCCTGAGAAGCTTACCATAGAATATTATGATGAAAACTGGAATTTGAAAGAAGAGGAGTTTTCAGGAATGACAGCACGCGTGATTCAGCATGAATATGATCATTTGGAAGGGATACTTTTTGTAGATTATCTCAAAGGTTTGAAAAAAAGACTGGTACAGAGCAAGTTGATTGAGGTGAGTAAGGGGCGTGTGCCAACTGACTACCGTATGATCTACCCTCTGAAATAATATTTCTAGCCAACATGCCCTGTTGGCTTTTTCATTTGAGACATGAATACAATGAAGGATTCAAATATTCTAAAATTAGCCCTAGTTCAAACAGCCTTATACTGGAAGGATAAGGTGGCGAATTTTGCCATGCTGGAAGAAAAAATCTGGGATTTGGATCAAGATATAGATTTGGTAGTACTACCAGAGATGTTTTCTACAGGTTTTACAATGGATGCAGCAGAGATGGCTGAGCCCATGAATCACACAGCTTGTAAGTGGATGAAGCAAATGGCAGCTCAGAAGCAAATGGTATTGACAGGAAGTGTGATCATTCAGGATGAGGGGAGATTTTATAATAGAATGCTTTGGGTAGAGCCATCTGGCAAAATACAGTGGTACGACAAAAGGCATCTTTTTAGAATGGCAGATGAAGATGCCTCTTTTGATATGGGGCTTAATAGAGTTGTGTTTGAGTTGAATGGATGGAAAATTTTACCTCAAGTTTGCTATGATTTGCGGTTCCCTGTTTGGTCTAGAAATAGAGTGATTGGAGAAGAAATGGAATATGACCTGTGCATTTATGTAGCGAGCTGGCCAGCACCGCGCATAGCTGCTTGGGATATATTGCTACAAGCACGTGCAGTTGAGAACCTCAGCTATAGTGTTGGTGTCAACAGAATCGGCAAAGATGGCCATGGAATTCCATTCTCAGGTCATACCAGTGCTTATGATTTCAAAGGAAATCAGCTGGCTTTCAGTGAAAACGAAGAAGAGATTCTCGTGGTGGAATTAAATAAGCAAGAATTGAGTTCTTTTAGACGGAAGTTTCCAGCATGGAAAGATGCTGATGACTTTCAGATCAATGGATAAAATATCTTTAGTAAGGTAAATCTAGGCTTTTGCCTTTTTCGCTTAATTGCTTCGCCCTTTGAAACTGGGATATTTTATTTAATTTAGCCCGAATTTTGAGCAATAGACCGTTTTTCTGATAAGAAAAGCTGTAGGATTGCTTTTTTATAGTAAAACCTATTTGATATTAAATATAAAAAGATGACCACGAAAACAGCTAAGATTCTCTATACGCTGACAGATGAAGCGCCTGCATTGGCTACTTATTCCTTATTGCCTATTGTTAAGGCCTTTACTGATTCTGCTGGTGTAGCAGTAGAAACCAGAGATATATCACTTTCGGGTAGGATTATTTCTCAATTTCCAGACTTTTTAAAACCTGAACAGCAAATTAATGATGCCTTGGCAGAATTAGGAGAGATTGCTAAAACTCCTGAAGCCAATATTGTAAAATTGCCGAATATCAGTGCGTCTATTCCTCAGTTAAAAGCTGCTATTAAGGAATTGCAGGCGCAAGGTTACGCTTTGCCCAATTATCCAGATGATCCAAAGACAGATCAAGAGAAAGATATCAAAGCAAGATATGACAGAGTCAAAGGAAGTGCTGTAAACCCAGTTTTGAGAGAGGGTAATTCAGATAGAAGAGCTCCCTTGGCTGTTAAAAATTATGCAAAGAAGAATCCGCATAGCATGGGGGCATGGTCTGCTGATTCTAAATCTCATGTGGCCAGTATGAGTCAAGGGGATTTTTATGGTAGTGAAAAATCAGTGACTGTAGCCAAGGCTACTAGTGTCGATATAGAGTTTGTAAGTGCTACTGGAGAAGTAAAGCCGCTCAAAAAGGGCCTAGCGCTGAAATCGGGTGAGGTTATAGACGCTTCTGTCCTGAGCATCAGCGAACTTGTAGCTTTTTTACAATCTCAAAAAGAAGCAGCTAAGAAAGAAGGAGTGTTATTCTCTCTTCATATGAAAGCTACCATGATGAAGGTGTCTGATCCTATTATTTTTGGTCACGCAGTCAAGGTGTTTTTTGCTCCTGTATTTGAAAAGTATGCACAATTAATTAAAGATCTTGGTGTTGATGTTAATAATGGTTTTGGAGATTTGATCTCTAAAATCAGCACATTACCAGCTGATCAAAAAGCAGCTATAGAGGCAGATATTGAAGCTTGTCTAGGAGAGGGGCCAGATTTGGCAATGGTAAATTCTGACAAGGGTATTACCAATCTTCATGTTCCATCAGATGTGATCATCGATGCTTCTATGCCAGCAATGATCAGAACATCTGGACAGATGTGGAATAAAGCTGGCAAGCAACAAGACACCAAAGCAATCATACCTGATAGATCTTATGCAGGGATTTACCAAGAGACTATAGATTTCTGTAAGCAGCATGGGGCATTTGACCCAGCAACTATGGGCTCTGTTCCAAATGTAGGCTTGATGGCTCAAAAGGCTGAGGAATATGGCTCACATGACAAAACCTTTGAATTAGAAGCTGATGGGGTGGTGAGAGTAGTGTCAGGTGATCAGGTACTGATCAGCCATGAAGTGAAGCAAGGAGATATTTGGAGAATGTGTCAGACCAAGGATGCACCCATTCAAGATTGGGTAAAGTTGGCAGTAAATAGAGCAAGGGCTACTAGAGATCCTGCCATTTTTTGGTTAGATGAAAATAGAGCGCATGACAGGGAATTGATTAAGAAAGTCAATACTTATCTCCAAGACCACGACACCAAAGGACTCGAGATTCATATCATGTCACCAGTGGAGGCTACCAGATTTTCCTTAGAGAGAATCAAAGCAGGGAAAGACACTATTTCCGTTACTGGAAATGTGCTGAGAGATTATCTGACAGATTTGTTCCCAATATTGGAACTTGGTACTAGCGCTAAGATGCTTTCTTTTGTGCCGTTGATGAATGGGGGAGGATTATTTGAAACTGGTGCTGGAGGTTCTGCTCCAAAGCATGTGGAGCAACTGGTGGAGGAAAATCACCTAAGATGGGACTCTTTAGGGGAGTTCTTAGCACTTGCCGTTTCATTAGAACATTTGTCAGCTACATTTTCAAACGAAAAGGCGAAAGTTCTAGCCGAGACTTTGGATCAAGCTACAGGTAAGTTTCTAGAAGAGGATAAATCTCCTTCTAGAAAAGTGAAAGAATTGGATAATAGAGGAAGTCATTTTTATTTAGCCATGTATTGGGCGGAGGCTTTGGCTGCACAAGATAAAGATGCTGAGTTGAAATCTAAGTTTGGGCCTATTGCCAAAGAAATGAAGGATAAGGAAGCTCAGATCCTGACTGAACTTAATGAAGCACAAGGAGTGAAAGTTGATATCGGTGGATATTACAAGCCAAATGAAGAGAAAACATCTTCTGTTATGAGGCCATCCAGAACATTGAATGCAATTTTATCCAAAATAGCTTAACATTAGCTAATTATATGATAGAAAGGCTGTCTTCTTTTGGACAGCCTTTTTTGTTTTAATATAGTGGGGTATTTCAAGTTCCTTTTCTATACTTGGGTGAACTTTATCTGATATTTTCTAAGGAATTCTTTGATGATATCTACATGTATATACTCGCCTAAGTGGATAAATGAATAGTCATTGATTTTTGAAGATGATTCTTGAAAATTAGGTGTGGACAAGAAAATATTATTTTTCGAAATCGATTGTAAAATCAACTTTTCCAAAATGCTCACTTGGAGGATGATGGATAATTTGGGTAGCAGAGATATTATTGGTAATTTTATCACATCTAAAACATGTGTTTAAGTGGAGAATTATTTTAAAATTTTGATTCAAATTATTTTGTAATCAAACCTATAAACAATAAATATATAATAACTATGAGCAAAATTAAAGTTGGAATCAACGGATTTGGAAGAATCGGTAGATTGGTTTTCAGAGCTGCGCAGCAAAGAGGTGATGTACAAGTTGTAGCTATCAATGATTTGATTGATGTAGACTACATGGCTTACATGCTGAAGTATGATTCTACGCACGGCAAGTTTGACGGTACAGTAGAAGTGAAAAACGGGAAGCTGGTCGTCAATGGCAATGAAATCAGAGTAACATCTGAAAAAAGTCCTGCTAACCTTAAGTGGGGTGAAGTAGGTGCTGATTATGTAGTAGAATCTACTGGTATATTTTTGACAAAAGAAACTGCTCAAGGTCACATTGATGCAGGTGCCAAGAAAGTGATCATGTCTGCACCTTCCAAAGATGATACGCCAATGTTTGTAATGGGTGTAAATGAAGGGTCTTACACACCTGATATGGTCTTTGTATCTAATGCATCATGTACTACCAACTGTCTTGCTCCAATAGCCAAGGTATTGAATGATAACTGGGGGATTGAGGAAGGTTTGATGACGACTGTGCATGCGACGACAGCCACTCAAAAAACGGTGGATGGTCCATCTGCAAAGGACTGGAGAGGTGGTAGAGGGGCATCTCAAAACATCATTCCATCTTCCACTGGTGCAGCCAAAGCAGTAGGAAAGGTAATCCCAGAATTGAATGGTAAACTGACAGGTATGGCGTTTAGAGTACCTACTCCAAACGTATCTGTTGTAGATTTGACTGTGAGACTGAAAAAAGGTGCATCTTACGAGGAAATCTGCGCTAAGATGAAAGAAGCATCTGAAACTACCATGAAAGGAATCTTAGGATACACGGAAGATGCAGTCGTATCTACCGATTTCAATGGAGATAGCAGAACTTCTATTTTTGACAAAGACGCTGGTATACAATTGAGCGATACTTTCGTGAAGGTTGTTTCTTGGTATGACAACGAGTGGGGCTATTCTAATAAGGTTGTTGATCTTTTAGCTTACATTGCTAGTAAGTAATAGACCTTAATTTTAAAATATATAGAAGTCCCCAGAGACTCTAATCAATACAACTGTATAGGTGATTGGTTAGAATATTCTGGGGATTTTTATTTTGGCCCCTGTGTTATTTTTGGAATTGTATAACTTTTTTGCTATAATATGACTTTACAGAAAAACACTACCATGCTTAATTTAATCCTCCCCTTACTTCTGTTACTAACACCAGCTGATAGTCTGAGCTCAAATTCACTTGAAGAGAATAAGCAAGAGAAATTTGAAGTGGATAACAAAACCATCCCTTGGGAGATCAAGGATGCGGTCGTGGAAGCGCTAGCCTACTTTCCGGAACTAGCTGGAGTAAGGATTGATTTTGAATTCAAAGATAGAATTAATGGAGCTGTCATGCAGGCGCAGCCAAGGGTCTTGACGCTTTTGGTTACAGGCAAGGAGAAAAGAGAATATAGGATCAAGATTACTCGAGAATTAGACCTAGGAGATGAGATCTTAGCCATAGAAAATGTGCCACATGATGCTTTAGTGGGATGGATAGGACATGAGCTGGGTCATATCATGGATTATAAGGACAGGAGCACGGTCAATATGATGCATTTTGGGATGAGGTATATGATGTCAAATAAAAGGCTGACAGAGGCTGAAATCGCAGCTGACACCTATGCTATTTCCTGTGGTATGGGACATCAAATCCTGACAGTAAAAAATTACATTTTGAATCAAGAAGGTTTTGATGAAAAATACAGAAATAAGATTAGAGATCTGTATATGTCACCAGCACAGATATTGAGTTTGCAAGAAGAGCTGGAAGAAGATGAAGGTTGAGTGTTTTGATAACTTTTAATGGTCAAATACTGTTGAAAGTGTATGATGACCGAGACCATTCCCATTTTTCCCCTTAAGCTAGTTGCATTTCCTGGAGAGCAACTTAACCTTCATATTTTTGAGCCAAGGTATAGACAGCTTGTTACCGATATTGATCAGGCTGATGGAAGATTTGGTATATCGGTTTATATGGACAAATTGATGCCTTTAGGGGCTGAGGTTAAGCTTAAGGAAATTTCGAAAGTCTACGATGATGGTAGGATGGATATAAAAACTACCGTGAATCGAGTTTATGAGATGATCCGGTTTGAAAATCCCTTTCAAGACAGGCTCTATGCAGGAGGGGAAGTAGTCTTGTTTGAAAATGATTTCCACGTTTCAAAATCAGCCCATGCAGAGTTTGTTTTTTATCTCAAAGAATTCTTTAGATTGGTCGATTATCAGGTTGAGGTTTCGGTAGAAGCTGTGAATACTTTCACATTTGCACATAAGATAGGTCTTACATTAGAAGAAGAGTATGAACTTTTAAAGCATCGAAGAGAATCTGATAGAACAATTTTTTTGATTAATCATCTTACCAAGGTGATTCCTGTGATGCGAGAAGTGGAGAAAGCTAAGGAGAAGATTAAAATGAATGGTCACTTTAAAAATCTCGATCCTTTAGAGTTTTAAGTCTCAAAGTTTGGTGATACTTGCTTTTTTGATAAAAGCATTTTTATTCCCCCATTTTACCTCGTACCAGATGTCCTTTGATGATTTGATGATGACTCTATGACCGGGGTCAACATTTTGGATCATTTTCCCGCCAGCCGTCGGTTTATCCATGACTATGGTTGGGCTACCTGTCACAATTCCAGTTGAGGATTCTTGTAGGAAGTTATTGGACATAAAAGCAAGGAATATAAAAAGTAATACAGGTATATAATACTTGGGTTGATTTGCTTTTTCCTTGAAAATTAGCAACAGAATGATACTGATCAAGACAAATAGGCTAAATACAGCTGTGATTTCTTGTTGTAAATCTGAGGCAAATTTAAAGAACCTGTCCCAATCCGATAATTCGTAGCCAATCAAGTTTGATTGGTCAGTCAGCGATTTGATTTTGGAGATAACTCTGGGGTTTGGGTTGATGTCATAATATTTTGCTAAATAGAAGCTCGCATTGGCATAATCTCCCCTTCCTTCAGCCACAAATGCCATTTTCAATAACATAGCAGGAGAGTAAGATTCTGCTTCAAGAAGCATGGATTCATAGATTTCCATTGCTTCTTGGTAGTTTTTTGAAATAAACAAAGAATCTGCTTTTTTGAGGCTGCTTGTATTGGCTTGACAATTAAAGCTTTGTAAAATAACCGATAAAAATATTATAAATTTTGTCAGAAAGATTGCCTTTGAGTTTTGCATTTTAAAATAGTCCGCTTAAATTTGCAGTCCAATTACGGCAATGATTTAAGAAAAAACAAATCAAAAAGCGTAAAAATCTAAGTTATAAAACTACTTAGAAGTTTGAAATAATAAGATTCCGTAGCTCAGCTGGTAGAGCAATACACTTTTAATGTATGGGTCCTGGGTTCGAGCCCCAGCGGGATCACAGCAAGATTCATTGTCCTTTGAATCTTCAGTCAACACGTAAGGAGTTGAAAAATTAATGTTCGGGGTGTAGCGTAGCCCGGTATCGCGCCACATTTGGGATGTGGAGGTCGTAGGTTCGAATCCTGCCACCCCGACACTTTCCTTTTAGGAATTTAATTGAAGTACTTAGAATAAGTATCCAGGTCCTGTAGCTCAACTGGATAGAGCAACTGCCTTCTAAGCAGTAGGTTTCAGGTTCGAGTCCTGACAGGATCACATTAGAGAGTCTATTTGACGATGGAGCATTTTTGAAAAAGTGCTCCATTTGATTTGAATGGAGAATATAAATTCTGGTAAAAGACCAGAAAATTCAAAAATATGATTCCGTAGCTCAGCTGGTAGAGCAATACACTTTTAATGTATGGGTCCTGGGTTCGAGCCCCAGCGGGATCACAATAAACCTCCTTTTGGAGGTTTTCCTTTTTACCGGTCTTGTAGCTCAACTGGAAAGCGCATCCCGACTTAATCGGGAAGGTTTCAGTTTGAGTTTGGGAATAGAAATTAAACAAAAGGTCTTGTAGCTCAGCTGGATAGCGCATCCCGACCTAATCGGGAAGGTTTCAATTTGAGTTCAGGAATAGAAATTAAACAAAAGGTCTTGTAGCTCAGCTGGATAGCGCATCCCGACCTAATCGGGAAGGTTTCAATTTGAGTTCAGGAATAGAAATTAAACAAAAGGTCTTGTAGCTCAGCTGGATAGCGCATCCCGACCTAATCGGGAAGGTTTCAGTTTGAGTTTGGGAATAGAAATTAAACAAAAGGTCTTGTAGCTCAGCTGGATAGCGCATCCCGACCTAATCGGGAAGGTTTCAATTTGAGTTCAGGAATAGAAATTAAACAAAAGGTCTTGTAGCTCAGCTGGATAGCGCATCCCGACTTAATCGGGAAGGTTTCAGTTTGAGTTTGGGAATAGAAATTAAATAAAAGGTCTTGTAGCTCAACTGGATAGAGCATCCCGACTTAATCGGGAAGGTTTCAGGTAGAGTTCGGGAATAGAAATTAAACAAAAGGTCTTGTAGCTCAACTGGAAAGCGCATCCCGACTTAACCGGTAAGGTTTCAGTTAAAGTTCGGGAATAGAAATTAAATAAAAGGTCTTGTAGCTCAACTGGAAAGCGCATCCCGACTTAATCGGGAAGGTTTCAGTTAGAGTTCGGGAATAGAAATTAAACAAAAAGTCTTTTAGCTCAACTGGATAGAGCATCCCGACTTAATCGGGAAGGTTTCAGTTTGAGTTTGGGAATAGAAATTAAATAAAAGGTCTTGTAGCTCAGCTGGATAGCGCATCCCGACCTAATCGGGAAGGTTTCAGTTTGAGTTCGGGAATAGAAATTAAACAAAAGGTCTTGTAGCTCAACTGGATAGAGCAACTGCCTTCTAAGCAGTAGGTTTCAGGTTCGAGTCCTGACAGGATCACTAAGCCTCCGTGATGGAGGTTTTTTTATTTTTATAAGCTATATAGGGGATATTTATCCTTCAATCTGTATGTGATTTTTGGTTTTAAACTTTTCTTTTACTTTCTTTCAGAAGTAATAAAATCTAGTAGATTTTTGCGTTCGTATTCAAGAAAAAACCCAAATTGAAGAGACTATGAAACCCCCAAAATCTTTAACAAACAAACTTAAGGCAGCCATAGTGTTAACTTTTCTATTGTTAGTTATTTTTGGAAAAAATATCTTAGATAGGAAAAACTTCAATGAACTTGAAGCTTCTTTTATTTCAGTGTATGAGGATCGTTTGGTGGTTGAAAGTTATATATTTTCTATTTCTGAAAATTTATTCCGAATTAAATTATTGGTAAATCATTGCTGGGAAGAAAGTGATTATTCTCACGTGTTGGAGGAGATCGAAGATTATGAAGACCAAATTCTGAAAACTGTTGAGACATTTGAGAGGACCAATCTAACAGTCGCAGAAGAGCAGTTCCTGACAGATTTCAAAGAGATAATCATGAATAAGTTACGAATCAATGATTATGAATCACTTTACTCTGAGGAGGCTGGTATCAATACCACTCAGGTACATATTTATAATGAGCATATTGAGCGTGCTATAAATGATTTGGAAAAACTATCTCAAATACAAATTGAAGAAGGCAGAAGGTTAGCTGATAATTCAGAAAAAGTAGTCAATAGATCAAGGATATGGGCTCAATTTGAAATTGCCGCTTTAGCCATACTTTTATTAATTATCTACCTGCTGATATATACTTCTCGAAACATCAAGTCTGAATTGATAGATTGAGTATTAATTCGGTTAATAAACAACAAAGCCCCTTTTTCAGGGGCTTTGTTGTTTTTAAAGGCTAAGGTTTTTCATGTAATTAGCATTCTTTTCAGCTGCTTCCATTGGAGAAGTTCCTTCAAAGCGTTCTTGCTCCACTACGAAGTAATTCATTCCATTGTCTTTTCCTTTTCCCAAAATTGCAGGAAAATCTAAAACTCCAGTGCCTAAAATAGTAGAGCCTTTCGGATCTGAAATTTCAACATCACCGTCTTTATCCTTTACATGCCCTATTGGGAATCTATTAGGGTATTTTTCTAGCCATTTGATAGGATCATGTCCAGCTGTATAGACCCAATACAGATCTAATTCAAAATCTACTAAGTTGGGATCAGTATTCTCCATTAAGTATTCTTGAGGTATTTGACCCTCTAGTTCTTCGAAAGTATAACCATGATTGTGATAGGCAAAACGAACCCCATTTTGCTTACAAATTTCACCATGCTTATTGAAATCATCAGCCAAGCGCTTGAAGTCATCCATAGACTTTTGAGGTCCCACATAAGGATTAATCAGGTACTTCATACCTATTTCTCCAGCTTCTGCTGCTTGCTTTTCTAGGTTTTCAAATGTATTGGTATGGGAAGCAAAAAAATCTAGCCCAAGATCATCCATTATGCTTTTAAATTCAGTGTTCTTCATACCCCAAAAAATCCCTTTACCTCCGTTGAAGCCTTCGATCTGTGAATAACCAAAAGAAGCTACTTTCTTTATGGTTTCTATTGGGTCTTCAGACATACTTTCTTTGACAGACCATAACTGTAATCCAAAGGCTCCCAAGCTCCCTTCCAAAGGTCCAATTGCGGCTTCCTGAGAGCTGCTGTCACTTTCTTTTTTTGGACTACAAAACTGTAAAGGTAAAATGGCTCCCATGCTCATGGCAGCTGTAAGTTGAATGAATTTTCTTCTATCTTTCATAGGTGTGAGGTTTTTAAAGCTGAAGGGAGACCTAATACAGTCTCCCTTGATGTTGAATCATTATAATGCAAATAAGCGATCACCTTTTTGGTAATCCATACAGCCATCATATCTTCCTGGAGCCTCAACAAACCTTAGCTGTTGCGTAGCGCCAATCTCAGATGTGAAATATCCCAAAACGGTAAGGTCCTTGAGCATCCCGATGACTCTTGGTTCCCTGTCTTCACTTTGCATAGCTTTCTGGTTCATTTCATTTAGAAAAGCAGTACGTTCCTCGATGGTTGCTTCCATGAAATCTTTGCCATTAGCAGATTTGAAGTCTTTTTTGAGGCTATTCAGTCCTGAGATAAATGTTGATTGCTGGTCTCCATTGTAGGTGTCTTTGACCATCATCACCATGAATTCACCAATTCCAACAGCCTTGGCACCTGGAGTATCAGTAGTAGGAATGATAGCTTCTCCTATTTCATCCAAAAAAGCGATCTGCTCAGGAGTAAACTCAAGACCAACTATTTGGTCTTCAGGGCTACATCCTGTTAATATTACATTGGCACCAACCATGGCTCCGCCCATCATTAGGGCAAAACTTTTAATTGCGTCTCTTCTGTTCATTGCCATAATTTTTTCTTTAAAGATTAGAGATTGCCTTTTTTGAGTTCATCCACTGCAAATGCTGCTGCTCTTGCGGTTAAGGCCATATAAGTCAAAGATGGGTTCTGTGCAGCAGCGGAGGTCATACAAGCTCCGTCTGTGACAAATACATTTTTAGCATCCCATACTTGGTTGTTTCCATTTAGGACTGAAGTTTTTGGGTCACGTCCCATTCTTGCAGTTCCCATTTCATGGATGCCTTGACCGAATGTGTAACCTGAATCAAAGGTCCTGACATTTTTCAAGCCTGCCGCTTCGAGCATTTCTGCGGCATCATTCATCATGTCTACTCGCATTTTTTTCTCGTTCTCTTTGATTTCTGCATCCATTTCAAGTGCTGGAAGTCCCCATTTGTCAACGACAGTTTTGCTGAGTGAAATCTTGTTTTCATGGTATGGGAGAATCTCTCCAAAGCCAGTGATACCCATACTCCACGGTCCTGGTTCACTCAAAGCTTCTTTGAGAGAGGCTCCAAAATTGATTTCTGCTACATTTCTGCTCCACCCTGCTCTGGAAGCACTTCCTTGGTAGCCAAAGCCTCTCAGATAGTCTCTTTTGTCATCTCCGATATTTCTGAATCTAGGAACGTAGATTCCATTTGGTCTTCTACCAAAATAATATTTGTCATCGTAACCCTCCATGGTGCCATTGGCTCCAACTCTAAAGTGGTGATCCATGATATTGTGACCTAGTTCTCCAGAACTCGACCCTAATCCCTCCGGCCATACGTCAGTTGCTGAGCGCATCAAAATTGCTGCGGAAGCTATAGCGGAAGCACATAAGAATACTATTTTAGAATTAAACTCAATCACCTCTTTGGTTTCAGCGTCCAAGACTTCTACTCCAGTTGCTTTTTGGGTGTCTTTATCATATAGTAGTTTGGTTACTATTGAGTAAGGTCTCAAAGTCAAATTACCAGTTTTCATAGCTGCTGGCAGCGTAGAAGATTGAGTACTGAAATAGCCGCCAAAAGGACATCCTAGCCAGCATTTATTTCGGTATTGACAATTGGTTCTTCCAGGTAGTGGCTCGGTGATATTGGCCACTCTACCAATAGTCATATGTCTGGCATTACCATATTTTGCTTTGATTCTAGCAGCGACATCCTTTTCCACACAATTCATATCCATTGGCTTTTGGAATTCACCGTCAGGAAGGTGAGGGATACCATCTTTTGAGCCAGATATTCCTGCAAATTTCTCTACATAACTGTACCAAGGCGCAAGGTCTTTGTATCTGATTGGCCAGTCTACTGCAATACCTTCTCTAAGATTGGCTTCAAAATCTAGATTTGCTAATCGGTAGCTTTGTCTTCCCCATAGCAAGGATCTTCCGCCTACTACATTTCCTCTAAACCATGTGAAAGGTTTTTTCTCAACATATGGTGAGTCTGATTCATGAGCCCACCAATCTAGATTTTGCTCGTTGAGGACATAGTCTCTTTTGAGATTAGGATGATTTTCTATCATTTCGATAGTTCTTCTTCCTCTGTGAGGAATCTCCCAAGGAGCCTGTGTTGCTGTCTTGTAATCTTTTATGTGTTCTACATTTTGACCTCTTTCGAGTAGAAGGACTTTGAGTCCTTTTTCTGTAAGTTCTTTCGCAGCCCAGCCGCCACTGATTCCAGAGCCGACTACGATTGCATCATATTGATTTGCCATGATAATTATTTTGAGCTTATTGTATTATTTTTTAAACGTCGCAGATTCTGATTGCCTCTTCCAATGATGCCAATTTATCTTCCTTTTTAGGGGTAAATTCCTGGCAGACATAACCTTTGAATCCAGTTTCTACGATTGCACGAATCACAGCTGGGTAGTAAATCTCTTGCGTGTCATCGATTTCGTTTCTACCGGGATTTCCAGCTGTGTGATAGTGAGCGATATATTGGTGATTATTTCTAATCGTTCGGATCAAGTCTCCCTCATCAATCTGCATGTGATAGATGTCATAGAGTAGCTTAAAGTTATCACTTCCAAGTCTTTTACACAACTCTACGCCCCAGGAGGTTTTGTCACACATGTAGTCTGGATGATTGATTCTACTATTGAGCAATTCCATGACTAAGGTGACATTGTGCTGTTCTGCCAATCCGATTATTTTTTTTAAACCTTCAACTGAGTTTTGAAGCCCAGTTTCATCATCCATGCCGTCTCTGTTTCCAGAGAAGCAGATCAGGTTTTTGTAGCCTGCTTTGGCCACAAGGGGGATGACCTCAGTATAATTTTTTACCAGCTGATCGTGATATAATTTATTATTAAATCCGTGGACAAGATTGATCTCGGCACCATTGCACATGGAGCAGTCCACTCCATTTTCTTGGAGAATATGCCAGTCTTTGGGACCAACTAGATCTATGGCATTGAATCCAATTTTCTTGATAGCTTTACAGAGTTCGTCAAGAGATAAATTTGGAAAAGTCCAGGCACAGACGGCATGATTGACATTTCCTTTGAGTTTTGATTGAGGCATAGCTGACGCATTCAGGGGTATCAATGGCGCGGCTCCTGCGACCAATGTACCCATCATCATTTTTTTCAAGCTATTCCGCCGATTGATTGATTTCATAATAATATATAGGTTAAGATAGGTTTGTTGCTTTTTTTGATTCATCCTTGAAAAAGATCAAGAAGAAGACGACTACTACAGCAGCAATTCCTGCAGGAATCATCCAGATAGATTCCCAAGTATGTGAGCCATCAGCTGCCAAGTACATGTCAGAAACTTTCCCTGCTACAAAGAACCCGATTAGCATCCCTATTCCATAGGTGGCTAATGTAATCAGTCCTTGGGCAGCAGATTTGAATTTTTCACCTGCTTTTGAGTCTGTATAAATTTGTCCCGATACAAAAAAGAAGTCATAACAAATACCATGTAGTGCTATTCCGATGATCAGTAAGAAAAGTCCACTGTCAGCATTGCCAAGGGCAAACAAAATGTATCTCAATACCCAGGCGATCATTCCTAGAAGCAGGGTTTTTTTGAACCCAAACCTCTTGAAGAAAATCGGTAATAATAGCAGGAACAAAGCTTCTGAAATTTGGCCGATCGTCATTTTTCCAGTAGGATTGGTGACGCCAATTTCTGTCAAAAACGGATTGGCGTTTTGATAATAGAATGCCAATGGGATACAGATTAGAATAGAAGAAATGAAAAATACAGCAAAATTTCTTTCCTTAAGTAGCCTGAGTGCATCTAATCCTAGAATTTCGGAAACTTTCAGTTTTTGTGACCTGTCCGCTTTTGGCGGAGTGGCAGGAAGTGTAAATGAAAATAAGCCCAAGATTACAGCTGCAATACCAGCCATTAGGAATGTGTTTTTTAGAAATCCATTGGCAATATTTTCAGCTGTATCCCAAGTAAACGCATAGCTGATCGCTAATCCTGCAACGATCCATCCTATGGTTCCCCAAACACGAATACTTGAAAAGTCTTTTTCAGGGTCTTTCATCTGATTGAAGGAGACTGAATTGACTAATGCAAGCGTGGGCATATACAAAATCATGTAGAGCAGCAACATGGGATAAAACGCTGTAAAATCTGTAGACTGATATAGTAAAAACATCAATCCACCGCCTACAAGATGAAGCAGACCCAGGATTTTCTCAGCATTGAAGTACCTATCAGCAATCAGCCCAATTATAAATGGGGCAATGATGGCGCCAAAGGATTGAGTAGAAAATGCAGTGGCAATTTGTGTTCCTGTAGCATTGAGATTGGCACCAAGAAAAGTGCCTAGAGTTACGAACCATGATCCCCAAATAAAAAACTCGAGGAACATCATGAAAGAGAGGCGAAAACGAATTCCTGTACTCATTAATTTAGAATGGTTAATAGGTTTACAGTAGCTTTATTTTAATCGTATAGAATGGCAAACTATTAATTTTAAGTTTAAAATTTAGGCTTTTTCTGTTAATTTTAAGATTTACTAATCCGAATAGCATTATAAGTCATTGGAATGGTAAGTATCAAAAATAAGTGAAAAAATGGATTTTCAATTTATTTGGCAATGGATAGTTAAAGTCAAAGAAAACGATCTTTTTATTTCAAAAATGCAAAATATTAAGTCGAAATCGATTGCGGAGACATATTCTCAGTCTGATAAGCTACTATAAAAAAAGAAAATGAAATTCATCAAATTCCCTTAAAGAATAAACTACTTTAATATCAAACCCTATAAATATTCAAACCTATGAAAACAATAAAAGGGCCGGCGATTTTCCTTGCTCAGTTTGTAGATGACCAGGCGCCGTTCAATAATTTAAAGAGTATATGTGAATGGATGGCTTCTGTAGGGTATTATGGTGTGCAGATTCCTTCTTGGGATGCTAGACTGATTGATCTGAAGAAAGCCGCAGAAAGCCAGACCTACGCTGACGAAATCAAAGGCATCGTAAACGAAGCAGGCTTAGAAATCACAGAATTATCAACGCACCTCCAAGGTCAGTTAGTGGCTGTACATCCAGCTTACAATGAGTTATTTGATGGTTTTGCTCCTGATAATCTCAAGGGAGACCTAAAAGGAAAATCAGCATGGGCTACTCAACAATTGAAATATGCAGCCAAAGCTTCCAAAAACCTTGGGCTCAATGCCCATGCTACTTTTTCGGGTGCGCTGATGTGGCATACAGTATACCCTTGGCCACAGCGACCTGCTGGCTTGGTAGAAACAGGTTTTACTGAATTAGCGAAACGCTGGACGCCAATTTTGGATGTTTTTGAAGAAAATGGTGTAGATCTTTGTTATGAATTGCATCCTGGAGAAGACCTACATGATGGGGTCACTTTTGAGATGTTTCTAGAAAAAGTCAATAATCACAAGCGTGCCAATATCCTGTATGACCCAAGTCATTTTGTATTGCAGTGCTTGGATTATTTGCAATTTATTGATTTCTATCATGAGAGAATCAAGATGTTCCATGTCAAAGATGCTGAATTTAATCCGACTGGGAAACAAGGGGTCTATGGTGGTTATCAAGGCTGGGTAGACAGAGCTGGAAGATTCCGTTCACTCGGTGACGGTCAAGTTGATTTTAGTGGTATCTTTAGCAAACTTTCACAGTATGACTTTGACGGTTGGGCTGTGTTAGAATGGGAGTGTGCGATCAAGCACCCGGAGCAAGGAGCCATAGAAGGCGCTCAGTTTATTGCTGATCATATCATCAGAGTGACGGATAAGGCTTTTGATGATTTCGCAGGAACTGGAGCTGATGAAAACTTCAATAAAAAAATATTAGGAATCTAAAACCATCAATAAATTAAACAAAATGAAATCACTCAAATTATTTTCTTTTGGCCTTGTTGCCTTTTCTTTGATGACATACGCTTGTGGCGGAGGAAGTCAAGAATCTTCACAGTCTTCAACTACCTCTTCTGCACCTGCGCAAGAGACTAAGGTAAGTCTCGAAGATAAATACAAAGATGACCCTGTATTCATCACAGGTTCAGCCAAGGCAAAAGAAGCGGGTTGTACAGCTTGTCACATGGTAGAAAGAAAAGTCGTAGGGCCATCTTATGCTGATGTAGCTGAGAAATATGAGAATACTCCAGAAAATGTGGCTTTGCTTACCGACCATGTGATCAATGGCAACGTGGGGAATTGGGGAGAAATCCAAATGCCATCCCATCCACATCTAGAAAGAGCAGATGTGGAAGATGTGATCAAATATGTATTACTACTTAAAAGATAAACCATGAAGAAATCAACTTACGGCTTACTACTGATTGCTTCCATGACATTTGCATGTGGAGGTATTCAAGAAGTAAGAGAAGTAACTATTCAGACAGAAGGCGTAGAAGTAGAAGTAGAATCAGAATGGATCAGCTTATTTGACGGAGAGTCTTTCGATGGCTGGAAAAAATATGGAGGGGGAGACGTAGGTGCTGCATGGAAAATTCAAGATGGAGCAATCTATCTAGATGCTACGAATAAAGATGGTTGGCAGACTGGAGATGGAGGAGACATTGTGACTGAAGGTGAGTTTGATGATTTTCATCTTAAAGTAGAATGGAAAATTGCAAAAGACGGCAATAGTGGGATTATATTCTATGTGCATGAATCAGAAGAATATGCTTATCCATGGATGACAGGTATGGAGATGCAAGTACTGGACAATGATGGACACCCTGATGCAAAAATCAGAACCCATCGTGCTGGTGACTTATATGACTTGATTGAGTCTTCCGAAGAATCAGTGAGACCTGTAGGTGAATGGAATCTTGCAGAGATTATCTCAAAGGATGGGCTGCTGCAGCTTCACCTCAACGGGACTAAAATTGTGGAAACTACACTTTGGACTCCTGAGTGGGAGGAATTGATCGCAGGTAGTAAGTTTAAAGACATGCCTGGGTTTGGCACTTTCAAATCAGGTAAAATTGCTCTCCAAGATCATGGGGATGAAGTTTGGTTCAGAAATATTGAGATCAAGAGGCTTTAGGTCTTAAGAGGAATTATTTTCACAAAGCGCACTAAGCTAATTATAGAGCACGGCGATTTTGACCTATGCAGGTCAATGTCTCGAATTTTGTAAAAGTTTAGTGCGCTTTGCTTTTTGGTCATTCAAAAGCATTATTTATTCATGGGTCAAGATCATCGCTTCTAGCCTGTTGAAGCATTTTTCTGATAAGCCTGAAATGTCCTGTGTTTTCATATATGGTTTTGGATCAATTGGTGATGAAAAATAGATATTGATTACACCTGGGCTTAGCAAAATTGAGCCTCTTCGCATGACTTGGTCAGCACCGATCACGGCCATGGGCATGATCTGTACACCAGTGTCAATTGCCATTCGGAATGCTCCCTTTTGAAATGGAAGTAAAGTTTGGTCTGTATCATTTCTTGTTCCTTCTGGAGCAACCACGATGGATATTCCTGTTTGTAGAATTTCAAGTAGCCTTTTGACGGATGCTTTTCTTGATGCTGCATCCTTTCTATCTACCCAGACTGCTAGCCTGGAGGTGATGAAGCCGAAAACAGGGATTTTAGACAATTCTTTTTTTCCAATAGCCCTTACCTCTTGCATGATCGCCATAGGGATGACCGGAGCGTCAATAAATGACCTATGATTGAAGATATAAATGTAAGGTTGCTCTAAATCAATATGCTCCTCCCCATGTACTTTGTATCGAATACCAACTAAAGTGGACCAGCCCCTTACCCAAATACGGATAAAGAAAAATGCAAACTTTCCTGCTTTCGATGATATGGCATATGGGATGACCACAAACCAGCCGAAGATCAGCATGAAAACTGCAAAAAGCACAGCAGCATAGATGGTATAAATCCACTGAATAATTTTCATTGTGTTGGGACTTTGATTAAATTTGAGCAATTAAATTAATTATTAACTCTTTGCTTGCAGCCCATGGGAGAGATCCCATGGGTTTCGTTTTTGAATTTCTAATTCAAATATATAGTGAAGTTCAGTTTAAGATCAATTATCAGAAATACTTTTTGAAAATTTCAATCATATATAAGGTTTTCTTCAAAATTCCCTACCTTTGCAGTCCGTTCGGGTGAACGGGGCTCTGGAATCTGTATTTCAGGGTTTTATCCAAAACTAAAAACCTCATCCCGATGACCCTAAGGATGTTGAAAATCAGGGTTATTTGCAATATGTCTAATCAAAAAGATTTTAACTGGGAAGATTTCGACACCAAAGGTTTTGGTGAAGGTTATTCTAAAGACAAAAGAGCCGAAATGGAAGCTCTTTACGCTGGAACTTTGAACGAGATCACCGAAAAAGAAGTCATCAAAGGTACTGTAGTAGGTATCAATGACAAGGATGTGATCATCAACATTGGTTTCAAATCTGACGGTTTGGTTCCAAGAACAGAATTCAGAGACCTTCCAGATCTAAAGATCGGTGACGAAGTGGAATTGTTCATCGAAGAGCAAGAAAACTCACTAGGTCAGTTGGTTCTTTCTAGAAAGAAAGCAAGAATGGTCCGTGCATGGAGCGATATCGAAGCGGCATTGGAGCATGACAATGTGATCGAAGGTCTTGTGAAAAGAAGAACAAAGGGTGGTTTGATCGTAGATATCTACGGTGTAGAAGCATTCTTGCCAGGTTCTCAGATCGACGTGAAGCCTATCAGAGATTTTGATATCTATGTAGGTAAGAAAATGGAAGTGAAAGTGGTGAAAATCAACCACACTAACGATAACGTAGTAGTATCTCACAAAGTGTTGATCGAGAAAGATCTTGAGAAGCAAAAAGCAGAGATCTTGAACAACCTTGAGAAAGGTCAAGTACTAGAAGGTGTGATCAAAAACATGACAAACTTCGGTGTATTCATCGATTTGGGTGGTGTTGATGGTTTGCTTCACATTACAGATATCTCTTGGGGAAGAATCAATCATCCAGAGGAAGTTCTTAACCTTGATGACAAAGTTCAGATCGTTGTTCTTGACTTTGATGATGACAAGAAGAGAATTTCATTGGGTATGAAGCAGCTTACTGCTCATCCTTGGGATGCACTTTCTGCTGACCTTGAAGTGGGTTCAAAAGTTAAAGGTAAAATTGTAAACGTAGCTGACTACGGTGCATTCCTGGAGCTTGCTGCTGGAGTTGAAGGTTTGATTCACGTTTCTGAAATGAGCTGGTCTCAGCACTTAAGAAACCCTGCTGACTTTGTAAAAGTAGGTGATGAAATCGAAGCAGTGGTATTGACTCTAGATAAAGACGAGAGAAAAATGTCTCTTGGTATCAAGCAATTGACTGAAGATCCTTGGACTAAAGGTGACATGGCAGCTAAATATGCTGTAGGTACTAAGCACACTGGTGTGGTAAGAAACTTAACTAACTTCGGTCTATTCCTTGAATTGGAAGAAGGTATCGATGGTCTAGTTCACGTTTCTGACCTTTCTTGGACTAAGAAAATCAAGCATCCATCTGAATTCGTTAAGGTTGGTGACAATCTTGATGTAGCAGTACTTGAGCTAGATGTTGAGAATAGAAGATTGGCACTAGGTCATAAGCAATTGGAGGAGAATCCATGGGATACTTTCGAAGGTATATTCCCTGTAGGGTCTGATCATAAGTGTACTGTCGTTTCTAAAAATGATAAAGGTGCAGTTCTTGAACTTCCTTATGGTCTTGAAGGATTTGCTACTTCTAAAAACTTGGAGAAAGCTGACGGTACTTCAGTAGAAGTAGGTGAGTCTATCGAGTTCAAAGTGACTGAATTCTCTAAGGACGATAAAAGAATCGTACTTTCTCACACTGCTACTTTTAGAGAAGAGGCTAAACCAGCTGCTGCTCCTAAGAAAGCTAAGAAGAAAGAAGATGCTCCAACTGCATCTGCTCCAGCTGAAAAGTCTACTCTAGGTGACTTGGATGCATTAGCTGAGTTGAAAGAGAAGATGGAAGGTGGGAAAAAATAAGACAAGAGACTAAAGACGCAAGACTTTAGACTTAACTCTTCCTATACTAAAAAAGGTGGCTACCGAAAGGTGGTCACTTTTTTTTATTTTAGTTAGTTTTGGGAAAACCTATTTTTTATACTATAATTAATAGTCGATTTTTAAATCACATTTAACTTCTTAATTGATAAAGCTTTTCTATGAAACAGATCATTTACTTATACCTTGTTCTAGTAGCCATCATTTCATGTTCCAGTCCGAAAGAGCAAAGCCTTGAAAATGAAGATGGCTATTCTTTGGTTATTGTCGATTCATTAGAAATCAATGTTTTAGGTAGCCCTATGCTTGTGGACGTCAGCCCTATGGCGGATCGATTTGCATTCTATGATTATTCTAGCAAAGAGTTTCTCTTTACTGATAGGAATGGGGCAATTATTGGTAGATTTTCTAAAAAAGGAGACACACCTGATGCATATGGTTTTTTGATGGAATTTCCAGGATTCATAGATGAAGAGCAAGTTGCTTTGGCAGGTATGAATGGTGTTTTTGTTTTTGACCTAGGTGGTAATATGGTCAAAAAAATGTCTCATCCTGAATCTTTAGGAGGGGCAGGCTTTATGAGTTTTGTCGGTAAAGGGATGGAAACTGTAAATTTGGCGGGGAAGCCATACTTGTTGAGTAAATCTGTTAGAACAAGGGACACCTACCCAGGTGAACAGCGGTTTTATGATGAATTCAAGGCGATTGAACTTATTGATATAGAACATGGTGAATTTACAGAAATCGTACCCTTTGAAGAAGGGAGTTTATTTTTGAATGGTAATGGATTTTATGAGAGTGATTACGCGCCAGCTTTGGAAGCGAGTGGTGATCGACTTTATGTTGCATTAGGAGGAGAACCTAAATTGCGTGTTTACAAGCTCAATCAGACAGGAGCTGAGTTAGAAAGTACGGTCGATCTTATTATTCCGGGTTTTGAAAAGCTGCCTTTGACGTCTAGGGAAGAGTTTTATAAAGGTTCTGTGACGATCAAAGGAAGTACGCCTGCGATTAGAAATATCCATGTAGTGGATGATTACCTTATCCTACATTATTATGGAGGGATTCCAGAAAATATAATGAAAGAACTTGATGCACTTTGGGAATCAGGAGATCAAGAAGAATCAGAAAGACTTTATGCCAAAGCAGCTGAAGAGGTGTCCCAAGGAATGTTAATTCTTGAAAAGGAGAGTTTAATACAAGTTGGGAATATTCCATTTATGAAAGGTGTAAGCACAAGTGGCTTTGCTTCTGGCGATGGGTTTCTGTGGATGCAAAGGAGTCCTAATGTAGAAGAGGAAGAGGATTTTTTGAGAGTTTATAAGGTTAAATTGGTCAGAAAGTGAATTGAACGTTCTTAGCTTTATCTTAAACCCTTCTTAACTTTTAAGAAAAATACTCCCTCAAGGGCAAGTCATATATTCTCCTTCCCAAAATAGATGATAGCGCATTGACAATCGCTGCAGCAACTGGGCCTTGGGCTGCCTCGCCTGCGCCAAGTGGTTTTTCTTCAGGTCGATTGATGATGTGGACTTCGACTTCGGGGACGTTATTTGTCCGCAAGATAGGGTAGCTACTCCAGTCTTTGCTTGTGATTCCATTTTCATCGTATTGGACCGCTTCCAAGATTGTCCAACTCGCAGACTGAATCATTCCTCCTTCAGTTTGATTTTTTAAGCCGTCCGGATTGATGCATTGACCCGAATCGATGACTCCTGTGAGTTTGTGTAATCGAAATTTGCCTTCTTGTTCACTTTTGTGGATTTCTGCAAGCACCGCATAATAGGAAGCAGAGTTCTTGTATTGGGCAAATGCCAAACCGTAACCAACATCTCGGCTTTGATCTCTATTCTCCCAATTGCTTTTAAGTTTTAAGCTTTGAATGACCTCAATGGCTCTTGGGTTATTGAGGTTTTTAATTCTAAATTCAAATGGGTCTATTTCAGCTGCTTTTGCTAACTCGTCCATGAATGACTCTAATGCAAAAATATTCCCATAAGCCCCGAGGCCCCTCAATGCCGAAGTTCTTAATGGTCCTTCATAATTATGAAGTAGGAGTTCTCGATCAGGAATTGTATAAAGTGGAGCGGCATTTCTGTAGGATCCACCTGAAAACCCTCCCTTTTGAAACTCAAAAGCATTTTCCAGATGTCTAGCAGAGATGTAATGGCCTGCTTTTCCATTGGGCCGAGTGCTGTGGGTATCTGACCAAATCTGTGTTTTCCAAGCTGTGATTTTGCCTTCTTGATCTATACCTGCTTCAAGCGCAATCTGCATAGCTGATCCATAAGGCTCCCATTGATGTTCACTATCTCGCATCCACTGAAGTCTGATGTGTTTCCCTGGTACCTGCTTGGCGATCAATGCTGATTCTGCAGATACATCATCAGCACTGTTGTGGCCATAGCAGCCAGACCCCGGCATACCTATGCATCTGATTTGCTCTTTTTTTAGTCCAAATAAATCCGAAAGCGTGTTTTGTAAGGGATAGACCCCTTGTGTCGGTGACCAAACAGTAAGCTGATCATCTTTCCATAAGGATATAGAACAGCCTGGCCCTGTTGAGCCGTGCATGTGATAAGGTTTGGTATATGTTGATTTTAAAGTTTTTGCTGACTTGTCGATTGCTGAATTAATATCAAGGTGCTTTTCCACTTGCTGTGGGGCTGCTGAATTTCGCTTCATATCTTCAAAAAGAACCTTAGGGCTGATTTTGATTAGTGATTTTTCCCACTCGCTTATTGCTCTGATTTTTTCCCAAGCTTTGATGGCTTGATACTCTCTTTTGGCGACAACAGCTACAAAGCTCCCATCTACAATTACATGCTCAACTCCCGATATTTCCATAATCGAGCTTGTGTCAAGAGATTTTAGTTTTGAACCATAAGAGGGGGGATGAACGACCCTTGCATGTAGCATATCTGGGAACCTCAAGTCATGGACAAAGTGCGGTTTTCCTTGAACCATATCTAGGATTTCTGCCCTTTGATATGGTTTGCCTATGATTTGATGTCTGTCTGGGGACTTGAATTCTGCCTCTCCTGTGATATTTTCTTCCAAATACTTACCATTTAGGATTTCCCAAAATGTTTTTTTCTTTCCTTCAGGGCCAAGGATGATCCCGTCTTTTACTTTGAGATTTTCTATTGAAATATTCCATTCTTTACCCACTTCTTTTAATAAAAATAATCTAGCTTCTGCCGCAGCTTGACGAATTGCACTACCACTTCCTTCTACGGAGTTGCTTCCAGCAGTGTAGCCTTCATTAGCAGTTTGTCCAGTGTCACCATTGATGATACGACATTTTTCGAAAGGGACATCAAGTTCTTCGGCTGCGATTTGCATCAATGCTGTCCTGATGCCTTGACCCAGCTCTTGCTTTCCTGTCAAAATGGTAACGTATCCCTCAGCATCCAACCTGATCCAAGAATCAATGATCTCCCGGCCTTTATGCGGTCGCTCTGGAATTCCATGATATAAATTCTTTAGTTCTTCAGTTTCTTTGGTACTACAAAATGAAAGAGGGAAAAGATTGAACCCAATCAATAAGTGTCCAGATGTTTTTAAAAATGACCGTCTATTTGTGAGGGGTAATTTGAAGTTTTTCATAATCTAAAGTTTATCTATATCCGGAGACATTTTTTACGGCTTTAACAAACCTTGAATGCGTACCACAACGACAGATTACTTTATGTAACGAAGCCTTGATTTCCTCTTCTGTAGGGTTTGGATTTTCTCTTAGCAAAGCGACAGCGCTGATGATCATACCATTGAGACAGTAGCCGCATTGTGCAGCTTGCACTTCAATAAATGCTTTTTGAATAGGGTGTAGCTTATCTCCTTTGCGAAGACCTTCAATTGTTTCTATAGTTTTTCCTTCAAAGTTCTCACATGGGCTTACACAAGTGTATTGGGCTGAGTTATCTACTAACACGAGGCAAGCTGCACATTGCTGTAATCCACAACCGAACTTTGCTCCTGATAATTGAAATTCTTCTCTGAGGATGTACAAAAGTGGTTCTTCTGGCTCTACTTCAACCTGATGTTTTTTACCGTTGATTTGCAAGGAAATAGTTTTCATAGCAAAGATGATTTTTTGATATTTTTTAAGATATCAAATAACCTGTAGGAATGCTAAGAAAAAATGTCAAATGGATAGGTTCTTGGATCAATGGGTGAGCATACTTAAAAAATAAAAGCATCCCTGTCAAGAGATGCTTTTTTGATTTTGGAGGTCGAGAGCGGATTCGAACCGCTGTACAAGGTTTTGCAGACCTCTGCCTAGCCACTCGGCCACCCGACCCTTTGTAAACGGAATGCAAATGTAGAGATAATCTCAATTTTTCCAAAATAGCATCCAGAAATTAATCCAATAAGTTTTTACAAATTTCATTAATAATAACCATCCATATATTTTATGCATTCTAAGATTTATTTATAAAGATTCTAAATTATCAGGTCTTTGAGATTAATATTTGTAAGGTGTTGAAAAACAAATAAATACAATTAGCGTAAGGCTGTTTACTGTTCCTTACCATGTATGGAAGTCAAGTTTGAAATGTAGAATTGGGGTAGTACATTTGCACTGTTTATTTGAAAACCGTGAATTAAACTGTTTAATAAGTAATAAATATGTCGATCAAACGCTCAATATTAAGTGTTCCCTTAAGAATTAGCACAATGGCCATGGTGTTCTTCCTCGTGTTGGGAGCGCAAGCCTTTGGAGCTAATCCTGATGTTTCTGACAGTGAAGAAGCGATTGCTGCTGGTAAATCCATCTTCAATGCTAACTGTAAAACTTGTCACAAACTGGATCAAAAGTACACAGGCCCTGCCCTGAGAGGAGTGACTGATAGAAGATCTATCGATTGGGCTAAAAGTTTCATCAGAAACTCTGGTGCTTTAATTGCATCTGGAGATGCACAAGCTAACGCCATCTACAAGGAGTACAACAACCTTGCGATGCCAAGTCACGAGTTTTTAAGTGACACTGATCTTGATAACCTACTTTCATATATTGAATATGGTGATAAAGAAGCTGCCGTAGCAGATGGCGGTGACGGTAGTGGAGCAGCATCAGCAGGCGGAGGCTCAGGTGTACCTAGTGAATATTTGACAATCATCCTAGCTGTATTAGTCGTTGTACTTTTGCTTATTCTAATTGTCCTAGGTCTGATTATCTCTGTTTTGACCAAGTATCTAAACAGTCAGAAATTAGATGAGGAGGATCAAGAATTCATCAATCAGAAATTTAATTTCTCTAAAGTACTGAAAAGTGATGCTTTTGTAATTATCGTTACGGCTCTTGTAGTGGCTTTAGTGGCTAAAACAGCTATCGATGGTCTATATTCTGTTGGTATACAGCAAGGATATGCACCGAAGCAGCCTATTGCCTTCTCGCATCAGTTACACGCTGGCCAATACGAAATTGAGTGTCAATACTGTCATACTGGAGTAGAATTGGGTAAATCAGCAAATATCCCTTCAGCCAACATTTGTATGAACTGTCATACACACATTCAGAATGTAGGTGGAAAAGATGGTATTTCGCCAGAAATTCAAAAAATCTATAATGCAGTCGATAATAATCAGCCAATTGAGTGGGTGAGGATTCACAACCTTCCAGATTTGGCCTATTTTAACCATGCTCAACACGTAGCGGTGGGAGGTATCGAGTGTCAGACTTGCCATGGTCCAATAGAAGAAATGGAAGTGGTCTATCAGCATAGCTCCTTGACAATGGGCTGGTGTATTGACTGTCACAGACAGACTGATATCAATGCTGCTGGCAACGAGTATTATGATAAATTGGTGCAATTACATTCCGACAGCAAGAATGCACTTAAAGTGAAGGATATCGGAGGCTTGGAATGTGCTAAGTGTCACTATTAATTAAATCAATTCAGAACCTACTTTTCTTGACTATAAAATGAAAGAAAATAATAAGACATATTGGAAAGGAATAGAGCAATTGACAAACGATCCTGAGTTTGTTAAAAATGCTGATAGAGAATTCCCTGAATTTACATCATCTTCCAACGGTGAAGAAGGACCTTCAAGAAGAGACTTCCTCAAGTTGATGGGATTTAGCTTGGCGGCTGCATCATTAGCAGCCTGTGAAGCTCCCGTAAGAAAGGCTATTCCTTATGTCAACAAACCTGTTGATATCAACCCATCTATACCAAACTATTACGCTTCTACTTTTGCTTCTGGTGGAGATTATGCCGCAGTCGTAGTGAAAACTAGGGAAGGTAGACCTATAAAAGTTGATGGAAACGAACTTTCTCCAATCAACGGTAAAGGTGTCAGCGCTATAGTGGAAGCCTCTGTACTTTCTCTTTATGACAAGCAAAGATTGGCTGGACCATATATCAATGGTGAAAAATCTGACTGGTCTACAATTGATGCAGAAGTGAAATCTAAACTTGCTGCAGCAGGTACAGTTAAAATTGTTACAAATACTATCCTTTCTCCTTCTACAGAAAAGGCTTTAGCTAAGTTTGCTGATTCTTTTGGTGGAGCTGAGGTGATTACTTATGATCCTGTTTCAAGTTATGGTATCACCAAAGCAGCTGAGACTGTATATGGATATGCTGTACTTCCTACCTATAGATTTGATAGAGCAAAAGTCATTGTTAGTTTCGGTGCAGATTTCCTAGGTACATGGATTTCACCTATTGAGTTTGCAAAGCAATACGCAAAAGGTAGAAAGATTACCAAAGAGAAGCCTGAAATGTCAAGGCATTATCAGTTTGAATCCAATCTTTCTTTGACAGGTTCAAATGCTGATTATAGAACACCAATGAAAGCATCAGCTAGTGGATTGGCTGTTCTTGCGTTGTACAATGCATTGGCTAGAAAAGCTGGTGCTGCTTCATTCAATGCAGCAACTGTTGATGTTGCAAACCTTGACAAAGCAGCCAACGAACTATGGGCTAATCGAGGTGCTTCCTTGGTAGTTTCAGGTTCTAATGATCCGAATGTTCAAGTCATTGTCAATGCGATTAATGATTTACTAAATAACAATGGTAATACAGTAGACTTCTCTACTCCTTCTTATTTCCGTAAAGGGGATGATGCAAAAATGAATCAGTTTGTTACTGATTTGAATGCTGGAAGAGTTGGAGGGGTAGTTTTCTACAACTGTAATCCTGTATATGATTTTGTTAGGGGTGCTGAGGTAGCTTCAGGAATAGAAAAAGCAAAAGTATCCATTGCAACAAATGGCACTATGGATGAGACTGCTTCTTTGGTGCAGTATGTAGCTCCTGATCATCATTACTTAGAGTCTTGGAATGATTTCAATCCAAGAAAAGGTGAATTCTCTCTTGCTCAGCCTACAATCTCTCCTCTTTTCGATACAAGACAAGCACAGGAGTCTTTTTTGGTTTGGGCTGGTGAAGAAACTAACTACTACGATTTCTTACAAGAAAATTGGAGAGCTTCTCTTTTTGCTGCTCAATCTGAAACTTCAGATTTTCAAGAATTCTGGGATAGATCACTTTTCAACGGCGTGTATAGCTTAGAATCTACCTCTTCTACCTTAACTGCTAATGGTGATGCTTCTGCTGCAGCTGCTGCTGTTGCAAGGACCTACAAAGCTGATAATGCAGGAACAGAATTGGTTGTTTATACAAAAATAGGTATAGGTAATGGTACTTTTGCAAACAACCCATGGTTGCAAGAGATGTCTGATCCAATCTCTAAAGCCACATGGGATAACTATTTGACAGTTTCTCAAAAGTGGGCAAATGAAAATGGTTTGAAGATGTTCGAAGGAGCAACTCAAAAAGCCAAAGTAACCATTGGGGATAAGTCCATTATAGTTCCAGTATTAGTTCAACCAGGTCAGGCTATCGGTACTGTTGGATTAGCATTGGGTTATGGTAGAACTAAAGCAGGTAGAGTAGCTAATGGTGTCGGTATCAATGCTTATGAATTGCTCTCTGTTAATAATGGATTTGTAAACTTTGAGGTAACTGAAGGTGTGACTGTAGAGTTGACCTCTGATAAATATAAAATTGCGCAAACTCAGACGCATCAGACCTATATGGGTAGAAACTTTGTCGTGCAGGAATCAATCCTTCCTGAATACAAAGAGAATGCTTATGCAGGTAGATATCAGCCTAAAATTTACAAAGAAGGTGAGTTTGTAAAACCTTCTAAAATTTCACTTTGGAAAGGTCATCAATATAGCCAACACCACTGGGGTCTTGCGATTGACATGAACTCTTGTATCGGTTGTGGCGCGTGTACTGTAGCTTGTCAAGTTGAAAACAACGTGGCAGTAGTAGGTAAGCAAGAAGTGCTCAACAGAAGAGAGATGGCTTGGATCAGAATTGATAGATACTATTCTTCTGATGCTGAAGTGGGTGATAATGATGGTTTGGAAATCGCCGCTGAAAATCCAGAGGTAGTATTCCAACCAATGATGTGTCAGCACTGTAACAACGCGCCATGTGAGACAGTATGCCCTGTGGCTGCGACTACACACTCTTCTGAGGGTCTCAACCAAATGACTTACAACAGATGTATTGGTACAAGGTACTGTGCTAACAACTGTCCTTATAAAGTAAGAAGATTCAACTGGTTCAAATACCACGACAATAAATCATTTGCTGCAGTCAATGTAGCTCAGAATGATGACATGGGTAAAATGGTATTGAATCCTGATGTAACGGTAAGAGCTAGAGGTGTAATTGAAAAATGCTCTATGTGTGTTCAGAGAATCCAATCAGGAAAATTGACTGCCAAAAAAGAAGGTAGAAAAATCCAAGATGGAGAAATCAACACCGCTTGTGCTACGGCCTGTCCGACTGATGCGATTGTTTTTGGAGACATGAACGATCCGAACAGTAAGATCACTGCTACCTTGAAGATTCAGGAAGAAACGCTTTCTGCAACCAAAGAGGTAAATGAAGAGCGAGCATACCACGTGTTAGAAGAGGTTAATGTCAACCCTAACGTATGGTACTTTACTAAAATCAGAAATAAGGATAAATCAGAAGCGTAATAAATAATTTTATAAGATATGCAGGTTACTTCATCCGTACGTGAGCCGCTAATTACAGGCGGTAAAACCTTAAAAGACGTCACCCATGACGTATCAAGACAGGTAGAAGGTAAACCAACTCTTGGTTGGATCCTTGGCCTTTTGGTTGCAGTGGGTGCCCTATTGTTAGGAAGCCTTGCGCTGGTAGCTACCCTTTGGGAAGGTATCGGTATGTGGGGATTGAATAAAACCATTGGTTGGGCTTGGGATATTACCAATTTCGTTTGGTGGGTTGGTATCGGTCACGCTGGTACGCTGATCTCTGCTGTATTGTTGTTGTTCAGACAGAAATGGAGAATGGCGATCAACAGAGCAGCAGAAGCAATGACGATCTTCGCTGTTATTTGTGCTGCGATGTTCCCTGTCATTCACATGGGTAGACCTTGGCTAGGTGCTTATTGGGCACTTCCGCTACCTAATACCTTTGGATCTCTTTGGGTAAACTTCAACTCTCCACTTCTTTGGGACGTATTTGCAATCTCTACCTATTTCTCTGTTTCATTGGTTTTCTGGTACATCGGTTTGATTCCAGATTTCGCTACGATCAGGGATAGAGCTACTGGTTTGAGAAAAACAATTTATGGAGCACTTTCCTTTGGTTGGGATGGAGCAGCTAAGACTTGGAGCAGATATGAATCAGTTGCTTTGATTTTGGCTGGTTTGGCGACGCCTCTTGTACTTTCTGTACACACGATTGTATCATTTGACTTTGCTACTTCTGTAATTCCAGGCTGGCACACCACTATCTTCCCTCCATATTTCGTGGCGGGTGCGATTTTCTCTGGCTTTGCCATGGTATTGACCTTGATGATCATCACTAGAAAAGTATTCAAACTTGAGGATTATATTACGATTGGTCATATTGAGTTGATGAATATCGTAATCATCATTACTGGTTCAATTGTAGGTATAGCTTATATTACTGAATTCTTTATAGCTTGGTATTCTGGTGTAGCAGCAGAGCAGTACGCATTCATCAATAGAGCATTTGGTCCTTATTGGTGGGCTTATTGGTCTATGATGACTTGTAATGTGATCTCTCCACAATTATTCTGGTTCAAGAAAATTAGAACTTCAATTGTAGCTACTTTCATCCTTTCTTTGGTAGTGAATATAGGAATGTGGTTTGAACGTTTTGTGATTATCGTAACTTCACTTCATAGAGATTTCTTGCCTTCATCTTGGGCAATGTTCTATCCAACGTTATCAGATATTGGTGTATATTTATTCACCTTCGGTTTGTTCTTCACTTTGTTCTTGTTATTCGCTAAATTCTTCCCAGTGATCAACATGGCAGAGGTTAAGTCAATTGTTAAGTCTTCATCAGAAAAAGTAAATAAATAATCATGGAAAGAGATAAGAATTTTGTCCTCGGTGTATTTGATGATGAGGATGTATTATTAGATGCTATTGCCAAAGTAAGAGGTAATGGAGTGAAGATCCATGAAGTTTATTCACCTTTCCCAGTACACGGTATAGATGATGTACTTGGTTATAAAAGAAGTAAGCTTCCAATTGCTGCATTTCTTTTCGGAATGCTAGGAACTACATTGGCTTTGGTCATGCAGTTTTACATGATGAAAATTGATTGGCCGATGATCATCGGTGGTAAAGATCATGCTGCTTTCCCTGATTTTATCCCAGTTACTTTTGAGTTGACAGTTCTCCTTGCTGCTTTCGGTATGTGTGGTGTTTTCTTCGTATCATCTAATCTTAAGCCTTGGGCACAACCTAGGATCTTTGATCTAAGAATAACCGATGATAAGCATGTAGTGGCTATTGATTTGGCTACGAATTCAGGTCTTGGCGAAGAAAAAATAGGAGATATTCTTAAGTCTTCTGGTGCTACAGAAGTGAATAAAAAAAGTTTTGAATAGTAACTCAGACAATATGAAATTGATAAGATCCATATATGTATTAGCTACTGCTGGTGTAGCCTTAGGGTTCGCATCTTGTAGTGCTTCAGGAGATCATCCTGGGTACGAATACGCTCCTCAGATGTACAACTCTGTAGCTTACGAACCATTGACTCAAATCATCAATGAGGATGAAGGCAAATGGTTGTCTACAAGAGAAGATGAAAAGGGAGAGTTCTTCAACTCAAACATCAACAATCCGCATAGAATGAACATGCGTGAGCCTGTTGAAAATACTGTCCCTAGATCCAAGGATGGGATGTTACCATACAGATTAAAGGCTTTCGAGCTTGAAAAGGCTGCGGAAATTCAAAATCCTGTTGAATTGACAGATCAAGTTCTTGAAGAAGGAAGGCAACTTTATCTTCAATATTGCTCGGCTTGTCATGGAGCAGCAGGAGAAGGAGATGGTAAGGCAGGCGAGGTGATTGGTGGTGTTGCAAATCTTAAAGGTGGTGCATATATCAATCTTCCTGAGGGTCATATTTTCCATGTGATCATGAAAGGTAAAGGCAGAATGGGCGCTCACGGCTCACAAATTCCACAGGAAAGAATTTGGAAAATTGTTCACTATGTTAAACAAGAAATTCAGAAGCAATAATCATGGCGCAGGTATCAAATTATAATCTAGATCAAAAATTTGATTTTACAGCTTCTTTGAAGAAGACCATCATGACTGTTTTGGGTCTTGGTGTTGCTTTATTCGCTGTTGGAGTTATTACATCTTTGTTTGGTGGTCATCATGATGAAGCTGCTGAGGCTAGTGGTCATGCATATCACTGGTATCATAGGGTTTTTGCAAACCTTTGGATCAACAATGTTTATTTCACTGGTATTGCTGTCATCGGAGTTTTCTTCTTCGCAATACAGTATGCTGCTCAAGCTGGATGGTCTACTGGTATCCTTAGAGTGATGTTATCACTAGGTAATTGGTTACCGATTGCTGGTGTTTTAATGATTGTGACCTTTTTTGTTGCTAGTCATGATTTATTTCACTGGACCCATAGCTATTTGTTTGATAAGAATGATCCTCAATATGATTATATCATAGATGGTAAAGGTGCATACTTTTATTGGCCTATGGAGAAAGGTTCATTCCCTATTTTCTTTATCATCAGAATGATTGCATTCTTTGGAATTTGGGTTTTCTTCTTTAATAAATTGAAGAACCTATCTTTTGCGGAGGATAATCTTTCAGGTTCTCATGACTGGTCTAATATCAGAAAGTGGTCAGCAATTTTCTTGGTATTATTTGCTGTTTCATCGTCTATAGCTGCTTGGGATTGGATTATGTCTATTGATACTCACTGGTTTTCTACCATGTTTGGTTGGTATGTATTTGCATCTTGGTTTGTAGCAGGCCTTTCGGTGATTACGTTGATTACACTGTTTCTAAAAGGTAAGGGTTATTTGGAAATGGTTAATGAAAACCATATTCATGACCTAGGCAAATTTGTGTTTGCATTCTCTATTTTCTGGACATATATCTGGTTTTCTCAATTCCTATTGATCTATTATGCCAATATTCCTGAGGAATCAGTATACTTCGTTGAAAGATTACAAAGTGACGTGTATAGCCCGTTTATTTTTGTAAACCTAGCACTAAACTTTGTGCTGCCCTTCCTTGTTCTTATGACACGTGATTCAAAGAGACATGGTGTTTTCCTTAAAGTAGTTTGTTCTTTGATTATCTTAGGTCATTGGTTTGATTTCTTCTTGATGGTTCAGCCAGGCACTTTAGGTCACAATGGTGGATTTGGTTTGATGGAAATTGGAATGTTATTGATATTTGGTTCCGCATTTGCATTCGTAGTGTTTAAATCACTAGCCGGCAAAAATTTGGTAGCCAAAAATCACCCAATGCTTGAAGAGTCTTATCATCATCACATTTAATATTTATCCGAAAAAGTAAAAATTATGTACGGATTTCTTATTGCAGTTGGTGTTTTGTTGTTGCTATCCTTGATATGGATGGTTTACAGAATACAAACCCTGGTTTCAGTTGTAAAAGGTTCTGATAAAAAGATTGCTTCAAGTAGCAATAAGGTGAATGCTTTATTGTTTGTAGTATTCCTTATCGGAGCTGGAGGGTTGATGTTTTGGTATTCAATTAAAGAGTTTGATAATTACAATCTACCTTTAGGATCCGAGCATGGCGCTGTTACAGATCAGTTATTTTGGATTACAATGGCAGTAACTGGTATTGTATTTATAATTACTCACATTCTCCTTTTCATTTTTCCATACAAATATCAGTATAATGAAAAACGAAAGGCGACTTTCTACCCTGACAATAACAAACTAGAGGTAATATGGACAGTAGTTCCAGCTGTTGTTCTTGCTATTCTCGTGATTGGTGGATGGAAAGCTTGGTCTGATATTACAGCTCCTGCACCTGAGAATGCGCATGTCGTCGAAATTATGGGGTACCAGTTCGCTTGGGAGGTCAGATACCCTGGTTTGGATAATGTTCTTGGTGATCATGATTACAGATTAGTTAATGAAGTAAATAATCCCTCTGGAGTTGACTTTTCTGATCGTAATGCATTAGATGATTTTACTTCTCCAGTTGTAGTCATTCCTAAAGGCGAACCAGTATTATTTAAAATTAGAGCAAGGGATGTTTTGCATTCAGTATTTGCTCCTCACATGAGGTTGAAAATGGATGCGGTTCCTGGTATGCCAACAAGATTCTGGTTTACTCCTACCAAGACCACTGCAGAAATGCGTCAAGAATTGGGTGATGATGAATTTGTCTATGAGATTGCTTGTACTGAGATCTGTGGTAGAGGTCACTTCTCCATGAGAAGAGAGATTAGAGTGGTTGAACCTGCAGAATATCAGGAATGGTTGAAGGAACAAAAACCATATATTGTCAATAATCCGGCACTGGTTGAAAATTTACCTTCTGATTTGAAAGAATTGGCCGATATCACTATCGGAGAATATAAGTAATTAAATAAGTATAATTATGGCAACAGCTAACTTAGCTACACATGGCGCTACTGATCATGATCATGATCACGAGCATCACGATAACTTCATCACGAAGTATATATTTAGTACTGACCATAAAATGATCGGTAAGCAATTCTTGGTTACTGGTATTTTCTGGGCATTGATCGGTGGTTTTCTATCTATTTTATTTAGACTTCAATTAGGTTTTCCTGATATGGATCTAACCTTCCTAAAGCCTTTACTTGGTGGATGGATTGATGATGCAGGAAAACTTGATCCAAACTTCTACTTAGCATTAGTTACTATGCATGGTACCATCATGGTATTCTTTGTATTGACAGCTGGTTTGAGTGGAACATTTTCTAACTTCTTGATTCCACTTCAGATTGGAGCTAGAGATATGGCTTCCGGGTTTATGAACATGCTATCTTACTGGTTCTTCTTTGTGTCAGGTGTGATCATGTTTATTTCTCTTTTCCTTGAGAATGGACCTGCTGGTGGTGGTTGGGTCGTATATCCTCCATTGTCCGCTTTGGAGCAAGCTATTCCAGGTTCAGGTATGGGTATGACGCTATGGTTGATTGCTATGACATTCTTCATTGCTTCATCTTTATTGGGAGGCATCAACTATATCACTACTGTTATTAATTTGAGAACAAAAGGTATGTCTTTTTCTAGACTTCCTTTGACCATCTGGGCGTTCTTCTTAACAGCTGTTATTGGATTGTTATCATTCCCAGTTCTTTTTGCTGCTGCTTTGCTATTAGTATTCGATAGAAGCTTTGGTACTTCATTTTATTTGTCAGATATATACATTTCTGGCGAAGGTGCTTTGCCTAATACTGGTGGTAGCCCAGTTCTTTATCAACATTTATTCTGGTTCCTTGGACACCCTGAAGTATACATTGTATTGTTGCCAGCATTAGGTATCACTTCAGAAGTTATTGCCACGAATTCCAGAAAACCAATTTTTGGTTACAAGGCCATGATTATTTCAATGTTGGGGATTACTATTCTATCTTTTGTAGTATGGGCTCACCACATGTTCGTATCAGGAATGAATCCATTCTTGGGGTCAATTTTCATGTTCTTGACATTGATTATTGCTATTCCATCTGCTGTAAAAGTATTTAATTACCTGACTACACTATGGAGAGGTAACTTGATCTTTACACCTGCAATGCTATTCTCCATTGGGTTAGTTTCATTCTTTATTTCAGGTGGTTTGACAGGTATCTTCTTAGGTAATTCTGCAATTGATATTCAATTGCACGATACTTATTTCGTGGTTGCTCACTTCCACCTTGTAATGGGGTCTGCTTCTTTCTTTGGATTGATGGCTGGTGTTTACCACTGGTTCCCTAAAATGTTTGGTAGAATGATGGATGCTAGATTAGGTTATATCCATTTCTGGTTGACTTTTGTGGGTGTATACTTGGTATTCTTCCCTATGCACTACATTGGAATCGCAGGTTTCCCGAGAAGATATTATTCTTGGACGAACTTTGAATTCTCTAATATGTATACTGATTTGAACATGTTTGTATCAGCTGCTGCTATTATAACCTTTGCAGCTCAGTTCATCTTCTTGTTCAATTTCTTCTACAGTATGTACAGAGGAAGAAAAGCTAGCTTGAATCCATGGAGATCTACTACGTTAGAATGGACGACTCCATTGTTCCCTGGACATGGCAACTGGCCTGGTGAAATTCCAGCAGTATACAGATGGCCATATGATTATTCCAAGCCAGGTGCGAAAGAAGACTTCATTATGCAAACAGTTCCATTGTCTGCTACTCCTGAATCTAACCTTCCTCATGAACAGGAATTGGTTAAACTGGAGAAGGAAATTATTGCAGAAGAAGAGGAAGTGTTGGTAGCAAATGAATCAAAAGAATCTTAAATCAATTAGCAGCTTTCGCAGAATCTCTTTGATCACTGTGATAGCTGTTTATTTTCTGATATTGGTTGGTGGGATTGTCAGAAGTACCGGTTCTGGTATGGGTTGTCCCGATTGGCCTAAATGCTTTGGGAGCTGGATTCCGCCTACGAGCGTGAATCAGCTCCCAAATGATTATCAGGAAATATACCTTGAAAAGCGGCTCCAAAAAAATGATCGCTTTGTAGCTAGCTTAGAGAAATTAGGTTTTGCGAATAAGGCAGAAGAGATAAGAAATGATAAGTCTATTCTAATTGAGGAGGAGTTTAATGCTACTAAAACTTGGATAGAATATGTAAATCGCTTAATAGGCGTCATCATTGGTCTTTTGATTATACTTACTGTTTACAAATCTTTTCCTTTATGGAGTCAAGATAAAGCAATACCTATTTTATCTGTCGGCAGTTTAATCCTCGTTTTGTTTATTGGTTGGATAGGTTCCATTGTAGTCTCTACCAATTTGCTTACTTGGATGATTACCATACATATGCTGTTAGCACTGTTCTTGGTTTGTATATTAATCTACATACATTTCAGAGCACATCATATTGGTAAGGAGATTAAGTTAAGAACAGAGAAATCCAAAAGACTTTCCGTGATTTTATTGGTCGGTTTTGTACTCATGATAGTTCAAATAGTCTTGGGTACGCAGGTGAGAGAAGAAATCGATCAAGTTGCTACAGCGATGGGCAATTTGTTGAGAGGAACTTGGATTGAACAGCTGGGATTGCCTTTTCTTATACATAGGTCTTATTCCTTGTTGTTGTTAGGGATTCATCTGTTATTTATTTATAAGGTTTATAAATACTCACTTCGTAATTCTGGAATCTTCAAATTATCTCAATTACTATTTATAGTAATTGTATTTGAAATATTGACGGGAGTTGGCATGGCTTATTTTGCTATTCCTGCCTTCCTACAGCCTATACACCTTTTATTGGGTGGACTGATTATAGGGATTCAATTCTTATTGTTATTGAACCTTTTTGATCAGAATAAATTAAAAATAGATACAGTTAGTTCATGAGGACTTTAAATATTGTTGAAAACACACTGTTCGATGCAATTGCTTTTAGAGCAAAGGCATATTACGAATTGATTAAATTCAGGCTGAGTGCATTGGTTACTTTCTCTGCGGTGTTTGGGTTTATTCTAGGAGATTCTGGAGTTGTTTTTTCTTGGGGTAGATTCTTCGCCCTGATGATTGGTGGTTTTCTAATTAGTGGTGCTTCAGGAGCTGCTAACGAAATATGGGAAAGAGATTATGATAAGCTTATGAAGCGAACTCAAAATAGACCTCTTCCTTTAAAACAAATATCACTATCAGAGGCTTATTGGTTTACTACAATAGTAGGTTTCATTGGGGTGAGCATACTTTGGTTATTTACCAATCCCTTGACTACTGCTTTGGGAGTATTAAGTATGATTCTTTATGTTTTTGTTTACACCCCACTGAAAAGGGTTGGGCCTATCGCAGTTTTTGTTGGAGCAATTCCTGGAGCTATGCCTCCGCTATTGGGATGGACTGCCGCTACGGGTATGATTTCGCATGAAGCCTTGATTATTTTCGGAATTCAATTTGTTTGGCAATTCCCTCATTTCTGGGCCATAGCCTGGGTAAGTGATGAAGATTACAAAAAGGCAGGGTTCAAATTATTGCCCTCAGGTGGTAAGAAGGATCTCAACACGGCGATTCAAATTATGATCTATACCTTGTTTTTACTCCCACTTGGGTTGTTGCCTACTTATTTTGGCTTAACAGGGATTAACTCAGGAATAGTAGCGACAGTTTGTGGTGTACTTTTCTTAGCTCAGACCTTTTCGTTGATGAGAGATTGTTCAAGAAAATCAGCTTTGAAGATCATGTTTGGTTCATTTTTGTATCTCCCAATAGTTCAAATTGCGTATTTATTAGATAAGGTTTAAGATGGAGGAAAAATTCGCATACATAGAAGGAGCGGAACAACCAATTTCCATGCATCCAAAGAAGTTTGCACTTTGGTTGTTTATGGTGACAGTTGTGATGATTTTCGCAGCGCTGACAAGTGCTTACATAGTAAGGCAGTCCGAGGGAAACTGGTTGGAATTTACCTTACCTGATATATTCTATTATACTTCAGGCATTGTGATACTGAGCAGTATATTTCTTCATTGGGCATATGTATCTGCTAAAAAAGATGAGCTTGTCCAAGTAAGGCTGGGGATGTCAATAGCGGTCATATTAGGAATTCTTTTTCTAATTGGCCAATGGTACAGTTGGGTAGCTTTAGTAGATAAGGATGTGTATTTTGTGGGTAATCCCGCAGGATCATTCTTATATGTTTTTACAGGATTGCATGCATTACACTTGATCAGCGGTGTGATATTTCTAATTATTGTATTAATTTCGTCCTTTAGATATAAAGTACATTCTCAATCTATGACTCCAATGGAGATGTGCGTGACTTATTGGCATTTCTTAGGAGGTCTTTGGTTATACTTATTTATGTTCTTGCAACTTAATCATTAAATATAAAGTTAATTTAATTCATATGTCGACGACTGCAACAGCGATCGGAGTTAGCTCCAAAAGAGGAATCTGGGGAGGTGGTAATGAACCTCTAAAAGCCAGTTATGGGAAACTCATGATGTGGTTTTTCCTACTTTCAGATATCTTTACATTTGCCGCATTTTTGATTACTTACGCTGCGATTCGCGTGAGCTATCCTGCTTACTCAGGTACTATGGATGCTTTCCAAGGCTCCAATGAATATTGGCCTATCCCAGAATTAGTGTTTGATGCTTTCCCATTTTTTCATGGGGTTCATATGCCTTTGGTCTTTGTAGGATTGATGACTTTTATTTTGATTATGAGTTCAGTTACTATGGTTTTGGCGGTAGAAGCAGGTCATAGAAATGATAAAGATGATGTAGTCAAATGGATGCTTTGGACTTTGCTTGGTGGAATTACATTCCTTAGTTGTCAAGCATGGGAGTGGTCACACTTTATCCACGGTTCTGATAACGGAGCTGTATTGACTTATGTAAACTCACTCAATCAAGTTGTTACAGAAACCATCTATGGAGCCAATTTGGTGGTGAATGAATATGGTCCTGCGGCTTTTGCTCAGCTCTTCTTCTTCATTACAGGTTTTCATGGTTTCCACGTTACAATTGGTGTAGTATTGTTATTCTTAGCATTCTACCAAGCAGCAGTCGGGGTATATGAAAGAAGAGGTCATTATGAAATGATTGAAAAAATCGGTCTTTATTGGCACTTTGTTGATCTTGTATGGGTATTTGTATTTACCTTCTTCTACTTAATCTAAAGAACTTATAAGCATATTTATTATGGCAGCACAAGAAAATAAAACTAGCTTGGAAGTAATTCCTAGAGATAATGCTAAAATTATGAAAATCTGGAAAACAGCCGGGATCCTATTGGCGATCACTGCGGTTGAATTCTTGATGGCTTTCACTATGGATAGAGGACTTTTACTTTATTTCCTCTTTATTGTCTTGACAATCTGGAAAGCCAAATATATCATGATGGAATTTATGCACCTTGGTGAGGAGGCAAAGCCTTTATTTTACTCGATCATAGTCCCGCTTATATTCTTGGTATGGTTGGTGATTGCTTTGATGCGTGAAGGTACCGATATCTTTATGTTAAGGTGGTAATAATTTCCTTTTGTAAAAAAAAAGTAGGTTGGGGGTAGACTCTCCAACCTACTTTTTTGTTATATGTTAAATTAAAACTTATGAAGGGACTAAGGATTTTACAGGGCTTTGTGTTATTATGTATCTTAATGATCCCTGTTCTAATTATCGTCTTTTTGAAGACAATGAGTACAAATAGTTATGATATCCCAATTTATTACGAGGCGGGTGTAGATAATCCTTTTTTGGAATGTGATTTTGAAGATGGTAAACAGCATAGGATACCAGAATTTAGGTTTACTTCTCATCTCAATCAGGAAATTGGAAGCTTGGAGATGAAAGGTAAGGTTACCATTGTAGACTTCTTCTTTACTTCTTGCCCAAGTATCTGCCCTGTGATGTCTACTGAAATGGAGCGTGTGGATGATGTGTTTAGACAAAATGACGATGTACAAATCTATTCTATATCAATTGATCCAGAGTATGATACGCCTGAGATCCTTCAGTCTTATGCAGACCTGCATAGAGCTACCCCAGGTAAGTGGCATTTTCTGACGGGTGACAAATCTGAGATATATGATCTTGCTAGATGTGGATTTATATTACCTACTATTGATGGTGAGGGGGTTCCTGATGACTTTGTTCATTCTGATAAATTTGTCTTGGTAGATGAAGAGGGAAGAATCAGAGGATATTATAGTGGTACCAATAGAGAAGAAGTTGATCGTTTGATAGTAGAAACAAAAATCTTGTTGTATGGAAAAGAATAGTTTAATGAATAATGCAGAGGACAAAGGGATTATTAGGATAGTAACTGTGATAGCGGTGGCTGTTCCTATAGTGGTTGCTGTATTGCTGTTTATGCCGACTAAATTAGATTTGGCGAGTGATTGGGTATATTTCTTACCTCATCTCAACGCAGTGATCAATACTGCTGCTACTATTGCTTTGATTGCTGGATTGATATTTATAAAGAATAAAAATATACAATTGCATCGTGCATCCATGACTACTGCTTTTACCTTGGGAGCGGTATTTTTGGTTTCTTATGTGATATATCATGCTTCAGCTGAAAGTACTTCCTTTGGTGGAGAAGGATGGATTAGATCTGTATATTTCTTTATATTGATCACACATATTATTCTAGCTGCTGTGGCTCTATTTCCTATATTGTTGGCGTATTATTATGGCTATACAGATCAGCGGGATAAGCATAGAAAAGTAGTGAGGTTTGCCTATCCAATATGGCTCTACGTGACTATAACTGGGGTGGTAGTATACCTAATGATCAGTCCTTATTATAGCTTCTAAACTATCTTTTGAATTCCAGCGTTATTAAAGTCATGACAAAGCTTTCAAAAATCTTCTTTTTATTCATTGGGTCAATGATGATCCAAATATCTTCATTTGCACAATGTGCCATGTGTAGAGCTTCAGTAGAGAATAACGTCAGCAATGGTGAAACTACGATTGGTGCTGGTTTGAATACGGGTATTTTGTACCTCTTCACCATGCCATATCTCATTGCTGCTGTGATTGGTTTCTTATGGTACAGAAATGCAAAAAAGAGAAAGTCTAAATTTATCTTTCAGGGAGAAAAGTTTTAGTATGATTTTTGAATTTAGTAATAAAAGGAGCAAAGTTTGATAATAGACTTTGCTTTTTTACTTTTATCAAGATTATGCTCAAGAAAAAACGACTGATTCTTTTATCATCCATTTTCGCCATAGGGATTCTATTGGCGATGAATTATTTTGTTGGAAGAGGACATTCAATTGATAAATTTTCAGATCCAATTCAGGAGAGAATCAACGAGATAGAAAAGGAGTTCGACGAGGATTTCATAACTTTATTGATGAATAATCGACCTGAGGATACACTTAATTTTTCGAAGTTAATTATTGATAATCACCATCCTTATTTTTTATTTGATGCTTCAGATCAGCTTGTTTTTTGGTCAAACTTTCTTCATTCTCCCGATTTAGAAAATATTGATAAATCCAGAGCACACCAGTTATATGAAGATAGCAGAGCCATTTATTATCTCAGATTAAGAAATGTAAAGAGAGCGGAAAGTACCTACTGGTTGGTACAACTATATCCGCTCAATTATAAAAGAGAAGTTCAAAATGATTTTTTGAGAACTGGGTTGAATCCAGAATTGTTTGGCAACAATAGAGTTCAATTATTTTCTGAAGCTGACGCTTTAGCATCAGCTCATCTGAAGAGTATCAAAGGAGAATATATATTTTCAATAAGGTTTGAATCAGGCTATCAGCCCGTGACCAAAGAAAAGAATATCACACTTTTAGTATTCTTTTTTTCCTTGCTCTCACTTGTAGTTATTCTAGGTTATGGCTTAGTATCTACTATATGGTACAAGGGCAAGCGTAATCTAGCTATTGTTTATTCATTGGGGATATTATTGACGATTAGGGCTTTTATGCTCTTTTTTCACTTTCCTCAAGATTATTTTGACTTCGAATTATTTGACTCTAGTAAGTATGCTTCTTCTTGGTTCAATCCTAGTTTGGGAGATTTATTACTAAATACAATATGTTCATTGATAATTTTTTTATTGATTTTGGCTGTTTTCGCAGGGAAAAGTTTTCAACAAAAATTCAATCAATTTAGATCTCGCTTCAAGCCAGGTCTTTTTGTCTTTCTTGCATATACAGGGTCAACAATTTTGTTGATGTTATTTTATGGTCTCTACATTAATATTCTTAGCAATAGTCAATGGGACCTCAATATTCTGTCGATTCCATCTTTTGATTATTTCAAGCTAATCAGTTTACTGATTATATTTTTCGGAGGAGCGATGTATTTACTTTTTTCCATTTTAGGGATCAATTTAGTGTTGAGTGGAGAGAAAATTGAGAAGATTGTAGCTTTGAGGATTTTGCTCTATTTTTCTGTCCCTGTAGGAGTTTTTCTTGGGTATTACAATTGGGTTTACTTTATTGCCTTTTCTGCTCACTTCATTCTTTTGTTTTCAATCATCAGTTTTGAGCTTTACAAGAATATTTTCAAGTTAGGCTTCAATACTTTTTTGACATTCTTCTTTGGTTGTCTTATTGGTGCTGTGATTACTGGAATAGCTTCACATGAGGTTTTTTTGGAAAGGCAGCTTCAAGCTAAAGTTAGATTTGGTACACAGCAGCTAGTAGAAAATGATGTTATGGCCGAGTTTTATTTAGCAGGCATCATGGAAAGGATCAAGAACGATCTTTTTATAAAAAACACCCTTATCGATCCATTCCAATCTAACGAGGCAATTGAAAGGAAAATTAGAAAATTTCATATCATCAATTACTTTGATCAATACGATCTAAGGGTAAAGGTATTCAATGCAATCGGTGATAACGTCATAGATCGGTTATCTGAGGAAAAGCTACAAGACCTGCGAATGGCCTACATCAAAAGTGATAATGCAACATCAGTTAGAGATTTATACTTTGTCAAAGGGCTAGAGGAAGGCTTTGGGAATAGGTATGTGGTTTTTATCCCATTATATAGAGATGACAATTTCATTGGAACTGTTTTTCTGGAATTGCGACAACTGAAAATTCAACCTTCGGCTGTGTTTCCTAAGCTGTTGATGGATAGGAAATACAATGTCAATTATGGAGAAAGAGATTTTGATTTTGCTGTTTTTGAGGAAGGTAGGCTTTCATATTCAGTTGGTATATTTAATTATAGGGCATTAGATTTAGAGATGTTTCAGACTAATCCCAAGCTGAAATCATCAGGGATTTATCTTAGAAAGTATCATCATCTAGCTGTAGAGAATGAAGAAAGAATGGTGGTGGTCTCCACGCCAGTTTATCCTGTTTATTACATTTTAGCTGATATTTCTTTGTTTTTCGTAGCCTTCATTATTTTGACTTTATTGAGTATCCTCTGCTTTACGCTTAGAAATGGTGTTCGAAATTTCAATTTTAATTATGCTACCAAGCTTCAGATGTATCTGAATTTTGCTTTCTTCTTCCCGATTCTAATTATTAGTTTGATTATCATTGGATTATTGACCAACTCTTACAGGGAGGAACTACATAGGCAGTACTTTCAAAAAGCGTCCTTGGTGGGAGATAATCTATCTGCAGTATTGGAGCGGCAAGCGATAGGTGAAGCTGATCGAGATGATTTTGTAGAAATGGTCAATAACCTCGCGGGCACCACCAATGTAGAGATCAACGTTTATGATTCTGAAGGACATCTATTGGCTACTTCTCAGCCAAATACTTTTGATAAAGGAATATTGACTAAATATATTAATCCTAGAGCGATCTCTGAGGTAATCGAAAAGCAGAATAATAGATCCTTACTCGAAGAAAGTATCGGGGAATTGAATTTCAAAACTGTATATCTAGCAATCCGATCCTCAGATAGTCAGCAGATTCGCGCCATTGTTTCAATTCCTTTTTTCGAATCCGAGTCTGAACTTGATTTATTGATTGCAGATGTATTGAGTAATATTGCCAATATTTTTGTGCTGATTTTCATCATTTTCCTTTTTGTTTCTTATTTCGTATCGAAGAATCTGACGTTTCCTTTCAATCTGTTGACTCAAAAACTGAAAAATACAGATTTGGACAGTAATGAACCCATGTACTGGCCTACAGACGATGAGATAGGTCTACTTGTCAACGAATATAATAACATGCTATTTAAGCTAGAAGCAAGTAAGAAGACCCTTGCCAATACTGAAAAAGAATCAGCATGGAGGGAAATGGCTAAACAAGTGGCTCATGAGATCAAAAATCCACTTACTCCTATGAAGCTTACCCTTCAGCATCTACTTCGACTTCAGACGATGGGTAAATTAGATGATACGGAAAAACTCAAAAAACCGATAGAAACGCTGATTCATCAGGTGGATACACTGAGTGATATCGCTACATCATTCTCTACTTTTGCCAAGATGCCATTGCCTAAAAATGAAATCATGGACTTTAGAATTGTGGTGCAAGAGAGCATAGAGTTGTTTAAGAATCGAGAAAAGGGAACATTGAAACTTGAGGACAAAACCAATGCAGTCCCGCTTATGGTCATAGGAGATGACCAGTTGTTTGGGAGGGTCATCGCTAACCTGATCATCAATGGTATCCAAGCCGTAGAGCCTCCCAAGAAGCCAAAAATTGAAGTGACTTTGGAAGTGAAAGATGAAAGTAAGGTTGTCTTAAAAATCAAAGATAATGGCAAGGGAATCTCGGATGATCTGAAGGATAAAATATTCATTCCGAATTTTAGTACCAAATCAGAAGGCTCTGGTCTGGGATTGGCAATCGCTAAGAGAGGAGTAGAGACTGCAGGTGGGAATATATGGTTTGAAACAGAATTAGGAAAAGGTACAACCTTCTATTTAACATTTGACTTGACTAGTCAATGATAATCACTGATAAGCATTCATCTACCTGAAAAAGTAACATTATTTTATCGTCTAAAATATTACCTTAGTAAACATATTAGTCATTAAATGTTTGCTTTGAGAAGATTTTTACTGCTGGGGATCATCATACTTTCATCATCTTGGGTCAGCGCTCAGGAAGAGAACTGTAAGTGGTTTGCTGTAGAACAGCTCAAAAGTTGGACTTTGTTAGATTCACTTTCCGTCATTGAAGAAACCATCAAAATCCAAGACAAAAATAAGCAAGCTTATACCTTTAAATACAGCTTGAACTCTGGTGCAATCAAAGTTGATCTCGAGGAAGATTTGAGAACGGATTCGCTTCAAATTTGTTATCAGACATTTCCCTATAGCTTGCATCAGACGGTAGCCAGGAGGACATTGATGCAGGATTATGATTCCATGGCCATGTTTAGAGATAATAGGGTGCAAGCTATTCCTGCTTTTGATTTTCGAGAGGAGCTTTTTCCGTCTACTAACCTTTATAAGTCAGGTAATTTGACTAGAGGAGTGTCATTTGGTAATACTCAGAATGTTTTCGTAAACTCTTCATTAAACTTGCAGATGTCAGGAGAACTATCCGAAAACCTTAACATCAGGGCGAGTATCACAGATCAAAATGTACCATTTCAGCCAGAGGGAAATACACAGCAGTTGCAAGACTTTGATAATGTGTTGGTGGAGATTTATAATGATAAATTCAATTTAGCAGCTGGGGATGTGGTTTTGAGGCAAAGAAAATCTGAATTTTTGCGCTACTATAAAAATGTACAGGGAGCACAACTCACCACAAATTACCAAATAGGAGATAAATGGAAGGTGTCAACTCAAGCGGCTGCATCTGTGGCAAAGGGAAAGTTTGCCTCGATACAATTGGAGATTTTTGAAGGTACTTTGGGCCCATACAGGATTCCCGGTCCTCAAAACGAACGTTTTGTCATTATCATGGCCAATTCAGAGCGAGTTTTTTTGGATGGGAAGCAATTGCAGCGGGGTTTTAACTATGATTATGTCATAGATTACAACCAAGGGGAAATCACCTTCACACCCAATGTACTGATTACTCAATATTCCAGGGTAAGAATTGACTTTGAGTATGCTGAGAGGAATTATTCTAGGTCAATTCTTACAGCGAACCATATTCAAGAAACAGAAAATGTGTCTCTCTACATGAACTTTTATAGAGAACAAGATAATAGGAACAGACCCTTGTTTTTTGAGTTTTCGGATGCAGAAAAAAGTCTGTTAGCTTCAGTTGGGGACAACCTAGAAGCGGCTGCAGTACCTCGAGTTGATTCCATTGCTTTCGACCCAAATAGGATTCTATATCGAAGACTGGAATCATTTGATGATAGAGGACTGCCTGTCGTTTTTTATGAATACTCCACCAATCCCGAAGAAGCTTTTTTTGCAGTCAGTTTCTCAGAGGTAGGTCAAAGAAATGGGGATTATATCCGCTCACAGCAAGTAGCGAATGGTCCTGTTTATGAATATGTGCCCAGAGTAAATGGAGTGCCTCAGGGTCGGTTTTCCATACTTTCCCAACTGCCAGCCCCCAACAAGCGGCAAATGCTCACTGCAGGTACTAGGGTCAAATTAAGCGCGCATGAACAAGCTTATACAGAATTTGCATTTTCAAATACGGATGATAATTTATTTTCAGAATTAGACAATGAAGATAATAGTGGTTTTGCGTTGAAGTCGGGAATACTGTCAGAGAATAGAAGTTTTCAAAAAGCAAAAGGATATAAATTCAATGCACTTACTGAATTTGAGTATAACTCTTCCAGCTTTAGCTTCATTGATCGATTGAGATATATTGAATTTGATAGAGATTGGAGTTTGACCCAGGAGGATTTACAATCTTCTGCCAACGAGCGCATTTTCAATACCGAAGTGTCTCTAAGGAAGGATGCTGATCAGGCATTTTCTTACAGATTCAATTTGAGAAATAGAGGCGAAATTCTTGCAGGTACACAACACCTGGCTACGCTCAATCAGGTTGTGGGTAAGCGCATCTATGTCAAAAATGAATTCTTCAAGCTTGACAGCGATATTCGGAATCTCAACTCTGATTGGCTTAGGTATACAGGTGATGTGAGTTATAAAAGTAAATACTTAGTCCCAGGTTATAGGCTGATGTTAGACAGGAATGCTGTAAGTAATGTGGAGACAGACTCTGTAGTAAGCACTGCCATGAACTTTTTGGAACAGCTGATCTATATCAAGTCTAATGATACCTTACCCTATTCTTTTTTTGCAGATGTGAGTTGGCGAGAAGATAAGTTCCCGGTAGCGGGGCAGTTGGTGGCGGATACAGAGGCTTTTGCCACGAATTATGGTTTACGAAGACGATTTGGGAATCATGATTTCAAGGGAACATTCACTTACCGAGAACTTCGTTTTGTTCGGTTGGCACAAGAAGTAGAAACCACAGTTCTAGGGAAAATCGATTATCTCAGTAATCTCTTTGAAGGGAATCTGCGAAATGAACTTTCTTATGCTTTGGGTAACGGGAGAGAATTCAGGAGAGAATTTGTCTTTCTCCCTGTTCCCACAGGAGAGGGTACGCATGCTTGGAGGGATGACAATGGGGATGGAGTACAGCAACTGAATGAATTTTATGTAGCCGTGAACCCTGAGGAAAAAAACTTCATCAAAGTGTTTGTCCCGACGACAGATTTCATTCAAGCTTATTCTACTATTTTCAATTATAGGCTCAATGCCAAGTTTCCAGACGCTTGGAGAAAGGAAAAAGGGATGAAGGTATTTCTCCAAAAGTTTTCAAACACGACAAGTTTGAGTATTGAGAAAAAGATCACATCTAATGAGTTTTGGGAAAGGATCAATCCTTTTGTAGGAGGTTTTGCAGATGAAGACTTGATCTCAGTGAGACAGGTGATTAGAAGCTCCTTTTTCTTCAATAGAGCATCGCCTAAGTATGGCTTTGACCTCTCTGTTTTTGACAGTCAAAATAAACAGTTGCTTGCAGGTGGCTTTGATGATTTGCTTCAGAAAGATTGGAGGCTTAATACTCGATTCAACTTCAATCCTACTTTGAATTTGAGGTTTTTGCTGATGTCAGGAAATAGAAATGCAGCTTCCGATTTCTTAGAAAATAGAAATTATAATATAGAGCAATATGGATTGGGTCCAGAGCTTGCTTGGCAACCTAGCAGTATCTTCCGAGCCACAGTTATGTATCAATATACTGATAAGGTTAATATTGCGAATCAGGAGATTGAAGAAAAAGCCATTCTTAATCAGTTGGGATTAGATTTCAGGTATGCCAAAGCGATCAAGACCACACTGAATGCAAACCTGAAATATACGCGGATCGATTACAATGGACAACCAAACTCACCCACTGGATATGAAATGCTCCAAGCATTAAATGTAGGAAATAACCTCACCTGGACCTTCAATTGGCTTCAAAAAATAGGCGAAGGCTTACAGATGAATATGGTCTACGAAGGAAGAAACTCCCAAGGTCTGGGACGATTGGTACATGTAGGACGTATGCAGGTGACTGCTTTATTTTAGGTATTAATTTTTAGCATTCCTAGTACATCAGTGGTTTGTTGGCTATCTAAAAGTGCAATTGCAGAAAATCATAATTATAAATAACCGGCAACTTTATACATGACAATACCTACCCACTCTTTGAAGAGCTTTTGCCATATAAAAATAGCATAAGGATCAGGATAAATTAAGATAGGCAAGTCAAATTTCCTATTGTAACCATAGTAGTCAACCGGGAAAGTTTCAGTTGATAAACCCACCTTGTCAAAACAACCCTTAGCACGATTCATATGAAAAGCGGAAGTAATCAATAGGTGTGTTTGCTCAGCGGGAATATTATTTTGATTGAAAATCTCCTTGGTTAATGCTGCATTTTGATAGGTGTTTTTGGCTTTATTTTCTATCAGTATATCGGCCTCTTCAACTCCAGCGATCAACATGAAATCCCTAAGCAGTTCGGCCTCTGTATTGGGATTGCTAGGATTTAAGCCTTGGCCTCCCGTGATCAGGATTTTTTTGATTTTCCCTAATTTATAGAGCTGTATAGCTTGTGTGGCCCTATCAGCGCCTTTGTTGAAGAAAGTTCTGTCATACACTTCTTTGCTCAAGTTGGTAACTCCAGTTAGCACGATACCATATTCGAATTCAGGTAGTGAAGCAATAATCTTGTAGTCAGGTTCCCAAGCATTGATAGCTTCATTACTCAGAAATTGATTACTAAACAAAAACAGTAAAATTACTCCACTAGCGAGAGATTTTACTCCTGCTTTTTTTTTGATTTTGACTAATCCAAAAACAATCAAAATCATACAAATACTCAATGGCATGACCAAGGAGCTGAGAAATTGAGAAAGGTAGAAAAACATAGATGCTTGGGATTTTGGAGAAAGATAGAAAAACTGGGATTCAAAAAAAATAAGGCTGTCTGGCTGTTGGGTTTAGCCGACCATTAAAATGTAAAAAAATGTACTGATCAAGATCCCAAGAATTACGAAAATCAGTATTGAATACTGACTACTTTGTGACTTTCTTTCAAATCGTTCTGCAATCAATTCTGTGTATAATTCAGGGTCATTGTTTTGAGTTTTGACATGTGGACGTACATAGGGACTATCCGACATCTTATTTCTTCCTGATCGGAGGTTTCGATTATCCTTTGTTGACTGAATCATGGTAAATCCTGATGTACCGCCTGCCATAACTTATTGCTTTGTTTGACTCAATATAATCAACTTGTATCTCCAAACAAAATGAGTTAAATATTAAACAGTCCAAATGTTTGTATGGTTGAAAAGATGTGTTGAGAAATAATTAATGAATTTTCAATGATTAGAAGTTTTTCTCTACAAAAAATTAATATTGCTTTGTATCAATTGCCTATTTTTGAATCATGACCCCAGATCAACAAAACCTATTGCCAAGATTAAAAGAGTTAGCAAATCAACTTCAGGGAGAGTTGAAATTCGATTCTTTGACTACAACACTTTATGCCACTGATGCCTCTGTGTATAGAGAGATACCTCTTGCAGTTGCTTTTCCGATGTCGGAGATTGATATTCAAAAATTGATCGTATTTGCCAGAGAGCATAAGACATCGTTGATTCCAAGAACAGCAGGTACATCATTAGCTGGTCAGTGTGTTGGGAATGGGATCGTGGTAGATGTTTCTAAGCATTTTACCAAGATTCTGGAATTCAACGAATCAGAACGGTGGGTTAAGGTGCAGCCTGGAGTGGTCAGAGATGAACTCAATAGATTTCTCAAACCTCGTGGACTTTTCTTTAGTCCGATCACATCTACTGCAAATCGGGCGATGATCGGAGGGATGGTAGGTAATAATTCCTCAGGGACTACATCTATTGTATATGGTACGACCAGAGAGAAAGTCATGGAACTGAAAGTGATTTTGAGTGATGGACAGTCGGCTATTTTTGGCGCAGTTGATCTAGATACGTTTGAACAGAAATGTCAATTAGAAAACCTAGAAGGTGTACTTTATAGACAAGTTAGAGAGGAGCTTCAGGATAAGAAAACGCAGCAGAATATTCGTGAGAATTTTCCTAAAAAATCCATTCATAGAAGGAACACAGGCTATGCAATGGATTATTTGTTGGATTCTGAGATTTTCACAGCAGGAGGGGAAGCTTTTAACTTTTGCAAATTACTGACAGGATCTGAGGGAACCTTGGCATTTACCACAGAAATTAAAATTTCTTTGGATCCACTACCGGACCCTGTAGAAGTCGTGGTAGCGGCACATTTTGAAACCATCAATGAGAGCATGAAAGCTGCTCAAGTAGCAATGAAGCATCATGCTACGGCGGTGGAGTTGATGGATAAGATAATCTTAGATTGTACCAAAGAAAGTATTGAGTACAGCAAAAATCGCTACTTTGTAGAAGGTGATCCTATGGCACTTTTGATGGTGGAGTTTACAGGGAAGTCTGAGGCTGAAGCTAGGCAGAAGGCTGAACTTTTGATTAATGACTTACAATATGCTGCCTTAGGTTATGCTTATCCTGTGATAGAACCAAGCATGACCAAGTCTGCTTGGGCTTTGAGAAGTGCTGGGTTAGGTTTATTGGCAAACATTCCTGGGGATAGAAAGGCCGTAGCCTGTATAGAGGATACTGCTGTGGATATTGAGGATTTGGCAGCTTACATTGAAGAGTTTGACAAAATGATGGAGGCCTATGGACAAGAGCCAGTTCACTATGCCCATGCTGGAGCAGGGGAGATACATTTGAGGCCTATTTTGGATCTGAAGAAAAAGGAGGATCAAGAAGCATTCTATAATATTTCTCTTGATGTGGCCAAATTGGTGAAAAAATACAATGGGTCACTTTCTGGAGAGCATGGAGACGGGAGAGTAAGAGCGCCTTTTATTCCTTTGATGGTAGGGGAGGAAAATTATCAGCTCTTTAGACGAGTTAAATACACTTGGGACCCTGATAATATTTTTAATCCGGGCAAGATAGTGGATACGGCACCAATGAATTCATCACTTCGCTATGAAGCAGAGATGAAAACACCCGTCCATGATACGATACTTAATTTCGATCAAGTGGGTGGCATTTTAAGAATGGCAGAGAAGTGTAATGGCTCTGGAGATTGTAGAAAACTCCCAGAGTCTGGAGGGACGATGTGTCCGAGCTACCAAGCTACTCGCAATGAAAAAGATACTACTCGGGGGAGAGCCAATACATTAAGAGAGTTTCTGACCTTGGATAAAAGAGGAAATGCTTTTGACCACCCAGAAATTAAAGAAGCATTGGATTTGTGTCTTTCATGTAAGGGTTGTACAGCAGAATGTCCTTCAAATGTTGATATGGCATCTATGAAAGCGGAGTTTCAGTATCAATATTATAAAGCGCATGGAATACCCCTCAGATCCAAAGCGTTTGCTTATATCAATGATTTGAATGAGATTGGATCAAGAGTTTCTGGCTTGGCTAATTTCGGTCTTTCTAATAAGCTCACGAGTGGATGGATGAAGTCATTCTTAGGAGTAGCTCCACAAAGGAGCCTACCAAAGATAGCATCTCAAAGCCTGAGGTCTTGGTATAAGCAACACTATGCTGGATTGACAAAGCCGAACAGGCATGTCAAGTCCCTCTATCTTTTTATCGATGAATTCACCAATTTCAATGACCCAGAGATAGGAATTATAGCAATCAAGCTCTTAAATAGGTTGGGTTATGAGGTCAAAATAGTGGATCATGAGGAGAGTGGTCGCTCGGCGCTATCTAAAGGGCTTTTAGAAAAAGCGCGTCAGCATGCAGATGCCAATGTGAGCATATTCCATAATATTATTGATGGGAATTCTCCTTTGGTTGGAATAGAGCCATCGGCGATTTTGAGTTTCCGAGATGAATACCCAAGATTGGTATCTAGGGAATTGGTAGATGCAGCTAAAAAGTTAAAATTCCATACACTCACCATAGATGAATTTATAGGGAGAGAAATAGCGGCAGGGAATATTACTTCAGCTTCATTTACTCAAGAGTCGAGAACGATCAAATTGCACGGCCATTGCCACCAAAAGGCCTTGTCATCTATTTCATGGACACAGAAGATATTGACTTTGCCAGAAAACTATACAGTCGAAGTAATTCCTTCTGGCTGCTGTGGGATGGCAGGGTCATTTGGCTACGAGGTCGAACATTATGAGCTCAGCATGCAAATAGGGGAGATGGTACTATTCCCTGCTGTGAGAAAAGCTGATGCTGAAGTACTGATAGCTGCACCTGGTACTTCCTGTAGACATCAAATCATAGATGGAACACAAAGATCCGCTAAGCATCCAGTTGAAATATTGTGGGATGCATTATTGTGAAATAAGCTGAATTTATATGGGTATGATTTGATTATCCCTTAAGCTAAGTTTGTTGAAGGAGTTTTTTATTCCAGACACCTTCTGTCAATTTCTTTTTTATTTAGCTGAATTAGGTTTGTTTTGCTTATATTAATTTTTAACTATGCAGACCATGCCTTTCATCATTTATAAATCCTCCGCAGGTTCAGGTAAAACATATACCCTGACCATGGAATACCTCAAACTGGCGCTTACAACCCCTGAGAGTTTTAGGTCTATCCTTGCTGTAACCTTCACCAACAAGGCCACGCAAGAAATGAAGGAAAGGATCATCAAAGAACTGAAGCGATTGAAAACTGCCGTAGATCCTACTCAGAAAATGGATGCGGAAATCATGACTGCTTTGAACCTCAGACCAGAAGAAGTGATGCAGCGCGCTTCTCAAACTCTTACGGCAATCTTACATGATTATTCCAGATTTTCAGTCAGCACCATTGATAGTTTTTTTCAGCGTGTAGTACGTGCATTTGCAAGAGAGATGGATCTCAACGCCAAATTTGAAGTTGAACTGGATCAAGATGCTGTCTTGGAAAAGGTGGTAGATAGGGTCGTGATGCAAGTCATGGAAGATGAATTTCTTCACAAATGGCTAGTAGATTATGCCGTAGAGCAAATCCAAAATGGTAAATCTTGGGACATCCGTAAAAATATCAAGGACCTTGGAAGGCAAATTTTTCAAGAAGACTTTAAAAAATATGCACCTGAAATTCGTGCATTCTTGGCAGATAATAAAAATATCAGTCAACTCCAGCAGTTTATAAAGGATAGAAAGAAAGAGCTGATCGATATCACGGTCAAGCTCAAAGAGCAAGCTAACGAAATCAGAATGGCCAATGGCTTGGAATGGACTGATTTCAAAGGTTCAGGCGGTTCCTTTGCCAAGAAGTTTGATCAGCTTGGGGATAAAAATTCCCCAGTCCCATCTTTGACCGATAACTATGCGCTGCTCCCTTTTACAGAAGAGGGCTGGTATACCAAAACCAGTAAGCTGAAAGACCAAATCTTGGCCGCGAGGTCTCAAGGGCTTGCTCAAATTTTAGAGCAATTTCGACCCCTTGAAGCCAAGTGGAATAGCCTCGATATGATCGGAAAGCATATTTATGTCTATGGTGTTTTTAAAAACATGCTGGAAGAACTCACACTTCTCAAGGACGAGGAGAATATGTTGTTGATTTCTGATGCGAATGAATTTTTGAAGGAAATCACCAAGGAAAATGATGCTCCTTTTATCTATGAAAAGGTAGGAAACCAATTTAAGAATTATCTGATAGATGAGTTCCAGGATACATCGGGCTTTCAGTGGGCTAGCTTTAAGCCACTCTTAGAAAACTCCTTAGCTCAAGGACAGACGAACCTTTTGGTAGGAGATGTGAAGCAGTCTATCTACAGATGGAGGGGAGGAGAGATGAAGCTTTTGCTTGAGCAGGTAGAAGATGAGATTGGTAAGGAGCAAATTCAAAATCATAACTTGGATACCAACTTTAGAAGTTTGCCTAATATCATCAAATTCAATAACGCACTTTTCAAAACACTTGCGCGATCTTTTGAAGAAACGGTTCAATCAGCCTTTGCTGCATCAGACGATGGATTGATTGCAAAGGCATATCAGGATGTGTCTCAGAAAATTTCAGAACGTAAGGATCGATATCCGTTTAAGGGAAAAGTCCAAATCAGTTTTTTGGAAGATGATAAAGATTTGGAGGAAGAAGGGAAATTTGACGCATTGGCCTTGTCTCGATTGCCAGATATGGTTATGTCTTTACAAGACAAAGGTTATGAGTTGAGAGACATTGCTTTTTTGGTTCGCACAAAGGATCAAGGTGAGGATATTGCAGATACATTAATGCTTTATGGTGCTGAAAATCCAGATTCCAAATACAGTTTTGATGTTTTATCTAATGAAAGTATGTACCTGTTCAAAGCCGCAGCTGTTAAAGCACTTTTGGCAGGACTTCAATATCTGCATAATCCTGATGATCAAGTTCAGTTCAAGACCATGTGGTATTACAGGGCTATATTAGCTGATGAGCAGGTGAATCACGAGCTTTTTGCTTTAGGAAAGATTCCAGACTATATGAAGCCTAAAGTGCAGGAGTTTCATGCAAAAGAAAAAATGCTCTTACAATTGCCCCTGATGGAGGCAGCAGAAGAATTGATCGCATTATTGGGTTTGCAAGAATTCGAAGTAGAAAAGGCCTACATTTCAGGTTTCAAAGAGGCTATTTATGACTTTACCTCCAGCAACAGAGCAGATTTAGCAGGTTTTTTGGATTGGTGGGAGGAAAACCAAACCAAAAGAACTGTAAAAATCCCCGAGGGACATAATGCCATGCGTATCATGACCATTCACAAGTCCAAGGGGCTGCAGTTTAAGGTGGTCATCATGCCCTTTTTGAAATGGGATATTTTTGATCAAAGGAAAAGTAATGTGGTCTGGGCACCTTTTGAAGATCAAGAGAATAATTTGTCAGCTATTATTCCTTTGACATTGAATAAGCAATTGGCAAAATCTGATTTTGCCGATATCTATACTTCGGAAGTTATCATGGCTTATTTGGATAGTTTGAATATGATATATGTTGCCTTGACTCGAGCGGAAGAGGTGTTCATAGGAATGGCGCCATTCAAAAAGGACATCAAAAATCATAATAATCTCCAAGCGCAATTGCAGTTGGCCTTGACAGGGGCAAGAACCTCAGGAGAGGAGTTGAAGTTCTCCGAATACTATGATGCAGAGACCAAAGTTTTTGAACTTGGAGCATGGCCAGAAAAGCAAGCTCTAGTCAAAGCCACGTCCTCACCAAGAGCTCTGAACTGGAACTATCAAAACTGGGCACAGCGACTTCAAATTAGAAAATATGCTGTAGATTTTTCAGCTGATGGCCTAGAGCAGCGAAAGAAAAGAAACTTTGGTTTACTGGTACATGAAATTCTTGAAGTTTCCAAAAGTATGGAGGATACCAGGCTCTTCTTGGATAAGTTTTATTACGATGGTCGTTTGAGTTTGGAAGAAAAAGAGGAGGTCGCCCGTCAGCTTCAGGCCTTATTTGACAATTCACTCTTTTCATCCTGGTTTGATACAGATGGTCTGCTTTTAGCAGAGCAAGGGATTTTGTTGCCAGGAGGCAAAATGAAAAGACCAGATAGGATTATTTTAAAGAAAGACCAAGCGGTGGTTGTAGATTTCAAGACGGGAGAAGCTCGTGAAAGCCACAAAAATCAAATTCAGGAGTATATGAAATTAGTGGCGCAGCTGACTGGTAAGTCTACTAATGGCTATTTATGTTATTTAGAAAATGGGGAAATCGTATCGATTATTGATTAGTGCGTTTCGCCCATAATTTAGGGTTTTGGCTGGGGTGAAAAATCCCCTCAATTTTGATTTGTTTGTTTTTCTCGTCAATCCAAAAATGTATCAAATGTTGAAAAGGTTTGATTTGTGCCATTCTTATATTGGAATATTTTACTTGATATAGGTCTGGAGTGCTTGAAATACGAGTAATTATGCGTTCAATAGATTTTAAAAAACTTGAAGTGATTTTCTCGTCTTTTAAGGTCTCATTAAAATAGTCAATGTTATTCTTAATATCCTTCCTTACAAGTGGGTTAAAAAGTATTTTGTATTGGGTTTTCATTTTAAGGAATCTCTTAGCTCTTCCCATGTTAAATAATCAGAATCTTTAGCAGCTGTTACCCGTCTAAGGATCTCTTCTTTTTGCCATTCTGGTAAATTTTCTATTTCAGAAGACTCAATGGTTGTTTCTTTTTCTTGGATTTTTTCTATACCCAAACTTTTTATTAATTCCATAAATAGTTCGTACCTGTTTTCTGGAATATTTAAAGTTACTCTTCTCATTGATTTTCAAGTTTTGATTTCTAATATAACAAATTCGAAGCTTTTTTGAACCTCTATTTTTAAATTATGTATATCTGTTCACTTATACGTAGCCAAACAATTATAAGTATAATGTACGACTCCATGCTCAGTTGGCTAGGCTATGGCGCACGAGGTGTTTGCTGTCGTCTGTTGATAAGAATTTGCAAAATGTAATACCTTTTCTTTCACAACGTGCGACATTTTGGATACTTATGTTTTAAATTTTGCCATGTTCAACACTTTTAACGATCTAAATGATTTTGTTGAAAATTTTTAAGTCAATCCATGTCAATTATTTTTTATCCTTGCTCATTTAACGTTTTTTTGTTTAACAACATTTCTCTTTATGAATAGCTTTTTAAAAAATACAGCTCAGCACATTTTATCCAAGCATCAGGATCTTCGGAATCTTTGTATAGTTCTTCCTAATAGAAGGGCTGGTCTTTTTTTTACACAGCATTTGGGTACTTTGATTGAGCAAGCCACCTGGCTTCCAGAAATCAAAACCATCGAAGATGTCTTTTATCAATATGCAGCACAGCGGCCTGCTGATGAATTATCATTAATTTTTGAGCTGTATAAGGTCTATCAAGGGATTCATCCAGAGCCAGAAGCATTTGATAAGTTCTTTTTCTGGGGTGAAATGATTCTCAAAGATTTCAATGATGTGGATCAATTTATGTCTGATTCAAATAAATTGTACCACTATCTTTCTGAAATCAAAGATTTGGAGTCAGACCTAAGCTTTCTGTCTGAAAGTCAGATAGAATTAATCAAGCAGTTTTGGAGTTCTTTTCAGCATCAGGATAAGACTCACCAAGAGAAGTTTTTGAAATTTTGGAGGTTACTAGGACCACTTTATGTAGCATTCCAAGCTTCATTGGATGTTTCAGGATTGGCCTATTCTGGTAAGTTATACCGTCAAGTTGCTGAGAAAATTGAGACACTTCCTAAGCCTGACAAGCAATATGTTTTTATAGGCTTCAACGCCTTCACAGCCACTGAAGAAAGACTGATTAAGCATTTTATATCGGTATTTGAAGCAGAAATATATTGGGATATAGATGATTATTATCTTTCGGATAAAAATCAAGAAGCTGGGCTCTTTTTTAGAGATTATCAAAAAGATAAAATATTTGGGCCAACTTTTCCTCAAGATATCCCGACTTCGATCCAAACCAAGCAAGCCAAGATCAAGACCTATGCTACTCCCTTGAAGAGTAATCAAGCCAATTTGGTAGGAGCACTTCTAGCTGAAGTAAAGGAAGAAAAGGCATGGGAAGAGACAGTACTTATATTACCTGATGAGCAGATGCTTTTTCCCATTCTTCATTCACTTCCTGAGCAGATTGAGAAGGTCAATGTCACCATGGGTTATCCTGTCAAAAACGCTCCTGTTTATGCTTTCCTAGAGGCTGTTTGGGAGTTACAACGCTACGTCAAAGTGGAGGAAGGGAAGGTTGTGTTTTATCACAAGCAGATCAAAGACCTGTTGTCAACCATCTATCTGAAATCAGAAAATGCAGCACATGTGAAACATTTGATTTCTGAAATGCAGGAGAAAAATCAGATTTATATTACTCAGGAGGCATTGCATCAAGGGGGAGATTTTTTCAAACTCGTCTTTCAAAAGTTAACAACGGATCAGCTTTTTCCTTATGTGTCGGAATTAATGGAAACCTTAGCGGCTAAGCTAGAAGGGGAGCCCATTCAGCAGTCTTATTTATACCAATGCTTCAAACAGCTCAACCGTTTAAAGGCTATTTTTGATCAAGAGCAGATCACTAAAGTAGATATTGTGTTTTTCATTAGTCTTTTTAGACAAATTTTCAGAGAGGTCAAGTTACCATTTGAAGGAGAGCCTCTTCAAGGGTTGCAAATCATGGGTGTTTTAGAATCTAGAAACCTGGATTTCCGAAGGGTCATTATTTGTAATATGAATGAAGATAGTTTTCCTCCATCAGGAGCTTTGAACTCCATGATTCCTTTCAATATCAGAAGAGCTTTTGGACTACCAGTACAGGAACAAAATGACGCCATCTACGCCTATACATTTTATCGCTTGCTACATAGTGCTGAAGAAGTACATATGATCTATACGACTGCCTCAGATCAAGGGAAAGCAGGAGAAAAAAGCAGATACATACAGCAAATGATGGTAGAAATGGGGATAAGTGATGAAGAAGAAGTGATCTATGTTCCAGTAGACCTTAAAAACACGGATGCAATCACCATAGAAAAGGAGGTGGAAATTCAGCAACTAATGGAGCGCTATGTAATCCAAGAAAGAGGAGAGTCGCTTACCGCTTTTTCTCCATCAGCATTGAGTGTGTACCTTGACTGTAGGTTGAAGTTTTATCTTCAGTATATCGCCAATATTCAGGAAAAAGATATGGTAAAAGAGGAAATTGATGCTGCTGTTTTTGGTAATTTGGCACATTACAGTATGGAATTTCTCTATGAAGGATTTCAAAAGCGGAGTGGAAGAGATACTTTAGAAAAAGCTGATTTCAAATCACTAAAGGAAAACTGGATTTTTCCTGCTATAGAGTTGGGAATTAGGAGATTTTATCATTTGGAAGAAAACGCTGAAACCAAGCTCAGTGGTCAAATGGCCATCGTCAGAGATGTGCTTCAAAAGTATATCATTAGACTTTTGGAAATAGACGAGGCTGATGCTCCTATCCGATTGGTTTCTATGGAAAAAGCGCACCGGGCTAATTTTAAAATTCAAACAGCCAATGGTACCAAGGAGATTGCATTGAAAGGACTTATAGATCGGGTAGATGAGCACAATGGGGTGGTCAGATTGATAGATTACAAATCAGGAGGAGACAAAAAAGATTTCAATGGTGTAGCTAGTTTATTTGATAGGGAAGATAAAAATCGAAATAAAGCAGCCATGCAAACCATGTATTACGGCCTGCTTTATCATTCCATGTATCCTGAAAACACCTCGCCCCTAAAGCCTGCAATCTTTAATTTTAAGGAGATTTTCAGTCAAGATTTCAATCCATACCTACAGGAAAAGCAAGAAAAGTCCAAAGTGGAGGTATTTGATTACAGGACGTTTCAAGTTGATTATGAAAATGGACTGAGAGGTCTACTGGAGGAGCTTTATGACCCTAGCCAGCCTTTTGATCAAACAGAAGACTTGAAAAAATGTAGCTACTGCCCTTATCAGGGGATTTGTGGTAGGTAAGATTATGCCTTTGAAATTCATCAAAAGACTTTAAAAGAGTTGAAAATGTAGCAGTTACCTACTTTGGGGGAAAGATTTTTCTGAAAGTCAAATTTATTCTTCCAGCTTGAATACCTGCTCTTTTAGGTACTTGGTGTTCCCAATACTTTTGTGTAGCTCCCTGCATCAGAAGAAGAGATCCATTACCTAAGGTAATTGACTTTTTTTCACTTTTGTCGCTGTATTTCCTGAATTGGAAAACCCTCTCCTGTCCAAAACTTAAGGAAGCGATCACAGGATTATTGCCTAGGGATTTTTCATTGTCCCGATGCCAACCCATGCTATCTTGCCCATGTCTGTAATAGTTGAGAAGTACGTGAGTAAATTCAGTATTGCAGACATGTTCTACTTTGTCTTTGATATCCAGTAGTAGCTTGTCCCAAGCTACGGTTTCCATAGTGATGCCTGAGTAGCTGTAGGGAATAGCAGGATCCCCATAAAGAGCAGTGAGCCTAGGCTGCATGATTTTTTTACCAAACATCCAGATAGGTTCTTGGTGCCAAGTTATATCTTCAATGAGTCTATTGAAGATTGATTGGGAGGACGGAGGAGAAAAAAAGCCTGGAAAATAATCCACATCTCCTAATTCTGAAATAATTTTCAGTGGTTCGTTTTGTTCAAATAGTAAGTCTTTTACCATAGAAAATGTAGATTAGGAGTCTCTTTTTCAAACGTATAAGAAGTAACTCCCAATCTACATTTTGGTTTGATCAGAGTAGTATTAAGGTTGATCTTTAAGAATGGAATTACCTGAATTTTCCTTTCAACATTGCCAGCTTGGTAGCCAAATCTCCTTCGACTTCTACCGCCGATTCTTGTTTGGCCTTTCCTTTTGCTTTTCCTCGCTCAGCAAAAGGATCAGACTTCATGCTTAGGCCAATTCGCTTTCTCGCGATGTCTACTTCCATGACTGTGACTTCTACTTTTTGATTGACAGTCACCACTTCGTTTGGATCGTTAATGAATTTATCCGCCAGATGACTCAAGTGAACCAAGCCGTCTTGATGAACGCCAATATCCACAAAAGCACCGAATTTGGTGATGTTGGTAACAATGCCTGGAAGTTTCATACCCACCTTCAAATCAGACATTTCATTGACTCCTTCTTGGAAATTGAAAACCTCAAAAGTCTCCCTAGGGTCCCTACCCGGCTTTGATAATTCTTCCATGATATCTTGAAGGGTTGGCAAACCAACGGTCTCCGAAACATAATTTTTGAGGATGATCCTTGATCTCAATTCTTCGGAACTCATCAGATCCGTCACCTTAGCACCAAGACTCTTGGCCATGGACTCAACTAATTCGTATCTTTCTGGGTGTACAGCTGATGCATCTAAGGGGTTTTTGGCATTTCTGATTCTTAAGAATCCAGCGGCTTGCTCAAATGCTTTTTCTCCTAATCTAGGTACTTTCTTGATCTCTGATCGACTTTTAAAAGGACCGTTTTCAGTCCTATAGTTCACAATGTTTTGAGCCAATACAGGACCTAAGCCTGACACATAAGTCAACAATTGCTTGGACGCGGTGTTGATTTCTACTCCCACTCCATTGACACAGCTCATCACAGTATCATCTAAGGAATTTTTCAAGGCTGATTGATCTACATCATGCTGGTACTGACCTACACCAATGGATTTGGCGTCAATTTTGACAAGTTCAGCCAATGGATCCATCAGTCTTCTCCCGATCGAAACAGCTCCTCTCACAGTCAAGTCCAAGTCAGGAAACTCTTCTCTTGCTACATCTGATGCTGAATAGATGGATGCGCCACTTTCATTGACCATCGTGATGATGACATGCTTTGGTAACCCTAGACTTTTGACAAATGACTCAGTTTCTCTGCTTGCAGTTCCATTCCCAATGGCAATAGCTTCGATTTTGTGTCTCTGTACCAGTTCTTTTATTGTAGCACCCGCCTCGGATGTTCTTTTTTGTGGTTCATTGGGAAAAATAGCATCATAGCTCAATAATTGACCCTGGGGTCCTAAGCATACTGTTTTGCAGCCTGTTCTGAACCCAGGGTCAATTGCCATGACGGATTTCTCCCCAAGAGGGGCAGCCAAAAGCAATTGTCGGAGGTTCTCTGTGAAAACTTTGATGGCATCTTCGTCAGCTTTTTTCTTTGTGTAAAGTCTCACTTCCGTTTCCATGGAAGGCTTGAGCAATCTTTTGTAACAATCCCTGATGGCAAGCTTCACTTGCTCCACGGAGCTATTTGCCTCATTTTCCAAAATCAAGCGGTCCATCAAGGTAATTGCAGAAATTTCTTCGGGGCAAGAATCTAGCATGAGAAATAATTCCTTTTCCCCCCTTCTCATAGCAAGTACCCTATGCGAAGGAGCTGTCTTGATCGGTTCTGACCAATCAAAATAGTCCTTATACTTGATGGCATCTTGCTCTTTACCTGGAATTACTTTTGAAACAAATTGACCCTCTTCGATAAAGAGCGTTCGCATTTTTTTTCTGAGCTCTACATGCTCGCTTATCCATTCTGCCATGATATCTCTGGCACCTTGAAGAGCATCCTCAATGCTGATAACTTCTTTTTCTTCAGAAATATACTTTGAAGCTTCCTCTTCCAGGTCAATAGAGCCTTGCTTAAAAATTAAAGTTGCTAGCGGCTCCAAACCTTTTTCCTTGGCAATGGTGGCTTTGGTTCTTCGCTTTGGTTTATAAGGAAGATAAAGGTCTTCCAATACAGACATGGTTTCTGCTGAGTTAATCTTACTTTCAAGCTCAGGTGTAAGTTTTCCCTGCTCTTGGATTGATTTCAAGATAGCCTCCCTACGTTTGTCCAAATCTCTCAATTGCTGTGCACGGTCTCTGATGGCAGCTACTTGTACTTCATCTAAGCTTCCAGTGACTTCTTTTCTATATCGAGAAATAAATGGAACTGTTGCTCCCTCGTCCAATAATGCAATGGTATCAGTGACTTGCTTGAGTTTGATGCTCAGCTCCTCGGCTATCTTCAAATAATGATCTATATTCATAATTTCCGTGTTTACTTCCTTTCAAGTTCGCGCAATTTAGACTTTATTAAAAAGCTTTGGAAAGGATATTTGGAGATATTGTAGCTTTTATCACTAAGGTATTGGAAATGTGTTGGTAATTTTACCTTGATAATTTCATTGAGATGAACTGGAAAAAAGAAATAAAAAGTTGGGGGTTGATATTGGCAGTATTTGCCTTTTTATATTTTACTGGACTGATTACACCGATCATGGGTGGCCTGCAATCAGTCTTGCTTTCGACAGGATTGATCAAGCCGAAAATTACCTTAGTTAACAAGGAGAATTTAGACTTTGATTATAGCGGTAGATTTCTAAATGTAGATGGGCAAGTAGTTAATCTGGGAGATTATAAAGGAAAAACAATTTTCATTAACCTATGGGCGACTTGGTGCCCGCCATGTAGAGCAGAGATGCCTCATATCTCAGAACTTTATAAGAAAGTTGGCAATACAGAAAATCTAGAATTTTTGATGATTGCTTTGGATAAGGATTTTGAAAAAAGTAAAAAATTACTCAACGATAAAGGATGGAGCTTTCCCATCATTCACGCATCCTATGGGCTTAATCAATCTTTACAATCCGAATCTATACCTACAACCTTGGTAGTCAGCCCAGCAGGGAAAATCATATTTTACCAAGAAGGCATGAGTAATTTTGATACGGAGGAGTTCAGGTCTTTCTTGATAGGCAAGGGTTTGTAGCAATTTGAGCAATAAATAGCTAACTTAGATTTTATTCACCCTTTAGAATCTCTAATTATGAAAAGTTTTATACTACTTCTGTCATTGACATTGCTTTGTCAATCTAATGCTACTGCTCAGAATGAAAATTTCGATGCTGAATTAGCAAAGAAACTTGGTGCAGATGACTACGGAATGAAGACTTATATCATGGCATTCTTGATGGCAGGGGATAAGGTAGCGGAATATTCACCTGAACAAAGAGCGGAAATACAGAAAGGTCATATGGCAAACATCAATAAACTAGCAGAGGAGGGGAAATTGATTCTTGCAGGGCCGTTTATTAACGGAGGTGAAAAAAGAGGGATTTTTGTTTTTGATGTGAGTACAAAAGCTGAGGCAGAAAAATTAACAAATACAGATCCAGCAATTCAAGCCGGAGTTCTCAAAATGGAGCTGATTGAATGGTATGGAAGTGCTGCTTTGATGATGCTGTCAGAGTTTTACCCCAAGATCCAAAAGAAAGACTTTTGATTAGCATCATCAAATAAGTTGAAGTCATCTCAACAAAATCATTTCTACTTTATTTTTTTCGAGTTGAACCTTTTCGTTCCTTTCTAAATGATATCCTTAGAAAATTGATCAAATAGCAAACGTTTGCATTAAATTTTTTACTCAAAATAGAGCTGAATTTTATAATAAAGCTTTTTTAAAGAGGTTTAATGATCTAATTTCGGAAGAATAGACGTATTGAAACTCGTCTTAAACCTAAACTAACCCTATTGAATTATGAGAAAATTTTCTTCCCTACTGTTCTTGCTTTTCCTAAGTTGGACAGCATCTGCGCAACAGCTCAATTCTCCAAATGGAGCACTTCAATTAAACTTTGAACTGAAAGATGGAGTGCCTTTTTATGATTTGAAATACAAAGGTATTCCAGTGATCTTACCTAGTAAACTGGGGCTAAAACTGAAAAATCACCCTGATTTTACCGAAGGATTTGTCACCTCTACTGCTGAGCAATCCGACTTTGATGAAACATGGGAACCAGTATGGGGAGAAGAAAAGGCAATTCGTAATCACTACAAAGAAATGGCTGTCACGCTACATCAAGATGCAGCACACGAACATAGAACCTTGATGATTAGATTCAGGCTTTTTGATGATGGGTTAGGGTTTAGGTATGAATTCCCATCTCAGCAGGGGTTGGCGCATTTTATTGTTTCTGATGAAAAGACTCAATTTGCGATGACAGGAGATCACACTGCTTTTTGGATTCCAGGGGATTATGATACGCAAGAGTATGATTATGTAGAGTCCAAGCTATCAGAAATCAGAGGGTTGATGGATGCTGCGATTACTGGAAATATTTCTCAAACATCCTTTTCTCCGACTGGCGTTCAGACTTCTCTGATGTTGAAAACAGCTGATGGATTATATATCAACTTACATGAAGCTGCACTGATCAATTATGCAACGATGCATCTTAATTTGGATGATGAGAAAATGATTTTCGAATCTTGGCTGACACCCAATCCAAATGGAGATAAAGTATACTTACAAACCCCATCTGTGAGTCCTTGGAGAACCATCATCGTAAGTGATGATGCAAGAGAGATATTAGCTTCCAGAATAACTTATAATCTGAACGAGCCAAATAAAATTGAAGACACCTCATGGATTCGCCCGATGAAGTATATCGGAGTTTGGTGGGAAATGATCACAGGTAAAAGCACATGGGCATATACAGATGATTTTCCTGCGGTGGAACTGGGTGTTACAGATTTTAGCAAAGCATCACCTAATGGTAAGCATGGTGCTACTACCGAAAATGTCAAACGACATATTGACTTTGCGGCAGCGCATGGCTTTGATGGGGTATTGGTAGAAGGCTGGAACGAAGGTTGGGAAGATTGGTTTGGAAACGCCAAAGATTATGTTTTTGATTTTGTGACTCCATATCCGGATTTTGATCTAGCTGGAGTGAGAGATTATGCCAGATCAAAAGGAGTAGAATTGATCATGCATCATGAAACATCCTCTTCTGTCAGGAATTATGAAAGACATATGGATCAAGCGTATCAGTTTATGAAAGACAATGGCTACAACGCAGTAAAGAGTGGTTATGTAGGCACCATTCTTCCACTTGGAGACAATCATTATAGTCAATGGCAAGTGAATCATTATCAATACGCTTTAGAAAAAGCTGCCGACTATCAAATTATGATCAATGCCCATGAAGCTGTAAGGCCAACTGGAATCGCAAGAACCTATCCTAATCTGATTGCAAATGAATCTGCAAGAGGCACCGAGTACCAAGCTTTCGGTGGTTCTAAGCCAAATCATGTGACTGTATTGCCGTTCACCAGATTGATCGGCGGGCCAATGGACTATACTCCGGGTATATTTGAAATGGATATCAGTAAACTGAATCCAGATAACAATTCTTGGGTCAATAGTACTATTGCCAACCAATTGGCGCTATATGTCACCATGTATAGTCCATTGCAAATGGCAGCAGACTTACCAGAGCATTATGAAAAATTCATGGATGCCTTTCAATTTATCAAAGATGTAGCTTTAGATTGGGATGAGAGCAGATATTTGGAAGCTGAGCCAGGTTATTATCTCACCATTGCAAGAAAAGCAAAAGGGACAAATGACTGGTACTTAGGTAATGTCAATGGGAATGAAGGAAGAGCAAGTCAGCTGACGTTTGATTTTTTAGATTCAAATAAGACGTATGTCGCAACCCTCTATGAAGATCAAAAAGATGCTCACTATAGAAATAACCCTCAGGCTTATGAGATAAAAAAGGGGACCGTGACACATAAGACTAAATTATCTCAATATAGCGCTCCTGGCGGTGGCTTCGCAATCAGTATCCGAGAGGCTAATGCAGAGGAGATCAAAGGACTCAAAAAACTTAAATAAAAAAGAGGGGATTTCCCCTCTTTTTTATTTTGAAATAATTATTCTTTTTTCCCTTTATTAGCCTTATTGATCAAGTATTGACCATAATCATTTTTCTTAAGCGGCTCGGCCAATTCAAGTAATTCGGACTTGGATATATATCCCATTTCAAAGGCGATTTCTTCCAGACATGCCACCTTGAGCCCCTGTCTTTTTTCTATGGTATGAATGAAGTTAGAAGCCTCTAACATGGATTCGTGCGTCCCCGTATCCAACCAAGCATAACCTCGACCCATCAACTCTACTTTCAAGTCTCCTTTTTCCAAAAACTCTTGATTGACTGTTGTGATTTCAAGCTCGCCACGTTTGCTTGGTTTGATTTGCTTGGCAATTTCTATCACTTCATTCGTATAGAAATATAACCCCACCACTGCATAATTAGATTTAGGATTTTCTGGCTTTTCCTCGATACTCAACACATTGCCTTTGTGATCAAACTCTACTACACCGTAGCGGTTGGGATCGTTGACATAGTAACCAAAAACAGTAGCTTTTTTCTCAGATGAAAGTGTATTGACTGCATTTTTCAACATTTGAGTCAATCCATGTCCATAGAAGATATTGTCGCCTAGTATAAGGCATACATCATCTTGACCTATGAAATCCTCACCAATTATGAAAGCTTGAGCGAGCCCATCCGGGCTTGGTTGCTCTGCATACTTGATTTGCAAACCAAGGTCAGACCCATCGTTGAAAAGATTTTTGAAATTGGGTAAATCATGTGGTGTGCTGATGATCAAGATTTCTTTGATTCCAGCTAACATCAACACAGATAAAGGGTAATAAATCATCGGCTTATCGTAAATAGCCAAAAGTTGCTTGGATACACCTTTGGTAATAGGGTAAAGCCTAGTTCCTGAGCCACCTGCTAAAATAATTCCTTTCATAAAGCTAAGCTATTAGAAGATTGGAAGATTACAAAATTACCAGAACGAAAGCCCTAAATGACTTAATTAAGAATTTACATAATTAGAAATGATCTTGATCGAATTTTGAAGATTAATTCTTTGAAAAGCTATTACATAAGATCATTCTACAAATATATGCCTCCATTTTTTTTCTATTTTTTTTCACTGGTATTAAAAACCTTTTTTTAAGATAAAATCTTGAATTATAAGTACAAAAAACGTTTTTGTTGCTGTGAATTCCTAAAGACTTCTTTTTGGTTTAAGTAATAAGTTCTTTACAACCTGATACGCTCTTATACTTTTTCTTGTTTTTGTTGAATTTCATATTTCATCTCTCTACATTTGAGCAAATTATCTTTTTATGGTTACTTTTCTAGCACTCAGCACAGCATTTATTATCGGATTTCTTTTGACTCCGGTTCTAATCCTAGTTTTCAAAAAACTTAAAATGATAGACGCTCCAGGAGGGAGGAAAATTCATAATGGATTTATCCCTTCTATGGGTGGAGTTGGCTTTGTTATTGGAATATTTATTTCAGTCATCACGTGGTTTTCACTGAATCAAATGGTTGAGTTGAGATTTTTCCTAACATCATTTGGGTTGATATTTCTTTTAGGTTTGAGGGATGACCTTGTAGACCTGACAGCATGGCAAAAACTCCTCGGTCAAATTGTAGCAGCATACATTGTAGTCATATTTGGTGATATTCGATTTACGAGTCTTTATGGATTTTTGGGAGTTTATGAAATACCAGAATTAGTCAGCTATGTGATTACTATTTTCACTATTGTAGGATTGACCAATTCTTTTAATTTGATAGATGGACTAGATGGCTTAGCTGGTTCGATTTCGGTAGTCGCATTTACTTTTTTGGGTTGGTGGTTTTGGGAAGCTGATATGATAGCTTATAGCATGTTTGCTTTAATCATAGTTGGTGGTGTACTATCCTTTTTGATTTTCAATTGGCATCCTGCCAAAATCTTTATGGGTGATACAGGTTCTCTGAGTTTAGGTTTTGCTCTTTCTGTGATGGCTATTCTGTTTGTAGATACCAACGGAAATATGCTGGCATCTGAAGGTTGGAAGTTTAATGCACCTATTGCTTCTGGATTGGCATTGTTAATCGTTCCTATATACGATACTTGTAGAATCTTTACCAAAAGAATTAGAAGAGGTAAGTCGCCATTCTCAGCTGATAAAAGTCACATTCATCATTTTATGATGAGAATGGGTTTGAGGCATGATCAAGTTGCGCTTGCAATGGTGGGAATCATGTTGTTTTTTGTCGGAATCATGTTTTTAGGAGCCCAGATGAGTGATCATGTTTTGGTGCCCTCTATTGCGATACTGGCTGCAGTTTTAGGCTTAAGATTAGATGTAATTACACTTAGAAGGGTAAAAGTCATCACTAGTCAAGCACCGCCAATTCTTTCGGTAAGAATGAAGAAAAAATCTACCATTAAGCCAGAAGTAAATCAAAAAATCCTGAAGAAGGTGAAGCTTACCGAAAACTAGCAGATAGATGTTCGGTGATTTGAGCTTTAATTGACATTTTATCACTTGATCATTCTTAAGTATCAATAATAGGTTAATTTGATTTTTAATTTCTGCTCAATCTTGTTTTTTTTAAATATCAATTAATTAGTCTATTTATCTAAATAGACTTTCAATCTAAGTAAATGTATTTTAAAACTTTAATTATGTTTTTTATAATATATTAAAGTTTTATTTTGTGTACTTGAATTTAAACACAATATTTTCTGCTTAGATTTTTATAATTTTCCTATTGCTTTTTCTCTGGATTATAGTACTTTAGAGCATTAATCTACCCTGAGATTTGATGCACGATTCTATTTTGTTGTCTTCACCAAGATTTGAGGGAAACGAAGAAAAATACGTAAAGGAAGTTCTTCAATCCCCATATGTCGCAGCCGGAGGTCCTTTTTTGGAAAATTTTGAAAAAGGATTTGCGGGTAGACTTTTTCCCTTTCATGTCATTGGTCTTAATACTGGCACATCCGCTATCCATATAGGGTTGATGCTACTAGATGTTCAAAGAGGCGATGAAGTAATTTGTCAATCTTTTACATTTTGTGCATCAGCAAATCCGATTACTTATTTAGGGGCTACTCCCATCTTTGTTGATAGTGAGCCTGAGACTTGGAACATGTGTCCACATGCATTAGAAGAAGCTATTAAAGATAGAGTTGCCTTAGGTAAAAAACCTAAAGCTATCATCGTTGTGGATCTTTTTGGAATGCCCGCTAAATATGACGAACTGTTTACCATAGCCCAACATTATGGCATTCCAATTTTGGAAGATGCTGCTGAATCATTAGGCTCAAAATATAAAGGGCAAGAATGTGGTACGCTAGGTCAAATCGGAATTTATTCCTTCAATGGGAATAAAATTATCACAACTGGAGCAGGAGGAGCTCTTGTATCAGATAATCCACTTTTATTAGAAAGAGCTCGATACCTTGCCTCTCAAGCAAGAGAGAAGGTTCATTACTTTGAGCACCATAGCATTGGGTACAATTATAGAATGGGAAATGTACCAGCAGCAATTGGTCGAGCACAGTTAGAAAGTCTAGATCAAAAAATACTACAGAGACGAGCGGTTTTTGACAAGTATCAAAAACTGCTTAAAGATTTTGAAGGAATTTCCTTCTTGGAAGAACCAGAAGGCTTTTATTCTAACAGGTGGCTTACTACCATATTGATTGATCCCACAGTCGCTGGCTTTGATAGGGAACAATTGAGATTGGCCTTAGAAAAAGAACAGATAGAGAGTAGGTATTTGTGGAAACCACTACATTTGCAAGTGGCCTTCAAGGAATCCAAATATTATGGTGGCAATGTAGCTGTACAGCTTTATGGCAAGGGGCTATGCTTACCAAGTAGTACCCACTTGACTAATGAAGAACAGGAAAGAGTAGTGGGAGTCATTGCAAATCAATACCAAAAAGTAATGTGACTATGTATCAAAGTACAGGTAAGAGATGGATAGATATTCTTTTAGCAGCGGGATTAATGCTTCTATTTATGCCAGTGTTTATTTTGATTTGGGTTGTATTGACTATAATGAATGGAGGTGAGGCTTTTTATTTTCAAGATAGACCAGGTTTGAATGGACAGATTTTTAAGATAATCAAGTTCAAGACCATGAAGGATGCCTTTGATGATAAAGGCCAACCCCTTGCTGATGCTTTGAGAATGACCAAATTGGGTTACATTATCAGAAAAACATCCTTTGACGAACTGCCTCAATTGATTAATGTTCTCAGAGGCGAAATGAGTATGGTGGGCCCTAGACCGCTATTGGTGGATTACCTGGACTTATATGATGAGAACCAATATAAAAGACATGATGTAAAACCTGGCATCACAGGCTGGGCCCAAATCAATGGAAGAAATGCGATTGATTGGGAAAAGAAGTTTGAGTTGGATGTTTGGTATGTACATCATTGTGGTTTAAGCTTGGATATTAAAATTTTAATTTTAACTTTTTTCAATGTTATTCAAGGTAAAGGAGTCTCTCAGCATGGGCATGTAACTGTAGGTCGATTTGAGGGAAAACAAACTGTTGAAATTTAAAAGTAGATGTATATCATTGGTGCTTCCGGTCATGCAAAAGCAGTGATAGACTTGCTAAAAGATAAATCTATTATCAAAGCTGTTTTTGACGATGATGTCAAAATCATTCATGTAATGGGGCTCCCAGTGACAAGCCCAATACCCTCTAATTTACCCAAAGATTCACCTTATTTCATAGCGATCGGACATAACAGAATCCGACTCGATATTGTAAATCAAAAGTTAAGTTCAGTAAATTTCACCAATATCATTCATCCATCTGCCATTTTATCCAATACGGTAGTTCTTGGAGAAGGGGTTGTTATTATGGAAAATGTAATTATCAAAGTAGATTCTCAGGTGGGTAATCATGCGATTATCAATACAGCAGCAACGATAGATCATGATTGTGTATTGGCTGATTATGTACATGTCGCTCCTGGTTCTACTCTATGTGGAGGTGTCAACGTAGGAGAAGGGACTCTTATTGGTGCAAAAAGTGTAGTACTACCCAATATAAATATCGGCAAATGGTGTACAATCGCAGCTGGCAGTACAGTTCATCAAAATATGCCGGATGGAAGTCTTTGGATAGGCTCCAAACTCAAAATGTAGGGTTTTACTCCTCTGGATATGCTTGTTTTTATATCAATATAAATATCCGCGATTGCATAATTAACCAAATAGAACACTTGAATTTTTTAAATTTGGATAGTATTTATAAAAATCTATTTATATTCATAGCCTGTAAACCAAATGTATCGAATGATTAATTAACTGATGGACTTTTTAAGAAACCTGAAGATTATGCCTAAGGGACTAATCGCCGGTATAGATATCGGTTTATTGTTCCTTGCAGCCTTGTTAGGCTATATGATACGCTTCAATTTTGAATTTTCTTATTTTGATTTCAAGAATAATTTTTTGGGTATTTCTGTTTTTGTAATTTCAGGACTTCTAATTATGCTTTGGACTAAAAGCTATGATGGAATAGTTAGACTTTCAGGACTCAAAGATGTTGTGATCATTTTTAAAACTATTCTCTTCACAGTTATTCTAGTAGAGGTCGTTAACTTGGTTAGGGTATATCTTTTTTCTCGTGAAAATATTATTCCTTCTTCTGTATTAATTATCAGTGCCTTGATAGCATTAGTGGGATTGGTAATGTACAGGTTTCTGGTGAAGGAGTTGATTATTTTTGCAAAGACTCGACATTTGAGTAGGCAGAACAATATCAGGATAGGGATGATTTTTGGAGCTGGTGAGGCGGGTATCATTACACATGAAGTGATCAAAAGAGATAGTAAATCCAACTTGATTATCTATGGATTTTTAGATGATGATCCAAAGAAAGAGGGTAAGCAAATTGATGGTAAAGTAGTCTATAGGGGCTTTGAGAATTTATCCGAATTGGTTGAAAAGCATCAAATTTCAGAAATTATCATTGCGGTTCAAAATCTTTCGGTTCAAAGAAAAAGAGAAATTACCGATGAATGTTTGAGAATGAATTTGCATGTTTCCATTGTTCCTCCTGTCAATCAATGGGTAAATGGAGGATTGGAAGCTCAGGCCATTCGGGACGTGAAAATCGAAGACCTCTTGGGTAGAGATCAAATATCACTAGAAAAGCTCAAAGTGATGGATGAGTTGCAAGGGAAGGTTGTGTTAGTTACAGGAGCAGCAGGGACTATAGGTAGTGAACTGAGTAGGCAGATTGCACATTATGATCCTAAACTTTTGATTCTCTTAGATCAAGCAGAGTCCCCACTTTATGACCTTGATCAAGAGTTTAAGGATGAAGGATTGCTGACACCCTATAAAGTCATCCTATCTGATATAAGAGATAGAAAGAAGATGAATGTGATCTTGAGGAAATATAGGCCGCAAGTGATCTTTCATGCCGCAGCATATAAGCATGTTCCAATGATGGAAAATTATCCAGAGGAATCTGTAAAATGTAATATAATAGGTACTCAGATACTGGCAGATTTAGCCGTTCTAACTAAAGTTGAGAAATTTGTGTTAGTGAGCACTGACAAAGCAGTAAATCCTACCAATGTCATGGGTGCTACCAAGCGCGCAGCAGAAATCTATGTACAGTCTCTTAATGCGTTTCTTGATCAAAATCATAAAAAAGAATATACTAAATTCATCACTACCCGCTTTGGAAATGTACTCGGCTCTAGTGGTTCTGTTATTCCTTTGTTCAAGAATCAAATCTTAAAAGGTGGGCCAGTTACAGTGACTCACCCAGATATTACACGTTATTTTATGACTATTCCAGAGGCTTGCCAACTTGTACTTGAAGCTGGAGCGATGGGAAATGGTGGAGAAATCTTTGTTTTTGATATGGGACAACCGCTCAAAATCCTCGATCTAGCCAAAAAAATGATTCAACTCAGTGGCAAAAAAGTCGATGAAGAGATCAAAATTGTATTTACGGGACTCAGAGAAGGTGAGAAGCTTTTTGAAGAATTGCTCAATGATTCAGAAACAGTCAAGATCACCCATCATCCTAAAATTTTAATAGCGAAAGTAAATCCTAGTAACTTCTCTAAAATAGAAGCACAGATAAGCATGTTTTATAAACTGATTGAAAATAATTCTGAGAATGATATCGTAACTCACCTTAAAGCGATCGTTCCTGAATTTATCAGTAATTCATCTCGATTTGAAATTCTTGATAGGTTAAATTAATTTGTTCTTAACTAAAATACTTTCCCATGCACAAATATGTCAAAATCGGAGCTTTGATACTTGTAATCGTTCTTTCAGCGGTAATTTATTGGAGGTATTTTTTTGTTTTTAGTGAAGGAGTCAAAGCAGGTAACTTGAATTATTTCGAGAAAAAAGGATTTGTCTTTAAAACTTGGGAAGGAAGATTAGTACAAGAAGGATTCCAAAGCCCTAGTGCAGGAGCCTTACAAAGCAATGAATTTAGATTTAGCGCACAGGGAGAGGAAGTGGCTCAGAAGCTGGAAAGGGCTAGTGGTCGTTTTGTTGAACTTCGATACAAGGAGTATCTTAATCCAGTCCCTTGGAGAGGTGCTAGCAAATATGTAGTGATCGAAGTGCTCGATATACAAGGTTTTTCTCAGGAAACATCTCAAACTCCTTTCGATTAATCCCTATTGTCCTAGACCACTATTTTTTAGCTAATGATTGTCCGCTTTTGTACCTGAGGAACCTTAATAGCGAAATAAACATATAATTTCAAGCCAATCCCGATAAACCGTGACAAGTTATCAATGAATAACTTGGCTGTGGCGGATCCTATATCTACTGGTATGAGGTTGATCTGGGTTTTTATTTAAATTGATTAGTGGTCTAATTGAGGATATGCATTTTTCAATAATTCCTTAAGGCTAATAGCTTTGATTTAAACCGCTCTAAAGGAAGAAAATTCTTCTCCAAACTCGGCGCAAATGGAACTGGCGTATCCAAGCTGCCTTCCCGCATCACAGGCGCATCTAGCATTTCGAAGCAATGTTCTGATATCCAAGCACAGATTTCTCCACCGATCCCCCCAGTCAAACAATCCTCTTGCAAGAAGATCACCTTTCCAGTTTTTGATACAGTGTCTCTTACTGCGTCCTTGTCCCAAGGAAGAAGCGTTCTTAAGTCCAAAATAGCTGCCTCGATCCCCATTTCTTCGATAGCGCTTTTGGCCCAATGCACTCCCATCCCATAAGTAATGATAGAGAGTTCCTCTCCCTCAGCTACTAATTTTGCTTTGCCTACCTCTATGGTATAATAATCATCTGGAATATCCTCCGATATCGATCTATAAAGTGCTTTATGCTCAAAATACATGAAAGGATTTGGGTCTTCAATAGCTGCATTTAGTAAGCCTTTGGCATCATAAGGATTAGATGGATATACGATTTTGAGTCCTGGTGTATGAAAAAACCAAGCCTCGTTTGATTGAGAGTGAAAAGGCCCAGCAGCTACACCAGCCCCAGTGGGCATCCGAACAACTACATCTGCGTTTTGCCCCCATCGATAATGAATCTTGGCTAGATTATTCACGATCTGATTGAAGCCAACTGAAACAAAATCAGCAAACTGCATTTCTACCATTGCCTTATAGCCTTTAATGGATAGGCCCAATCCCGCACCAATGATGGCACTTTCGCAAAGCGGTGTGTTGCGAACTCTATCTGCTCCAAACTTAGCCTTGAACCCATCAGTGATTTTAAAAGCACCACCATATTCACCGATATCCTGCCCCATTAAGATAAGATTGGGATATCTTTCCATGGATTGACGTAGTCCATCTGAGATGGCGTCGATGAAGCGCTTTTCTGTGCCGGTTTTTTCTTTTGGAGGGATTATTTTTTGATCAAATGGATGATACAGGTCTGATAACTCCTCTTCTGTATTCGGAGATATGGTGTCCTCTCCAAAGGCAATCTCAAGCCCAAGATTAATTTCTGCTTTGATTTCTTCGTCTATTTGACTCTTTTGCTCAGAATTTAGTATACCATTGTCAAGTAGATACCTTTCGTAGTTTTCGACTGGGTCTTTAAGTGACCAGGTTTCCATCAGGGCTTTTGGAACATATTTGGTTCCGGAGGCTTCTTCATGGCCGCGCATTCTAAAAGTAATAGCCTCTACCAGTACTGGTCTTGGATTTTTTCGAATATCAATTGCGAGATTTTTGATGCAGTCATACATTTCCAAAACGTTATTACCATCAACCCTAACGGTCTCCATACCGTAGCCGGGGCCTTTGTCTGTAAAATATTGAAAGGCAAACTGCTCCTCGCTTGGCGTGCTGAGACCATAGCCATTGTGCTCTACTACAAAGATGACTGGAAGTTTCCATACTGCTGCTACATTAAGTCCCTCGTGAAAATCACCCTCTGAACTTGCTCCATCACCAGTGAAGACCAAGGTTACTTTTTGTTTTTTGGATAACTTATCTGCCAAAGCAATACCATCAGCGATTGCCAACTGTGGCCCCAAATGCGAAATCATTCCCACGATATGATGTACTCTACTACCAAAGTGAAATGATCGGTCTCTTCCTTTGGTAAATCCTGACTTTTTTCCTTGAAACTGTGCAAAAAGTCTTTCAAGTGGAATATTCCTTCCAGTGAAGATCCCTAAATTTCTATGCATAGGTAAGATGTATTCATCTTCGTCCAATGCATTAACAGCACCTATTGAAATCGCTTCTTGCCCCCAGCCACTAAACCATTTCGAGATTTTTCCCTGACGCAACAGGATCAGCATCTTTTCCTCAATTCTTCGGGGAACTAATAGTGATCGATACAGCTGTAATAATGTCTCGTTGTCGTAGTTTTTTCTGTCGAAATGTATGGATGTGGTAGCAGTAATGTCTCTATTCATTGTGGGTTTATTTGGTGATACCAAATTAGACTTTTCTATTCAAAAAATAATGATCTAAAAAGGTATTCCTTTGATTTGGGAATCTTTGAGTAAATTAGAGTCATGGAAGAGCTTTTGATCAAGAATATGGTCTGCCCTAGGTGTATCATGGCTGTTGAAAATCTCCTTTTTGAAAAGGACATACCCTTTCAGCGCGTAGTTTTGGGCAAAGCCATCTTATCACAAGAATTGGGACCCAATAGCGTAGCTGAGTTGGAAGATGGATTGTTGAGAATGGGCTTTGAGTTATTGCAAGATAAGGATGTTAAAAAAATAGAGAAAATTAAAACGAGCTTGAGAGCCTTATTTCAAGAGGAGGAGATTCCGGCGGGTTTTAACATTAGCGATTATATCAAGTCAAAGATCAATGAAGATTATAGTAAGCTCAGTCATCTTTTTAGCAGCATGGAGGGCATTACCATTGAGCGGTTTTTTATTGCACTAAAAATCGACAAAGTGAAGGAGTGGCTTTTTTATGAAGAAATGAATCTTACGGAGATTTCTTATAGGCTAGATTACAGTTCTGTTCAGCACCTTTCTTCTCAATTCAAAAAGACAACAGGTATGACTCCTTCTGCTTATAAGAAGATGATCAAAAGTAGCCCAGGTGGCTGGAAATAAAATGCTGAGTTAATGTTGGCTATCTAGTCAGGAGGTAAAAAAGCAAAAGCGTCGATTCACATCGACGCTTAAAAATAATGCAAGGAGTTGAAAAAATGTTCGTTTGCTGTACGAATCCAAAAGTAGCTAGATATTCTTCAGTTGAAGCAAATAAATCATTAAGGATATTTTAATAAAAAGGCAAAAAAATCCTAGATAGTTAATATTTCCATAATCTGTGATTTTTTTAAGGATTCGTTGTTTTATCTGATTATTCTATTCATTGCGAATAAGTCAACTCTTCGGTTTGATCTATTGCTATTTGTCCACATCAAATTAATATTCATTTCCTATCAATATCTGGGTTAGCTTTACTAAGTTTCATGATTGTCCGATTACCTACAAGTAGAACCTAAATAATGGAACAAACCTGTGATTTATAGCCAATATCAATGAATATCCAATATCTATTAGTATCGGATTTATATAGTCTCTTATTGAATTTGGATAATGGTATAATTGCGGATATACATACTAGATTTATTTAGAGAGTTAATGCCAAATTTCCGACGATCTATTTTTTTTGCTTGACTGAGGTATATTCCGAGAATTCTATGAAAATACAAATGCCACTTCTTGAATTTGCTTACCTTTGCGTCCAAAGTAGGAAATCTGTGAAAGCGAGAACATTAAAAAAAGACAAAGTCAACATCATCACCATGGGCTGTTCCAAGAACTTGGTGGACTCGGAAGTATTATTGACACAGCTGAAAGGAAATGGTATCAATGCCAGTCATGAGTCTAATAGTGAAGATAATAATATCATCATCATCAATACCTGTGGGTTCATAGATAATGCCAAGCAAGAATCTATTGACACTATTTTACAATATGTAGATGCCAAAGAACAAGGCTTGGTAGACAAGGTCTATGTGACAGGTTGTCTCTCTCAGCGGTACAAGGATGACTTAGAAAAGGAAATCCCACAAGTAGATGCATTTTTTGGAACGAGAGATCTTCCGGCTATTCTCAAAAAATTCAAAGCAGACTATAAGCACGAGTTAGTCGGAGAGCGGCTGCTCACACATGCTTCGCATTATGCCTACATGAAGATATCTGAAGGATGCGATAGGCCTTGTTCTTTTTGTGCGATTCCATTAATGCGTGGAGGTCATGTTTCTAGATCTATAGAAGATTTGGTTAAGGAAGCCGAACATAAGGCGGCTAATGGTACCAAAGAATTGCTACTTATTGCTCAGGATTCGACCTACTATGGTTTGGACCTATACAAGAAGCGAAGGTTGGCAGATCTCATGCGTGCACTATCAGATGTAAATGGCATCGATTGGATTCGCTTGCACTACGCCTATCCTACGGGTTTTCCGATGGATGTCATAGATGTGATGAAGGAAAGACCAAATATTTGTAATTACCTCGATATTCCTTTGCAACATGGATCAACTTCTGTATTGAAAACCATGCGTCGTGGAACGACAAGAGAAAAGCAGGAAGAGTTAATTCACTCCATTAGAGACATCATGCCAGATATTGCTATCAGGACCACATTGATCGCAGGACATCCGGGAGAAGGAGAAGCGGAATATCAGGAAATGGTTGATTTTGTGGAGAGAATGAAATTTGAGCGTTTGGGTGTTTTTACATATTCACACGAAGAAAACACACACGCCGGTACCATGGAAGATGTTATCCCTCAGGAAGAAAAGCAAGCTAGAGCCAATCACCTGATGGAGATTCAGGAGCAAATATCTTATGATCTCAATCAAGAGAAAGTTGGTAAAACTTTCAAAGTATTGGTTGATAAGAAAGAAGGGGGGCATTTTGTAGGTAGGACAGAATACGACTCAGTCGAAGTAGATAATGAAGTGCTCATTGATGCAGCCAAATATTATTGCAGAGTTGGAGATTTCGTTGATGTCAAAATCACAGACGCTACGGAGTTTGACCTCTATGGAGAGGTTCAAGACACGCAATAATCAAGGTTTAAAAATCATCACAATAAATTCATATTGTGGTGATTTTTTGTTTTGAGACAAAGTGTAATTTGCAAACAAAAAAATATGAAAAAGATTCTCCTTTTTGCTTTAGTTATGCTGCCAATGATTTTACAAGCACAGTTTTCTTATGATCTTCAAGGCCACCGTGGTGCGCGTGGTCTGATGCCTGAAAATACTATTCCAGCGATGATCAAAGCTTTGGATTTGGGAGTGACTACGCTTGAGTTGGATTTGGCAGTAACAAAAGATGGAGAGATCATCGTTTCGCACGAACCTTACATGAATCCCTTGATTTGTTTGACACCAGAGGGGAAAGAAATTCCTGAAGGAGATAGAAGTCATAATATTTACAAAATGACATTCGAAGAGGTGAAGCAATATGACTCAGGCTCTAAATTTCATGTGGGATTTCCACAGCAAGTCAAGTTTCATGTAACCAAACCAAGACTGAAAGATCTTTTTGATGTGGTAGAGAAATATGTAGCCAATCACGATTTACCTCAACCATATTACAATATTGAGATTAAAAGCAGCCCTGAAGGTGATGGTGTTTATCATCCTAGCCCGGCTGAGTTTTCGGATATGGTTTATGATTTGATTGATTCCAGTATTTCTTGGGGCCGAGTGAATATACAGTCTTTCGACTTTCGTGTTTTGAAATATTACAATCAAAAATATCCTGATGTGACTTTGGCAATGCTGATCACTGACTCAAGAAAATCACAGGAACAATTGAAAGAACTTGGTTTTCAGCCAGAGATTTATTCACCTTATTTTGTGGGCTTGACAAAGGATGTGGTTAGTGATTTGAAGGAAAAAGGCATGAAGGTTATTCCTTGGACTGTGAATACCACTGAACAAATGCAATCGCTACTTGACATGGGAGTAGATGGGATCATCACGGACTATCCAAATTTAGCTCCGAAAGGAGGGAATTAATCCTTTGAACATAAGATTTATGATTCAGATGTTTGAATAGATTTAAAATTTGTCTTTGACTATTTATGGGGAGAGTGAATGCTCTCCCTTGTTTTGATTTTCGATTTGCTTCCAAGGTCAATCTTCGGACTTTCAGATTATATGCTTATTTTTGGCGATTCTTAACCAAATTAAAGCATGAGGATTATTGAAGTCAGCAGCCCTGCACATCAACTGGAATTTTTAGAAATGGCAGTTCGCTTGTATCAAAGAGAGCCCAATTGGATAAGGCCACTTGATAAGGACATTGAGGGGTTATTCCATTCAGAGACCAACAAGTTATTTAAATTAGGTGCCAAGGCGAAAAGATGGTTGCTTCAAGATGAAAAAGAAAATACAATAGGTAGAATAGCAGCTTTTGTCAATCCAAAGATGAAAGAAAAGCAACCTACGGGAGGCATAGGCTTTTTTGAGTGCGTGGAGCAGAGGGAAGCAGCTATTTTACTTTTTGATACTGCCAAGATCTGGCTTCAAGATCAAGGAATGGAGGCAATGGATGGGCCGATTAATTTTGGTGAAAGAGACAAATGGTGGGGTTTGCTAGTGGAGGGATTTTCTCCACCTAACTATAACATGCCTTGGAATTTTGCTTATTATAAAGATTTTTTCGAAGCTTATGGCTTTCAAGTTTACTTCAAGCAATTCACCTACATGCGCCCTGTTCAAGGTGTAGGGTTTGATCAGAAAATGATCGAAAGGGCGAATAAAGTTATTGATGATCCAGATTTTGAATTTAGGCATATGAAGGGCAGAGAGCTTTCCGAGAAAGCTCCTGAATATTTCATGACAGTTTATAATAAAGCGTGGGCCAGACACATGGGTAAGAGTTTGACGCTCAAAGAGACTCAATTGATGTTTGGGAAAATGAAGCCCATTATGGATGGTCGCCTGATTTATTTTGGATTTCATAAAGGAGAACCAGTTTCATTTTTTATCAATATTCCAGAAATCAACCAGCTTTTCAAGTATGTCAATGGTAAATTAGATTTGATAGGGAAGTTGAAATTTCTTTACAACAAAATATTCAACCCTCCCAACAAGATGTTGGGTTTAGTGTTTGGTGTAGTGCCAGAGTTCCAAGGAAAAGGTGTAGAAAGCGCTATGATCATGGCATATAATGAAAAATTTGCTAAGCATGATTCATTTCCTTATAAAACCATTGAGATGAATTGGATAGGCGACTTCAATCCCAAGATGATGCGTGTATGTGAGCAGCTCAATGCAGAAATATACAAAACACACCACACTTATAGGTATTTATTTGACAGGGAAAAACCATTCGAGAGACACCCGATTTTCGAATAATTAATACTTAAGGTGAGGTTTCAGATTAAAAAAAAACAACAATAATATAGCATGAAAAAGTACGATGTGACGGGTATAGGAAATGCCTTGGTAGATATTGAATTCAAAGTGAAGGATCAGTTTTTCCTAGATAATGCAGTAGAGAAAGGTTTGATGACTTTAGTAGATGAAGAACGTCAAAATGCCTTGATGAAAGTGATCAATACCGCGGAAGCCAAAAAGCAATGTGGCGGTTCTGCAGCTAATACAGTTATTGCAGTAAGTCAGTTTGGTGGAAAATCATACTATTCATGCAAAGTGGCCAATGATGAGCTAGGTAAATTTTTCATGGATGATATGAAGGAAGCAGGCGTTGATAATAACTTGAATCCAGATAAGTTAGAGGAGGGGATTACCGGTAAATGTCTGGTCATGGTGACAGAAGATGCCGAGCGTACCATGAATACCTTTCTAGGTATTACTCAGACATATTCAGTAGCAGATGTGAACGAAGCTGCAATCAAAGATTCGAAATATTTGTACATAGAAGGCTATTTGGTTACTTCTGAAAATGGCAAAGCGGCCATGAGACATGCAAAAAAATTAGCTGAAGAAAATGGAGTGAAGGTTGCGATGACTTTTTCAGATCCTGCTATGGTTAAATATTTTAAGCCTGCATTTGATGATGTCATTGGTCACAGCGTAGACATGCTATTTGCCAATGAAGAAGAAGCAATGCTTTATACCGGAAAAGACAATCTTTTGGAAGCTAGAGAGGAGTTGAAAAAAGTAGCCAAGCATTTTGTAATTACCCAAGGTAAAAATGGAGCGATGATATTTGATGGGGATACTTTTATTGATATTGAACCTTATCAGACTACTGCAATAGACTCCAATGGAGCAGGTGATATGTTTGCTGGAGCTTTCATGTATGGAATCACCAATGGGCATTCTTACGCATCAAGTGGAAAGTTAGCTTCTATGGCAAGTTCAAAAATCGTAAGTCAATTTGGACCTAGGTTAAAATGGCATGAAGCCAAGGAGATTTTGGCTAGATTAAACCCATAAAATAAAAACCCTTCTGCTTATACTAGCGGAAGGGTTTTTTCTAAAAATCCATTTTTTCAGCATCGATCAATTCTACCCACCTTTTCATTTTCTTTTGTATGACTTTCCAATGGTGTTTGTCTTCTTCTGTAATGATCGTGACAGCTGATCCTGTGGCTCCAGCTCTACCTGTACGTCCGATTCTGTGAATGTAGTCTTTTGGTGATCTAGGTAGTTCAAAATTCACCACTATTGGAAGCTCTTTGATATCTATACCTCTTCCAGCTAGATCTGTTGCAACCAAAACACGTAATTTTCCAGCTTTGAATTGCTTCAATGCTTCTGTTCTGCCTCCCTGGCTTTTGTCTCCATGAAAAGCCATAGCTTGGATGCCATGTTTATTCAGTTTAGTGGTGAGGTTATCTGCAACTCTTTTTGAAGATGCAAATACTAAAACTTGCTCCCAATTATTCATTTCAATCAAATGCCTTAATAAAGGACCTTTTCTTTCTATATTGATGAAATAGGCAACCTGTTCTATTAGGTCAGGAGTTACTTCCTCTGGCTTGATTTCGATTTTGAAGGGATTCTCGAGTAGTTTGTCAATCAATGTCAAGACCGAATCTTCCATAGTAGCTGAAAAAAGGATATTCTGTCTCTTTGATGGGAGTCTAGACAAGATTTCGTCTACTTCTTCTTTGAAACCAAGGTTCAGAACTTTGTCAGCTTCATCGAGCACGAGAGTTTCTAACTGAGAAAGAGAAATGGCATTTTTCGAAAGTAAGTCCAGTAGTCTGCCTGGAGTTGCGACCAGAATGTCGGTGCCGTTCAATTTCATCATCTGAGGATTGATAGATACTCCTCCGTATACAGCGACACTTTTTGCTTTTCTCTGAATCGATGTGTTGAAAGTTTGAATGACTTCGAGAACTTGAGCCGCTAGCTCTCTTGTGGGTACGAGTATTAATATTGGAATAGACCTACTTTTATTGATTGGTTTATTTTGTAAAGTCTCAAGTAAGGGTAATACATAGGCGGCTGTTTTCCCTGATCCCGTTTGAGCAATGCCCAAGACGTCTTTTCCTTGAAGTGTTGCAGGGATTGCAGCTACCTGAATAGGGTAGGGGTTTTTATATGCTAGTTCTTGAACTGCTTTTACAAGAGCGGCTGACAAGCCAAGTTCTGAAAATGTCATTGTTGTAATTTTTAGCAAAGTTAAGGTTTAATTTCTGTCCAAAGTTCTTTATTCTATGATGCTGGAAGACTGATAAGGATTGAAAAGTGTTTAATTGAAATGATACTGATAATTTTTATTAACTTTTGGGTTCACTAACCGAATATAAGAATGGGAAACTTGCTTAAGAATTTTTTATTGATTTATCTAATTTGTTTATGTGTCTCCTGTGCTAAAGAAAAGGTGGAGGTGTCGGAGATGTTAGACATAGTTCCAGACAATGCCCTTACAGATGAAGAAAGAGGAGATGGCTGGATGTTACTTTTCAATGGTATTGAAACTGACGTTTGGAGAGCTTACCTAGGTGATAGTTTTCCAGATAATTGGACAGTTGAAAATGGTGCTATCAAATGCTTAGGAGGTGATGTTGATTTAATTTTTTATCCTGTAGAATTTGCGGAGTTTGAACTTGCCTTCACATGGAAAATCCAAGAAGGCGGTAATAGCGGATTATTATACCATATTGTTGAGAGGGAAGATTTACCTGCGACCTATTATACTGGACCCGAATATCAGGTTGTCGATCAATCGGGTTTCAAAACTGAATTAGATCCTTTACAATCTGTAGCTGCTGATTATGGCATGTATGCTCCTACTCTAAAGGAAGTAGTAAAAAAGTCTGGAGAATGGAATGAATCTAGAATCATTTACAAAAACACCAAGGTGAGCTATTGGCTTAATGGGGAAAAAACGGTCGAATTTACACCAAACTCCCAGGACTGGTTAGAAAGGAGAGAAGGAGGCAAGTGGAAAGACTTTCCTGAGTATGCCAAAATGAAAAAGGGCTATATAGGCTTGCAAGCTCATGGTGATACTGTTTGGTATAAAAACATCAAGATTAGAATGCTTTAAAAACATTTTTAATTTTTTCTTATTGATATTCAGGATAGTAGTTATGGTTTTAAAATTTCTTTGAGATTAGGTCTTGTTAATTGTAAAATAAGTTGCACTTTTGCAATCCCAAACGGGGGCAAGGAGTTGAAAAGGGGTGTTAAATATGATTTAAAAAAGTGTTTGGGTTTAAAAATTTTCAAACTTTTTTACTTCAAAAAGATTGCCTGATCAAATTACTTTCTTACCTTTGCAATCCTGTTCAACGGAACGGGTATAAAAATCAGGGTCGAGAGACTACAATTTGGATTGAGAAGAAGTTCAAAAAAGTTCATTGAAGTGTTGTAAGACGAAACGACGAGAGGCTATTTTAGGATAGTTTTTCAAGAAGCATATCAATAAGAGCCGATAGGAATAAGCTACGAGAGTAGCGTATATAAACTTTACAATGGAGAGTTTGATCCTGGCTCAGGATGAACGCTAGCGGCAGGCCTAATACATGCAAGTCGAACGGGATCTAGAAGCTTGCTTTT
>NZ_FTOP01000023.1 GCF_900156785.1 Belliella pelovolcani | reverse complement strand
GCCGCCACATTATTAAAAAGCCTTTCAGGAAACTGAAAGGCTTTTGTGTTTTATAGCCCCTTGCTCTCGCTAAGCTAGCAAAGGAGTAAAGAGCGCTGTGGAAGTAGAAGGAAGATATATGCTTCGCGATATAATGTTGATATATGCCTTTCGGCGATATAGTCATGCCTATTTAAACTTTAACCAACATTCTTTAACCAACATTTCAACTCAATCAAATAGTCAATTCACATCATAACTCAATAACTCAATCAACCATTAACTCAATCAACTAATCCCCGCTAACTTTTAAACCTTCAAACCTTTCAACCCAATTTCCAATTTTTCAATCTTATAATCTCTAATCCCTTAATAACCTAATCAACCAATAACTAAATAACTCAATTAAATACCCCTAGTTCTCCTTACTCAAGAACAACTTTCTGAGCTTGTAATCCGCTTTCTCCACTAGAATCTTTATATTTGCCAGCAAAGTATTGTTATGCATAAAAGACTCATCCTTGATCAAAAGCATATTGATATCATCCTCAGAAGGTTTTGTTATCAATTGATTGAAAATCATGACAATTTTGAAAATACTGTCCTTCTAGGTCTTCAGCCTAGAGGCCCAGTTGTTTTAAATAAAATTATTGCAATCATCAAGGAAATCACTGGAATAGATGTTCCCTTTGGTTATTTAGATGCTACTTTTCACAGAGATGATTTTAGAAGACGAGACTTTCCATTGAAAGCCAATGAAACAAAAATCAATTTTTTAATTGAAGGTAAAAAAGTCATACTTGTAGACGACGTCCTCTATAAAGGTAGGTCTGTCAGGGCAGCGATGGATGCGATGATTGCCTTTGGTCGACCTGCAAAGGTAGAATTGATGGTTTTGGTGGATAGAAAATTCACAAGGGACTATCCGATTATGCCAGATTATTATGGGATGAAAGTGAATACACTTGAAAGCCAATATGTGGTAGTAGAGTGGAAAGATCAAGGATTGGAAGAGAATGCGATTTGGATAACTGAAAAAGCTCATTGATAATAAAACATGTCACAACTCAGCACGAAACATTTACTTGGAATCAAAGATATTACAGCAGATGATATCAACCTTATTTTCGAAACAGCTGATAACTTCAAAGAGGTAATCAATAGACCAATCAAAAAAGTGCCTTCTCTTAGGGATATCACGATTGCGAATATTTTCTTTGAAAATTCTACAAGAACCAAATTATCCTTCGAACTAGCAGAGAAAAGGCTTTCTGCTGATGTAGTCAATTTTTCCTCCAGTAATAGTTCCGTTAAAAAGGGTGAGACATTGGTCGATACCGTCAATAATATCCTTTCTATGAAAGTGGATATGGTGGTTATGCGACATAGTAGCCCTGGAGCGCCACATTTTTTGTCCCGAAATATCAAAGCAAATATCGTCAATGCCGGAGATGGTACGCATGAGCACCCAACCCAGGCTTTACTAGACGCTTTTTCAATTCGTGAAAAACTTGGTGACGTAGCTGGGAAGAAAGTTGCCATTATTGGTGATATTCTACACTCTAGGGTAGCACTTTCAAATATTTTCTGCTTACAGAAATTAGGAGCTGAGGTAATGGTTTGTGGACCAACAACACTGCTCCCTAAGTATATTGGGAGCTTAGGAGTAAAAGTAGAGCATGATGTCAACAAGGCACTTCAATGGTGTGATGTGGCTAATATTCTTAGGATTCAACTTGAAAGACAGCAAATCAAATACTTTCCTTCCTTGCGAGAATATGCTCTTTATTTTGGGGTGAACAAAAAGATGCTTGACAATTTAGATAAAGAGATCGTCATCATGCATCCAGGTCCAATCAATAGAGGTGTCGAGTTGAATTCCGATGTTGCGGATAGTGAGCATTCCATCATCCTCAATCAAGTAGAAAATGGTGTCGCTGTTAGGATGGCTGTGTTGTATTTGTTGGCAGGAGTGAGGTAAAGTTTGTTGTGATTCAATAGCCTAGGTCAGCAAACCAAAATTGCTTCTCAATTTTCTTTCCCTCAGTTGTTGTAAAATGATAAGATTTGCTGAGTACTTCTCTAGTGCTGACTTTAATAGGTACTTTGAATAGAGGTCCATCATAACAAAAAGTATGGAATTCCCCATTTTCTCCACAAGGATCAACTTGATCAGGTAGATTCTCCAAGAAATCAAGATTGAATATCTTACCAAGCCATTTTTTTGTTATTAAATCAGCATCAGCTGCACAGATCAACGTTTGGAAACCTGCTGCAATAAAATCCCTTGCAGCTTGTGCGGTATCTTTTTTCCAAAGTGGAAAAATAGCATTGAAGCCTCTTTTGGAAAGCTGTTGTTCTCGATAAGCTTTCAGGTCTTCCAGATAAATATCCCCATAGGCAATGGTCTCAATTCCCTCTGCCTTCAGTGTATCGAGGTAAGTGTTTATGGCTTTTTCATACTCTTTATTATCACCACTAGCTGGATAATAAATTTTGTCTAATGGCAAGCCGATAGATTTTGCTTGCTGCTCCGCGAGCGATTCATGAATGCCATGCATGCCCACTCTTCGGCTTTCTTCACCGAAGGTGGTATGCAATCTATTTACTTCAAATCGGGTATCATTCATCAGGTGCCAGAGGGCAAAAGCACTGTCTTTGCCTCCTGACCAACTCATGGAAATCTTGATTTTTTTCATTTACCTTTTGAATATAAAACCTGATGGACCTACTCCTGTTGGAATTGTCTTTACTTTGGTTCCACTTTGATTGATTACTACGGCTGTTCCAGAACCTTGGAAACCATTGTTTTCAGCAACATATATATTTTTATCAAAGTAGTCAAATCCAAGTCCATAAAAACCGTTTCCTTCATACAGGGAAGCATCTATGACTTGACCTGAAGTGATTGAAATTTTGGCTACAGCATCATTGTAATCTGGCCATCCTGTTGAAGTAATGACATATGCCTCTCCATTTTCACCCAATGTCAACTTCGAAGTTGGTCTAGAAATATTGATTTCAGTCGTATTGCTAATGCTGTAGTTACTCTTATTGATTTCGTGAAAGAAAACAGTGCTTGAATTTCTAGTAAATAAGTATAATTTTCCTCCATCTTCTAAAAATCTAACAGGAGTGCCAGTAACTTCAATACTTCTACCAACTGTATCCACGCCAATTCTCATTACATCTATTGTCCGTGCTGCTGAACATGCAATAAGTAAATCGTTATTGATTTGATGAAAGCTTTCTGGACGGCTGGAAGTCTTTGCCTTTTTTGCAACCTCTCCACCCAATGGACTATTGACAATAGCAATGAATGAATCCGGGTTTGCGAAACTAGCATTAAAAGGACCATAATCGGCAATATAAATTTTGTTGTCAACCACAATTGCAGATCTTGGCTGGATCAGTTCAGGGTCTTCATCATCTATATTTCCACCTACAGAGCCTAAACTTTGAAAATTGACTTTATTGACAATTTCTACTTTTCCAGTGTTGGAAACGATGTAAAAATAATCACCGTCTTCAACAAGATTCTGTATTACTCCTGCAAAAGGTCTATTATTGACTTTTTCAAATATGTTTTGCTGTACCTCCCCCGTATTGAAATTATAATGGCTAATGTCCCCATCACGAGATGAGAAATTTCCTTCATTGATGATCAAAAGCCCCTTTTCGTACTCTCCCAGAGGTCGTTCCTCGCCACTACCTTCACAAGAATAGATAAATAATGATAAGGCTAGTAAATAGCCTAATAATCTTAGATTTTTCATAGTGTTAAATTGATATTGATTAGATAGTTTCTTCCAGGCATAGCCCTCAGCCTGAGAATTTGATAATCATTGTTTGTTATGTTGTTTACCTGAAAACCCACAGTTGCTTTTACTTTGGATATGATTGTTAAACTTTTACTAAGGCCGAAGTCCAGTAACCCATAGGGTGCAACTGATGAAATATTATCGGTATTGATATACCTTTCTCCGATCCAATGTCCATTTACAAAAGCAGAATTTGATTTGTATGTGAAGCGTAAATTTCCCTGAGCCTTATGTTTGGGTGTATAAGGAAGTTGATTCCCCTGTGAACGGTCATTTTCAGATAAATTATTGAGAATCGTCGCTAGAGTGTAATTGTAACTTCCATTGAATTCAAATCGGTATTCACCAAAAGATCTTGTTGCAGTGGTAAAGTACTCTAAACCTTGATTTCGGACTTCACGGATATTTTCTGGACTCCAAAAACTCCCTCTTGGCAGCCAAATGATCCAATTGTCAACCCACATGCTGTAGAGATTGATCTGATTGCTGATCATGAAATCATTGTTTTCGAAAACATGGTTCAAACCAATTTCTGCACTGATACTTTCTTCAGATTTTAGATCTGGATTTCCACCTGGAACCCAAAATCGATCATTGAGTGTAGGGATTTTATAGCTCTTTGAAATTGAGGAATGTGCGCTGAATTTATTCTTTTCATTTTTGAAAAAAGTCCATTCGGTTCCAATGCTTGGCGTGAACGGAGCAAAATCTCCATTGAAAAGCATTTGTCTAAGATTCACAGAAAATGATAAGCTCGGAGAGGATAGGTAGTTGATGGATTGATAGAGTTCAAGTCTGTCTTCCTTCGCTTCATAGGTGCTGAGGTTTCCTATGACATGGTTCAGACGCAGACCTGATTTAGACTTTAGCTTTTCCGAAATAGTCCAGTCGATGTCAGAAGATATGAGAAATTGTGAAGTTTTATTTAAGCTATTGTTGAACTGTAATTCATCAAGAACAACCCCTGTTTTGATGTTCCAGATGGTAGAGGATGTGAATCTAAAGTAGTCTAGCACTGCTCTGAAATTCCTGTCTTCTTGACGATCTCTATCGTTTGAGCCCATTACTGGCTGGATTTGCCTATCCGTCTTATTCCACCAAATGGAGGTGCTTATTTGCTGATTAGCTCGAATATTCCAAGCCAAGTCTTGCATGGCTCCGATTTGCTGAATGGCTGCATTGCTTTGACTTTCTTCTGGGCTTCCTGCTCTTGCCAAGTTTTTGAACTTAAAGTTGTTCTTGGAGGTATTTCGATATACCCGACTTCTGCTTGAGAAAAGCCCATTGGAATAGCCATATTCTACTAGCTGATTCCATCTACCAAAGCTGCCAAGGGTACTAGCTACTCTGGTTTGATGCCCTTTGTTGAATGTGTTTTTATTGTTAAGATGAATGGCTCCACCGATGGCATCAGTGCCATATAGTGCTCCGCTACTGCCATAATGTATCGTAGCTTCGTCAAATCCTCCAACTGGCAATATTGAAAAATCTGCTTGACCAAGCGAGGGGCTATTGATTGGGATTCCATTCCAAAAAACTGCATTATGACCTGCAGACGTACCTCTCAAAGTAAGAGACGCTAACATACCAGGTCCATATTGTCTCAAAAATAATCCAGAACGCTGCTGAAGTAGATCTGCTAAAGTTTGACCCTGAAAATCGTTCAGGTCTCTACTATCTATTTTTTGTAGTGTTTGCCCAAAACTGTATTTTTCAAGTGGCGCAACATAGACTTCCACTAGTTTGAGTTCAACTGTGTCTTGAGTATTCAATACAGTTTGAATTGCTTCTTTTGAAAAAGAAGCAATGAATAAGAGACTAATAAGTAACAATGCCTTTCGAATTAAATAATGATAGATTATTTAATACAAAGTCATCGGATTAGTAAAATTGAGATAAATGGGAACGTGATCAGACGAAGGAAATTGGATTTGCTTTTCTCTTATCTGATGTAGATCATCATCTTCTCAGCTTTTCACCCGAAAGCTTTGAATCATCAGAAATCGGCAGGTCTCCTGGCTTCCCTGAGTTTGTCAGCCTTCTCGCCCCGAACCTCGGGACAATGGCAATGTAGGTGGACAAACTTCTATTCTGAAAGTAATTCAGAATGGGGTTACAGTTGCGGGGACAGCTTCGGTGTTTCACCGAATTCCCTTTTAATCTCGAGAGCCTGAACAAGGATCGAGAACCGCTTTCTATTTGCAAACATAAGTAAACTTACTTTCTGTTTTCAAATAATATTCTGATTTTTTAATAAATTCTGCATCAGAAGCCTTGAAAATTGGTATTAATAGTCCGTGACCAATTTTTGTTTTAGGTGCTTAATTTCATTACCTAGTGATATCTGTGGTTATATGACCGCGTTGAACTTTGTAGGATTAATAAAAGCCATTACTATCTTTGAGCCTTTGAAGCGTTAAAATCTTAAATCAAATCATGCAAAATTTAAAGTGTATTCTCTGTGTGTTTTTCTTTTGCATAGCTTTTTCTTGTAAAGAAAAAAGCCAATTTCAAGCACAAGAAGAAATAATTTTGGAGAATACCTATGCGTCTGGTTTCAAGGTGATTCAAGGGAGTGGATACAAAGTTTTGGAAGTCTCAAAAGGCTTTCCTGGCGAGCATGATGCATTCAATTATTTGGTAATAGAGGACAGTTCCGTGCAGTTACCAAATAGAGCATTCAATGCAGTCATTAGCTTGGGACCCTCATCAATAGTTATGACTTCAACTTCACATATTCCTCACTTAGATTTGTTGGGTGAATCAAAAAAGTTGAAGGCATTTCCAAATTTAGATTTGATTTCTTCGCCTGCAGTGCGAGAACTGATTGAGAAAGGTGAGGTAAAAGATCTTGGGAGTGGAGCACAGGCTAATATAGAATTGATTATCGATCTTCAACCTGATTGGGTGATGATATCTACTTTGGGTGGAGATTTGAAGCATATTGAGTTGCTCAAGCAAGCTGGAGTTCCAGCTGTAATCAATGGCGAATATGTAGAGCAAGATCCCCTAGGTAGAGCAGAGTGGATCAAGTTTACAGGAGCATTGTTAGGTAGATATGAGGAAGCAGTTGAGATATTCAATACTATTGAAGCAGCGTATCTAGAAGCAAAGAAGCTTGCGGAAAGTGTGAGTCAAGAGGATAAACCAAAAGTTATGGCAGGAGTGATGTACAAGGATATTTGGTACGTACCAGGAAGTGACTCTTGGGGAGCTCAATTGCTTCTGGCCGCTGGCGGGGATTATATTTTCAAAGATCAAAGAGGATCGGGAAGCGCCCAACTGAATTATGAATATGTCTTAGATCAAGCTCAAGAGGCTGATTTTTGGCTTGGAGCATCTGACTTCCCTTCACTTCAATCTATGCGTGATGCAGATCAGCGCTATACTGCTTTCAAGGCTTTTGAATTAGGAAATGTATATTCTTACACTTCCAAGAAAGGACCTACTGGAGGGATTGAATATTTTGAACTTGGATATATGCGCCCTGATTTGATTCTTAAAGACTTGATTAATATTTTACACCCCAGCCTATTGAAAGATTATAAATCTTATTTCTACACCAGATTGAATGAAGAATAGCATCCCACACCGTAACCTATTCCTATTCCTTGGACTTGGTTTGATTATATTGTTTCTAATCAATCTAGGGGTAGGGTCTGTTTTTATTCCAATTGCTGAAATTATATCAGGCTTGTTTGGTGGGGAATTTTCAAAGAAATCATGGGAAGTAATCATTTATCAATACCGTATTCCCAAAGCTTTTACAGCAGTTTTGGCTGGGATTGCATTAGCAGTAAGCGGTATACAAATGCAGACTTTTTTTAGAAATCCACTTGCTGGACCTTATGTACTTGGTATCAGTTCGGGAGCTGGCTTAGGCGTTGCTATTTTAGTCCTTACTGGGTCTATGTTGGGATTGAGCCTGTTTGCTGGAGGTGTAGGAGGTTGGGCAGTGGTGATTGCGGCCACTATTGGGGCTATTTTAGTCCTATTATTGATGAGTTTGACCGCTTGGAAAGTTAAGGACAGCATGACCTTATTGATCGTAGGTTTGATGTTTGGAAGTCTTGCAGGGGCTATCGTTTCAGTTTTGGCGTATTTTAGTGATGCAGATCAATTGAAGATATTCACAGTCTGGTCTATGGGAAGTCTTGGCGGGACTACAATTTCTCAGCTCAAGATTTTTGGTCTGGCAGTTTTGATAGGGTTGATTCCTGTTTTGGTTTTTATCAAATCCTACAATGCCATGCTATTGGGAGAAGCTTATGCTGAAAGTATGGGAGTCAATATTCGCCAACTACGATGGGCTATGATTATCAGTACGGGAGTTCTTGCTGGTAGTGCTACGGCATTTTGTGGTCCAATTGCATTTATAGGAATCGCAGTGCCACATATGGCTAGGATTATTTTTAAGACGGCGGATCATGGTGTTTTGATTCCTGCTTCATTATTGCTTGGAGCGGTTGTCTTGTTGATTTGTGACTCAATTAGCCAATTGCCTGGCTCAGCACAATCATTACCGATCAATGCTGTCACCTCGTTGGTTGGTGCTCCTATGGTAATATGGTTAATTTTGAAACGTAATTTTAGCAAAGAGTTTTGAGTCGACGTGATATCATATTGCAAGCAGAAGGACTATCAATAGGCTATGGGAGTAAGTCTCAAGCTGCTATGATAGCAGAAGAACTGTCTTTCAAGCTAGAAAAAGGTCAACTTACCTGCCTATTAGGCCCGAATGGAGTAGGTAAATCAACCCTGATCAAAACTATCTTGGGGCAAATTGCTCCACTGAAGGGTTCCATTAAAATGAATGGTAAGCCACTACTCAATATCGGATATAAGGAATTATCGAAAAGTATAGCGGTAGTTTTGACTGAAAAGGTCAGGTTAGGTAATTTGACTGTTCGGGATTTAGTTGCTTTAGGAAGAACACCACATACTAATTGGTTGGGGAGTTTGAGTAAGCAAGATCAACTTATAATAGATCGAGCCATTCGGCTTACACACATCTCGTATATCCAAGACAAAGTTTTGAGTGAACTCAGCGATGGACAACTTCAAAAGGCTATGATTGCAAGGGCATTGGCGCAGGATGGAGATTTATTGATACTTGACGAACCCACTGCACATTTAGATCTGATCAATAGATTTGAAGTGATGCAGTTATTAAGAAATATCGCTCATGAAGAAGAGAAAGCAATTCTGCTGGTAACCCATGATTTAGACATCGCCATAGATACTGCTGACGAATTTTGGCTGATGCAATGTGGTTTACCATTAGTAATAGGTACTCCAGAAGATCTGATTGTAAATGGACAAATTAATTTACTACTACCCTCAGAGCGATTGAGTTTTGATAAAATGACAGGTAAAGTTTTGACTTCGAGTGATGTAAATTATCCGTTGATGGAGGGAGGAGATTACCTGATTTTTTGGATGAAATTATTTTTAAGAAAAATTCACAGTACAAAAGTTAATTCAATTTCTAAGATTTCGATAATTGATGATCCATTTTCAATTTATATAGAGAAGCAAGAAAATCATTTTCGATTTGAGACTTTTAATGATTTCAAAAGTTTCCTGAAGGATTGATGATTAAACTATTTTAGACACTTTTTAACAATTTCAAGTAATTATTTTTAAATTACTCAATAGTCATTTACGGCTTAAGTTATTGTGATTCAGTATATTGAATTATAAAGATATATTTTATTGGTTTTTAAATATCAAGTTAGTTGGGATGGATTTTTGTAAGTCTATATTATCATATCTGAAAAAGACTCAGATCATCAGAGTCTATTTGATTTATTGTTTGATGATTCTGTTTTATGGGGCAAATTTAGAAGTACTTGCAAATCAAAGTAAAATTGACAGCCTTCACCAAAAGCTTCAAACAAGTAAAGCTGATACAAATAAAGTTTGGATTTTAAGAGATTTGGCATTTTATCATTTAGAGGAAAACTTAGATTCAACCTTATTCTACAGTCAAAAAGGATATGTGCTCGCTAGAAACCTTAATTTCATTTCTGGGCAAATATGGAACCTTTATCAGAAAGCACTTGCTCTTGAATTCGGTGATGACTTTAATGAAGCAATGTCTACATATCGATTTGCCTTGGATCTAGCAGAAGAATCAAATGATCTGCTCAGTATAGCTAAGCTAAAGAATGCAATAGGTGCGGCATATTATTATAATTCTGATTATGCATTGGCTACTTTGGCTTATCAAGAAGCCATGGAAATTTCTGATGAAATTCATTATACAGAAGGCTTGAGTCATGCTTTAAATAATTTGGGAATCATCTACAGCAACAAAAAAAATTATAGCAAAGCTTTGGAGGCCTATGAGAGATCGCTGAGTTTAAAGTTAGCTAGTGCTGATACAATTGGAATTATAAATTCAAATTATAATATAGGGTTGCTCTATGCTTATCTTCAAGAATATGATAAGAGTTTGAATGCATTTAGGCAAGCGAAAAAATTAAATCTCTATACCAAAACACCAAGGGATCAAGCAGTCATTCAAATAGGAGAAGGTGTTGCATTGTACCATTTAGGTACGCTTGAAGAAGCTTATGAGCTATTAGATAAAGGGATTTCCATGCTGAAATCAGATAAGTCACATGAAAAAATTGCGGCTTTGGCTTATTTGGGAATCCTAAAAATCAAGAAGGGGGAAAAAGCAACAGGGCTGCAAGACTTATTGCAAGCCAACGCCATGGTTGAGCTAACTGGAAGATTGGAACTTCAAAAGCAAGTGACCAAAGAGCTAGCTTCCGCATATGAACTTCTGGGTCAAACTGATCAAGCTGTTCATTATTGGAAAATTTATGACCATGTGAAAGATAGTATCAATAGTGAACAGAGGATGTGGGCTTTTGAAGAGATGCAAGCCAAATACGAATTGATTGAAAAAGAGAAGTTGATAAATAAGCAAAAAGCAGCTTTGTATGCTCAAACAAAAAGCAAGTTTACAATTATCTCTGCTTTGGTTATGCTGTTTTTACTCACCATTTTTCTAGGATATAGGATTTATTTTTTGAAAGTAAAGTCTCATCAAAAGGATTTCAAACCCGAATTCATTCATCAATCAATAGACTTACTTGATTTTAAATTGGTCAATAGCCATTTGCCAACACCCCTCACAAGTAGGGAATGGGATGTGGTACAATTGGTAGAATTAGGGAAAAGTAATTGCGAAATTGCAGCTACACTTTTTGTAAGTGAAAATACAGTAAAAACACATTTGAAGAACATATTTATTAAAGTTGAGGCCCAAAGCAGGACAGATTTGATTCATAAGCTGAGGGCAATGTCATTGATTTTACACTAGGGTTAGGGTTTTTCACCCTTTAGGGTGATTTAAAAAATGTATTGAAATAGGAAATTTAGACTTCATTCCTTATCTAAAACCCACACACTATGAAAAAAGTATTTAAAGTTTTGGCATACTTAGTTACCTTATTGGTGATTTTAATTTTAGCAGTAATTGCTTATATTTCCCTAGCACTTCCAAATGTGGGGGATCCACCAGTAGATTTCAAAGTAGATATCACATCAGAGAAAGTAGAACATGGAAAGTATATGGCTTACCATGTTATGATGTGCGTGGACTGTCATTCTGTGAGAGATTTTTCGTTGTTTTCAGGTCCCCCAGTACCCGGTACAGAGACTTCTGGAGGGGAGAGATTTGATCAAACCATGGGTTTTCCCGGTGTTTTTATTTCAGCCAACATTACGCCTTATGGTATAGGGGACTGGACAGATGGTGAATTATTTCGATTGATTACGACTGGTGTAAAGCGAGATGGAACACCAATATTTCCTGTGATGCCATATCATAGCTATGGAAAGATAGCTTCTGAAGATATCGAAGCTGTGATAGCCTACTTGAGATCTCTTGAGCCTATAGAAACAAATCATCCGAAGTCCAAGGCAGATTTCCCTTTTAATTTGATCCTAAGAACGATGCCTACCAAAGCAACTTTGGTACAGAAGCCTGATCCTTCTGATCAGATTGCGTATGGTAAGTATTTGGTAACTGCATCCGCCTGTGCAGATTGTCATACCCGATTTGAAAATGGAGCTTTTGTTGGTGAGCCTCTAGCCGGCGGACGTGCTATGGAAATGCCAAATGGACTATTGACTACACCTAATTTGACACCACATGAAAGTGGGCTTAAGAATTGGACTGAAGAGATGTTTGTGCAGCGATTTAAAATGTATGAAGAAGGACATTATATTCCAGAGAAGGTTCAGGATGATGATTTTCAGACAATTATGCCATGGGTGATGTATGCTGGTATGAAGGTCGAAGATCTCAAGGCTATCTATGCTTATCTTCAGTCCCTTGATCCAGTAGAAAATTATGTAGAAAAATTTGTCGCCAAAAAGTAATTGCCCATGAGAATTTCTCGAACGTATTTATTTTCATGCTAAAAGGAAACTTTGAGATTTGAATTAAGCTTAATGTGTCTTAGTACCTTTGTGGCTATGATGATTAATCATACCACTAAGAGTCCAAGATACAAAGCTTGTTCAGGTTAATTACTAAATTAGGTTGGGAAGGAAAATTTCACTCATACTTTCAAGACCACTTTATTATTTTAATAAAAAGCATCTTCAAAATGCCTAAAATTGATGTTGGCGTGCTTGTCTTGATAGACTCCTACTATGTCAAATCGAATGTCTTGATGCCAGTCTTGCTCGTGGATGTAGTGGTCAGCAGCTTTGATCAAGAGTTTTCTTTTTGTGTAGTCGACAAACTCTTCAGCGAATCCGAAGCCAGTTCCGCTTCTAAATTTGACTTCTACAAATACCAATATGCCTTTATGTTCAAAAATCAAGTCAATTTCGGCATGTCCATACCTGTAGTTTGCAGTTCGGAAGCTGTAACCCTTGCTCGAAAGCCACTCTTTGACCAAGTCCTCTGCGAGCTTTCCTTTTTCATTATGTGTTGCCATCACAATAAATGTTTAATTTTGAAAAATCATTTTAAAAATGTCCTCTGAATCATCAACCACTACTAGAACTTAATGTAAAAGGTGGGCGTTTTGACAAATAAATATTTCAAAGGTGAATCAAGTTATCAATAAAAAAGTAAAATTTCTAGACTTAGGCAGCAAAGATTACAAGGAGACTTGGGATTTTCAGGAAGAACTTTTTGCTAGAACTGTAGCTAGGAAAATTGAAAACAGGAAATCAACAGATGATAAGCAATTAGCTACTGATAATTACCTGATTTTTGTGGAGCATCCTCACGTCTACACCTTAGGCAAGAGTGGAGAGTTGGCTCATTTGCTTTTGGATGAAGTGGGATTAAAGCAAAAGCAGGCGACTTTTTACAAGATCAATAGAGGGGGGGATATCACCTATCATGGTCCAGGTCAGTTAGTGGGTTATCCGATTTTGGACTTGGACAATTTCTTTACAGATATTCATAAGTACCTACGTTATCTGGAAGAGGCGATCATATTGACCTTAGCAGAGTATGGGATCATTGCAGGCAGAATTGAGGGGCTTACTGGGGTTTGGTTGGATCATGTAGAGCAGCAGAACCCAAGGAAGATATGTGCTCTCGGTGTCAAATCCAGTCGTTGGGTCACCATGCATGGTTTTGCGTTCAATGTCAATGCTAATTTGGAGTATTTTGGAAATATTGTGCCTTGTGGAATTGCAGACAAAGCTGTCACTTCCATGCATCTCGAACTGGGGAGATCAGTAGATGAGGTAGCAGTCAAAGAAAAAGTGAAGAAACATTTGGTCAATCTTTTTGAAATGGAATTGATCGAAGGAGAAATATAATATGAAGAAGGATATCAATTTTCATCCTGTCACAGGAGTGAAATTAGCCATCGCTAGAGAGCTGGTGGACGGTCAAGAGGAATGGGCTGTTTACATGATCAATTTGAACATGATAGAATTACACACAGTGATGATCACGAGCAAAGGATATGGGCTTATCGATGGAGAACAGCGAAAGACCTCTGTATTGAGGCACATGATTCAAGAAGTGGGTTCTCAATCTATCGCTAAGATAGAGCCTATTGATCCTGCGGTATTTACATTGAACAATGAATTTTGGCTGAGCTATTACATTTTGGATCAGATATTTGACAAAAAGTTTATCTTTACAGAAGGGAGTATGGACCCTTCTAACATCAGGATGATTCCTGAGCTTGGTCTAGAGGGTGTCCTTCATGGATAAACGACAGATTTATGAAGAATTTTTTTGAAGAATTGAATGATATCCTGTTTTTGGATATTGAGACGGCCTCTGTTGAGTCTGATTTTGAAACGCTATCGGAAAGGTATCAAGAGGAATGGTTGAAAAAAGAGAAACTCATCCACAAATCAGATGAAGCCATTGAGCCAGGGAGTTTGTTTTTCGAAAAGGCAGGGATTTATGCTGAGTTTGGAAAGGTACTCTGTATAGGTGTTGGTTACTTTGTTTTTGATAAGGATAAGGATGAGCTGGCGTATCGCACCAAGACTTTTGCAGGAGAGAATGAGTATGAAACACTACAGGGATTCACCACTTTACTTGAAAAAAAGCCATGGGTTCTCTGTGCGCACAATGGGAAGGAGTTTGATTTCCCCTATCTCTCCAGAAGAATTTTGATCAATAGAATTCCTTTGCCAGAACCACTACAAATGGCTGGTAGAAAGCCATGGGAGATCAGACATTTGGATACCTTGGAGCTTTGGAAGTTTGGTGATTACAAGCATTATACACGCTTAGAGTTGCTGGCGACTGTTTTCGATATTCCTACTTCCAAAGAGGGGATCGATGGTTCCCAAGTGAATGATGTGTACTACAACCAAGGAGGCTTAGCAAGTATCAGGGATTATTGCCTTCGTGATGTATTGGTGACTGCAAGAATTTACTTGGCCTTCAGGGGGGTGCCACCTGAAATTGAGTTTGAAATCATCAATTTGGATCTAGAAATAGAGTGACCTAAAATAACTTTTTCGCTTTATATTTTAAGATTACACTCGTGTTATTTCAAAATTGAAGTCATGTTAATCCAAAATTGAAGTCATGTTAATTCAAAATTGAAGTTGTGTAAATTCAAAATTGAAGTTGTGTAAATTCAAAATTGAAGTTGTGTAAATTCAAAATTGAAGTTGTGTTATTTCAAAATAATTAGTATTTTTGAAATAAAAAAATGCTGATTAACAGGAAGATATATGATTCGGTAAAGGCAATGATCCTAAAGTACCCTATTATTGCTTTGACTGGTCCGAGACAATCTGGGAAGACTACTTTGTTGAAGGATTTGTTTCAGGGGTATCGATATGTCAGTCTTGAGAATCCGGACTATAGAAATTTCGCTGAAAAGGATCCAAATGGTTTTTTGGAGGAGTATGATCATCATGTGATTTTTGATGAGGTGCAGAGGGTGCCAGCGCTGTTTTCTTACCTCCAGACAAAAGTGGATGATCATCCAGACCGGATGGGAGCTTATGTGCTTTCAGGGTCTCAGAATTTCCATTTGATGCATAATATCACGCAGAGCCTGGCGGGAAGGGTAGCAATATTTAAGCTCTTTCCACTGGATCATCAAGAACTTGGTTCTGTTGGTTTATTGCAAGATGAGTTTTCAGACAATTTAGTCAAAGGTTTTTATCCCGCGATTTATCATAGAGATATTCCGTCTAAGGTGTTTTATTCCAATTATATTCAGACTTATATCAATCGGGATGTGAGTGAATTGATTGCAATCAGAGAAATGCGCTTGTTTCAAAATTTCCTATCACTTTGTGCGGCTCGTGCGGGACAGTTACTGAACCTGAATGCTTTGGCTAATGAATGTGGTATCACACAGCCTACTGCGAAGGCATGGCTTTCAGCATTGGAGCAAAGTTTTATTACGTTTCAGCTGTATCCTTATTATAAAAACTTCAGCAAAAGGATTTTGAAAACCCCGAAACTGTATTTTTATGATACAGGATTGTTATGTCATTTGCTTAAGATTTCATCTATGGAGAAGCTTTTGATTCACCCTGTCAAAGGAGCTTTGTTTGAGAACATGATGATTGCAGAATATGTGAAGCAAATGCATCATTCCAATAATTTGGAAGATATATGGTTTTGGAGAGATTCGGCAGGGAATGAAGTCGATCTACTTGTGGATCAAGGGTTGGATGTGAAGGTTTATGAGTTCAAAGCGACAAAAACCATTACAACGGATATGTTTGATGGGCTCAATAAGTTTGAGGAAATTTCAAAAATCCAGAATTTAACAAAATCACTTGTCTATGGAGGCGATGATAATCAATCAAGAACAGCAGGTGACTTGATTTCATGGAAGCGTTTTCCAAGATGAGTTAAATAATCTTTGTTTTTGAAATGGAACCTTTTAGACAATAATCTTCTTCTTATCTTTGGGTATAATAAATGTAGTCGCTTTGAATAGCAGCCCAAAAGTAAAGATTAGTCGCCTCAATTTTTCAGTACATAGCAAATCGGAGCTATTTGAAAAAGTACATCAGCTTACAAGCTTTTCATTGCAAACCAATACTTTTCTTCGGAATACTGAATTCCGAATGGGATAATTATTAAATTAAAGAAATTAAAAACACGACCATTTTTATGGGAAGAAAATCAAACAACAAATCAGACAAAGGCAAGAAAAAAGGAGGTAAAGTCATGGACGCTGCCCAGCTTGCTAGAAAGATCTTAAACTTTTTGGATAATAACTTTGGAGAAGAATTCAATGCCAAACAGATCATTAAAAAATTAGAAATCAGAGACTCTGTCACCAAAGGAGGCGTAGAGCCGATATTGCATAAGCTCGCCGCTGGAGGATCTGTGTCCAAGTCTCCGAGGAATTATTTCTCCTCGACCAAAGACCCTGAGTTTGTCGAGGGTATAGTGGATTATGTGAATCCTAGATTTGCTTACATCATAGCTGATGCCAAATTCAATGTGGAGGAAGACATCCTTGTCAAAGAAGCAGACTTGAAAAATGCTTTGGATGGAGATAGGGTGAGAGTGATGATTTTGCCTATGAAGGGGAGAACAGGAAGGTCAGAGGGCAAGGTACTTGAAGTACTAGAGAGAAGTAGGGATGAATTTGTAGGTAGGGTGGAGATATCTCCAAGATTTGCCTTTGTGGTACCAGACTTTAAGAAAATGCATCATGACATCTTCGTGCACAAAGGTGATCTAGGCGGAGCAGAGCACAATCAAAAAGTAGTAGTGAAGTTGACCGAATGGAGAGAGGGGGATAAGAATCCTACTGGAAAAGTCACCAGGGTATTAGGCAAAGCAGGAGAGCATGAGGTAGAGATTCACTCTATTATGGCTGAGTTTGGCCTGCCATTCGAGTATCCAGCTGATATAGTAGCGGAAGCTGAAGCCATACCTGAGCAGATTTCTCCCAAGGAGATCAATGCCAGGAAGGATTTTAGGGGAATTACGACTTTCACGATAGATCCAGCGGATGCAAAGGATTTTGATGATGCCATCTCTTACCGAAAACTAGACAATGGGAATTATGAAATTGGCGTACATATAGCAGATGTGACGCATTACGTGCTACCTAAGACAAGTCTTGAAAAAGAGGCCTTTGATCGAGCTACATCCGTTTATTTGGTAGATAGAACCATTCCAATGCTTCCTGAGCGATTGAGTAATGGACTGTGTTCCTTGAGGCCGAATGAAGATAAATTGACTTTTTCCTGTGTCTTTGAGATGGATGAATCTGGTGATGTTTTGAAGCATTGGATCGGTCGGACAGTGATTCATTCGGATCGCAGGTTTGCCTATGAAGAGGCACAAGAAAATATCGATAGCCAGTCAGGGGACTTCTTTGAGGAATTGACTTTGCTAAATGAATTGGCTAAGAAATTAAGAAAAAGAAGGTTTGACAAAGGAGCGGTGAATTTTGAAACCGTGGAGGTGAAGTTTAAGCTTGATGAAAAAGGTACACCACTGGGACTTTTTGTCAAGGAGCGCAAGGATATACACAAGATGATAGAAGAGTTCATGCTGTTGGCAAACAGAACGGTGGCAGAATTCATTTACAATAAAAACAAAGGTGCCGATACTTTTGTATATAGAGTTCATGATCACCCCGATCTAGAGCGCTTAGAGACATTTTCCAATTTTGCCAAGAAATTCGGTCATGAAATCCAGGTGGGAGAGGGGAATCGGATCTCCAAAGCACTCAATAAATTGATGGATGAGATTCAGGGTAAGCCTGAGCAGAATGTATTGGAACAATTGGCGATTCGTAGTATGGCCAAGGCAATCTATACCGTAGAGCCTAGAGGCCATTTTGGATTGGCATTTAAGCATTACACGCATTTCACTTCACCTATCAGAAGGTACCCTGATATGATGGTACATAGGCTATTGCAGCATTATTTGGATGGTGGAAAGTCTCCTGAGTCAGAGAGTTGGGAAGATAAATGTCTGCATTCCTCAGATAGAGAAAAGCGAGCTTCCAATGCTGAGCGGGCATCTATCAAATACAAGCAGGTAGAATTTATGTCTTTGGCTGAAGACAAAGATTATGTGGGAATTGTCTCAGGTGTGACCGAATGGGGTGTGTTTGTAGAAATCACTGAAACCAAATGTGAAGGAATGATTAGAGTTCAAGATATGGACGATGATTATTATGAATTTGATGAAAAAAATATGCGCCTGATAGGTAGCAAAAATAAAAAAATGATCACTTTGGGTGATCAAGTCAATGTCCGTGTAGTTGCAACGGATATAGACAGAAGAACCATAGACTTGGAATTTGCAGATAATGAATCAAACGACAGAAAACCTAAGCGTAGATAAGCTTTTAGCTGATTTAGAAAACCACATTCAAAGGCACCATTATGGTGCGTCTCCTAAAGAACTATATGAGCCCATCAGCTATATCATGAGCTTGGGAGGCAAGCGGATCAGGCCTCTTTTGGCATTGATGGCTTATAGTCTTTATAAGGACAACTATCAGGACATTCTTAGCCCTGCCGCAGCAGTGGAGGTTTTTCATAACTTCACTTTGATGCATGATGATATCATGGATGATGCTCCATTGAGAAGGGGGCAAGCGACTGTACATGAAAAGTGGAATGCCAACACCGCGATCTTGTCTGGTGATGTGATGTTGGTCAAAGCTTACGATATGCTGCTAGATATTTCCTCTGATAAGCTTCCAGTGGCCTTGAGTCTATTTAACCAAACAGCAGCTGAAGTCTGCGAAGGACAACAACATGACATGAATTTCGAAAGAATGGATCACGTCACTGATGTAGCATATATAGATATGATTCGTCAGAAAACGGCTGTTTTACTTGGTTTTTCATTGCAACTTGGTGGGTTGTTGGCTGATGCTACACCTCAAGAGGTGCAGAAGTTATATGATTTTGGTGTCAATATTGGGATTGGTTTTCAGCTTAAAGATGACTTGCTAGATGTCTATGCAGACAAAGCTAAGTTTGGTAAGCAAGTAGGTGGTGATATCATTGCCAACAAAAAGACTTACTTGTTGATCAAAGCCAAGGAATTGGCTACTGGTGCTCAATGGGAGCAATTAGAAAGTTGGCTTGCAAAGAAAGCGTTTGACAAAGAAGAAAAAGTAAAAGCTGTAACAGCTATCTATGATCAATTAGGGATCAAAGCATTGACCGAGGCGAAGATGCACGAATATTTTCAGCAAGGATTCGAGCAGCTTAAGTCTCTGAAAGTACCTAATAGTGTTAATTTTGAGATTCTTCTCAAGCTTACAGAAGATTTAGTCAATAGAGAAAAATAATCCTTTAGCTTTTCAATCATGATAGAATTATCAACGACGGTGGTCCTTATAGTGATCACCGTTTTGACTTCCTATTGGGGGTTCAAAAATCCACAATTACTCAATCGGTGGATGTTTACGCCTTATTTAATTCAAGAAAGGAATCAATGGGATAGATTTGTGTTGTCAGGGTTTATTCATAAGGATGGTACACATTTGCTTTTCAATATGTTTACCTTCTTTTTCTTTGGTGGAGCTGTGGAGCGGTTTCTCTTGTATCAGTTGGGTTTTATACCAGGAACGTTGGCATTTGTGGCTTTTTACGTGGCAGCTATCGTAGTAGCGGATATTCCTACCTATATGAAGGAAAGAGGGAATAGCTACTATCGTGCGTTGGGAGCAAGTGGGGGAGTGGCAGCTACGGTATTTGCCAGTATCATTTTGATGCCCTTATCTGATATTTGTTTATTTGGATTGATCTGTCTGCCAGGCTTTGCTTTGGGAGGCTTGTTTTTGATCTATTCTATTGTACAAGCCCGCAAGGGAAACGATGGAGTCAATCACGACGCTCATCTGTATGGTGCATTATTTGGGATTATATTTATCTTGATTCTCAGTCCTAGTAGTGCTTTGAATTTTCTAGACCAAATAAAAAGCTTCAGGTTGTTCTGACCTAAAGCTTTTTACATTATGATAATTTTTTTCTAATCTTTATTTGTCTTTTTGAAGTTGTCTGATGTTTTTGTCGGTTACAGACTTCAGCATTCCGATCCAATTCTCACCTTTTTCTTCAGCGAATACATCTGGCCCTGGTACACCTACCCTCATGCCAATTGTAGTAGTGGCTGTCCCGCCTTGTCCTTCTGCTTTGAAATATACATCCAGTGCATTGATATTAGAAGTGAATCTAGAGAGTTTATCTATGCTGGCTCTGATTTCAGCTTGAACAGATTCGCTTACATCGAGATTTGGAGATTGAACATCGATCTTTACTCCTTTATAATTTTCTGTGTAGTTCATGGTTATAAAATTTAGATTTGTTTCGAAAATATATCTAATTATACGAATTTCAGGTGTTAAAAGTCACAAAAAAGCCACTCAATTTGAGTGGCTTTTTTAATCATCTCAGTCTGAGACTTATTTTTTTGTCAATTCAGTTTTCATCTCTTCGATGTTTAGAATTTTAGAGATTTGATTGCTTTCGATCTCTCTGAATTTAGTCAACTGAACATCAATTTGCCTGGTGATTTCAGCTCTTACTTCCTCAGCACCATCGGTAGGTCTGTATTCACCCGTACCTGCAATTACATTGAGGTGAGCGAGTTTGTTATTCAATCTGATAGGGTAGTTCAATGGATCTTGCCCACTTCTATTTTGAGTTTGATAGAGTTCCTTTTCAATATCAGATATTTGTTTCACGATAGGCTCAATTCTTCTTTTTTGCCTGGCATCTTTTTCAGCGATTGCATTGAGTTCATCTCGGTACTTCCTGATCATGATGATGGCTTCGTGAGTTTCGGTAAGTTTATCCCTTACAGCCAACAAGAAGTCATATTGGGCTTGCAGATCATCTTGTGTAGAAGGATATCTCAGGTCAGGTAGAACTTTGAATCCTTGTTCTTGAGCTACTCCATCTACGATTAGCTTTACTTTATAATCACCAGGGACCACCTTTGGACCTCTCAACGGACCAGACCACATGATCATCCCTTCAAATCCCCTTGCATCAGGAATTCTCAAATTCCAGTTAAATTCATTAGATCCAAGGCTATATTTTATTTTTTCGCCACCTTCCGCTTTGGAAGAAAATTCCCTAATGAGCTTATTGTTATTGTCATAAAACTCAAACCTGACCTCGTCTTTAGGTTCATCTTTCAAGTGGTAATATACCAATACACCACCTGGTCTATTTGTTCCAGCAGTCAGAGACTCTCTTCTCACCCCATCAAGTCGATAAGAATCTTGTGGTTTAAAAAGATGGAATGGTTTGGTGGCAATATCATTTGACATTTGGTGCAAGACTGTCAAGTCATCAATAATCCAGAAACTTCTTCCTTGAGTAGCTGCGATCAAGTTATTTTCTTTGATCGTCAAATCTGTGATTGGAACTATAGGTAGATTTAGTTGGAAAGGTTGCCAGTTTGATCCATCATTGAATGAAATGTACATGCCAGTCTCAGTCCCTGCATAGAGGATACCACGCTTGACAGGGTCCGCCCTTACCACTCTTGTAAAATGTTCACTGTCGATACCGTTGACTATTTTAGTCCAAGTTTTACCATAATCGGTAGTTTTGTACAGGTACGGTGCAAAATCACCATTTTTGTAAGAAGTGGCTGCAAAATACACTCCCCCCTCTTCAAAAGGATGTCCTTCCATACTGTTGATTTGGGTCCATTCTGGAAGGTCTTTTGGAGTGACATTTTCCCAAGTAGCTCCATTGTCTTTGGATACATGGACCAATCCATCATCAGAACCTGTCCAGATTACTCCTGCTTTGATTGGATTTTCAGCTGCTGAGAATATAGTGCTGTAGTACTCTACAGAAGTGTTGTCTTTAGTAATTGGCCCTCCAGATGGTCCAAGTTTTTCCTTAGCATTTCTGGTAAGGTCTCCACTGATGGTTTGCCATGACTGACCTCCATTGGTAGATCTGTGAACTTGGTTAGAAGTAGTGTAGAGTACTTTTGAATCGTGGATAGAGAAGAAAATAGGGAAATTCCATTGGAATCTATATTTCATTCCTTCCGCTCCATGCCCCATTGGATTGTCAGGGTAGACATTGACATTTCTTCTGGCCATGGTGCCATGATCCAGTCTTTGGAGTAGTCCACCATAGTTTCCACCAAAGACCACGTCAGGATTGTCAGGATCTACAGCGAGCCATCCACTTTCAGATCCAGCACTAACTTCCCAGTCAGATTCTGTAATTGCCCCACCTTCATTTCTATGAGCGATTCGCATGGTACTGTTATCTTGCTGAGCGCCGTAGATTCTGTAAGGGAAATGATTATCTGTAGTCACTCTGTAGAACTGTGCGGTTGGTTGGTTCATATAAGTAGACCAATTAGCACCTCCATCATGGCTAACCTGAGCGCCGCCATCATCAGCGATCACCATCCTCTTGTTGTTGTTAGGATCTATCCAAAGGTCATGATGATCTCCATGTGGAGCGGAATGGCTTGTGAATGTTTCACCCCCATCAGTCGATTTATGATACCTTACATTGACAACATAGACAGTATTTTCTTCTTGTGTGTCTGCGTAGATTCTCGTGTAATACCAAGCTCTTTGTCTGAGGTTTCTATCTTCATTGGTTTTTTCCCAAGTTTTGCCTCCATCATCAGATCGGAAAACACCCCCATTGAGGTTTTCTACAATAGCCCAAAGTCTATTTGAGTTAACAGGAGAAACCGTGATGCCCATGATCCCAAGCAATCCCTCAGGAAGTCCAGGATTTCTAGATATTTCTGTCCAGTTCTTACCACCATCGGTACTCTTAAAGATTTTAGAACCTGGGCCACCACTTTCTAGGCTGTATGGAGTTCTTTTGACTTCCCAAGTGGTCGCATAGAGCGTTTCTGGATCATTTGGATCCATGATCAAGTCGATGGCACCTGATACTTCATTGACATAAAGTATCTTTTCCCAATTGTATCCTCCATCGGTAGATTTGTATACACCTCGGTCTGGGGTTGGTTTGAATATATCACCTAGTACTGCTGCGTATACTACGTCTGGATTTTTTGGGTGAATTCTTACCCTCGGGATAAATCTTGAGTCTTTGAGCCCTGTTTGTTCCCAGGATTTACCAGAGTCTTTACTTTTCCAGATGCCATAGCCATAGGATACATTACCACGGACAGTTTTTTCGCCACCGCCTACATAGACGATACTCGTATCACTTGGGGCTACAGCGACAGCACCGATTGAGCCACCAAAATAACCATCAGAAACAGATCGCCAAGTTTTCCCTGAGTCGTCTGTTCGCCATACACCGCCTCCAGTTGCACCGAAGTAGTAAGTGTCAGGAGCTCCAGCAATACCTTCTACGGCTGCAGATCTACCACCTCTATGTGGTCCTACTAGTCGCCATTGTACTGCTTCATATATCTTTTCATCATAGGTCTGAGCCTTGATTTCTGGCGTTGGTATGATCAAAAACCAGAGAAGAAAGCTTAAGATTGGAATATAGATTTTTCTCATAGTATAAAGGGTTTGTTATTGATTCTCATAATTTACTTTATTTTGAAGGGTACACATTAGGAAAAATGATCAATGGTCAAAAGTCTATTTGAAAAAAAGCTGTTTGGAATACTACTGATCCCAAACAGCTTGCTAAGATTGAAATATTAATTTCCGTAATTTGGATTTTGTGTCATATTTGGATTGGAGAGTAATTCATCCCTTGGGATTGGTAGAATTTGCTTCCAAGGTTGGTCCAAACTCACTGGCGCAGCAGAATTCTTGCGACTTACACTTCCTAACACTGTAAGTGCTCTCCCTGTCCTTACCAAGTCAAAGAAACTATGACCTTCAAAAGCAAACTCAAATTTTCTTTGCTTTTCGATTTCTAAGAGAATATCCTGTGTAGAAATAGGCCCTGAATACGCTCCAGCACCCGCTCTATTTCTCACTGCATTGATGTCAGCGATAGCTAGTGGAAGAGTAGTTGGACTTTGAGCATAAGCTTCAGCTCTATTGAGATACATCTCAGAGACTCTAATGACATGGAAGTTGTCGATATTTCCAGGCTTTCTATACTTTGTAGGATAGAATACACCTTGCACACCATCAAAGCCAAACATGGTACCTCTTATGTCATTGCTATTGGCTTGAATCTCTGCAATGAAGCTTTCGTGAACAGCTAACTCACCCCGACCTCCTTGGGCTCCTGGGAAATACCAAAATCGCATACCACTTTGATCCGCCGCAATAAACTCAAGTTCAAAGATAGATTCGGAAGTAAACTCCCCGGCAAATATTCCCAAATAATCATTTAAGAGGCTGTATTTGCTATCATTGATCACGTCAGTGCTGAGTCTGATTACTTCTTGGTAGTTTTTAGTATACAAGTAAAACCTAGAAAGTAAAGCTCTTGCAGTTCCTTTTACAGCCCTAGCTTTGGTGGCGGTGTTATTCGCTTGTGTTTCAGGAAGAAGGTTGAGTGCATTTAATAGGTCAGCCTCTACCTGGTTGTAGCCGTCTATCAGTACAGGTCTACTTGGGTAAAGTGATTCATTGACAGCTCTAGAAGGTGTCGTGGGAAGCACAACACTACGCTCACCATGCACTCCAGGAACACCCCCAAAGACTCTATTCAAATCAAAGAATGCCAATGCTCTGACAAAATATGCTTGACCGATGATGTTGTCTTTTCTGGCCTGAGTCATTTCTATGTTCGGAACCTCTGCAATGATATTATTGGCTTGGTTCACGGCTCTATAAGCAGCCGTATAGAAGTTGGTGATTTCAAGGTTTGAGGCGTCCAGTTGATATGTATCCAATTCTCTGTAGAAATCCCAAGTTCCTACACTTTGAGAAATATCACTGGATACATCACTGATAATTTGAAAATTTCTACCATAATAGAAACCAGATTGCAATTGATGGTACAATCCTGCTAGTGCAGCATCAGCACTTTTTTCGTTGGTAAATGCTGTCTGATCTGATATTTGTGTTTCAGGTTCTTGATCCAATACATTACATGCTGTGTTCAGACCAAATCCTAAAATCGATATACCTAATATTAATTTGTTAAATTTCATGATTTCTTGGATTTAGAATGTGATATTGAAACCTCCCATAAATACTCTTGGCTGCGGCATAGCGTAGAAATCCACTCCTTGTGTGGTAGCTGTACTAGCTGTTGAGTTGACTTCAGGATCCATTCCACTGTAATTAGTGAAGGTCAGTACATTTTGACCGCTGATATACACTCTTGCAGAGGTCATCCCAAGTTTGGATGCCAAAGAGGCTGGCAAAGTATAGCCAATGCTTAAATTCTTCAATCTCAAATAGGATCCATCTTCTACAAACCTTGAAGGCCTAAGGTTGGCAGCATAGTTGGCATTAGTCATTCTAGGAACCATGGTGATGTCTCCAGGCTGTAGCCATCTATCAAGCTGGCTAGATAGGAAGTTTGTATTCCTTGTTCCACCATGCTCTTGGAAGAATTTATTCCAAAAAAGCTGATCGTTACCATAAGAGTACTGAAAGAAAATCATGGCATCGAAATTCTTATACCTGAAGGTATTGGTGAGTCCACCAAAGAAATCAGGCCATGCATCACCTACAATAAACCTATCAATATTTGGATCAAATGGTCTATTTGGATCTTTTGTCTCCCATATTGGGTCTCCAGTTTCAGGATTTACACCTAACTGCTTGTGCATCCAGAATGAGTACATAGGTATACCTTCTTCCATTCTGATGATATCTCTGTTGTACACAGGTATAGCCTGTGCTAGCTTTTTAATGTTGTTTCTATTTTGAGCCACATTGAAATTGACATCCCATGTAAAATCTTGTCTATTCACCAAGTTTCCAGCGATTGAAAGTTCAAATCCTTTGTTTTCCATTTCACCGAAATTTTGGAAAATACTGCTGAAACCACTGGCTCTAGGGATAGGTACTGCTAAGAGCAAGTCAGTAGTCTGTTTGTTGTAGTAATCAAAAGAGACATTGAGCCTGTCACTGAACATGGCAAAGTCAACCCCAATATTAAATTGAGCCGTTCTTTCCCATTTCAAATCTGGATTTGCTAACTGAGAAGGTTCGGTTCCAGGAGTGATTGCATAATTAGCCCCACCTGCCCATAGTCCTCTTGATTGGAAATCGTTGATGCCGTTTTGATTACCAGTGACACCATAGCTAGAACGTAGCTTTAGATCAGATACAAATTGACCTTTGTTGAAAAAGTCTTCCTCAGAAATTCTCCAGCCTACTGCTGCAGAAGGGAAAGTCCCCCATCTATTGGCTGTACCAAATCTAGAACTACCATCTCGACGTACATTCAAAGTCAATAGATATTTGTTTTGAAGCGAGTAATTTATTCTAGTAAACAAAGAAGCAATTCCCCAGATAGATCCATCAGAGGAGGATGTTTGAACAGCAGCAGAAGCAATTCTTTTGAAGTCATTGGACGGGAATTGCTGTCCTGTTGCCGAAGTTCTTTCAAAAGTTGATTGCTGTAAAGTAGTTCCTAATAGCACACTCAGGCTATGTCCACCATCAAAATTTGTCTGATAGTTCAAGACATTCTCTTGAATCCAGTTGTCATTAACAGAAACAATTGAAGTAGCTTGACCATTGACAGCAGCACCTGCATTGAGTAGGGTGTTGATGTAAGTGTCTTCTTTGACATTATTATAATCGACGCTGAAATTACTTCTCAAAGTGAGACCAGGGAAAAATTCATATTCTCCATATACCGTGGCCAAGACTCTATTTGTCACCATGGTAATATCATTTTCATTGATTACAGCTATTGGGTTCTCAAAAATAGAGAACTTAGTGTAGCTGCCATCTGGCTGGTATGGAGGCAAGTTAGATGGGAAGAAGTGTGTACCACCTAGTGCTCCAGCAATATTGTCATCATTATTGACCCTATTTCTGATATTTCTTGAATATAGGATACTGGTTCCAATTTTTAATTTATCCGAAACGAAAGCATCAAGATTAAGTCTTCCAGTTCTTCTTGTAAATGAAGATGGAGCAACAATTCCATCCTGATTGAAATCTGAAGCAGATGCTAAATACCTTATTTGATCATTACCTCCAGTAACAGAAACATCAAAATTGGTGATCGGAGCATCTCTAAAAACAAAATCAGCATAATTTGTGCTGATGGCTTGAGATGGGTTAGGATATATAGGTTGGCCACCATTATTAACAGCTGCTTCATTGCGGAGCATCTCAAAAGTGGATCCATCTACCAAGTCTGGCTTTCTCCAAGCGCTTTGTACACCATGATAGGCTCCAATCGTTACCCTGGCTTTTTGGCTTTTACCTCTTTTGGTAGTGATCAAAACTACACCATTGGCAGCTCTTGCACCATAAATGGCTGTAGCTGATGCATCCTTTAAGATTTCCATGGATTCAATATCGGCAGGATTGATATCAGCCATTGCATTTGCTGTACTACCACCAAGACCAACAGCTGATAAGTTTCCGGAGACAATTGGAATACCATCTACTACATAGAGTGGGTCGTTGTTTGCATTGATCGAGGTAGTACCTCTTACTCTGACAAACATACCACCTCCAGGGATACCTGAATTTGATGATACCAATACACCAGCTGCACGTCCCTGCATCATCTGGTCAGGGCTAGGCATGGGTAGGTTTTCAATGTCCTTGGAGCTTACTGATGAAATAGCCGAAGTGAGCGTCTTTCTGTCTTGCTCACCATAACCGACAATGATCACTTCTCCTAGCTGCTTGACATCTTCACGTAGCGTAATGTTAATACTGCTTCTAGTTCCAACAACCACTTCTTGGCTTAAATAGCCAATGTAGGTGAAAATCAAAACCGCATCATTATTGGGGACTTGAATTGTAAAGGAACCATCAATATCAGTGACTGTTCCGACTGTAGTTCCTTTGATTTGGATGTTTGCACCAGGTATCGGCTGGTTGTCTGAGCCTGATATCACTGTACCAGATACACTTTTTTGTTGGGCATGCAGATAGCCCGTCGATGCAATCAATGATAACATGACTGCGAGTAAAACTTTCCTCATAGTTAGACTGGTTTATATTGTTGTACAATAAACTTCTTAAAAGTTAAAAAAAATCTAGCTCAAATTTCAAGTATTTAGCTTAATAAAAGAATAAAAAATGGTAAACTTAAAAGTAATCTTTAAATAGTTTTAAAAATGAATTTATATAATGATTTTAGGCTTTTAATTGAATAATTAGCGGAATTTAATTCTGTTTTATTATTGAAAATACCAATCTATTGAAAGAATTTTGTATTTATTAATTTTTTATATGTAGAATTTACTATTGTAATATGTTCTTTTATTGATCAAAAAAAACTGTCAGCCAAAAAAGATTGACTGACAGTTTAAACCTAAGTAAGCATAATGATTTAATCAGCTTTCTCGTAAAGCTTTTTAAGATGAGGTACGCCTTTTTCCATCCACTCGGGAGCAGGCTTATTCATCAAATGATGGTCAAAGTACTCTTTCATCCTTCTTTGGAAGTCTTTTTGATTAGCCTCGTTGGCTAGGTGATGACCTTCATTTGGATAGGAAAGGAAGATCACTTCTTTACCCATTCTTCTGGCAGCATTGTATAATTCAAGTCCTTGTGACCAATCCACCGCTCCATCTTTGGTGCCATGAAGAATCATGAATGGCGTTTTGATATTTGGGATGTGAAACATCGGATTTTCACGCTGATAGATTTCTCTATGTGTCCAAGGTGTCACGCCATACCCCATTCTTACTTGACCGATTTCCATGATTCCATGGTGTACAGTTCCACTACTGCCATAGATATTATTGTAGAAGCTCTCCAAATTGGTAGGTGGAGCGCCTGTCACGATACACTTAAACATATCTGTCTGAGTCAGGATAAATGAAGTCTGATATCCACTCCAGCTATGCCCTTGAAGCCCTATGTTGTTTTCATCCGCATACCCTTGCTTGATCAATTCTCTGGCAGCAGATGTGATGACATCTAGCGAGCTAGTGCCAGGCTTGCCTTCTTCAAATACAATGTCTGGCATAAAAATCACATAGCCATTGCTTGCGTAGGTGGAGAAATGCGGTCGGTCATCATATACTGGCATAGAGTACTGGTGATGTCGCTCTGACATGGTTTCGTAGAAGTAAATAATCGTAGGGTAAGCTTTCCCTTCTTCATAATCAGCAGGTAACGTCATGGTACCTTGCAACTTGTTGCCTCTGCTGTCAGTGAAATCAACCAATTTTCTGCTTCCCCATGCATATTCAACTTGCTGCGGATTGGCATCGGTTAGTTTTTTTTGGCCATTAAACTTACTATTTGCAGCATAGTAATCTGGATAATCTACAAATGTTTGTTTGGTGAAAAACACTTTATCAGCATTCTCAGCTTTTATTGGTCTTCCATAACTCAGGTCCTCATACACCAAAGCTTTTGGCTGAGAACCTAAGTTCAATTCAAAGAAACCTTCTTTTTTTGTCTTGTCACCATAGGCAGTCAGAAGCAGGGGTTTTTTCGTGTCTATCCAATCTTCTTCACTGTCTAGAGAGAGATATCTCAATCTAATTTCTTGTTGATCCCCAATTTTGGTGATGTTTTCAGCTTTGGAGCCGTCTAGCGCCAGCATCCAGAGGTCATACTTATGATTGAGAATTACATTTTTGCCATCTTTGGTCCATCCAGCTACCCCGAAAGTTGGGTTTTCATGTGGATAAGGATGCTCCATGTCCATAAAAATGACAGCTGCTTTCTCAGAAATATTCGTTTTTTTATCTGTCTGAAGGTCGTAAGCGATAATAGCCGTGTCTTTTTGATATAAATAAAATCTTCCGTCAGGGGAAGACTCTAAAGTTCTGATCACTAAATCTTCTATTTTTTTGCGAGAGCCATTATTGATATCTACCCTATATAGATCTGCTGGTGAAATCCCCCAATTGACATCACTGATATATGGGCTGTCATCTCTTCCTATTCTGTATTGGGGATGTTTGGAGTCCATCACATATTTGAGATCATCATCAGCAAGTCTGACGAATTTGTCATCTGCTATATGATAGATAGCATTGTAAGTGTAGTTTTTGTCTCTATTTGCTCTTACGATCTGTACCGATTGTATATAATCATCTTTCCAATGCCAAACGTCTACATTTGCAATGGTGTCCTTACTCATTTTTACTTTAACTTCTTGTTCCTTAATTCCCAAGCCTACCGTTTTACCATCATTGCTAAAGCTTAGCCTTCCTTTTTCACTGATGACGTAGTCACTTGGGAAACCATTCGCCTTATTGGATAGCACCTTTTTTACTGGTGATTTGTCTAAAGCTGTGAAGACAATCAGCTCGTTGTTTTGATGGATAAGAGAATCAACTTTATTTCCTTTCAATACGGCAAGTTGATTGCCTTTACTACTCCACTCAGCTTTTTTTGCTTGAGCATCATCCCAAGTAAGGCTTTGATAGATAGCTTTGTCACTATCTAAAGAACGGGTGGCCATGTTTTGTAAATCAAGTACAAATACACCATTTCCTACTTGATCTTCGGCATCTACAAGGTATGCCAAATGACTACTTTTTTGATTGAAAGCAAATTCTACAATATTTCCTAGATTTAAGGCTGTTTTAGTGGTCAGGTTGTAAAGTACGAGGTCAGCTCCTCTGACATCGGATTTAGCATTTTCTGGTTTGTCCTTCAATACTGCCCAATATTTTCCATCATTTGAGAAAGCCATTCTATTGGCTCTTTCAACAGAGAATTTATGATCAGAGTTTAGCGCTTTTACATGTGCAGTACTTGGAATAGGTTTTCGCGCTTTCCTTAGTTTTTCTGATTCGGATTTATTTGGCTTAGTTAAGTAGGCAAAGAAATTACTGTTTTTTGAGAATGTTGGAGATGACGCATATGGGATACGCTCCAAGTTCTCAGGGTTGAGTGATTTGAGATGCAGTGTATCATCTCCACCATTAGGCCTCAATGCATAAGCAAACCAATTCCCATCTGCCGAGGCTGTTGGAGAAATGATTCTTGACCACCTCGAATAGTCTTCGAGTTGCAGAGGTTTTTTTTGGGCATAAGTTATTCCCACAAAAAGCATCAAAATGATCAAGATGCTATATTTTTTCAATTTCATATGATTGGAGTTTAGTGATTTATATTTATCAAAGCCAATATGAAATGAAAATAGGAAGATTCAAATAGAAATTACATTTATGGTTTTATTCGCTCATGACAAAAAAAAGAGGACTAACCTAAGCTAGCCCTCTTTATATTCTTGATTGGTATTGATTATGCTTCCGCAGGAACTACGTGTACATAAGACTTACCATCAAACTTCTTTTTGAATTCTACTTTTCCATCAGCAGTTGCGAAAAGCGTATGATCTTTACCCAAACCTACGTTTTCTCCTGGATGATGCTTAGTACCTCTTTGTCTTACGATGATGTTACCAGCAATTACTGATTCACCGCCGAATTTCTTCACACCTAGTCTTTTGCTATGTGATTCTCTTCCGTTTTTGGAACTACCGACACCTTTCTTGTGAGCCATATTCTTTAATGTTTATTGATTCCTAAGGGAATTCTTATAATACAATATTTTCAATCAATACTTTAGTGAAGTCTTGTCTGTGACCGTTTTTCTTCTTGTAACCTTTTCTTCTTTTCTTTTTGAAGACGATTACTTTGTCACCTCTTACATGATCAAGAATCTTTCCTGATACCTTTGCTCCCGCGATTAATGGAGCACCGATTGACACTGTACCATTGTCATCTGCCAACAATACTTGGTCAAATTCCACGGAAGCGCCAGCCTCGCCTTGCATTTTTGGTGCATAGACATACTGATCTTTAGTTACTTTGAACTGCTTACCTGCGATGTTAACGATTGCGTACATAGAATTTGTTTGAAACTATTTTATCAAATTGAGGTGCAAATATAGGAAGTCTATGTCATACAAAAAAATAAGTTTATAAAATTGATCACCAAGGCTGGATATTTCTGAGTTTTGATCTATCATTTCCCTCAAAAATATTTGATTTTTAGCAGTCAGGGGACAATTTTATTCTATCCAAAAATTAAACCTGAAATATGCAAAAGAATTTTTATGGTATGACATACAAGTATTGTGTGTTCGTTTCTCGCAAATGCATATTCAATCGCTTCACTACATTCAACTCATCAACATAGAAATGTCTATACTATACTAGCTAAACAATTGATTATTTGGTCTTTAGACCTCTTCTTGATAGTCAAAGGAGTAGATTATGACGAACTAAATTGCATATTGTGGCTTGATTCAAGTGGCTTGAAAAACTATTGACCAATGGTCAAAAAATAATTGATTTTCGTCCAAAAAATATTTTTCAATTTTTTTTCAAAAAGATTATTAGCTTGATCTTGTTGTATTTAGTTTAATATAAGATGTAATTAAAATAATTTAAACACATGTAAATCAATATATTATAATATTTTGAACAAAGGTCATAAAACTAAGTAAATAGCCTACTTTTGGGTTTTATTATTCAAAATTGTTGTTCATATTTGTTCAGAGGCAATTCACTCTTTTTGTCTTTTAAGCCCTAGCAAGTCGAAGTAAATCATGTTTAAAGTCTTTGAGAAGAGACTTTCAATCATTAAACTATTATAAAAATGCAACAGATCGAACCAATTCTTCAGGATAACAAAAATCGTTTTGTCCTTTTTCCAATTCAGCATAACGATATCTGGCAATATTATAAGAAAGCGGAGGCTAGTTTTTGGACTGCCGAAGAGATCGATTTGAGTCAAGATTTGAATGATTGGAAAAATCTAAATGATGGAGAAAGGCATTTCATTTCTCATGTATTGGCATTTTTCGCTGCTAGTGATGGCATAGTAAATGAAAATCTTGCAGAGCATTTCGTTGCTGAAGTACAATATACAGAAGCTAAGTTTTTCTATGGTTTCCAAATTGCGATGGAAAATATCCATTCAGAAACTTACAGCTTACTCATTGATACTTATATCAAGGATGCCAGAGAAAGAGATAAGTTACTCAACGCAATTGAGCATATTGATTGTGTCAAGAAGAAGGCAGAGTGGGCATTGAGGTGGATTGACAATGGAAGTTTCCAAGAAAGATTGATAGCTTTTGCGGCCGTAGAGGGTATTTTCTTCTCTGGGTCTTTTTGTTCTATTTTCTGGTTGAAGAAAAGAGGTTTGATGCCTGGATTGACATTCTCCAATGAATTGATCTCAAGAGACGAAGGCTTGCATTGTGATTTTGCTTGTCATCTTTACACACAGCATGTCAATAATCAATTGCCAAAAGAAACAGTAACTATGATTATCAAAGATGCTGTCGAAATTGAAAAGGAGTTTGTTACCGATGCCCTGCCTGTTAGATTAATTGGAATGAATTCTGATTTAATGTGTCAATATATAGAGTTTGTTGCAGACCGGTTGTTGATAGAATTAGGTTGTGAGAAGGTATGGAACAGTACCAATCCATTTGACTTTATGGACATGATTTCATTACAAGGAAAGACGAACTTCTTTGAGAAAAGAGTTGGGGATTACCAAAAAGCAGGTGTGATGAAGTCAACAGAAACGAGTGACTCGCCTAAATTCTCTATTGGAGAAGATTTCTAATATAATTTTTAAAGCCCAAACCAAAGATATCATGCTAGTAATCAAAAGAGACGGAAGAAGAGAATCAGTAAGATTCGACAAAATCACTGCAAGGATAGAAAATCTTTGCTATGGATTGGACAATAGGTACATTCAGCCTATTGAAGTAGCCAAAAAGGTAATCGATGGCCTGTATGATGGTGTCACTACGACAGAGTTAGATAACCTCGCTGCTGAGATTTGTGCCTCGCTCACCGTAAAGCATCCTGAGTATGCTACTTTGGCTGCTAGAATAGCTATTTCCAACCTTCATAAAACTACCAGTCAATCTTTTTCAAATACCATGAAAAGATTGTATACCTATATCAATCCCAAGACTGGTGAAAATGCAGCTCTGATTGCACAGGATGTGTATGGTATTATCAAGAAAAATGCCGCCAAACTAGATGAAGCAATAGATTATAACAGAGACTTTTCATATGATTATTTTGGCTTTAAAACGCTTGAAAGAAGCTATTTGACTCGTTTGGATGGTAAAGTGGTAGAGAGACCTCAGCACATGTTGATGAGAGTGTCAGTGGGTATTCACAAGGAGGATATCGAAGCCGCTATCGAAACATACAATTTGCTTTCAGAAAAGTGGTTTACGCATGCTACTCCTACACTTTTCAATGCAGGTACACCTAAGCCGCAGTTGTCTTCTTGCTTCCTTTTGACTATGAAGGACGACAGTATCGATGGGATTTATGATACCCTCAAGCAATGTGCTAAAATATCACAATCAGCTGGTGGAATTGGGCTTTCAATTCATAATGTACGTGCAAAAGGCTCGTATATCAAGGGAACTAATGGAGTTTCTAACGGCATCGTGCCGATGCTGAGAAACTTCGACATGACTGCGCGTTATGTCGATCAAGGCGGAGGAAAAAGAAAAGGAAGCTTTGCAATTTACTTGGAGCCGTGGCATGCTGATGTGAAGGATTTCTTAGAGTTGAAGAGAAATCACGGCAAAGAAGAGATGCGCGCCAGAGATCTATTTTATGCCATGTGGATTCCAGACCTATTTATGAAGCGCGTTGAGCAAAATGAAAGCTGGTCATTGTTCTGTCCAAATGAAGCTCCTGGATTGGCAGATTGTTATGGTGCTGAGTTTGAGAAATTATATGAAAAATACGAAAGAGAAGGAATTGCTCGTGAGACAGTGAAAGCTCAGGAGTTGTGGTTTGAAATTTTGGAATCTCAAATAGAGACTGGAACGCCATACATGCTGTACAAAGATGCAGCAAATATGAAATCCAATCAGAAAAACCTTGGGACAATAAAGTCCTCCAACTTGTGTACTGAAATCATCGAGTATACTGCTCCAGATGAGGTTGCTGTTTGTAATCTTGCCTCTATAGCATTACCTAAGTTTGTACTGGAAGGAAAAGATGGTGTCAAATATTTTGATCATCAAAAGCTTTATGAAATCACCAAAGTCGCAACTAGAAACCTGAACAAGGTCATAGATGTCAACTATTATCCTGTAGAAGAAGCAAGAAGGTCAAACTTTAGACATAGACCAATTGGTTTGGGCGTACAAGGTTTAGCTGATGCCTTCATTCTATTAAGAATGCCATTTGATTCTGAGGAAGCAAAAAGACTCAATGAAGACATTGCAGAGACCATGTATTTCGCAGCAATGGAAACATCCATGGAATTGGCGAAAGTAGAGGGTACTTATGAAACTTATGAAGGATCTCCAGTTTCTCAGGGACTTTTCCAATTTGATCATTGGAATGTAACTCCTAAATCAGGTAGATGGAATTGGTCAGAATTGAAAGCAAAAGTGAAGAAGTACGGTATCAGAAACTCACTTTTAGTTGCTCCTATGCCGACTGCCTCTACTTCTCAGATTCTAGGCAACAATGAGTGTTTTGAGCCTTACACATCAAACATTTATACCAGAAGAACCTTATCAGGAGAATTCATAGTAGTGAATAAGCACCTGATGCGAGATCTCATCAATCTAGGATTGTGGAATGATAATTTGAAAAATAGGTTGATTGCTGCTAATGGATCTGTACAAAATATCCCAGGTATTCCTCAGAATATCAAGGATCTCTACAAGACTGTATGGGAGATATCTCAGAAGAATATTATCGATATGGCGGCGGATAGAGGGGCATATATTTGTCAATCTCAGAGTATGAATGTGTTCTTACAGGATCCTAATTTCGGGAAGTTGACCTCTATGCATTTCTATGCTTGGAAAAAAGGACTTAAAACAGGTATGTACTATCTGAGATCTCAGGCCGCTACAAGTGCAATTCAGTTTACGGTAGATAAGGCTGCCTTGAATGTAGACTCTCAAGCTCAACCTGTATCTTCAGATTTGACTATGACACAACAAAAGCAAGATGCCATCGCATGTTCATTGGATAATCCAGATGACTGCGAGATGTGTGGCAGTTAATTAAGTAAGGAGTAATATTTAGAGTTCGTTTATGGTTAGAAAAGCGTCTGATTTTGTCGGACGCTTTTTATTTTTCTTTTGGTTCAAATAAAGCCCCATTGACAGCGACTTTGGTAATGAAAAAAACATCTCTGTTTTGCTGTCTGCCATCTTCGTCTTGGTACTTGATATTTTGTTTTCCTGTCAATAAGTAATTGTTGTCATACCACCAATATAGCATCAGACTTCTTGCTTCCGTATCCCTGATTCTTTCTGTTTCGTTGATGAGTTCTATTTCGAAAAGTTCATTTTCGAAAATTACTACCCCATCTTCTATGTAGCTTAGTGCTAGCTTTTCTCCCTCCAGATACATGAAATGTAATTTCTTCCCATCATAACTGAGTTCGCCAAATTTACTAGGGTTGTTGGTGGTCCTACTAGGAAGTCTCAAGGAATTATCCCAAATAATACCACCATCATTATCCAAGAGTAAAATCTGGGCTGCATGAAATTTATATTCACCCTCCCTGGAATTATTAAAATTCGGATTATAAGGCATGCCTCGATAACCAAAATAAGGGTCATAAAACATGTTATTGTAAAAAGGGCTATAGGGATTGATCCTGTAGAAACTATTAGCATATACACCATCTCTAGGAAAATACCGAGGGTTGTTTGCAGTAAACAGGTCACTGTAGATGAGGTATCCATTACCAAGGGAGATAACTTCTCGTGTAGAAAAGGCAGGTTTGATGGTAGGTACTTTACCTTTGTTTAAGTTTTTTTCTAAGCTTCTGAGTCTTCTTTCTCTTGTTTTCTCTGGAAGGTAATTGTAGAAATTCTCAAGATTTTCGAGCGTATAGTATTTGCTGACTACTTCCCCAAATTCATTGATTTCGGACATGTAAATTCCCTGATAAGCTTCTTGCTTTTTCTTTCCATAAGTCCCGATCAAAGCTTGTTGATACTCTTGGAAAGGAGTCAAAATTCCCTCAATGATTTCCATCTTGGGATCGTCAAGACCTTTTAGGGTGATTTCTCTAAGTTTGTTGCCTTCAAGGTCAAAAGTAATTACCAGTACTTGTTTGACTTTATATTGATCTCGCTTACTTAATAACACATCAATTACCCCAAGCTCCTCGTCCTTGCGTAGTTGCAGAATCTTTGAATCTTTAGAGTATATTCCTTGCGCGGTAATGACATTACTTGATTCAATATCAAAGAATTGAATAACAGGGAGTGATTCGGAATCTCCCATAAAGACCATTTTGTCGCCCATCACAAAAAACTCCTTAAGCTCCATGTCCAATACATTGGACATATCATATTCTATGTTTGACTCTTCATTTATCTTTATTTTGATGATGTAACGGTCCTTGCTAGCGTAAGAATTTCCCTTTTGGAAAAGGGCATAGAAAGCATCGTCATTCCAGTCATACCCGATTAAATCATATCCAGATTTGACAGGAATCTTGTTCATGAAGCCTTGATTGAGGTTGAAATCTGTATTGAAGATTTCAAATGTTGGCGTGTTGCTTGAACTTCTGTCCTTATTTGTTCTAAATGCAATCAGCCCATTTTCAGTGAAAATGGTCATGTAGTCACTTTCGCCAAATTTGACTTCCATTTCAAGTCTTTGTACAAAATCAACCTGGGCCATTACTGGCGTTAAGAGATATATTGCTAAAAAAACGCTGAGTATATATTTCATAATTCCTGTATTCAGCTAATATTTTTTGGTTTATCAGATCGAAAGACGACGAGTTTTCAATCATTGATGCTTAAGATACACCTTAAGATTTTATTTTAAAACAATTAATCCTGACATTTGTCCTTATCTGTAACCAATATTTTTGAAGCCTTGGATCAAAAAGAAATCATAAAAAAATTAAAGCTCATCATCAAATTGATGGAGCTGCATGACGAAAATTCATTCAAAATTAGAAGCTATCAGTCTGCGGTGAATACTTTGGAGCGGGGAGAAGATATTCAAATCGTGGGTAAAAGTATTGCTGAACTTCAAGAAATAGGGGGTATTGGAAAAAGTATCGCAGAGGTAATTTTTTCTCTTGGTGACGCAGGTACACATACTTATTTGGAGGAATTGTTACAAAAAACGCCAAGTGGTATTTTGGAGGTATTAGAAGTAAAGGGTTTGGGTCCGAAGAAAGTAAAAGTTCTTTGGGAAGAAATGAATATCACTTCTACGCACGAGTTGATGGAGGCTTGCCAATCAGGTCAAGTTGCTAAGATTAAAGGTTTTGGCGAGAAAACTCAGGAAAGCATCATCCAGGTCCTGGAATTCAAAGCAGCCAATCAAGGCAAATGGCTTTATGCAGATATTGAAGGTGCTGTTAGTGATTTGTTAGACAACTTGGCGAAATTAAACTCGATCAATGATATAGTGACAGTTGGTGAATATGCTAGAAAGCTTGAAATCATCACAGAAGTGGAATTTTTGATAGCTACTGATGACAGAAAAGGAGCATTTGAGGCACTAGCCAAAATTCAAGGTTTAGCATTCAACGAGAAAAAAAGTAGTCCATTTAAGTGGAGGGGTAAATTGATTGATCCAGAACTGAGTTTGATTATTCATCTCACATCGAAGGATGATTATGTCAAAGAGAAAATTCTTAGGACAGGGAGCAAAGCTCACTTACTTTATCCAATGGAAGGCAATGTTCCCTTTGTAGATGTTTTAAAAACAGGTGATTTCCAATCAGAGCAGGAAGTATATCAAGCGGTAGGATTGAGTTGGATTCCAGAAGAATTAAGAGAAGGTTTCTTCGAGTTTGATTGGGCCAAAGAAGCGCAATCACTTCTGGAGGAAAAAGACCTGAAGGGAATATTACATAATCACTCTACTTACAGCGATGGAAAACATACCCTTCGCCAAATGGCCGAATACTGTAAGGAATTGGGGTATGAATACTTGGGTATATCAGACCATAGTCGTACCGCTTCTTATGCTGGAGGGTTGGACATTGACAAAGTAGCAAAGCAGCATCGTGAAATAGATGAATTGAACAAGGAACTTGCACCTTTCAAGATTTTTAAGGGTATAGAAAGTGATATATTGACTGATGGTAGCTTGGATTATCCAGACGAAGTATTGGCTAGTTTTGACTTTATCGTCTCTTCTATTCACTCAGGTCTGAGTATGGATAGAAAAAAAGCCACAGCGAGACTACTTAAGGCAATAGAAAACCCTTATACAACTATATTGGGCCATCCTACTGGGAGGTTGCTACTTAGGAGGGAAGGTTATCCAATAGATCATCAAGCCATCATTGATGCATGTGCTACCCATCAGGTAGTGATAGAAATCAATGCCAACCCATGGAGACTGGATCTTGACTGGAGATGGGTTCATTATGCTTTAGAAAAAGGAGTGAAGCTTTCCATCAATCCTGATGCCCATGCTATGGAGGGCTATGCAGATATGCGATATGGAGTGTTGGTAGGGAGGAAAGGAGGACTTACCGCAGATATGACTTTCAATGCACTGAGCCTTGATGAGATCACAAAATATTTCAATGAAAGAAAAAGTAAATCAAGAAAATAATCACCTATGAACTGGATGGAGAAGGACGAGAAGCTCTTGTTGCAGCGCTCGTTTTTATTTGGAGCAACTGGAATCGTTTTATGCTTACTGGCCTTGGCAAATAGTCATTTTGGGTTACTCGCTGCTCCGATGGGGCCATTGAATGGAGTTGGTGTGGCTTTACAGTTTTTTGGATTGAGCATAGCAGTCTTAGTCTTGAGAAAAAGGAAGATAAAAGAGGAAACCAAAGACAAGGCCAAGCAAATGATTTTGGTATTGGCCGTGGCTTTGTTGTTTTTCTTTATGGTCATCTGAGTTTAAATTAAATAAGGTATGTTTAAAAGCATCTTAATTGGATTAGGATTTACTATGATATTTCTTGTTTCTTGTAGACATCAGGAATTTTGGCAAGAAGGAGATATTTTATTTCAGGATGGAGATTGTGGGGATTTTTGTGATGCGATCAAAAAGGTGACACAAGGTTATCAGGGTAGAGATTTTTCGCACAATGGATTATTGATGAAAGAAGGTGGACAATGGTTTGTTTTAGAAGCTATCGGTAAAGGCGTAAGCAAGACCCCCTTGGTTGATTTTCTCAATAAGCATCTAGACGATGCAGGAAACCCTAAAGTCATGGTAGGAAGGCTCAATTCTGAATACCGAGATTTGATTCCAAAAGCCATTGAAGAAGCCAAAAAGCTTCTTGGTAAACCTTATGATTCTGTTTTTGATTTTGAAAATGATGCCTATTATTGTTCTGAGTTGATTCATTTTGCTTTCAAAGCAGCCAATGATGAGCAGAATCTTTTCACTCCTAAGCCTATGACTTACCGAGATCCAGACACAGGAGAAATGTTTCCTGTTTGGGTGGAATATTTTGATAGATTGGGTGCTGATATCCCAGAAGGAGCATTAGGTTTGAATCCCGGAGGGATGTCACTGGAGCCCGTTTTAGAAATGTTGGAGCTTCCAATGTGACTTTTGTTGCAGGTCGATTTTAATTTGAACAATTACCTTTGGCTATTGCTTTAGTGTTAATCATTTAAATTCGGATTATGCTGCGTTCCTTTTTCCAATTACAGATCAAAGCATTTGATTACTTAGATAGTCACTGGGAAGGCCCTACGGTATCCAAAGTGATCAGTAATATTGTGCTAGGTTTTTTTTTGATAGGCCTATTATTAGGTTTACTTAATTTTCTAGGCTTTTGGGTTTATAGTTCACTATTCAGTCCTTTTTTCTCTATCGAATTGGCATTCAATGTATTATTGATTTTCGAAGTGTTGGGGTTGATTTTTTTGATTCCAAAGTCAGTTGCGGATTCTGTAGGGAAGCAGTTCGAAATCATATCTTTGGTTTTACTGAGGGATGCATTCAAAGAGTTTGGCCATTATCTGGAATCAGTCAATTGGGAAGTGGAGTTTGTCATGGAATTGTTGCCGATTATTTCTGACGCCTTTGGGGCGATATTGATTTTTTTCATAACAGGCATCTTTTACAAGAACCAAAAGCATCTTCGCATTACACAAAGTCACGAAGAACAGAGAGGATTTATAGGGATCAAAAAGTTGCTTTCGATTTATTTGACGATTTCGTTTTTTGGTTTAGGGGTGTATGATATTATTTCTAGTTATCAGACGCATCAATTTATCTACAGTATCAAGCTATTTTACACCTTATTGATATTTACAGATGTGTTTATTCTCTTGTTTTCACTCCGATATACCACCAAATATTTTAATTTGTTCCGTTATTCATCATTTGCTTTGGCTACCATTTTTCTTAGGTTGACCTTGTCAGCACCAGCCTATTACAATGTAGGCTTGGCTGTAATCGCTGGATTGATGGTGTTGGGTGTGACGGCCATTTATAATATGCTTTTGAATAAAGTGCCAGAACTGGAAAAAGTTGAAAAAATAAGTTCCTGATTTTGAATAGAAATAGCTTTTATTGGCTGAAAAATACATTTTTTTTGAGGGTCTAGTTTGGAAAAAATGAAGCAACCTGTTATGTTTGCATCACGTTAAACAAACGGGTTTAACAAAATCACAAAATTCCTCCTTAGCTCAGTTGGTTAGAGCACATGACTGTTAATCATGGGGTCCTAGGTTCAAGCCCTAGAGGGGGAGCAAAAGCGGTCAGATGGCCGCTTTTTTTGTTTATACCTCTTTATTTTAATTTGAGGAGGTTTTTTGGTTGCAAACTTTTCTGACTCTTCAATTTAATAAAAATGATTTTTAGTTTAAATCATTGATTTTCAGAAAGAAGTGTAGGTTTAAGTTTCATAGGGTTGATATAATAACCGAAATGGAGTTTAATTAATTTTCAATTCTTATTTTAGATAAATGAATTCAAGCACTAAAAGTAATATGGCATTGATTAATGAAAATTTGAAATTATCCCCAAAAACTAGTCTGTTTTTTTTCTTTATAAATAAAGGAGTTATTTGGGTATTTTTTTGCTCAATGTTGCTCGTTTACATTAATAACTTCTTTCCAAAGATCATCTTTTCAGACCTCTTTTTTAAATTATGGAAAATATCTGAGAATATAATATACTCGTTAATTGCTGCAAGTATATTTTATTTTTTCCTAGAAGTCCTACCAAAAGTTAAATCTCAAATAGATTTTTATTCATATACTTTATCATTACAAAGCAGGCTAAAAACCCATTTATTTTTTTTGAAAAAAGCTCTTGATTTAATACCTAAGAAAACAGAAGTGCTTACCGAATCAATCTCAATTAAAAAAAAGAAGGTACCTCGGGAATTAGGAACGATAAATAAATATGATGTTATATCAATTCTTAAAAAAATTAATGAAATTAAAAGAAGAGAAATAGAAATATTTAATAAACTGTTTGAAGCGCACAACGGAAATGTTGTTGAAAAGGTGTTTTATTATAGACTAAACATCATAAAAACAACAGATTTACCAATTGAAGGTAAATTACTTGATGTCTACACTGAAATCAGCATCCAAATTGAATCTCTAAATGAAATTGAAAGACTGATTTTAGGTCATGTTAATATAAAAAATCAGTCATCTTAAATACAATTATAAACCTCTTTTAAAGTCAAAAATACCCTACTCCGGTTGCAACTATCGTTGATAGGGGGAGCGAAAGCGGTCAGATGGCCGCTTTTTTTATTTTTACCCCTTTCTTTTAATTTGAGAAAGTTTTTTACGGTTGCAAGTTTTTAAAAAACGTGAAATTTATGCTAACGAATCAACCTTGACCACGCTTATACGAAATAGTTGGTGGTACATCATATGGGTCAATCTCTACGATTTTTCCATTTCTAACGACAACCAATGGACTATTCTTGGCCTTTTTAAATTCGACTAGCTTGCGATAAGCTTCCTCTAGTCCCTTGACTATTTTGTCTCTTTCCTCTTTTAATTGGTCTTTAGTCTCCATAATGTGTTTGTTTTAAACCTTCCCATATCTCCCTGTTATTAATTGTAACGCCATTAACCCCGCCTTCTGCCACTATTTCATAAGTGTCTCCAGAATTATTTACAAATAGCCAGTTATCTACTTTGGGCAGAAATAATCTGAAAAAATTCTCAAGACCGCTTTTATATCTTCTTCTGATAACATCTTCAGGTATATGATGTCCGCCCTCTTTTACTCGCCTTGCTACCCTTGAAACAGCCAAGTCATCGGAATCTAACCAAAAAAACAAACAGGTTACCTGATAATTTAATTCCTTTGCTCTTTCAACAAATTGCACATAACTCCTTGTAGAAAGCGTCGTTTCAAAAGCAAAATTTTCCCCTGACTCTAATAACTTTTTGATTCTTTTCAGCATATATCTTCCAGCTTCAATACCAGCTTTTTCTGGTTGGAAAGGAGAGATTCCTTTTGCAATTTCATCCGCATTCACAAACTCTTTACAGTCCAAGATTTCAGGCAAAATGGTATACGAAGCAGTAGTTTTACCTGCTCCGTTACAACCTGCTATGATGTAAAGTTTCTTCATTCAATACAAATATACACTTTACTATCTAATCATCATTTTACCCAATCCATGAAGATAATATTGGTGCGATTACTTCTTACAACCTACTGAGTGAAAGTATTAATTAGTCAACTCCTTCATTACATCTTTTAAAACCAAAAATACCTTACTCCGGTTGCAACTATCGTTGATAGGGGGAGCTAATGAGAAAAAGAGGTCAGAAACGACCTCTTTTTTGTTTTTATGTTTCTCTCCTTTAAAAAGAGAAAGTTTTTTACGGTTGCAAGTTTTTAAAAAACGTGAAATTTATGCTAACGAATCAACCTTGACCACGCTTATACGAAATAGTTGGTGGTACATCATATGGGTCAATCTCTACGATTTTTCCATTTCTAACGACAACCAATGGACTATTCTTGGCCTTTTTAAATTCGACTAGCTTGCGATAAGCTTCCTCTAGTCCCTTGACTATTTTGTCTCTTTCCTCTTTTAATTGGTCTTTAGTCTCCATAATGTGTTTGTTTTAAACCTTCCCATATCTCCCTGTTATTAATTGTAACGCCATTAACCCCGCCTTCTGCCACTATTTCATAAGTGTCTCCAGAATTATTTACAAATAGCCAGTTATCTACTTTGGGCAGAAATAATCTGAAAAAATTCTCAAGACCGCTTTTATATCTTCTCCTGATAACATCTTCAGGTATATGATGTCCGCCCTCTTTTACTCGCCTTGCTACCCTTGAAACAGCCAAGTCATCGGAATCTAACCAAAAAAACAAACAGGTTACCTGATAATTTAATTCCTTTGCTCTTTCAACAAATTGCACATAACTCCTTGTAGAAAGCGTCGTTTCAAAAGCAAAATTTTCCCCTGACTCTAATAACTTTTTGATTCTTTTCAGCATATATCTTCCCGCTTCAATACCAGCTTTCTCTGGTTGGAAAGGAGAGATTCCTTTTGCAATTTCATCTGCATTCACAAACTCTTTACAGTCCAGGATTTCAGGCAAAATGGTATAGGAAGCAGTAGTTTTACCTGCTCCATTACAACCTGCTATGATGTAAAGTTTCTTCATTCAATACAAATATACACTTTACTATCTAATCATCATTTTAACCAATCCATGAAGACAATATTTGGTGCGATAACTTCTAATAATCTTGCTGAGAGAAAATATTACTTAGTTAACTCCTCCATTACCTCTTTTAAAACCAAAAACACCCTACTCCGGTTGCAACTATCGTTGATAGGGGGAGCTAATGAGAAAAAGAGGTCAGAAACGACCTCTTTTTTTGTTTATACCTATCTTAATTATTAGACTTTTCGTATCGCATTCAATTATAATCGTATCAATTCGTATCATTGTGTAACAGAGATTTCAGATCATAATTGTATATTTACGTATCAAATCGCATCTTATTTTTTTCAATACAATAGTTGCTAATTTAGTCTTTTATTGAGCTGTAATAGTAATGAACAAACAACTACTAATTCTAAGCAACGATTTACTTTCAGATTACTTGGGGAAAGTACCGGAAGGGTTAAAATATGCTTTTGAAGCATTGAAAGACGCCGAAATCTCCACAGATACCTTTAGTTTTTACATCTCTGTATCCTCAGTATATAGCAGCAAAATAGAAGGAGAGGCTATAGATTTGGATAGTTATGTTAAACACAAGAAATTCGGTATTGAGTTTTCACCGGATTACACTAGAAAAATAGATGACCTCTACGACGCCTACACCTTTGCAAAGGTCAATGAGCTCAATAAGGAAAACATTGCCCAAGCCCATTCATTGCTCAGCAAAAATATCCTTAATAATAGCAGGCAGGGAACGTATCGCGCACAAAACATGTATGTCTCCACTCCTGATGGTCGTATTGAGTATGTAGCAGCTTCAAGCTTCACCTTTTGAATTAGAGGTAGAAATGGAAAAGTTTTATTCCGATTTGACACTACTACTCAAATCAGAAATGTCTATTGAGGAAGTTTTTTTTTATGCATCAATGATTCATTTAGTCTTTGTCAAAATTCACCCCTGGAATGATGGAAACGGAAGAAGTGCACGATTACTTGAAAAATGGTTTTTAGCAGAAAAATTAGACGATAAGGCCTGGTATATGCAAAGTGAAAAAATGTATTACGACCAACATCAAACTTACTACTCAAACATCAGACTTTTAGGCTTAGAATTCCCTATGTTGGATTATAAAAATGCGTTTGCTTTTTTATTGATGCTTCCATCTTCTGTAATAAAAGGAATAGAAATAACTTAAAAGATTTTCTTGAAAATTTCCATAAATTTTAAATATACCCAACTCCCGTTGCAACTATCGTTGATAGGACGAGTAAAAGCGCTCATCTGACAGCTTTTTTTGTTGTGTTTCTGTTTTTTTGACTGAATATAATTTCATAGTATATTTGACTATGCAAAAATTAGATAGAACCCATAGCACTTCTGGTAATCTTTTTCAAAATAAAGAAGAGATCATTCATTATTTAGGAATGAGTAAGGAAGAAATTGCTAAAGTTTTTGCCTATTTAAATAGCGTTTCCTTTAATTATGCTTTAGGTGATCCTCCCAAAATGGATAAGGATGCATTTTCAATGCGCAAAATTTAGTCATGGGAAATGTTTTTAATCCAGATTTTCAAGAGTTTTTATTGGCTCTGAATAGAAATGAAGTCAATTATGTCTTAGTAGGTGGATATTCTGTTATCTATCATGGATTCCCACGGACAACAGGAGATTTAGATTTGTTTGTTGAAGTTTCACAAAGCAACTACCAAAAATTGGTTAAAGCATTTGAACAATTTCAAATGCCTATGTTTGACATGACAGAAGATTCTTTTCTACATCAAACTACAATAAATGTGTATACATTTGGAAGACCTCCTGTATGTATTGAGATTTTAAAAGAAATCTCTGGATTTACTTTCCAAGAAATAAGTAATAATGCATTGAATACAGTATTTGAGGAAATACCAATGAAAGTAATTCATTTAAATGACTTAAAACGAAATAAGCAGATAAGTGGCCGTGGAAAAGATTTAAATGACTTGGAAAATCTTTCTAAACTATAATTATATTCATTTTACTTTTTAATCAACATTTATCCAAGTAAACCTATCAGATAATATTGGTACTATAACTTCTTATAATCTTATTGCAGTAAAGTCTTATTGAGATACAGCCTTGATTACATCAAGTAGTATCATAAACGCCCTACTATGGTTTATTTAGTCTTTGTCAAAATTCACCCCACGAATGATGGAAACGGCAGAAGTGCCCGATTACTTGAAAAATGGTTTTTAGCAGAAAAATTGGGCGATAAGGCCTGGTTTATACAGAGTGAAAAAACGTATTACGACCATCATCAAACCTACTACTCAAACATCAGACTTTTAGGCTTAGAATACTTTACCTTGGATTATTCTAAAGCACTTCCTTTTTTACTGATGCTACCCTATGCTACAAAAACTTTATAGGCTCAGCAGTTGAGTTTTTTCAATAGAAAAAGAAAAAATAAAAGATTGCTACTTCACCATTTTTGACATTTTCGAAATGCCCGATGGTACGTCGACTGCCATCCATAACCCTATCAGATTCAATGTAACCAATTGTTCTTCTGCTTGCATCCATGATCCGACTCTGCTCGATGTAACCGACGGTTTTTCTGCTTGCATCCATGACTCTACCATTTTCTATATAACCTAGCGTTCGCCTTGAAGCATCTGTGATACGAGAATGATCAATATGCCCTATGGTAGTACGAGTTGCATTCATCACCCTACCATTTTCAATATAACCAACAGTTCTTCTACTCCCATCCATCAAGCGCTGTGCTTCTGCTGCAAAGCCAAGTCCAAAGAAGAGGATCAATGTTAAAAAGGTAAATCTCATTATCTGTCAATTTTAGCCCATCCTAGATTCGGAATATAGGTCATAAGCGGCGATCAAAGATT
>NZ_FTOP01000038.1 GCF_900156785.1 Belliella pelovolcani | reverse complement strand
TGGCTGAACTGTGGCAGCTGCTGCGATTCGACGCTGCCGATGGCTACCATAGCCATCAGCATTGTCATCATTGTTATTTTAAAAATCCCTTTCATGGTTTCTGTCCTTTAGTCTTTGATTACTTGGATCCATCCCTTGAATTCGTGCGCTCTGCCTGTAGCATCTGTTCCTACCAAGACGTAGAAGTATGTTCCCGCAGGAAGATTATCCGCCGTCCAGTCATTCTGGTAGTTGGTACGCTCGAAGACATGGTCTCCGTATCTGTTGAAGATCACGATCTCGTTGGAAGCAAACTTGCCTAGACCTTTGATCTCAAAGCTATCGTTTCTATTATCTCCATTAGGAGTAATCACGTTCGGGATAAAGAACGGATTCACCGTGTTCACATCACTATCTGTATTGTCTACAGGGTTGATTTCCTCTCCTGCTGATGTCACTGTCACCACGTTGGTGATGGTCTGAGATGTGGTACCTGGTAGCGCATTTGCCCTCACTTGTACTCTGATCGTCAAGGTCGCTCCCGCTGGGAAGTTGTCAACTGTCCAAGTTACGCGCTGTCCGTTGGTAGAAGTCACTGGCTGGATTGCATTGCTGCTCGCAGTGAAGGTAGATCCAAGGTAGCTCACTCCATTTGGAAGATCATCTGTGATCACCACTTCTTCTGCATCAGTCTCGCCATTGTTAGACACCACGATCTCGTACTCAAACTCGTCTCCTTCGTAGATCTCTACATCAAACGAGGTCTTGCTCACCGCCATGTCTACTTCATCATTCAAGATTCTGAAGGTTACAAAGGCATCATCTGTATTGGTTGGGTTCAACACCTCTGACAACACATATCTCAATCTGTATTCTCTGGCTTCGTTTACACCTGGGATCAAGCTCAACTCTCCATTTGGATTGATCAACAAACCGATGATTCCGTCCAAGTCTGTGAATACAAAGTCCACATTGTCCATTGTCACTGGCTGACCATCCAAGAGGTCATTGTCAAGGATGTTGCCGATCATACCTCCGAAGCTCACTGTATATTCTCCCAGTTCATCATCATTGGCTATGATTGGTCTTGCACCACCTCCAATTGTCACTGAATCTTCATCGTCTATTGTACCTCCCTCTGGAGTTTCTGCTGTTACTGCCGCAGTGTTGACCAAAGTACCTCTTTCAAGATCCTCTGCAGTGATCGTGTAGCTAGTCGCAAGACTAATAGACGCTCCTGGAGCTAGGCTCTCAATCACATTCTCAAAGCCTGTCAATGGATCCCTTACCACTACATTGGTCAAGGTCACGCTTCCAGTGTTAGTTACTGTCAAGGTATACTCGATCACTTCACCCAGTGCTAGGAAGGTTTCTGAAGTAGTAGTCTTCACTATTTCAATTCCCGCATTCTGATCTACTTCAATGATCACCTCGTCATCATCACCTGGCGTTTCATCGTTAGGGTCAGTACCCTCAACACTTGCAACGTTTACAATCGCGCCACTGTCAATGTCAGACTGGGTTACTGTGTATGTATAGTCTCTGCTTACTGACTGACCTGGTAGTAGGGTACCTACATTCTCAGATACTTCTAGCATCGCATCCACGATCATCACATCTGTCAAGGTCGTGTTGCCTGTATTCGTTACCGTCAAGGTGTACACTACTTCCTCGCCTGCTGCTGTTACTTGCGACTTGTCTGCTGACTTAGTCAAAGCTATGCTGCTGTTCTGATCAACGTCTACTGTTACTTCGTCATCGTCACCTGGAGTATCACCATTTGGATCTTCACCTGTTGTGCTTGCTACGTTCACTATAGAACCGTTGTCAATATCAGACTGGGTTACTGTGTATGTATAGTCTCTGCTTACTGACTGACCTGGTAGTAGGGTGCCTACATTCTCAGATACTTCTAGCATTTCGTCAACTAGCATCACATCTGTCAAGGTCGTGTTGCCTGTATTCGTTACCGTCAAGGTGTACACTACTTCCTCACCTGCTGCTGTTACTTGCGACTTGTCTGCTGACTTAGTCAAGCTGATTGCTGAGTTTTGATCAACTTCTACGGTTACGCTAGACTCATCATCAACCAATCTTTCGTCAGGAGCAATTCCTTCTACTGTAGCAGTATTCAGAATGCTTCCATTATCAATATCCGCTTGAGTTACTTCATAATTAATTGTGATTACCTCAACTTGTCCTGGGTTCATTGATAGGATTGTTTGATCAAGGTCTACTTTACCATCTAGGACGTTCACATTCGTCAAAGTAACATTTCCAGTATTTGTAACAGTTAAAGTATATTCGATGAACTCACCAGCTTCTGATACAATTGATTTATCTGCTGACTTCTCTATGCTTACTGCTGGAGCTTGTGTGATCGTGGTTGTTGCATCGTCACTGTCTGATGCGCCTTCTGCACTTGCTACACTTACATTGTTTA
>NZ_FTOP01000024.1 GCF_900156785.1 Belliella pelovolcani | reverse complement strand
ATGCAAATGCAGCTTTGCTTAGTCCTGATCCTTGCCACTTGGTGAACAGCTTGTAATATTCGTCGTTGCTAATCTTTTTCATGACGCAAGATTACAACCCAAACAGAAATCAGAAAATATGGGGTTTATCGGACGGATACGAATTTGGAGGTCATTTTAAATTGACATATCTGTGTGCTAAAGTTAAGGCATGGTAACAAAAGCCTGCTTCATTCGATTGAAGCAGGCTTTTTTGATGATTTACCTTTTTGCAATTGGAGCAGCTATACAGCTTTCAGGGATATCAAAAGCATCGGTAAGTGCCAGTGCATTCTTCCTCACATCCCAGCAAAGTTGATTGACTTCTTTACGAATCGCTTTTGTTTTGATACCTTCCATGTAGCCTTGCTCAAGATACCACCCTCTATTTTTTTCTATGGTGTGCAACGCAAACAATTGACAAAGTTGCTCCAAAGCTTTTTGAGTGCCTTGATCTTTTGTTTCCATCACTACTTTTTGAAATTCTTCCAAAATTACCCTTTCGATGTAGGCTTGGCCAACATTGACCAAATGATGCTGCACCACATTGAAGGCATCAAATGAATCCATTCCTTGATCAATGTGTCTTTTTATACGTTGTGCGGCGCTTGATAAGATGGCTCTTTCTCGATACTTGAATGCACTCAGATGAAAATCCATGTCCAATAGGTGTGTTTGATCTGTACTTCTTACAATCAGCGGATTTTTTTCAGTGATAGTCGTTTTTGCTTGATTAGCTACGTAATTGAAAATTGTGAACATATTGATGTCACTAAACTCCTGTCTAAACTCAGTCAGTCTATTTTTAGCAACTAACTGCATCAAGACTACATTGTCTCCCTCAAAAGTTGTGTAGACATCTGTGTCGTTTTTGAGTGCATCAATTCTGTTTTCGGATAAGTACCCTTTGCCACCGCAAGCTTCCCTGCATTCCTGCAAGGTGGCTGTTGTAAACCAGGTTGTATAGGCTTTCAATCCAGCAGCTAAGGCTTCTATTTCTTGTGCATCTTCTTCAGATCTATCCAGAAATCTCTGCGTAAGGTAGCGTAAGGCAAAATGAAGTGCATAAGTGGTAGCTAAAGGCGGCATAAGCCTGCGTTGGTGCATTCTATAGTTTAGAATAGGTACTTCCTCACCGCCCTCTGGACCAAATTGTTTACGTTTTTCCCCATGTCGGATGGCGATGGTTAAGCCAGTTTTGGAAGCTGAAAGAGCAGACCTAGGAATACCAATTCTACCTCCGACCAAAGTTCCAAGCATGGTAAAAAACCTCCTATTATCAGAACTGATTGGACTTTCAAATTCCCCAGTTTCATTAACTGAGGAAAATCTATCTAGCATGTTTTCTTTAGGGATTTTGACTTGGTCAAAATAGATCACACCATTATCTACACCATTTAGCCCCATTTTTCTTCCACAATCCTCAATTCTTACTCCCGATATCAGGTTTCCTTTACTGTCACGTAAAGGAACAATAAAGGCATTGACACCAAAGTCTTCTCCATCAATGATCAGTTTGGCGAATACGGTGGCCATTTGACCATGCATAGCTGCATTGCCAATATATTCCTTCCTAGCATCTGGATTGGGAGTATGAATGGTGAAGGTTTTTGATTGGTGATTGTAGGTAGCTGTTGTTTCAAGCCCTCTGACATTGGAACCGTGTCCTGTTTCTGTCATTGCAAAGCAGCCAGGTAACTTCAAGCTTCCTACATCTTTGAGATATTTTTGATGGTGTTTTTCTGTACCAAGGAAGAACACACTCATGCCCCACAGCCCAAATTGGACTCCAAATTTGATGACCATACTCAAATCGTGGTAGGAAAGCGTTTCCATTATGGTGAAATATCCTTCCATATCATCCTTTCCATTAGCAAATTTTGGGAAAGCCCATGCGCCAAAGCCCTGTTTCGCCAATTCCTGACACCACAATAAAGTTTGCTCTCGTTGCGCTGTCAAACTTTCAAATTCTTGGAAAGCAAATGAAGGATCCGAAATGACAGTCTTGACCCTTTTGATTAAATCTACCTGTCTTCCATCCAAAATCTTGGTCATTTCCTTGACCTCAAAATTTTGCTCTGCATGATGTGAAGTGGTGATAGTTTGATGGCCAGCTTGGAAACTGTACCTGGCTTCTTTACCCAAGAGACCTAGTAACTCTTCCGTTTTCTCAAAACTTTGAATTGTCTTCGGGATGAAGGAGATATCACTAGCATATTTTGTTGCTAGAGATACCCCAATTTCTGTTAAACTTGTTTCAGAATTGAGCTGAAGAGATTTGATTTCTTTTCTCCATGCTTTCAGCTCTTTAGGCTTTGGAGGATTCTGTGGATCTAATTGCTGAAGCAACCAAGTCTTCTCTTTTTTCTTTAGCCAATTTTGCTTGTTGACTAAGGTTTCCATTTCTTTGATCTCAGTCGGTGTAAGTACACTATCAGCCCATAAGGTGTAGTATATTGGGAGGAAAATTAAAAGTTTTGGGTTTTCCTGAAGAAAATCTGAATGTAGCATAGGAATGTAGTTGGTTCTATTAAATATACTGAAAAATACGTTCAAAGTTGTCTAGGAGTTAATTCATTCTTTTTATAAACAATCAATGGTCAATTGGGTGATAACCTATAATTTTGAGCCAAGATAAACTGAATCAGCATCGTGCCAGATAAATTTATAGCTTTTCAACATGCCATCGAGAGTTACGAAACTCCGGAGATTTTTAACTATCCATTTTATTATGAACCTTCACCTATAGCCAAACTAGCAGCGATTCAACTGCAAGATTATTTGACGCATCAACAGGATTGGAAACATAATTTTGGATTTGATCCAGATGACGAAAGCTTAGCAATTGGTAAGATGTTTGGCGTATTGGTGGTCAAAAAGCCAAATGGGGAGATTGGTTTTCTAGCTGCGTTTTCAGGAAAGTTGGCAGATAGCAATCATCATCAATATTTTGTTCCTCCTGTTTTCGATATGTTGGCAGAAGATGGCTTTTTCAAACAAGAGGAAGCAGTCTTGAATGCCCTAAATACAAAAATTGAGGAAATTGAACTTGACAAAGACTTTTTAGATGCTCTGGATAAATTGAAGCAGCTGAAAATGCAAGCAAATGATGAAATCTTTGCTGGTAGAGATCAAGTGAAGCAGGCACAAAAGAGAAGGAAGGCCCTCCGTACGGAAGCTTCAAAAACACTATCATCCGAGGAATACGAAACCTTGATGGAAGTACAGCGAGAAGAAAGTCTACGCATGCAGTATTTTCAAAGGGTTTTGGAAAAAGAATGGTTGGACAAGATCACTTTAAAGGAAAAGGAAATAGAACCACGTCAAGAATTGATCGCAAGATTGAAATCAGAGAGGAAAGAAAGGTCACAGCAATTACAAGATCAACTTTTTGATCAGTATAAGTTTTTGAATGCGAATCAAAAATGGAAAAGTTTGAAGCAGATATTTAAAGAAGAATTAAATCTCCCCATTCCTGCTGCGGCAGGTGAATGTGCTGCACCTAAGTTACTCCATTATGCTTTCAAACATAGTTTACAACCAATAGCCTTGGCTGAATTTTGGTGGGGGAGACCGCCTAAGTCTGAGGTGAGAAAGCATGGAGAATTTTACCCTGCTTGTAGGTCTAAGTGTGAGCCTATTTTGGGGCATATGCTGCAAGGCTTGCAAGTAGAAGAAAACCCCATGCTTAAAAATCCTGCTGAAGGTAAGCAATTGGAGATCATCTATGAAGATGATGCTTTGATGGTCATCAATAAGCCAGCGGAATTTCTATCTGTACCAGGTAAGCATATCAGCGACTCTGTTCAAAAACGGATTAATGCGCTTCATCCAGGTGCTGTGCTTGTGCATAGACTGGATCAGAGCACTTCAGGGATTATTCTGGTAGCTAAAACAAAAGTAGCCCATACACAGCTCCAAGCACAATTTATCAAAAGAACAGTTACAAAACGTTACATCGCTTTGCTGAATGGCATTGTTTCACCTAAGCAGGGGTTGATTGATTTACCTTTAAGGGTAGATTTAGACAATAGACCCAGACAAATGGTATGTTATCAATATGGTAAATCTGCAAAAACAAAATTTGAAGTAATAGAGATTATAAACGGGCAAACAAGGATTTCCTTTTTTCCAATCACAGGTCGGACGCACCAACTCCGAGTCCACGCAGCACATCCAAGTGGATTGGGAACACCGATCGTTGGTGATGATTTGTATGGGCAAAAAAGCAATAGGCTTCATCTTCATGCAGCTTACCTAGAGTTCACGCACCCCAATTCCAAAGAGCGAGTGAGTTTCCAAGTGGAATCTCCTTTCTGAATTTATCTTCTATTATCCATTAATGTAAAAATCCCTTTTGAATGGGCTTTTATTCCTTATTTTTAACACCTAATCTTAAACGTTAACTATGAAATTCATAAAAATTTATTTGAGTTTGCTCTTGAGCGGAATCATGGGGATTGCTTCTGCCCAAGATGCACCAAATTGGCTGAGGCACTCAGCTATCTCTCCCGATGGTTCCAAGATTGCCTTTACATACAAAGGAGATCTTTATACTGTTCCAACCAATGGGGGAAAAGCTACACAGTTGACCTTCCACGAAGCTCATGACTTCATGCCAGTGTGGAGTAAGGATAGTCAGAAGATTGCATTTGCATCAGACCGATATGGCAATTTTGATGTTTTTATCATGGATGCAGAAGGCGGTTCGGCAAGCAGGTTGACTTATCACTCCAATGACGAAATGCCATATACCTTTTCATCAGATGGCAATCATGTGATTTTTGGGGGAGTCAGACAAGATTTAGCTGAGCATAGACAATACCCTACGGGCTCACAACCCGAATTGTACCAAGTACCTGCCAAGGGTGGTCGCGTAGATCAGGTATGGACGCTACCAGCAGAGTATGTAAAAGTAAGTGCTGATGGCAAGAAGATGATCTACCACGACAAAAAAGGTGGAGAAAATGAATGGAGAAAAAGACATCAGTCTGCAATTACGAGAGATATCTGGGTTTATGATAGTGAAAGCAATACCCATAAAATGTTGACTAGTTTTGGTGGTGAAGACAGAAACCCAGTTTTTGCTCCAGGAGATAAGGATATTTATTACCTCTCTGAAGAAAATGGAAGTTTCAATGTTTTCAAAATGAACTTGGAGAATCCAGCTCAGAAAAAGGCATTGACTGAATTAAAGGATTTTCCAGTGAGATTTTTATCTATTGCAGACAATGGATTGCTATCATTCTCCTATGATGGAGAATTATACACGATGAAGGAAGGTGAGAGTCCTAAGAAGGTTGAAGTAGCTATCAAAACACAGCCAATCAGTAATTCAGACAGCTTTATATCTATCAATGGTGGAGTTAGAGAAATGTCCATCTCACCTGATGGAAAGGAAATTGCCTTTATCGCTCGAGGGGAAGTTTTTGTAACTTCAGTAGATGGTGCATTGACCAAGCGAATTACAAGTACACCAGAGCAGGAACAATTTGTTCAGTTTGCGCCAGACGGTAAGTCCATTGTCTATGCTAGTGAGCGAGATGGCAAGTGGACGATTTATCAAGCCAAGAAAGTTAGAGATAAAGAAGAACCATTTTTCTTTGCGAGTACATTGATCAAAGAAGAGGTCTTGGTGTCAAATGAATTTGATAATTATCAGCCTCAGATTTCTCCTGATGGAAAAAAGTTAGCTTATATCGAAGGCAGAAGGAGCTTGAAAGTAATGGATTTGGCTGATAAATCTACTGTGACCTTGATGGGTCCTGAGCATTTGATGCATATGAGGGATGGTGATCAGTATTTCAATTGGAGTCCAGATAGTAAGTGGTTGCTAGCATCATATAGACCCACCATGGCCAATGGTGAAATCGTATTGTTAGATGCCACAGGTAAGAAACCAATGGAAAACCTGACCAAGAGTGGTTATGGGGATAGAAGTGCCAAATGGGTAAACGGTGGCAAGCAGATGCTGTGGTTCTCTAATAGAGATGGTCTGAAAGGTTTCGCCACAAGCGGAGGTGCACAAAATGATGTTTATACCTTGTTTTTCACCAAAGATGCCTTTGAGAAGTTCAGCCTGAGCAAAGAAGACTATGACCTGATGAAGGAAGTAGAAAAAGCCAATAAAAAAGGTGATGATAAAAAGGATGAGAAGAAAGACGACAAAAAAGTCGAGGATCTGAAATTCGATTGGGAAGACCTCGTAGACCGTAAGGCTAGACTTACCATACATTCATCTTCATTAGGAGATGCAGTATTGGACAAAGATGGTGAGAAGTTATATTATTTGGCGAGATTTGAAAAAGGCATGAACCTATGGAGTACAGACCTGCGCACCAAGGAGACCAAAATGGAGTTGAAGCTTGATGCTGGAGGTGGAAGCTTGGAATGGGATAAAGAGATGAAAAACCTTTACCTGCTCAGTGGTGGAACCATCGCTAAAATCACTAATAACGGCACCAAAAGAGAAGCGATCAGAATTGCAGGTGAAATGAGCATGGATACCGAAGCAGAACGAGCTCATCTTTTTGAACATATCAAGATCAGAACCAAAGGGGTGTTCTACACACCTGATATGCATGGAGTAGATTGGGATGCGCTTACAGCATCCTATGAAAAATATCTCCCTCACATCGGAAATGGATACGAGTTTGCAGAGATGCTTTCCGAATTGATAGGTGAGTTGAATGTATCCCATGCAGGAGCTAGATACAATAGAAGTGTACCTCAATCTGATGCCACTGCATCCTTGGGGATTTTCACAGATTACGCACATAAGGGAGATGGCATCAAGATTACAGAGATCATCAAAGGCTCGCCACTTGATAAGTCAGACTTAAATATCAAAGCTGGAATGATCATCGAAAAAATCGATGGCGAAACAATATCTGCTGATAAGGACGTTGCCCAATACTTCAATAGAAAGGCTAATAAGTTTACTTTATTGGAAGTAGTGGATCCTAGCAACAATAACCGCCAGCAAATAACTGTAAAGCCAATTTCTTTGGGTGAAGAAAACAGGTTATTATACACTCGATGGGTTAAAAAGAATCAAGAAGAAGTGGAGAAGCTTTCAGACGGTAAGTTAGGCTATGTCCATATTCCTGGTATGTCTGATGGACCTTATAGAAACACCTATGAAGAAATGATGGGCAAATTCCACGATAAGGAAGGTGTGATCGTAGATACCAGATTCAATGGTGGTGGCGATTTGGTTGCGGATTTGGCCATGTTCTTTACTGGAGAGAAATTCATTACTTATGCCACTGAAGATAGAGAAGTAGGATACGAGCCTACTTTCAGATGGACTAAGCCAACATTAGCCATGTTCAATGAAGCAAATTATTCAGATGGACATTGTTTCGCTTGTGGTTATACTGATTTGAATATTGGAAAAACAGTAGGAATGCCTACTCCAGGAACATGTTCTTTTGCTGGTTGGGAATCGTTACCTGATGGGACAAGATGGGGTGTAGTGCCTATTTCTGCCAAAAACAAAGCTGGAGAGTGGATGGAAAATAACGAAACTGCCCCTCAGTTTCAAGTAAAAAACATGCCTGGTCAAATAGATAAAGGTGTAGATCAACAATTGGAAAAAGCAGTTGAAGAGTTGCTAAAGGATGTGAAATAAGATGTTTATAATCAATTGTATATGTGATCAGATTTCAATTATTGAATGAATCAAAAAAAAGCCTGATCCACGGATCAGGCTTTTTTATATCATTTCTCAAAAAGTCAATTTGGATTACCTCAAGAAGTTTTCTCAAGTCTATATTTAGAAGCCAATTCACCTTCAATTCTATTACCATCTATATCTAGATGGAAAAGTACATTTTCACCAACAAAGTACTGATTTGGAACATCTTCTTCATTGAGCGTGATGGTGTTGCCATCATCATTCCAAGTAAAGGTGCCACCGCTTTCTATAACTTTTTGATCACCTTTTCCTAGGTATATTACTTTTTTGACATAGGAGTTACCGCTTCCTAATTCTATAATTGTTTCTATACCTTCACAATCTGCACAAGGGAGCACGCCTTTGTAAATCCCCATAAAATCTAATGAATTCATTGCAGTATGATGGTCGATAAAGTCTTCAGGCATTTCACCTGTTTCAAACATTTCGTCATCTATCACAAGATTTTCTGTCTCTTTAGACTTTTGGCAAGCCGTTACGATTAAAGCTAGTAACAAAGCCAATCCGAAATTTAAGAATTGCTTTTTCATAGTTTTTTTATTGTATAAAAAGGTTGTTTGTTATAATCGGTAATTTAATCAATTTTCTTTGGAAAATGTGAATGCTCAATTTCCCTGTTTTTGATCAGTTAGTTATTATTAATCGGATTTTTAAACCTTTCAGCATTTGTTTTAAACCAATAACATAAAGGTAAAGTAAGTGGACATTCTATTTGACTAGTGGTTTGAGTAAGGATGGTGGAAAATCTAATTTTGTAATTGATTCAAACCTAATTCAAAACCTAGAGTTTATCATTCATTCAATTAACAAAATGCTTAAAAGTACTTTTCTCCTTCTCGGCTTTCTTCTATTGCTCTCGTTTACGAGTATCGCACAATCTATCAGTGGTAGGGTAGTCGATAAAAACACCAAAGAGACGCTGCCTGGCGCTTACGTTTTCATCAAATCTGAGTTCAATGAGACTATCGCCTCTACATTCACAGATGGAAATGGTGTGTTTACCTTCAAGAAACCTACAATTAATACTTTCAACATTGAAGTGACTTTTGTTGGGTACACCAAATTCACAAAGAAAATTGACAGTTTAGAAAACAATAATCTTGGTGATATTGAGATATCTGAAGATGGGGAATTGTTAGAGACTTTTGAAATCAAGGCACAGATTCTGACTGGTGAAGTCAAAGGCGATACTGTGGCATTCAATGCCAATGCATTCAAAACACGCCCTCAAGCCAATGCTGATGAATTGATTAGAAAAATGCCTGGTGTGGTCATGCGAGGTGGCACGATTGAAGTTCAAGGGGAAGTAGTCGGAAGGGTATTGGTAGACGGAGAACCTTTCTTTGGGGACAATCCTGCAATGGCTATGGCCAACCTCCCGGTGGAAATCATAGATAAAATTGAATTTCTAGACCAAAGAAGTGACCAAGCTATCCTTACAGGATTCGATGATGGAAATACGATAAAAACCATCAATATCATTACCAAAAAAGAAGTGAAGTCTGGAATGTTTGGAAGAATATCAGGTGGATACGGTACTGATAATAATTACATTGGAAGTGGTGCTTTAAACTTCTTCAATGGTACAAGGCGTACAACAGTTCTTGGTCTTACTAATAATATCAATCAGCAAAATTTCTCTTCTGACGATCTTTCGGGGGCATTTGGAGAAGACGGTGGACAAGCTGGAGGTGGCGGTAGAGGCGGAAATGCACTTCAAACATGGGAGAGGCCAGGTATCACTGTTACCAATGCTCTGGGCGTAAATTTTTCTGATAAATTTGATGAAGGCAAAGCTAAATTTACAGGTTCTTATTTCTTCAATGATAATAGAAATACACTAAATAGAATATCATCTAGAACCTATATACTCCCTAGCGATAGTTTACAATTGTATGACCAAGAGACCAATAATATCAGTAATAGTCGACGCCACAGATTGGACATGAGGGTGGATTATGATATTACTGATAAACATGCGATCATCTGGCGTCCTAGATTCAATTATCAAGAAAGAGACTATATCAATACTACTGTAGCCCAAAACCTTTTTGATAGAGACAATCCAATCAATGAAATTGTTAACACGACTTCAGGTTCTAGTAATTGGTTCAGTTTTGACAATGATTTCACATATAGGTATAAGTTTGCAAAACCGGGAAGAGTACTTTCCACCAGTGCCACTACCAGATTGAATAGTAGTGATAGAGAAAGTAGACTTACTTCTGTCAATAGGGATTTCAGCACCAATCAGATTGACAGCCTGATTCAGAATACCATATTCAATTCTAATAATTTCAATTATAGAGTTAGGTTTGATTACAATGAACCTATTTCTGAAAAATCTCAACTGAGATTACAGTATAGTATTGGAAATGATATAGGAAGAACTGAACAGGATGTAAGGCAAAGAGATGCAGAGTCTATGAACTTTCAATTGGACTCGACCTTATCTAATACCTTTGAAAATACCTATTTGCAGCAACGAAGTGGAATAGGATACCGATTCAATAATGAAAAGTTCAGAATCTTTACATCTGTGGATTACGAGGTTTCAAATTTGGATAGCGATAGGATCTTTCCAGGTTTTGAAAATACCCAAAGAACTTTCAAAAATGTGATTCCAAGAGCAGTGATCAATTTCAATGCTTCTGAAAAAACGAATATCAGACTAGATTATAGAACGAGAACAGATGCACCATCCATAAGACAGTTGCAAGAAGTAATTGATAATAGAAATCCAATCCAGATATTTTCGGGTAATGCCGACCTTGTTCAAGAGTACGAACACAGGCTATTTGCCAGGTTGAGAAAAATAGACACTGAGTCTTCAAGATCGTTCTTTATGTTTGTGTCAGGCTCAACGAGAAATAATTACCTCGGTAATTCTACGCTTGTAGCAGCACGGGATACCTTGATAGATGGGGAAGTACTATTGAGACAAGGGGGACAATTTAACAAGCCCGTCAATTTAGATGGTTATTGGGATGCAAGAACTTACATGTCTTTTGGTTTTCCGTTATCAGCATTGAAAAGTAATATCAATATCAGCACAAGGGTAAATTATTCTAACAGGCCTGGTTTGATCAATGATCAATTAAATATCAACAAAAATTTCGCTGTGGGTCCAGGAGTTGGAATCAGTAGTAATATCAGCGAAAGGGTAGATTTCAACCTATCGACGGAAGGTAGCTTCAATACAATTCGAAGCAGTATTCAGACATCTTTGAATAATAATTTTTATACTCAAAACACAAGACTGGATCTTTATTGGCAGTTTCTTGGTGGTTTATTCATCAGCTCCAATATGAATCATATGGTGTTCCAAGGACTAGGAGATGGTTTTGATAGAACAATCATGCTGATGAATGCTGATATAGGTTATAGGTTTGGGGCCAAGGAACAGCTCGAAGCCAAATTGACCATATTTGATCTTCTCAATCAAAATACTGCCATCTCAAGGGATGTGACCGATGTATTTATCCAAGATCAGAGAACTAATGTGCTAACCAGGTTCGTCATGTTGAGTGTGACTTATAACTTGAGAAGTTTTGGAGGTAGAAACAAAGTAGAGTAGCTATTATTAGCCAATTCGGATATAAAAAGTTAGGCATGTCCGCAATTATACCACTTATCAAATTAAATATGAGCTTTGGTTAGCAGATACTAATAGATATTGGCTTGAAGTCATAGGTTAATTCCACTCTTTAAGTTCCACCGGGAAGAAAGTGGATGATCATGAAATATAAAATGAATGCAAAGCCATTTCCTACCTAACAGGAAATGGCTTTGTGATTTTTTCTCTCACCATTTCTTTAAGTGATTCCCCACAGAGCACCATGCAAGCAATAGCAAGCAGTAAATCCTTGATTACCCTTAAGAATATCATTTGCAACGAAAAACCGTCCCTTATTTCCATAAATGCCAAAATTGCAACTACAATTAGAAAAAAGACAGCTGCTAAGCCAGCTCCAATCGCACCTAGCTTTGGTTGTTTGAAGTGAGTCAAAATAAGACTCCCAATGCACAATCCTAAAAGCATAACAATGCTTCCCATTAATATATTTCCATTTGAACTCAATGCACCCCACAGGTTAATCAAACCGAAATAAATGAAATAGAAGGCTATTCCATATCTCAAAATCATTTTAGCTTTTCTTTCTACGCTGAGTATATTGTCTATCATAGTGTTTGGGGTTTACCAGTCATTTTCTCTTTTGATATGATTCCATTCTGACTTCAGAATGCTGTAATAAATAGTGTCTCTTCTTCTTTCCTTAGTCATCAGTGTATGACTTCTGAGTACACCCTCTTCGATGGCTCCGATGTTTCTTAGCGCTTTTCTTGCTTGTGAATTGAGTACGTCAGTTTTGAATTCTACCCTTTCCATGTAAAGCTTTTCAAATGCGTAAGTAAGCATGATTTGTTTGACTTGGGCATTGATTCCGCTTCCTTGATGTGATTTAGCTAACCATGTCCACCCGATCTCGATTCTGCGATCTCTCAAAGCATAATTGCCAAATGCACTTGAACCCAAAATAGTATTTGTAGCCTTATCTATAATCACAAATTGCAATCTTTCTCTTTTGAAAGCAGGACGAGCCCAGTCGGACAAGGTGTCTATATGGGATAGGTCGTGGGTATAAAATTTCCACATATCAGGCTCTTGAGTCAACTCAAGAAGTTGATTTAAATCATTTTCTAAAAGTGGTCTCAATAACAAATGGTCACTTTCAAGCTTTAAATTAAAGTCAATTTGCATAATTGCTGTTAGGTATAAAGTTCTGTGATAGCCTTATTAAAAAATGAAACTTCCTCCATTGTTCCTGTGCTAATCCTGCACCATTCATTGAATGGAGGAAAAGGTCTGCCTATGATCACTCCTTTTTCTCGCATTTTTTCTGCAAGTTGTACTACATATTGTTTGGCGTCAAAAAACACAAAATTGGCCTGAGAAGGTAAATACTCAAGTCCTAAATGATCAAGTGTAGTTTCAATTGATTTTCTGGCTTCAATATTTTTTTGTAAGCTGAATTGGTAAAACTCATCATCACTCAATGCGGCTTTTGCAGCTTCTATAGCCATGATATTTAGATTGGCTACAACTCGATTCGATAGATCTGCTGCAATCTCAGGCTTGGCGATCAAGTACCCTATTCTGATACCTGCAAGCCCATATATTTTTGATAGGGTTTTGGATACGATGACATTTTTCCCCTTCTTAACTAATTCCACCATGGATGGATAATTGGGATCTTCGATATAATCATAGTAAGCTTCATCGCTGAATATCATAGTCTTATTACTTACTGATTCACAAAAATCCATGACTTGCTGAGCAGGAAGTAGTTTACCAGTTGGATTATTGGGATTGCAGAGAAAGACTAATTTGGTCTTACTACTGATTCTTTTTTCTATTTCCGGAAGGTCAAAATTCATATCCTGATCTAAAGGAACCCAATTGATTGATGCACCCCAGATTTCTGCATATGTCATCAAAGAGAGGAATGTAGGAAGTCCAGAGATAATTTCTCCTCCATTCAGAGCATAGGTAAGGCCAGCTATTTTCAGTCCTTCCGTAGATCCAGCCGTCAGCACAATATGATCTGATGGCACTCCTTCTTTGGCTGCAATCATATCGATCAGAGGTTGATTGTATGCCCATGGGTACCTGCAAGAAAGGTCAAAGCCTTTTTGCATAGCCTCTCGCATTTTTTGAGAAGGGCCATAAGGATTTTCGTTTGATCCTAGACGAATAAGAGGTTCTAGTGGTCTTGGATTAAATTTGCTCTTCTCTTCAGCGGTCAAAGAGCTATATGTGCCTATACCCCCTAAGAATGCCATCCCTGCTGTTAGAGAGGATTTTTTTAACCAATCTCTTCTAGATATATTCATATTCTTTGTTGTTAATTGATCTGTAAAAGGTACTAATATCGCTAACTTTTTCCTAATGCACTTATTTTACTTTTTGATGGAAGTAAAATTAACCAATATAAAGGTTTGTTTTACTAAAATGATTTTTTATAGTCAAAAAAGTTGGTTAAAATTATTAAATACAAAATTTAATTCCTAAATTTTAAAGAAACAACAATGAATTAGAAACGTAAACCCTCAGGCAATGAAAAGATCCATCTTAATGTTACTGCTTTTGACCCTATTGTCAGGAGCAATTTGGGCTCAAGAAACCAGATATTTAGTCTTTGAATTTTTCAAAGTGGAATCGTCAGAAATGTATGATTTTATAGAACATAAGGACTTTATGGAAAAAGTATATCAATCTGCTATCAATGATAAAAAGATCTCCGGATGGGACTTTTGGTCATTACAGTCAGGTGCAGATTCGGGTGAATTTCAATATATCACTATAACTTATTATGATAACCCAGTCTCCATGATGAATGGCTTAAATGAGGAAGATTTGGTCAAGTATGCCATGATTGCTTACCCCCATCTAAATGCTAAAGCGGTAAAGGATAAGTTTTCACTTGCCAACCGTGCTTTTGATCTCAAGCAAAGATCTTACATGCAACAAATTGCCAATAGCAAGGATAGTTTCAAAATGAAAAGGGGGATATTAGCATCTTTTGATTTGATGAAAGCAACGGAGGGAAGATTTCAAGAATATGAAAGGGCAGAAAGAGAAGTGTTTTTACCCATTCATCAGAGCAGAATCGAAAAAGGCTTGATGGGCAGTTGGGTTTTATTGAGAACTGCATTACCCTTTGGAAGTGAAGCAAAGTCCACTCACCTCACCATGAATATGTATAAAGATTATGTGCAGTTTTTCAATGCTCAAGAATATGAAGATATGGAATCAACAGCAGATCAGCGAGCCAAAATTGAACAAGGCCTGAAATCGAGAGATCAAAAATGGGTTTACCTGGCTACGCTAGAAGGGACAGTGAGGTGAATTAATTATCTAAATTAAAATTTAAAAAAAGGGGGCTATATTCAATATAGCCTCTTTTTTTATTTGCCTCTTTGATTTTCAATCAGTTTGGTTACAATCTCATTGATCTGTTCGGGATGATCTTTGACATATTTGATCGCTGCATTTTTCAAGGCATTGAGGTTTTTTGGACTAGCATCATCCATGTCAGGACTGGCCTCATGGAGGTCTGGCTCTACCCTGATAAATCCATTTTGATTATTTCCCGCATCAAATAGCCACTTTAATTGGTGAGATACAGTTTCAGAGTTTCCTGACATCATAATATCGATCAATGGTTTGATCCATTGCACAAGCCCAAATCTTCTAGCTTTCTCGAATGGAAATGATTCTTTTACTGAGCCCGTTCCCAGCGAAATCATCAACATATCTTTGGAGGTAGGATTCTCTATATTCCCAAAAGTACATTTCCTGGCTTCAGCATAAGCACACATGGCTGGGTTATTGGCAAAAACTCCACCATCGATCAGAGGGTATGCGGAGCCAAATCTAGATTTGATTAGAGCCGCTTCAAAATATGTGGGTGCTGCTGCTGTAGCTTGTGCTAAATCTTTGACAAAAAAGTCATGGGATTCATCTTTGCAGGCATAGCCATGTTTGAAAAATTTGGCACTTCTACTTTCTATATCATAGGAAGCAAAGAGACAAGGTTTCATTAATTCACTTAAGTAGACGTTACCAAAATACTTTTCTAAAGCTTGAAGTAAGGCTTTATTAGGGTATTTGGCTTCTTTAATCCCAAATACAGTCCTCAGTTTATGCCCAAATGGCTTTTTAAAAATTGCACCACCATTTTCCATGTAGAGATTGACTACTTCCTCCATGCTGAACTTGGGTCTTGTTGGGTCTGCTTGATCCGGCATCAGCATCCCACAGCCCAAGATACCTCCAGTGCTCGTACCTGCCACAAAATCAAAATAATCAACCAGTCTAGCCTGTGGATTCTGTGTTTTCTCTTGGATCTTTTCTTCTATCAGTTGTAGAATTGTACCTGGTATTACACCTCTGATTCCACCTCCATCAATTGAAAGTATTGCAACTTGTTTCATGCTTTAAAAATTTAAAAGGTTAGAAAATAATACTTTAGACTTTCTTAAAGTTAATGAAATCAGAGACAAATCCGAAAGTAGTAGCTTCTATAAAAGATAAATGCCTAAAATCACAGACAAGGAGGCAATGATGAAAATTACTAAAATTGGCTTCCAAGCATATTGAATCCATTCTTTATAAGAGATCCCTGCAGCTGCTAGTATAGCCATCAGACCCCCATTGCTAGGCGTGACCATGTCCATGATGCCAGCACCATATTGGTAAGCTAAGACAACCACCTGCCGTGACATACCAATCAGATCAGCAAGAGGAGTTAGCAGTGGCATCGTTAATACCGCTTGCCCTGAGGTACTAGGGACAGGAATGTGTAATATGGCTTGAGCGATCATCATTCCAAAAGCAGCCAAACCTAAAGGAAGTCCTTCAAGTGGATTGAATAATGTATAAATGATGGTGTCGATGATTTGACCGTCTTGCATGACTAAATAGATGCTTCTAGCCAACCCAACGATGATTCCTGCAAAAACAAGTTCTGCGAAGCCTTCTGAATAAGCCTTAGCTGTACCATTGATTCCAAGCTTCCCGATGATCCCAACAGCTAAACCCATAGCAAAGAAAATAGCAGACATTTCATTGTAATCCCATTCCCAATTGGTCAGGCCATAAATCATCACTGCAAATGTAAGGGCCACCAATAGCAGTATAATAATATGTGCATTTGAGACTTTGGCTGGTTTATCACTTTTGATTGGTTCCAAATTTTCTTGATCCTTACCAGTTCTGATTACATAAATGATCCAAAATCCCAATGCCAATACCAAGAAAATCATCCTATACAAGCCACCTGAGAACATGGGGACTTCTGCAATGTTTTGAGCGATGATCACGGAAAAAGGGTTTGTAGGACCAAATGACCCACCAATTAAGGCGGCTCCAAGACTTATCGCTACTCCAGCTGTTTTGGTATAACCGATTCGCTGAGTTAAAATCATCAAAACAGGCACCATAGCAATGATCTCTTCCTGAAGCCCGTTGAGTGCACCTGCTGCTGCAAAAAGAACACCTACCAAAGCTAAGAGCCATGCTTTGGCTTTGTCAAATCTAAAGATCAGGCTTTCTAAACCTGACTGAAAAGCACCAGTTTTATCCACTACATAGAATGCGCCACCTATGATTAAAATTAAGACAACTACTTCGGCTCCTTCTATGATCCCCTCAGGTACGCTCAAGAATGTCTTTCCTATATTGACTGGTGTGTTTTCCTTTGGTTGATAGCTGCCTTCCACTACGACTGCTCTTTGAGTCTGCTCGTCCAATACCCGATCATAAGAACCAGCAGGGATGATATAAGTGAGCAATGCTGCTAGACCAACAAAAGCCAGCATAATGATCATAGGATGCGGGAAAGTAAGCTTCATAGGGTAGGGGGATTCAGATTTTTGGTTTTATATAAACTATTTTAAAGTCAAAATTTCCTTAGCCATAATTTGAGTGCCTTCTGTAGCACTAGCACTTATTGATTTTAAATTTGGAATAAAGCTGGTCATAGGAATTTTCACATCGATGATGTATTTAACTGCCTTTTCAGGAGCATATTGAATGAGACTAGCTGCTGGATATACTTGTAAAGAAGTACCAATCACAGCAAAAATATCAGCTTGTAAAGCGTGCTCTATAGCGGGCTCCATCATAGGTACCATTTCTCCAAACCATACAATAAAGGGTCTAAGTTGACTTCCTTTTTCACACTTATCACCGATGTTGATTTCTGTGCCCATCATTTTATAAACAAGTGCAGGATCAAGCGTACTTTGACTTTTAAATAACTCTCCATGGAGGTGAATTATGTTGGTAGAACCGGCACGCTCGTGTAGGTTATCTACATTTTGAGTGATGATTGTAACATCAAAATGTTGCTCAAGCTTAGCTAAGGTTAGATGTGCTTTGTTTGGATTGACTGTTTTTGCTTGTCTTCTGCGTTGATTGTAAAAGTCAAGAACTAGCGCTTTGTTTCTACGCCAGCCTTCAGGAGATGCCACTTCCATCACATCATGTCCTTCCCATAAGCCATTGCTGTCTCTAAAAGTAGCAATACCACTTTCAGCTGATATACCAGCACCAGTTAGGACAACGAGTTTCTTTTTTTGCATCTGGCTAATTTAATTAAATGCATAAAAAAAGCAGGAATTTCTTCCTGCCATTTCATTACTTTTTCTTGGCGAATCTACCTTTTTTCTTTTCAGGTTGATTTTCTATGATTTCTATGGTTTCGGCATAAGTCAATTCGGCTGCTTCTTTATCTTTTGGAATTTTGAAATTGTTTTTTCCAAACTTGATGTATGGCCCCCATCTACCATTGAGTATTTGAATTTCTTCATTTTCTTCAAAGGTTTTGATGTGCTTCTCTGCATCTGCTTTACGCTTTGCTTTGATTAACTCAATCGCCTCCTCTTCGGAAATGCTGAGAGGATCGTGCTCCTTTCCTAAAGATACAAACTTACTATCATGTCTTAAGTAAGGTCCGAATCTACCAATAGCAGCTACAATTTTCTTATCCTCAAATTGCCCCACATCTCTTGGAAGTTTGAAAAGTTCTAATGCGTCTTCAAGGGTGATATTTTCAATAAACTGTCCCCTTTTCAAACTTGCAAATTGTTTTTCTTCGTCTTCTTGTTCCCCAATTTGGGCAAGAGGGCCAAACTTCCCTAGTCTCACGATAACTTTCTTGCCTGTTTTTGGATCTACTCCTAATTCCCGAGCACTATTGACATCTGCACGAGCGACATTGGCAGTTTCTTCTACACGGGTATGGAATGCTCCATAGAAGTTTTGGATCATATCCTCCCAGTTTTGACCACCCTGGGCAATATCATCAAATTCCTTTTCAACCCTTGCGGTAAAAGTAAAATCGATGACATTAGGGAAATGCTCGACCAAGAAGTCATTGACCACCATGGCAATATTTGTAGGAAAAAGCTTATTTTTATCAGCTCCAGCTATTTCTGTTTTGTTCTCTTTTTTGAAGGTACCTTTAGAGATTTTCATCTCTGTATATTTTCTCTCAGTTCCTTCACGAGATTCTTTGATTACATAATTCCGTTTTTGAATCGTGGAAATAGTCGGTGCATAAGTGGATGGTCTTCCTATACCCATTTCCTCCAATTTTTTCACTAAGGATGCTTCAGTATACCTTGGTGCAGGTCTACTGAAGGTTTCTCTTCCTTTCATTTCTACTAGCTCAAGAACTTGTCCAATTTTCAAAGGAGGTAGCAAACCCTTCTCAGTTGATTCATCATCTTCAGGTTCTTCGTCAGTGCTTTCTAAATAGACTTTAAGGAATCCTTCAAATTTGATCACTTCCCCAGTAGCGGTAAGGGTCTGTGGAAGTGTGGAAATACCTATGGTGACATTGGTTTTTTCCAATTCGGCATCAGCCATTTGAGAAGCGATAGCTCTTTTCCAAATGAGTTCATAGAGTCTTTGCTCGTTTCTATCGCCACTGGTATCATGTTTAGAAAAATCAGTAGGTCTGATTGCTTCGTGTGCTTCTTGAGCGCCTTCGCTTTTGGTACTGTATTTTCTTGATTTATGATACTCCGAACCGTAAGCTGAAGTAATTTCATCTTTTGCAGCAGCCATAGCATCTTCCGAGAGATTGGTGCTGTCTGTTCTCATGTAGGTGATTTTCCCAGCTTCATAAAGCTTTTGGGCAACTGACATGGTTTGTGCTACTGAAAAGCTCAACTTTCTACTTGCTTCTTGTTGTAAAGTAGAAGTAGTGAAAGGTGCAGCAGGTGTTTTCTTACCTGGTTTTTTCTCTAGATTTTGAATGTTGAATTCAGCACCTATGCATTTCTTCAGAAAATCCTCGGCCTCTTCTTGCGAATCAAATTTCTTAGGTAATTCAGCTGCAAGTGACTTTCCTTCTACATCAAAAATCGCAGTGATTCTATAGGCTGACTTTGATTTGAACTTTTCAATTTCCCGCTCACGCTCCACAATCAATCTTACGGCTACTGATTGAACCCTTCCAGCAGATAGACCTGCTTTTATTTTTTTCCAAAGTATAGGAGATAATTCAAATCCAACCAAACGATCCAAGATACGTCTTGCCTGTTGGGCATTGACAAGGTCATAGTCAATAGTTCTTGGATTTTCTATTGCTTTGGTAATGGCATTTTTAGTGATTTCTCTGAATACGATTCTTTTGGTATTCTCGTCTTTCAGTTTTAAAACCTCTTTGAGGTGCCAGCTGATAGCTTCTCCTTCGCGGTCATCATCACTCGCTAGGTAGACTGTTTCAGCATTTTTGACCAAGCTTTTGAGTTGTTTGATGACTTCTTTCTTGTCAGGAGTGACTTCATAAGTAGGTTTGAATCTATTTTGAATGTCAATTGCTTTGTCTCCTTTAGGCAAATCCCGCACGTGACCATAGCTTGAAGCTACTTTGAAATCTTTCCCTAAGTACCCCTCAATGGTTTTTGCCTTGGCAGGTGACTCTACAATAACTAGATTTTTTGACATAACTTTTTTTGCATTAAAACAATGGACTCTATATTTCTAGAATCAATTAAAATCTAAAAATAGATTTGATTATCATGTATTCCAAATTATCCAAGATAACATCTTATTTTTGGCATGATTATTTCAGATTTGTAATCATTCTAACAATACAATATCATAATGCAAAGCAATAAAATTTTGGCGGTGTTGAGACATGGAGAGGCGGATTTTAATTTCCCAAGTGATTTTGAAAGACAGCTGAGTTCAAAAGGGAAGTCTCAACTTATAAGATTGAGAGAGTTACTTAAAAAATCAAGTTTGAAACCTGAAAAAATTCTTTCAAGTGCTGCTGTACGGACCACACAAACCACTGAAATCGTCGCTGAGATTTTTGACAATGTAAAAGTAGCGTTTGATAGAAAAATCTATGAAGCAGAGCCTGGAGTGATTTTTGAATCGATTGCAGAGACTGAATCAGATGTCAGTACATTATTACTAGTAGGGCATAATCCAGGCATTAGTGCTTTGGTGTCTGCTATTGCAGATCAAGGATATCTGAGTATGCAACCTGGAATGTTGGTTATCATAGAAGTTCAAGTTGATGATTGGAAGCACCTGGGTATAGGAACAGGTATCGTAAGGGAAGTATTACAGTAATTATAGATTATATTTTGAAATTTAAGCAGGAAATTATTCTACAGGTTTTTCTGTTTAATTATCGTCAGGATTTTGTTTTTTTACGTAACAAATCCATATCACCTCAAATTATTTTATAAACTAAAATTGATAATACATGTCATTAAAACATCAGATTATTGAAAAATTTGATCCTAATGGGATCAGTACATACGAAAATCTTTTTGGATTACCTTTTGACGAAAGCACTGCTGATTTGATTATCATCCCTGTGCCATGGGAAGTGACAGTTTCTTATTCTCCAGGAACTGCTCAAGGTCCTGAAGCTATCATGAATGCCTCTTTGCAGGTAGATTTATTTCAAGATGACATCAAAGATGCATGGAAAATGGGTGTTTACATGCTCCCAATTCCAGAAGAAATCAAGGAAAAAAGCGATAATTTTAGAATTTTGGCAGCAAATTATATCAATTGGCTCAGCCAAGGATCGCCAAAAGAGGATTTGGAAAGATTTGGAGCTGTCCCTGGGCTAGTCAATAAAGCTTCGGAAGAAATGAATGCTTGGGTTTACGAACAAGCAAAAAAGTATAGAGCACAAGGCAAACTTGTAGCTTTATTGGGTGGAGACCACAGTACCCCGCTTGGTTTGATCAAAGCTCTTGCAGAAGAGCACGATAATTTTGGAATTCTCCAGATTGATGCGCACGCAGACTTGAGAATGGCTTATGAAAACTTTGAATTCTCTCACGCTTCAATAGCCTATAATGCCTTAAAACTTCCTCAAATCAGTAAATTGGTGCAGGTAGGTATCAGAGATTATTGCGAGGCTGAAGCGATTATGGCCAAGGAAAACAACAGAATCACAACTTTCTATGATAAGGATATCAAAAAAGAAGGCTACGAAGGGAAAGCATGGAAAATCATCTGTGATGAAATTGTAGACCAATTACCTCAAGAAGTCTACGTGACTATTGATATAGATGGGTTTGACCCTAAGTTATGTCCAAATACTGGCACACCTGTCGCTGGTGGATTTGAATTGGAGCAGATCATGTACCTGATGAAGGAGGTTGTGAAGTCAGGAAGAAAGCTGATCGGCTTTGACTTGGTAGAAGTAGCCCCAGGAGCTGAAGGTGACGAGTGGGATGGCAATGTAGGAGCTAGAGTTCTTTACAGAATGGCTAATCTATATGGCGCTTCTCAAGGTAGGTTGAATTTGAAATAAAATAATTTTAGCAAATAAAAAATCCCTGCTATATGTTATAGTAGGGATTTTTGTAAAGATATTTTTAGGCCAATTACAACTCACTTTTTGGTTTGAACATTGATAATACTTTCCGATGCACCGTTTCCAAATTTGCTCATTTCATTTGGACTAGAATTTTTGACAACTTGAATGTGAATGATATCCTCAATTTTGATATTGTTCAAAACTTCTTTTTAATGTGTTTGACCATCTTCAATCATAAGCAAGTCATTGCTGTCTAATCTTTTGATTTCTTGCACAGGGAAAGCAGTTTTATATTCAAAAGTTTTTTCCTTACTCGCATTTCCAGAATAACCAACGACCACTACTTCATGTGGAAGGTTGTGAGTAGGAGGATTTTTGATATTATCTATTCTGAAAGTAATTGGAAGTAAGACCTCATATTCTCCTGCGACATAAACATTCCAATTGGGAGCTTTTTCAAGGACCCTAAGAACTTCCTCATTCAATTCTTTTGAAATGCCTTTAGAAATCGCTGATTTGATAATATTCCCATCTTTATCCAAAGTTAGTCTGGCAATCACCGAACCCGATTCATTATTTCTTCGAGCTTCAGTTGGGTATTTGATATTTTTTCTCAAATATTCATTGAACTGAGCGGTTGGCTTTGGTACAATTCCACTGGTACTTTTTTCTAAATCAAAACGAATTGGCAACCTCAATCTGCTTTCTACCGCTTCACCATCTTTTTCGCCAGGCTTCCATTTTGGTGAGTTTTCTACTAGTCTGAGTGCCTCTTCATCGCAATATGCTCCTATACCTCTTAGAATTTCTGGCTCTTTGATGTTACCATCCTTATCTACAATAAAGGTAAGGTAAACCACACCCTCAACCCCTTTGATTTTTGCTTCTTGGGGATATTTGAGGTTGTTTTTGAGATAGGTATTCCAAGCATCCATACCACCTTGAGGTTCTGCTTGTTGATCTACCATATCTGCAGGGATTGTACTTGGCTTGTTATCGTTACTTGAACTTTGCTTGAATCTAATTGGCAAGCGCATTCTCACATTGACTTCTCTTCCCCTCTGTTTGCCTGGTGTCCAATCTGCGCCGTTGGCAACTACCCTCAAAGCTTCTTGATCTATACTAGGAGAGACACCTCTAATAATTTCTGGTTGTTCGATTTTCCCTTCTTTGGTAACAACAAATACTACATATGCTGTACCTTCTATGCCAGCCCTTTTTGCATCTTCTGGGTATTCAAGATTTGCTCTCAGGTATTCATTCCATCCTTCCATGCCTCCTGGAGGAACAGGTGCATTTTCTACTACATCAAAGATTTCGTCTCCATTGTAAGTTCTTGCACTTTGTCCAATTGGAACTTCTATAACCTGAGGGAAATTGTGAAGCGATTCTTGAATTTGATTATCAGCTGAATACGTGATAGCAAAACTAGCAGCATGCACAAGATCCACTTTCTTACCATCAATTTCACCTGCTGTCCATTTTGGAGCATTTGCAGATTGAATAGCTTCCAGTAATTTTTCATCAACACCTCCACCAAAACTTTGCTTGATGACAGGATTAGTGATTTTCCCATCTTTTGAAAGGATAAATTCTATTTGAATTGATGACCGGATATTCAGCTCCCTGTCCTTTTCAGACATTTCTTTGCTGATGACATCTAAAACGAATTTGGACCAAGCAGTAGCATCTTCTGGCGCTGGCCGTTTTTTCGCTACATACGAATAAGGGATCTCACCATAGTTTTTACTGATAGTAGAGTTCCTTCTGAGCGTGTTGATGAGACTCCTGACTTTCAGATACTCTTCATCTGAAGTGATGTCTGCAAAATCATATACCAATTCACCAAGTTGAGCAGTGAGTTGATCACCTTTAAGCGGCCCTATCAGCTCATAATGCTTTGGATTGTTGATTTTTTTAACTTTGATTGCTATTTCAATTGAGTCTTGAGAAGCAATCAGTTGCTCTTTGATGAATTCGATCTTTTCAGTATTGCTACTGAGAAGGAATCCAACACCTACCTTTGTCTTCATGGAAATCAATGCCATCAACATTACAGTCAATGGTATTACCATGGTCAATTTAAACCAATTTGGTTTTGCAGTTTTCTTAATCATTAGAATTCTTTTAAGGGTTGTTGATCTGATGAAATAATTACCAATAGGAAGATCCATTCCCTTAAATGCAATTTTTGCGATTAACTTCGGATAGCTTTCTTTATTTTCAGTTTGTTTGAGGACATTTTCGTCAGCAAGGTATTCATGCACATCCACCAATGCTGATCGCATCAAGTGTATAGCTGGATTAAACCAGAATATAATACTCAATACTTGATAATATAGCACATCCCAAGAGTGATGCTGCCTGATGTGTTCAATTTCGTGTTTGATGATTTGATCCTTCTCTTCTAGACTCAGATCCTGTGTTTCATCCCAAAAAAGCTTGTTGAAATAAGAAAAAATGGGGGCAAGACCGAAAGTTGGGATTAGGAAATAGTTGCCTTTTAACTTAAAACTCGTTTGGTACCAACCTTTTTCTTGCAGCAATCTTAATTGGATCATTTGCCAAAATAGCCTGATTGCTAATAAGGATATGATAATTAAATAGCCAATTAAAAAATAATCTTTTAATTCAAGTAAAACAGGAAGCTTGGTGCTCTGAACTGTGAATTCAGGTAGTCCAAAAGTTCCTGCAACTTCTTCGGGCATCGACTCTATAGTCAATGCCCGAAATAGTTGGGACTGTTCTAATGATATATCTGGCTTATAAAACTCTACCGGTATTTGCATCAATGGAAAGAGCAATGCCAGGATGGGAGTGATTAATATATAAACTCTTGTGAAGACAAATGCTTTTTCATTTCTAAGGAAAACCCAGTAGATTCCAAAGAAGAAAAACAGGCAGAATGTACTTTGCCAGATATAATCAATTAGAATAGCCATAAGAGGTCATTATTTCACCTCATCTTTGACTTCATTCAAGATTTTTTCAACCTCTTTCACGTCTAGATTTTCATCTTTTGCAAAGAATGAAGCTAGTTTTGTAAATGATCCATTGAAATAACCTGATAATAAGTTCTTGATAGAATGGCTTCTGTAAGCATCTTTGGACACGATAGGGTAGTATTCGTGTGATTTCCCATAAGCTTTGTGCTGTACAAAACCTTTTCTCTCAAGAATTCTGATAATTGTAGATACAGTGTTGTAAGCCGGCTTTGGCTCTTCCATCTTTTCCAAAAGGTCTTTCACGAATCCCTTTTCTGCTTCCCATAGGATTTGCATTACCTGCTCTTCTGCTCTTGTTAAATTTCTCATAATTGTGTTAAGTTTTAAATGATGCCTCAAATTATTCAGTTAGTTTTAAAAAAACAAATAAATGGAACGAATCTTTTCTATTGGTATCTATAAAATTAGTAATTAAAATTTAGTTAAAAAAGAATTATTTAGTTTTTTTTCCAAAAAAAAGAACTCCACATTCGGGAGTTCTTAAAATTTTAAAGCCTTGAAGATGCTAGGCAGTTCTTAATTTGATGATTCCCGTAGCGTGAAGTAGCTTCACGATAGGGTAGGTTGGATCAAATTCATACCACTTAACAGCAAAATTTGGTCTGTTAGGAAGTTTGTGATGATTGTTCTGAAATAATTCACCTAACATTAAAACATCCAAGAGGAGACTATTCTTTGATTTATCATTGTTATCAAAGTTAGCATAGCCATATTTATGTCCGCTCCAATTGACAATAGCTCCGTGAACTGGCCCCATCAAGAAATGAATTGGAAGTAAAAAGTACATCCACCAGTGTGTACCGGGTAACTCAAATACAGAAATTGATAGAATGTAAACGGCTGCGTAAAACAAACCCCATCCCAATCTAGCCATCATAGAATCTGCGAACAAGTCAAATCTATTCCAATCTGGTACATCTTTAGAAAAACGTTCTTCAGGCTTAAGCTTGAAACTGAAGTAATCATTATAAATGTTTTTTGTTTTCCACATCATGGTAAATAGATTTTCTGTATGATGTGGGCTATGTGGATCCTTGGGCGTATCGCTGTATGCATGGTGCATTCTGTGCAATATAGCGTAGGCTCTCGGGGATAAGTAGCTGCTGCCCTGAGTTATCCAAGTAAAGATGTAAAAGAATCTTTCCCAGAATTTTGACATGTAAAACATTTGGTGTGCTGCATAACGATGCAAGAAGAAGCTTTGGCAGAATAAAGAGAAATACCAATGCAATAGGAAGAAGACAATTAAAATCACTCTTGTTACTTAATTTGATAATATCACAAAGATAATAGCTATCCCGCGGAAATGTTTTAAACTTTATTTTTTTTTGATGAATGAATGATAAAAATCAATTTTTCTTAAATTGTCACTAATAATGTTTTTAGCAATAACTTAATCCCAAAACTATGAGCAAAGCAAAAGACACATGGGGCATCATTGTCCAATTGATTTTAGGAGGTATCGCCGTTCTGATCACAAGTTATCTACTTCCAGGTGTTAGCGTTGAAGATTTCTTTACAGGTGTGGTAATAGCAGCATTGATAGCACTTCTCAATATTACCATCAAACCCATTCTGATATTATTGACGATTCCTATTACCGTGGTGACATTAGGGTTGTTTTTGATAGTCATCAATGCACTCCTAATTCTATTAGCAGCTTACATTGTACCTGGGTTTTCTGTAGATGGTTTTTGGTGGGCAGTTTTATTTGGTCTGATCTTAGGTTTGATCAATTCCCTTCTTGGTGTTTCTTTGGGTGGCAGTACGCATTCCGAAAGATAAATTATCATGAAGGATTAATCTCAGGTAAGCTTTCGTCTTTATCTCTGATATAAGAGATGAGTTTACCTGATTTTTCTTTTAAATAATGTTTGAACTGAGCTTTCGGGACTGTTATTAATACGATAGAAATTTCTTCGTCTAATTGCTCCTCTTCAAGATAATCTATTTCATACACTTCAATTGAATAAGCTATTTGGGGGTGGCAATACTCTCTTGACGCTTTTTCAATCATAAAGATTTCTTCTTCAGGATCCACTCCAGTAATCTTTTTTTGATCACTGATACCAATTGCAATAACACCACCTGATGTGTTGGCAAAAGCGACTAAGGTTTTTGCAATTTTGTAGCAATCCGAAATGGTTTTTTTAAAATCCAGTGTTTGACCTTCCTCCTTTTTTAAAAGTTCTTTGATAAAGTCATCGTTTTTTATAGGTAGAAACATTTTTTTCAATCTAAAATATTGTATATTAATTACTTAATTTTATATTAGTCAAATGATATGAAAATATTGCTTTTATATTAACGCGTTCCGTATTAAGTTGTCCACTGAAACCTAAAATTTTTAAATATGAAATACCGTAATGAAGGATTTGACCCAGAAATCATCGAAGCGCTAAAAAAAGAATTGGCGTCTTCAGGCAAGTCATTTAAAGTAATCGAAGGAGAGGAAGAAAATTCAGATGAATTTGTTAATTTTCTTTTCATTGGCATGTATGAAGGTAAGGAAGTTATTTATGATGCTGCACTTTACACCTTAAGGTTACATCATTCTTCAGAAGTTTATGAACTTGCTGAGCACGAGGCAGCTAAAAAATTCCCTAATTTCAATGGAATCAAATATGAAGAAGATGAAAATGGGAATTTGAAACCACTGAGTAGTGAGGATGAAGAAATTGGTTGGTTTATTACCGAAATCATCATGGAAATAGAAGAAGAAGAGACTGTGAAAGTTCAAGAATTCATAGACATTGATACCCATCACGATTATGGAATAGGACTTGATGCTTCTTTGAATGTGGAATACATCGATGATAAGGTCATCGAAAAATTTATCAAAGAATTCAATGATGATACAATCCAATTAGATGAAACATTTTACGCTTTTCAGTCCGAAGAAGAAGAGGATCTTGAAGAATAATTCATACATTTTGTCCAACAATCAATCAAATTCGCTTGTTAATCAACAAGCGTTTTTTTGTGATGTTAAAAATAGCCTACTCCTCAATATATAGTCATCCACTTCCAGACGGACATCGGTTCCCCATGGAAAAGTATGACCTGCTTCCTGAGCAATTGCTCTATGAGGGTACTGTTACAGCAAGCAATTTTTTTGAACCTCAGGTGCTTGATGAAAAGTGGATTTTGAATACACATGAATCAAGTTATTTCGAAAAACTTCGAAATCTTCAACTCAGTAAATCTGAAATCAGGAAAACTGGATTTCCACTGAGTAAGCAACTCGTAGATAGAGAAATTCATATCATGCATGGCTCTGTACAAGCAAGCCTATATGCACTGGATTATGGAATAGCCATGAATATAGCTGGTGGTACCCATCATGCTTTTACTGATAGAGGAGAAGCCTTTTGTTTGTTGAATGATATAGCGATTTCCGCTAACTACCTGTTAGAAAATAGACTAGTTAAAAAAATCCTTGTGGTCGATTTGGACGTTCATCAGGGCTATGGAACTGCTGAAATATTCCAAAATCAAGAAAACGTTTTTACATTTAGTATGCATGGAGCTTCCAACTATCCAATGCATAAAGAAAGATCAGATCTTGATATAGGTTTACCTGACGGAATAGGTGATGATGGCTACCTCAAAATTCTGAATCAAAACCTAGAACCATTGATTGATAAAGTAGCACCAGATTTTATCATATATCAGTGTGGGGTAGATGTGTTAGCATCTGATAAATTGGGGAGGTTGGGCATGAGCATCCTAGGATGCAAAGAACGTGATCGAATTGTATTAGAATCAGCTAAGCGCCACCAAATTCCAGTCATGTGCTGTATGGGAGGTGGTTATTCTCCTAAAATAGCTGACATCATAGAAGCACATGCCAATACTTATCGCTTGGCACAAGACATATATTTCTAACATGGGCAAGAAAAAAGATTTGAAGAAGAAGTGGCTATATCATGCAGTATTTGGAATTCTACTTATGGGCTTTGGTCTTAGTCTATTTGGAGACGCTGTTATCTTGAAATCATCGGGTCAAGACTGGGTTTCTTGGTTTTTGATGGGTACTTGTGCTTTGGTGTTTTTTTTTGCAGGTCTTTCAATCTTCGGTAAAGCCACAGTCTACAAAAACAAGCTATCTTCAAAGGGAAAAAAGAAGAATAAAAGAAGTAAAAAATAGTTTTAACTGAAATTAACAAACTCAATTTGGAGATTGATTTGAACAAAAAATTCTTTGTTTATATTTGCGCCAATCTAAAACAACAAATAATCAACGTGAAGAAATTATCAAAAGTATTAGGCGTATTGGGATTTGCGACAATTGTATTTTCCGCCTGTAACAATTCAGGAACCACCACTCCAAGTAATTCAGAAGCTGAAGCTAACTCAGAAGTAAGCATTTCAGATCTTAAAATCGCTTACATACTAACGGACAGTGTGATAGCTAATTTCGATTTGTTCAAGGAAAAATCGGGTGAAATCACTGAGAAGGGAAGAAAATTTGAGTCTGAATTAGGTAGCAGAGCTAGAGGATTTGAACAAGAGGTTCAAAACTTTGAACAAACTGCAGGCACCATGACCCCTAACCAAGCTAGAGCCAAGCAGGAGGATTTGATGAAGAAAGAAAGAAACTTGGTGACGTACAGAGATAATTTGATGCAGGAATTACAGTCTGACGAATCTCAACTATATAGTGATGTGATCGACAGAATCCAGGAGTATTTGACGGAGTATGCCGAAGAGAATGATTTAGAAATGATCCTTTCCTATACAAGGGGTGGTGCTGTATGGTATTCTAAAAAATCACTTGATATTACTGATAAAGTAACTGCGGGCTTAAATGCTAAATATGCTGCTTCTAAATCAGCTGGCAATAAATAAGAAATAAATGCTTATATAGTATCAAAAGCCCAGTTATAGCTGGGCTTTTTTCATGTTGTATAAATTGATACTTTTGTACTCCTTTAAATCAAACTAGTAACAAATGAAAATCACAGAATTTTTAAAACATAATTACAGGCATTTCAACGCAGCAGCTCTTATTGATGCAGCAGAAGGCTACAAAGCACATATTGATAATGGTGGTAAAATGATGGTGACACTTGCAGGCGCTATGTCAACTGCCGAGCTTGGTATTTCTTTGGCCGAAATGATCCGTCAAGATAAAGTGCAAATCATTACCTGTACTGGTGCAAACTTAGAAGAAGATGTCTTTAATCTAGTGGCACACGACTATTATGAACGTATACCAAATTATAGAGACCTTTCTCCAGAACAAGAAAATGACTTGCTCGAGCGTCACATGAATCGCGTGACAGATACTTGCATTCCAGAAATGGAAGCCATGAGAAGGATTGAAAATGTCATCTTAGAAGAATGGATGAAAGCAGATCAAGCTGGTGAAGCTTACTTCCCTCACGAGTTTTTCTATAAAATATTACTTTCTGGAAAATTGGATAAGTCATTCCAAATTGATCCAAAAAATAGCTGGTTGCTTGAAGCTGCTAAGAAAAATCTCCCAATCATTGTTCCTGGATGGGAAGATTCTACGCTAGGAAATATGTATGCAGGTCACGTAATCTCTGGTGACATCAAAGATGTACATACAGTTAAAGGAGGTATTCAATACATGATGTTTTTGGCGGATTGGTATCAGAAAAATGCAACAGAGCAAAGTACCGTAGGCTTCTTCCAAATCGGAGGTGGTATTGCCGGTGACTTCCCTATTTGTGTGGTTCCTATGCTGCATCAAGATTTGCAAAAAGATAATGTTCCATTGTGGGGCTATTTCTGTCAGATTTCTGACTCCACTACTTCCTATGGTTCTTATTCAGGTGCAGTTCCAAACGAAAAAATCACGTGGGGTAAATTAGGGATTGATACGCCAAAATATATCATCGAATCAGATGCAACAATCGTTGCACCATTGGTTTTTGCGATTGTTTTGGATCAATAATTGATGTTGATCAATTATGATTAAAATGATGAATAAATACATTTTTGGAGCAAGCAGTTTTTTACTGCTTGCTTTTTCATTTAGTACTAGTTTGATAGGCCAAGAGATTTCATCTTTGACTTCAATCAATACACCCTATGACGAACAACACCCCGTAATTTCTCCTAATGGAGAATTATTTTTCTCTGTAGGTTTTCATCCTGAGAATTTAGGAGGTGCTACAGATTTTGGAGATATATGGATGGCTAAGCAAGCCACTTCTGGAGCGTGGGAAAAACCCATGCATGTCAAAAGCTTATCTACTTCTGGTAATGATGTGCTACTGGGGTTTCCCGATGCATTGACTGCTTATGTCTACCATAGTGGAGATGGCATCAAAATGCGACAAGGCATCCATCAATACGCTAGATTCGGTTCAGAATGGAATTATGTAAGACCTTTAGAAATGGGGAATTTCAGGAATCAAGGAACGCATTTCAGTGGTAGATTGAGTCAAGACAAAAAAGTGATCATCATGGCCATGAATTCATTTGGCTCGTATGGTAATGAAGACATTTATATTTCTGAAGAAATTAGAGAGGGCGTTTGGTCTTCACCAATCAATTTGGGTTCGGATGTCAATACCTTTTCTCAAGAATTGACACCTTCTATTTCCTCAGATTTGAAGAGGATCTATTTTGCTTCAAACTCAAACATCTCTGGTAGGGGTAGAGATATTTACACTGCACAAAGATTAGATGCAGATTCATGGACTTCCTGGTCTGAACCCGAGCCATTAGGACAAATCAATACCGAAGGTGCAGAATTGAGCTATGTGATATTTGATCAAGATAAGAGTCTTGCTTTTTATACAAGTACTCAAAATTCCGAAGGTTTTGGAGATATATTGATGATTACGCATCAACAAGAAAATTGGGAATCTGTTGCTAAAGTTTTAGATAAAGTAGACGATGGTAAAGATTTGAAAATTAATCAGCTAGAAGTATCAAATGATTCGATTATTGATAAAGAATCACTTTCAAAAGCCAGTACAGTCGTAGTGGGTGACACACAAGCCATCATACCAGTGGATAGCATAAAGCCTGTGATTGTCGAAGAAATAAAACCGGAAAAACAGAGATTTTTAAAAGTAATCGATCAACAAACCAAAGAGATTTTACCTTTCACACTAGTCTATACGAATGCGCAAGGTTTCAAAAAGACTGCTGCCAATCAAGAAGAGTTATGGGCAGCTCTAGATGCTGGACAAGTAGTATCGTTTTCCGTAAGTAGTGAAAATTATATTCCATCCTTAGTAGCAGATCCTAACAGCATTGATAATGAATTGATCATTGCACTTCAACCTTTAGCTTCGGGTTCTACGATTGTTTTAGATAACATTCAATTTAATAGGGGAACCTCCGATTTTGCTGATGCCAAATCTATTTCCCAATTAGATGAATTAGTGGATTTCTTAAGAGGCAATGCAAATGTCAGGATCAGACTAGAAGGGCATACAGACAATGTAGGTGATCCCCAATTAAATAAAGAGCTCTCTATGCAGAGAGCTTCCAAGATTAGAGGCTACCTGACTCTGAAAGGGATAGACTTTGAGCGAATTCGTATAGCGGGCTGGGGAGGAAGTAGACCAGTAGCCGATAATGCTACAGAAGATGGCAAAGCCCAAAATAGAAGAGTGGAAATGATCATAGACAGATTAAACTAGCTAGAAATGTTTGAATATAACCCAGAAAAGCATTATCCAAAAGAGACAGAAAGTAGGGTTGTAATCCGCTTTCAAGATTGTGACCCTTTGCAGCATTTGAATAATGCGAAGTATTTTGATTACTTCTTCAATGCCAGAGAGGATCAAGTTCCAAAACTGTATGGCGTAGAAATGATTGATTTTATTCAAAAATATAAAGCCGCCTGGGTAGTTTACAATCATAATATCTCTTATGTCCGGCCAGCAAAAGTTGGGGAATGGGTAAGGATCAGAAGCCGTATTTTATGGCACAATCACAATACAGTAGTGGTAGAGTATTACATGACAGATGATACGAAAAGGGAGTTGAAAACTTTATTGTGGACTACCATGCGCTACGTGACAGTTAAGGAAGGTAAATCTACAGACCATAGTGGGGCAGTCTTAGAATTTCTAAAAGCAACCTCAGAGAATTTTGATATTGCTAATTTGAGTATTTCAGAAAGAGTAAAGCAGCTGAAAATCAAGCTACAAGGTTTGTGATATTTATTCGAAATTGATCGTTTTTAGAAAAAACCTGTTCAATTATGGACAGGTTTTTTTAGTATTTAATTTAGATAATAGCAAAGAAAATTTTTTTAAATAAATATTTTCAAATTTTTAAACTTTTGAATGCAACCTTTTAAAAAGTTTAAATTTAAGCTTAGGTGTGATTTTTTGTATCAGATGCGTACAGTTGGACAGCAACTTGACTTGAAAATGAAACAGTATTTAGGATATTTGATAGCTCCGAATTTTAATTTTGACTCTATTTATTAACCGTCTGTTTACTCAAATTCGCTTTTCATTCTAATGTCTGAAAATTTATTGGTACAGAACATGGCTATACCATACCGACAAACAAAACCAATAAATGATAAAATTATGAAAACACTATTCACAATCGCACTAGCCCTTAGTTTAGTAACAAGTGGCTTTGCCAATGAAGGAACAATGAATGTAAAAGCTGCTTCACATGTAAAAGTCTCCGAAAAATCCATAGTGGTCTCTCTGGATGAATCATTAGGAAAAGTTCGCTTGGCCATTGAAGATGAAAAAGGCAAAAGACTTCATTCTCAGACACTCTTCCTAAAAAGTTCCACTCGAGTTCCTTTCGACCTTTCTAACTTACCCGCTGGAAACTACACGGTTGAAATAGCTAGTTTGGAAAAGAAAAATACTGTTGGAAAGGCAGTGTACAAAGTGGTAACCAAAGAAGCAGATCAGCCGATTGCCTTACCTTTGATGGCATCAGGTAAAGTGCTAGCATCAAACAAAGTGAAATTAACAGTTTTCGGATTGGAAGAACCTGGAATTGATGTGAAGATTAAAAATCAATTTGGGAGAACTCTATTCCAAGAGAGAATCAATGAAAACGAGGGTTTTCAAAAGGTATATCACCTCAAAGACATCAACCCTAAGTCTATTGTGATGGAGGTCACAGACATCAAGGGAAGACAAAAGAACCTGTATTTTTAACTATCACACAAAATAAGGTCTTGGAGTCATCTGAGACCTTTTTTGTTTGCTTTTTTTACACTGACGGTTATTTAGACCGTTATTTTTTTTACATTTTTGACATTCAATTATTCAAAAACAATCCCAGTATATAACAAAAATTAATCAGCAATGAGGCTAAAACACCAAATTTCATTACTTGTATTAGCATTATTTGTATGGTCATCTGCTGCTGTAGCTCAGGAGCAAGTAGACCTAGAGATGATGTACAAAATCAAAAATGAAGGCTTGAGAAATTCTCAAATCCAAGACCTTTCTTTTCATCTTACTGACTTGATGGGGCCTAGGCTTTCTGGTTCATCAAACTTAAGAAGGGCACGTCAGTGGACAGCAGATAAATTCAAAGAATGGGGTCTTGAAAATGTGCGTATTGACTCTTACGGAGATTTTGGTAGAGGATGGGACGTGAAGAAATCTTACATCGCTATGAAAGATCCTTATTATGCATCTATCATAGGCCACCCAAAAGCTTGGACAGATGGTACAAATGGATTGGTGTCTTCTGAAGTGGTTTTGGTAGATATTCAGTCAGAAGCTGATATTGAAAAGTATAAAGGGAAGTTAGCAGGAAAGGTGATCATTGTACCTACTACATTGTCTATTTCACCAGCATTTGAAGCAGAAGCAAGAAGACTAACCGACGAAGAACTTGAAGCTAGAAAAGTAATTGCTATCGGCGGTGGAGGTGGTGCAAGATGGACTCCTCAACAAATGGAGCAAATGAGAGCTACAAGAGCCTTAGATGCGAAAGTAAACGAATTCTTGATGGAAGAAGGAATTGCCCTTAGACTTACGGGTACTAGAGGTAACTTCGGAACTGTATTCCATACCAGAGCAGGTTCTTACAGTACAGATAAGAGAAAAACGATGCCAGAAATGGAGATCGCATTAGAGCATTTTGGTAGAATTGAGCGATTAATTAAGAATGGTCACAAGGTTACTATCGATGCTGAAATCGAAGTAGAATGGCTAGATGATGATTACAAGGGCTATAATGTCTTAGCTGAAATTCCAGGAACTGATAAGACTTTGAAGCCTGAGTTGGTCATGCTAGGAGCACATTTAGATAGCTGGCATGCAGGAACAGGCGCTAATGACAATGCTGCTGGTGTTGCTGTAATGATGGAAGCCATCAGAATATTAAAAACTCTTGGCGTGCAGCCAAAAAGAACCATTAGAATTGCGCTTTGGGGTGAAGAAGAGCAAGGGCTCTATGGCTCTAGAGGATATGTACAGAAATATGTAGCAGACAGACAGACCAAAGATAAAAAAGGTGAGTGGGATAAAATTTCTGCTTATTACAATGTAGATAATGGTTCTGGAAAAATCAGAGGCATCTACTTGGAAGGTAATGATCAACTGGTTCCTGTATTTGAAAAATGGTTTGAGCCTTTCCATGAAATGGGAGCAAAAACCATTACAAGAAGAAATACCGGTTCTACAGACCACGTGGCATTTGATGCAGTGGGTGTACCTGGTTTTCAGTTTATTCAAGACCCGATCGACTATGGTAGAGGATACCATACAAACATGGATCTATATGAAAGAATGCAACAAGGTGATATGACTCAGGCTGCAATTATCGTAGCAGCGATGGTTTATAACACAGCACAAAGAGATCAGAAATTACCAAGGAAACCTTGGAACTAAAAAGAAGAGGGAGGTTGAAGAATCTCCCTTTTTTTTATAAGGCTTTTTTAAAAATCAAAACTATTCAAATCTCTTGATTGGAAAATTTAAATTTCACTTCATGTTAATAAGGATAAAGCTTTTGAAAAGATTAAAAATTTGGTTTGAGCCAGTATTTTTTGTTAAAACAAAATATTCTAAAAGAGATTACTATTTGTGGAAGCTTAGAATATTGGTATATTCGAACTCTCTTTTAAACTGAATCAGAATTAACCCAATAATAACATGCAAGGATTGCCAAGAACGATATTTACAGAAGAACATGAGATGTTCAGACAGTCTGTAAGAGATTACATAGCCAAAGAAATCACTCCCCATAATGCAGAGTGGGAAAAAAATAAAATGGTATCCAAAGAGTCTTGGAAAGGATTAGGTGAAAATGGTTTTTTATGTCTCTCTGCTCCAGAAGAGTTTGGAGGTATGGGCATTGAAGATTTCAGGTATGCTGCCTTATTTATTGAAGAACTTGGATTAAGTGGATGTTCTGGACCTGCGATCGGTTATCCTTTGCATAGCGAGATTGTATTCCCGTACGTTCATCACTATGGTACTGAGGTTGCCAAAAGCAAATACATCCCTAAAATGATTTCTGGAGAAATGATCTCTGCGGTGGCCATGACTGAGCCTGGCGCTGGTAGTGATTTGCAAAATATCAAAGCCACTGCTCAAGATATGGGTGATCACTATTTGATCAATGGATCCAAAACTTTTATTACCAATGGCTATCTCTGTGACTTGGTAGTAGTGGCTGCCAAGACTGATTCAAGCTTAGGTGCTAAAGGTATCAGTTTGTTTTTGGTAGATACCACCATGGAGGGATTTAGTAAAGGAGTTCCTTTCGAAAAAGTAGGGTTACATGCGCAAGACACTTGTGAATTGTTTTTCGAAGATGTGAAAGTACCTAAAGAAAATCTCCTTGGTAAAGTAGGTGAGGGTTTCAAATACCTGATGACAGAACTTGCACAAGAAAGATTGGTGGTAGCCCTTGCAGCCTTGGCATTGGCAGAGAGTACCTATCAAGCGACGATTGATTACGTGAAACAAAGACCTGCTTTCGGTAAGACGGTTGCGGATTTTCAGAATACCAGATTCAAGTTGGCAGAGATGTCCGCGAAGTTAGAAATGGCTAGAATCTACATGGATCAATTGGTGCTCTTGCACAATGACAAAAAAGTGGACTCTGCAATGGCCTCCGCTGCCAAATACACGATGACAGAATTACAATGTGAAGTAGCGGACGAATGTGTACAATTGCATGGAGGATATGGTTATATGTGGGAATATCCAGTAGCTAGGGCATATGCTGATGCTCGTGTGCAGCGAATCTATGCTGGCACCAACGAAATCATGAAAGAATTGATCGCTAGAAAGATCTTGAGTTGATCAATATAAATTCAGCTATGAAAAAGCCACTTTGTTTGATGCAAAGTGGCTTTAATTTTTTCTGAGAAACATAATTCTTTTATATTTAGTAGCTAAACCCAAAATATGCAATAGAGTTTCTATTTCGAACCCTAATGCATCATTCGGGTTAAATTGTTTAAATCATTCATTGACCCAAAATATAAGATAACTTATGCAAGATTTTCCTTGGTACAAATTTTATCCTTCGGCGGTAGATAAGGATATTGATGTCAAAGCCTATTCCTCTGTTGTAGATTTATTTGAAGAAAGTGTCAAAAAATATGGTAATTCAATTGCTTATGAATGTATGGGCAAGACCATTACATTCAATGAAGTTGACCAACTTTCAAAAACCTTTGCAGCTTATCTTCAGAACAATCTGATGATGAAAAAAGGTGATCGCGTGGCCATTCAAATGCCAAATTGTCTACAGTATCCTGTAGCCATGTTTGGTGTATTGAGAGCGGGTATGGTGGTGGTGAATACCAATCCACTGTATACAGCCAGCGAAATGAAGCATCAGTTCAATGATGCTGGTGCTGATGCAATTGTGATACTGGCCAATTTTGCTTTTAATTTAGAAAAAATTCAAAAGGACATCTCTGCAAAACATGTCATAGTCACAGAACTTGGAGATATGCTTGGAGGCTTAAAAGGTGGTATTGTGAATTTTGTAGTAAAATACATTAAAAAGATGGTACCTGCTTTTAATTTACCAAAAGCAATCAAATGGAAGGAGGTCATGTCAGCAGCCAACCCTGCAAGTTTCAAAAGGGAAGAAATGACTTTGGGAGATGCAGCCTATTTGCAATATACTGGTGGCACCACAGGTGTATCCAAAGGTGCAGAATTGACGCATGGCAATATAGTAGCTAATATGCAACAGATCTCAGCTTGGATGAAGCCAAAACTAAGAGAAAGAGAAGAAGTCGTCATTACTGCTTTGCCATTGTATCATATTTTTGCTTTGACTGTAAATTGTCTTGCAATGATGAAGATTGGCGCTCACAATGTATTGATCACCAATCCAAGAGATATGCCTGGATTCATCAAAGAATTGTCCAAGCATAAATTCACTGTATTCACTGGCGTAAATACACTTTTCAATGGATTATTAAATCAAGATGCATTCACTAAGCTTGATTTTTCTTCTCTGAAGATCGCTGTAGGAGGGGGGATGGCTGTGCAAAAAGCTACAGCAGAAAAATGGCAAAAAGTGACGGGCACTCCACTTGCAGAGGGTTATGGGTTGACGGAGACCTCTCCAGTGGCCACTTGTAATGCTATAGACGGTACAGAAAGAATTGGTACCATTGGAGTTCCTCTTCCACACACCAATGTCAAGGTCATAGATGATGATGGAAAAGTCTTGGGAGTTGGTGAAAAGGGGGAGTTGTGCATTCAAGGTCCTCAAGTCATGAAGGGCTATTGGAATAGACCGGACGAGACCGAGAAAGTCATGGATGGAGATTGGTTCAAGACTGGTGATATTGCAGTTATTGACGAAGATGGATTTGTGAAAATCGTAGATCGGAAGAAGGAAATGATCCTTGTCTCTGGATTCAATGTCTATCCAAATGAAGTAGAAAATGTAATCGCTTCGCATCCAAAAGTATTGGAAGTAGGAGTAATAGGCATGCCAGATGATAAGTCTACAGAAAAAGTAGTGGCCTATGTGGTGCCTAAAGATAAATCCATCACAGAAGAAGAAATCATCACTTATACCAAGGAAAACCTGACCAATTATAAAGTACCTCGTGAAGTCTATTTTGCTGATGAGCTACCCAAGACCAATGTAGGGAAGATATTGAGAAGAAAGATCAAAGAAAATCACGAGAAGACATTAGGTTAATATTGATCTAATCTAGTTCATGGTATTTTGATATTTATTGATATTAAAGTGTATTTATCCCCCTTCTTGTGCTTAGCCAAACAAAAGATTGTTTGCTGTACAATTTTAAGTTTGATTGACTATAGGCTACGCCACGGCGCAAGAGTTGTCGTCTGTTGACGGGTATTCGCAAAATGTAACGCATCTTCTTACCTAAAATACAACATAGCGAATACTCAGATATTTAAAAGTAAAAAGCCCAGCTGAGATGATCAGCTGGGTTTTTATTATGAATTTTAGAATTTATTCTGTTGGAGGAGCAGGAAATTGTGGTGCCAAGACTTTGTCAATAAAGTGGGTTACACTATTGGTTGCTTTGAAGTCTGTTCTGATGATATTGGCACTTTGACCAAATACATCATGTAAGACCAATTGACCGTTTTCATCTTGCACTGTTAAGCTAGTAGGTGCATCATAAAGAAATGACAATAAATTTGCTTCACCTTGAATTTCGAGTAATTGATTACCCGAAAATTTCTTTCCAGAGATCACTTGATTACCAATGGCGGCCATTACCAAATCAAGGTTTTGGTTTACATTTCTTGGGGTAATATCCATTAATGCATAGGCCTCGTCTGTTGCCATAAAGACTGTTGCTCTGTCCTTTACTGCTGGAACCCAATTGTCTGTAGCTCTCAAAGCTGCTAAGGTTACCTGCACTGAAGGCATGGCATTGTTCGCTCTTGCATTTGGATCAGTTGGGAATTGGAGGTTTTCTAGTTCTTCCAAAAATGCCTTCTTAAAGAGAGCATTTTCGTCTAAGGTAGGTTGTTCTTCAACTGAGGTACAGGAGAACGTGACCGCAATCACAGCGGCGAAGACCAAAGCCATCCCGGCTCTGAGTCTTTTGGTTAGGGTGTTGTGCATTATTCAAATGGATTTGGTAGTAATAAAACTGATGAAAGATAATATAAAAATGCATTTCAAAAAATATTTATTCAAAATCTTTTGAGAAATGACCAAATAATCCTTTGTTTTTAGGGAGATTTACCTAAAAAAGTAAATTATTTGATAAATGATTGTGCTTGAGTCTTCAGATTATCCTTAATCAACTCAATCTTTGGAAAGGCTAATCAGAATCAATACCTTCGTATTTTAATTGGAAAACAAGAATTATCAATGGATTTAAAGAAATTAGACCAAGACCTCACTGCCATAGTGGAGAAGAGAATCGAGTTGAGTAAAATCACCTATGCAGACGAGCGCTATGATGATATTGAAGAGGAGCTTCATGATTTGGAGGATGATTTCAATGAAGAGTATGGAGATGAATTGGAATCTGAATTAGAGAAAATATACAAATTGCTTCAATCTGACAATGATGTATTATTGCCTTCTGCTTATTTGGCGAATTCGTATGTGCCCATGTTGCCAGATGCAAATGGGGTGATCTCCTACGAGGTAAAAGGCCCTCAAGGAGTCCCTGTAGAGTCTGATCAGTTTGAAAACCAAGATGTAAGAATCGTAATTATTCCTAATCCTACTAGATTTGTGATGCAAATCAATGGTGTGTCTCTCAAAGATCTTTGGAGAGCTAGATAGGTTTAGTTATTAAGTTAATTGGATAACAATATTGGATAACAGTAATTGAGTTAATTTGTGATTAGTGAATGAGCATTCAATAGTTAATCAATTGTAACCCTTCACCAAATTAAAAATGCCTGAAGTGATTGACTTCAGGCATTTTTGATTAGAAACCTAATTTTCCCCTAATTTGCTCTAAGATTTTTTGAGCTTCGGTTCTCGCCTTGGCTTCACCTGCTGCCAATTTTGCTTCCAATTCCTTTGGATTGGACATGTAGTAATCGAAAGCTTCTCTTTCTTTTTGAAACTTGCTGAGGATTAGGTCTAGAAACTCCTTCTTTGCATGACCATAACCAAAATTACCAGCAAGGTATTTTTCTCTTAATGCCAAAGTAGCTGTCTCATCTGCTATCAAGCTATAAAGCTTATAGACATTACAAGTATCAGGGTCTTTTGGCTCCTCTAGAGGTGTGCTATCTGTGACAATGCTATTGATATTTTTCTTCAATTGCTTTTCTGGAAGAAAGATATCTATGTAATTGTTATAAGACTTGCTCATCTTTTGACCATCGGTTCCAGGAATGATCATCACAGATTCACTGATTCTCGCTTCTGGAATGGTAAATATTTCTGCTTCCAATTGCCTGTTTACCGTGCTCGCAATGTCCCTGGTAATTTCCAAGTGTTGCAATTGATCTTTTCCGACAGGGACCAAATTGGCACTATAGAGCAAAATGTCCGCAGCCATCAATACTGGATAAGTAAAAAGTCCAGCATTTACATCCGCTAGCCTATCAGACTTATCCTTGAAACTGTGTGCATTGGCCAACATCGGAAAAGGAGTGAAGCAGCTCAAATACCAGGTCAACTCAGCAACTTCTGGAATTTGTGATTGTCTATAGAAAACTGTTTTGGAAATATCCAAGCCAAAAGCCAACCAAGCTGCCGCCACTGCCAAGGTGTTTTCCTTTCTCAGGGCTCCATCTTTGATGGTAGTGAGAGAATGAAAATCTGCAATAAATATAAAAGACTCTCCTTTTTCTTTCTTAGTGAGTTCGATAGCAGGGACTATAGCCCCGAGGATATTGCCTAGGTGAGGCCTTCCCGAACTTTGTATACCTGTCAATACTCTAGCCATTTCTCAGAATTTTGGCGCAAATTAAATAAATATGGGTACAATTCGTGTGAATTTTGCCGTTATTTGCCTACATGAATACACATAAGTTTTATCTGCTTTTCGCTTTATTCCTAATGATCAATGCATTGCCCATTGAGGCACAGGTGATTGAGCGTCAGCTTTTGTTTTGGGAAAATAGAACAATTGATATAGGGACAGTTTTCGAGGAAAATGGTAAAATCGAAGTAGAGTTTTTGGGTTTGAATCAATCAGATTCTTTGATTTTGATCTCTGATGTAATTACAGATTGTGGTTGTACTACAGTAGAGTTTTCTCAAGACACCATTTTTCAAAGTAAAGTAGGAAGTGTCAAGATCAGTTATGAGCCTGACCATAGGGGTGGTCCCTTTACAAAGTTGATTGTGGTCAGAACTAACCAAGACATCTATGGAGATACGCTTTACCTTCAAGGGAATAATATACCCTTGCCAGATGATCTGATGGCTGCATATGCACATCAAGTGAAAAATGTTGGCTTTAGACTTCCCGCTATCAATATGGGGAATGTGTATACCAATGAAGCAAAGATAAAATTGGTGGAGATATATAATTTCGGAGTCGATAGTCTCAGACTGATGTCAAATGCTTCAAGCAGTGATTTTATTGATTTGAGCTTGTTCCCAGAAGTAATAGGCCCAGATCAGAGAGGTTTAATTGAAATAGCTTATAATGGAGCTGATAGGGCTGATTTTGGTTTTGTATCAGATGACTTAATTTTGAATTTTGAAGGGATGGATGAACCTGTTTCAATTAAATTGCTAGCAAATATTTTTGAGTACTTTGAACCCATTCCAAAGAGCATGATGCAAAATGTACCCCGCTTGGGAATTCAAGATGTAGAAATTGACCTCAAGGATATCCGAGCCAATCAAATTGTCAAAAGGAAGGTTAAATTAACTAATCAAGGAGGAGAGCCTTTGCAGATTAGAAAAGTAGTGGGTAATTGTGATTGCGTATTAATCAACTTGGAGTCTTTACTCATTCAACCCAATGAATCTACAGACTTGGAATTTACCTTTGATCCTAAGGGTAGGAGAGGGATAGATCATAAGCATATTACGATTTTTTCCAATGACCCTGTCAACCCTGTGAGAACCATCATAGTGAAAAGTACCATCAAATAAAGAAATGCTAGACAAGGAACTTTGTGGCATAGTTTTCGTTTGTTTAAATATGGTCATTTAGCAGGAAAAAGATCTTGCAGACCGCTTTTAATTTTCTTTTCACTCAAAACAAATAATGATATGAGTTCTACAAAATTTCTTTTAGGAGCACTTCTTGGTGCTGCAGTCGGTGTACAGGTTGGTATTTTGATCGCTCCAGACAAGGGTGTCAATACAAGAAAAAAATTAGGCAAGAAAGGCAGTGCGTATCTTGATGAAGTAAATGGTAAAGTGAGTGGCTTCATTGATGGTCTTAACAAAAAAGTAAATGAAGCGAGTCAAGAAGTAGACAAACTGGCCAAGAAAGCAAAAGCCGAAGCTGAGAAACTTGCCAAGTGAAAATGTCTTATACTTGTAAAGTATGAAGGTAGTCTTGAAATAGACTACCTTATTTTTTTTATATTATTTATCCAAAATAATCTATATAGTCTTAAAATAAGTTTAAAAGTATTATATATAGTTTTTTATATGTTAAAAATATTCCAAAAAATAAAATATTATTTCAATAAATAGCATTCCGTCTATATAAAATTTTGATATTTTAGGTAAAATAATTTTTAAAAAGCTTTTTTATAAATGTGAAATACATTTAATTTACCATGTAATACATTTTATTGGTTAAAAACATCATTTAAAGGCTAATAAACTGCTTTACACTTTAAAAAGTATTTTAAACTTTTAACACCCAAGATATGAAATCAAAACTTCTACTCTTAATCTTTACTTTGGTTGGATATTTATATCATCCAGTTCAAGCTCAAGAAACCTATGGAGGTAACCCTCCCATAGTGACCCCTTACACAGCTTCGACGCTTCCAAGCGTTACCACGGATAAAGATGATTATTTGCCAGGTGAGACTGCTATCATTACTGGTACAGGATGGATTTATGATTCAGTTGTCGATCTTCATTTTATAGAGGATCCATTTGTTGATCATATTCATGATTACCATGATATCGCAGTAGATGAAGATGGAAATTTCACCATTCTTTTTCCTATTCTTGAACGGCATTTGGGTGTAGCTTTCACTCTGCATGCTAAGGGAATGACAACAGGACAAGTGGCTTTGGCTTATTTTACTGATGGTAATTTTACTTTCTCCACCTCAGGATTACCTAACGGCCAATTGGTTGATGTTGAATGGACAGTTAGCGGAAATCTTCCACAAGGAGGTGATAAAGATGGCCAAATCGTTGTCGGTATTTCAAATACAAGTGGAGGTGCTAATAGTAGAGAAGTAGATTTCACCTACATTACTAATCCTTTAACTAATGGAGGAATCAAGTACCAAATTCTTAATTATAGTACAACAGGCGGTGCTCAAGTGACGTCCAAAACAGACACGTTGACAATTTTTAATAGTGGAGCAGCTAATGTAGCTAATGATAGAACAATTACTGCCAATTACGGGGCTTTAATTTCAAGCAATGAATCAGCGATTTATGGTAGTTCTGTGACACTTACATCTACTTTTTATTCCAATTACCAAACATCGACAAGTATTTCAGGTAAAACCATTACATTTTATTTGGATGGTACTGCTGTAGGTACGGGAGTTACCAATGCAAGTGGTGTAGCTTCTTTGACCCTTGATTTGACTAGTGTACCTATACTAGGGAAATTGAATGTTGGGACTTATGATATTACTACGTCATTTGCTGGTGATACTGGTTTGTTGGCAGTTCCTAAGGAAAATAGTACAGGATCGGTGTTGACTGTTGAACAGAAAGAAATCACAGGTAATTTCACGGCTGATAATAAGGTTTACGATGGAAATAATGAAGCTATTATATCTAATAGAGCATTAATTGGGATTGTTTCTGGCGATATTGTAACTCTTGATGGAGGAACTGCTACTTTTTCGGATGCAAATGCAGGAGACAATAAAGTTGTAACCTTATCGGGAGCAACTCTTACTGGAGTGGATGCGGGAAATTATATTCTTACATCGGTCGAGACTTCATTAGCAAATATAGAAAAGGCACCGTCCACTACAGTAGTAACTATCAACGGCGGACCATTCACATATACAGGTTCAGCGATTGAGCCAGCAACAGTAAGTGTAACCGGCCCGGGCGGATTGAATCTGACACCTGATGCGGTTTACTCCAACAATATCAATGCAGGAACTGCGACAGCTAGCTACGACTACGAAGGAGATGACAACTATCTTCCAAGCAGCGACAGCGAAGACTTTGAAATCGGCAAAGCCACAACAGTTACCACGGTAACCATCAACGGCGGACCGTTTACCTACACCGGATCTGCCATCGAGCCTGCCACGGTAAGTGTGACCGGACCGGGCGGATTGGACTTGACTCCAGCCGCTGACTATGCAAACAACATCAATGCTGGCACAGCCACGGCAAGCTACAGCTATGCAGGAGATGACAATTATCTGCCAAGCAGCGACAGCGAGGACTTTGAAATCGGCAAAGCCACAACAGTTACCACGGTAACCATCAACGGTGGACCGTTTACTTATACAGGATCTACCATCGAGCCTGCCACGGTAAGTGTAACCGGCCCGGGCGGATTGGATCTGACTCCAACTGCTGATTATGCAAACAACATCAATGCTGGCACGGCCACGGCTAGCTACAGCTATGCAGGAGATGCTAATTACCTACCAAGCAGCGACAGCGAAGACTTTACGATTGACAAGGCTGCAACGACAACAGTTGTGACGATCAACGGTGGACCGTTTACTTATACAGGATCTGCCATCGAGCCTGCCACGGTAAGTGTAACCGGCCCGGGCGGATTGGATCTGACTCCAACTGCTGATTATGCAAACAACATCAATGCAGGCACGGCCACGGCTAGCTACAGCTATGCAGGAGATGACAATTATCTGCCAAGCAGCGACAGCGAAGACTTTACGATTGACAAGGCTGCAACGACAACAGTTGTGACGATCAACGGCGGACCGTTTACTTATACAGGTTCGGCGATTGAACCGGCAACTGTAAGTGTTACTGGACCGGGCGGATTGAATCTGACACCTGATGCGGTTTACTCCAACAATATCAATGCAGGAACTGCGACAGCTAGCTACGACTACGAAGGAGATGACAACTATCTTCCAAGCAGTGATAGTGAAGACTTCGAGATTGGTAAAGCATCTACGACCACAGTAGTGACTATCAACGGCGGACCATTCACATATACAGGTTCAGCGATTGAGCCAGCAACAGTAAGTGTAACAGGACCGGGTGGA
>NZ_FTOP01000029.1 GCF_900156785.1 Belliella pelovolcani | reverse complement strand
AAAAGCAAGCTTCTAGATCCCGTTCGACTTGCATGTATTAGGCCTGCCGCTAGCGTTCATCCTGAGCCAGGATCAAACTCTCCATTGTAAAGTTTTTTTTCCGCTACTCTCGTAGCTTATTCCTATCGACTCTTATTGATATGCTTCTTGAAAAACTATCCTAAAATAGCCTCTCGTCGTTTCGTCTTACAACACTTCAATGAACTTTTTTGGACTTCTTCTCAATCCAAATTGTAGTCTCTCGACCCTAATTTTTGTCTCCATTCCGTTGAACAGGATTGCAAAGGTAAGAAAGTAATTTGATCAGGCAATCTTTTTAAAGTAAAAAAGTTTGAAAATTTTTAAACCCAAACACTTTTTTAAACCTTCTTTATTACCTCTTTTCAACTCCTTGCCCCCGTTTGGGATTGCAAAAGTGCAACTTATTTTACAATTAACAAGACCTAATCTCAAAGAAATTTTAAAATCATAACTACTACCCTGAATATCAATAAGAAAAAATTAAAAATGTTTTTAAGTAAAATATATAACCACAATTTAACTGCTAACCAATTTAAAAAGGGGCCTACATCATCTCGGTCTAAATTCTTCGGGTTTGGATTCCGTTGCAGGCAAGTTATTCTTTGATAACTTGCCCCAGTTTATCGGGATTGGTTTAAAATCATAGGTTTATTCTATTTCGGAGATTTTATTAACAAGAAAGCAAAATCATAATAAATAAATAATTCACAAGATTACTATCATAAATTATGAGCCTTGATCCATGATAATAACCAATAAATTGAAAAAGCTCGAATTTCTTCGAGCTTTTTCAATTTATCTTAAGATAGTTTGTTTCCTATCTGGGCCAACTGAGACCATTTTGATAGGAACACCAAGTTCTTCTTCTAACAAACTAACATAATTCCTCAATTCACTTGGGAAGTCATCATAATTGGCAACATGAGCCAATGACTGATTCCAACCTTTGATTGTTTTATATACTGGTTTAGCTTCTTGTTCATTTATCTCGTAAGAAAGTCTATCAACAAGCGAACCATCAGGTAATTGATAATGAGTGCATACTTTGATGTTTTCAAATATATTCAACACATCTGCTTTCATCATGAATAGCTGCGTGACGCCATTGATCATGATCGAATATTTCAATGCAGGTAAATCAATCCAGCCACATCTTCTAGGTCTTCCTGTTGTAGATCCGAATTCATTTCCTTCTTTTCTCATATCCTCTCCATCTTGATCAAACAACTCCGTTGGAAATGGACCACTACCCACTCTAGTACAATAGGCCTTAAAAATCCCATAAACTTCTCCTATTCTGGCTGGCGCAACCCCCAGTCCAGTACAGGCTCCAGCGGTCATCGTGCTACTACTAGTAACAAACGGATAACTTCCGAAATCTATATCTAATAGAGATCCTTGAGCTCCTTCAGCCAAAACTTTTTGACCTTTGGACAAAAATTCATTCACTTGATACTCGCTATCAATCAAATTAAGCGTTTTGAAAAACTCGATGGATTCAAAAAAGACTTTTTCAAGTTCGGCAAGTTCATCAAGCGGGAAGTCATAAAAAGATAGAATAGTCTTATGCTTCTCAACTAAAGTATCATATTTCACCTTAAAGTCAGCTGCTAATATATCCCCAACTCTCAAAGCTACTCTTCCAATCTTATCTTGATAAGTAGGGCCTATACCTTTTAAAGTAGAACCTATTTTCTTGTCACCTTTGGATTTTTCATAAGCAGCATCTAATAACTTATGTGTAGGAATAATTATAGTTGCTTTCTTTGAAATAAAAAGATTTTGATTGAAGTCAATGTTAAACTTACCAAGACCTTGAATTTCCTTTCTCAAAACAACAGGATCTAATACTACTCCATTGCCAATAATATTGACTAAGTTAGATCTAAAAATTCCAGAGGGAATCTGGTGCAAAACATGCTTAATTCCATCAAATTCCAGTGTATGCCCTGCATTTGGGCCACCTTGAAATCTGGCTACTACATCATATTGGGGAGCGAGTACATCGACCACTTTTCCTTTTCCTTCATCGCCCCATTGTAGGCCCAAAAGCACATCCATTTTCATTTGATTATATTTTGACTGATTTGTTAGTATTCTTTTTGAGGCGTGAAGTTTGGAATAAGGTTAAATAATTGCAAGTAAAAGAATGTATTTATTCTAAATACTCCACAGATGGGTCGATCACACATGTGTTTCTTGAGCCAAATCATAAAATGATTTAAAATCACTTACCCTTTAAAAACAAAATCCTCTAAATGAAAAAAACATATAGAGGATTATATTGAGCGCTATAGAATATTATTCAAGCTAAGAAATTTCATTCTTAGCATCTTCAATGGAATCAAAAACTGTAAATATGTTATTCAACTTAGTTATAATCAAAAGCTTTTTGACATGTTCAGAAGGAGAAGTCAGGTAAACTTCACCACCTGAATTTCTCATTTTTGTAAGCATGGTAATTAACACACCAATTCCGCTTGATGAAATATACCTGACTTCCCTGAGGTCTATGACGAAGTTTTTGATCTTGTCATTTACCGCATTGGTGACAATCTCCACTAATTTTGGTCCAACGTCATCACCTATTAAGTCACCTTGAATATGTAAATACTGAACATTGTCAGCCTTTTCTAATTGATAGCTCAGTTTCATACGATCTCTCTATTTTCACATTTTTCTTTGGTACAATTACCGTACAAGATTAAGGAGTGATGCAGCACCTTGAAATTTAAAATTTCTCCAACTGTATTTTGAATGTTTTGAATTCTTGGATCACAAAACTCTAAAACTTGATTACAGTCTACGCAAATCAGATGATCGTGTTGTTTATAACCGTAGGACTTTTCGTATTGAGCGAGGTTTTTACCAAACTGGTGCTTTGTCACCAGATCGCACTCTACCAAAAGATCTAGGGTATTATATACTGTGGCCCTACTGACACGGTAGTTTTTGTTTTTCATACTGATGTACAAAGACTCTACATCAAAATGACCTCCTCGGCCATATATCTCCTCTAAGATAGCGTAGCGTTCAGGTGTCTTTCTAAGCTTTTTATTCTCAAGATAAGCGGTGAAAATTTTCTTTACCTCTTCAAAAAGGGTTTCATTCAAGGCCATTTCTTTTGTTTTTGTTTCAAATATAACTGTTCTTATTTAGAAATAATTCAAATAAATAAATAGAGGGAGGCTAATACCTAAATCATGAACACACTTATTCCTAGTTTTAGGATTCAACAAGAGCATTTTCTTTTAATAGTCAAATCTTGTGATTTTAATTACACCATCAACTTTTCCAAGATTCCCCATTAGTTTTTCTAGATGCTGGGTACTATGAACATATAGCTTGATAGTACCTTCAAAAATCCCTGCATCAGAATCTACAGTGATGGATCGCATATTCACCTTCAGTTCATTAGAGATAACTTTGGTCACATCATTGATCAAACCTACTCTATCTGTACCTACGATTCTAAGGCCTGCTAGGAACGCAATTTCTTGCTGGCTTGTCCACTTGGCTTTGATTACTCTATTACCATGATTGGAAAGCAGCTCAAGCGCATTTGGGCAAGATGTCCTATGAATTTTGATACCTTCATTTACGGTAACAAAACCAAAAACATCATCTCCAGGTATTGGATTACAGCATTTGGCCAAAATATAATCTACTACATCCATATCCTCTCCTATCAAGAGCTGATCATGGTCTGGCCCCTTAAGGCTTTTGATTTGCTTTGTAAAAGAGGACTCATCCTTGACGATATCCAAAGATGATTTACTTTTCTGTCGCTTATCCTCCTTGAAATCTTTGAAACTCTTGATAGATGTAGACTCAATCATGCCTTTGCCAACTTTATAATAAAACTCATTAGCAGTCTTAGTTTCAAAATAAGCTCTTAGCTGCTCGACAGTTTCAGAGTTAAAATCCAACTTCATCTGTTTCAACTTGCGCTGGACTATTTCCTTTCCATCAAGAATAGATGACTTTTTTTCTTCCCTCAGAGCATCTTTGATTTTAGCTTTTGCTCTCGAAGTTACAACGACATTAAGCCAGTCTTCTGTAGGCTTCTGTTTGTTGGAAGTGAGGATTTCTACCTGATCACCATTCTTGAGTTTATGATTGATTGAGACAAGTTTTTGGTTGACCTTGGCTCCAATGCATTTTGCCCCAACTTCAGTGTGTATCTCAAAAGCAAAGTCAAGTGCTGTAGATCCAAAGGGCATCACTTTCAAATCTCCCTTTGGTGTAAATACAAAGACCTCATCATGGAACAAATTTCCCCTAAAGTCATCCATAAACTCAATCGCAGAACCGTCGTTCGACTCTAAAAGTGTTCTCACTTGCGTGATCCAATCATCTAATCCTGGTGACGCCTTGTTAGCCAATGCCTCCTTATCTTTATATTTCCAATGAGCAGCATAGCCTCGTTCTGCAATATCATCCATGCGTTGAGTTCTGATTTGAACTTCTACCCATTGACCTGTATTGCTCATCACAGTGGTATGAAGAGATTCGTAACCGTTGGATCTTGGTGTACTTATCCAATCTCTCAGTCTGTCAGGGTTTGGCCTATAAAAATCAGTGACAACGGAATATACCTGCCAGCAATCCGCTTTTTCATTGTCATATTCTGAATCCATGATAATTCTCACTGCAAAGAGGTCATAAACTTCTTCAAAGGGGATATTCTGTTTTTTCATCTTATTATAAATTGAATAGACAGATTTTGGTCTTCCCTTGATCGAAAAATTAAAGCCTTGAGCTTTCAACTCTTCCTCAATTGGAGCGATGAATGTTTTAATGAATTTATTTCTAGATAACCTCGTTTCGTTTATTTTTTCAACAATAAAATTATAGGTGTCTGTATCTGTATACTTTAAATATAAATCTTCTAACTCTGATTTGATGGTGTAAAGTCCAAGCCTATGCGCAAGCGGAGCATAGAGATACATGGTCTCAGAGGCAATTTTTAACTGCTTGTGCCGAGGCATGCTAGAAAGAGTCCTCATATTATTGAGTCTATCCGCGATTTTGATAAGAATCACCCTAACATCATCAGAGAGCGTAAGGAGCATTTTTCTAAAATTCTCTGCCTGCTGAGATGATCCATAATCGAATACACCCGAGATTTTTGTTAGCCCATCAATGATCTGCATGACCTTATGGCCAAATTCCCTTTCGATATCTTCCAGCTCCCATTCTGTATCTTCTACTACATCATGAAGCAGCGCAGCTACTATACTTGTAGGACCCAAACCTATCTCCTCAACACAGACTAAAGCTACTTCCAAAGGATGGTATATATAAGGTTCTCCTGATTTTCTACGCATTTCCTTATGCGCATCATTTGAGACATTAAAGGCCTTCTTTATAATCTTTGCATCACCAGCTTTAAGCAAAGGCTTCGCCAGTCTAAGCAATTTTCTGTATCGCTTGAGTATTTCCTTTCTTTCTTCTTCCAGATCAACCTGTATCATATATTCGAAGGTAAAAACAATTCCAAAATTAAAGCAACGAGGACTTCAATAATTTTTTTCTACTTTTTTTAATATTTTTTCAAACCAACTTTTGCAAGTTTCGATTTCGTTATTACCTTTGCGTCCACATTAGATAAGCGGATGTGGCGAAATTGGTAGACGCACTAGACTTAGGATCTAGCGCCGTAAGGCATGGGGGTTCGAGTCCCTCTATCCGCACGTTTTCAAACCCTCAATCACGGTTCCGATTTCGAAATAGCTTCGGCTCTTCGAATGAAGAATAGAGATTGAGGGTTTTTAGTTAAACACAAATCAAAATCAAAATACCTTGGAAATTACATTAGACAAGCATTCAGCAAATCAGGCTTCAGTTAAAATTAAGTTAAATGAAGCAGATTATCAACCAAAGGTTGATGCTAAAGTTAAAGATTATGCAAGGAAAGCCAATATCAAAGGCTTTAGACCCGGCAAAGCTCCAATCGCTATGGTGAAAAAGCTTTACGGAACATCCGTGTTGGTTGACGAGATTAACAACATGCTCTCATCTTCTTTGAATGATTACTTGAAATCCCAAACTTTTAGAATTCTTGGCGACCCTCTTCCAGTTGTTGAAAACGCAGATCAAATTGATTGGGCCAACCAAAAGGATTTTGATTTCGAATACAAAATTGGATTTGTTGAAGATGTGAAAGTTGATTTTGACAAATCATTAAACGTGACTAGCTATACGCTTGAAGTGGATAAAGCTACCATAGCAGATGCTGTTTCGAACTTGAGAAGACAATATGGTAAAATGACCAACCCTGATGTAAGCCAAGAAGGAGATTTTCTTTATGGTGACATCAAGGCTTTAGATGGTTCTTTTGAGAAAACCTTCTCTCTACCTTTATCTAAAGTAGATGGTAGGTCATTGAAAAAATTCATTGGTTTATCTAAAGGTGATATTATAGAATTTGATCCATCTAAAGCTATCAAAGAAGATCTTGCTGAAGTTGTTGGTGTGGAAGATTCTGAAGTAGAAAAGCTATCCGGTAAATTCAGCTTTGTAGTTCAAAATATCAATAGAACTGAAGAAGCTGAATTGAACCAAGAGTTTTTCGATAAAGTATTCGGTCCCGATCAAGTAGACTCAGAGGAAGCATTTATGGAAAAGGTAAATGCCATCATGTCTGAGAATTACAACAAAGAAGTGAAGGTATTTAGTGATGAAAAAATCAAAGATACTTTGATTGAAAAAGCGAACATCGACCTTCCAGAGGGATTCTTGAAAGAGTGGTTGTTCAGGGCAAATGAAGGAAAAGTGACGCAAGAGCAAGTTGATCAAGAATATCCAATCTATGCAAAGCAGCTTTCTTGGACTATTATTTCAAATGAGATCGCTAAGAACAATGAAATCAAAGCTGAACATGAAGATGTAATTGAGAAGACCAAAGAAATGATCAGGGACCAATTCGCCTCTTCTGGTATGGGAGCTCAATTGGAATCAAGCATGGATATGTTTGTTGATAATTACCTTCAAGGCAATGAAGGTCAAAATTACATGCAAATGTTAACTTCCGTTCAAAATGACAAGGTACTAGCTTTTGTCAAAGAAAAAATAGATATCACTGAAGAAGTTATCTCCATTGATAAGTTCAAGGAACTTTTGGAAAACTAATTCAGATTCAAAATCGTTTAAAAAAAGTCCTTCATTAAGTAAGGGCTTTTTTTATTTTTGTAAACGACTAAACAAAACACATATGTTTAACAAAGACGAATTCAGAAAATACGCAATTCATAATCATGGTATCAGTGGAAATGCCTTTGATCAATATGACACATTCATCAATGGGATGACAAGGTCAGTTATTGAAGAGAGACCGACAAACTTCCGTGAAATTGATGTTTTCTCTAGATTAATTATGGATAGAATCATCTTTTTGGGAACTCAAGTAGATGATTTTATCGCCAATATTATTACAGCTCAATTACTTTTTTTAGAATCTACAGATCCTAAAAAAGATGTTTTGCTGTATATCAATAGCCCGGGGGGTTCGGTAACAGCAGGATTAGGAATATATGATACCATGCAATACATCAATCCTGATGTAGCCACAATTTGTACTGGTATCGCTGCCTCTATGGGTGCTGTACTCTTAGCAGGAGGAGCAAAAGACAAGAGATCTGCACTTCAACACTCTAGAGTAATGATTCATCAACCTTCTGGCGGGATGCAAGGTCAATCAAAAGACATGGAAATCTCATTGAAGCTAATCCTTTCGATGAAAAAAGAATTGTATGATATCCTTGCGCAACATTCAGGAAAAACTTACGAAGAAATCGAAAGAGATTCAGATAGAGATTACTGGATGAAAGCTCCAGAAGCCAAAGAATATGGCTTAATTGATGAAGTATTGATAAGAAAAAGATAAAAATGGCTCAAACGACTTGCTCCTTTTGTGGTAGAAATAAAAAAGATGTAGATCTGATGGTTTCGGGCATTTCTGCCCATATTTGCAATTTCTGTATAGATCAAGCCTATCAGATCTTGGGAGAAGAGGAGAAAACAAAAAAGCCTTCTAAAAACCAGAAGTTCCAGCTAAAAAAGCCGAAAGAACTCAATGCGTACCTAGACCAATATGTAATCGGCCAACAGGATGCTAAGAAAGTACTCACCGTAGCTGTATACAACCACTACAAAAGATTGCAGCAAAAAACCAATGATGATGAAATCAAGATTGAAAAATCAAACATCATCATGGTTGGGGAAACGGGGACTGGAAAAACTTACTTAGCCAAAACTCTCGCCAAAACTTTAGAAGTGCCATTTTGCATTGCTGACGCGACTGTATTAACTGAAGCTGGATATGTTGGCGAAGACGTTGAAAGCATCTTGACACGTCTCTTGCAAGCTGCTGATTACAATGTAGAAGCAGCAGAAAGAGGGATTGTCTATATCGACGAGATTGATAAGATTGCTAGAAAATCTGATAACCCTTCGATCACCAGAGATGTAAGTGGAGAAGGTGTACAGCAGGCCTTATTGAAACTCCTAGAAGGCACTGTGGTCAATGTTCCTCCTCAAGGTGGAAGAAAGCACCCTGATCAAAAAATGATTGCTGTCAATACAGAGAATATCCTTTTTGTATGCGGGGGAGCATTTGACGGGATCAGTAGACATATCGCCAGAAGGCTTAATACGCAACCTCTGGGCTTTGCTAAATTAGAAGAAAAAGCACATGCAGATAGGGATAATCTACTACAATATGTGACTGCCCAAGATTTGAAATCTTTCGGTTTGATTCCAGAATTGATTGGTAGACTTCCAGTTGTAACTCACTTGGATCCACTAGATAAAGATGCTTTGAAAAGTATTTTGACAGAACCAAAGAATGCCTTGACCAAACAGTATAAAAAACTGATGGATATGGAAGGGGTTGCCTTGGTCTTCGAAGAAAGTGGTATAGATTACATTGTCGAAAGAGCAATGGAATATAATCTAGGCGCACGTGGACTTCGCTCTATTTGCGAAGCCATAGTAACGGACGCCATGTACGAGTTACCATCAAATGAATCGATAAAAGAGCTGGTCATAGACGCAAAATATGCTCAAGAACAATTTGACAAATCAAAGTTCAAAAAACTTCAGGTAGCTTAAAATTAAAAAGGGGGATGGTCAAAACCATCCCCCTTTTTAATTTTATTTGGGTTTTACAAAGTGAATAAAAATTACAAATTATTTATTAAAGTAGGTTTTGAGCTTAACTTAAACTTTTCAAAACTAACTTGGCTGTTTCTATGGATGCTTCTTGATTTCCAATCTTACCTTTGATTTCATCATATCCTTGTAGCATATTGCCTCGATACACTGAATTACTTAAGGTTTTATTTAATTCAGTGGATAAATGTTCCTTGTTGAAGTCTTCTTGGATTAACTCTTTTACTATCTCTCTTTCGCCTATTAGGTTCACTAATGAAATGTAGGGTACGCTTATCAGCCTTTTTGCAATAGCATAGCTAAGCGAACTGGTTTTGTATACAACTACTTGTGGTACTCTAAACAGCGCGGTTTCCAAAGTAGCTGTCCCAGAAGTAACTATGGCCGCCGTCGAATAATGTAGTAGGTCATAGGTTTGATCAAAAATAACTTTTATACCCGCCTCTTCTGCTAATTGATAAAGTACTTTTGGCAAATTCTTTACACCTGCTACTACAAATTGTGCATTGGGGAATTGACTAACCATATCTACCATAATACGCATCATATTCATCACCTCTTGCTTCCTACTGCCTGGAAGTAGTGCTATGATGGGTTGATAGCTTAATTCATTTTTTTGATAAAAAAACTCGTGGGGGCTAAACCCATTTAACTCATCCAATAATGGATTCCCAACATAAGTGGCATTTACACCATATTTTTTGAAAAAATCAACTTCAAAAGGTAGAATACAATAGACCTGATCTACATATTTTTGAATTTTCAAAGCTCTTTTTTGATTCCAAGCCCAAACTTTAGGAGGGATATAATAATGTACTCTAAACCCATTGAGTTTAGCAAATTTAGCGATTTTCATATTGAACCCACCAAAATCAACTAAAAGCACGATATCTGGCTTTTGAGCAAGAATATCATTTTTTACAATGGATAAATACTTGAGGACTTTCCTAAATCCTAGTATCACTTCCAAGAAGCCCATCAACGCAATTTCCTGATAATGCACTGTAAGTTTTTGACCTGCTTTTTCAGAAAAATCACCTCCCATTCCCACAATCTCAGCTGAAGGGTCAATTTTTAAAAGAGCCTTGATGAGATTAGAAGCATGAAGGTCACCTGACCGTTCTCCAGAGATGATGTAGTATTTCATTAGAATTAAATAAAAGTGGTGAAATTATATAAAAAGAAAAAGGCTGCTTCAAACAACCTTTAACAATATTAGTCCATCAAAACTATTCTCCAAAATATTCCACAAAATTTCTCGGTGTTTCATAAAGCGTCAACTTATAAAGACTACCATTCGCAACAATTTTATCTACTTCAGGTTTAAGGATTTTCCAAAATTCCATGACTAGATTTTCGCAACTTGCCATTTTCCCTAGCATAAAATCCACGTCTAGATTAAGATTTTTATGATCAACTCTGTCAATAATCAGTTTTCGAATCAAGCTACTTAGATCTTTTAGATCGACAACAAAACCAGTCTCCGGGTCAGGCAGCCCTTTTACAGTGACAATTAATTCAAAATTGTGGCCATGCCAGTTTGCATTTGCACAGGGACCAAAAACCTCTACATTCTTTTCTTCCGACCAATTTGGATTCCATAATTTATGAGCAGCATTAAAATGCTCCTTTCTGCAAACGTGTATCATTACTTTCTGATTTGGCTTGCAAATTTATGGAAAAGATTGGGAAATAAGAATAGGAGAAAAATCAATCAAATCAATAATTGCTTACAGCGATCAAATTGACCACCTATCAGCGCTGCAAATTGCCCCCCAGAGTTAAGTAGTTTTTTGGTCAGGAATAGTAGACTTACATCGCGTTAAAGTTATTGTTTTTCTTGATTAATATTTCGTTTTCTTCTTA
>NZ_FTOP01000030.1 GCF_900156785.1 Belliella pelovolcani | reverse complement strand
ATGCAAATGCAGCTTTGCTTAGTCCTGATCCTTGCCACTTGGTGAACAGCTTGTAATATTCGTCGTTGCTAATCTTTTTCATGACGCAAGATTACAACCCAAACAGAAATCAGAAAATATGGGGTTTATCGGACGGATACTGTAAAACAGCAAAAGCAAATCCTCCGAGGTATGCTATGTTATAGTCTTAGTATCCATCATTTACAAGGTTTAATAATCCATGTCAAGTAATTTAATTAGGGTCTCCTAAACATGAAGGTTCTTTGACTGGTGAGTTCCTGATAAAATAATACCATTAGTTCCTAGTGATTAGATGTAATTAAACTCTTGTACTCTTTTTAATACCACAAATTAGTCTTTATTAGAAATAAGCTGGTATATATAATAAACTGTGAAATCTTCTTCAATTTCAAGATTTTCTGGTTTTTCAATAATAAATTTATTTTCTTTTAATTTTGTAACAAAACGGCCATTTGGAAAGTGAATTTCACTGGATATTTTCACATCGTTATCATATAAAATTAATTCTAGTGTACCATATCTTTCGATTAATGAATAATTTAAACTTTCTTCAATTAGTTCTGACTTTAGCCTGCTATCAAATTGTTTAAAATAGATTAATCCAAAAACATCTTCAGAGAAATTTATTATATTCCATATCCTACTTCCATTTAAAAATTGTTGTTTTCTCTCTAGTGTACCATATTCTGTTCCAAGTGGAAGAGGATCAACTTTAATGAAATTTTCAATTTCTAAACTAATATCTTTTATTTTATTAAACTTACTATTTTTTCTTTCGAAAACGCTAATTTTTTCGCTTAATGGTAGAGTTAAATATAAAGTTTCATTGTAATCATTTATTGAAATAATAGGTGTATTGAAATCAAAGAAAATGGAATTTTCTTTTGATTTGTTATCGAATGCTTCGATTTCGTTACTTAATTTTAATTCTTCAAAGTTAAAATATTCAATATATTTCAAAGTATCTATGGCTCCATCGTTTCCATAATAATCAAATTTTAAATTTGGATTTATTATTAAAATTTCTTCACCTTCCTCCCCTAAAAACATTGTTTTAGCAAAGGGACTCGTACTTTGAACAAAAATAGAAGAGTTATATGGGTATTCAGAAATTTTCTCAAAATCATTGGAATAAAAAATAATATTTTCATTAGTAATTATTGCAATTTGATTTTTATATATTCCTAAATTTCGAATATAATAGCCATATTTCTCTGGACCATCCCCTTTTAAATCTACCTTCCTTTCTATTTCTCCATTTGTATTCAATGTAACTAACATTTCTTCATCTCTTGAAAAACCTAAATATAGATTTTTGTTTTCATCATAATCAAAAATTAAAATTCTAGATAAATTATTGACAACAATTGAATCTTGTAAAATTAATTTGTAATCGTTTCCTAAGATGATATTCTCGTCTTTTAATTTATTACAAGCCAAAGAATGAAATATTACAAATATTAAAACCAATTTCCCAAATTTAAAATTTGATTCTTTCATAATTATTTATTTAAAATTGATAGTTTTTTGTTATAAATTCCTAATTTTTTCATGTGTAGTTTAATTTCTCTTTTATCTTTAGGCAGATAGCCTAAACAATTTTTGGAAAAAGCAGTATTAATTATTTTATATTAAATAACCATGTGTTGATAGAAATTTTGTCTGATAACACGTAAAAAAACAAGTAAAATATTAAAAGTAAATAAATTAATATGATTGAAATTAGATAACTTGATTTTTTGATCGGAAGTACATTTAATAACTTTTTCAATTCTGGATGGCGATCTGTATTTGTCATTTTAATTTTTTTATAAGTTTTATTGTGCTAATTCTAATTGATTTTTAACTAGAGAATAATATTCACCTTTTTTATTTACTAAATCTTTATGATCTCCGATTTCTTGAACTATGCCATCTTTTAAAACTAAAATTTGATCAGCATTTTTAACAGTGCTTAATCGATGAGCGATAATGATCACTGTTTTTTTTAGGAAGAATGAAATTAAATTACTGATTATCATGTTTTCATTTTCCGCATCTAATGAAGATGTAGCTTCGTCAAAAATCAATATGCTAGGATTTTTATAAATTGCTCTAGCAATCAAAATTCTTTGTTTTTGACCTCCACTTAAACCTAGACCTTCATTTCCTATCTTTGTATCAAATCCATAAGGTAGTGATATGACAAAATCATAAATACAAGCAATTTTTAATGCATCGGTTAATTTATCTCGATCTACTTCTTCACTTGAAATGGAAATATTATTTGCAACGGTGTCATTAAATATATGACCATCTTGTAATACCACACCTATTGATTCTCTCCAATTACTTGAGGATATTTTTTTCAAATCAACATTATCAACTAATATATCTCCTGAATAATCATCATAATATTTAAGCAATAATTTAAGAAGTGTAGTCTTTCCACTTCCGCTTTGTCCAACAATAGCAGTAACTTTATTTTTTAAAATATTTACACTTAAATTTTTAATCGCATACTTATCAGTTCCACTATATTTAAAAGAAAGATTTGTTATTTGAATATTTCCTGGTTCAATTTTGTTTTGTAATTGTTCATTTTCTTCTTTCATATTATAAATTTCACCAATTCTTTTTAATGAAATCTTTGTATCTTGAATTTGCAAAATTAAGTCAATAAAAAATGAAATTGGATTTACTAGTTGGCCTAAAATATAAGAAATGGATAACATTGCACCCAAAGTCAATTCGCCTTGAATTACAAGTTTAGCCGCTAAAAAGGTGATTAATATATTCTTAACTTCACTTATGAATAATGCTCCCTGATTTTGAAGCATATCAATCTTGAGTGAATCAAGAGAAATGTTAAATAATTTAACTTGAAAATTTTCCCAACCCCATCTTTTCCTATTCTCAGCATTATTTATTTTAATTTCATGCATTCCATTGATTAATTCAATTACAGTACTTCGTTCTTGACTAATTGTTGAAAATCTTTTGTAATCCAAAACCTCTCTTCTTTTTAAATAAAAAGTCACCCAAATTAATTGAAAAATACTCATTCCCATGAATACTAGAAAAATGTTTCCGTCGTAATAAAACAATAGAAGTCCAAAAACTATAAAAATTAAAATCGACTGGAGGAAAGTTAAGAAATGCGTTGTGAGTAATTTTTCTATTCTTTTGTGATCATCAATTCTTTGAAGTAAATCTCCTGTTACTCTTATATCAAAAAATGAAATTGGGAGTTTCATTAGTTTAATAAAAAAGTCAGAAATTAAAGTTATGTTAATTCTAGTACTAATTTCAATTAAGAACCAGTTTCTATAAATTTCATTAAATATTTTCCCCAAAAAAAGGAAAAGCTGAAATAGCAACAGTAAATATATAAAGCTAATATCATTATTTACAATTCCTACATCAACGATGCTTTGTGTCAATAGTGGAAAAGAAAATTGAATTATTATCCCAATTATTATGCTTATTAAGAGAGTGATATTTAAAAATGAATAGTTTTTTAAATGTTTTAGAATAGATAGTAATGTAATCTTATTTTTTACAGACTTTTCCTCTTTAATATCTATAGTTTCAAATTTTTCGTTTGGTTCAAGCAAAAGAACAATGCCTTCTTCGGAATATTTTTGATAACTTATCCAAAATTTTTTAAAGTCATCAACACTATAAATTATTCTCCCAAAGGCTGGATCAGAAACGTAAACTTTATCATTTTGAATTTTATATACAACAACATAATGTTCTTTATTCCAATGAACAATGCATGGGAAAAATAATCTCTTTAGACTTTCAAAATCAATTTTTAGGATTAGCGTATCTATTCCTAATTCATTTGCAGCTTTATTTATATTGTTTAGTGATGTTCCTAGTCTTGTTGTTTCACAAAGCTTTTTCAATGAATTTATAGAAACTTCTTTTTTATAATATTTTAATATTATTTGTAAACATGTTGGTCCACAATCTTTACTGTCATATTGAATTAATGTTGGGAATTTTTTCATAATGATTAATTTATCCAACTATTTGAATAAGGTGAATAATTGCAAAGAGTAGTATGTTCGTATTGATTCTCTTTTATTTTAAATTCTGGAATACGAGAATCTGAGCACATGTATCTAAACTCACAATCCATACATACTTTTATATCGTCTTTTTTTATAATCGAGTACTTTTTAAATTCAGACAATTTTATTAAATCTTGCAAACTTACTGAAGCTACATTTCCAAAAGATTGATCCGAAAAAAGAGTCTGGAAATAATAGCCTTCTTTATCTACAAAAATTTTCCCATTATAATAGGAGTTGAAATTTTGTGATTCACAGAATAATTCTAAGTTCACCACCATATTTTCTAGTGAAGGCAAAGCATGCATTTTATATTCTAAATTTTCAACATAGGTACATAAATATGAATATGATTTTTTTAATAGAAAGCTAAATGATTCAATGTGTCCGTATACATTTACCCGATAAACTCTTTGATAGATTAAACAAATATTATCTAGAATTTCCGATTCAGCTTTCTTAATTTGTCCTTTAGAAGGAATCCAAATTTCAATTGATCTGGTTGGCAGGTCTTTGAATTTTTCAAGTATATTTTCTAGCAGTGATATTGAGAAGGTCTTTTTATTAAGAAACCTTAACGATATAGCTCCACAACCCAATGTTTTCAATTCATAAATTAACGTGTCTATATATTTAACATATGAATCTGAATCAATATCAATTACTATGGTTGAAATTTTATACGGTTTCGAAAATTCCATATCCAAAGGAGGGAAATGTGATTTTGAAAGATTTGAAAAAAAAACATACTCTTTTTCAATCAAGAATAGAAAATAATCTTCTATAGCTGAAATGTTATTTTTCCCATATTTCTTTATTATATCATTAATTGTCTTTCCATTAAATTCTTTAAGAATTTGATATAAATCATTTGGAATAAATTCATAATCTTCTCTTTGTAAATCATAAATGATACTTCTATTAAAACCTTTAACTGGAATGCAGTTTGTGTAAAGGAAATAGGGTTCGTTAAAGTTCATCTTTGACATTAGTAGGCATTTTAAATGGCTGGTGAATTAATTTAAAGTGATATTTACATATCAGAAAATCCGTTTTGTGAAAAGTAGATTTTGTATATCTAAAAATATAATTATCATCATTTGGTTGTACTTTGTTGAATTTTTTATTTAATATGAAAATCTCCTTATTGAATTTTTTTTCAATTATTTTAATTAAATTTTGTATAGTGGAATCCATTACTTTCTATCTAGTTGTATTAATCTTTCGGCTATTATTTTTTCTAAAGGAATATTGCAATTTTGAGAAATCATTCCTAGCTGGCCAACTGGATTAATTTCTAAAAAAAAATATTCTTTTTCTATTTCACTGTAAATTATATCAATCGAACCAGTTCTCAGTTCTAACTTCTTAACCAATTTTCTAATTTTTACTAAAATATTAGTAGGCAAATTAAATGGTATAAATCGATTAGGTTTTTTAAGATTGTAGTTTCTAAAATCTACTCTAGTTTTTTCATCTTTTTGAGAAAAAATTGCCATAGAAGTAAAGTAATCATCAATAAAGAAAGTTCTTATTTCAAATTCTTTAATAATTTGTCTTTGAAATAATGTAGGAATAAAATTTTTTGACAATGATTTTATTGTTTTGATGTCAATAGTTTTTGTGTAAACATCTAATTCATAATTAGCATAAGAAACAATATCAACATCTCTAATGCTTTTAGTTATGACATTTTTATACTTTTCAATGAATTTCAGTAGTTCATCTCTAGAATTTGTAACTATGGTTTCTGGGATTTGTAATCCACATTTTTTTGCTTCTAACAGAACCTCTGATTTCTCAAGAAAACCCCTCGATAATTTGTAATAAGGAATCCATTTGTCTTTATTAATTACATTGAAAAAGAAATTATACGCTGATATTGATTCATGATCTAGGTATTTAGAATATCTGGATATAAAAAAGCCTTGATGTTCATTTAATTTATTATCATTAATTGTTTTAAATATAGGCTCTACAAAATTTGGTGAATTCCATCTACGATACCAGGCTACATTGATTTTATCAATGTAAATTTTTCGAGTCCCAATTGTTACTAAGTTATTTTGTATATTAATATTAACTTTACTTGAATCAATAAAATCGTCTCCATTGATTCTTTCAAAATCTGCTTTAAAGTAAGTCAACCATTCAATAACATCATTAGTTGGCTCGTCTAAATAGTTGTGAGAGATAATTATTATCATTTTTTTATTATAAGAAGAGTAAAATAGGAGGATAGTGATTTGTTATTCAACAATTATAGGATCTGCATCTTTATCACTACAATCAGCTACATTTGAAACTCCTGTATCTTTACATTTAGTCAATGTTATTGCGCCGCCTAAAACGGCTTTCGTAGACTCTAAATTAACTTCTTTAAGAAATAATTTAGCTTTTATACTTTCTAATTTTTTGTATCCCTCCGACCAACCCCATCTTGTAAAGAATGGATTTTATTTTGGACGGTATTCTTCCCAGTTTGATGGGAGAAGTTGATAAAGGTCTTTTT
>NZ_FTOP01000032.1 GCF_900156785.1 Belliella pelovolcani | reverse complement strand
TCTAGATCCCGTTCGACTTGCATGTATTAGGCCTGCCGCTAGCGTTCATCCTGAGCCAGGATCAAACTCTCCATTGTAAAGTTTATATACGCTACATACGTAGCTTATTCCTATCGACTCTTATTGATATGCTTCTTGAAAAACTATCCTAAAATAGCCTCTCGTCGTTTCGTCTTACAACACTTCAATGAACTTTTTTCTCTTCTCGAGACATGTTTCAGAAACATTTTCTCTGAAAGCGAGTGCAAATATCGGGAGTTATTTTTAAGATCCAAAAACTTATTTAAAAAAAGTTTTAAATCTTTTTTTTCTCCTTCTGTAAAGCACTTTTTCAATTAAACTTGAGATCCTTTTGACCTTGTTCCCCTCAATTGGGACTGCAAACATAGAAGGTATTTGTAAATTTACCAAACCAGTTTTTTAAAAAATTACCTGTTTTTTGATAACAGCTTGTAGTAAAGCAAAATAATTTACTTTGGAGCCTTATAAAGAGGTACTGTGCTGCATGGCTCCCCATACATAATAGACTTGGCAAAAGGCTGTATAAGGGATACTACTCGACCATAAGCATACGTAGGCACAGGAAATTTACTACAACCTCTTATAACAACTGGCTTACCTTGATATTTTTCCGTGTCTATTTTTTGTATTCCCTTCTCAAATAAGTATTGCTCAAGCGCAGCTAAATCACCTATTACATATTCAACATCTACTTTTGTCAGGTATGTACCTATCAAAATAAATGCCCACGCTGGCACAATAGCATCCACGGTACATGTAACAGCTACAAGCTTACCCCGAAACTTCTCCCAGTCTAAACTCTTCAAAGCAGCCCTAAAATCCATTTCTTTCAAGATTAATTCTTGAAATAGAAAATCTTTAAGGTCAAAAATCACTCGATCTTCTTTTCTATATAATTCTTCAAGATCAATTGTGACCAATGAACTATTTGCAACTCTATTTACAATCTCACTCATATTAAAAAGGGATTTTTCTTTGACTTCAAAACCATGAACTCCTTCAAGTAGTTCGGCTCGAAATATGCAAGGCTCTCAAATTCTCTTTTTTGATACTTTTTATAAGCTAAATATCCAATTGTTGAACTTGAATTTAAATAAGGTAAAAAGCATGCATTTGGGTGTTTACATATTGCGGAAAATTTACCAGAACCATCACCCAAGAAATACACTCGCCCAGTATTCAAATAATGCTCGAACGACTTCTCGTCTAATACCACTGGCGCTACTTGATCTGAAATCTCCCCCGACCCTAATATAACACATGCATAGACTTCCATTCTTCTTGCATCAATCATGGGGATAACAAACTCTGATTCTGAAGCAAAAGGTTTTGTTTGTATAGCTAATGCTTGAAGCGTATCCACTGCAATCAAAGGTAAATCATGTGAAAAAGCTAGCCCCTTTGCTGTGGAAACACCTATTCTTAAGCCGGTATATGATCCTGGGCCTTGAGAAACAGCAATAGCACTTAAATTACGGACTTCTAAATTTAAATTTTGCAGCAAGTCATTCACCAGCTTCATCAACTTTTGAGCATGCATATTATCTACATGCAGTTCAGCTAACCCCATCAACTTCCCTTGATCATGAACGGATACAGAACAAACCTGAGTCGCAGTTTCTATAGAAAGAATCATCGCCATGCCTGATTATCTTTTTTTCGATGAAGCAGTCAAAATCCCAGCAAGTTTTTTTGGTTCGTTGAATATTGCAATGGATTGATTGATAGCCGTGTCATTTTGCAAAGAAGCTTCTATCACACCTTCTTGATAATAATACCTGGATATTAACTCGTCTTTCAAAGCTTCCTTAATCTCTGACTTGAAGGTAATCAAGTCCTGTTCTTTACTATGTGTTACTTGCTTCTTCAGGCTTTCAAGTTGCTCCTTTATATCATCGTAGTATTTTTCTCTTTGTGCGTACTTCTCTAAATCCTCCAATGACTTTTCAACATATGTTGTATAATCATATTCTTTGCCTTCTAACCAGGCTACAAAATCTTCATAAGTTTGATCAGAAATTGAAAACTCCCTCGGAGATGGCACTTCTTGATTTTCCAAGAAAAACTTATTACCATATTCGAAGACATGATTTCTAGCAACTAAACTGTAGGTAATTGGAGCGTATGTTCTTTCTTCTGTCAACTCATCTGGTTCAATCCCAGCACCATCATATACGATTCTTCCATTCTTAGTGGTAAATTTGGTCCTCAGTGAATCGGGAAGAGATGCAGATGGCGAGTCTGACTTTTTACTATAATCAATTGCTTGAATACATCTCCCACTTGGGATATAGTATTTAGCCGTTGTCACTTTAACCTGAGAATTGTATGAAAGCGGAATTGATGTTTGAACTAACCCTTTTCCAAAGGTCTTTTTGCCGATCAAAATCGCTCTATCATAATCCTGCAAAGCACCAGCAACGATTTCTGAAGCTGAAGCACTCCTTTCATTGATCAATACAACTAAAGGGATATCCTTATCCACTGGTGATTTTGTGGTTTTGTAAACAGAGTTTACACTTTCCAATTTACCAATAGTCCTTACTACTTCTTTTCCTTTAGGTATAAAAAGGTTAACAATCTCAACCGCTTCTTTCAAAATCCCTCCTGGATTATCTCTCACGTCTAAAATCAATCTGGTGATACCCTGAGATTTCAAATCAATTAAAGCCTTCCTCACATCGGAAGCTGCATTGGTGGTAAAATCAGTAAGCTTGATATAGCCTGTCTGATCATCTACCTTTCCATAGTAAGGTACATTACTGATCACAATCTTTTTCCTATCTAAATTTACTGCTATGGTATCATCCCCCCGCTTCACCTGAACAAACACTGAGGTATTTGCAGGACCTTTCAGCAGTTTAGAGATATCCGCTGTTTCCTTTTCTCTTACATCTACAGTGTCAACTTTCAGAAATTCGTCACCTATTCTCAAACCTGCTGCTTGTGCTGGAAAACCTTTGTAGGGCATCAAAATCATATTCTTCCCTGTCCTATTTCCAATAAGCGCCCCTACTCCACCGTACTCACCAGTAGTCAAAAGACGAAAATCATCAGAGTTTTCTTCCGGAATAAATTCAGTATATGGATCTAGTTCCTCTAGCATCGCATTGATACCAATGGTCACCAGCTCTTCAGCATCAATTTCATCCACATAATAGGAATCTAACTCCCTGACAAGTGAAGCGAAAATATCTAGGTTTTTAGCGATTGCAAAAAGCTTATCATTCTTTGCTGTAAAAGAAAATAACACCCCAACCCCAAGAAGAATTGTAAATGCAATAGCAATGCTTTTTCTGGAAATAAATTTCATAATAAATGATTAGATTCATCACTAGACTCAGCTAGTTTTTTAAGTATTTTTTGAACAGAGGATTCAATTTTTGGATAAGGCGCAATATCAGAGGAAACATAGATTAAGGCAATATGCAGAGGTGATTTTTTTGGATCGCCTAGGATGTTTTTATTTAATCTGTAAGCTTCTTTAATTCTACGTTTGACTTGATTGCGGTGTACTGCCTTTTTGATCTTCTTCTTTGAAACGGAAAAAAGCACCTGAATAGTTTCAGTACTGTCTAAAGGCTGAGGCAAAAAGAGTACTTTGAATGGATATAAAAAAAAAGAGGAACCTTTATCAAAAAGTTCCTTTATTGCCTTTTGAGAATGTAATCTTTCATTCTTTGGAAGTCTGTAATTCATTTCCATCATTGCTTACGTATAAATATACGAAATCAATGCAGATTATTACTTCTTAAGAGTCTTCTCAGAAGAAACAGTTAATTTATGTCTTCCTTTTGCTCTTCTAGATTTGATTACTCTTCTACCGTTAGCAGTAGACATTCTTTCTCTGAATCCGTGCTTGTTTCTTCTTTTTCTACGAGAAGGCTGAAATGTTCTTTTCATGACGCTATGATTTAATATTTTTTGTGCTTACCTGAGTTCTATCTTAGGTTGACCCTAAAAAGGACTGCAAAGATAGATAGGTTTTTTTTTATTTACAAATCAGTAGTTTACTTTTGTTTGCTACCAAACCACAAAGATAGATGCAATATTTTATTTCGCGCAATTCAATTCCTTCTCAGTTTGTCAACATCAAACTTAAGCTGTCTTGTGAAACTGGCGAAAAAGTAAAACTTCAATTGGCGGCTTGGAGACCAGGTAGGTACGAGTTGACCAATTATGCCCAAAAAATCAGAGCATTTAAGATCTCTCATTTGTCAAAACCTATCAATTGGAAAAAACAAAGCAAAGATTGCTGGACTTTCACAGCAGATGTACCTGGTATCTATGAGATCAATTACGAGTTCTATGCCAATCAAATGGATGCTGGTGGATGCTGGTCAGATGAAATACAACTTTATTTAAACTTTAGCAATTGCCTTTTCGAGATCAATCATAGAGAAAATGAAGCAATCCTAATTCAAATTGACTTTCCGAACAATTACAAAGTAGCTTGCTCACTAATAAGACAAGATCATACAACGTGGTCTGCTAAAAATTATCAGGAAGCTATAGATAGTCCATTCTTGGCTAGCAAAGACCTCAAACATTACGAATACTCCATTGCTTCAAGTCGCTTTCATTTGTGGTTCAATGGATCCATTCATTTTGATATAAATGAATTGATTGAGGTTTTCAAAGGATTTACACAAGCTCAAATCAAGGACTTTGGTGATTTCCTTGCTGATGATTATCATTTCATTTTTCAACTTTTAGCATTCAAGCATTATCATGGAGTTGAACATCAGTATTCCACGGTGATCACGATCGGTCCTGACAAGGATTTATCAGAAAGAACATTGTTAAAAGAGCTGATTGGTGTGAGCTCTCACGAGTTGTATCATTTTTGGAATGTATGTAGAATCCGACCAAAAGAATTGATTCCTTACAGCTTAGCCCAAGAGATTTATTTAGACGCAGGCTTGGTACTTGAAGGTGTCACCACCTACATGGGGGACTTATATTTATTGAAATCTGGCTATTTTGATTTAAAGGAATACTGCGAAGAAATACTCCAAAAGCTCTTTCAAAAGGAGTTTGATAGTTTTGGATGGAAAAATCAAAGCATCAGCGAAAGTAGCGGAGATTTGTGGCTCGATGGCTACAAAGCTGGAATACCAGATAAAAAAGTTAGCATCTATAACAGGGGCGCTATTATTTCTCTTTGCATAGATTTAATCCTCTTACAGAAAGGTAGCTCCTTGACTAAAGTAATGAAGCTCATGTGGGAGAGGTTTGGCAAAACTCAAATTGGGTACACCATGGCTGACTTCCAAACGATGATAGCAGAAGCTCATGGGGAAGCTAAGGTCATCCAAGACTTTTTTGAGAGCTATGTATTTGGTGTAGCAGATATTCTTCCTTTATTGAAGCAAAACCTAGAAGCGGTAGGCATACAGATTGAAACAGTTTATCCTGAGAAAAGTACTTTGCTAAACAATTTCGGTATTCGAGTAGCTGAAAATGGATTAATTACTCAGGTTCATCCTGATAGTGATGCTTACAAAAATTGCATGATAGGGGATAAAATCATTGAGAGCTCTATAGAAACTGAAAAAGGACAAACCCTAGAAATATTAATAGAGAGGCAATCTAGGAGAATTAACATCTCGCTACCAAACACAGAATCATTTTATTTCCCTCAATTCAAATGCAGGATACTGAGTGAAACCAAGTGGAGACTTGATTGGATAAAATAAAAAAGGAGGCTCGTAAGCCTCCTTTTTCCTGACTTCGACAGTCGTCAGTCCCATTTAATCGTAAGGCTTTGATAGATAATGTTTTATATTTTTTGATTTTGAATTTGGGTGTCCCAG
>NZ_FTOP01000033.1 GCF_900156785.1 Belliella pelovolcani | reverse complement strand
ACAGCTTGTAATATTCGTCGTTGCTAATCTTTTTCATGACGCAAGATTACGAACCAAACAGAAATCAGAAAATATGGGGTTTATCGGACGGATACAAATAAATTGTTTTTTCGATAATTTAAGTTTCGCAGAATTAATAATTCATCTTTTGCTAGGATCTTCTATTTTTCATAAAGAAGTTAATTATAGTTAACACATACACCTCCTTCTTTAAAATCTCCTTAGTTTTAAGCCATGCATTCATTCAAAAAGAACAAATTAATATACACATCCCTCTTCGGTGCTACTTTAACTTTTTTGACTTCCTGTGGAAATGAAGCGGATAAGGTAAATCAAAGTACATTAAACTATTCCATTGACATAGTTTCCATAGACTCCAAGGATGAAATCCTATTCTTACAGCGTGATTTGTATACTTCTGCTTATTCGGAATTTGATGGAATGCTGTACAATTTCAACGACAAAACTAACCATGTCGAAAAAATCAACCTCAATACCTTAGCTTTAGAAAAAATCATTCCTTTTGAGCAGGAGGGACCCAATGGGACTGGGTTTTATACTTCAGACCTTAAAATGGCCTCAGATGAGCATCTATTAGATATGGAGAAAAAGAACGTGAAGGATATTTATTGACAGAAATTGACAGAAGTACCTTATACATGTCAATTTTTAATGAAAATTTCGATCATCTCTCAGACCAAGAAATTCCTGAGATCAAAAAATCAGGAATTCCTAAGCATTTTATCAAGGATGGAGCAATTTGGATGTTCCTGAACTCAGAAGATGAAATGAGTTTTGTTCGTGTACGGTTTTAAAAACTAAGAGAAAATTAAGGGACCCAATCTCTACCATCTTAAACTCACAGATGCATATCTGAAAAAAAATCTGTACATAACCTTACTATCCGATATCAGTAGAAACTCTATGATTGTATTTTATTGCTAAACTAGTACCGCCACCAAGACTAAAGTCTCTTAAGGTATCTTGTTTCATCAATTCATGAATACAAGCTAAAAGTTCATTGGAAACACCGTTTTCAATCGACATATTTTACTTTGAATATCTTGGGAATTCCTCTGGGTTAAGATTGAATTTTGCAGCTAACGCTTCAATATTTTCATCTCCAAAAATTTGAGCTTGATTTAAACAATAATATTTAATTACCTTCAACGGGTACAGAAGCTTTAATTTGTCCCAAGCATTTTTATAATCTCCCCAATCTAAAACTCTTGGGATAATGAAATCAGCATCTTTCTTGTAGTCTAACTCATCAAGATTTACATCCCAAAATATAGCCTTGGGAAAGTAATCAGATAGAATAATCTGATTATTATCTTCCAAGCTATTGTTGAATTTGATATAGTCTTTATTTTTAGCCACTGATTTTATGATCTTTAATAACAAAGTTAACGAATTTCCATAATAATCGTTCTTAGACTATTGGTTGTAATTTCAGTTTGATTTTTTCAGAACACTTAAAGAACTAATTTCTCGTGAAATGTGGCACTTAAACGGTGTTCATATCAATAATTAGGCTCCTGATCGCCATATCCATTTTCTAAGTGCAGTTTTTCTCGAGTTTCTGTTTTGCTTATACCAAAACCTCGTGAAGTGTGGCACTTAATATCGTTTTTGAGGGGTCAATATCCTCCGGAATATCATTTTTATAATTGATTATGGTCTGAAAAAATATGCCATATACCTGATTGCGCTGCTTGATTATGGCTTCTTGTTTTCACTAGAAGAGGCTAGGGGAGAAGGAGTTCTTCTAATCTTGATGGTAGCTATGATCAAGATCATAGGCTTTCTAATAGCGGGAAAGTTCTTGGTTCAGGAAGCTGGTGAAAAACTCAGTAGATACTTTCTTTACTTCATGGCCATTATTGCCATGTTTCACTTCGGATCTATTTTGATACCATCAATTGTCGATTACAATTTTATTGTGATTTTATCCGTTCCTTGGTTCTTTTATTTTGATTCGGCTACTTTCATGAAAGTTCCACCTATAAAATGAATTCTTTATTTCCTAAAAAAGACATTATTCTTTGGTTAGAAAATAATCTAAATGGCTAGTTTGTTACGGCTTTTGCATTTCTTTATGTATGCCAGATAAGAAAAATATTAGAAGATTATAATAAATATTAAATGTTTCATCTCTCATTTTTCAGTCATAAATAACTTAAGTGATTTTATTTTGGAATTAAATAATTAATTCTTTAACATTATTCTGCTTTACAACTATTGATTTTAAAAATGGAAATAAATAAATATTTTGAAGAATTAATTCAAAAAATAACCATTCCTCAAAGTACATTGAGTAAAATCACATCCGCTACAAATGAGATAAAATCAAAATCAATCGAATATTCAAATATAATTGAAGATATTCAGATTTATGGATCTTTTAAAACAGGAACAGAATTGAAATATAGTAACTTTTGTGATTTTTCTGTGGATCTATATGTTCAATTTAAAGAGGGTAAAACTAAAAAACCAATGGACTTAAAGCCATTGATTATAGATATCTTAAGTGGATTAAATGCTGAGTTAAAATATGATGATCTTACATCTTCAATTGGATTAATCTATTCAGAAATAAAATTTGAAATTGTACCTGCATATAAGCAATTTGAAAAAATTTTTATCCCAAGCAATAAAAAAAGTTTGCAAAAATGGATATCAATTGATCCGAATAATCAAAAATTGATAATTAAAAATTTAGATAATAAGAGTAGTAACAAATTTTCAAAAATCACTAGAATAATTAAATACTGGAATGTTGTTAACAATGAAGTTTATCCTAGATATGAGATTGAAAAGATTTTAATAGATTTGGGTATTGACTTAGAAGCTGATTTTTTTGCTATGTTTTGTTTTATCGGATCAAACTTACCTTCAAAAAATGTTAATAAAGATAATATCAAATATCTTTCAAAATTGAAGAAATCAATATCAAGCATATCTTACCAGAAAAATTTAAAAATAGAAGAACCGTATAGGGGGTATTATGTGAGTCAAATTGATGATTTATTTAACAAAAAATAATATGAATATAAAAGTTTTAATTTTTTAAATCACCCCACCTTCCTATACAAATACTCCTGAAACTCCACGAATAGCCTACTGATATTTCCGACATCGCCTAGGATTTCTTTGGCATCGGAAAGAGATTGATATTTGCTAGTCAACAAGATAGGCAGTTTATCTTGATCTAATTCATCAACTCCTGATTCTACATATTTGCTCAAGACAAAAGAGATAAATTCCTTTTGCCTATCATTCAATAATGCAAAGATAGTAGCCTCAGCTGCCTTTGCTCTGTCCGCTCTGGATACTGCTACATAATCACCATTGAATACGTATTCTAAGACATCAAAAAGGTCACTGTGCTCCATCTCTACCAACTTCTGTAAAGTCAATAAATCGCTTTTGGGGAACCCAGCATCTTCCAGTTTTTCGATCAATGTTTTTCGCGTCATAGGATTACTCCAAATCTTCCTCAATTCGCTTTCGTCTTTGAATAACTTAGGCAATTCACCAAATAGATTACTCAAAAACTCTTCTGAACTGATAGGTTTCCCGTCCGCACTCCAGAATGAAGTGGATATCATGTGTTGTATGGCTCTTTCTTTTCCCTTTCCTAATCTAATTTTAACCTTTTTAGGCTTTTTGATACAAACACAAGGCTGCTCTTCACAATCTTTGCATGGAGCAGGAGGTGCTTTTTCACAAATGCAGGGTTTTTCTTGGCAGTAAACACAGGTCTTTGAACTAGGTGCACCTGGCCCTATTTCTTCACTAGGCTCCTCAGGATCACCATCCCACTCTGGATCAGCAAAATGATGATAAGCATCCACATAGTCATAAATGGTAAAAAACTCTTTTCCATCAAATACCCTGGTACCACGTCCTACAATTTGTTTAAACTCAATCATAGAATTCACAGGACGCAAAAGCACGATATTTCTGACATTTCTGGCATCAACGCCTGTAGAGAGTTTTTGAGAGGTGGTCAAGATAGTTGGAATGGTCATTTCATTATCCTGAAATTCCCGCAACTGCCTTTCACCTTCTTCACCGTCATTGGCCGTCACCCGAACGCAATAGAATGGATCCATACTCTTGCTTTCTTGATTGATGATATCTCGGATCAAAGCTGCATGGCTTTGATTGGCACAGAACACAATGGTTTTCTCTTGTTGATTGGTGTTTTCCAAGAAAACTCTTACCCGCTTTCTTTCTCTATCTTCAATTTCAATCGATCTGTTAAAATCTTTTTCTTCATAGCGTTTCCCATATTCCACTTCACCTTCCATTACGACATCATCATTGGTATAGATATAATCATCTAAAGTCGTTTTAACCCTCTTCACTTTGAATGGGGTCAAAAAGCCATCATTGATTCCTTCCTTGAGAGAATAAACATAAACAGGCTCACCAAAATATTGGTAAGTATCCACATTATCTCTTCTCTTAGGTGTGGCTGTCAATCCAAGCTGTACTGCAGGGGAAAAGTAATCCAAAATTGCTCTCCAGTTACTTTCATCATTGGCACCACCGCGATGGCACTCGTCAATGATGATAAAATCAAAATAATCTGAGGGGTACTCACCAAAATAGGGAGCTGGCTTCCCTTCCTCGTCAGTACCTGACATAAAAGACTGGAAAATGGTGAAGAAAATACTGCCATTGGTCGGCACTTTGCCTTTTTTCTTGATTTCAGAAGGCTTGATTCGTACCAAGGCATCTTCGGGGAAGGCCGAAAATGAATTAAATGCCTGATTTGCAAGTATATTTCTATCTGCCAAAAATAAGATCCTGGGTCTTCGACTTGCTTCCTCAGGAGACTGATCTCTATCCTTTAGATTCCACCTGGTCTGAAAGAGTTTCCATGCGAGTTGAAAAGCAATGGCTGTTTTACCTGTTCCTGTCGCCAAAGTCAATAAGATTCTATTTTTTTGCTTGGCAATGGCTTCTAAGGTTTTTGCCACAGCGATTTCTTGGTAATAGCGAAGCTCCCAAGTACCTGATTTATCTTCAAAGGGAACGGCTGCAAAAGTTTCTCGCCAAAGCTCTGAACGGTCAGAATCTGTAGCTAGAGTAGGAAAGGTCTTTTCCCAAAGTTGATCTGGTGATAAAAAATCTTCCACCAAACCTTCAACCCCAGTTGCCATACAGATCTGATAAATAGTTTTGCCATTGGTAGCGTATGTAGTGGAGAGCTTTAGTTTCTCAGCGTACTGCTTTGCTTGCATCACACCTTCACCCACTTCCAAATCAGCCCCTTTTGCTTCAATAATGGCAAGTTTGGTTCCTTTATATACCAAGACATAGTCAGCAATCTGTCGCTTACCACGACCTCCAACCTGAATCCTCCCTGCGGTAATAGGATATTCTCGAAGTACCTTAGAACCTTCGACAACTCCCCAACCACAAGATCTTAACTTCGGGTCAATTGTATCCGTCCGATAAACCCCATATTTTCTGATTTCTGTTTGGTTCGTAATCTTGCGTCATGAAAAAGATTAGCAACGACGAATATTACAAGCTGT
>NZ_FTOP01000036.1 GCF_900156785.1 Belliella pelovolcani | reverse complement strand
GAACCACTAATTTCTCGAATTACACTAATGGGAATTTTAAGGATTTGTGAAGTGGTAGAGGTTTGAAGGTTACTTTTTAGGTTTGAAATGTTTTTGAATTTGTAGCGCTGAAGCGCTGGGATTGGCACGAAGGGAACGCGCAGAAGTTCATTGGTAATTGCCACGGAGGCTCGGAGGAGCACGGAGGGAGAGTTTGAAAACTGTAATTAGGAAAGTCCAAGCCCGCCTGCATCGGACAGGTCTGAAGGCTTGAACAAGTTGGACCCTTCCCAATGGCTATGGAGATAAACACATCCAGATAAATCCGTATATTATAAGCATTGATAATTTCGTATATTTGATTAAAATAAATTGATGTGAATTTGGAGATCAGAAAAATTGAATTTGTTAAGAATTTCTAAAAATTGAAAACGAGGAGGTTTTATCCCGATTAGAAAAACGTTGAATAAAGAAATTAAAAATTCTATAGAAAATCCTTTTAACCCAACGAGTAGTGAGGACTTAAATAAAAGATTAGATCAGTGAGAGTCTAATTTCCAAAACAATAGATATAAAATCAGTTCTGAATTTTTAGCCAAATACAAATAATGTAGGACGAATTAAATGAAATTTTGTGGGTTTGAGAGGATATCATCAATTGAAGAGATTGAATTGAGCTTGAAATTTTTTTGAATTTAGAGAGCCATATGCATATAGGAGTAGAACTCAAAGGAGAAATTATATGACAACCGACATCCTTATATACCAAAACCAAGAAGGCAATATCAAAATAGATGTTCGCTTGCAGGAAGAAACCGTTTGGCTTACCCAATCTCAAATGGGGCAATTATTTGGTAAGGACAAACGCACCATTAGTGAGCATATCAGCAATATCTACAGTGAGGGTGAATTGGAGAAAAGTTCAACTATCCGGAAATTCCGGACAGTTCAAATCGAAGGCAATCGGAAGGTAGAGCGTGAGCTTGACCACTACAATTTAGATATAATCATATCGGTGGGCTATCGGGTAAAGTCGGTTCAGGGTACACAATTCCGTATTTGGGCAACCCAGCGATTAAAGGAATACATTATCAAAGGCTTTACGCTTAATGACGACCGCTTTAAGTCGGGCAGCTCAATGAACTATTTCAACGAACTGCAAGAACGTATTCGGGAGATACGCCTTTCGGAGAAATTCTTCTACCAAAAAATCAAAGACATCTACGCTACCAGTATCGACTATGACCCGAAAGACGAAAAAACCATTGAATTTTTCAAAATCGTGCAAAACAAACTGCTTTGGGCCATCAGCGAGCAAACCGCAGCCGAATTGGTGTACAGGCTTGTGGATGCCAGTTTGCCATTGATAGGAATGCTTTCTTACGACAAAAAACAAGTGTCTTCCATTAAAAAAAACGAAGTGAGCATAGCCAAAAATTATTTGAATGAAAATGAAATGAAACTTTTGGGCTTGTTGGTGGAGCAATATTTGGCATTCGCTGAGACAATGGCGCAACAGCAAACGCCAATGTATATGAAAGATTGGATTGAGCGATTGGATACCATTTTGCAATTGAACGGCAGGGAGTTGTTGACCAACGCAGGTAAAATCTCTCATAAAATGGCATTGGAAAAATCAGGAGAAGAATACGAGAAATTCAAACAACAGCAAAAAGCCATAGAAAAGGAGGCGAGTTTAAGAGAGTTGGAGGAAGACATAAAGAAGCTGAAAAAGTCCTGAACTGGGTGAATTGCCACGGAGGCTCGGTGGAGCACGAAGGGATGGAAGGAAATGAAATTGTTTAATTGCTTAATTGCTTAACTGTTTAGAAGGGAGGATACCACGAATTACTCTCCTGCCTGCGGCAGGCAGGAATTACACGAAATTGGATTTTAGGAGTTTGAGATGTGAAGGAGGTTTTAAAAATGGATAAGGGAGTTTGAGGAGTTTTTGAATTTGGAGCGCTGAAGCGCTGGGATTGGCACGAAGGGATTGCGCATAGATCCTTTAGTAATTTGCCACAGAGGCTCGGTGGAGCAGGGAGAGACAGTTTGAAAACTGTAATTAGGAAGGTCCAAGCCCGCCTGCATCGGACAAGTCTGAAGACTTGAACCAAATGGGGTTATTGTTTTGGTTTGGGTATGGCGTTTCCTACCCTTTGTATTGGGATTGGTTTTTATGGTATGTCTTGGATCCAACCCTTGATTTCTTGGATCCTGTAAGTGGATCAAGAAGGTTCAGGGTTTGGTTTGCGATATTTTGGGGAAGAAAGTTGGGGGTGGTGGTGGTTGGGAAATGTTAAAATTGAGAAAAAGCATTACCCCTTAGAACCTGAGCTTTATTCTATTTACCTGATTTACTATCTTGCAGTATGGGCGGACTAACAAAACGACAAGTAGAATTTTTTGAACGTGTTGCTGACTTATTAAAAAGAGCAAGAAACTCGATTGTTAGGTCTATTAACCAAACTATGGTTCAGACTTACTTTGAAATAGGTAGGTTAATAGTTGAGGAAGAGCAAGGTGGGAAAGTAAGAGCTGAGTATGGAAAACATATAATTCATGAACTCTCTTTACGTCTAACAAAAGAATTTGGCAAGGGCTTTTCCCAAAGGAACCTTGAACAAATGAGGCAATTTTATCATGTTTATTCAAAAGCGCAGACACTGTCTGCGGAATTTGGATTAAGCTGGTCACATTATCTGAAATTGATGAGGATAGAGAATGAAGAGGAGAGAAAATTTTATGAAATTGAAACCACAGCTAATAATTGGAGTTTAAGAGAGCTTCAGCGACAATTTGATTCTGCTCTTTATGAGAGATTAGCTTTAAGCCGTGATAGAAAAGGAATAAAAGAATTGTCAGAGGAAGGACAAATAATAGAAAAAGCCGAAGATTCTTTAAAAGACCCTTATGTTCTTGAGTTTATGGGACTGCCTGACGAATTCAGGTATTCTGAAAGTGATTTTGAACAAAAGCTTATTGATAAACTCGAACATTTCTTGCTAGAACTGGGAAAGGGATATACATATGTGGGAAGGCAGGTCAGATTTACTTTTGATGATAAGCACTTTCGAGTTGATTTAGTTTTTTATAATAGAATCCTTCAATGTTTTGTGTTAATTGACCTGAAAATTGGTGAACTTACTCATCAGGATTTAGGACAAATGCAAATGTATGTCAACTATTATGACAGATTCGTCAAACTAGAACATGAAAACAAAACCATTGGCATAGTCCTATGCAAGAAAAAGAATGATACTTTAATTGAGATTACTTTGCCAGAGGGCAATAATCAGATTTTTGCCAGTAAATATCAGACTGTATTACCAAGCAAAGAAGATTTGAGACATCTCATTGAAACTAAAGAATAAATCAACAAGCCACTGGTATTTATCCTTCTAGGATTGAGCTCTGATTAGTGTGGAAATCTATCATTGTTCCGGTAGCTATGAATAGTAGCTACTGAGTATGCATAAGGCGTATCGATTAAATTGTGCGACACGGCTTACATCCGCAGGGTGAAGGAAGGAAAGGGGGAAGAGAAAAGGGTACAAAGCACGAAGTACAATCCGCCACGGTGGACAAGTTGAACCAAGTAAAAGAGGAAAAAAGGGGAAAGGAGAAAGGTTAAAGGGGGTAGAGATTGATATATGCTTTGCGATATATAGTAGATATTTGCCTTCGGCGATATATGGAGAGTTGGTCAGAATTCGAAGTTCATCAGTAAAATATCGAATTACGAAGGAAAAAAACAATGTTTAACTGCTTAACTGTTTAGAAGGGAGGGTAATCTTTAAACGAGGGGTAAGTTTTAAATTTATGGTCTTTGTACACTTAACGGTGAACGCTTAACGCCCAAAATGGCACAGTTTGAACC
>NZ_FTOP01000037.1 GCF_900156785.1 Belliella pelovolcani | reverse complement strand
TTAGAAAGAGAAGACATCGCATTGGCTTACCATGATTTTCACTACTACATTACCGCAGGGGTGATGATACCAGTATCGAGCAGTGTACAGTTCAAGCCTAGCTTCTTGATCAAAGAAGTGCAGGGGGCCCCGACGAGCTATGATATCAACGGGATGGTACTATTCAGAGAAAGACTGTGGCTGGGAGCATCCTACAGATCCAATGTACAGATTGGCGGTATGGAACACTTGCAGGATAATCTGAATCAGCGTAACGCAGTAGCCTTCCTGTTGGAAGTGTTTGCGACCAACAACCTGAGACTAGGCTACGCCTATGACCACAGCATGAACGTGCTGAGCGACTATAGGAACAACTCGCACGAGATATCCGTGGGCTATTACATTGCCCCGAGAAAAGTGACAATGAAAAACCCTAGATGGTTCTAAGTTATGAAGAAGCTACTGACGATAATGGTCATATTCCTGGTGCTGGTATCAGTACAGGAGACCCAAGCACAAAATGCACTTTTGAGATATGCCGACAAGCAATACGAACTGAGCAACTACCAGCATGCCGCTGAAGTGTATCAGGAAGCCTTCGGCAAGAGAGAGAAGATAGAGACAGCTAGAAAAATAGCCCAGTCCTACACCATGATCAGAGACTATGAAAAGTCGAATGAATGGTGGAAGAAAACGGTGAGCTTTGAGGAAGCAGACAGAGACGATTACTACGAATACATCCTGTCGAGCTATCAGCTCAACAATGGAGATGTCAATATCAGCGAACTGCTACAAGGTTCAGACTTCACGGCAGAAGACTTTCCGGAGCTAGACGCATCAAGGATGAAAGCCATGTACGATGGCAAATCCAACTTGAAGCTAGTCCCCGTAGCAGGAGTGAATAGCTCAGGCTCTGATATGAACCTAGTCGTAGACAAAGAAGCGCACATGTACTTCTCCTCAGACAGGGGAGCAGTGACGCCGAGCAATAAGCCGGCGATCAGACTAGACCTGAACAAGATTTATAGTGACGAGAAGTACGACTTCAATGACAGGGAGTTTTTCAGAATCTTTAGAAAAGATAGCGAAGGAAATGTCACAGAGCTGAGTGCCAACAATGAAGAAGTGCTACACTTCTCAGACCCCAGCTTCATGCATGAAAAAGGTTTGATGTTCTACACAGTGACCAGAAGAATCACCAAGGCAAAGCGTACGCCAGAGTTTGCAGTAGGAGCAGAGATCTACTACAGCAAGGTAGATGCAGATGGCAACCTATCGGAACACAAGGCGATGCCATTCAATGAACCAACCAAGCATGGCGTGATGCACCCGTATGTAGATGAAGCAGCTAAGCGCATCTACTTCAGTTCGGATATGCCGGGCGGACAGGGAGGCTTTGACCTTTACTATGTGGAGTATGACGAAAACCTGAACTTCGGTAGCCCAGTGAACTTAGGAGCAGGAATCAACACAGGAAAGAACGAGAGCCATCCTTACAGAGCAGGAGATAGCTTTTACTTTTCGAGCAATGGCCACCCAGGCTTGGGCGGTATGGATGTGTTCAAAGCGTCCTATAACACGGCGAGCAAGGAGATCAGCAATGTGAGCAACATGGGCGCCCCGATCAACTCAAACAGAGATGACTTCTCCTACAGCGTAGCAGCCGATGGTAGAAGATTTATCAGCAGTGATAGAAGAGGCGGGATGGGCCTAGATGATATCTACAGCATAGAAGAGCTGAATAAGAAGCTACTTGCTAAAGTGATGGACTGTGATGGCAATATGTTTACAGCAAGCTTTGAAGCGATGCTGACAGAGCAAGGCCAGTCAGGCAATATCGCTACCCAGCGAGCAGCCGATGGTGCACTGACAGCAGAGCTGAACCCAGAGAGCAACTTTGAGCTGAAGATCAGCAAGCAGGGCTACTTCAGCATCTACGACAATACCTTGAGTACGGTAGGTCTGAAAGAAGAGACCTTGGAGCGCACTTACAGACTAGCTGCGATTCCTTATCAGATGCCAGTGTATGTAGACATTGTGTACTATGACTTGGATAAGTCATTTATCAGAACAGATGCGGAGCCTACACTGCAGAAGTTGGGCGAGTTGATGCAGAAGTATAGCTTCTTGGACTTGAAGGTAGCCTCCCACACAGATGCTAGAGCGAGCAACGAATACAATGAAGCGTTGAGTCAGCGAAGAGCAGATGCGGTATTGGAATACCTAAGCAAATACAACATAGGTAAAGAAAGGGTGAGAACGGAGTGGTTTGGCGAGGAGAAGCTGACCAACGATTGTGGAGACGGCGTGCCATGTCCAGAGTGGGAGCATCAGCTGAACAGGAGATCGGAGTTGGTGTTAGAAGCCTTCCCTGACCCGAGCAAGCAGTATGAACTTCCAAAAGAACTACTTGATAAAGACATCTGTGATGCGAATGGCATCTTTGAAGAGTTGCAGCGAGAGTTGAATGCGGTACCGATCGTGTACTTCGACTTTGACAAGAGCACGATCAGACCGGTGCACAGAAAAGAGCTGGAGCGTACAGCGATCATGCTGAAGCGCATGCCGCAAATGAACTTGAACATCGAAGGACATACAGATCAGCGAGGCAGTGAGGAGTACAATAAGTCATTGAGTGAGCGCAGAGCTCAGGTAGTGATGGAGTACTTGAAGAAGCGAGGTGTGGAAGCGGCGAGGATGAACTCAGAGTGGTTTGGCAAGACAAGACCGATTCACGACTGCGGAGACTGCACAGAAGCACAACACCAAGAAAACAGAAGAACAGAATTGAAGTTGA
>NZ_FTOP01000040.1 GCF_900156785.1 Belliella pelovolcani | reverse complement strand
TTTTCCTGTTTTGTGCGATGGGACACCCACTCTAAATTTTCATGATAATAGAGATAAGTTCCTGTTGTTGCTCTGTGGGTTTTAGTGGTATAGTTGTATAAGTTTTTGATTCTGGCAGGAATACTTTTATCTGATACATGTTCTTTGTCAGCTCTATTGCACTTGTTGCAGAAAACTCTGCTTTGGCGATTTTCAGCAGTCTTTCCAGCTCCTTAAAGACTGCATAAGAAACAAAGCAGATGCAGATGTGTGTTTCTATCCTTCGCGGTTTGCGATGATAAATAGGCCTTATGCGGATATCGGTTTTACTTATCCGAAAAGCTTTCTCGATATGCCACAGGTTTCCGTATGCTGCAATGACTTCTGTCGGTTTCAGGGTTGTGTTCGTCAGATAGCCTTTCAAACCATCCCATTTTGCATCCATTTCATACTTGGAGTAATCGATAGCTACTTTTATGTCTGATTCCAGCTTGAGGTATTTGTTATATCCTCTGTTATTGATGCTGTTTTTATCAAGTTTGCCGTTTTTAACCTTTTTTTCAAGCTTTTTAAGACCTTTTTCCCGATTATGGGAATCCTTTTTCCTCCGTTTTTCTGAAAAGCTCACAACAAGTCTATAACCCTCCTTTTTTATTTCCTTTGGCTTGTCATCGGTCACCTCCAGTTTCTGGATTTTATCTTTGATCTTGGTGCTTTCATTTTTGATTTTACCACCCAGAACAAACTTATACCCATTGCTGACGAGTGCATTGATATTGGTTGATGACAATAGGCCTGCGTCAGCAATCACAATAGGTTTGTCAATAGAAAACTTCTTTTCAATATTTTTCAATACTGGAATAAGCGTATGTCCTTCATAGGTGCTTCCTTCAAAAATATCATACCCCAAAGGATAACCTTCAGGTCCTACAAGCAGCCCTAATTTAATCTGGGGATGCTGGTGTTTACCATCTTTTGAATAGCCTATTTTCCGTAAATCATCTTCATCTGGTATCTCGAAGTAAAGCGTAGTCATATCATAAAAAACAAGACCGATATTTCCTCCTAAAACCTGCTTGAAGTGTTTAAATGTCAACTCTTCAATCTTGTCTTTATATTTTCCATGGATCTTATCCATATAACGATAGATGGAATAAACGCTAATTTCCTTGTTCTTGAATCTGGCAAGATAATCTATGGTTTTCAGCTTGGATCCAGGATAAACAAGCCGAGACATAATCAGATCTCTGAAAAGTTCATCTAATCCAATAGTATGATAACCTATTGATTCATAAACTTTACCAAGAATATTATCGGGGCCAACCAACTCTACTTCGCTATTGCTGACATTAGAAAGAACGGATTTAAGGTTAGCATCCCGATCGTTAGAAAACAGAGTAACCTGACCTTTCATTCTTTCGATTTCTAGCTTAGCTTGCCTTTCAAGAATAATAAGCTCTGATTCGTCAAAAGAACTACCTAATGACTTGACAACTTTATTGATTCTTCCCACTTTTTGGATAATCTGTACACTAAAGCTACCGCTGGAATTCTTTTTGCGTCTTACAAACATAAACTAAAAATAGTCCGAGACACCCAAAAACACAAAATCAAATAATATAAGTCAATGAAATTCAATTACTTAATTTTCAACTAAAATATACCCGCACAAAACAGG
>NZ_FTOP01000041.1 GCF_900156785.1 Belliella pelovolcani | reverse complement strand
TCCTGACTTCGACACTGGGACACCCAAAATCAAAAATCGAACATTTTTGCCAGTTTTTGCTGACCCTCGTTCAAAAACAGGGTTTTTCTCAGCTTTTTCCCTGTTGATTTGAGTTGGATTTCTACTGTGTAAATACCTTTTGCTATTTCAATTGCTTTTTGTGGTGAAAGGTTTGCTTCTTTTTCATTCAACTGCCTTTCGAGTTCCTTGTAGACCTTGTAAGCTACGAATGCAATGCTGATATGGGCTTCTATTCTCCTTTGTTTGTAATGGAAAACTGGTCTTACCTTGATATCATTTTTGGTTATTCTGAAGGCCTTTTCAATCTTCCATAAGTTGTTGTAATTCTCAATCACCTGTTCTTTGTCAAGCTTTGTATTGGTGATGTAGCCTTTGAGACCGTCCCATTGCCCATCCTGTTCAAACTTTTCCATATCCAAGGCAATCTTTATCTCACCTTCCATTTTTAGGTATTTGTTATAGCCCCTGTTATTGATGTGGGTTTTGTTGAGTTTCCCTGTAGCTAACTGTTTTTCGAGCTTTTTAAGCCCTTTTTCCCTGTTGATCTTATCCTTCTTGGCCCTCTTTTCCGAGTAGCTCACGACCATTCTAAGGTTCTCTTCCCAATCCACAGAAACACTCTCTCCATTTTCCAGCTCTAGAGCTAACACTTTGCTTTTTTGATTAGTGCCGGAAGACTTAAGACGAGCCCCAAGAATGAACTCATATCCGTTATCAAGTAATTCTTTGATATTGCTTTTGGAAAGCAAACCAGAATCTGCCACAACTATCGGGGCGGGCAGATTATACTTTTTCCTAAAAGTCTCTATTACCGGAATCATGGTATGCCCCTCAAACTTATTACCCTCAAAAATCTCATAAGCCAAAGGGTACCCATCAAGACCTACCAGTAAACCCAAAACTATCTGGGGATTCTGATGCTTGCCTTCTTTGGAAAAACCGGTCTTCCTGAGATCATCTTCCTGATCTACTTCAAAATAGAGTGTGGTACAATCGTAAAAGACAATATTGATACTTCCTCCCAGTATTTTCTTGGTGTGACCAAAACTGATCAGCTGTACTATCTCTTTATAATTGTTGTAAAGCTTGTCCATATACCGGTATAGATCCTGAACATGAAAATCAAGGCCATGATAGGTCTGCAGGTATTCGCAGGTCTTGAGTTTGCTGGCCGGAAAACATATCCTGGAATAAACAAGCCACTTAAAAATATCGTCTTTGATTACGTTGAACCCAATATCATTGAATATCTTACTCAGGAGGAGTTCTGTACCTGAAACAGTAATGTTTTCTACACTTTCCAAGACAGATTCTGCAACCTGTTCTTCACTGTTGAAGGGAATGTCAATAATGCCTTTATAATTCCTTATCCACTCTTCTCCCAAAGAAAAAAGCTCTTCAACTTCTGCAGGATCGGAACTACTGCCTATGGTTTTGGCGACTTTATAACTTCCCCCTACCTTGTCTATTACCTGAACACTGATCTTGCCACTTTTATTGGGCTTTTTGCGGACAAACATGCTTAAAAGTAATCAAAATTACCTCTGGGACACCCAAATTCAAAATCAAAAAATATAAAACATTATCTATCAAAGCCTTACGATTAAATGGGACTGACGACTGTCGAAGTCAGG
>NZ_FTOP01000043.1 GCF_900156785.1 Belliella pelovolcani | reverse complement strand
GAGACTGTTCATTTAAGTGTGTCTGCTAACTTTACACAATATGAACAAGAAAAAGACAATTGATGACTTATTAAATGATCCTAAGATGAGTGAACGTTTGAAAGAACGTCTTTACAGTAAGAAAGGATTACTGGGCAAAGAGAGTCCATTTAGTGAGATTTTACAACAAATGGTGAATACCATGCTTGAGGGAGAGATTGAGAGTTTTCTATCAGAAGAGCGGGCCTCTGGCCATGTAAATAAGCGTAACGGCAGGACTCCCAAGCGAGTGGTTAGCGATGCTGGTTTTCTGGATATTTCTACTCCCAGAGACCGTAATGGAGACTTTGAGCCCGAACTGGTAGGCAAACGTGAACGTGAACTGAGCAGCGGCCTTGATGATCAGATACTGGCCCTGTATGCGCAGGGTAATTCAGTGGAAGACGTAAGGCGTCTGCTGGAGGAGATTTACGGGGTGAGTATCTCAGCAGGTCGTATCTCCCAGATTACCGATAAGGTGCTCCCTGAGATTCAGGAATGGCGTACAAGAAGCCTTCAAAGCTTTTATCCCATCGTGTACCTGGATGCCATACACTTCAAAGTACGCCAGGAGGGCAAATACATCAGTAGTGCCTTCTATACGGTATATTCGGTGGACTGGGAAGGGAAAAGGGACGTATTAGGTCTTTACATCAACTCGGGCGGAGAAGGAGCTAAAAAATGGGGCCTGGTAATGGAAGATCTTAAATCAAGAGGAGTAGCCGATATTTTGGTGGTCTGCACGGATGATCTACAGGGATTTTCCGAACAGATTCAGGAAGTGTTCCCTGCTTCAGTTGTCCAAAAGTGCATTGTTCACCAAATGAGGAATTCGCTGAAATATGTGGATGAAGCTGATAAGAAGGCTGTAATAAAGGACTTACGTCAGGTATACACCTCCACCACTGAAGAAGGTGCGAAAACAGCATTGTCAGCCTTTGAAGCCACATGGGGCAAGAAATATAAGTATATAGTACGGCAATGGCGTGACAACTGGACTGAGCTGATGGCATTCCTGGATTTTCCTGTTGGAATGCGGAAGATGATCTATACAACCAATCCAGTAGAGGCCCTACATCGGATCATGCGAAAACTGATAAAAAGCAAAGCTGCATGGGCATCGGAAACAGCACTGTTAAAGCAGCTCTATTTATCGATCAGTCGGAACGAAAAGTCATGGAAGAAAAATGCAAGGGGATGGACTTCCATCCAGCGTGAAATCATGGAGCTGTACCCGGATAGGGTGCCACAAAAAAACTGAATTTTCAGCCTACTGTCTTAGTTTCCTTAAGGCAACTAAGACAGTAGGCTGAAAGAAAGATTAAACCTTAGACACAGTTTAATGAACTATCCC
>NZ_FTOP01000044.1 GCF_900156785.1 Belliella pelovolcani | reverse complement strand
TATAACACTCCCCATTTGTTGGACCAAAAGTATCAGTTGCTAAGTTAATTTATTTTTTTGTTAATGCTTCTTTAGTTGTCCTATTTCCCAAGGGTACCCTTGGGAAATAGGACAACTAACTTTTGCTTTATGCTGCTTTTTGGGTTGCCCCATAATATCTTTCCCCAGGCTTCTCCCTAGTGGTATGATGAACCTTTTGGTTGTAATATTCAATATACCACTTGACACCTTTGAGCAGGTCATAACCGTCCTCGCTTGGGTTCAGATAGATGTAATCATACTTGATCGACTTCCAGAACCTTTCAATATATACATTGTCCAAAGCCCTTCCCTTTCCGTCCATTGATACTTTGATATCCTGCCCTTCAAGGTAATTGATCCATAAGGCTGATGTGTACTGGCTTCCCTGATCGGAATTGACTATCTCCGGCTTACCATATTCTCTGATGGCCTCTTCGATTACCTGCTTACACCATTTGGCGTCCTGACTGTTGGATATACCCCATGACAGTATTTTTCTGCTGTAAACATCCATGACTGCGGTCAGGAACATAAACCCCTTCTGCATCGGAATGTAGGTGATATCGGTTACCCACACTTGGTTGGGCCTTTCAATCTTTAAGTTCCTGAGAAGATAAGGCCTGATATATTCACGCAAACCGGATTTGGTAAGGTTCTTCCTCCTGTAAAGGGTTTCCCTGCCCATCAGCCTGAAAAGCCTCCTGATGCGCTTTGGGCCGACAACGAAGCCCAGTCCTGTCAACAGATAGACCATCGACACAACGCCTTCAGTAGGGTGATCGGTAAGATGCCTGTCCATGATTCCCATCAGTTTCAGATTGATCTCGTTTTCCCCTTTTGGTTTGTAATATAGACTGCTTCGGGGAACCTCCAATACTTCACACTGTTTCCTTATAGAAAGCCCCTTATAATCGGAACAAACCAATGTCGCCCGGTCTTTCATATCCCCAGTTTCTTGCAGCTTTTTTTTAAAAAGTCATTCTCTACTTTTAGCTCTCCGATCTGGGCATAGAGCTGCTCAAGGGCAGGGCCTTCTTCCTTTTTCTTTGAATGATCCTTTTCAAATACAGCTGACATATTATCCAAAAACTCACCCTTCCACTTGGAGATAATCACAGGGCTAACATCGAACTTCTTGGACAATTCAGCCAATGTAAACTGATTCTTGATTGCTTCAAGGGCCACTTTTGCCTTGAACTCAGGAGAAAACTTTCGTCTTGTTTGCTTGTTCATAAGGTTAAATTTAAACGGTTTTTTTTAACTTAACCTCTGGTCTCAATTTTGGGGAGTATTATA